>NZ_CP189993.1:0-1025000 GCF_050310005.1 Enterococcus sp. 22-H-5-01
CAGCGATATACTGCAAGCTCAAATCGCTGGCTAGCCATTCTTTCGGTTTTGGGTTACGCATGTGATCACCTTTCAAGTAAAACAGGGAGCAGCGAAAGAGCCGTCCCTGTTAGGAATAATTTTTATTGTTGTTTCATATGTTTGACACGAGAAGAGATTTCTTTATGACGTCCATGAACCATTGGGCGTGCTTGAGGGTTTCCTAAGTAGCCGCAAGTACGTTTAACAACATCACAACTTTTTGGATCGTGATTGCCGCATTCTGGACATTCAAAACCACGTTCAGTCGGTTTGAAATCGCCCTCGAAACCACATTTGTAACAATGATCGATCGGAGTATTTGTTCCTAAGTAGCCGATGCGATCGTAGCCGTAATCCCAAACAGCTTCTAATGATTTAGGATTTTGTTGTAGTACGGGATATTCACAATAGTGGATGAAACCGCCAGAACAATAATTAGGATAATCTTTTTCGAAATCTAATTTTTCAAACGGTGTTGGATTTTTACGTACATCATAATGGAAGCTGTTCGTGTAATATTCTTTATCTGTAATATTTTCCACGATTCCAAAACGTTCAGTATCTAAACGACAGAAACGATCAGTCAAGCTTTCACTTGGAGTTGAGTAGACACTGAAATGATAGCCATATTCATTGCCCCAGTCATCCGTATGAGCTTTTAGATCTTCCATGATTTTCAACGTGAAGGCTTTGGCTTCAGGATTGTTTTCCCATTCGCCGCCATAAAAGACACTCGCTACTTCATAAAGACCGATATAGCCTAATGAAACAGTTGCTCGTTTATTTTTGAATAAGTCATTGACTGAATCCGTGCGTTTCAAACGTTTGCCAAAAGCTCCATATTGATAAAGGATCGGTGCATTTGCTGGTGTTGCTTCTTTACAGCGATCAACACGGAAAACTAAAGCATCTTTAGCGATTTGCAGACGCTCTTCTAACAATGTCCAGAATTTTTCTTTGTCGCCAGCTGATTCCATTGCGATGCGAGGTAAGTTCAAAGTAACAACCCCTAGATTCATACGGCCAACATTTACTTCTTGGCCATTTTCATCTTTCCAACCTTGAAGGAATGAACGACAGCCCATTGGAACTTTGAAACTACCAGTCAATTCAATCAATTTATCGTAATTCAAAATATCTGGGTACATCCGTTTAGTGGCACATTCTAAAGCCAATTGTTTGATATCATAATTTGGATCCGTTGCTTCTAGGTTTGTACCGCGGCGAAGAGTAAAGATTAATTTAGGGAAAATCGCTGTCCGTTTTTCGATTCCTAAACCTTCGATCCGAATTTGTAAAATCGCTTTTTGAATCTCGCGTTCAAACCAATCTGTTCCTAGACCAAAGCCTAGTGAAGTGAAAGGTGTTTGACCGTTTGAGGTAAACAACGTATTGATTTCGTATTCCAAACTTTGCATCGCGTCATAGATATCTTTGCGGGTTTTTTGTTTCGCAAACGCTTCTTGTTTTTCAGTACCTTCGATCCATTCTTGTGCATCTTTTAAATGTTTTTGATAATTTAAGCGTGCGAATGGCGCAAGCAATTCATCGGTACGGTCGGAAGAACAGCCGCCGTATTGACTAGAAGCAACGTTAGCAATGATTTGTGAAATTTGAGCGGTGGCTGTTTGGATCGATTTAGGACTTTCGACATCAGCATTTCCGATCTTAAAACCGTCAGTCAGCATGCCTTTGAAGTCGATCAAGCAGCAATTCGTCATTGGTGTATATGGATGGTAATCCAAATCATGGTAATGGATATCTCCTTTTTGATGGGCATTCGCTACATGCGGTGGCAACATTTTTAAACCAATTGATTTGCCGACGATCCCAGCAGTTAAATCTCGTTGAGTATTGAAGACGTCACTATCTTTGTTAGCATTTTCATTCACAACTGATTGGTCTTTGTTGATTAATTTGCCAATCGTAAAATTGATATCGGTCGCTTTGCTCCGTTGGAAATCACGGTGCGTCCGGTAATTGATATATTCTTCGGCTAATTCATATTCATTATGTTCAAGTAAGATATGTTCCACGATATTTTGGATTTCATAAATTTTGATATCATTTGTAAAGCGTTCAAAAATCTCAGCATCCACACGTTCAACGATTGACTGGATACGCTCATTGGCTAAAGGATCCATTGTTTTTTTGATTTTTGTTTCCGCTTTGATCAAGGCATCATAAATTTTTTGATCATCAAATGACACATGTCGACCGTCTCGTTTTACGACTTTGATTTTTTTAAGCGACGGTTGAAACTCGTTAGTTAGCGAGTCTTTTGTATGAATTTCCATCATATCTATTCACTCCAATTCGGTTATTTCAATTATTAATAATATCACAATGAAACGAGATATAGTAGTTTTTTTATTAAAATAAAATCCAGAGGCACTATATATAGTGCCTCTGGATAACATAAGTTGTATTAAATGTGATAGTATCAAGCTTTGAAAAAAATAAAATAACTTGAAAATTTTAAATTTCGAGTGATAAAAACGTAAGGTGCTATTTAGTCGTTTCACTCAAGAAACCAACCTAAATATGATACCATAAAAGAAAAAAATTAGATGTTAAAAAGAGGTAACAAATGAAAAAAATTATTGATGTCCAACATCTTACTAAAAGCTACGGTACTCGAAACAATAAAGTCAATGTCTTGAATGATTTGAATTTTTCAGTGGAAAAGGGTGAATTTGTTGGCATCATGGGACCTAGTGGTGCTGGCAAGACGACTTTAATGAATATTTTGTCAACGATCTTATTACCGACGATGGGTTCAGTAAAAATCGCCGGTTCCGATATCACGCAAATGCGAGAAAGTAAATTAACGGATTTTCGGCGAGAGAATCTAGGATTCATTTTTCAAGAATTTAATTTGATCGATAGTTTGACGGTCCGTGACAATATCATCTTACCATTGACGGTCAGCAAATTATCCAATGAAGAAATCATGCGTCGTGTGATGCATTTGACGAGTATTTTAAAAATCGATCATATTTTAAATCGTTACCCAGAGGAAATCTCAGTGGGTCAGCAGCAACGCACAGCAGCAGCTCGTGCTTTGATCAGCAAACCGCAAATTTTATTTGCGGATGAGCCGACGGGTTCGTTAGATTCTAAATCAGCAACCGAATTTTTGAATTATTTAGACGAAGTCAATCTCCATGAAGAGACGACCGTTTTGATGGTGACACATGATCCTTATACCGCTAGTTATTGCAATCGGGTGCTATTTATCAAGGATGGTCGTTTCTTTTCTGAAATCGTTCGCCGGTCATCTCGTAAAGACTTTTTTGAAAAAGTAATCGATATGCAAGCTACGATCGGCGGAGGAGGGAAAGCCAATGCTGATTAAATTGATTTGGCATGGCTTTAAAAAGCAACTTTCAAATTATTTGGTCTTCTTTTTCAGTTTGATTTTTGCAGTTATGGTCTATTATTCATTCACTGCTATGACCTATGAACAACCGCTGATCCGCAGTGCTGGTAAAAATACACAGTTGGTTGCGATGCTAGGATTTGGCGGATTTGTCGTTGTACTGATCCTATTATTTTTTATGACCAATACCAATCGGTTCTTTATTGAAAATCGGCGTAAAGATATCAGTATCTTTCATTTATATGGTCTGAGTTACTATCAGATCTGCTTGTGGTTTATTTTAGAGATTCTGTTTATCGGTGTTTTTTCATTTGTGATCGGGATCAGCTTGGGTGTTTTGCTATCAAAATTATTCAGTATGATTTTAGTCAAAGCGATGGATCTGCCGCTGCGGGTACATTTCTTTTTCTCTACCGATGCAATTTTTTCCACAAGTTTAGTTGTAGCGTTCATTTTATTGGTAGTATCTTTCCAGGTACTTTGGCTAGTGTCTGGCTATAAATTTTCTCATCTTAAAAAATTAAAATTGCGAAAAATCAAAGCGATGACGCTTTCTACTAGGCAAAAGATTCTAGCTGTTTTAGGTATCGTACTTCTGTCTATTGGTTGGGGATTAGCGATTTTTTATCTCTATTTTTCACGGCAATGGAGCGACCGCTTTGGATTATTCCAAGGGAATTTTATACTGATGCTATTGATCTTTGCGATTTGTGTGATAGGAAGTTATTTCTTTTTTGCTTATACGCTACGTTGGTATAATTCGTATCGGCCTAAACGTCTAAATAAAAATTTAGGTATATTGGCACGTAGTGAATGGCAATTACGCTTATCTAGTGAATGGCGTTTCTTAGGATCAATCACTGTAGCGCTTGGCTTAGCATTGACATTATTAGGTTTGATGATCGCAATCAGTTCGTTGGCGATGCGCTCGGTGCATGAAAGTACCCCGACTTCGTTGATCATCACTAGTGAAAGTTTTAAAAAAATCGAGCCTAAATTGAAAGCCGCAATTCCTTATACGCAAGAAACTTTGACTTTGAAATCTGTTCCTGCTAAACAAGACGTCCGAATCTCTGGTGAAGATACCATGACACAACCGGAAGTAATGGACATGGTCTCACTAACGGATTATCGCGCGTTCCAAAAAATGAACGATACATTGGAGAATATCCAATTAGGAACAATGGATGCAACCGTGATTTTGAGCTCGTATCAGCGTTTTTTAAATGAGTATACGCAGTATGACAAGAGCATCAATTTGAAACAACGAAAATTGACAGTTCAAGAAATGCGGCCAAACTTTTTTGGTGATACGACGATGCGTTATGGAACTGGGATGATCGTGGTCTCCGATAAAATATTCGCGGAGACACAGGGAGTGGCGTATAAATTAGAAGTGGTTGATGTGGCTAGAAAAGATGAAGAAACATTAAACCGAATCGTCAAAGAGTCCCTAAAAGGTGATTGGGATCACCCGATTCACTATGATTTAAGCTGGGAAAATGGTCAGATTATAGGTGACATTAAAGATGGCGAAGATACCAATAATAAGGAATCGACGATTTATCGCTCAGAATATGCCTCACATCGAGAATCTTATCGTCAAACGCGTAGCACACTAGGCTTGATTTTATTTGTGGTGACCTTTGTGACCACGATGTTTATCATTGCTACGGCCAGTATGTTGATGATGCGGCAATTATCTGACTTTAAGCAAAAACGCAAACAGTATTTATTGTTGCAGCAATTAGGAATTCCAGAAAAAAATATCCATCAAGAAATCAATCGTGAAAATCGTTACGCATTCTTTATTCCAGCGTTCCTAGCATTGATCCATAGTGTGCTAGCGATCTCTGTGATCGCTCATATTGCGCAAAATGCTAATTACGGTTTTGTTTATCTATTTTGTGGTCTAATGCTGATCGTTTATGGATTGTTCTATTGGATCACCTGCATGTATCAGAAGAAGTTTCTATAAATAGTTTTATTTAATTTAAAAAATAGTCGTTAATCGGCCGTTTCCAAGCATTTTTTGGAAGTGGCCGATTATTTTTATTTCAATTATGTGACAAAAGTGTTCGTTCGGAAGCGCTTTATGTAAGTGGAATCGGTGGTAGATTATTTTCAGCGTTCTATAATAATTATCGAAAGCAGAAAAAGAAAGGGCGATTGGATGAAAGAGTTTTTTAATCGGCCGACGACTCGTTATTGGTCAAGTTTTATTGGAAAGACGATTTTTTACTTTGCTGTCCTTCTGATTCTAGTCTACTTGTACCATTACAAGAGTATCCAAGGCGGTAATTTTATTTATAATGAATTTTAATCAAGCAAATTTTTTTGCAATGAACGGAGGATAGTCATGCAAAATATTATTCAAACAATTAATCAATGGGCCATTGATCAACCTGAAGCGATTGCGTATCAATCTGAAAAGGAAAGCTTTAGTTATCACACGTTGCGTCAGTGGTCTGATCATATCGCGTACTATTTGCACCAAACAATTGAAGCTAAACAACCGATCGTGGTCTTTGGCGAATTAGAATTTGACATGCTCGCTAGTTTCCTAGGGGCAGCCAAAAGTGGTCATGCGTATATTCCAATCGAATCAAATACACCGTTCGATCGGATCGAACTAATTTTAGCCGTTGCTCAACCAGCAATGATCTTAAGTGTCATGCCTTGGCCAGAGGAAATCAAATCAGATATTCCCGTAGTATCACCAGCGGAGTTACGGTCAATTTTTACTACTGAACAAAAAGAAGTAGCACTCACTCCAGTTATGGAGGATGAAACTTTTTATATCATTTTTACTTCAGGAACGACTGGAGTGCCTAAGGGTGTTCAAATCAGTCATAAAAATCTTTTGAGTTTTACTGAATGGGATTTAGCCGATTTTGGTATCCAGTCAGGAATGCGTTTCTTATCGCAAGCGCCGTATTCATTCGATCTGTCAGTCATGAGTGTCTATCCCGCTCTTTGCAGCGGCGGTACATTGATTCCGATGGAGAAAACAATCATCAATGATTTCAAACAATTGTTTCATTTTTTACCTCAATTGAATTTGGACGTATGGGTTTCGACCCCGTCATTCATGGATATTTGTTTAATGGAAAAGACATTCGATGGCGAACATGTGCCGTCACTTAAAGTTTTTCAATTTTGCGGTGAAGAACTTACTAGTAAAACGGCTGAAGAATTATTACGCCGTTTCCCACAAGCGAAAATTTTCAATACTTATGGGCCAACGGAAGCAACAGTAGCGATGACGAAAATCGAAGTGACGGATGAAGTATTAGCTGAATATGACCGTGTTCCGATCGGTTATATCAAGAAAGATACCGAAGTGTTGATCTATGATGAAAATAAAGCCGTATCCGCTGGTGAAGCGGGCGAAATTATTATCAAAGGTCCCAGCGTATCGAAAGGCTATCTCCATAATCCTGAAAAAACTGCGGCAGCCTTTTTCACTATTGATGATGTGCCGGCTTATCGTACAGGCGACGCTGGCCGCTTAACGGAAGAGGGCTTGCTTCTTTATGAAGGTCGGATCGATTTCCAAGTAAAACTACATGGATTTCGAATTGAGTTAGAAGATATCGATCACCATTTAGAGAAAGTTTCCTTTGTAAAGCAAGCAACCGTAGTTCCCAAATATCAAGCACACAAAGTTCAACAACTAGTTGCGTATGTAGTAGCAAAAGACAATGAATTCGAAAAAAACTATCAATTGACGAAAGCGATCAAAGAAGAATTGGCAGAAGGAGTCATGGAGTATATGATTCCGCAAAAATTTGTTTATGTTGAACAATTACCCCGCACAATGAATGGAAAAATTGATCGGAAATGCTTGATCAGTGAGGTGAACAGCTAATGTTTATTCCTCACATGATCCCATATGCATCGCCAACTTATTTTATTATCTTATTTATTGCTTTGGCACCATTGGTTTTAAGTTTGTTGTTTCGAGGTAAACGGATCAATTGGTATCAATCACTGATTACCTTATTTTTCTTATATATCTCTTTTGGCGGAAGTGATTACCAGCAAGGGTTGGCCTTGATCGGGTATGTGATTTTTCAAAGCCTGCTTGTTTTGGGGTATCATCGGTATCGCCAACAAAAAAATCAAGCCAGTATTTTTTATGGAGCAGTCTTTTTAAGCATCGTTCCGCTGATCTTTGTAAAAGTCACACCGTTTATGGATGGTCAGAATTCAATTTTAGGCTTTTTAGGAATCTCCTATCTGACGTTCAAATCGGTTCAGATCATTATGGAAATGCGCGATGGTATGATCAAAGAATACAGTCCATTGAATTACATTAAATTCTTACTTTTCTTCCCAACGATCTCGTCGGGGCCGATCGACCGTTACCGTCGCTTTGAAAAAGATTTGAATGAACCGCCGACGAAAGAAAAATATGTAGATCTATTAGGATCAGCTGTTCATGATATCTTTCTGGGCTTTTTATACAAATTCATCATCGGTTATTATTTTGGTCAAGTATTATTACCAATCGTTGACCGACATGCCTTGCAGCACGGTGGTCTATCATGGAGTTTAGTAGGGTATATGTATGTTTACAGTATGTATCTATTCTTTGATTTTGCCGGATACAGTTTGTTCGCAGTTGGAACTAGTAAATTGATGGGCTACGAAACACCACCGAATTTCAACAAACCATTCTTGTCATGGAATATCAAAGAATTTTGGAATCGTTGGCACATGACACTCTCTTTTTGGTTTCGCGACTATATCTATATGCGCTTGATGTTTACATTGATCAAAAAGAAAACATTCAAAAGCCGAATCGTTGCCTCGAATGTTGGTTACTTTGCCTTATTCTTATTGATGGGCGTTTGGCATGGCTTGACTTGGTACTATATCGTTTATGGTATTTATCATGCTACGCTGATCTGTTTGACAGATGCCTGGCTGCGATTCAAAAAGAAACACAAGCAACAACTGCCATCTAATAAATTTACGAAAGCCCTCGCGATTTTCTTAACGTTCAATGCTGTTTGTTTGAGCTTTTTGATCTTCTCAGGTTTCCTAGATAAATTATGGTTCCACAATATATTTTTCATGAAATAACTATCGATAAAAAATAAAAAAACTATAAATGAAATGGAGCGAGCAACATGGAAGAAACAATTTTTAGCATTTTAGAAGATATTACCGGAACAGATGAAGTGAGAGATAATCCAGAAGTAGATTTATTCGAACAAGGATTGATGGATTCTCTAGCCACAGTTCAATTATTAGTAGAAATCGAAGGACAATTAGGTGTTCAAGTTCCTGTATCAGAGTTTGACCGCGCACAATGGAACACACCAACTAAAATCATTGAACAAGTGAAAGTATTACAAGGTTAATGAAAAAGAAACTCTTCGGTATCTTTGGGCCGGTTCTTTTATCAGCGGTCCTATTGGTTCTTCTGTTTTTTTCACCATTCAAAATTAACAGCAGTGATCCGAAGTTGATCAAAGCTGCATCAAGCTCGATGGCGGGAAACGTATTGCGAGGAAACAATATTACAAAAGAAGCCTTAAGTACCGATAAATATGTTCCTTTTTTCGGCTCATCTGAATTGAGTCGAATCAGTCCTTTCCATCCATCCGTTTTAGCAGAAAAATATGACCGTGGCTATACACCTTTTTTGATGGGGGCACCCGGAACCCAATCATTAACGCAATTTATGATGATGCAATCTCTAGGCGATGAGTTAAAAGATCGTAAAGCGGTCTTTATTATTTCACCCCAATGGTTTGTTAAAGAAGGGATCAAACGTGATTACTTTGATGCTTACTATTCCCCAGAACAAACGTTGAATTGGTTGCTGCATTTGAAAAAAGTCGATGATAGCGACCAATATCTAGCGCAACGTTTGACTCACTATGGAGTGATAAGAAAAGATGAACGCTTAGAACGCATGCTGACTGCCGTTAGAAAAGGTCAACTACCAAGTAAAACAGATATCACATATAGCAAATTAAAATTAAATATGTTAGAACGCGAAGATGAATTGTTCAGCACGATCGGTATGATCAGTAAACAAGACTTGATCGATCAAAATGTCAAAGCTTTACCTGCAAGCTATGATCATGATGAATTGGATAGTCTTGCCGATCAACTGGGCGAACAGGCGACCCAAGGCAATGAATTCGGGATTCAAAAACAATTTTATAAAAAACGGATTGAGCCAAATTTGAGTCATTTAGCAGATTCGCAAAAAGAATGGGATTATCGTTATTCGCCAGAATTCTCTGATTTTCAATTAGCTTTAAATCAATTGGCCAAAGAACATTCGGATTGCCTCTTCATCATCCCTCCAGTGAATGGTCGCTGGTCTCAATACACTGGTCTTTCCGATGACATGCTGCAACAATTCGCAAGTAAAATCAAGTATCAATTGACATCGCAAGGTTTTACCAACGTTGCTGACTATACGAATCAACAAAATGAACCTTATTTTATGCAAGATACGATTCATTTAGGTTGGAAGGGTTGGCTGACTGCAGATAAGAAAATCGAACCTTTCTTAAAAAATCGCGGTGCGACCAAAAAAATCTATACGATCAACAATCATTATTTCTTGAGCAAAGAATGGCAAGAACAAAATCCAGAAAATATGACTAAATAGACATATCAGAAAAAAGTCTTTAGACCTTTCAATTCATTGACTGGTTCTAAAGATTTTTTTAATTGACTTATTTTAGAAAAGGGCTTATTCTATAAAACGTTAGCTTGCTAACGAATTATAGGGGGTCTTTTTATGTCAAACAATCATCATTCAGCAATTCCTTTAAAGGTTGTGCTCTCGATCATCGCAACAGGGATTATGTCATTTTGTGGCGTGATCGTTGAGACAGCTATGAATATTACATTTCCAACATTGATGGAAGAATTCCAGGTCACAACAAGTACCGTTCAATGGTTAACAACGGGCTATCTATTGATGGTAGCAATCGTAGTGCCATTATCTGCTACATTAAAAAAACGATTTAATTTGAAATCATTGTTCCTTTTTGCAAATTTGAGTTTTTTACTTGGTTTATTGATTGATAGTTTTGCACCGAATTTTAGCATATTACTGTTAGGACGAGTGATTCAAGGTTTGGGAACGGGCGTTGCGTTGCCATTGATGTTCAATATTATTTTAGAACAAGTTCCAGTTGAAAAACGCGGAACGATGATGGGGGTAGGGACATTAATTACTGCAGTTGCCCCAGCGATCGGTCCGACATTTGGGGGAATCGTAGTATCAAGCCTAGGATGGCGATATATCTTTGTATTATTATTGCCTTTCATTTTATGTTCGCTAGTGATCGGTTTGAAATGTATCCAACAGGTGCATCCAACTCAACGTGTTTCCGTTGACCGGTTGAGTATCGTATTTGTTGTTATAACATTTGTCGGTTTGATCGTTGGGTTCAGTGAATTCGGCAGTAAAGTCTTTTTGAGTTTGGCTGTTTCTGGATCCTTACTTATCGGTGTAATAGGGCTGCTTTTATTTATCCAAAGATCTACGAAGATTGAGCACCCTTTGATCGATATCAGGGTATTAAAAGCGGGGACATTTGGTGGTCACGTTTTTGCCTTTTTTGTTTTACAATTGAGTACGTTAGGAATGTCATTTATTTTGCCTAACTATATCCAATTGGTCAATGGTTCAAGCGCAACAGTTGCAGGCTTAGTCATTTTACCAGCGGCTATTTTAGGTGCGATCATGTCACCTATCAGCGGGAAAATATTAGATAGTTTTGGTGCTAGAAAACCGATTTTAACCGGTGCTTGTTTTATTTTGCTTTCTTTGATTATTTTTACAATGAATATCAGTGCAATGAAAAATAGTTTGATTTTGATTGTCTATATTCTTTATATGTTTGGTTTGGGTCTATTATTTGGTAATATTATGACAAGTGGCTTGAGCCAACTTTCAGTCGCACAACAAAGCGATGGCAATGCGATCTTAAATACGCTACAACAATTTGCGGGAGCTACTGGTACATCGATCGTTTCTGCAATCATTGCTATCAGTCAAACATCAGGACGCGGCACACAAGCCCATCTTACTGCGATCGGCTCGCGAAATGCTTTACTCATTTTGACGATTATTATGGGAATAACTTTATTCATTCTATTTAAAAGTGTCAAAGACCGAACGGATGTCAAAATAAAAAATAGTTAAAGGAGTACTTATGAAAAATACAGGTCGAGAGATCAAACGAGCTGCGAACCAAATGGATAAAGCCATGGATGCTTATGCTCGCTCATTTGATTTAACGGGTGTTCAATTATCGATCATTCATATGTTGAGCGAACGCAAACAACAAATTGTTTTACAACGAGACATTGAACAAGAATTCAATATCCAACGTTCGACTGCGACCGTTATTCTTCAACGAATGGAAAAAAAAGGCTTGATTCAACGGAAAAAAGCTGATCAGGATGCTCGCCAAAAACAAGTAATGCTTACATCAACGGCTTCAGCTTTTGAAAAAAGTGCTACTGAATATATCGATGGTCAACAAGTTCTGATCGAGCAAAAATTTACGGAGCAGCAACGAAAAGATTTCGAAGCAATCTTAGCATTCTTTATTGAACAAAATAGTTGAACAAAAAAAGAGCAGAGAGCTGCTCTTTTTTTTGTTTACAAAGATAACTTTATTGATTGCTTTCAAAATAAATCTGCTGTTGTTCACCGAAAAAAATCGGTAGTAGTTCATTTAGTGTACCGGCTAATTTTTTGGCGGTTAGCTCTTTTTTAGTCACCCATAAAAGATCGCCAGTAACAGGACGTTTTTCTACGGTTGCTGTATAGAGGAAAGCTAGTTCACGAGTCTGTTTGTTTAAATTATTCCATTCGGCGGTACCGCTTAAATTTGGCACGATAATAAAATCAGTTTCTTCATTGATTTCGCGGATCGCTGCAGTATAGCTACTTTCATTTTGTTCCACGTGACCGCCGGGAAATGTCCAACCGGGCCAATCTTGTTTTTTTCGATCTTGGACTAAAATCTCACCGTCTTCGTTTTCGATCATGACCATCATTGTGAATTCAATTGCTGATAAACGTTCCATTCAATCACCTCTTAGATAGTATACAACATACTACGCAGATAATTTTTACAATGGTATACTAACTTTATGATCAACGGATGAACGCTGTCTTTTTGTAATAAGAGCTATTTAGTGCATCATCCAGATTTTAAATAAACGTTAACCATAGGGGGACCAGAAGTGGGCAAAAAAGAAGAGCAATTATTGATTGATTTAACTTCAGCTCGCGGCATTGCAGGCAATGAGGGAGAAGTCAGAGAAGTATTCAAAGAATATGCCAAAGAATTTTCTGATGATATTTTCTTTGATGGGCTAGGCAGCGTGATCGCTAAGCATGGCGGAGGTGGCGGCCCTAAAGTATTTATTTCTGGTCATTTAGATGAAGTCGGTTTTATGGTCACAAAGATCACTGAAAAAGGTTTTATTGAATTTCAGACGATCGGCGGCTGGTGGAATCAAGTAATGCTAGCGCAACAAGTTGAGATCAAGACCCGTAAAGGGAAAATTATCCACGGTGTGATCGGTTCAAAACCACCACACGTGCTGACCGCAGAAGCGCGCAGAAAACCTTTTGAAATCAAAGATATGTTCATCGATATCGGTGCTACTAGTGCTGAAGAAGCGAAAGAATGGGGGATTCGTCCTGGTGATATGGTGACACCGTACATTCAATACCAACGCATGAATGAGTCAAAATTCTTATTAGCTAAAGCGTGGGACAATCGGATCGGTACAGCTGTAGCTTTACGTGTCTTAGAAAATCTTTCAAAACGTGAACACCACAATGTTTTATTTGCTGGAAGCGATGTTCAAGAAGAGGTTGGCTTACGTGGAGCAAGAACAAGCAGTCATATCGTCAATCCAGATATCGCTTTTGCGTTAGATACAGGTACGGCTGGTGATACACCGGGAATGACACCCAAAGAAGCTGATTCTGTTTTAGGAAAAGGACCGCAGATCTTGATTTATGATGCTTCGATGGTTCCACATAAAAAATTATTAGATTTTGTAATCGACGTTGCAGAAGAATTAGAAATTCCGTTCCAATATACTGTTATTGCTGGCGGGGGAACCGATGCTGGTCAAATGCATTTAACACGTGATGGTGTGCCGTCATTAGCGATCACTGTGCCAGTCCGTTATTTGCATTCGCATACTTCAGTGATCCATGAAGAGGATTACTTCAATACAGTCAAATTAGTAACAGAAGTTGTTGCTCGTTTGGATTACGATACTGTGGGCGAAATCAAAAATTATTAACAGTCTGATAAAAATGGGAAGGTTTCACGAATAAATAATTGAAAAAGGAAGTGGATCTATGCGTCTTAGTAATTATCGTCAAATAGCCAAAGATCGATTAAATGGACAGTGGGGGATCAACGTTGGATTGATCTTGATCATTGGGATTTTAACCGGAGCGATCGGCGGCGTTTCGTCTGTTTCAAATAATGAATCGCTACAATTAGGGATTTCGCTGTTATTAAGTACTTTTGTTTTATTTGCTTTTAGTTACGCGATTTACTACATCAGTCTGTACGTTGTCCGAGGTGGACGGGCAGAGCTGGGACAAATTTTTGTTGTTTTTCAAAAAGGGTATTATGTACCGTTGTTGTTGATCACTATCTTGGCTCAAATCGTCCAATACGTTTTGGCGGCTATTTTCTTTATCCCAATGTTGTTGCGCGCGGGCAGCAGTGTTTATTTTTCACTGATCGTCAGTGGAGGCGTAACGAGTGCTAGCAATGCCGCTACATTATTTGATATCGGGATGTTGACACTCTATCTGATTTTGACCGTGATTTTCTTGATCGTTACAACGATCATCAGCATTCTTTTCAAGTTCGCTGTGTGGGTCAAATTTGATTATCCTGAATTAAGTGTCGGTGATTGCATCAAACGAGCTTGGTTCTTACTAAAAGACCGTTGGGGCAAATATATTTTGTTACAATTATCATTTATCGGCTGGTATATCTTAGGGATCGTGGCATTATTCGTCGGACTATTATTTGTGGCGGTCTATGTCAATACAGCCAGTGCCGCATTCTATGATCAAGCAGTCAAAGAAAAACTAACACGGGAGGAATTGGTATGAAATTAACCGTTCTTGGTTGTTTAGGGGCATATCCATATGAAGGTCATGGAACAACTAGTTATTTATTGCAATCAGGTGAGTTTAATCTATTGCTGGATGCTGGGAGTTCGACGTTAGTAGAGTTAGAAAAAGAATTAGATCCATTGGATTTAGATGCCGTAATCTTGACTCATTATCATCACGATCATATTGCTGATTTAGGTGTTTTACAATATTATTGGCAGCTTTACCCGACGCAAACACCAAAACCGATTTTACCAATCTATGGTCATACAGAAGATGAATTTCATTTCAATGATCTGACGATGGACGGTGTGACAGAAGGTCATGCTTATTATGAAGCAGAAGAATTGAAAATTGGACCGTTTCTTGTTACGTTTATGAAGACGATTCATCCGGTACCATGCTATGCGATGCGTTTTGTAGAAGAAACGACAGGAGCAGTATTTGTTTTCACTGGCGATTCTGGCTACTTGGAATCTTTCAATCAATTTGCGAAAGAAGCCGATTTATTTTTAGCTGATACGTATTTGTTTGATGGAAATGAACATCATAAAGCACATTTTACTGCGGGTGAAGCAGGGACATTTGCGAAAGAGGCGGCAGTTAAAAAATTAGTTTTAACGCACTTGCCACAACAGGGTGATCTAGAAGAACTACGTCAACAAGCTGCGGCTAAAAGTGCAGGTATTCCCGTTGAATTAGCAGCACCACATAAAGTTTTTGAGATTTAAAAGCCAGAATTAGGTTACTTTTTCGGGGGAAACGGATCGATGAAAAAGGCTTTTTGGCATAATAAAAAGAAAAGTTACTTCTCAATAAAAGCAGGGAGTTGGAAAAATGTTATACGTACCAAATGATAATGAACGTGATCCACGTGTGAATCTCGCGATTGAAACGTATTTACTACAAAACATGCCTTTAGATGAACCAATTTTACTTTTTTATATCAATGAGCCTTCGATCATTATCGGAAGAAATCAAAATACGATCGAAGAGATCAATAAAGAATACGTAGATGAAAAAGGCATCCATGTAGTTCGTCGTTTAAGTGGCGGCGGTGCCGTTTATCACGATACTGGTAATTTAAATTTTAGCTTTATCATGCCGGATGATGGCAATTCATTTAGAGATTTCAAAAAATTAACCGAACCGATCGTAGAAGCGTTACACAAATTAGGCATTGAAGGCGCACAACTAAAAGGCCGTAATGACCTAGTGATCGATGATAAAAAATTCTCAGGTAACGCGATGTATTCAACGAATGGCCTGATGTTCGCTCATGGGACATTAATGTTTGACAGCGACATCGAGGAAGTCGTGAAAGCCTTGAAAGTCAAAAAAGATAAAATCGAATCAAAAGGAATCAAATCGATTCGTTCAAGAGTAACAAATATTAAGGATTATTTACCGACTGAAAAACAAACGATGTCGACAGAAGATTTCCGCCAAGCGATCTTGCTTCAAATTTTTGGGGTTGAAAGTGAAGACCAAATCAATACTCATGAATTGAATGAAGAAGATTGGAAAGTCATCAATCAAATCTCAGATGAGTACTATCGTAATTGGGATTGGAACTACGGACGCTCGCCGGAATTCAATTTGGCACGTCAAAAACGTTTCCCAATCGGTTCGGTCGAGGTGCGCTTAGATGTCGCTAATGGTCTGATTGAAAAGGCGAAAGTCTTTGGGGATTTCTTCGGATTAGGTGAAATCAAAGATGTCGAGGAGCAATTAATAGGTACGCGTTACGAGAAACAAGCGTTGATCGAAGCAATTGAAAAAATCGATTTGACTCATTACTTTGGTAATATCACAAAAGATGAATTTTTAGAGTTGATCTATTAAAAAAAGCGGAGACAAAAGTAATCATTACTTTTGCCTCCGCTTTTTTAAATGGTCAGAATAATTTTAAAGGATTGTTCTTTACCGTTGTTTTCCCAAGCCCAATGTCCATCTGATCGTCGAACTGCCTCTTTGATTTTTTGATGAGTCGGATCAGTTTCTGCTTCGGTGATCAGTTCAAGCGAGTGGCGGACAAAATTGCTAGTATTGCTTTCAATAATAAGCTGTCCGGCCTGTTGTTTGATCTTCAATTCGACGGCACTATAATCCGAACTATTTAAGAGTTTTTCTAATAATTGAATCACCACTAGCAATGGGTGCTCTTTTAAGAAAGCTGTTTCTGAGGGAATAGTCAATTGGCAGTTAAAAAACTTAGCCTGTTTTGCAAATTCTTTTTGATAATAGTCTTCGATCACTTGGAAAAGTTCATTCAAGGAATAATTTTCAGTTTTATATCGTTGAACGGCTAGTAATTTAAATGTTAACAGTAAATTGACTTGTTTTTCATGTTCTATTAACTGTAATTGCTGTTCTTCCAAGCGTCTTGCTTGCTGTTGTTTCAGTACAAAATAGTTTTCAGTAAAGTAATAGCCGCTAATCAAAATCATTAAACAACTAAAAATGATCAAGGGCCAGTCCGTGGTCAAATTAACGGTACCCGTGAACAATTGGATGTAATAAAAGCAATGGATAAATGCAGCAAGAATGATCCCTGGCGAACAAACTATGAAGAAATGATTTTCGTCAGCTGCTTCAAACATGGAAATAACGGCTGTATAAAGAGTGATAAAGACATTGAATCCACTAAAGACATGGACTGCTATCGGTAGATTTGTTTGTCCAAGTAATGCTAGGATCAAGAAGCATAAGGTAAGTGCTGTTTGAAAAAAGACTGCCGGCCGATAAAAGATACGATAGCGATTGGTTCGTGATAAATAATAATTCGTCAGAAAAATAGGAAGCAGCAATAAGCTCAAATCGCTAAACAAAGTAATAAGCTCGGGATGAAAAAGCAGACTGATCTGATTATTTGAAACAAGTGCTTGGATACCGATACAGAAGATGAAACCAAGCAAAAAAATAGTCGATTGACTAAAAGCTCGGGATTTATCTTTCTTCAATATAAATAAAATTCCAATGGCTGTTAACAAAGTAAGGACGATTGCCAATAAAATAAATTGCGGTAACGAGTGGAAAATCAGGTAACGATCAATATCTTCTGAATTTCCAATAAAAACTTGTGCAGGGACACCGGAGTGGTAGTTGTAAGGACTCTCAGTGATGATTCGCAATTTTTGTCCTTAAAAATCTTTAGGTAAAGTAATAGTGGTTTGAAGAATACCCGGTTTGTCTTGATCATCCAAAGCTTTATAGCGATAGATTTGTTTATCTCCTAATAGAACAGTTACCCATTGATGATTGGTTTTTAAGGCTATTTCGGGAGAATCTAACACCATTTCAAGCGGTTTTTGCATGATCAATAGATCATTGGCATGAATTTTTTCGATTCGTTGGTGAGTATTTCCATAAATGTATTGATCAGAGTGATCCTTTAAAATAAAAGACCAACCATTTTTCAGTTCTTGAACAGTTGTTTTTTTTTACTTGTTTTGAATAAGTAAATAAAAAGAAAAAACTAAAATAAAAATAACAAAACATATAAAATATTTTTTATTTTTCTTTGCAGTTATCAGCTTAAAAACATTTTTATAAGAAGGCATAAAAAATACTCCTTTTTTAAAAAACAAACTTTATAGTTTAATAATATCATAATAATAGTATCATATTGTCTCATTTAATCAAAATTTATTTCAATTTAATTTCAAATAATAATAATTAAATGTAATTTTATGGATATTATGATATTCTTAAAGAAAGAAAATTCTTTGCTTTATAAAGGAGGAAAAGTTAGATGAAACGTAAAAAAATAACTATATTCTGTTCGTTTTTTATTTTTCTAATATTCCTCTTATCTTTTGTGACGATTGTAATTCCAAGTGTGTTGAAAGTAACACCTTATATTGTTCAAGATGAAGCGATGGAACCTGAATATAAAAAAAATGGATTGGTTTTTGTCAAAGAAGCGGATCGTCCAATCCATGTAGGAGATACGATCACTTATTATGAAAACCAAGGAATGGATATCAAAACGCGGCGTGTTTTAGCTTTAGATAATAAAATATCTGGTTATTTTGTCAAAGGCGATAGTGCAGAAAAAGCAGAGATGGGTATGGTCCATGAACGGAATCTGATTGGCCTGCCAACTTTTTATCTACCATACCTAGGATTTTTAGTGAATCCTCAAGTGTTAGATATAATGAAAGTGCTTTTATTTTTATTAGCTTTTCTATTGACTCTGATCACATTGCTATTCAAACCCGAGCGACATAAAAAATACCTTGAATCATTCAATAAAAAAGGCCTCCGTTTATAGCGGAGGCCTTTTCTTAGGTTTCTACAATATAATCATTGGCTTTTAATACGTCGATTGTTTCAGAGAGTGAATCAGCTTTGACTAAAATATAATCAGTATTATATGTCGAGATGGCAAAGACACTGATTTTTTGAGTTGCTAGCAATGAGGTGATAGTTGCTAAGATACCAACTAGACTAAAGTCTAGCACGCCTTCGATTTTTAGTGCGCGCCAATCATCCTCACGGTTGAGGGTAGTTTGAGGAACTGTTTTGCTGGCAGACACGATCGACAATTCATCTTCTGTGTGACTAATGAACAAAGGCTTTTGTTGAAGATTGATCTGGCTTAAATCAGAGACTTGATAGACTGAAAGTGGTTCTTGTAAAGTGATTAATTTCATGACAGACACTCCTTTTGATTAAATTACCAAAGTAATCTTCAAAGTGCAAATCGGATTCTTTGCCGGAATTTTTTTCGCATAGTATATTTTAAGAAAGATCAGCCTAACTCAAAGGAGTAGATAAAATGAATGCTTTGTATTTTGAAAAATTTGGTGATCGTGAAGTCTTACAGTATGGCAAGATCCAACGACCAAAAATCAAGCAAGATGAAATACTTGTTAAAACTGAGTATATTGGTTTGAATTTTGCGGACATCTATCGTCGACGTGGTGAATATCATATTGAAAAACATAGTCCATATATCAACGGGTATGAGGCGGCCGGTGTCGTCGAGGCAGTAGGAGCAAAAGTAAAGAATCAACAAATCGGTGAAACGGTCTTATTTGTAGATGTTCCATTTGCCAATGCGGAATACGTAGCTGTTCCCAGTGACCGTGCGATTCGTCTACCGGCAACTATCGATAGTAAATTAGCAGCGAGTGTCGGGTTGCAAGGTTTGACGGCAGATTTTTTAGCTCATGATTTAGGACAAAATACTCGGGATGAAAAAGTCTTTATCACGGGGATCAGTGGAGGAGTCGGTCAACTTCTTTCGCAAATATTGATTGCGGATGGACTAGCAGTCTATGGATCAGCTTCGTCGGCAGAAAAAAAGTCGTTAGCTTTAGCTCATGGGGTCAGAGAAGTTTTCCCAAGTCGTGAGACCGACTGGGTCGAATCAGTCGAAGGTCAATTTGCGACGGTTTACGATGGGGTAGGAAGTACCTTGCCGCAAAGTTTAGACTTATTGAAGCATCGCGGAAAAGTCGTTTTCTTTGGCATGGCTGGCGGTGCTCCGATCAAAGTAGATCCAGTGACACTCATGTCTGAGTCGAAGAGTTTGTTGACAGGCGATCTATGGGACTATTTAACGAGTTATCAAGAACGCAAGTTGCGCAGTGAGCGTTTGTTCAATTATTTTGAACAAGGAAAAATAAAAATAAGTGAACCGACTGTTTTCTCTTTGGCTGACGGCAAGGCAGCACATGAATTTTTAGAGACAGGCAAAAGTATCGGAAAAGTTTTATTGAAGCCGTAAGCTAGAATTGAAAAATTTGCTAAGCACAATTTTAGTTTTCTAATGCGCTTTCTAGTATAGTTGAATTAGGAGGTGAGAAAATGGAAAACCTTATTTTAATGGGGCACATTATTTTTGGGATCGCTTCATTCATTGGCTCATTATTATTAACTGTCGGCTTCAGAAATTCATTTGCCAATCTAACAACGATCCAAAAATCTGGGATCATTATTACAGTTGCTGGCTTGTTCGGTACCGTTGCTTTTGCAATGTTAACACGTGAGAACTTGATGGGTGCTGTTTTATTTATTGTTTTAGGGATCGCGATGTGTGTATTATTGATCGCACCAAAAACAGAAAAAGAATAAAAAGACAAAAAAAGCTAGGAACCCCGTTCCTAGCTTTTTTCTGTACATTTTTATATCACAGGAGGGATTCGAACCCCCGACCGTCCGCTTAGAAGGCGGATGCTCTATCCGGCTGAGCTACTGTGACAGTAGTTTTGCAACAATTGCTATTATAGAAAAACTACCGGTGATTGTCAATGCTATTTCGTTATTTTACCGATTCAAAAAGATAATTTTGGAGCAAATCGAGTGTTTCTGGGTTTTCGATCAATGAACTATGCTCAGCATCTTCGTCCACGATGATCTCTTTGTATTTTTCACTAGCGCCATAAATCATCCGTCCAGCAAGGACACTCGTTAACGGAACGGTGGTATCGGTATTTTGTTTGTCGACATTTCCAGCAATATTGTACATCGTAATATTTTTAGGGATATTTTGAGTATTTTTTAAGTAATAACGGAGCAAATCGCTCTCTGCTTTTGGTTTAGTGAAGGTATCACTGTCGGTATTGTATTCCCAAGAAGTATCATTGTAGGGAGTTCCTAAGGTTACTAAATGATTCAGCGAGGGATCATTGTTTTTCTGTTCATTTTCGAGATAACCCGTAATGACTAAACCGCCATTTGAATACCCGAGATAATCGTAGGTATTGAACGTGTATTGTTCTTCAGCATAAGCTAAAGCCAATTGGAACCAGCGAGATTGCTTCGGCAGAGATGGATCCGAACCATCCTCAAAAGCGACGACAATGATCGGACGGTGGGTTTTTTTTGTGAATTTACCAGTAGCAGTAATCGAATCATCGGTATTGACCGTAATTTTTATGGCATCAACATTTTTTTGATTCTGTTTTAAGGAATCGATCAGACTATCAAAACGATCAACATCCCCATTGGTTCCTGGCACCATGATGACTGGAGCAGGGATAGCTAAAGTTGAATTTGTTCTAGAAGCATGAACAGGGTCAAGTTTTTGAAACAAAATAATACTAATTAAACCAAAGAACAGTACGATGATACTAAGTCTTATTTTTTTACTACTCACAGCTACAGCCCTCCATTCAACCCTAAGTGTACGCTAAAATTTTTGAGGCACAAGCAAAAAGGCAGAAATTCAAAAAAGCTTCAAATTTCTGCCATAGATTATTTATTTTTTGAAATCAATGCTACACCGTCGCCTAATGGTAACAGGGTAGAAGTTAATTCGGGTGATTTAGTTACTTCTGTTAAAAATTCATTTAGATGACGGTGGATCGCACGGTTTTTACGAGGGATTTCTTCGATCGGTTGTAAGACCGTACCAGCTTGGAAAATATCATCGACCATCAAGATACCATCATCAGCTAGGACTCTTAAGCATTCTGGTAAAAAGGTGATGTATTTTGATTTGGCACTATCCATAAAGATAAAGTCGTAAGGTCCTTCTAAAGTACTTAATAAATCAGCCGCATCTCCTTCAAGTAAAGTCACTTGCTCCGCTAAGTCTAGTGCATCAAAATTCTTTTTGGCTTTTTCGATCATGACTGGAAAGCGATCAATCGTTGTGATTTTTGCATCCTTGCCGATCGTTTCAGCCATCAAACTTGCAGAAAAACCGATCGCTGTGCCAATTTCTAAGACGTTTTTAGGTTTTTTTTGTTTCAATAGAAATTGCAAAAAGACAACTGTTTCATGAGGGATCACGGGGACACCATTCTCATGAGCTACTGCTTCCAAATCTCCTAATTTTCCAGTTAATTGTTTTTGCTCTGTTCGCAAGTAATTCAAGATATCTTCATTGATAATTGGGCGGTACATCATTTCGTTACGCATTATTCAGCCTCTTTCTTTAATAATCTTCCTAGATTTGTCCAATCTTCTTGGATTTTTTCACTCAACGAGCGGTTGTAAAAAATTGCTGCTGGATGAAAAAGCGGGAAGACAGTATATGTTTTGTTTGTTAGTTGGTAAGCATCATTTTCTGGAGTCAGTTCGAGGATTGGTCCATGATAAGGAATACCATGACAATCGCTGATCTGTTTTTTAGGCCCTAATAGTCGTTGCAGCCCGATATTGCCTAAGGTAGCGATGATCTTCGGTTGGACGATGGCTAGCTCATAATCTAAAATCGGTGCGTGCGCCAAAATTTCTTTTTTAGTCGGTGTTCGATTGGGATAAATGAGTTCATTTTCTTTCGTTCGTCTATTGATTCGTTCAACGATTTTATAGGGACGACTACGAACAGCACTCGTGATATAAGTGTTCTCACGATCCAAGCCGATCTCAGCCATGACCTTCAATAATTCTTTGCCAGCAGCACCAGAAAAGGGAATATGATTGACGACTTCATTTCTTCCGGGTGCTTCACCAACGAGCATTAGTTTTGGTTGAAGCGGTCCTTGTCCGGCAATGAAGCCTTCTAATCGAAATCCTTCAGAGCGAGTTGCTACCAATTTGACGAGTGATTCTGGATAATTCATTCTTAACGCCTCACTTTTCAAAAAAGGATCATTAATCAACGTTTATTCATTTTCCTTCAAGCTACAAAAGAAGAAATAGAATAGTGAATGTTTTTCATCTTTCTAATAGTAGAAAAAACAACGCCTTGAGTCAATAAATAATCATTGACTTAGACAATTATTTTTAGTAGACTGTTAATGTTGTAATTGTGGAACTCACAGCTACAACCGCGCAGAACAAGTTATTAAGAACTTCGGTCACTTGGGATGGCGAGTCTAAGTATCTATTATAAGGAGGTGCCACAAGCATGTACGCAATCATCAAAACTGGCGGTAAACAAATCAAAGTTGAAGAAGGTCAAGCAGTCTACATTGAAAAATTAGACGTTGAGGCTGGAGAAAAAGTTGTCTTCGATCAAGTTGTTTTAGTAGGCGGCGAAACTACAAAAGTAGGAGCTCCTATCGTTGAAGGTGCAACTGTTGAAGGAACTGTTGAAAAACACGGCAAACAAAAGAAAGTCGTTACTTTCAAATACAAACCTAAAAAACATTCACACCGTAAACAAGGTCATCGTCAACCTTACACTAAAGTTGTCATTGACTCAATCAAAGCATAATAAAAAAAGAAGGTGCCTAAGTTGATCAAAGGTACATTCAATCGAAATGACGCAGGTCAAATCAGCGAATTTACATTGACTGGTCATGCAGAAGCAGGTCCTTACGGTAGCGATATCGTTTGTGCCGCCGTTTCCGCTTTAGCTATCAGTACTGTAAATAGTTTGGATGCACTAGCAGGGATCATTCCTACAGTCGAAACAAAAGAAGATGAAGGTGGTTATCTTCATGTTGCTTTAGAATTAGACGATACGATGTCCCAAGAGCAGATGAATATCTCGCAAATATTGTTAGAGCATTTATTATTAGGCTTACAGTCAATCGAAAAAGACTATCTGGATTTCATTGAAGTCCAAACAGAATCTAAATCATAGGAGGTGCAGCTCATGTTAATGAATATGAACTTACAATTATTCGCCCACAAAAAAGGTGGCGGTTCAACTTCTAACGGACGTGACTCAGAATCAAAACGTTTAGGTGCTAAACGTGCTGACGGTCAAACTGTTACTGGTGGATCAATTCTTTATCGCCAACGTGGTACTAAAATTTTCCCTGGTGTTAACGTAGGTATCGGTGGCGATGACACATTGTTTGCTAAAGTTGACGGCGTAGTACGTTTCGAACGTAAAGGTCGCGACAAAAAACAAGTGTCTGTATACCCAGTAGCTCAAGAAGCTTAATTACAGATAGCTCTATCCCTTGTCTAGCAAGGGGTAGGGCTTTTTTATTTATTTAAAATTCAAAAACTAACTTCTTGCTCTTTATGCTCGTTAATTGTTAATACTGTTCTGACTTTATTATCGTTGATCTTAATGGTAGGATAATTTTAGGACGAAAATAAGTTAACATGTGAAAGGAAGAGACGATGGAAGCCATTTTTATGACGTTTATTGTGTATTCATTTATTGGTTGGATTTGGGAAAGTATCTACTGTTCGATCAAAGCGAGGCATTATGTTTATCGAGGATTTCTTTTAGGTCCCTACTGTCCAGTATATGGTTTTGGTGTTTCGGCAGTCATTTTATTAGTGCCAGAGCATGCGGGGACATTGTTGAATCTGTATTTTAATATCGTGGTAATTGTTACGATCATTGAATTTATTACTAGTTGGGTTTTAGAGAAGTTTTTTGGGATGAAATTATGGGATTATTCTAAAGTTCCGCTGAATATCGAAGGAAGAGTAGCAGTTCCGGTATCGTTGTTCTGGGGCATCGGTTGCTTATTTTTACTGAAAATAATCAATCCGGTTATTCAAGAAAAGATCCACGAATTCAATCAGGCGACAAATAATATTGGTCCAATCATTTTAGCTATTATATTTTTTGCCGATATTTTAACGACATTGATTTTTACACTTACAACCAAAAAAGAAGTGGAAGCGGTGGTCGATACCTCGGATGCCAACAATGCGGCTATCAAAGAATTTAGATGGGAGCATCTAATTAGTAATCGAAAATCATCTAAGAGTCGCGAAAAGGTAATCGAGTTGATCAAAAACCGTCCAATGAAATTGAAACATCATAATTTGAATCGTTTGGTTAAAAACTATCCGAATATTAGTTTTAGAAAGAAATAATTTCAGTGGGCTACAATCAATAGAACTGTATAGCGGATATGTTAAAAACATTCATCTATTTTAAAGCTCTGACTGTTAGTAACAGTCAGAGTTTTTTTACGTATCTATATATAATAGAAGGAAACGGTCGTTTTTTATTATTTACTGAAAAGTAAAATAAAATTAGATTAAAAGAAGATAGATATAATAAAGAAAAACCAATATTTTTCATTTTTATAAAAATAGTGTATCATTTAAACACGAATGTTTGACATTTTATTAAAAACTATAGATGATTGATAGAGGTTAAATACACTAATAAAGTAGGTGTCTAAATGGAACGACGGATTGATCGTATTTATCGCTTTGTGTTGGAAAATGCCAATGTCACAACAAATGATGTGGCAGCATCTTTGGATATCCAACGAACGAATGCCAGTAAAGATCTGAATCTTCTCGTTAAAGAAGGTCAATTGAATAAAAGTGAAGGCAGACCAGTCCGCTATTTTGTCTCGTCGCAATCTGCAGGACGAGCAGTTTCGATAGAAGAAGCCAATCCTAAAAAGACCCACACAACTGAGCCGCCTGAGAAAAAAATGCTGCAGCATAACGCTGGGAACGTCTTTACTCAGATTATTGGCTCGACAGGAAGTATGCGTAACGCGGTGGAACAAGCAAAAGCCGCGATTTTATATCCGCCACGGGGCCTGAATTGTTTAATTACTGGTCCCACGGGTTCTGGGAAAACATTTTTTGCTCATGCGATGTTCCAGTTTGCTCAAGCAGAAGGCGTTGTGGAAGAAGATCATGATTTGATCGTGTTCAACTGTGCCGATTATGCTAATAATCCTGAATTATTGATGAGTCATTTATTTGGTTATGAAAAAGGAGCCTTTACTGGAGCCGACACCGAAAAAGAAGGATTGATCCAACAAGCAGATGGGGGGATGTTGTTCTTAGATGAAATTCATCGTCTACCGCCTGAAGGCCAAGAGATGATCTTTTATTTTATGGATCATGGGACGTATAGTCGGCTAGGGGAAAGTGGAAAAAATCGATTTGCAAATGTGCGTATCGTCGGAGCAACGACTGAAGATCCGCATTCAGCCTTGTTAGATACGTTCGTTCGACGGATACCGATCAATATCCAGATGCCAGCTTTTAGTAATCGGCCAGCTGCGGAGCAAATTGATTTAGTGCGAGTGATGGTAGCGATGGAAGCCAATCGAATCCAACGGAAAATCACGTTATCAGAAGATGTGGTAAAGGCCTTGTTAGGTAGTGTTACTTATGGGAATGTTGGACAACTAAAGTCAAATGTCCAATTGATTTGTGCACGAGGTTTTATGAATCATATGACGCAATCAGAGATTCATATTACTTTAAATGACCTAACCGAAGGGATTAAATCCGGATTGGTTCAGCTTTCAGCGGATCGATACAAATCTACTGACTTTTCATCTTATTTAGAACCAGAAATGGTCGTCACGCCAAATGAAATCGATGAATTAATCAAGACCGACACGTATGAATTGCCGTATAACTTATACGATATCATTGGAGATAAGGCGGCGTTGTTAAAAAATGAAGGGTTGGATCAAGATACGATCAATCATTTCATTTCAACGGATATCAATGTCCATTTGAAATCATTTTATAAGAATCATGGCTTTTCATTCGATACAGAGACTCGTTTAACGGAATTTGTCGATAAACGAGTGATCGAAACAAGCAATAAAATTGCGACATTAGTCAGCGAACGATTAGAAACGCATTTTCAGCAAAACTTTATTTATGCGATGAGTTTACATATTTCTTCTTTCTTAAAGAAAATCAATGTCGGTGAAACGCGTGAGACTAATGACAATATTCGCGAGATGGCCAAAGATTATCCGAAAGAATTTTCGGTCGCACGAGAGATTAGAGCGTTGGTAGAACATGAATTCCAAGTGACGATTCCGGACAGTGAAGAATATTATCTAACGGTCTTGTTAGTTTCACTGAGAGAGGATCAATCAGCTGGAAAAATCGGGATCGTGGTAGCGGCACACGGAAATAGCACAGCTTCTTCGATGGTCCAAGTTGTTCGTGAGTTATTAGATGTAAGCAATATTTTTTCAGTAGATATGCCCTTAGATATGCACCCACGAGTGACTTACGAAAAAATGCGTGAAGCTGTGACTCAAGTCGATGAAGGCAGCGGTGTCTTGATCATGGTCGATATGGGATCATTGGCCACCTTTAATGAAGAAATCCGAACAGATACGGGAATTGAAGTTTGTACATTGGATATGGTGACGACACCATTATTGATTGAAGCAGCACGTAAATCTAGTGTTCTTGGTTCTGGTGTTGATGAATTATATGAATCATTAGAAGGTTTTCGTGGGTATGGTCATATCACCCGAGAAAAAGAAGAACCAAAAGAAAAACAAGCGATTTTAGCGATTTGTGCTTCAGGCGAAGGAACTGCTCAACGATTGAAAGAAATTATTGAGCGACCATTGAAGCAACGGAATTTAAAACATATCGAAGTTTTGACCTTATCAGTAGCAGACATCAAAACGAAAGTGCCGACGTTCAAAAAAAATTATAAACTTTTAGCAACTACTGGAATCATGGATCCTAAAGTGGGTGCACCTTATATCCCGATGGAGAAGTTCATCAGTCAAGATGCTGACCAAATTTTAGATGAATTGCTACTAGACAATGATTTATCCGCACAAGAAGAAGTTGCTTTAGATGCGGATAAGGCCCGACAAGTCTGTGTGGATTTTATGGAAGAGAGTTTTACATTTATTAATCCAAGAAAATTGATTGCACCATTATGGCGTTTGGCTCAATCGCTGATCGAGAGTAACGGTGAGGCGGCAAATTATGCATTGATGGTAAATTTTGTGATGCACATGGCAGGTGTGATCGAACGAAATATCAGACAACAACCATTGACGATCGATTTAGATACAAGAGCGGCGTATGAAGCTCTTACAGATAATATTGGGATGAATCGTGGCTTGAATGAGTTAGAAAGTCAATTAAGAATCACGATTCCTACTTCTGAACGCTATTATATTTATCAATTACTTAAAAATAATGAAGAAATAAAAGTTTAAATGATACACAATATGATACACAAACAAAGGATACAGTATACTGTATCCTTTTTGTGTATCTTAAAAACGCTATTAAATAAAGAATTTCTTATTAGTGTATTTTGGCACGGCACTTGCTTTATTATAAGTGAGTACTTGTGTGTGACTGTACTCAAAAAAATTGTAGCACAAGTCTTTTAGCATCTAAGCCTTGTAGTAGTAGGAGTTGGTGGGATGGTAATGGATATTCGACTTACTCGTATCGATGATCGTTTGATTCACGGTCAAGTAGCAACAGTTTGGTCTAAAGCAACAGGAATCGACCGAATTTTAGTTGTCAGTGATGAAGTCGCTAACGATGAGTTGCGTAAGTTCCTCCTGAAGCAAGCTGCGCCACCAGGAATCAAGTCCAATGTCGTCACAAAGAGAAAAATGGTTGAAGTGTATCACGATCAATTGTTTGATGGAATGAAAGTCATGTTGCTGTTTGCTTCACCACAAGATGTGGTTGAGGTCGTTCAAGCAGGAGTTGATTTGAAAGCGGTCAATATTGGCGGGATGCGTTTTTCTGAAGGAAAAAAAATGATCACTAATTTTATCTCTTTAGATGAAAACGATGTCGTTTCTTTTAGACAACTGGAAGTTGCCGGTGTCAAATTGGAGATTCGTCAAGTGCCAACGGATCGGAAAACAGATCTAATGCAATTGATTAAAAAAGAAAAGATGCTGCAATAACTTAATTTCGGTTACAGGTTTTTTAGAACTTATTTATATTTTTGAGCTGTAACAATAATAGTAGGAGGTATAAAGATGGTAGGAATTATCATTGCTAGTCATGGTGAATTCGCTAATGGTATCTTGCAATCCGGCGCGATGATCTTTGGAGAACAAGAAAACGTCAAAGCAGTAACTTTGATGCCGAGTGAAGGACCCGATGATGTTAAAGCAAAAATGAAAGAAGCAATTGCATCTTTCGAAAACCAAGACCAAGTTTTATTCTTAGTCGATCTTTGGGGTGGTACTCCGTTCAACCAAGCAAATAGCTTGTTTGAAGAACACAAAGATACATGGGCAATCGTTGCCGGCATGAACTTACCAATGGTTATTGAAGCTTATGCTTCACGTTTTTCAATGGAAACTGCGCATGAAATCGCTGCTCACATTTCTGGAACAGCAAAAGAAGGCGTAAGAATCCGTCCTGAAGAATTAGAACCAGCTGAAGCAGCACCAGTTGCAGCAGCAGACGATCAACCAAAAGGTGCGATTCCAGAAGGAACTGTACTTGGCGATGGACATATCAAGTTTGTATTAGCTCGTGTGGACTCTCGTTTATTACATGGACAAGTTGCAACAGCTTGGACAAAAACAACTGGTCCTAGCCGAATCATCGTTGTTTCAGATGCAGTAGCAAAAGACGATCTACGTAAGAGACTGATCGAACAAGCTGCTCCTCCAGGTGTTAAAGCAAACGTTATCCCAATCAGCAAAATGATCGAAATTTCAAAAGATCCTCGTTTTGGTAATACAAAAGCGTTGTTGTTATTTGAAAATCCTGAAGATGTACTACGTGCAGTTGAAGGCGGCGTTAATATTGAAGAAGTTAACGTTGGATCAATGGCTCACTCAGTTGGGAAAGTCGTAGTAAGTAAAGTATTGTCAATGGGTCAAGAAGATGTTGATACTTTTGAAAAGCTAAAAGCTAAAGGTATTAAATTTGACGTACGTAAAGTACCAAATGATTCTCGTGCCAATATGGATGAAATCTTAAACAAAGCAAAAGCTGAATTGAAAAAAGCTTAAGCAACAATTTATCTTAAATAGGAGGGCTTATAATGTCTGGTATTTCAATGGTATTAGTAGTAATCGTTGCCTTTCTAGCTGGTATGGAAGGAATCTTGGATGAATTCCAATTCCACCAACCGCTAGTAGCATGTACATTAATCGGTTTAGTAACCGGTAATTTAGAAGCTGGGATCGTTCTTGGCGGCTCACTTCAAATGATCGCCTTAGGTTGGGCAAACATCGGGGCTGCTGTAGCGCCGGATGCTGCTTTAGCATCTGTTGCATCTGCAATTATTTTAGTTTTAGGTGGTCAAGGAGTCAAAGGTGTTTCTTCAGCAATTGCGATCGCAGTTCCTCTAGCCGTTGCTGGATTGTTCTTAACAATGATCGTTCGTACTATCGCAGTTCCAATCGTTCACTTGATGGATGCGGCTGCTGAAAAAGGCGAAATGCGCAAAGTTGAAATGTGGCATATGATCGCTGTAGCAATGCAAGGTGTTCGTATTGCAATCCCTGCTGCTGCACTATTAGTTATTCCTGCTGACACTGTACGTGGATTCTTAGAATCTATGCCTGCATGGTTAACAGACGGAATGGCAATCGGTGGTGGTATGGTCGTAGCCGTTGGTTATGCAATGGTTATCAACATGATGGCTACTCGTGAAGTATGGCCATTCTTCGCAATCGGTTTTGCTATTGCAGCAATTTCTGAATTAACTTTGATCGCACTTGGTGTTATCGCTGTTGCATTCGCTTTGATTTACTTGAACCTACAAGATAGTTCTGGTGGTTCTTCTAATGGTGGCGGAGGCAATACTGGTGATCCGCTAGGCGATATTTTGAATGATTATTAATCTTGAAGGAGGAGAAATAAAATGGCAGAAAAAATCGAATTAACGAAAAAAGATCGTTTAGCCGTTGCATGGCGTTCTACCTTCATTCAAGGTTCTTGGAACTATGAACGTATGCAAAATGGTGGTTGGTGTTATGCAATGATGCCAGCAATCAAAAAATTATACAAAACTAAAGAAGACCGTACGTTGGCAATGCAACGTCACTTGGAATTCTTTAATACTCACCCATATATCGCTTCACCAATTCTAGGGGTAACATTAGCACTTGAAGAAGAACGTGCCAATGGCGCACCGGTTGATGACGTAGCGATCCAAGGGGTTAAGGTTGGTATGATGGGACCTTTAGCCGGTGTTGGTGACCCAGTCTTCTGGTTTACTGTACGTCCGATGTTAGGTGCTCTAGGTGCTTCTCTAGCTTTAGCTGGAAACATCATGGGACCAATCATTTTCTTCGTAGCTTGGAATATCATTCGTTGGGCATTCATGTGGTATACACAAGAATTCGGCTACCGTGCTGGTTCTAAAATCACTGATGACCTTTCAGGCGGTTTATTACAAAAAGTTACTAAAGGTGCTTCTATCTTAGGGATGTTCGTACTTGGGGCGTTAGTTGAACGTTGGGTAAACGTGAAATTCACTCCAGTTGTATCTACTGTTAAATTAGACAAAGGTGCTTATATCGAATGGGATAAATTACCTGCTGGTGCTCAAGGAATCAAAGAAGCGTTGTCTCAACAAGCTTCTGGCCTTGCATTAGATAGTTCTAAAGTTACGACTTTACAAGACAACTTGAATCAATTGATTCCTGGTCTTGCTGCATTACTATTGACTCTACTTTGCATGTGGTTATTGAAGAAAAAAGTTTCTCCAATCATCATCATCCTTGGTTTGTTCGTAGTTGGTGTTGGCTTGCACGTATTAGGTATTATGTAAGAAAGTCACTCATTAAAAATGCTCGGGCTTGCCCGAGCATTTTTTGCTTAATAAAACAAAACTGAGTATAATACGTTGTAAGATACATATAAAGAAATGGAGTAGATCTAATGGTTCAGTCAATCAATACAAAAATCGATTTGACGATCGATGCTACCTCGTACTTAGGAATTGCTGATTATGGGAAAATCATGATTGGCGATCAAGGTTTTGAATTCTTCAATGATCGCGATACACGAAAATTTGTTCAAATTCCATGGGAAGAAGTCGATTATGTTGTGGCATCAGTTGTCTTCAAAGGGAAATGGATTCCTCGTTATGCGATTCAAACGAAAAAGAATGGTACATACTCTTTTGCTTCAAAAGAACCGAAAAAAGTGTTACGTGCAATTCGTGAATACGTAGATCCTTCTCATATGGTCCAATCGTTGAGTTTCTTTGATGTCATCAAACGTGGTGTCAAAAATAAATTGCATAAATAAGATCAGAAAGCCGTCTAGCCTTATGTTGACGGCTTTTTAATTTTGGCACAAAGTTCTGTGCCAAAGCTATACCTTCTATTCGTTGAAAGCGGATTCCGCTAGCGGTATTATAAAAATGTAAACGAAATCATTTTTATTCAGAGGAGGAACATAAAATGGAAAAAGCTGGACAGAAAAGTGGATTAAAAGCCAAAGTCCAACGATTAGGGAGCTATCTTTCTGGGATGGTCATGCCAAACATCGGAGCATTTATTGCTTGGGGTGTCATTACAGCATTGTTTATTGATACAGGGTGGTTGCCAAACAAAGAATTATCAACGCTTGTAAGTCCGATGCTTACTTATTTATTGCCATTATTGATTGGATATACCGGTGGTAGCATGATTCACGGACAACGTGGAGCAGTCGTTGGGGCAATCGCTACGATGGGTGTTATTGTAGGATCAGACGTACCGATGTTTATCGGTGCGATGATCATGGGTCCTTTAGGCGGATGGTGCATCAAGAAATTTGATGACGCATTCCAAGCAAAAATTAAAGCTGGTTTTGAAATGTTGGTCAACAACTTTTCTTCTGGTTTGATCGGTTTTGCCTTAGCGATTATTGCATATTATGCGATTGGACCTGTAGTAGAAGGTGCTACACATTTAATGGCACAGGGTGTTGAGACAATCATCAACATGCATCTATTGCCATTAGCAAATATCTTCATTGAACCTGCGAAAATCTTGTTCCTAAACAACGCAATCAATCATGGTATTTTGACGCCATTAGGAGCAGAGCAAGCAGCACAAGCTGGAAAATCAATCCTATTCTTATTAGAAGCAAACCCTGGACCAGGTCTAGGTATCTTATTAGCCTTTACATTCTTTGGTAAAGGTTCTGCCAAATCATCTGCACCAGGTGCAATCATCATTCAATTCTTAGGTGGTATTCATGAAATTTACTTCCCATACGTAATGATGAAACCTCTTTTATTCCTAGCTGTTATGGCTGGTGGTGTTGCTGGAACATTCACTTTCCAATTACTAGGTGCGGGACTACAAGCAGCTGCTTCTCCTGGTTCGATCTTTGCTATTCTTGCAATGACACCAAGAGGCGGATACTTACCAAACTTAGCTGGTATCGTAGTAGCTTGTGCCGTATCATTCTTAGTTGCAATGATTATCTTGAAAGCTGATCATAGTGATGAAGACGATTTAGCAGCAACCCAAGCTTCTGTAGCAAATGCGAAAGCAGAGTCAAAAGGTCAAGCTGCAGTAAAAACTGAAAATCAAGAAATGTTTGGTAATGTAAACAAAATCATCTTTGCATGTGATGCTGGAATGGGATCAAGTGCGATGGGAGCATCAGTTTTACGTGATAAAGTGAAAAAAGCTGGCTTGTCATTACCTGTTTCAAATTCAGCAATCAATAATTTGGCCGATGATCCGAATGCATTGATCGTAACACAAGAAGAATTGCATGACCGTGCGTCTCAAAAAGCGCCAAGTGCAACGTTTGTTCAAGTAGAAAACTTTATGAATTCACCACGTTACGATGAAATCGTTGAACGTTTATCAAGTGATTCAGCCCCTGCTGAAGAACCAAAAGCAAAGCTAACAGATAATGTGGTACAAGGCTTGGCCGACTATTCAAGAGTCGATCACATTGTCTTTGCATATGACCAAGTCAAAGGTTCTGCGAATATGGGTGCAACGATCTTGAAGAAATTAATGAAGAACAATTCATTGCATTATCCAGTAGTCGTAGTAGCTATCAAAGACTTGAAAGATGAAACAAATGCATTGATCATTACAAATAATGATGAAACAGTCAAAGCAGAGCAACAAGCGCCAAGTGCTATGCATGTACCATTGACTGACTTAGTTGCTTCAGAAAAATATGATCAGGTCATTCAAAACTTAAGGAAATAAGTAGTCTTTTTTAAAGAATCGTATTACTCTTAAAGCAGTGGGGATTCTCACTGCTTTTACCCTTTGAATCCATTGGAGGAGATATTGTGTATTTTTCGATTCGCGAAAAAAAGATACTTTCCCTTTTGTTAGACTATCCGAATGGCATCACTTCGGAAGAATTGCAAGCTACTTTGCAAGTCAGCAAGCGAACAGTGTATCGTGAACTATCGAGTATAGAAAAAACAATCAAATCACTAGATGTACAAATTATCAAACCGCGAGGCGAAGGGTATCGCATCGTAGGAGAAAGTGTAAATCTAGATCATTTAAAGCAACTGATCAAAGAAAAACAAGAAGAATTATTCACCGACAATGTCCAACGGCAAAGTGCAATCGTTTGTTCTTTACTGTTAATGGAAGAAGAAGAAACGATTGAAGGTCTGGCGATTGATTTTAAGGTCAGTCAAGCAACGATCACCTCTGACTTGTCGGCAATCGAAAAAAGCTTGGTCGATTATCGCTTGATATTAAAGCGCTTAAAAGGGCGAGGTATCCGTATTGATGGACAGGAAAAACAGCGACGCCAATTATTGGGAAATTTAATTTACAATGGTGTCAGTGAATATGATTTCTTTAAGTACATTGATTTGTTAGAGGCGGAAAAAGCAACAAAAGATAATTTCTTTTTAAAATTATTAAATCCAAAAAATTTAGTGTTAGCTCATACGATTGTTGAACAAGTTTCACGGCAATCTTTTGAACAAGTAACAGATAATCAATTGCAACGAGTATTGGTCTTGTTGACGCTATCAATCGATCGAATGGAACAAAAACGCTATATTATCGATGAAAAAGACAGCAAAGCCAAACCAGAAAGCATGCAAATCGCCAGTCAAATCATGATCAAAGTGGCGATGGCGATCAAGCAGTCGATTCCACCGCAAGAAGTTCGATTGTTTGCTTTCCAATTGGAAGGAGTCAATTATAAAAGACCGCAAAATATTTTTATTGATAGTTTCGATGTGGAACTTTCATATAAAATCAAGGAATTGATTCGCTTAGTTTCTGAAGCGACAGCAATTGATTTTCGTAAAGATGAACAATTGTTTAATGATCTGTCAGCGCATATGTCAGCTGCTTTGAAACGGAATTTAACCGTTATTCAGAGCGCTAATAATCCACTGCTGAAAAAAATACGTGAGAAATACCAAGGCTTAACTACAGCAATCATCAAAGAATTGGCGGTTGTTTTTCCGGGTCATCAGTTTACAGCCGATGAGTTGGGGTATGTCGTGATCCATTTCGCGACTTCGCTTGAGCGCAACCCTAGTGGACGAGCACTTTCAGCTTTAGTTTTATGTTCTAGCGGTATCGGAACAGCAAGGATTTTAGAAAGTCGAATCCATAAATATTTGACGGAGATTGAGAAAGTTCAGGTTGCAAAAATTTCTGAGATGAATCAGTTAGATTATAAAAGCTATGATCTGATTTTGGCGACGGTTTTCTTGCCAGGATTCCACTTGCCGTATAAAGTGATTTCGCCTTTATTATTAGATGACGAAATCAAAGAGATCAAAGACTATATTCAAACCCTGCATCCAGAAAAAACACCTGAATTGGCCGATGAGCCGGAACAAGAGCCAAGCGAAGCCTTTGATGCGATTTATGAAACGATGCGGATCGCTAATAATCTACTGCAAAGTTTCGATGTCAAATCTTTTCAGGCACAAGAAACGATTGAACAAACCTTAAAAAAAATCATCGATCCGTTGCAAGGAACTTTCGTTTCCGATGCAGCATTAGTAACGGAAAAAGTGATCCAACGATATTTAGTAGCGCCGATTGGCGTACCGAATACTAATTTTGCCCTATTCCACTGCGCGGATGCGCATGTCAAAGAGCCATTGTTTACGATCTATGATTTGGATCAGAAATTTTTGATTCAAGGAATGGATAAAAAGAGTATTGAATTAACGCGGATTTTATTATTATTAGCCCCAGATCCGATGCCTGAAAGTCAACAACATTTATTAGGAAAGATCAGCAGCTCGGTGATTGAGAGCGATCTAAATACTGAGATTTATAAATTTGGCAATAAAGAAATCATTTATCAATTATTGAGTTCGTTATTCGTCAAAGAAATTCGGGAAAATTAAACATAAGAAGCGGAGGAAATTATGATGGAATTAAAGCCAGAAATGATTTTATTAGATCAAGAATTTGCGAATAAAGAAGAGGCGATTCGTGCAAGTGGTCAATTGCTGGTCGATGCAGGTTGTGTCGAAGTGGGTTACATCGATGCGATGATCGAAAGAAACGAATTGGTTTCAGTTTATATGGGAAACTTTATTGCGATCCCTCACGGAACAGATGAAGCAAAACGATACGTTAAAAAAAGCGGCATTTCAGTTATCCAAGTCCCAACGGGCGTTCACTTTGGTAAAGACGATACAGATGATGTAGCGATGGTACTATTTGGTATCGCTGGAATCGAAAATGAACATTTAGATATCTTGCAAAAGATTGCCATCTTTTGTTCAGATGTTGAAAATGTTGTAAAATTAGTAGATGCAAAAACAAAAGAAGAAGTCATGGGCTATCTTCAGGAGGTAGAATAGGATGCAAGCAACACACTTTGGAGCAGGCAATATTGGACGTGGATTTATCGGTGAAATTTTAGCAAAGAATGGTTTTTCAATTGACTTTGTCGATATCAATGAAACGATCATCAATGCCTTGAATGAACGTAATGAATACATGATTCAATTAGCAGATGAAAGCCAAAAAGAAATCCATGTCTCAAACGTTGATGGATTGAACAATCAAACAAATCCAGAAGCAGTAATTGATTCTGTCAGCAAAGCAGATATCGTAACGACAGCGATCGGACCAAATATCTTACCTTTTATCGCAGAATTGATCGCAAAAGGAATTCAAAAACGTCGCAGCAATGAAAACACAGCTGCCTTAGACGTAGTAGCATGTGAGAACATGATTGGTGGCAGTCAATTTTTATTTGAAAAAGTGAAAGGCTTCCTAACTGAAGAAGACTTAGAATATGTGGAACAATATATCGGATTTCCCAATGCAGCGGTTGACCGGATCGTACCGATCCAACACCATGAAGATCCATTATTTGTCTCCGTCGAACCTTTCAGTGAATGGGTGATCGATGCGACTCAAAGTAAAAATAAAGAATTACGCTTAACAGATGTAGAATATGTGGAAGATTTAGAACCCTATATTGAACGTAAATTGTTCTCAGTCAATACGGGTCATGCAACGGTTGCATATACAGGTGCCTATGAAGGCTATCAAACAATCGACGAAGCCATTGCTGATGAACGTGTTTTAGAAAAACTACTGGCAGTTTTAGGTGAAACTGGCAGTTTGCTGATCAACAAATGGGGCTTTGATGAAGCAAAACATACTGCTTATATCAATAAAATCGTTAGCCGTTTTGAAAATAAATATATTTCAGACAGCATCAGCCGTGTAGCACGGACACCGATTCGTAAACTTGGTTACGATGAACGTTTCATCCGTCCAATCCGTGAGCTGAAAGATCGTGAGTTGAGTTATGATAATTTAGTTGATGTCGTAGCGATGGTCTTAAAATACGATGATCTGAACGATGAACAAAGTGTCGAATTACAAGGCTATTTGAAAGAAAAATCAGTTGCTGAAGTGATTCAACAAGTGACAGATCTTAAAGACGATCAATTGATCGCTGAAATCTCTGCCAACTATCAAAAATAAACAACTAAGAAACTGTTCGAAACTATTTCGAACAGTTTTTTTTACATTATAGTGGTTATCGCTTTACCCGATAAAAGTAATTAGAGATAATAATGGATGGAAGATGACAAAATTTTAATTTTTGGTCTAGACATTTTTAGTTGATAATTGAATTCAAAGGTGCTAAAATTGGTGTATACCAAATCAGTGAAGGAGCGTTTACCAATGAAAGTAATTCGCGTAAAAGATGCCAATGAAGGCGGAAAAAAAGCATTTGAAATTATTAAAGACGGAATGGAAAACGGCGTTAAAATTTTAGGACTAGCTACTGGTAGTACACCAGAAACGTTATACCAAGAAATGACTTCTAGCGATTTAGATTTTTCAGAAATGACTTCTGTCAACTTAGATGAATATGTAGGGTTAGCGGGCGAAGATGTACAAAGCTACCGTTACTTCATGAACGATCACTTATTTAATAAAAAACCTTTCAAAGAATCATTTGTACCAAATGGTAAAGCAGCTGATTTTGAAGCTGAATGCAAACGTTACGATGGTGTGATCGCTGAACATCCACTTGATTTACAAGTATTAGGAATCGGCCGTAATGGACATATCGGTTTCAACGAACCAGGAACACCATTTGATGTAACAACTCATGTAGTTGAATTAACTGAATCAACAATCGAAGCAAACAAACGTTACTTTGATAAAGTTGAAGATGTACCAACACACGCTTTATCAATGGGCATTGGTTCAATCATGCAAAGTAAAAAAATCTTATTGATGGCTTTTGGTATAGATAAAGCGGACGCTATTAAAGGAATGATCGATGGTGACGTGACTGTGGATCTTCCAGCAAGTGTTTTACAAAACCATGCAGATGTAACAGTAATCATCGACGAAGCAGCTGCTAGCAAATTATAAGATTGATTTGTTTCAAGACGCTGGGGAGTGAGAGCTCCTTAGCGTCTTTTTTGTTTTTAAAGTTGCTTGCTTCTTTTTTTGGCGTTGGTTATAGTAAGTTATCAAGCAATCAATGGAGGAACATGAGCATGCGGTTAGACAAATTTTTAGCAGAAGTGGGTTTAGGCAGTCGAAAAGAAGTCAAACAGTTGATAAAAAAAGGCTCGGTTTCGGTCAATCAACGAGTTGAAAAGTCTGATAAATCCCAAGTTGATCCGGAAAAAGATGTTGTTACTTTTTTAGGAGAAGTGTTAGTATATCAAGAATTTTATTACTATTTACTCCACAAACCAGCTGGCGTGGTGAGTGCGACCGAAGATACTCGTGATCGGACGGTGATGGATTTATTTTCTGCTCAGGATCTGAGACAGGATTTGTTTCCAGTGGGGCGTTTAGATAAAGACACTGAAGGCTTATTATTGATCACGAATGATGGAAAATTAGCACATGCATTATTATCGCCAAAAAAACACGTGGAGAAAGAATACTTAGCAGAAGTTGCAGGTGTAATGACTGCTGAAGATCAGGAGCAATTCAAAAATGGGATACGATTAGATGGTGAACTGACATTGCCCGCAGAATTATTGATCGATGAAACGGCACAAGACACCTCGATTGTCCGAATCGTCTTACATGAAGGCAAATTTCATCAAGTCAAACGAATGGTCAAAGCTTGCGGAAAAGAAGTCACGTATCTTAAAAGAATCCGGATGGGGGGATTAGCCTTACCAAAAGCGTTAAAGAAAGGTTCGTATCGCGCGCTGACAGAAGAAGAATTGCGACAAATCAAGGGTTAGAACGCTTACTTTTTTGAAGCCATGCTATACTATTAAAAAAGCGCAAATTTAGCTGCTGAAAGAGGAGGCAAGAGAATGGACCTAAATCTATCAGTTTATGAAATCATGCTTCGTCTATTTTTAGCGATGGTCATGGGCGGAGCAATCGGAATCGAACGGGAATATAAGAATCGTCCAGCTGGAATCAGAACACATATCTTAGTTTGTATGGGTGCGACGATCATCGCGCTGATCCAAGTAGAAATCGCGGATCAAGCGTTGCGTTATGCAGCTGCAAAACCGGAATTTGTCGGTGTTGTTCGAGCGGATGAAGCTCGTTTGATTGCACAAGTCGTCAGCGGGATCGGTTTTTTAGGTGCCGGAACGATCATGGTCAGCAATCGCTCAGTTAAAGGGTTGACTACGGCCGCTTCGATCTGGGCGGGCGCTGGTCTAGGGATTGCGATTGGTATGGGGTATTATACGATCGCTATTTGTAGTTTCGTCGGGATCATGTTAGCATTGACTGTTGTTAAACGTATCATCAAAATCAACTCGATCAAAAAATTGGAAATTCGTTATATTCATCGGGAAGCGACCAAAGAATTCATTATGAATTATTTTGATAGTAAAAAAATTGAAGTTGAAGATGTCGATTTTGACGTTGATTTTATGGATGATTATCGTATCTATACAAATGTTTATACGATCGATTTACCAAGGGGATTGAATTACACAGAAGTGATCGAAGATTTATCGATGTATAAAAATATTACGAAACTGCGTATGATCAATGTATAATAGTTTATAAAAAATAAAGCGAGTAGGACAAAGTCAAGACTTGTCCTACTCGCTTTTTACTTAAAAGCTGAATAGTTTTACCAACCCGAACTAGCACCGCCGCCGCCGGAACTACCGCCACCAAAAGAACCACCGCCTCCACCAGAACTGGAGCCGCCACCTGAGCCGCCAAAGCCGCCGCCGGAATGATCATTATTAGAGGAATGATACTCCCATAGTCGAGAATAGTGCGTATAAACAGAATAGGAACGGATTGAGCTTTCATCGTAAGAGAGTAGATTACTTAGTGTCAAATCACCAAAAGCAAAAGAGAAATCAAAGAAACAAGGTTTTTGACTCCGAAACAAATATTGATAACGTTGTTTGATTTCTTCTTTAGCTGCTAGAACAGCCGGTCTTTGACTGCTGATCAATGTCCAGCTGGATCGTAAAAAGAACGACTGCCCATTTTCAGCTAATAATTTGCGGATTTCCTTGATGTAATCTTTTCTCGCTTTTAGATAGATGATGATTTTTCTAAGCGGCAGCCAGAAGAACCGTGCGAGAACACTAAAGACAATCAAAAATTCAACGAGATGTCCACGAATAAAAGCTCTGACCTGTTCAAATGTGAAGCGGCTTTCTGAGAAGTCATCGATTTTCAGCTGTCCCGTTAAGACTTGGTCAATATTTGATACGGTATGTGCAACACCTGCATCATAGTTCTCAGCTTGAAAAAATTCTTTAGTTTGATCATCCATCAATTGATACGCCAGCCCATCAGGGATAATCGCTTCTAAGCCATATCCGACTTCAATTCGCTGCTGTCGATCATTGACAGCAATTATGTAGAGCACTCCGGAATTGTCTTGCTTGTCTCCGATGCCTAATCGATTGAAGGTTTCATTGGCATAGTTTTCAATCGTATCATCAGAAGGTAGATTAGGTAGAGTGATCACTACCAATTGCGGATGTGTATCTAGTTGCTGGTAATTTTGATTATAGGAATCAATTTTATCTTTGGTTGCTTGAGATAAGACATGGGCTTGATCATCTACAAAAATGGTATCAGCATGAACATCATTACCAATAAAAATAAGAAACAGCAGAGTAAATAAAAAAAGGAATCGTTTCATTGTGGCGCCTACTTTGTATTTTTTTCTATTATTATGGCGGTTTATGCAGACTGTGACAATCGTTTTTTAGGAAAATGATGAAATAAAAAACTTGACGAGTGTTTTTCTCGTCAAGTTAGCGATTTATTTATGTTTTACAGTGATAATATTGAATTTTATTCAAATCCGATGAGATAATCGTCATCATTCATCGCTTCAACTTGTCCCAATAAATAGCCATTCCCAACTTGTGAGAAGAAATCGTGATTGCTGGTTCCGGTTGAAATACCGTTCATAACGATTGGATTGACATCGTCTGCGGTGTCTGGGAAAAGGGGATCCATTCCTAAATTCATCAATGCTTTATTGGCATTATAACGTAAGAACGTTTTGACTTCTTCGGTCCAACCGATTGCATCGTACAATTCTTCTGTATAGCGTTCTTCATTTTCATACAATTCATACAACAAATCGTACATCCAATCTTTCAAACGTTCTTGCTCTGCTTCCGGTAATTCATTGTAGCCGCGTTGGAATTTATAACCGATATATGTTCCATGGACAGATTCATCCCGGATGATCAGTTTAATGATCTCGGCTACATTGGCTAACTTATTGTTGCCTAAATAATAAAGCGGCGTATAAAAACCAGAATAGAATAGGAATGTTTCAAGGAAGACACTCGCAATTTTCTTTTCTAGCGGTGTGCCGTTCTTGTAGATTTCGTTGATTCGTTCGGCTTTTTTTTGCAAATATTGGTTTGTATTCGTCCATTCAAAGATGTCTTCGATTTCAGCTTTAGTATTCAATGTACTAAAGATCGATGAATAGCTTTTGGCATGGACTGATTCCATAAATTGAATATTGTTTAAAACCGCTTCTTCATGTGGGGTACGGACATCTTTTCTCAATTGATCCATGCCGCTTTCTGATTGGACGGTATCAAGTAAAGTCAAACCGCCAAACACATACCCAACGGTAGTTTTTTCAAGGTCTGATAATTTACGCCAGTCATCTAAGTCGTTAGATAAGGGGATCCGTGTATCCAACCAAAATTGTTCTGTTAATTTTTCCCAAGTTGATTTATCGATAATGTCTTCGATTTCGTTCCAGTTAATGGCTTCATAATAAGTTTCTGCCATGGATATTCCTCCTAAGATAGTAAGTTAAACGATAGAGTACCCCTCGTACAAAAGCACGAGAGGCAACTAGGTTTTAGATGACACAACTTTCACATTGATTTGAGCCGATCTCTTCAGCATCATCGGTAAATGTCCGGACATAATAGATCGATTTACAGCCTTTATAAAAGGCATAGTTCCGTAAAATATTCAGATCACGTGTTGTTTGTTTGCTTTCTGTTTTCCATTCGTATAAGCCTTCTGGAATTTCAGAACGCATGAACAAGGTCAAGCTCATTCCTTGATCGATATGTTGTTGAGCCGTTGCATAGACATCGATCACTTTACGCATATCCATATCATAGGCAGAAGTATAGTAAGGCAAGGTATCATTGTTCAAGTAAGGTGCTGGATAATAAATTTTACCGATTTTCTTTTCTTGGCGCTCTTCGATCAAACGAGTGATCGGATGCAAGCTGGCGCTAGTATCGTTGATATAAGAAATCGAGCCATTTGGTGCAACAGCTAAACGGTTTTGGTGATACAAGCCGTCTTCTTGCACCGCTGCTTTCAAAGCTTTCCAATCTTCAGCACTTGGAACAAAAATATCCTTAAAGATTTCTTTGACCTTAGCTGTTTTAGGTAAGAATTCGCCTGTTGTATATTTATCGAAATAAGAACCATCAGCATAAGCTGATTTTTCAAAATTATGGAAAGTTGTTTGACGCTCTTTCGCTAAGGCATTGCTTTCCATTAAGGTCCAATAATTCAACAAGGTGAAATAAATATTCGTGAAATCAATCGATTCTTCAGAGCCATAGGCCATCAAATGTTTGGCAAAGAAGCTGTGAAGCCCCATTGCCCCTAAACCGATTGTATGGTTAAGCTGATTGCCATTTTGGATCGATGGTACCACATCGATATCTGATTCGTCAGTTACGAAAGTCAAAGCTCTGACCATTGTTCGAACAGATTGTCCAAAGTCAGGACTTTCCATTAAATTGACGATATTCGTTGATCCTAAGTTACAAGAGATATCTGTTCCTAAAACATCGTATTCTTGACGACCATTGATCAATGAAGGGGTTTGGACTTGTAAGATCTCTGAACATAAATTACTCATCACGATTTTACCATCTACTGGATTTGCACGATTCGCTGTATCGATATTGATGATATAAGGATAACCAGATTCTTGTTGCAATTTAGAGATTTCATTTTCTAAGTCACGCGCACGAACTTTTTTCTTGCGGATATTTGGGTTAGCGACTAAATTATCGTATTCTTTTGTGATATCGACGTAAGAATAAGGCACACCATATTCACGTTCGATCCCATAAGGACTGAATAGATACATCTCTTCATTTTTACGAGCCAATTCATAGAATTTGTCTGGTACAGTGATTCCAAGTGATAATGTTTTAACTCGAATCTTTTCATCCGCATTTTCTTTTTTAGCTGATAAAAACATTTCAATATCAGGATGGAAGACATCTAAATAAACGACACCGGCACCTTGACGTTGGCCTAATTGATTTGAGTAAGAAAAGCTATCTTCAAATAATTTCATCACGGGTACCACGCCACTTGCGGCACCTTCGTAGCCTTTGATCGGAGCACCAGCTTCACGCAAGTTAGAAAGATTGATTCCTACACCGCCTCCGATACGAGAGAGTTGTAAGGCAGAGTTGATCGAGCGACCGATACTATTCATATCATCGGTTACTTGGATCAAGAAACAAGAAACTAATTCACCACGACGTTTACGGCCAGCATTCAAGAAAGAAGGGGTCGCTGGCTGATAGCGTTGATGAATCATTTCGTCGGCTAAAGAAAGTGCCAAATTTTCATCGCCATCAGCAAAATACAACGCATTATAAGCAACCCGATCTTCATAACTTTCTAAGTATTCATCGCCATCATTGCTTTTTAAGGCATATTGAGAATAAAATTTGTAGGCTGCCATAAATGATTTAAAAGTAAAGTTTTGTTCTTTTAAATAAGTAAATAATTTTTCAATAAAGGCAGGGGAATATTTTGCGATAAAGGCTTCTTCCAAAAAGTCTTGTTCTAGTAAGTAGTCGATTTTTTCTTGCACAGAAGAAAACGCATGCGTGTTAGGCTCAACATTTTCTTTGAAAAAAGCGGCTAGCGCATCTTTATCTTTGTTTAATGGAATCTGTCCATTGACTGGACGATTGATTTCGTTGTTCAATTTGAAGTAGGATACTTCACCAAGATCTTTTAAACTCATTTCGTCACATCTTTCTCTTTAAAATTTTCTATCTATATAATGAAGAAAAACTTTGCAATCATGGGACCGCAAAGTTTTGAACTACGCTAATGCTTTCAATTGATCTGGGCGAAAACCGATGATGGCTTGTTGACCGCCGAAGATAACAGGGACACTTTGAAAACCTTGATCTTTTAGGAAACCTAGAGCTTCGGGTTCGTTGTCGATATTGATTTCTTCGAATGAAATTTGATTTTCAGTTAAATAACGTTTTGTCATTTTACACTGCATACAATTATTTTTTGAATAGACTTTTACCATAAGACTACCTCCTCTGATTTCTACATTTCCTAGTATAAAAGATGTAGTAGAAAAGTCAATCGTTAAACACTATATATTGTGGTGGTAAAAGAGTGGTATACCACTCTTTGTGTTTTTTGCAAAAATATTGAAAACAGGTGAACTCAAAGGAAAATGCCTTTTTAATTGCTTGATTCAAGAAGGTCAGTGTTTTTTTACCTAAAATAAGTTTTTTTAATAACGTAAATCTTAAAATAAAATCAAATGTATCTCTGCTTGTCAAATAAACTGCTCAAAAATAGCAAAAATCTTCGACCATTTATTGACTTTGATATCAAATGAGGCTATTCTTATTGAGAAAGATTCTCATTACTGATTAAGTAGATAAAATAAGCCGACATAAATGGAGGAAACTATGACAACTTTAGCAGATATATCATTGAACCAAGTCGTTCAAATCGATGAAATGACGTTAGAAAATGACTTAAAACATAGATTACAGGATTTAGGGATGATCGTTGGCTCAAAAGTTGCTTTAGTCAATCATTCTGGTGAAAATGGTATCGTCCTTTTGCAAAATACCCGCTTAGCATTATCGCGTTCTTTATTAAAACAAATACTTGTGAAAGACCTAACGCAAGCGCAAGAATCTTGGGTATCATTGGATCAATTACGTGCAGGTGAGCGGGCGGTGATTGTCAATGTCCACGGAACAGGTGCAGTCAAACGTCGGTTGATGGACATGGGATTGACCAAAGGCACACCGATAAAGGTAGTGAAATTAGCACCGCTGGGGGACCCAATCGAACTAAGAGTCCGCGGTTATGAATTAAGTTTACGAAAAAGTGAATCTGAAATGATCGTGGTATCGAAAGAAGAGGGGGCGGACTAATTGACACAGTTACATATTGCTTTGGCAGGAAATCCTAACAGTGGGAAAACTAGTACGTTCAATGTATTGACTGGGACCAATCAGTTCGTAGGAAATTGGCCTGGGGTAACAGTTGAACGAAAAGAAGGGCGTTATAAAAAGAACTCAGAAGTAACGATCGATGATTTGCCAGGGATTTATTCTCTTTCGCCTTACTCGCCTGAAGAAGTAGTGGCTCGGGATTATCTGTTGTCAGGGACGCCGGATGCGATCATTAATATCATCGATGGAACCAATTTAGAACGGAATCTTTATTTGACGACTCAGCTGATCGAAACGGGTATTCCAGTGATCGTCGCAGTCAATATGATGGATATCGTTAAAAAAAGCGGCAAACAAATCAACTTAGAAAAATTAGCTTATGCACTAGGTGTACCGGTCGTCGGTATCAGTGCGCTGAAAAATTTTGGAATTGATAAAGCCGTAAGCGAGGCGGTGCATCTAATTGAAAAAGGACAAGCTGAAGTCAGCTTTCCACATTATGATCGTCGTCTAGAAGCTGCACTCAGTGAAATCGAAGAAACTTTGGGTAGTACTGTTCTAGCAAAATATAGTCGTTTTTATAGTGTGAAATTATTTGAGCGTGATGAACAAGCGCTCAAGCAATTGGATTTAAGCAAAATCCAGCAAAAAGAAATTACAGAAATCATTCAGATTACAGAAAAGATTTTTGGCGATGACGCAGAAAGTTTGGTCATCAATGAACGGTATAATTTTATTACTCATTTAACAACGCTATGTGTCGTGAACGGAGATCAATTTAAAGTATCGTTTTCAGATAAAATCGACCACATCATCACTAATCGTTTCTTAGCGTTGCCGATTTTTGGTTTAGTGATGTGGCTGATTTATTATATTGCGATCCAAACCGTTGGAACGATGGGAACTGATTGGGTCAATGATCAGTTATTTGGTTCGATCGTACCTAATTTTGTCAGTTCGACTTTACAAGCTTGGCATGTGGCCGCTTGGATGCAGAGCTTGATTTTAGATGGGATCATCGCCGGTGTCGGCGCAGTGCTAGGCTTCTTACCGCAGTTGATGGTACTATTTTTATGTTTAGCTATTTTAGAAGACTGTGGTTATATGTCCCGCATTGCTTTCGTCATGGATCGAATTTTTCGCAAATTTGGGTTGTCAGGTAAATCGTTTATTCCGATGTTGATCGCCACCGGCTGCGGCGTACCCGGAGTCATGGCTAGCCGGACGATTGAGAATGAAAAAGATCGTCGGATGACCGTGATGCTAACGACTTTTATGCCTTGTTCAGCTAAATTGCCGATCATCGCTTTAGTGGCAGGGGCCTTTTTTCCTCATAGTAGCTGGGTAGCTCCTTCGGCCTATTTTGTTGGAATGGCTGCCATCGTACTCTCAGGAATCGCATTGAAAAAGACACGTCTATTTAGTGGGGATCCATCGCCATTTATTATGGAATTACCAGTCTATCATTTTCCGCGAATTGGAAATACGATTCGTTACACTTGGGATCATAGTAAAGCGTTTGTCAAACGAGCAGGAACGATTATTTTTGTTTCAAGCATCATTATTTGGTTTATTTCTAGTTATAATTTCCACTTACAATCGGTTAATGAAAATGATAGTATTTTAGCGGCTCTTGGCGGCGCGATCGCTCCGTTGTTTGCTCCGCTCGGCTGGGGAAATTGGAAAGCAGCCGTGGCTGCGATCACAGGCCTGGTCGCAAAAGAGAATGTGATCGGAACCTTTGGCGTGTTGTATCGTCACACGGAAGTTTCGGAAAATGGAGCAGAAGTTTGGTCGGCATTGCGTCAGACCTACACGTCTGTTGGTGCGTATTCATTTTTAGTCTTTAATCTTTTGTGTGCTCCTTGTTTTGCTGCAATGGGTGCAATTCATCGTGAGATGGGCGATACAAAATGGACGCTTCGCGCGATCGGTTATCAATGCGGGTTAGCGTATGCAGTAAGTTTTATTCTTTACCAATTTGGTCATCTCTTCTTTGAAGGTGGACAGGTCAATCTAGCGACTGTGATCGCGGGAATCGTTTTAGCGATCATGCTGTATTTTATTGTCAGAAAACCAGTAAAACAAACACCAAGCATTTCAATTCAAGAAATCAACGAGGTGAAAGAATGGCAACTATAATTTTAAGCATCCTAATTTTTGGCGGAGCAGGTGTAGTCATTTATCGGCGAATCAAACATGGCGGTTCGTGTGAAGACTGTGATTGCAGTTGCCCAGTAAAAGAAGAACAACAAAAAAATTAAGCGATTTGGCGAGTATTCGCCGGATCGCTTTTTCTTTTTTTTGGAAAGAGATAAAAAAATGTTACAAAGTTGTTGACAAAGATAAGGTACCGAACTATAATAACTAACGAATTGAAGTTAGGTACCGAACTTTAAAGATAGTCACAATCAAAATAATTAAGAGGAGCGATTAGAATGAGTCATTTTACAGAAGAATTGATGCAGCAATTACGGTTTGTCAGCACAGCGAGCAATGCGTTTATCAGTAAGCGCCAGAGATTGACCGGGCAACAACGCGTCTTAGCGATTTTAGACAAGGAAGACGGCTTGATTCAAAGTCAATTGGCTGAAATATTGGATATTCGTCCAAGCTCATTAGCTGAATTAATGAAAAAAATGGAAAAAAGCGGTGATGTTCGTCGACAAGAAGAGGAACAAGATCGTCGAATCAAACGCGTCTTTCTAACTGAAAAAGGCAAAGAAAAAGCACAAAAGTTAGGCGTCGCAGGTGGCGATATGAGTGAAGCGTTTTTTGCTGGATTGACAGAGGAAGAACAACGACAATTTAGTGAATCATTACAAAAAATATCTGCTGGCTGGCAAGATGAATTCAAAAAGCAAGCAGGCCGCTTTGTTGATCCGATGGATCGCTTACGTCAAATGCAAGCGATGCGTGAACAAGTCGCTGATAATTGGAAGAATCTTTCAAGAGAAGAACAACGTCAAATGCGTAATCAAATGAAACGTGAAATGCGAAATGCCTCGCATGAATTTCCACGAAACTTCCCACGTGATTTTCGTCAAAATTTCTGGGGGAATCCAGACTGTTTCAATCAACCTGAGGAACCCAAAAAAGCAGAAGACAATGAATGGGAAGATTTCTAAACATCATTGATTTGGTAATGGAACAAAATAAATTTTCTACTATATAAGAGCTAGTCATAGTCTCTGGGTATTAGCAGAATGAGTAAACTGACGAGCTGGCTCTCGTCGCTATGAACTAGGAGGAAACGATAATGGATCGTGATATGAGAATGGAGCAAGAACGCCCCTATACAAAAAGTAATTACAAATTGAAAGATTTTATTCGCTTGATTACTAGCGTTAACCCTAAGAAAACATTATTTGGAGTTGGCTTATTTTTAAGCTTGTTGACTAGTGGGGCTAGTTTGATCGTACCGCAATTGACGAAAGGCTTAATCGATACGAGCAAACTGGCTCAAATCGATAAAGCGATGTTGGCAGTATTGGTCTTAGCATTTGTTGCTCAATTAGCTTTTGGCGCGATCGGCAGCTTCTTATTACGTTATGTGGGAGAAAGTGCTGTTAAAACATTACGAGAAAAATTATGGGGACACCTTTTACAAATGCCTGTTGGGTATTATGATGACCATAAATCAGGTGAAAGTAGTTCTCGTCTAGTGAATGATACGACAGTAATCAAAGATTTAGTCGCTACACAATTTCCAAACTTTATTACTGGCGGGATCCAACTTGTGGGTTCGATGATCATTTTATTCGTGATGGACTGGAAAATGGCTGCAATGATGTTTTTAGCGGTACCGATCATGGCTTTGATCATGGTGCCGATTGGCCGTGTAATGTCACGTCTTGGCCGTCAATTACAATCAGCAACTGCTGATTTTAATGCGGAAGCAAGTGAAAAATTATCAGAAATTCGTTTGATCAAGGCTAGTAATGGAGAACCATTTGAAAAAGAAAGTGGCCGTTCATTTATTAATAAGATCTTTAGTTTAGGGATCAAAGATGCAAAGGTAGAGGCATTACTTCAACCAATTATCACGACTGTGATGTTAGGTTTATTCGTGGGGATTTTAGGTTATGGTGCTGTTCGAGTCCAAGCCGGAACATTGACTAGTGGGGAATTAGTTGCTTTCCTATTATATCTATTCAATATCATGATGCCTGCAGCTAGTTTTGCAACCTTCTTCTCACAAGTTCAAAAAGCTATGGGAGCGACTGAACGAATCGAACAAATTTTAAAAACCGAGCTGGAACCGATCGAAGCTGGAAAAACAGTCGATGTTTCCGGTAAAACAATCAAAGCGGAAAATTTATCTTTCCATTATGAAGAAAATCATCCAATTTTAAAAAATGTTTCGTTTGAAGCTAAACCAAATACGGTCATTGCATTTGCTGGACCTAGCGGTGGCGGAAAATCAACGATCTTTTCCTTATTGGAACGTTTTTACGAGCCAACAGCAGGTTCGATCAAAATCGGTAATGAAATTGTCGATGAACTTAGTTTAGCCAATTGGCGTTCACAAATCGGATACGTCTCACAAGATAGTGCCGTATTTGCCGGCAGTATCCGTGACAATCTACAATATGGATTGGAACGTACATTGAGTGAAGCAGAATTATGGCATGGTTTAGAATTAGCATACGCCGATCAATTTGTTCGTGATTTCCCAGATCAATTGGAGACAGAACTTGGCGAACGCGGCGTTAAATTGTCAGGCGGTCAAAAACAACGGATCGCGATAGCTCGTGCGTTCTTGCGAGATCCTAAAATTTTAATGTTGGATGAAGCAACAGCGAGTCTTGACTCACAGTCAGAAGAAAAGGTTCAACGTGCATTGGATCAATTGATGGAAGGACGGACAACTTTGGTGATCGCGCATCGATTGTCTACGATCGTAGATGCGGATCATATCTATTTCATCGAAAAAGGTGAAGTAACAGGACATGGCACACACAGTGAATTGATTGCAACTCATCCATTGTATGCAGAGTACGTACAAGAACAAGTTGTTAATTGAAGATAAAAAACCAGCCAGACAAATTTTGTCTGGCTGGTTTTTTTTATTTTATCTATAGCTAGGCATTGCTGCTTCATACGCTTTGATCTTATCTTCGTATTGCAAGGTGATGCTGATATCATCGGAACCATTGATCAATTTTTCTTTCCAAGTTGGATCGATTTGAAAGGCATAACGTGCCTCTGAAGTTTGGATCTCTTGGTTGGGTAAATCGATCGTGATCGTTTCTTCTGCGGGAAGTTGGCTCAATACACTTCGAGCTTCGTGATTCAATTTTATCGGAAGCAAGCCATTTTTTAACGCATTCATATAAAAGATATCACTGTAACTACCAGCGATCACTGCATGGAACCCGTAATCTTGTAAAGCCCAAGCGGCGTGTTCTCGGGAAGAACCAGAACCAAAGTTTTCGCCGGCAATCAAGATCGTTGCTGTTTTTCGCTCAGGTGCATTCAGAATAAATTCAGGGTTAGGAGAACCATCGGCTAAAAAACGCCATTCATCAAATAAATGTTTACCAAATCCAGCTTTATCAACTTGTTTTAAAAATCCTTTGGGAATGATTTGATCCGTATCGATATTGTCATTCATCAATGGGACTGTTTGACCAGTGTAGCGAATAAATTTTTCCATTAGAAAACCTCCTTACGGCTATCGACAAAATTTCCATGGATGGCAGCTAGAGCAGCCATGACAGGACTGCAAAGATGTGTACGTGCATTTTTGCCTTGCCGCCCTTGGAAATTTCGATTTGAAGTAGATGCACAGTGGACTCCTGCTGGTACACGGTCAGGATTCATACCTAGACACATAGAACAGCCCGGTTCACGCCACTCAAAGCCTGCATCTTTAAAAACTTTATCCAAGCCGATTTTTTCTGCCGCTTTACGGACAGGCCGCGAGCCAGGAACGACGATGGCGGTTACTTTTTCATGGACTTTCTTTCCGACAATGATTTTAGCCGCTTCTTGCAGATCTGAAAGCCGGCCATTGGTGCAAGAACCAATAAAGACGTAACCTACTGGAATATCCGCGGGCGTTTGTCCTGGTTCTAGGCCCATATAATCATAAGCTTTTTGGATATCGGGTGAAGTGATCAGTGGAAATTGTCCGTCAAAAGGCACACCCATTTCTGGATTGGTGCCCCAAGTTATGAAAGGAACCAGTTCATCGACATTCAAGGTCAATTCTTTATCATAAACAGCATCGTCATCAGTATAAAGTTCTTGCCAATCATTGATCGCAACTTGCATATCTTTTGGTGCAAATTCTCGTCCTGCGACATAGGCAAAGGTCTTTTCATCTGGAGCGATCAAACCGATTTTTGCGCCGCCTTCGATCGCCATGTTGCAGATCGTCATTCGTTCTTCCATTGATAAGTTTTCAATAGCTTCACCATAAAATTCTGCCCCATAGCCTACACCGAAATCTGTTCCATATTTAGCGATCAATGCCAAAATAATATCTTTTGCATAAACACCTTTAGGAAGCGTTCCTGTGATTTTAATCCCCATATTTTGCGGTTTGTTTTGCCAAAGCGTCTGTGTCGCAAAAACATGTTCCACTTCACTGGTGCCGATCCCGAAAGCTAAAGCCCCAAATGCTCCGTGGGTTGCAGTATGAGAATCACCGCAAACAATCGTTTTTCCAGGTTGGGTCAAACCAGTTTCTGGTCCGACCATATGCACGATTCCTTGCCGATCGCTGCCATTGTCACAAAGCTGAACACCAAACTCCTGACAATTTTCTTTCAAAGTATCGATTTGTTTTTTTGCGACAAGATCAGAAAAATTAAAGATATCGACAGTTGGAACATTATGATCCATCGTCGCAAACGTTCTTTCAGGATGGCGCAACGTACGTCCTGCTGCCCGCAATCCTTCGAAGGCTTGCGGTGAAGTAACTTCGTGGATCAATTGTAGATCGATATAAAGTAATTGCGGAGCACCTGCTTCACCATAAACGACGTGTCGTTGCCAAAGTTTATCAAATAGTGTTTTTCCCATAGTTCTTACTCCCTTTTTAGCTATAGTTTAAAGTGTTGCGCTGCTCGTCTGACATATTTGGATGACTGCTTCGGTAAATTCCTTCGTACGAGCAGTTCCACCTAAGTCACTGGTGGCGATTCCTTGAGCTAAAACGTGATCACACGCTTTTTCGATCAGTTGTGCTGCTTGTTCTTGTGCAAAAGATTGCCGCAACATCATGGCTACCGATAAGATCATCGATATTGGATTGGCGATGCCTTGACCGGCGATATCTGGGGCAGAACCATGGATCGGTTCATAAAGTGAAGGGCCATCGATACTATGACTAGCACTAGGCAATACACCCAATGTTCCGGGTAGGACAGAAGCTTCATCACTCAAGATATCACCAAACAAATTATCAGTTACGATTACATCAAAATCCGTCGGTCTTTGGATCAACTTCATTGCCGCAGAATCAACGTATTGATGATCCAACTGACAATCAGGATATTCTTTAGCGATTTCCTCGGCAGTTGCGCGCCAAAGTTTACTTGAAGCTAAGACATTCGCTTTGTCGACCGAAGTAACTCTTTTATTTCGACCTTCTGCAATTTTGAAGGCCGTATGAAGGATCTGTTCAATCTCATTTTTTTGGTAACGCGCTGTATCATAGGCCATCGTAGGTGTTAGTTCTCGCGGTTCACCAAAATAGATTCCGCTACTTAGTTCCCGGACGATCACGAGATCTGTCCCGGCGATGATCTCAGGCTTTAACGGCGATTGCGGGGCTAACACGTCTGAAACAGCTACTGGCCGGATATTGGCAAACAAATTTAAACTTTTACGTAAAGCCAATAATCCTTTTTCAGGTGTTTCCGCAGCTTTTTCCCACTTTGGACCGCCGATAGCCCCTAAAAGAATCGCATCTGCCGCTTGGCAAGCATTTAATGTTTCTTTTGGTAGCGGAACTCCTGTTTTATCGATCCCGGCGCCGCCAAAAGGAAAAGATTGATAATCAAACTCATCGTCGCAATATTTTTCAACGGCGCTTAATACGCGCAAGCCGCTTTCCATAATTTCAGGTCCGATACCATCACCGGCTAGCACAACAATTTTTTTCTTCATATTAAAAGGACTCCTATCTTTCTCTCAACTAATTCATTTAATGAGGTTCACTAATCCGAAAATTTAATGTTCTTGGATCAAATGATTGCTGGCTTGGACATATGCTTTAGCTGAAGCATGTAAAACATCAAAGTCTACGCCGATGCCACGAAAATCTTGTTTACTTTTTTCATCATGCAAAGTGACCCGTACTTCCGCTTGAGCATCCTCGCCACTAGTTAATGCTTGAATCTCGTAATCGGTCAATTTCGGACGTTGTTGGAACAATTCATCGATCGCATTGTAGATCGCTTGGATACTGCCAGAACCAATTTTGGAAGCTACTTTTATTTGGTTGTCCTCGTCAGTGATCGAAACGATCGCACTTTGATAACCGTTCGAAATGTATTGGACTTGTACATCAGCTAATCGGTATTTCTCGATCTCTTCACGGTGCTGGTCAGCCAGCAAAGCAACCAAGTCGTTATCCGTAATCTGTTTTTTCTTATCCGCTAAAATTTTAAAACGCTTGAAGGCCTCTTTGCTTTCGTCATCTGTTAGTTGGTAACCTAATTCTTCAAGTTTAGAGCTAAAAGCATGACGACCAGATAATTTTCCTAGCGGTAGAGAGTTTTGCGAAACACCAACAAGAGTTGGCGTGATGATCTCATAGGTTTCAGGATTTTTTAATACGCCATCTTGATGGATCCCCGATTCATGTGCATAGGCATTGTCACCAATGATCGCTTTGTTTTTAGGAACAGCAATGCCAGAAAGTCGTGATACAAGATCGCTGGTTCGTTTGGTTTCGTTTAATACAATCGTTGATTGACAGTGATAAAAATCTTTACGAATTGCTAATGCTAAGGCGACTTCTTCCAAGGCAGTATTACCTGCTCGTTCACCGATCCCGTTGACTGCACCTTCAACTCGGTTTGCACCATTCTCGATTGCAGCAAGCGCATTGGCAGTCGCCATTCCCAAATCATCATGACAATGTGAGGAGAAGATGATCTCTTTTTCGCTTTTTATCTGCGTAATCAAAAATTTAAATAGAGCGCCATATTCAGCTGGATTAGAGTAACCGACCGTATCAGGAATATTGATAATGGTTGCGCCGGCATCAATGGCTGTTTGAACGGCTTTTAATAGGAAGTCTTTCTCCGTTCGAGAAGCATCTTCAGGAGAAAATTGGACTTTTTCAAAATAGTTCCGTGCATAAGTGACATGCTCTTTGATGGAAGCTAAAACATCATCAGGCGTCATTTTCAATTTGTATTTCATATGGACTTCGCTAGTTGCCAAAAAGACATGGATCTGTGGATCGACCGCATTTTTTAATGCTTCGTATACTCGATCGATATCTTTCTTTTGGCAACGAGCCAAACCAGCCACAGTCATTTGTGTAACATTTTCAGCGATCGCTTTGACAGCTTCAAAATCACCAGGGGAGGCGATAGGAAAACCTGCCTCAATCACATTGATGCCCCATTTTTCTAATTGCAGAGCGATTTGAACCTTTTCTTTGGTGTTGAAATTAACGCCAGGGGTTTGTTCCCCATCTCTTAGTGTGGTGTCGAAAAATTGGATTTGTCTCATGTTCTTCCTCCTTATGACAAAAAATGGGTATAAAAAAAGCATTGCATCGAAGAAGAACCACTTTCTTCTCCGATGCAATGCGAATAGGGGCTTATTGAAATATTTTTCAATAAGTCCCTAGCATAATAATAAAGTTGCGATATGTGTTGTAATTGATTTTTTCATAGCAACCACCCGTTATTGTCAGAATTTTTTTGAAATTGTTTTTTATAATCTTATAGAAAATGATGTGAGATGTCAATGCTATTATGAAAAATAAATGAGAATAAATCCAGTTTTTTTTGCTTTTATTGGGCGGAATAATAGGTGATCAAAGAATAGAAAACGGTATCTATGATTTTTTTGTGATGATTCAACTGCCATTGACGTGTTATAAAAATGCTTCAAAAAAGAAAAAATGTTCTTTTTAACCAAAAAAAGCGTTTTAGTTTTTCCTGTAAAAAAAAAATACCGACAAATTTGTTGATTTGACAAGTATTATAAGGAATTTTTTGGAAAAAAAGAATAAAATTAGAATTTTTGGTGTTTATTACTTGATTAATTAAAAATAAATGATTAAAATATTGTTCATATTCAGAAACGCGTAATTATTCTGAAAATTGAATCAAAAATTTTAGATCATTTGATCAAAAGGGGAAAAGGATATGAGGAACAAATTAGCTTATGGTATTGTCGCAATTTGCGGACTCGTTTTGGCGGGGTGTTATGGAGGAAGCAGTTCTTCTACAGACAGTAGTAGTTCAGCAAGCGGTAAGGCATCGGATAACGGCACATTTAATTTGGTCGTTTCACAAGAAATGCCTACAGCCGATCTATCTGTCGCAACAGATACAATCAGTTTCACTGCGTTGAACAATGTATATGAAGGAATTTATCGTCTAGACAAAGACAACAAACCTCAACCAGCCGGTGCAAGTGAAAAAGTCAAAGTAAGTGACGATGGCAAGACTTACACGGTGAAACTAAGAGAGGACGCAAAATGGTCGAATGGCGATCCTGTAACAGCAAAAGATTATGTTTATGGTTGGCAGCGTACAGTGAAACCAGAGACAGCCTCAGAATATGCTTACCTTTTTGAATCAGTTGAAAATGCTGCAGATATCACTGCAGGAAAAAAATCACCTGACGAATTAGGCATCAAAGCAGTCGGTGATTATGAATTAGAAATCACATTAACAAAAGCAACGCCTTATTTTGATTACCTATTAGCATTTCCATCATTCTTCCCACAAAACCAAAAAGTGGTCGAAGCAAATGGTAAAGATTACGCAAGCAAGAGTGATAAAGCCGTTTACAATGGTCCATTTACTTTAGAAGGCTTCGATGGTCCTGGTACAGATACAGAATGGGAATACAAGAAAAATGACAACTATTGGGATAAAGATGAAGTGAAATTATCTTCAATCAAAGTCAATGTTGTAAAAGAGTCATCTACTGCATTGAATTTATTTAAAGATGGTGAAGCAGACGACATCATTCTTTCTGGTGAATTAGCACAACAAAATGCGAATGAATCAACATACCAATCATTTAAAGAAGCTCGTACAAGTTACTTAGAGTTCAATCAACGTGAAGACAATTCACCATTTAAAAACGAAAATTTACGTAAAGCAATCTCATACGCGATCAACCGTAAATCACTTGTAAACCAAGTCTTAGGTGATGGCTCAGTCGTTTCAACTGGTTTAGTTCCATCAGGTATGTCTAAAAACCCTGAAACGGATGAAGATTTTGCGAAAGAAGCTGGCGATTTAGCTCCATACGATAAGAAGAAAGCCAAAGAGTATTGGGAAAAAGCTAAAAAAGAATTGAATATCGACTCACTATCATTTGAATTGATGGCCTCTGATACAGATTCATCGAAGAAAGTGATTGAATATATGCAAAGTGCGTTGGAAGAAGCGTTACCAGGAGTAACAGTGAAACCAACACCAGTACCATTCTCTGTTCGTCTAGACCGTTCAAATGCAGGTGACTTTGATGTCTTACTTGGCGGCTGGGGCGCTGACTATGCAGACCCTTCAAGCTTTACTGATTTATTCGTAACAGGCAATTCTTATAACCGTGGTCGTTGGAGTAATAAAGATTACGATACAGCGGTAGAAGATTCAGCGAATAAAGATGCAAGTGATGAAAATGCTCGTTGGAAAGACCTACAAGAAGCAAATAAAATTATCTCAGACGAATCAGGTGTGGCACCATTGTATCAATTATCTGAAGCACATTTGATCAATGAAAAAGTCAAAGGCATCGTTCACCATCCTGCCGGCGCTTCATGGGATTACAAATGGACATACGTTGAAAAATAAGTATTTTTCAGCTAGTTCAATCAATTAAAAGAAAAACAATGACAAATAAAAAGAAGTTGGAACGAATCTCGTTCCAACTTCCTTTTAAATCATTGTTAGTAAAATACAAAGTATCGAAGAACCAATCAAAATGGCTGCAATGATCAACCAAAAAGAATAGCGTCCTTGTCCAACGGTAGAGAAGGACTGAAATTCTGGTTTTTTCTTTTGTCTTCTGCTAAACGCATGATGCATTGAACGTTGAAAGTGATCAAAGAAGCCTGAAGAAAAAATCCAAAACAAGATTCCAATGATCAAAAAAGGTAGTCCAATAAGAAATAAACGATTTGATAAGGCGAGTAGTGAAAACGGCTTTTGAATGATCGAAAAGATGATCGTGATCAAAAGTAGTCCACCACCGATCCCAGTGGGAAATAATTTACTTTTCATACATACACTCCAATAATTAAGGGCTTTAAAAGCTTTTTAAATAAAACGATTTACCTAGAACTTTCTTCTACTGTAAACCATAACAAAAGTAGAAGTCAAAATTTAAGAACGCAACAACGAGTCGCTTGATGGATTCGTTGAAACGAATTAGGAGGCACCTCATGGGCAGTTATTTTAAATATTTTTTAAAGCGTGTCTTTTTCATGCTAGTGACATTATGGTTGATTGCAACGATCACCTTTTTCTTAATGCAATTACTACCAGGAACACCGTATACCAACCAAGAACGATTAAGTCCTGAAACGATTGCAATGTTGAATAAACAAGTTGGTCTAGATAAACCGATCATTGTTCAGTATTGGGTCTATCTAACGAACCTGGTCCAAGGAAACTTTGGAATTTCGTTCCAATTCAAAAACCAAGAAGTTGCTTCTTTATTGGCTGGCCGTATCGGACCATCATTACAATTAGGCTTGCAAGCAATTATCTTCGGAACGTTTGTCGGTATTGTCTTAGGTACGATTTCTGCAATGAAACAAAATTCATGGGCAGACACATTGGCAACATTAGTAGCGATCTTAGGTCGTTCAATTCCTAACTTCGTTTTCGCTGTGTTATTACAATATATCTTTGCAATGAAATTGCGTATTTTACCGATTGCTAAATGGGAAGGGTTTGCCTATACGATTTTACCAACTCTCGCATTGGCGATGTCGCCGTTAGCCGATTCCGCGCGTTTCATTCGAACGGAAATGGTAGAAGTCTTGCACAGTGATTACGTGGAGTTAGCACGTGCGAAAGGATTAAGCCGTTGGGAAATCGCCTTTAAACATGGCTTGCGTAATAGTTTGATTCCTTTAATGACTTTGTTAGGGCCACTAGCCGTTGCGTTGATGACGGGTTCATTAGTTGTCGAAAATATTTTTGCTATCCCTGGTATCGGGGAACAATTTGTTAAATCAATCATGACTAATGATTATCCAACAATCATGGCTGTTACGATTTTGTATTCATTCATGTTGGTCTTCGTGATTTTGGTCGTCGATTTACTTTATGGTTTTGTGGATCCTCGGATCCGTCTGTCAGAAGGGAGTAAGAGTTAATGGAAATAAAATATCCTTCAATCGTTGATATTCCCGCTGATGAATTTCAACCCTTACAAAAAAATACGGAAGCAGAACGCGAGGAGATCGCCGCACCTTCCCTGAATTTCTTACAAGATTCTTGGCGTCGTTTGAAAAAGAATAAAGCGGCAGTTATATCAATGGTCGTTTTGGCGATTATTATCGTAATATCTATCGCAACGATCTTTGTCTCTCCACAAGATCCAACGAAACAAAACGTTGATTATATCAATTTACCCCCTCGAGTTCCGGGCTTGAACATCAATGGTTTAAACGGAAAAACAATGGTCGCTGGTGAATTAGTTGATAAATATGCGCAAGCAGATGTGCCTAGCAGCGTGAATTACTTGTTAGGAACAGACGGATTAGGCCGTGACGTATTGAGTCGCCTATTCATGGGAACACGTATTTCATTATTGATTGCTTTTATTGCCGCATTGTTTGATATCACGATCGGCGTTGCCTACGGATTAATTTCCGGTATGTTAGGCGGCAGAGTCGATAACGCAATGCAACGTTTCTTGGAAATTCTTTCTGGGATTCCCAACTTAGTAGTAATGATTTTGATGTTGGTCGTCTTTGAACCAGGGATCTTCTCGATCGTTGCTGCAATGGCTATTACGAACTGGATACCAATGGCCCGAATTGTCCGAGCCCAGACCCTCAAGCTAAAAGATCAAGAATATGTTTTAGCAGGTATGACTCTGGGTGAATCGAAATGGAAAATCTCACTGAAACACATTATTCCAAATATCTCCAGTGTTATCATCATCCAAATGATGTTTAGTATTCCGACAGCAATTTTCTTCGAAGCATTCTTGAGTTTCATTGGTTTAGGTTTGACACCGCCGGCTGCGTCACTAGGTACATTGCTGAACGACGGATACAAAACGTTCTTGTACTTGCCATACTTATTATGGATACCAGCCGTGACGATCTCATTGATCATGATCTGCTTTAACTTGTTAGCCGATGGTCTACGTGACGCATTCGATCCGAAAATGAAAGAGTGAAGAATTTATGGAAAAAATTTTAGAAGTGAAAAATTTAAATATTTCATTCGATACCTATGCCGGAAAAGTGCGAGCAATTCGTGGTGTGGATTTCGATTTGAATAAGGGTGAAACATTGGCAATCGTTGGCGAGTCAGGTAGCGGAAAATCTGTTACTACTCGAACGATCATGCGATTGTTGTCTAGTAACGCCAACATCGATGAAGGAGATATCTTATTCAAAGGTGAAAATATCGTTGATAAAACTGAAAAAGAAATGCAAAAAATTCGTGGTCGCGAAATCGCCATGATTTTCCAAGATCCGATGACGTCATTGGATCCTACTATGACGATCGGAAAACAAGTAGCGGAGTCATTGCGTAAACACAAAAAGGTTTCAAAAAAGGAAGGCATGCAAGCTGCACTGGATCTACTGAATCTGGTCGGGATTCCCGATGCTGAAAAACGACTTAAAAATTATCCTCATCAGTTTTCGGGGGGGCAACGTCAGCGGATCGTCATCGCGATCGCTTTGATCTGTAATCCTGAAATCTTGATTGCAGATGAACCGACAACGGCTTTAGATGTAACGATCCAAGCTCAAATTTTAGAATTACTAAAAGAAATCCAAGAAAAAATTGAAACATCGATCATCTTCATTACCCATGACCTTGGTGTTGTGGCGAACGTAGCGGATCGGGTAGCAGTTATGTATGCGGGTAGAATTATTGAAGTCGGTACAGCAGAAGAAATTTTTTATAATCCGCAACATCCGTATACGTGGGGATTATTAGGTTCGATGCCGACATTAGATAGTGAAAATGATCGTCTTTATGCGATCCCAGGTTCACCGCCGGATCTATTAGATCCTCCAAAAGGGGATGCCTTTTATCCTCGGAATGAATTTGCTTTGAAAATTGATGCAGAGATGGAACCGCCGTTCTTTGAGCTTTCAGAGACGCATAAAGCAGCAACTTGGTTGTTAGCGCCACAAGCTCCGAAAGTAACACCTCCGGCTGAGATCCAAAGACGTTGGGATATTTTCCGCAAAAAGCAAAATCAATATTCTGCTTAAACAAAGTGAGAAAAAAACGGGGGACTATACATGGAGAAACGATTATTAGAAGTCAATCATTTAAAACAGTATTTTAATACTGGTACAAAAAATGAGGTTCGAGCAGTTAACGATGTCAGCTTTTACATCAATGAAGGCGAAACTTTTGGATTAGTTGGTGAATCAGGTAGCGGAAAATCAACGACAGGTCGTTCGATCATTCGTTTAAATCAACCAACAGCGGGGGAAATCTTATTTGACGGGGAAGATGTCACGAAAATCCACGGGAAAGCTGGATTGACCAAATTCCGCCGCGATGTTCAAATGATTTTTCAAGATCCGTATGCTTCATTGAATCCGCGGATGAAAGTAAAAGATATCATTGCTGAAGGTATTGATGTCAATAAATTAGCTAGTACGCCGAAAGAGCGGGACAAGATCGTCAATGAATTATTAGAGACGGTCGGGTTGAATCCAAGCCACGGTACGCGTTATCCTCATGAATTTTCAGGTGGACAACGCCAACGGATCGGTATCGCGCGTGCACTAGCTGTTCGTCCACGCTTTATTGTTTGTGATGAGCCGATCTCAGCCTTGGATGTATCGATCCAAGCACAGGTCGTGAATTTGCTGCAAGATTTGCAAAAAGAACAAAACTTGACGTATCTGTTTATCGCTCATGATTTGTCGATGGTAAAACATATCAGTGATCGAATCGGTGTTATGAACAATGGGCACTTATTAGAAGTTGGCGATAGTGAAGAAATTTATCATTTTGGTGTCCATCCTTATACGGAGAGTTTGTTGTCGGCGATCCCGATGCCCGATCCAGACCATGAACGTCAACGCCGCCGGATCAAATATCAAACAGAACCACATGATGGCAAGACTCGAACATTGCGAGAGATTGGTCCTGGACATTATATTTATTCTTCAGAAGATGAAGTGGCCTACTATAAGAAAAAATTAGAACACTTAAAAAGTGAAAAATTGTTGGTTAAAAGTTAAATTTGAGAGAAAAGCTATGACGCCTGAGTCATAGCTTTTTTTATTTTAAATAACTTAAAATGTTTATTTAAATAAATAGATATTTGTTATTTCTTTTGTTTATAAACAATTTAAAAAATAACAATGACCAAAAAAATTTTATTTTCCAATTTTACTTTAAAAGATAATCAAATTTGAGTATACTTGGACTAATTTAATGAGATCACTTTAGGGTTGGAGTTTGTTTTCATTAAATAAAATTATTTAGGAGTGAGTAAATGGAAAAGCATTTGAAAAAAGCAAAGACATGGAATATGATTTTGATTATTTTAGGAATACTTTCAACGATTACTGGGATTATTGGCTTACCCAAATCATTGAATCCAAAACTTAGTGACTACAAAATGTTAGGCGACTATGGTCAAGAAATGTTTGATTATCTGAATAGTCCCTTCACAAAAATTTTCTCGATCGTTTCACTGATCGTCACGATTGGCTTACTGGTCTTTTATTTTAAAGCCAATAAAAAATTAGCAGATGAATCGCTTCCAACAAAGGTTCCTTATTATGTCTATATCATATGGAGTTTGGTCGGGCTATTGATCAATCAATTGATGCAACCGACGATGCAAGTTGAAGGTGCGAATGTTTCATTGATCATGATGATCGTTACGCTGATTTTTCAATTGATTTTCTTGATTCCAGCAGTAATCGTAATCGTCCATTTATTCAAAGCAGAACCAGTAGAGGTAGCTTAAATGAAAAAAATGACGAGAAAACAAAAAATTCGTTGGAGTATCATTGGCGGAATCATTGCATTGGTGTTAGTGATCGGAATTATTGTCTTCCAACAAATGAAGCCAAGTAAGACGAGCGAAAATAAATTTCAAACGGTTACGTTAAAGAAAACGGATCCGCTGACATTCAACGGAATCGTCCAAGCGACACATACGCAGGATTATTATTTAGATCAAACGTTGGGGAAAATTTCAACAATCAATGTGGAGGATGGTCAAGAAGTAGCTGAAGGAACAACTTTGTTGAGCTATACCAATACAGAATATGAAACTCAAGCTGAGGAACAAAGTAGTAATTTAGATAAATTGAATCTCGCGGTGACGAACGCACAAGAGATGCTGGCGATTGCTCAAGATAAACAGGCAAAAGTTCAGCAACAATTGAATACCGCTATCAATAATTATAATAATACGAATGAAAACACGGAGGAAGGCGCAGCTAAAAAAGAGCAGTACAAACAAGAAAAAGATCAGTATGAAACAGCATTAGATAGTGCAAAAGATGCGGTCGTTCAAGCGCGACAAGGATTAGAAAGTGCGAATGTAGAATTAAATTCGGCCAATCAAAGTGTCGATACCGTCCGAAATAAAGTAAGTTCCGTCGTAACTAGTACGTCAAAAGGAATTGCTTATGTCGATCAAAAAGGCAAAAATGACGCGACCGTTCCAGTTGTAAAAGTAGTCAGCAATGAAGTCACTGTTGAAGCAACCGCTTCTGAATATGATTATCCTCAAGTAAAACAAGATGCTTCGGTAACGATCAAACCAGTGACGACGAATCAAGAAATTGCAGGAACGATCACGCATGTTAACCAATTACCTGATCAAGCTAGTCAGACCACTGGAAATGCAACAACAACGGCTGCTTCTTCGATCTCAAATTATAGTTTTAGTGTTAAACCAACGGAAACGTTGCATTATGGCTACAATGTCCAAGTAGTTCTGCCACTCGATGAGATTCGTATTCCTAAAAAAGCGATTCGGACTACTGGCGATACAGAATATGTTTTTGTTTATCGTAAAGGCAAAGTCCATGAAGCGACGATCAAAACTGAAAATCAAGGAAGTTACGTGATTTTAAAAGAAGGTCTTAAAGAAGGAGACAAGATAATCTCAAATCCTGATAAGACGTTACATGATGGTCAGGAATTGGCGGTGGATTAAATGATCGAATTAAAACAGATCAATAAATATTATCGGAATGATGAGGAAGTCTTGCATGTATTGAAAGACATCAATCTTTACGCCGATGCTGGTGAGATGATTGCGATCATGGGCCCTTCAGGTAGTGGGAAATCGACTTTGATCAATACTTTAGGTTTTATCGATACGAAATTTGAAGGTGAATATCTCTTTGAAGGAGAAAATCTTATTACGACAACAGATGATCGGTTATCAAAAATTCGAAATCAAACAGTTGGATTTGTTTTTCAAAACTTCAGTTTGATCGAAAATTATACCGTCTACGAAAATGTTGAGCTGCCTTTGCTATATAATGGCTACAGTTTCCATCAAACCAAAGAAAAAGTTATGGCAGTGTTAGCCAAAGTTGGTTTAGCAGACAAAGCAGAAAAACATCCTCGTCAACTTTCTGGCGGGCAGCAACAACGTGTCGCGATTGCCCGAGCATTGATCAACCAACCAAAGTTTATCATTGCAGATGAACCAACAGGGGCACTGGATACACACACCTCCAACGACATCATGGAATTGTTCAAGGAATTGAACCGCCAAGATCAAGTCACGATCTTTTTAGTGACCCATGATCCAGAAGTCGTTCCTTACTGTACGCGACTTGTTCAAATCAGAGACGGCGCAATTATTGAAGATCGGGCGGTGATTGAAGCATGAAATTTTATGTGAATTGGCGTTCTTCATTAAGATCGATTTTCAAGAATAAAAAAAGAAGTGCCTTAACAATGTTTGGAATTATCATTGGCATCGCGGCTGTGATTGCGATTTTATCGATCGGTCGTGGATTTGAACGCGATACGATCAAAAGTCTTACTTCAGAGGAATCAGATAAGTTAGAAGTTAATATCGATTTTGTTCCTAATAATAATAATTTGTATGAATCAAATCTTGATCTGATCCAAAGTTCTGATTTTAGTTTGTTGAAAACAATTGACGGAGTAGAAGAAGTCTCATATCCTAAAACGGATTTGACTTACATCTATAAAGACATCCCTGTAAAAGAAAAAACTAAAAGCACTCGTATTGGGGTAGTTACCAAAAAAGGTAAAGCAGTTAGTCACGGTCGGGCGCTAACGGCTTTTGACAATCAAACACAAAATAAAGTTGTGACATTGGATGCCTCGTTAGCAAAAGAACTTTTTGGGACAGCAAGTGAAGCCGTGGGACGTGGTTTCGAAATCGATCAAGAAGTCTTTACGATCGTAGGTGTTTTTCCGGCTGGCGCGGAGGAATCCATGTTTTCAGTCGGCGCTACAAAAGTCCAAATCCCGCGAAAGACCTATACGCACTTTTTCGGTAATGAAAAAAATACTGGATCTGTGGTATTGACTTTGGCCAACGGCAGCAAGATAAATAAAACTGCTGAAAAAGCTATTAATAAATTGAAAGCAAGTGGTGCGATGCGTCAACAGGGAGAATACCAAGTCTCTAATATGGCGATGATGACAGATGGCATCAGTAATGTCTTGAGTAGTATTACACTCTTTATTAGTGCTGTAGCAGGAATCTCTTTATTTATTGCAGGAGTTGGTGTAATGAATATGATGTATATCTCTGTTTCAGAACGTACGAAAGAGATCGGGATTCGACGAGCTTTAGGAGCGACACGAGGAGCGATTCGTCTCCAGTTTTTATTAGAGGGGATGACGCTGACCTTAGTCGGCGGAATCATTGGTTATCTATTAGGAATGCTAGTCGCTTATGCTATTGGCAGTGTGATGGATATCCATGTTTCGGTAGATTTATTTACCGTTTGTTTAGCGGTTGGTGTCTCCAGCGGAATTGGTTTACTCTTTTCTGTTATGCCAGCATCCGAAGCAGCAAAAAAAGATTTGATCGATATTTTAAGATAAAAAAAAGTTGGAACAAAAGTAAAAATACTTTTGTTTCAACTTTTTTGCTTTTCAGATAAATAAAAAATGCCACCGCACACATTCTTTTCGAAACGTCCGAAGACGCCAAGATTGTGCCGGTGACGTGGGTTTGGCACCCAATGGGCTGTGAGGGGTTCGAACCCACGACCCGCTGATTAAGAGTCAGCTGCTCTACCAACTGAGCTAACAGCCCAAACAAATTACTTACATATGTTAGCACTGAGAAAATAAAAATGCAAGAATAAATAAAGATTTAATTAAAGAAAATATTTTATTTATCTAGTTTCCGAAACTATATTGTAGAATCATGGTAATTTTGCTAAAATAAGAATTCAAAGATGCCGGTTTCATTTGTCACTTTATCGTAGTCTAACTATTTTTAACGATAAAATCAATTGACTGGCGTTTCAATAAAATGATTGAAAAATAAAAAATATCTTTGAACCAATAGATAAACGAAATTTTCAGTATCACAAGAGGAGCTATGAGATTTGGAAGAGAATGCACTCAAAGAATGGGCCGAAACGATTCAAAGTGTTCGCCTGCCTCGTTGGGAAGAATTACCAGAATTAGAATTGTATATGGATCAAGTCATTACGCTAGTCGATCGTTACTTGTCTCCATTGATTCAAAATGAAAAGCAAACTGTCCTATCGAGTGCGATGGTGAATAATTACGTTAAACACAAATTGGTACCACCACCAGTGAAGAAGCGTTACAATCGCAATCACTTGGCTTACTTGATCGCGATCACTTCGTTGAAACAAGTATTTGCGATTCCAGATATCAACGAGTTGATCCGGATGCAGTTATCGGTCAATGAACCGCAAGAAGCCTATAACAATTTTTGTATCGTACAAGAAGCGGCGTTGAGCGATAGTGCAAAAATGATCGCAGGTGAAACGATCACTACGACGCGGACCAATAAGGACGTGTATTATTTAGCAATGGAAAGTGCGGTCGCTTCGCTGACGCAAAAAATGTTAGCGGAAAAGATCATTCAATTGGAAAAAGAGAAAGAAGGCGAAAGTAATGACTGAGAAAATTGCAGTTTTAGTTGATTCAGGGACCGATGTCCCACAAGAAGTGATTGATAATGGACCATTTTTTATGGTTCCGCTTAGAATCATCTTTAGTGATAAAGAATACCGAGATGGGATCGATATCAGTTCTGATACGATTTTCCCCTTGATAAAAAAAGAATTACCTAAAACATCATTACCAGATGGAGAATTGATCCATCAAGTTTTTGATCAAATCAAAGCTCAAGGTTATACCCATGTGATCATGGTGACGATCTCAAGCGGATTAAGCGGAACGTATAATGCTTTACGTGTATTGGGTGAGCATTATGAAGGCCTGACTTTCCATTCGATCGATACCAAAAATGTCGGGATCGGCGCAGGTATTCTAGCAATTTATGCAGGCGATTTGATCAAACAAGGAAAAAATTTCAACGATGTGATCGCTGAAGTTGAAAGTAAAATTCCCCATACTAAAATCTTCTTTAATGTTGATACCCTTGAATATTTACAAAAAGGTGGTCGAATTGGGTTAGTGGCGTCATTATTAGGTAGCGCCCTAAAATTAAAGCCGATTATTTCATGTAATCCAGAAGGTATTTATTATACTGTTGCTAAAGTACGAGGCTTGAACAAAAGTATCGATAAAACGATCCAATTGGTGAAAGACCAAATCGGTACACATAAGCGTTTTAATCTAGCAATCACACAAGCAGATGCGTTAGAAACCGCAGAAAAGATGCGTGCGCGTTTACACGAATTATTTCCTACTGCTGAGAATATTTATTTTGGTAAAGTCTCACCAGCACTAGCCGTCCATACGGGTCCAGGTTCGCTAGGTGTGGTGTGTCAAGTACTTGATTAATAATGAGAGACGAGCTGTTGCTCGTCTTTTTTTATTTCCTATATAAGGTGGGACTTTTCTTAGCTGACCGGATAATCGTCAATTTTTTTGCTTTTTTTCTTAAGTAATTATTGTAAAAGAACGGTAGTATTATTGAAAAGATGAAACACTATTGAAATTATTGTATAATGGTAAGGCGTACATACAATCTTAAAAAAGGTATGAGGTGACCCTTAGTGAAAAAAATTCTAGTTGTTGATGATGAAAAACCGATTTCCGATATTGTTAAGTTCAATCTGACGAAAGAAGGCTATGAAGTCTTTACCGCTTATGATGGTGAGGAAGCTTTAGAGAAAGTAGAAGAAGTGAATCCAGATTTGATTATTTTGGATTTGATGTTACCAAAAAAAGATGGTTTAGAAGTAGCTCGTGAAGTACGCAAAACACATGAGATGCCGATCATTATGGTGACGGCAAAAGATTCTGAGATCGATAAAGTTTTAGGGTTAGAATTAGGCGCCGATGATTATGTAACGAAACCTTTTTCTAATCGTGAATTAGTCGCACGAGTAAAAGCCAATTTACGTCGTGGCGGACAAGCTCCAAAAGAAGAAGAAACAACGACCCAAACGGATCTGACAATCGGTGATTTAACGATTCATCCAGATGCGTATATGGTCACAAAACATGGCGGTACGATCGAATTGACGCATCGTGAATTTGAATTATTGCATTATTTAGCCAAACACATTGGCCAAGTCATGACACGTGAACATTTATTGCAAACGGTTTGGGGCTATGATTATTTTGGGGATGTTCGGACAGTTGATGTGACCGTTCGTCGTTTACGCGAAAAAATTGAAGACAACCCAAGTCATCCGACTTATTTAGTAACCAGACGTGGCGTAGGCTATTACCTACGCAATCCTGAACAGGATTAAAGGAAGGGAACATGGAAAAGAAAGTCCGTTTTTATCGATCAGTAAATTTTAAAGTTGCATTCTCATTTATTTTAATTTTACTGATTTCAATCGAACTTATCGGTGCGTACTTTATTCGTGGCCTTGAAAAATCAACGATCAATAGTTTTACAAAAGACATGAATCAACGGGTCGCTTTATTAAGCACGACGATTGCTTCGACGATGGCTGAAAATAGCGAAAATGAAGCCGATCAGTTGCAACGGATCTTAGAAAATAATACGGCATCGGACATCAAAGAAATGTGGGTCGTAGATGATAAGGGAATTGTTTTGGCGACTAATGATGTCGGTCAAAAGGATTCGATCGTCGGAAAGAAAAATGATTCTAGCGAGATCGATGATTTTTCATTGAAACAATATGTGACACTCGATGACAATAATCAACGGGTATATATTAATGTTCAACCTATTCAGTCCCCGACCGGCGATTCGGCTGTGATCGGGGCTCTTTATGTTAAGAGTGATATTGAACAAAAATATACCGAAATAAGCAATACCGCTTTGATCTTCTTTACGGCCTCCGTTATTGCCGGGCTGATATCGATCATCGTGGCTTTATTGGTCGCCCGTTCGATCACTAAACCAATCAAAGAAATGCAAAAACAAGCTATGCGGATCGCCCAAGGAGATTATTCAGAAAAAGTTGAAATCCATGGGCACGATGAATTAAGTCAACTAGCCGAGACCTTCAATAAATTATCTGACCGAGTAGAAGATGCACAAGATACGATGGAAGCAGAACGAAATCGTTTAGACAGCGTTCTGACTCATATGACCGATGGCGTTATTGCCACCGATCGACGCGGAAAAGTCATCACGATCAACGAGATGGCGTTATCATTATTAGATATGGATAATGAAGAAGCAATCGGACAATCGATCTTGACGTTATTAGATTTGGAAGAAGAATATACTTTACGTAAATTATTAGAAGCACCGGGAGAAATTTTGATCGACCGTTCAAAAGAAGAAGAACAGATCACTTTACGTTCAGACTTTGCGATGATTCGTCGTGAATCTGGTTTTATCAGTGGGTTGGTCGTCGTGTTACATGACGTAACCGAACAAGAAAAAACCGATGAAGAACGTCGTCAATTCGTATCGAATGTTTCTCATGAATTGCGGACACCATTGACTAGTGTGCGCAGCTATCTAGAAGCGTTAGAAGAAGGCGCTTGGCAAGATGAGAATATCGCACCAAATTTTATTCAAGTAACTTTAGGCGAAACCGATCGAATGATCCGTATGATCAATGATCTATTGAATCTTTCGCGGATGGACTCCGGTGCACAGCAAATGGATCTTGAATTGGTCAATTTCAACGAATTAGTCGATTATATTCTAGATCGCTTCGATATGATGGTAACGGGGCAAGAAAAAAATTATCGGATCGTACGTGAATTTACTGAACGTGATCTGTGGGTAGAGATCGATACTGATAAAATCATGCAAGTGCTCGATAATATCATGAACAATGCGATCAAGTATTCACCAGATGGTGGAAAAATTACGGCTCAGTTGATGGAGACTCATAACAATGTCGTTTTAGGTATCTCGGATGAAGGTCTAGGAATTCCTAAAAAAGATCTGGATAAAGTCTTTGAACGTTTCTATCGAGTAGATAAGGCTCGGGCACGTCAACAAGGCGGTACCGGTCTGGGACTAGCCATTTCAAAAGAAGTTATGAAAGCTCACAATGGTCAAATTTGGGTGGAAAGTGTTGAAGGCAAGGGATCGACATTTTATATTTCTTTACCTTACGAGCCGTATGAGGAGGATATTTGGGAATGAGATTATCAGAAAAAATTATCCGAATCGCGCTTTTAGCTTTGATTTTGTTAAGTTTGGTATTGACGTATGCCATTTGGCTCAGCCCAACGGTTAAGACAACTGAAGTCAATACAACGAAACAAACCGTGAAAAATGCTCAAAATTATGCCAAAGCAACGGATGCCTTTTTGCCTTTACGAGGCATTTGGGATATCCATGGTGGAAAATATCAAACTAGCAGTGAAAATTTATTGGCTACTACCCAAGCTCGTTTGACCGAAAGCACCTATGGCCAATTGCAGCAAGTGGCCAGCGGTGAAACAGAAATCCAGAACTATTACAGCTTATCTGATGGGGTCGAGTTTAATTATGAAGGTGATTTTTCACTAGCAGAATACGTAAAAGTATTCGATATGCCAATTAGTTTGAAGGCACTGAAAAATTCAGATACGATCACATTTTCTAAAATCCAAGTTGATTTTGCTAGAAAAAAGATTCGCTTTTTGAACTACAAAGAAAACATCGTCTATGAAGCAACGGCTTCTGTAGATGTCTCAAATATCAAAGAGATTTATGAGAAGAATCAAGGACGCTACTTGAGTATGTCGAGTGACAATCCAACGTTTCCTCGATTGTTAGAAACGCAAGAACGGGTTCGGTTGAAAAAATATAGTTATATTTTAACGACGCAATCGTATTCTCTATTTAGAAATGCCTTTTTCCAAAATCCTGACCAAGCAAAAGGCGAAGAGGAGGCCAGCGGGACACGTTCATTTATCAGCGGACACGAAGAACTAATGATGGATGAGCAAAAACGTTTGGTTACCTTCAACGGTGAATTACCGGAAAGTTTGAAGAATGACAGTATTTATAGTCAAACGTTTCATTATATTAGTCGTTTAGGTACCGCCGTTGGAAATCTGCGTTATTTTGATCAGAAAGATAAAATGATTAATTACCGTATTTTTGTTGAAGGCTATCCGATATTCAGTACGTCTTCAAAAGGCAAGATGAGTATCTCGGTAGAGCCACAACCTAATAATGCAGATGCCAAAGTCAGTATCGAGACCAGTATGGATACTGTCCAAGTGCCGATTCCTTCAGATGAAGAAGTCGAATTACCGAGCACTTTAGAAGTGGAAAATAATTTAGCAGCTGCGGGGATTGATTTGACTCGTATCAAAAGTTTTATCATTGGTTATACTTGGCAGGATGTCGACGGCGTCAACAAACTGGTTTCACTGATGCCAGAATGGTTTGTCAAATACGATGATAACTGGTATTCAGCTGATCAGCTGATGCAAGGAAATCTAGAGACGGGGGCAAACTAATTGGACTTTAGAAAAATTGAACAGATCTTTTTTCTCGTATTTATTGGATTGAATATTTTTCTTTTTAGTATCTATTGGAGCAATCAGCATGAACAGCGGCTGGTCACGACCTCGAATCAACGAGAAGATATCTTGCGGCGTTTAGAAAATGATAACATCGAAGTCGAAGGCAATATTTCAGATGAGCATCGTGAGGGCTATTATTTAAGTGCAGAACAAGACAATTTTGTTTCTTTGCTTAGCGAGTCTTCTGGACAAGCGGTCGCACGTACATCGAATGCGTTAGACAAAGTATTGACGAGTTATCCTAGTGCTGGAACCAAGTTTGATTTAAAGAAATCAGCAAGCAGCTTCAAACGTTTGATGGCCGATAATGAGTTTATTTTAAAAGGTGATGAATACACGTACCTTTCATATCTTTCTAAAAAAGATGAAGATCTTGGAAAAATCATTGGCGCACAATCGTATGAAGGGATTCCTTTTATCGATGAGACGTCTCGTGTGACGATGGATATCGAAAAAGAGGATGGCACTGAGCAAGTCATGAAATACACTCAGACACATCTCAAGGAGATTGAACCTTTACGAGAAAAGATGACCCTATATTCAGAAAAAGAAATTTTGAACACATTGTATATCAATAATAATATTCCAGCCAAATCAACGATCACAAATGTTTATCTAGGGTACTTCCGGACGTTGGAAGTGCAAGAAAAAAATGTCTACGTACCGGTCTGGTTCGTCAATATCAGAACATCAGATAAAACGACACAAATTGAAAAAGTCAATGCATTGAACAACCAAGTGATTACGAACAATTTGGTTCCAAAGGTGGAAAATCCATAAAAAGGGTTGTATACTGGGAACAGTTTTGAAAGAGAGGACCAATTGCTCATGTTAGAAATGGATCACGCCTTCAAAGTCAGCATCTTAGCGAGCGGAAGTTCAGGGAATTCTTTGTACTTAGAAACGCCGCAAAAAAGAATTTTAGTCGATGCTGGATTGAGTGGAAAAAAAATTACTTCATTATTGGCAGAGGTCGATCGAAAACCTGAAGATCTTGATGCGATTTTAGTCACGCATGAACACCGCGATCATATCCATGGTGTAGGTGTTCTAGCAAGAAAATATAAATTACCAGTCTATGCCAACGAAAAAACGTGGGAAGCGATGGCTCCGTTGATCGGAAAAGTCGATCTAGAACAAAAACAAATTTTTGATATGGGAAAAGTCTTGACGTTTGGGGACTTAGATATCGAAAGTTTCGGCGTGTCGCATGATGCTGCGGCACCGCAGTTTTATCGTTTTTATAAAGACGGCCATTCATTTGTGATGCTGACGGATACGGGCTATGCGAGCGAACATGTGAGAGGAACGATCCGCGATGCAGATGCCTATCTAGTTGAAAGCAATCATGATTTAGAGATGCTGCGAATGGGTGCGTATCCGTGGAGTTTAAAACAACGGATCTTGGGCGATCGCGGCCATTTATCTAATGACGATGGTGCATTAGTAATGACAGATATCCTAGGTGATCGAACAAAACGAATCTATCTAGGCCATTTGAGCCGAGAAAATAATATGAAAGAATTGGCACATATGACGATGGAAGAAACATTGACACGTTATGATCTAGGTGTCAATCATCAGTTCCAGATTTTTGATACAGATCCCGACAGTGCGACGGATTTATTCGCAATCTAAAAAAACAGCGAGCCTATTTTTTAGGTTCGCTGTTTTTTGTGATTAATTATAAACGCTGAATTGTTGTTTTAGATGACGCGGTTCGATGGCTTCGTCGATTACTGCAATCGCATAATCAGCCATACTGATCTCACTTTTACCAGCTTCATTTTTCTTTAAGTGATCATCGCTAGTAAAGTAATGGCCAGTCCGTTCACCAGCAGGAATGAAATTTGCTGCTGGACTTAAATACGTCCAATTGACTTGTTCCTCTATTTTTAAGTTCAAAAAGGCTTGATACATATTATAGGCAGTTGGATAATAATCCGCTTTTGGATCAGAAACATCGATCATTCGTTCATTGTCATTGATAAATAAAGAAGAAGCACCGCCGACTACGATCAATCGAGTAGTACTATTACGTAAAATATCGGCTAAATGTTTAAGCGATGTCTGGTGCATTTCTTCTTGTCCGATCGGTGGTCGAAAGGCATCGACAATGACATCAAAAAAAGCGACATCTTTTGGTGTAAGTTCGAATAAATCTTTAACTAAGATGGGGACTTTTACTTGGAGCTTTTCTGGATGCCGGACAATGGCGGTGACGGATAGGTCACGAGCTAATGCTTCTTTTAAAATCAATGAGCCAGCATTTCCGGTTGCACCGATAATTCCTATTTTCATAAACTAAAACCTCCCTAGACATTATGATACTTTCAGTCTAAGGAGGTTTTACGTAAAAGGCAAAAGATTAGGTTTGTGCTTATTTTGATTGTAAAGCTAGTTGTGTGATCACCACTAATAAATTCATACCAACATGGGTGATCATCGATGTCCAGATGCGACCACTATAACGATACATTCCGCAGAACAAGAAACCTAGACCTGCATATAAAAGATAATGACCATCATTGTGAGCAAAAGCAAATAGTAAAGAACTAATCAGTGCAGGAATGAAAAAACCGAATTTTATTTCTAGCGCTCCAAAAATCGCGCGACGGAAAACAAATTCTTCCATAATTGGACCAGCAATCGTAGTGGCCAAGATAAAGACCATATTGTTCATGATCAATTGAACGATATTCTCAGTATTTTGAGAAGCTGCCGTTTGGCCTAAAAGGTGTTGTTCGATTTGTAGGATCGCTACTTGTAACAAAAGTGAGACCGGGATACCGATCAACCCGATCAGTCCAGCTAAGATCCATGGTTTTTGTTTGTTTTCAATTTTGAAAGGCTGTGACTTGTAACGATAAACTATCATTAATACAGCTCCTAAAAAATAAGCCAAGGTAGTCAGCTGAATAATTTGAGATTGACCGGCATTAAAAAAGCGCTGAAAAAGCAATGGCGAAAATAAGACAAATCCGTAAGTAGCAATGGTAATAAAACTATATTTTTTTGCGTCCATCTTTCTTCCTTTCTAAACCGTGTTGTTTTCAAGTATACCATAAGTTGGATAAAAGCTTTGCAGCAGAAAAATCGAAAAAGATAAACCAAGGACTTGCAAAAAGAAGTAAAAATGAGTATGATAATAACTGTGAGTTAGCACTTAGAAGCAAAGAGTGCTAACATTTGAAAATCATTACTAGTTGGAGGGATTTATCGTGTTAAAACCATTAGGTGATCGTGTCATTCTTGAAGTTGCTCAAGAAGAAGAAAAAACAGTTGGAGGCCTAGTATTGGCATCTGCTGCCAAAGAAAAACCACAAACAGCAAAAGTTGTGGCTGTGGGTGAAGGCAATGTACTGGAAAACGGTGAAAAAAGTCCAATGCCAGTAGCAGTTGGCGATATGGTAATGTTTGAAAAATATTCTGGTACTGAAGTGAAATATGAAGGCAGCGAATACTTGATCATCGCTGCAAAAGATATCATGGCAATCGTTGAATAAAAAATTAATGAGGTGAAGAAATCATGGCAAAAGATATTAAATTTTCTGAAGATGCACGTGCAGCAATGCTACGCGGTGTAGACAAATTAGCAGATACAGTAAAAGTAACATTAGGACCTAAAGGACGTAATGTTGTTTTAGAAAAATCTTATGGTTCACCATTGATTACAAATGACGGTGTAACTATCGCAAAAGATATTGAATTAGAAGATCATTTTGAAAATATGGGTGCAAAACTTGTTTCTGAAGTTGCTTCAAAAACAAATGATATCGCGGGTGACGGTACGACAACAGCGACTGTTTTAACTCAAGCTATCGTTCGCGAAGGTTTGAAAAACGTCACTGCCGGTGCAAACCCAATGGGCATTCGTCGTGGGATCGAATTGGCAACAAAAGCTGCTGTAGAAGAATTACACAGTATCTCTAAAGTAGTTGATTCAAAAGATGCCATTGCACAAGTAGCAGCTGTATCTTCTGGCAGCGAAGAAGTTGGTAAATTGATCGCTGAAGCAATGGAAAAAGTCGGTAACGACGGTGTTATCACGATCGAAGAATCAAAAGGGATCGATACAGAATTAGATGTAGTTGAAGGAATGCAATTTGATCGTGGTTACTTGTCTCAATACATGGTAACAGACAACGATAAAATGGAAGCCGCTCTAGAAAATCCATATATCTTAATCACTGACAAAAAAATCTCTAACATCCAAGATATCTTGCCGTTGTTAGAACAAGTCTTACAACAATCTCGTTCATTATTGATCATTGCTGATGATGTAGACGGTGAAGCTCTACCAACATTAGTCTTGAATAAAATTCGTGGAACGTTCAATGTTGTAGCTGTTAAAGCTCCAGGATTTGGTGACCGTCGTAAAGCAATGCTTGAAGATATCGCTGTTTTAACTGGTGCAACTGTGATCACTGAAGATCTAGGTTTAGAATTAAAAGATGCAACGATCGAAAACTTAGGTACTGCTGGTAAAGTAGTCGTTGATAAAGACAATACAACAATCGTTGAAGGTGCTGGCGACAAAGCGGCCTTAGCTGACCGAGTAGAAATGATCAAACGTCAAATCGGCGAAACAACTTCTGATTTTGACCGTGAAAAATTACAAGAACGTTTAGCAAAACTTGCTGGCGGAGTGGCGGTCGTTAAAGTCGGTGCAGCAACTGAAACAGAATTAAAAGAATTGAAATTACGAATCGAAGACGCATTGAATTCAACGCGTGCAGCAGTTGAAGAAGGAATCGTATCTGGTGGGGGAACTGCTTTAGTCAACGTCATCAAGAAAGTTTCTGAATTAGCAGCTGAAGGCGATGTTGCGACTGGGATCAAGATCGTGGTTCGTGCGTTAGAAGAACCTGTTCGTCAAATCGCAGAAAATGCTGGATTTGAAGGATCAGTTGTGATCGATAAATTAAAAAATGCTGAACACGGAACTGGTTTCAATGCCGCTTCTGGTGAATATGTGAATATGATCGATGCCGGAATCGTCGACCCAACTAAAGTAACTCGTTCAGCCTTACAAAATGCAGCGTCTGTTTCTGCATTATTGTTAACGACTGAAGCTGTTGTTGCTGACAAACCTGTCGAAGGTGGCGCAGCTGCTCCAGCAATGGATCCATCAATGATGGGCGGTATGATGTAAAAACAACTTAAAAAGGCATTTAAAGCATTTTAATAGTCATTTTTTTCAAAAAAATTTCGATTATGAAGAAAAATCACAGAATAATTATGGTAAAATAATTAGTGAGAGTTAGTTATTTTTTAACTAAACAATTGTGAGCGTAGAGGAGCTGATTGGATGAAATTAATCGAAACACCATTAAATAGCAACCTAAATATCGAAACACTTTACCCAAATTTGACGAAGTATGCCTTTGATAATCGTCAAGCAGTAAAATATTTTAAATTGTATGCGTATGATCGGACGAAGATCATCTATGCAGATCGTTTTGATACGATCGAATTATTGCTACTAAATCGTCAACGTAAAATCAACCATAAAGAAGTCGATACGATCATCCATCGTTTATTGAAAGTGGATCGTAAAGATGTATCGATCAATGTAGGATATAAAAAACAAATCGATGAAGCAGGAATCAGACCCAAAAATTCCTATAAAGATATCATTTCTATCAAGTACACTGTGCCTAAAGATTGATTCATAGAGGTCGAGACAAAAGTGGAAAAAACTTTTGTCTTGCTCTCTTTTTTTTGTTTCAAATTTAAAATGAAATTTCTTCGTAGCTAAGGGAGCTAATACTACTCGTGCTAAGCTCTTATGATATAATAAGACAAATTAGTTTAATTCACTAAAAACAAATGAGGAGCATGGACTATGAAAAAGTTGTACGAAGATGACAGTTTGACCCTTCATACGGACCTGTATCAGATCAATATGATGAAAACTTATTGGGAGACGGGTCGAGCAGATCTTCATGCGGTATTTGAATGCTATTTTCGTAATATGCCATTCGACAATGGATATGTGATTTTTGCCGGATTGGAACGGCTTGTAAAATATTTAGAAAATCTGACTTTCAGCGAGAGCGATCTTGCTTATTTATCAGAGGTCGAACATTATCCAGCTGATTTTATCGACTATTTACGCGAGTTTAAATTTTCTTGTACTGTCCGTTCAGTGATCGAAGGAGAGCTGGTATTCAGCAATGAGCCTTTGATCCAAGTGGAAGGACCGTTGTTACATTGTCAATTAGTCGAAACAGCACTTTTGAATATCGTTAATTTCCAAACTTTGATTGCTACAAAAGCAGCACGGATCAAATCAGTGATCGGCGAGGATCCATTATTAGAATTTGGGACACGTCGAGCGCAAGAAATGGATGCGGCACTATGGGGTACGCGAGCAGCTTATATTGGCGGTGCGGATGCAACGAGTAATGTTCGTGCAGGGAAAATTTTTGGAATTCCTGACAGCGGAACACATGCGCATTCCTTGATCCAATCATACGGAAATGACTACGACGGTTTTAAAGCTTATGCTCAAACACATCGCGATTGTGTCTTTTTAGTTGATACTTACGATACGATCAGATCGGGTGTGCCGAATGCCATCAAAGTCGCGCGGGAAAGGGGTGATAAAATCAATTTCTTAGGCGTCCGAATCGATAGCGGAGATATGGCTTATATTTCCAAACGAGTACGTCAACAATTAGACGAAGCAGGTTTTCCAGATGCAAAAATCTATGCTTCCAACGATTTAGATGAGAGCACGATTTTAAACTTGAAGATGCAGCATGCAAAAATCGATGTTTGGGGTGTCGGAACAAAATTGATCACGGCCTATGACCAACCAGCGTTAGGAGCAGTCTTCAAATTGGTTTCAATCGAAAATGAGAACGGTGAAATGATCGATACGATTAAACTTTCAAGTAATGCTGAAAAAGTGACGACACCGGGTAAAAAACAAGTATGGCGTATCACACGTAAATCAGATGGGAAATCTGAAGGAGATTACGTGACTTTGTGGAATGAAGATCCTCGAAAAGAAGATGAGATCTTCATGTTCCATCCAGTCTATCCATATATCAATAAGACGGTGAAAAATTTTGAAGCCCGTCCGATTCTGCAAGAGATTTTTGTCGATGGGAAATTGATTTATGAACTTCCTGATTTGGAAGAAGTCAAACAAACAGCCAAAAATAGTTTGGACTCTTTATGGGAAGAATACAAACGGGATTTGAACCCGCAAAAATATCCAGTAGATTTGTCTACGGAATGTTGGAACCACAAAAATAGAATTATGGAAAAAGTACGTAATTCAGTGGTAAAAATAGACCAAGAAGATTAGGGAGTGGATGTCTGATGACATTGCAAACAGAAATTATCAAAGAATTAGGAACAAAACCAGAAATCGATCCAAAAGCAGAAATCCGCAAAAGTGTCGACTTTCTTAAAGACTATCTAAAAAAATATCCGTTTTTAAAAACCTTGGTCTTAGGGATCAGCGGCGGGCAAGATTCTTCATTAGCAGGGCGTTTAGCTCAGTTAGCAATGACTGAGATGCGTGATGAAACTGGTGATGACAGCTATCGTTTTATTGCTGTCCGATTGCCTTACGGTACGCAAGCAGATGAAGCAGATGCCAAACGAGCATTGGATTTTATTCAACCAGACGTTAGTTTGAGTGTCAATATCAAACCAGCGGTTGATGCACAAGTAGCAGCGTTGGAAGAAGCCGGCGTGACGATCACTGATTTCAATAAAGGCAATATCAAAGCGCGGCAACGGATGATCACCCAATATGGAATCGCTGGCGGCAATTCTGGCGCAGTCATCGGAACGGATCATGCAGCCGAAAATATCACCGGTTTCTTCACTAAATTCGGTGACGGCGGTGCAGATATTTTACCATTGTTCCGTTTGAATAAACGACAAGGTAAAATGTTATTGAAAGAATTAGGTGCTGAAGAAGCTATTTACTTAAAAGTGCCGACTGCCGATCTTGAAGACGGCAAACCATTGGTTGCGGATGAAGTCGCATTAGGCGTCACATATGATGATATCGATGATTATCTAGAAGGTAAAACAATTGATTCAAACGCTCAAGCAACGATCGAAAACTGGTGGAACAAAACACAGCATAAACGTCATTTACCGATCACGGTCTTTGATGATTTTTGGAAATAAGCAGATGCCAAACGGCTCAGCAGCTGATCTAGCTGCTGAGCTTTTTTGTTATCTTTACTTTTTTTCGGATTATCGCTAAAATATTTAGTAATTCATGGAATAGGAGCGACGTATGCAAAAAATAAAACGCCTCCCTTGGAGCAAGATTCTGATCGTTCTAGGCGTGGCAACTCTAATCATAGTTTCGAATCTTTTTTTTCAATTGACCCAAAATAATTTTTCATTTGAATTAGCCTTTAAGTTCGCTTTTTCTTGGCATACCGAGAAATTTTTCTTAGGGTGTTTTGTCTTACTTCTTTTTTATGGGTGGCTTACTAGCCTTTTAGGTTCGTTAAAAATAGGAAGCATTTTTTATTCGCTAGTGATCATCGGTATCGGTAGTGCGAATTTTATGAAAATGAAGTATCGGATGGAGCCAATTTATCCTAGTGATCTGAAAATGGTGACAGAATTTAATATGATCAAAGACATTATTGGCTTGCCACTATTTATCCTATTTCTTCTATTATTAGTAGTCGGAATATTTTTGATCATTTTTAGTTTGAAGCAAAGCTTAAAATTGACCAAGCGGCAACAATGGATTCGTTTTGGATTATTGTTGGTGACGAGCGGATTGCTGTTTTATGTTGGTGGATTCAATCAACCAAATAATCTTTTGCGTAAAGCCTATAATAAAACCGCTTTGTGGATTCCTTATAGTCAAAAAATGAATTATTACAATACGGGATTTATGGGCGGCTTTTTATATAATCTTTCAGTCGATGCAATGGATAAGCCGGATAACTATTCTGAAGCGACGATCAAAAAAATCACCGAAAAGTATCAAGTGAAAAAGCAGGCGGCATCTGAGGAAAAACCAAATATCGTCTATGTCATGAGTGAAAGTTTTTCTGATACAAGCCGTTTGAAAGGGTTGGATGTTATCGGCGGAGATCCGTTAAAAGATTATCGAACTGTAGCAGATAAAACTTATAGTGGTCAGATGTTGTCACAAAACTATGGCGGCGGTACGGCGAATATTGAATTTGAAGCATTGACCGGTTTTTCAATGGAATTATTCAACAGTCAAATGACCACACCTTATACGATGTTAGTACCAGGATTCAAGACTTTTCCTTCACTCGTTTCAACATTAAAAAATCGCGGCTATCAGACAACGGCGATCCATCCATATAATACATCGATGTATAAACGCAAGGATGTCTATCAAACGTTTGGTTTTGATCAATTTTTAAATGAAGATACGATGACCCACACGGATAAAATCGAGAACAATCCGTATATCTCTGATGCGTCCGCTTATCAAGAAGTGATGGATCAGCTGGAGAAAAATCAACAACCACAATTTTTACATTTAGTGACGATGCAGACACATATGCCGTATGAAAATAAATATGACGAGGTACCTTATCTGGTGAAAGGCGACGATACGTCTTCGGTTCGAAGTTATCTTCAAGATGTGGCTTACAGCAGTGAAGCATTGAAAGACTTTTTAGCTGATATCGATAAACTACCTGAACGGACGTTAGTTGTTTTCTGGGGTGATCATTTGCCAGGAATTTATTCTAATACGACACAAGAAGCAAATGAGGGACATCAACTACACGAAACAGAATTCTTGTTTTATGATAATCAACATCAATTGACGAATGAAAAGACGGTTACCAGTCCATTTTATTTTGCAGCGGATCTTTTCCAGCAAACCGGTATTCAACAAACCGGCTTTCAGAAGTTATTATTAGCCCTTCAAGAAGAGCTGCCGGCTTTTGAAAAGGGAATGTATTATCAAGATGGTCAGTGGTTTAAGGAAGCTCGCCTCAATCAATCCCAAGAAGAACTTTATCAAGAATATCAATTGATCCAATATGATATTACCACTGGTGAACAATACAGCTTAAAAGAGAATTTTTTTGACTAAAAAGACGTGTGGGAGGCTTTATGGAATTTAAAAAGAAAGACAATCAGACTTATTTTAATCCTGTTCGCCGAGCGATTTTGAATCATCAAATGATCCAAGCCGGCGATCGGGTCGCCATTGGGATGAGTGGCGGGAAAGATAGTACGACTCTATTGGTAATATTAGATCAATTGCGCAGACAAAAACGGCTGGGTTTTGATTTTGAAATCGTTCCGATCTGTTTGGATATCGGATTTGAAGATTGCGATATTACACCGATGAAACAATTGGTGGAGGAATTAGGCTATACGCTAGAAATCGTTCCCACTAAGATTGCAAAAATCGTATTTGATATTCGGGAAGAACGATCTCCCTGTTCGCTATGTGCTAAGTTGCGACGGGGAATTTTGTATACGCGAGCGCAGGAATTAGGCTGTCAGAAAGTTGCTTTAGGCCATCATGTTGATGATGCAATCGAAACTTATTTTATGAACTTTTTGTTTCACGGCCGGTTAAACAGTTTTGAGCCAACTAGCTATTTATCGAAGACAAACGTGACTTTAATTCGTCCGATGATCTATTTAGAGGAAAAACAAATCATTCAATTTGTGAAACGCTCTGAGTTACCAGTTGTTTTCAATCCTTGTCCTGTGGATAAAAAGACTAAACGGGAAGAGATAAAAAAGTTAGTCACGACTCTTTCTATCGAACATCCAGATATTCGGAAACGATTCATCGTCGGAATGGAGCAAGGAACGGCAGCAGATTTTTGGTCAAAAGTCGATTAAGAAAGCCTTTACAAAAGATTTTTCCTATAACTATTGTTTGTCTTTTTATGATTTCTCATGCTATAATTCAGCTAGTATTCATAGGGGAGTAACTGGCAGCATAAGCTGTGGCAACGCCACCAACAAGAAAAGAAATTTCTGGTGTTGTCTTAAATAGTGAGACTTATGTATGTGTTTTTTTGCATACACGAGTCTATTTTTTTTACTCCCAACAGCACTTATTTTAAGGAGGATAAAAATGTCAGAAGAGAAAAAGCAACAACTAATAAAGCCTTTTTATGCTGAAGAGACAGAACAGGTTTTAGCAGAAGTGCAAACGACTGAGGATGGGTTAACAAAGTCGGAAGCACAAACACGTTTAGCAGCTTATGGCCCGAATGAATTAGAAGAGGGCGAAAAGAAGAGTATGATAGTGCGCTTCTTTGAACAATTCAAAGATTTGATGATCATTGTTTTGCTAGCAGCAGCAGTGATCTCGGCAGTCGTCTCTCATGAAGTTGTTGATTCGATCATTATTCTAGCTGTTGTGATCATCAATGCAGTAATGGGTGTGGTGCAAGAATCAAAAGCGGAACAAGCTATCGAGGCATTGCGGGAAATGTCGACACCTAATGCTAATGTGTTACGCGACGGTCACATCAGCTCAATCAAATCAACTGAACTAGTACCTGGAGATATTGTCATGTTAGAAGCAGGCGATGTGGTACCAGCTGATCTACGTTTGATTGAAATCGCCTCACTAAAAATCGAGGAAGCTGCTTTGACGGGAGAATCTGTTCCCGTCGAAAAAGAAATGGTTGTGATCGAGGGAACGGATGTTGGTATCGGTGATCGTGTGAATATGGCTTATTCAAATAGTAATGTCACATATGGTCGCGGAAAAGGGATCGTCGTTAATACTGGTATGAATACTGAAGTCGGTAAAATCGCTGGAATGTTAGCCCAAGCCGATGAAACAGAAACACCATTGAAAACCAATTTGAATCAATTAGGAAAATTTTTAACGTTAGCAATCATTGTGATTGCCGTTGTAATGTTCGTAGTTGGAATTGTCTTCAATGGTACTTCTTGGGTCGATATGTTATTGACTTCAATCTCGTTAGCTGTTGCAGCGATACCAGAAGGCTTGCCGGCAATCGTTACGATAATCTTGGCTTTAGGCACACAAGTGATGGCTAAGCGAAATTCAGTGATCCGTAAATTACCGGCAGTCGAAACATTGGGTTCAACCGATATTATTGCCTCTGATAAAACGGGGACATTGACATTGAATCAAATGACAGTTGAAAAATTATATGTCGATAATCAACAATTTGCTGCCAATGGGGAATTGCCTGTAGACAGCATGGCGATGAAAGTCATGAATTATGCTAATGATACAAAAATTTCTCAAGAAGGCGATTTGATTGGTGATCCAACAGAAACAGCCCTAGTCCAATTTGGGTTAGACAATCAGTTTGATGTGAGAGAAAAAGTAGCAAAAGAACCTCGAGTCGCAGAATTACCTTTTGATTCTGACCGTAAATTGATGAGTACATTACATGAAGAACAAGATGGAAAAATTTTAGTTGCAGTTAAAGGTGCGCCAGATGTTTTATTGAATCGTGCAACGCACATTTTATTGAATGGCCAAGTCGTTCCTATGACTGAAAAAGAAAAACAAGATATTTTAACTAATAATAAAGATATGGCGCAACAAGCATTACGTGTTTTAGGGATGGCTTATAAGTATGTGGATCACATACCTGCTGAGTTAGAATCAGAAGTCATCGAAACGGATCTGATTTTTGCTGGTTTAGTTGGTATGATCGATCCAGAGCGTGCCGAAGCAGCAGAAGCAGTTCGGATTGCTAAAGAAGCGGGTGTTCGTCCGATCATGATCACTGGAGATCACAAGGACACTGCCGAAGCAATCGCAGCTCGTTTAGGTATCATCGCTAAAGGCGACGATGATGCTGTACTGACAGGGGCACAATTAAATGAAATGACTGATGAAGAGTTTGCTCAAAAAGTGGAACACTATTCAGTTTATGCGCGTGTTTCGCCAGAACATAAAGTCCGTATCGTTAAAGCTTGGCAAAAAGAAGGCAAAGTGGTGGCGATGACTGGTGACGGTGTCAATGATGCACCGGCCTTGAAGCAAGCCGATATCGGGATCGGAATGGGGATCACTGGTACAGAAGTTTCAAAAGGCGCATCAGATATGGTCTTAGCGGATGATAACTTCGCAACAATCGTCGTGGCTGTTGAAGAAGGCCGAAAAGTGTTCTCAAATATCCAAAAATCTGTTCAATATCTATTGGCTGCTAATTTAGGCGAAGTATTGACATTATTTATCGCGACCCTTCTTGGTTGGGATACTTTATTACCGATCCACCTGTTATGGATCAACTTAGTAACAGATACATTCCCAGCAATTGCCCTTGGAATGGAGCCGGCAGAAAAAGATCTGATGAGCCACAAACCTCGTGGTCGTAGTTCGAACTTATTCTCAGGCGGTGTCTTCTCAAGTATCATCTATCAAGGGATCTTAGAAGCAGCAACAGTCTTGTTCGTATATTGGTCAGCGATTCAATGGCCAGTCCATACCGTTTATGCAGAAATTCATTCGGATGCTTTGACAATGGCTTTTGCAACTTTAGGCTTGATGCAATTGTTCCATGCTTTCAATGTGAAATCGATTCATCAATCACTGTTTACTGTGGGAGCATTTAGAAACAAAGCTTTCAACTGGGCGATTCTTTTATCCTTTGCTTTGATGATGGTCATCATCATTGTTCCGGGATTGAATGATATTTTCCGAGTTGCTCACTTAGATTTATATCAATGGGGCATCGTAATTGGTTCATCTTTTGCGATCATTCCAATCGTTGAAATCGTAAAATTCTTCCAACGTACAAGTATGAAGAATAAGAATTAATTAGAAAAGCGTTATTATCTTGAAGTAAGATAATGACGCTTTTCATTTTTAAAAACAATTAAATTTAGTGTTCATTTTTACTACAACTTTGCTTAATCAGTAAAAATGGGTAAAATGAAAGTATCTAAAATAGAAAGTAGGAATAAATGAATGCGACCTAATACAGGATTTTATGCAAGAGAAATCAACGAAATCGTTCAAGCAACAGAGCAAATGGGCGAACGTTTACACCCAAGTTACGAAGAAATTCGGACAGCGTTAGATGAAAAAACAATGGCTGATTTTGATCCAAGTCATTTATCAGAAATCCATGAACTATTCAAAGAAGGAACACAATTCTATAAATTGAATCTAGAAAAAATCAGTTTGCTTAAACCGCCAGCAAAAGTAATGGGAAACCATAAAAGTTTCCAAAAAGCATATGTTGACTATGTAGCTGGTTGCCAAGAAATGACTGATAGTCTATTGCCGCAAGTTAATGAAGAAGCGTTCGATGCCGCTGAAAAAAAACAAGATGCTGCAACAGATACAATTTACAAAACGATCCAAAAAATTACTAATTTGTTATTGAAATAGTGAACAATACAAATTCTAAAAGAACAAAGTTTTTCTAATTTTATTATAACGTTATTTTAAGTACAGTGAATAGAGAATCAGGTATGATTAATTCATAACCAATAACAACCTTTTCTTTTTCATTGCATTTAGGTAATACTCCTTTGCACCGATTTGCCGATCGGTGCTCTTTTTTTAAGTCATGGATTCATACAATGAAAAAACTCTTTAAGCAATTTGCTTAAAGAGTTTTTTTATTAATTTTCTATGTTTCGTACATAGTTTTCGAAATAATCATTCAAATCATCCTTGATTTTTTGATATTCTGCTTCTGTGTATTCTTTTTCTTCTAAACGTCCTTTGAAGTTCGGCAATCCCAACTCTGTTTTTAGACGTTCGATCACAGCTTCTTTATCCATTTAACAAATCGCTTCCTTTTATTCGAAATAAACACAAACGGTTTCTGGGGCATAAATATCTTTTTGGATCATTTGTAAGAGACCCGTTGTTTGATCTCTGCGATAAAGTGTTAGATTATCGGTATTTTGGTTTGCACAGACAATGTAAGCATCATCAGGACTCAAAGCAAAATCGCGTGGGAAATCACCTTCACTTGAAATAATTTGAATCAATTCAAGTTTTGATCCATTTTCTGTGATCGCAAAGACTGCGATTGAGTTATGACCGCGATTTGAAGCGTATAAGAAATGACCATCTTTAGAAATGCGAATCGCTGCACCTCCGTTTTCACCGTCAAAATCTGCCGGTAATGTAGAAAGTTTTTGCTTTTGCATAAAGCTGCCATCTGCAGCATCGTAGGCAAGTACAGTGACACTGCTGTCTAACTCACCGAATAAATACGCCGTTGTTTCATTTGGATGAAAGACCAGGTGACGTGGACCAGTTCCTACTTCAGCTACATAAACGGCGGTTTCTTCAACTGCGCCATCGGTACTGACATTATAAGTATAAAGACGATCAGTTCCTAGATCACAGACGGCTAAACGTTGGTCTGGTGTTAGATCAGTATAATGTGTATGGGCATGATCTTGGTTTTTATGAGGGCCAGTCGGTTCTTTATGCTCTACAGCAGATTTTGCTTCAAGCGAACCATCTGTTTGAATTTTATAAGTGTTTAAAGCACCTTTATGGTAGTTAGCTGCATAAACAAGTTGACGCTCATCGTCGACGGCCACGTAACAAGGAGGTGCGCCTGCTTCTGTTACCGCATTCAAAAAGTTGTTTTCATTATCATAGCTAGAAACGCCTCCTTGATCATTGCGGCTGGTCACAGCGTATAAACGATTCAATTTACTTTTTGCTAAGTAGGTAGGGCTTGTTTCTGCCAGAACTAATGCTAAATTTTCCAACGTTTCATTCGTCGTATCTAACTCGATTTGATAGATCCCTTGACTAATGCGTCGGGTATAGGTGCCTAAAAGTATTTTGTGGATCATGGAAAAACCTCCTTCATTGTATCTATATTCTAGCAATTTTATTGGCTCTTGGATAGCGCTAACTTTATGATATAATTGAAAAATAAACAGGAAAAGAGCGTGAATTATGACAGTGACTGAAATTACTCAAATTGGCAAAGATGCAATCAACGATGAAAATCTTTTAGTGCTTTTTGGCGAAGCAATTCCGTCGGACCTATTAGATGTATCGATCGTTCAAAAAAAGAGCGGAGATGAACCAATCACGCTTAAAGAAGGAAGTCAGCTATTTTTTGGCAATCAAGTGTATCAAGTGCAGGGTATTGGGCACTTAGCCAATCAAAATTTAAATGAAATTGGACATGCTACTGTATTTTTCCAAAAAGAAGTCGGTATGATTCCAAATGGTATCTATGTAACACCAGAAAAATTACCTGAACTAGAAGTAGGGATGAAAATTACTTATAAATAGGATGTGAGTGTTTGGATAAAAAGAAATTTACGCAAAAAACGTCTTGGTTTTGGAAATGGTTTTTGAATAGTCAAGTGGTTGTTGCTTTGATCATCGTATTATTGTTATTGCTGATCACTTTGGTCTTCACAAAAGTTTCCTATATATTTGAACCTGTTGGCCAATTTTTTGCTATCGTTGGATTGCCGGTCGTCATTGCTGGGATTTTGTATTATTTGATGAATCCAGTCGTTAATTTTTTGGAGCGAAAAGGATTGAATCGAACGATTGGGATCATTTTACTATTCATCGTCGTTGTAGCCTTGATTATTTGGGGTATCGTGGTGATCATTCCGCAGATTCGTCAGCAAGTAGCGACGATGATCCAAAGTTTGCCGGCGTATTTTGATACAGTCAGCGACAAGGTCAGTGAAATTTTTAAAGATCCATCGTTTAAACCGGTGCAGCAGCATTTGGACAATAGCTTACAAAAGTTATTAGAGTCATTGACTGAGACCGCACAAAATATTTCACGAGTGACGATTCAAGGATTAGGAAATGTGGTATCAACTTTGGCTACAGTATTGATTGCTTTGATCACAGCACCGATTATTTTGTTTTTCTTACTAAAAGATGGCGATAAGTTAGCGCCTTATATTTTACAATTTTTACCAACAAAGACTCGTAAACCGACGCTGCGGGTGATGACAGAGATGAATTCACAGTTAGCTTCTTATATTAGAGGCCAGCTGACGGTCGCTTTCGCGGTCGCGGTAATGTTTATCATCGGTTTTTCAATCGTCGGGATGAACTATGCGATCACTTTGGGAATCTTAGCCGGTGTGTTGAATTTAGTTCCGTATTTGGGTTCCTTCTTAGCGATGGTACCAGTGATTTTTATCGCTGCAGTGACTGGACCGATCATGCTAGTCAAGGTGATTATTGTCTTTGCGATTGAGCAAACGATCGAAGGACGGATCGTTTCACCATTAGTTTTAGGTAATCAGCTGGAGATTCATCCAGTCACGATCATGTTTGTCTTATTGACTGCTGGAAAAATCTTTGGGATCGTCGGTGTGATTTTAGGGATTCCATTCTATGCGGTAGCTAAAGTGATTATCATCCACGTTTTCGAATGGTATAAAGGTGTTTCTAATCTCTATGAAGACGAAGAAAAAAGACCGGTCGACGAATAGTCGCTCGGTCTTTTTTTAATTAAAATTGTGCCGCTAATTTTTTTGCTTTTTCTTTGGCTGCATCAATGATTTCAGGTGCTTTACTTGGATCATAATCAGCGCCTTCAATGTAAACTGCATCAAAATCAGTAATACCGATAAAGTTCATGATGCCTTTAACATATTGTGAAGCGAAATCTTGACCATTGTAAGTACCGCCGCTAGATTGGATGTGGATCGCTTTTTTATCTGTGATCAATCCAACGGGCCCTTCAGCTGTGTAACGGAAAGTTTTACCGGCAACATTGATTGTATCGAACCATGCTTTTAATTTTGTTGGAATATTCAAGTTCCATAAAGCATTCGCGATAACGATTTTTTCAGCTGCTAGAAATTGATCCGTAAATTCATTGAATAAACGAACTTTTTCTTGTTGTGAGTTACTTAATGCAGTAAATTCTGTTCCTTTTTGCAATGATTTCCAAGCGGATAATAATTCTCCGTCAATCTCAGGGATATCGGTATAATACAAATCCAACATCGTAATAACATCTTCCGGATGAGTTGCTTCGTGTTCATTTAAAAAAGCTTCTAAAACAGTTACTGTTTGCGAATCTTCTGCAGCGAGTGGGTGTGCGTTTACTACTAAGACATTTGCCACTGTTAGTCCTCCTTATTTTTTCATACTATCGAATCGTACATAAAATAGTTGCAACAAACAATTTATTTGCTCATAAGAGCTAAAGAAATTTAGCTTGCAAGGTATTGTTGATAGGCTGAAGTACCGCCTGTGACACGAATGACGTCAAAACCTTCATTTCTTAAATGTTGTGCCATCGTTTTTGCTCGTTGGCCAAATTGCGTGAATAGATAATAGGTTTTATCTTTATCTAACTTATGCAAACAGTTCGGCAGTTGAGTCAAAGACAGGTGCAAAACATTCGCATGTTCGATCGTGTCGCTAGTGTCAAAAACTTCAGCATCTCTTAAATCCAATACATTCACATTTTCTTTGGCAGCAAGGGCAACAAATTCTTTTGCAGTTAACGAGTTATTCATCTTTCTTATGACCTCTTCTTTATTAAGATTGACTCCAATTTAATCTATTTGTTTTGGAATTACAACCGCTCTTGAGAATTTTTTAATTAATTCATTGAAAATTACTAAAATGTTTTCAAAAAAGAAAAAGATTGATCAGGAATGTCATAGGTAACCTCTTCTTTATTCGCTATAATGAATCGAAATGATAAAAAATCCACATCCAAAACGGCTAAAGAGCACCGTTATTTGTCAGAAAATTCACATTTTTTCGCCCAATCAAAGGATATTGCTTGCGTGAAAGGGTCGCCATCGTTAGAATGAAGAAGAAGAAGGGAAGAGGACAATGGGAAATTTTCATTTAGGGAAACTTGATTTAAAAACGATCGCCATTCGAGTACGTGATCGAGACGGAATGATCCATTTTTATAGGGATATCATCGGATTGCATTTATTGCGCGAAGAAAATGAACTAGCGATTCTAGGGTATAAAGATCCAGCCAGTGAACTATTATGGTTGGAAGAGAGTCCTCGGGCAGATGAACACCGAGGTGAAATCAAAAAAATGCAGCGTTTTTCATTGGTTGTTCCAAATGAGAAGGAATTAGCGAATGTTTATTATCGGGCAGAAAAAGAAAACTATCCTGTAAAGTCTGCGCTCTCAGCAGAAGAAGAAAAAGGACTGCTTTTTGAAGATCCGGAAGGAAACGAGATCGAGATTTTCTATGGACCAAGTAAACAACGTTCAACATCGACACCTTTTGATTTGGATGCCAAAAAACTTAGTGAATTAGCGACTGAAGAAGAAAAAATCCATGGTGCATTTTTCGATAAGATCCATTTGAATGTTAGTGATCTGAAGAAACAAGAAGCATTTTTAGCAGATATCTTAGGTCTACAAGTCCATAACGAAAATGACGAAGAATTATTACTGAATCGTGGCGAGTTCAATGTTGGTTTGACTACTGCAACGGGTGGCACGATCGATTTGCCAACCGATAAGGTTTTAGGATTAGACTTTTTACAATTCAGCGTATCCAAAGAAAACTTATTGGAGTTATCGGAACATCTGCAAGCAGAAAAGAGTGAGTTTTTCTGTGATAAAAAACAAAGTTTGATCACGATCTACGATGCTGCCGGGATCGAATGGTGGTTTGTCGTAAAATAAATGAAAAGAGGCTGAGATGAAAGTTGAAATGACTTTTGTTTCAGCTTTTTTTGTGTCGTTGATCGAATAGAAAAGGCGTGAAGCGGCAGTCGAATCTATGCTATACTTTTTGATGAAAATCAATCCATGATTGAGAGAAAGGGTGAGCGGATGTATCCTGAAACCGTCCAATTGATCCAAACAAAAATGCAAGCAGGTGTCTTTCCCGGAGTCGTTTTCCAATTGGTCGAAGGGCCCCAAGAGCAGACCTATACATTTGGTCAAGCACAAGTAGATCCGTTTACGGTATCAATGCAAGAAAACTATTTATTCGATGTCGCTTCATTGACAAAAGTCGTTTGTACGACGAGCGTTTTATTGAAATTGTCTGAAGCGGGAAAATTAGATTGGGATCAATCTTTACATGAGTTGTTGCCAGAGTTTGAAAATGAGACGATCACGCTACGGCATTTATTGACTCATACGTCTGATATCCAAACGTATCTCCCGAATCGTGATCAATTAGATGCGCAAGCCTTGCGAGCAGCTTATCTGAAATTACAACCGGGTGATGACTTGGGGAAAGTTGTTAAATATACGGATGCAGGCACGATCTTATTAGCTTTTTTACTTGAAAAAATCTATCAAAAACCAGCAGTAGAAATTTTTCAAACCGAAATCTTAATACCGCTCGGCATGACGGATAGTCAATTTTTACCGCAACCACCCTATGATCAGATTGTTCCGACTGAAAAGCAGGCAGATGGAACGATCTTAAAGGGGATCACTCATGATCCGAAAGCTCGTGTTTTAGCAAGCCATGCCGGCAATGCTGGACTGTTTACAAATTTGAATGATTTGAGTAAATTTGTAAAAATGTATTTGAATCTTGGAAGCGTTAGCGATATGATTTACTTGCATGACAAGACGATCAAAGAATTGCTCCATGATCAAACGCCGACTAAAAAAGGAAAGCGGTCTATCGGCTGGGATTTAAAGCATAGTCCGTTAGATCAAAGTCCACTCCTTTTTCATACTGGCTACACTGGAACCTTTCTTTTATTGGATGTCGAAAAAAAATCGGCCTTCATTTTTCTGTCGAATCGTGTCCATCCAAATGATCATCGAGCAAGCTATGTAAAACAGCGCGATGAGATTTTAGCATGTTATTTGAATGAGCGAACAAAAATCTATCAAAAATAAAGGAGCAATACTTTTATGGAACCACTATTTCTAAAACCAGTTTTTCAAGAAAAAATTTGGGGAGGCAACCAATTACATACGGTTTTTGGTTTTGATATCCCTAACGATAAAATCGGAGAAGATTGGGCGATCAGCGGTCATCCCCACGGTGTCAGTACCGTTGAAAACGGACCATACAAAGGTTGGAAAGTCAGCGACCTTTGGAGTGAACACCGTGAATTGTTTGGTGATTCTCAGGGAGATGTTTTCCCATTGCTAACAAAAATTTTGGATGCAGAAGATGATTTGTCAGTTCAAGTCCATCCAGATGACAGTTATGGTTTAAAACACGAGGGTGAATTAGGAAAAACAGAATGCTGGTATATCATCAATGCAAAACCAGGTTCAGAAATCGTCTACGGTCACAATGCTAATTCACGTGAAGAGTTAGCTGAAATGATCAAAGATGAACGTTGGGATGATTTATTACGTCGTGTGCCAGTAAAAAAAGGGGACTTCTTCTATGTGCCAAGTGGTACGATCCATGCGATCGGAAAAGGAATCATGATTTTAGAAACTCAACAAAGTTCGGATACGACTTACCGAGTGTATGATTATGATCGTAAAGATGATCAAGGCAATACCCGTGAATTGCATATCCAACAATCAATCGATGTGACGACTGTTCCAGCTATCAGTCCAGCACTTGAAATGACTGAAACGAAAAAAGGTTCGTCATCAGTGATCACGTACTTGAAAACGGATTTCTTCAATGTGTATGAATGGGACGTTGTTGGTGAATTATCATTGAAAAAAGATGGGGATTACACCTTAGTAACGGTTGTAGAAGGTTATGGTCATTTGATCGTTGATGGTCAAAGTTATGAAATGAAACCTGGGACAAGTTGTATCTTGCCAGCCCAAATCAATGATTGGAAAGTTGAAGGCGAAATGAAAATCATTGCCTCAACACCAGGCACAAAATAAAGTGAAAGAAAAAGCGCTCAGTCTGTTGTCAGGCTGAGCGCTTTTTTATTTAAGGTAATTGTGGTAATTCGATCTCTTTACCATATTTGTTTTGCAAAGCTGTATGTAGCAAGCGAACAGCCAAGCTTTTGTTACGAGCTAAGATCGGTCCATGAAAATACGAACCGTAAGTGTTTTTGTAGATCACACCTTCACCTTGGTCCTCACCGTTGTTCCCATTGCCTTTTACTAAAGTCCCTAACGGACGTTCACCCTTACCTAGAAATGTCCGGCCATTATGATTTTCAAATCCATAATAAGTTTCGTTGAATTCTTCATTGTAGATTTCGATATCGCCAATAAAGCGATTATTATCTTGGCTTAATGTGTAGTGATCCAAGGCACCGATGCCTTCGATTTTTTCGCCATTTGCACCGATATAATAGTGGCCAAGTAATTGATAGCCGCCGCAGATCGACAAAATCACACCATCGTTCTCAATGTATTGTGTCAACGCTTCTTTTTTGTCTTGGATATCTTTTGAAACGATCACTTGTTCATAATCTTGACCACCGCCGATAAAGACAAAGTCATATTTGTCAGGATCAAATTCTTGATAGATGCTGACGATTTCTGAATGGATCTCAATGCCCATTTGCTTGGCATAATAATTCAATGTCAGCAAATTTCCGTTATCACCGTAAGTGTTTAGTAGATTTCCGTATAAATGTGCCAAGTTCAATTCATATTTAGCCACGATCCATCCCTCCATTGATATAGCCTTTTTGAGCTAATTCTTTTCGTAATTGTAAGACTGCCGTGTAGGTTGCTAAAATATAGACATGTTCGGTCGGTAATTTTTTGATTTCATCGATTACGCCAGTTAAACCTTCAACTTCAGTTAGTTTTTCATCAGGAATACCTGCTACACGCAAACGCAAAGCCATATCCGTGTGACGATCGCCGCCAGCAATCACTGCAGGGACATCCATTTCAGCAAAGGCTTCATGATTACCATCCCAGATCCAGCTGATATCAATCCCATCGGCATAGTTGGCATTCAATAATGAAACAAGAGAGAAGGGATAAGGAGCAAGACCGATCATATCGATGACTTGATTCAAACCAACCGGATTTTTGACTAAGACTAATGTACATTTTTTTCCATCAATCTCGAATTCTTCTTGGCGACCAAAAACTTTTTCATCGTAACCAAGACCGCGTTTGATATTTTCTTTTGAAATGCCGTAATACTCGGCTACCGCTGTTGCAGCTAAGGCATTGTAAACATTGTACATCCCACCGACTTCGATCTTGTAGTCTTGGCCGTCGATCACAAATTCAGAAGACTTATTATCCATTGCTTTCATCTCAGTTAATTTGTAATCCAACGCTGGACGATGGAAGCCGCAGTTTGGACAATAATATTTCCCTAAGTTTGCATAGGTAATCATTTTGTATTTTAAGATGTGCTGACAATTAGGGCACAGTAATCCGTCCGTATTGTAATGAGCATCTTGTTCTTGATCGGGTAGGTGGTCAAAACCATAATATTTTCTTGGATTGACGGTTTCTAATGAGTTAAAGATCGGAGAATCTCCATTGCAAAGAATCGGCGCATTCGGTGATTTGGCAGCTCCATCAACGATCAATTTATAGGTCGTATAGATTTCGCCGTAACGATCCATTTGATCGCGGAAAATGTTGGTGAATAAAAAGAGTTCTGGTTTCACATATTCCGTGACTTTGCTTAAACTAGCTTCGTCGATTTCTAAAACGGCGATTTTTTTGTCGCCTTTTTTAGCTTTAGCATTTAGAAACGTTGAGACGATCCCTTGAGCCATATTGGCCCCAGTCGGGTTGGTCAACACGTAATCGTATTCTTGTTTTAAAATATTTACAGTCAAAGCAGTCGTTAAGGTCTTGCCGTTGGTTCCGGTGACGACGACGACTTGATAGTCTTTGACTAAAGTATCTAAAATATTTGGATCTAATTTCAACGCCAGTTGTCCTGGGTAGCTAGAACCACCTTTAAAGAAAGTTTTTAATACCCATTGGGCGGTCTTGCCGGCGGATATCGCCAGTTGACTTCTTAACCCCATTACACATCCTCCATGTCTGTTACAAATTTAATTTATCTTATCATATTTGAAAAAAAAGTTTAAATAGCTTTCCTTTTTCTTAATGTTTCAACTGTATTTCAGTGGGAACTCTCTAATGATACCAAAATTCATTGAAGGATATCAATGAACCAACAAAAAAAGGCTGGAGCAAAAGCTCCTAGCCAATAATAATCTTTTCTTCTGGGAATTCATAGCCTAAGTCACGGGTTTCTTTAGGAACGAACAGCATCAATGTATACAACATGCCGACTCGTCCGATGAACATCAAGATAGCGATCATGATTTTTCCCGTATTTGAAAGATCTGGAGTGATTCCGAGGGACAAACCAGTCGTCCCAAACGCGGAGGTGACTTCGACAATGATCGAGATCAAGGAATGATCCTCGGTCGTAGTCAAAAACAAAATACTGAATAAACACATGCCCGCTGAAAGCATGAAGACGACAACCGATTTACGGACATCTTCGGGAGCGATTTTTCGGCCAAAGATATTGATGTCATTCTCATTTTTCAAGAAAGAGTAAAGGTATAAGCCGATGATTGCGATCGTTGTCGTTCGAATCCCGCCACCGACAGAACTTGGGGAAGCCCCGATGAACATCAGCAATGAGAAAATAATCAGAGTCGTATTTTGAAAATTATTCAAATCATGGATCTGTAATCCGGCATTTCGGGTCGTCATCGAATAGAAAGCGGAGTTTAACCATTGATCAAAGAAGCTCATGTCAATAAAGCTGTGGTCTTTTTCCAATAACCAAATAATGATCGTTCCGCCGACAAATAGAATCACGAATGCTAAAAGAGCGATCTTTGAGAACAGACTAAAACGAAAAGGGATTTTCGCCTTAGAGCGTTTATGCAATAGCCAGCCATGGAAATCCATCAAGACTGGAAAGCCGATTCCGCCGATAAAGATCAATAGCATGATCGTCAAAATAAAAAAGGCATCGTGAGAAAAAGGGATGATCGAGTCTCCGGTCACATCAAAACCAGAGTTGGTGACCGCTGAAATCGACTGATAAAAACCGTAAAAAAAGGCTTGCGAGAGTTTATGGTAATACCCCATCAGATAAAAGTAAAAAGCAAAAATCGTCCCGAATAAGACTTCAACTACTAAAATCATCGTAAAAGTGATTTTGATCAAATTGACGATCCCGCTCAAGCGAGGCTGGTTCATATCGGTCATGATTAGTTGGCGCTGTTTTAATGTGATCCGTCGCTTAGATAAAATAAAGAAAAACGTCGTGATCATCATGATGCCGAGCCCACCGATATGAAATAAGACTTCGAGCATGACGACCCCGGCATCATTAAACACCGAATTGATATCAAAGGTTGTCAGTCCGGTCACTGAGATCGTAGAGATAGCCATAAACAGCATATCTAAAAAAGATACATGGTATCCTGGTTCACGAAAGACCGGTAAACTGAATAGAATCATTGCTAGGACTGTCATCGCAAAATAATAAAACACGATGATTTGAATGGAAGAAAAGCGGTTGTTGAGCTTGCGCCAACTTTTTCTTAGAAAACTGATACGTCGTTCAAAATTCATAGCGTCTCCTTATGCAATCTAGAAAATCTGCAAAGCTGCAGGTGATTTTTATCGATAAAATCAGTATAGCACGCTTCCATAAAAAAAACTCCCGCCGCTTCGGCAGGAGTAGAAAAGAAGATTGAACGTTTAGGCATCTTGAGCAGTGGCCGCAATATCGATTTCACGAATGTTTACTTCTTGCGGCATATCATAGATGAATTTGACTGTTTCAGCGACGTGAACAGGATTTAATGTAATCCCGCCCATGCTTTGTTTCCATGCTTCATAATCAGTTAACGCTCCTTGATCCGTTACATGTGTTAGTAATTCTGTTTCAGCAGCACCCGGAGCAACTAAAGAAATGCGGACATTGTCTTTTGAAACTTCTTCACGGATTGTTTCACTCAAACCATGGACACCAAATTTTGAAGCAACGTAAGCAGCATGATTGGTAAATGTTTTCTTACCAGCTAATGAAGACATATTGATGACTGTACCATGTTTACGATCTTTCATGCTAGGAAGAACGATCTGCATCCCATTTAACACACCCATAACATTGGTATTCATCATTGTTTGCCATTCTTTTGGATCTTGGTTCAAGACGTTTCCTAATAGCATCACTCCAGCGTTGTTGACTAAGAGATCAACGGGTCCGTAAACAGCTTCTGCTTTTTTAATACTTGCTTCAAATGCTTGATAGTCGGTAACGTCGACTGCTGCTACCATCACATTGTCAAAGTTTAATGGTAATGCTTGAATTTTTTCCACTCGACGACCTAAAAGTAATAGCGGAAATCCTGCTTGATTAAAAAGTTTGGCGATTTCGGCACCAAAACCAGAACTTGCTCCTGTGATTACGACTAATGATTTTTCCATAGAGATTGCCTTCTTTCAAATTTATGATAGACTTACTGTACTACTTGGAGTTGACTCCAAGTCAAGAAGGAAGAGCGAAAAAAATGAAAAAATATTTGATTGGTGAAATTGCAGCGAAATATGGTATCTCTCAAGATACATTACGCTATTACGATAAAGCTGGATTACTGCCCTTTGTAAAAAAAAATGCTGCCGGGCGCAGAGAATTTACAGAAGATGATCTAGGCTATATCGAGGTGATCGATTGTTTGAAACGCTCAGGTATTCCGGTCAAGGAAATCGCTAAATTCATGGATTGGTGTGTAGAAGGGGATCAAACCTTACCACAACGTTATACCTTTATGATCGAACAAGAAGCAGTCTTAGAGAAAAAAATCCAAGAACTTCAAGCACAGCTTGATTTTTTACGTTGGAAAAAATGGTATTACCAAACAGCCAATGAAGCCGGGACAGAAAGTATCTTTTTCAAACCAGGGACACATCAAGTCGATGACAAGTGGCATGAAAAATATTTGAATCGCTAAAAAAGAAGCTGAAACAAAAGTAATTTTTACTTTTGCCTCAGCTTCTTTCATTTAAATCAATACGCCGACCGCTAATAGAACCAAAATCAAGACGATGATGATTCCTAGCAGTTTGCTGACAAATTTGATCCATTTATCAAATCCGATATTCACAACGGATAATGAAACTAAAATCAAACCAGTAGGAGCGACTAAGCCAATCAATCCTTGTCCCCAGTTATAGGCATTGACGATCAAAGCACGATCGATTCCTACGACATCCGCCAATGGTGCCATGATCGGCATCGAAAGAACGGCTAAACCAGAAGAAGATTGGATAAAGAAACCTAATACGATATAGACTAAGAACATGAACCAGATAAAGATCACGTTATTCATCCCGCTGATCGCATTACTGAAGAAGTTCATGATCGTGTCACTGATAAAGCTGTTTTCCATGACGATACCAACGGAACGAGCGAGACCAACGATCAGTGCAACGCCTAGAAGATCCGCTGCCCCAGTCACAAAACTATCGATGAATTTCTTTTCACCAAGACCAGAAACAAAGGCTAAAATATACGTCACTGCTAAGAAGACAACGGCGATCTCGGTGAAGTACCAACCCAATTGTTGTACACCATAGATCATAACGACAAAACCTAAAGCAAAAACAAGCAATGAGAATTTTTGTCTGCCGGTGAAATCTACTTTAGCTAATTTTGTTTGATCGCCTAAGAAATGCTTGCGATCACTTTCAGCTTGGTCCGCTACTAATGAAGCTTCTGGATTCAAACGCACTTTTTCTGCATAACGAATCGTATAGATGATCGAGATACCTACTGCTGCGACCCACATAATGATACGTAAAGGCATACCATCGGTGAAATTGATCCCAGCAGCATTGGAGGCGATCACCGTAGAGAAGGGGTTGATCGTGGAACTCATGGTTCCAATCGCTGTTCCTAAATAAATCGAGGCGACGGCGGTCAAGGTATCATAGCCGGCCAGTAAGAAAATCGGAATCAAGATCGGGTAAAAAGCGATCGTTTCTTCGGCTAAACCAAAAGTTGTACCACCGATCGCGATCAAGGTCGTCACGATCACGATCAGCCATTTTTGCTTGCCTTTTAACTTTTCAGATAAACGCATCATTCCGGCATCCATTGCGCCGGTAGCGTTGACGATCCCGATGACACCACCTAGGATCAAGATGAAGATCATGATGTCGACACTTTCGGTGATCCCTTCAACCTGTGAACGTAAAAATTGAGCGATCGTGCCTGTCACACCACGCTTTGGTTTATTGATTTGTTCATAAGAATTTGGGATCGCTGCTGGACGATAAATCGTACCATCTCTAAATTTACTGATGTCGATCCGAATTTTGTAATCGTCTAGTGTTTGTTGCGTCGCGGGCTTCATAGTTGTTTTGTCATGAGCATCCGTAATCGCAAACTGATCTTTTCCGCTATCATAAGTCAGGGTACTGTACTTGCCGGATGGAATAAAAAATGTAAGTGCTTGGACCAAAATCAGTACGATGATGATGACCGTATACGCGGAAGGGAAACTGCGGCGTTTCTTTTTAGCCGTTTGTTCCATGAAAAAAACCTCCTAAGTTAGTTTGTGGCAATTATTTTTTATTAAAAAGACTAAAAACTTTATCTTCAGCGTCTTGGAAGATAAAAATGAAAATAGTTCCTAAAAATAGGGATCAAATAAAAAATAATTACGATTAAATTATATCATTGATGGATTATTAACTTAAAAGATAACTGATGCTTCTATTTAAATTGTTAGAAATTTTCTGAGTAGTATGGATTCTATGAAAATTATTACTGTAAATAATTGGTCTTTTCCGCTATAATACGATAGGAACAAAAGGGAAAGGTGACAAGAAATGGCCCAGCTTTTTTTTAAATACGGTGCGATGAATAGTGGTAAGACGATCGAGATCTTAAAAGTCGCCCATAACTATGAAGAACAAAATAAACCGGTAGTACTAATGACTAGTGGTTTAGATACGCGCGATGGTGTAGGAACGATTTCTAGTCGAATCGGATTAAGCCGTCCAGCTGTCCCGATTTTTACTGAAACAGATATTTTTACATTTATCAAAAGTCTAGATTACAAACCTTATTGTATTTTGATCGATGAATCGCAATTTTTATCGAAAGAACATGTCGTACAATTGGCTAAAGTAGTGGATGAGTTAGATATCCCTGTAATGGCATTTGGTTTGAAAAATGACTTTCGTAATGAAATGTTCGAAGGTTCAAAGTATCTAATCTTGTATGCTGATAAATTAGAAGAATTAAAAACGATTTGTTGGTTCTGCCACAAGAAGGCAACGATGAATCTTCACTATATCGATGGCCGTCCCGTCTATGAAGGCGACCAAGTTCAAATCGGTGGTAATGAAGCCTATTACCCTGTTTGTCGGAAACATTATTCACATCCTGAAATCACTGATTAACGTATAATCGATCGTGAAGGATACTGATGGCGAAAGTCCATTTGTTTTTTAGAGAGTCTTTAATCGAAATGAAAATGAATTAGGAGGAAATTTATCCATGTATGATCAATTACAATCAATCGAAGATCGCTACGAAGAGCTTGGCGAATTGTTAAGCGACCCGGAAGTCATCTCATATACAAAACGCTTCATGCAGTTGTCAAAAGAAGAAGCGAATACGCGTGATACGGTCGCAACGTATCGTCGTTATAAAAAAGTTGTCGAAGGTATCAGCGACACTGAAGAATTGTTAGGGGAAAATCTAGATGCAGACATGGCTGAAATGGCCAAAGAAGAATTGTCTGATTTGAAAAAAGAAAAAGAAGTCTTAGAAGAAGAAATCAAAATTCTTTTATTACCGAAAGATCCTAACGATGATAAAAATATCATCATGGAAATCCGTGGAGCTGCCGGCGGAGACGAGGCTGCATTATTTGCGGGTGACCTATTCAACATGTACCAACGTTATGCTGAAAACCAAGGTTGGAAAACGGAAGTGATGGAAGCCAACGTCACAGGAATTGGTGGCTACAAAGAAGTCATTATGATGATCTCTGGCGATAATGTTTATTCAAAATTAAAATACGAAAGTGGCGCGCATCGTGTCCAACGCGTTCCTTCAACAGAATCACAAGGCCGTATCCATACATCTACTGCGACCGTCGTTATCATGCCGGAAGCTGAAGAAGTCGAAATCGAAATGGCTGACAAAGATATTCGTACAGATATCTACCATGCATCTGGTGCCGGCGGACAGCACGTCAATAAAACAGCTTCTGCTGTTCGTTTGACTCACTTGCCAACTGGGATCGCTGTAGCTATGCAAGATGAACGTTCACAAATCAAAAACCGTGAGAAAGCAATGAAAATTTTGCGTGCACGGGTTTATGATAAGATCCAACAAGAAGCACAAAGCGAATACGATGCTAATCGTAAATCAGCGGTAGGTACTGGCGATCGTTCTGAACGTATCCGTACGTATAACTTCCCGCAAAATCGTGTGACTGATCACCGTATCGGTTTAACGATTCAAAAATTAGATCAAATCCTAGCAGGTAAGCTAGATGAGATTATTGATGCCTTGATTATGTATGATCAAACCAAAAAATTGGAAGATATGCAAAATGGCTAAAACTTATGTAGAAGTCCTGTCATGGGCTTCTTCTTTTTTAGAAGCTGCGGGTAAAGAAGGCTACGCGATCGAATATTTATTTTTGGCACGTAAACATTGGGACAAAACGCAATGGCTGATTCATATGCGAGAAGAAATCTCTTCAGCCGATGAACAGCAGATCGAGGCGGATGTGGCCGCATTGATGAAAAATATTCCGCCGCAATATTTATTAGGGTACGAATATTTTTTTGATCATCGATTTAAAGTGACTGAAGCAACATTGATTCCCCGTCCTGAAACCGAAGAATTAGTGGATCTATGCCTAAAAAGCAATCCCAATGACTTTAAAAAAGTCGTTGATATCGGGACTGGAACTGGAGCGATCGCTATCAGTTTGAAAGCCGCACGACCAGAGTGGCAAGTCACAGCAGTCGATATTTCAGAATCTGCTCTGGCTGTCGCCAAAGAAAATGCTGACACGATAGGTGTAGAGGTCAGATTTAAATCCAGTGATGTTCTATCAGCAATCGTTGAAAAACAAGATATCATTATTAGTAATCCCCCCTATATCAGTCAAACAGAATGGCATTTGATGGATGAGAGTGTTCGGACTTACGAACCCAAGACCGCGTTATTCGCTGAAAATGATGGTTTAGCGATCTATCAAAAAATTGCGCAAGAAAGTCAGGCATTGTTACAGCCTGAGGGCATGATTTTTCTCGAAATCGGTTTTCAACAAGGCAAAGCGGTCAAAAAATTATTCCAACAAGCATTTCCTGAAAAAAGTGTCAACGTATATCCTGATATGATGGGCAATGATCGGATGGTCGTTGTTCGCTAAAATTATTTTTAGCAGAATAAATGATAAAAGAACATTGATTTAAAAGGCTTACAAAGTCTAAAAAGTTATCAATACGGTTATGCACACTTGACTTTTGTTCTATCCACAATGTGGGGGTAAGTAAAAGACGGATGTTTTTAAACCAATCAAAATAAAAAAAGGAGCTGTGGAGAAACTGTGGAAACGAAAATTTTTCAATCAGATCAACTAGATAAAGCGGCAGAATTATTACACCAAGGAGAATTGGTGGCTTTTCCAACGGAAACCGTCTATGGATTAGGAGCCAACGCGCTTTTGCCAACCGCGGTAAAACAAGTTTTTGCGGTCAAAGGACGGCCGAGCGACAATCCATTGATCGTCCATGTCTCAGATTTTGCAATGACCCAAGAATTTGTTGAAAGCTATCATCCATTAACTGAAACAATCATTAAAAACTTTTGGCCAGGCCCGTTGACATTGATTTTTAAAATCAAAAAAGACAGTCTAAGCCCGATTGTAACAGGCGGGTTATCCACAGCTGCCTTTCGAATGCCAGATAATAAAAAAACATTGGCGTTAATTGAAAAAACACAAGCGCCTTTAGTTGGTCCGAGTGCAAATACCTCGGGCAAGCCAAGTCCAACCACCGCTTTACACGTCTTTCATGACTTAAAAGGAAAAATTGCGGGTATTTTAGATGATGGTGCTACGGCAATTGGTGTCGAATCGACCGTGTTAGATCTAAGCGGCGATTTGCCGACGATTTTGCGGCCAGGAGCGGTGACGCAAGAAAAATTATCAGAAGTTTTAGGGATCGAAGTCCCTCTGGATAAACATTTAGTATCAGAAAGTGAAACGCCCAAAGCACCTGGGATGAAATATAAACATTATTCTCCAGATACCGATGTTTTGATGGTTCAACCGAAGGATTGGGATGCAGCGATAGCCTGGGCAAAAGAAAATAATCAAAAAGTTGGCTTGTTGGTTTCACCAAAAATCGCGGATAAATATTCTTCAATAGATCGTTTTGTTTTTGAAGATGATACGATCGAAGCTGCGACACGCGGTCTATTCAGCGGTCTACGCGCTTTGGATGAGGCCGATAAAATCGATTTGATTTTTGCGCAAGTTTTTCCTGAAGATCATTTAGGCTTGGCTTATATGAATCGTTTGAAAAAAGCGGCAGGGCAAAAATATTTCACAAAATAGATCGGCAAGTATTTTGTTCAAAAGTCAGACAAAAGATTCGATTATCAAAACAATCTTTCGTATACTTAAAGCATAAAAAGGAAAAAGGTGGCGTTTGGATGGATTATAAAACATTAGATCCCGAACTATGGGGAGCAATTGAAAAAGAAGCAGAGCGGCAAGAGCAAAATATTGAGTTGATTGCTTCAGAAAATATCGTATCAGAAGCAGTTCGAGCAGCACAAGGCAGTGTGCTAACAAATAAATACGCAGAAGGTTATCCTGGCCGTCGCTACTACGGCGGATGTGAGTTTGTGGATGTGGTAGAAAATCTAGCGATCGATCGAGCAAAAGATTTGTTTGATGCTGATTATGTCAATGTTCAAGCACATTCAGGTTCTCAAGCCAATCAAGCGGCTTACTTTGCATTGATCCAACCAGGCGATACAGTTTTAGGGATGGATCTTTCTGCGGGCGGTCACTTGACCCACGGTTCACCAGTCAATGTCAGCGGAAAATTATATAACTTTGTTAGTTATGGGGTAGACCCGCATACAGAAACGATCGACTATGAAGTCGTGCGTATTTTAGCGCGCAAACATCAACCAAAATTGATTGTAGCTGGAGCTAGTGCTTATAGTCGGACGATCGATTTTGTACGTTTCCGTGAAATCGCGGACGAAATCGGGGCAAAATTGATGGTCGACATGGCGCATATTGCTGGTTTAGTTGCGACGGGTCTCCATCCAAATCCTGTTCCTTATGCAGATATTGTGACATCAACTACTCATAAAACATTACGTGGTCCGCGAGGCGGATTGATTTTGACAAATGATCCAGAGTTAGCCAAAAAAATTAATAGTGCTGTTTTCCCTGGTTTACAAGGCGGTCCATTAGAACATGTCATCGCCGCAAAAGCTGTAGCTTTCAAAGAAGCTCTGACACCATCATTTAAAGAGTATAGTCAGCAAGTGCTGAAAAATGCTCAAACAATGGTCAAAGTATTTAACCAAACACCAGAGACACGCGTGATTTCAGGAGCTAGTGACAACCACTTGATCTTAGTTGAAGTCAGCGGGTTTGATATCACTGGTCGTGAGGCAGAAGAATTGTTAGATACGGTTCATATCACAGTCAATAAAAATTCGATTCCTTTTGAAACAAAGAGTTTTAAAGAAACAAGCGGGATCCGTGTCGGAACACCAGCTATTACCAGTCGTGGGTTTAAAGAAGCCGATGCGAAACAAGTGGCGGAATTGATCGTCGAAACTTTACGTTCAAAAGGTGACGAGGAAAAATTAGCGGAAATTCGTCAAGCTGTTTTAGCATTAACAGAATCTCATCCAATTCAAGGATAAAAGAGACTGGTTTTCTTGCTATAATTGTCTTATAATAGGAGAAATGCAGAATAAAGGACGTTAGCTTTCTGAGTGGCTTGTTCTGCTCAGAAAATTGACTAATCAAATGAATAAGGAGCAATTAATTATGGGCAAGTTTCAAGTAATTGATCATCCACTGATCCAACACAAATTAACGATTATTCGTGATAAAAATTGTGGAACAAAAGTTTTCCGTGAAGTCGTTGATGAAATCGCGATGTTGATGGCTTATGAAGTATCACGTGATATGCCATTAGAAGATATCGAGATCGAAACACCGATTACACCATCAACACAAAAAACATTATCAGGTAAAAAAGTGGCGATCGTGCCGATTTTACGTGCCGGTATCGGTATGGTAGATGGCATCTTAGAATTGATCCCAGCTGCAAAAGTAGGACACATCGGGATGTTCCGTGATGAAGAAACGTTTGAACCGCATGAATACTTCTTCAAAATGCCGGAAGACATTGACAGTCGTCAATTATTTATCGTTGATCCAATGTTAGCTACTGGTGGTTCAGCAATTATGGCCATCGATTCATTGAAAAAACGTGGTGCTTCAAACATGAAATTTGTTTGTTTAGTTGCCGCGCCAGAAGGTGTCAAAGCTTTACAAGAAGCACATCCAGATGTAGATATCTATACAGCTTCATTAGACGAACGTTTGAATGAACAAGGATATATCGTTCCTGGTTTGGGCGATGCTGGCGACCGTTTATTCGGAACAAAATAATAAAAAAAAGCGAGCCGCTAAGCGGTTCGCTTTTTATTTAAAAATTAAATCTTTTCCATTTGTTTGTAATTGACCACCACAACACCATTGGAATGAACAATCAAGTCTTCATTGTCTTGTTTTTCATCAATCTCAACGATTGCTGCGTTTTTCAATTGCTTCGTGACGATCCCAGTTTGGGATTTGCCACGTAAAGTGAACATGACGTGTGTCTTGACTGGAAAATCTTTTCCAGCTTCGGAAGGATCAACGTGTGTTTCAATTTTGCCAAATGTAGCCATCTGTCTAAACCGCCTCCTTTTGTATCACATAATATATTTTAGCATATTTTCAAGAATTTTTCATGTAATCGCTTTTTGATATTAAAATCACTTTACTTTTGAGCAAAAGTTTTTTATAATTTTCTTGTACGTAAGGCCAGCTTAGCTCAGTTGGTAGAGCAACGCACTCGTAACGCGTAGGTCACAGGTTCAAATCCTGCAGCTGGCATCTTTTTAAAATCGCTCGAATCAATAAATTATTGATTCGAACGATTTTTTTTATTTAATAATGGAATCGAAAGTGTCCAGGAATAAAAAACGCTGTTTATTTAAGATGAGAAAGCTTTTCTTGAAAACTAGCAGTAAAAATCACTTTCATAAATTAATAAATAATCTCTTTTTTTAAATGGTCTAGTTTTATTTATGTATAAATTAACATAAAGTAATCTTATCCCAATGTTTTATAGTGATTAAAAATTTAAAAAATTATATTTTTTGTTGACTATTCCTAACTATATCTATAATATAATCTCTGCTATTAAATATTTTGATATTTGTAAGGAGAAAACTGAATAATGAAAAAGAAATATTATGTCTTGATTGCTACTGTAATGTTGATGGTATTGATTGGTATGGCTGGAAAAAATTATGCAGATAACATAATCATCTGGGGCGGCGAAGACAATATCACGAAGATCAATGAAAACTTAGATAAACTAAGCACGACATTGTCGACAAAAGAACAACAAATTACACAATTGACGACTAGAACAACAAATAATCAAACGCAATTGGATCAGGCTATCAAAGATCGCGACACATATAAACAACAATTAGATACGTTAAAAGGTGAACGGGATCAATTAGCCAGCGACAAAACTAGCTTGACGGCTCAATTGAGTGGGAAAGATTCAGAAATTATAGCTAAACAAAGTGAAATTCAAACTAAACTAAATGAGATTGATCAAAAAAATCAAGAAATCCAACGTTTGAATACTGATATGAATGCAAAAGTAGCGGAAGCAAACCAAAAAGTAAATGATCTGCAAGCAAAATATGATTCATTGACTGCGCAATTGAATCAAGCAGTAAGTGACAAAAATACTGTAGAAGCTGAATTAAAAACAACCCAACAACAATTAGCTACAGCGACTCAAGAAAATACGGATTTAAGAAGTTATATCGGAAAACTTGAAAAAGCAAAAGCGGACGTTAAAACTACAGCTGATAAATCACAACAAATTGTCGATCAGCATAAATAGTCAAGCAACTCTCTGCTTTAATAGTAGGGAGTTTTTTTGTTAGTGATTTTTAGCGCCTAATTTTATAATGTATGCTATCGTATTAGATAGAAAAAGAAATAGAGCGAAGGAGAGTTATGCAAAAGAATTATGGATTTCATTTAGGAGTCATCCTTTATATCCTAGGAATGACTTTCTTTCAGGTGACGTTTTCTTTTATGGGATTGAATGTGTTCTTAGCTTGGTTGCCGATTGTTTTCGGTCAATTATTTATTTACGTGACTGGTAAGCGGTGTTGGGGAATCGGATTATTATGGCTATTATTTTTTCCGAATATCCCATATTTGTTGACCGATCTTTTTCATTTAACTAGTTTGTCTATCTATCGTCCGAAAGGTTTGTTCACGACGGCTTTTCCAGATTGGTGGTCTTTTCTATTATTAGTGTTGCCGATTTTGATCATGGTCTTGATCGGGATGAGTCAAGTCTTCCTATTATTGAAAGCAGTGACCAAAGATTTTAAGAAACAAGTAATTAGTTTGATGATTATCGCGGTATTATCCGCAATGGCGATCTATATCGGACGCTTCGAGCGGATCCATTCGATTGAATTACTCATTCATCCTGTAAAAATACTGTCTTTATTGGTTGGAAATTGGAGCGAGGCGAAAATCCAATTTGTGCTTATGTACAGCTTTCTTCAAGTGAGTATTTGGGGATTGATTTATTTTTTACAAAAAATGTCAAAAGAAGCATAAAGATTTTGCAAAGTCAGCGATGCTGACTTTTCTTTATTGGAAAAAGTGTCTATAATAAAGCGAGTATACTGTGGAAAAGAGATGACAAATGGATAGCTTAAGAAAAAACAATGATAGCCGTATTGATTACGGTGTTATTTTACCTGTGTTCATATTATGTTTGATAGGGATGCTTTCCCTATACGTGGCGTTGTCCCACGACCCAAGAGATCCAAATATTTTTCGGAATATGGTCATGCAAGGTGTATGGTATGTAGTCGGAGCTTTAGCAGTTGTTATTATTATTCGTTTTGATGCAAAGCTTTTATGGCGGATAACGCCCTTTTTGTATGTGATTGGCTTAGCCGTCATGTTAGCGTTATTGAAATATTATGATCCGACATTAGCCGCTTCAACCGGTTCGAAAAACTGGTTCAAAGTTGGTTCATTGACCTTTCAACCAGCTGAACTTATGAAGATCGCTTATATTTTGATGATGGCGTTGATCATTACCAAGCATAGTGTCGCTCATAAATTACGGACATTGAAAACTGATTTTGGGTTGATTTTAAAAATGATCTTGGTATCGATTCCCGTCTTTGGCTTAGTTTTGGCACAAAAAGACTTTGGGACAATGTTAGTCTTTCTCGCAATTTTTGCTGGAATGTTTTTGATGTCAGGTATTTCATGGGTGATCGTTGTTCCAGTGATTGTTGCAGCAGCGGTTCTTGGAGGTTCGGTGATCTTCTTAGTAACAACAGATGCTGGACGTGAATTGTTGACACATGTCGGTTTTAAAAATTATCAATTTGCCCGAATCGATTCGTGGATCGATCCCTTCCACGATCCTCAAGGAAAAAGTTTCCAATTGGCGCATTCTTTGATGGCGATTGGTTCTGGTGGAATGTTGGGAACAGGCTATAATGTCAGCCATGTCTATGTTCCTGTCCGTGAATCAGATATGATTTTTACCGTAATCGGTGAAAACTTTGGATTTGTCGGTGGGGCATTTGTGATTTTGCTTTATTTTATTTTGATTTATCGTATGATTCGCTTATGTTTTGATATGAACAATGAGTTTTATGCCTATATTGCATCTGGGATCGTTATGATGATGTTGTTCCACGTATTTGAAAATATCGGGGCAAACATCGGTCTATTGCCATTGACTGGGATTCCATTGCCATTTATCAGTCAAGGGGGTTCTTCGATTTTAGGAAACATGATCGGAATCGGATTGATCCTTTCAATGCGTTACCAAAGCGCTGACAAACAACCTATCAGGAGGACACGACGTGCTTAAATTTTATTGGTACCCAAAATGTTCGACTTGTCGTAAAGCCAAAACATGGCTGGATCAACAAGAAGTCGCATATGAAACCATCGATTTGATCGAGGCGACGCCGTCAAAAGCGGATTTTGAACGATGGATCAGTCAAAGTGAGTTGCCGATCCGTCGTTTCTTTAATACTAGCGGTATGAAGTACCGTGAATTAGGTCTGAAAGATAAAATCGCTGATCTTTCAATAGCCGAAGCAAGTGAGTTATTAGCAAGTGACGGGATGCTGGTTAAGCGTCCATTACTGATTAAAAATGATCAATTTTTAATGAATGGATTCAAAGAAGACACTTACGAAGGAGCGTTTAAATAAATGAGTTACTTAAAGAAACAAGAAGGACTATGGATTTTACATAACGATAAAGACTATTGCATGGGGTTAACAGCTGAAATGTCAGAAACATTAGGTGAAGTAACGTTCATCTCTTTGCCAAAAATCGGCCAAACTGTTAAAGCAGGCGAACCTTTTATTGAAATCGAAGCAGAAAAAGCAGTTCAAGAATTCAAAAGCCCATTAACGGGCGTCGTATCTTCTGTCAGTGAAAAAGTTCAAGCGGATCCTGCCGCATTGAATGTGAAAGAAGAGCTAGATGCGTGGATCGTATCATTGCGTGAAGTAGACGAATCAGAGTTTGAAAATTTGTAAAGAAAATTTTCAATTCGTGTTTGACATGCTAAAAATTGCCTGATATAATCCTTTCATACACATGAGAAAGCGATGAAAAGAAAAGTACATCTGATTAAAGTACAAAGAGAGCTCCTGTATGCTGAGAGGGAGTTATGGAAATGAGATGGAAAATGGTCTTTGAGCGGGATAGACGAGACACTGTTAAGTCTATCACGGGAGTGCCCGTTATAGCACCTCAGTATGCGCAAGTTGCAAGTACTGGCAGAGGTCATGATCTCAAGGTCAGGATAAATTTTAGGTGGTAACACGGAAGTCAAAAGCTTTCGTCCTAAGTGTACAAGCTGTACATGGGTGGACGAGGGCTTTTTTTGTTCGCCTTAGGCAGACAAGTATCAAACGGTTTATGCAAATGAACGGACTATTTTCCGACAACTTGGTAAAATAGTTACATAATTAAGAGTTAGCTGTAAGCTATCTGCTTATCTAGAAGGGAAGTCAGAAACATGGCATTGATTGAATTAAATCAAGTGGGGAAAAGTTTCGCCGGAAAAAAAGGAACGATCCACGCAGTCAATGGAATCAATTTAACAATCGAGGAAAAAGATGTTTATGGCATCGTCGGTTATTCCGGAGCAGGAAAAAGTACATTGGTTCGCTTATTGAATGGACTAGAAACACCAACAGACGGTCAAGTGATCGTCAATGGTGAAGATGTCGCAAAATTACAAGGGGCTTCATTAAGAAGCTTTCGTAAAAAAGTTGGGATGATCTTCCAACATTTCAATCTTTTATGGTCACGGACAGTGATCGAAAACATCCAGCTACCTTTAGAATTAGCAGGTGTACCTAAAGATCAACGTCAGAAAAAAGCGGAAGAACTATTGAGTCTAGTTGGACTTGATGGACGAGGAGATGCTTACCCTTCCCAATTATCCGGGGGACAAAAACAACGGGTCGGGATTGCGCGAGCATTAGCCAATGATCCAGATATTCTGCTTTGTGACGAAGCGACGAGTGCGTTGGATCCACAAACAACGGAAGAAGTTTTGGAATTATTAGCCAACATCAATAAAAAATTAGGTTTAACAATCGTATTGATCACTCATGAAATGAACGTGATCCGTAAAATCTGTAACAAAGTCGCTGTGATGGAACTTGGAAAAATCGTTGAAGAAGGTTCGGTTCGCGAAGTCTTCCGTCATCCACAACAGGAAGTGACAAAGATTTTTGTTCAGCAAGATTTGGAACCAAAAGTAGATCCATCCGCGTTATTAGAAGAATTTATCAAAGAAAATCCAACGGGAACCTTAGCTACCTTGAATTTCTTGGAAAATAATGCGAACGAACCCGTCGTTTCACAAGCAATCCGTCAATTCCCAATCAACATCAGCATCGTTTACGGGAATATCGAGCGAGCAACCGGAAGTTCTTTTGGCACATTGACCGTCCAATTGACGGGCGAACCCAAAGAAGTCGATCAAGCGATTCGCTTTATAGAAAGTCAACAAGTTGGCGTGGAGGTGCTTCACCGTGGATAAAAGTTTTACAGAGACATATTTAAATTTTCAACAAGTATCGTGGGATACATTAAAAGAAGCGATCAATGATACGTTGTTCATGACGATCATTTCAATGATCATTGTTTTCGTATTAGGCTTACTATTAGGCTTGCTGCTTTACTCATTAGGGCGTAAACATTCAAGTGCCCGCAGCATATTATACGGATTGGTTTCAATCATCAGTAATATTTTCCGATCAACACCATTTATGATTTTGATGGTATTGATCATTCCTTTCACCAAAAGTCTGGTCGGTACGATGTTAGGCGCGAAAGCCGCGATCCCAGCATTAGTTCTGTCAGCAGCACCATTTTATGCGCGTTTAGTTGAGATCGCCTTTCGTGAAGTCGACTCGGGTGTTTTAGAAGCCGCAGATGCGATGGGTGCTAGCTATTTCCAAACGATTTGGAAAGTCTTGATTCCTGAAAGTCTGCCGGCATTGATTTCTGGGTTGACAGTCACATCGGTTTCGATGATCGGATTCACAGCTATGGCCGGTGCGATCGGTGCTGGTGGTCTAGGAGCGTTGGCTTGGCAAGAAGGCTATCAACGCGGAAACTATACGGTAACATTAGTGGCTACCGTGATCATTCTATTGATCGTATTCATCGTTCAAGGGATCGGGGACTTCTTAACGAAGAGAACCGACAAACGTTAATTTTAACCGTGGGGTAACAGTAAGAATTATTTCTTATTAAAAATAAAAAACAGTCAATTTAGGGGGAACCAGCAATGAAAAAGAAATTTTTAGGTTTTGCAGCAGTAGCATTATTAACAGTCGGCTTAGCCGCTTGTGGGAACAGCAGCTCAAGCTCTTCTGATAGCAGCAGCAGTAAAGAAAGCGACACTCTAGTCGTAGGCGCTTCACCAACACCGCATGCTGAAATCTTGGAACACATCAAACCTTTACTTGAAAAAGAAGGCGTAAAACTAGAAATCAAAAAATTTGATGACTATGTTTTACCAAACAAAGCATTAGCTGATGGCGACATCGATGCGAACTACTTCCAACACAAACCATTCTTTGATAAAGCCGTAAAAGAAAATGACTACAAATTTACGGATGCTGGTGCAATCCATATCGAACCAATGGGCTTATATTCTAAAAAAATCAAAGACATCAAAGACTTGAAAGATGGTGCAACGATCATCACTTCAAATTCTGAATCTGACTGGGGCCGTATCATCACGATCTTACAAGATGCTGATTTAGTTAAAGTTAAAGATGGTGTTGATCTAGAAACAGCCACTTTCGATGACATTGCTGAAAACCCTAAAAACTTGAAATTTGAACATTCAATCGACCCAGCGTTGCTTGCTACGACTTACAACAATGACGAAGGTGACTTAGTCGCTATCAACGCTAACTTTGCTTACGGTGCAGGTCTAAATCCAGTCAACGACGCTTTGTTACTTGAAAAAGATAACTCACCATATGCGAACATCATCGCTGTTCGTACCGAAGACAAAAATGATGCACGCATCAAAAAATTGATCAAAGTTTTACGTGAAAAAGACGTTCAAGACTGGATCTTGAAAAAATGGGACGGTTCTGTAAAACCAGTGGAACAATAAGAATCGCTGACACCGAAGGGAAACTTCCTTTCGGTGTTTTTTTGTCACAATTGGTTCATAAATAAGCGTTATACTAATGAAGGAATTTACTGCTTACAGAAGCTTTAAATTGCAAGCGAACATAATTATAATAATTCTAAATAAATAGTCGTTTTTGAAAAGAAATTATGCGAATCAATTTGTATTCCATTCTCATTTAGATTAAAATGTTTGAGAACGAGAAAAAATATTTGGAGGTACTTTCATGTCAGTTTTAGAAATCAAAGACTTACACGTAGCCATTGACGATAAAGAAATTTTAAAAGGCGTTAACCTAGTAATGAAGACTGGCGAAATCCACGCCATCATGGGACCAAACGGTACAGGGAAATCAACATTATCTGCTGCTATCATGGGCAACCCAAATTATGAAGTCACACAAGGCGAAATCTTGTTTGACGGTAAAAATATTTTAGACTTAGAAGTTGATGAACGCGCGCGTCTAGGCTTGTTCTTAGCGATGCAATACCCAAGTGAAATCCCAGGAATCAGTAATGCTGAATTCATGCGTGCGGCAATGAATGCACGTCGCGATGAAGACGATAAAATCTCAGTGATGCAATTCTTGAAAAAATTAGATAAAAAAATGGAATTATTGAATATGCCAGAAGAAATGGCTGAACGCTATTTAAATGAAGGCTTCTCAGGTGGAGAAAAGAAACGTAATGAGATCTTACAATTATTGATGGTCGAACCAACATTTGCGATCTTAGATGAAATCGATTCAGGCCTAGATATCGATGCGTTGAAAGTTGTTTCTCGCGGTATCAACGAAATGCGCGGTGAAAAATTTGGCGCATTGATCATTACTCACTACCAACGTCTATTGAACTACATCGTACCAGATGTGGTACATATCATGATGGAAGGCCGTGTGGTCTTAACTGGAGATGCGGATCTTGCACGCCGTTTAGAAGCTGAAGGTTACGCAGGGATCTCTGCTGAATTAGGTATCGAATACAAAGAAGAAGTTTAGGAGGGCAAGATAGATGAAAAAATGGACAGAATATCTTGAGGCCGTCAAAGCATACTCTGCTGAATGGGCCGAACCTCAATGGATGACCGACTTACGTGTCAATGCGTTGAATAAAATCGACGAATTGCCATTGCCTGTAATCGAAAAAGTCAAATTCGCTCGTTGGAATTTGTACAACGTGAAACCAGAACATCAAGAAATCGGCGGAACGATCCCAAGTTTTGATGAAATGAAAGACAATCCGATCATTGTCCAAGCTGGTGAAACAACGATTTTTGAACAAATCTCGCCAAAATTGGTTGAACAAGGAGTGATCTTCACTGATTTAGTGACGGCACTTCAAGAATATCCTGAATTGGTACAAGAATATTATATGCAAAAAGCTGTACCGGTCGAAGAAAATACGATGACCGCTTTACATGCTGCTTTCATGAATAACGGTGTGTTCTTATATGTACCTAAAAATGTTGTGATCGAAGAACCGATCGAAAGTCTATTCTTACACAACGGCAACGATGACGCTCACTTCTTCAAACATGTTTTGATCGTAGCGGAAGCCAACAGTGAATTTTCTTATTTAGAACGTTTTGAATCTCAAGGCGCAGAAGCCAAAAAACTTTCTGGAAACGTGGTCGTCGAAGTGATCGCTAAACCAGGAGCACGTGTAAAATTCTCAGCGATCGATGCTTTAGGTGCCAATGTGGCGACTTATATGAATCGACGTGGTTATTTGATGCGCGACTCAATGATCGATTGGGCGATCGGGATCATGAATGATGGCAATGTGATCGCAGACTTTGATTCAGATCTAGTCGGTGAAGGTTCACATTCAGAAGTGAAAATCGTGGCGATCAGCACAGGAAAACAAATCCAAGGAATCGATACACGGGTAACGAACAAAGCGCCCCACACGATCGGTCACATCTTGCAACATGGTGTTATCCTTGAAAAATCAACTTTAACATTCAACGGGATCGGCCACATCTTAAAAGGTGCAAAAGGTGCAGATGCACAACAAGAAAGTCGTGTCTTGATGTTGTCTGAAAAATCTCGCGGCGATGCCAATCCAATTCTTTTGATCGATGAAAATGAAGTGACTGCCGGTCACGCGGCCAGTGTTGGTCGGGTCGATCCAGAAGAACTATTCTACTTGATGAGCCGTGGTTTAGAAAAAGCAGCAGCTGAACGTTTGGTGATCCGTGGGTTCTTAGGGCCAGTGATCACAGCGATCCCAGTGAAAGCTACACAAGAACAATTGATTGATCGGATCGAAGGGAAGTTGAACTAATGAAAGATTTTGCTACGATCAGAAATGATTTTCCGATTCTTTTTCAAGAAGTCAATGACGAACCGTTAGTCTATTTGGACAATGCGGCAACTACTCAAAAACCGAAACAAGTATTGGACGTTTTACGTCATTACTACGAAACAGATAATGCGAATGTTCATCGCGGTGTCCATACACTTGCTGAACGTGCAACTGCAGACTACGAAAATAGTCGTGAGAAAGTTCGCGCGTTCATTAATGCCAAAGAAACCGCAGAAGTTCTTTTTACTCGCGGTACAACGACGGGCTTGAACTGGTTGGCACGCAGCTATGGCGATGCGTTTATTAAAGCTGGAGATGAAATCGTCATCTCTTATATGGAACACCATTCAAACATTATTCCATGGCAACAATTAGCGCAACGAAGTGGTGCAACACTGCGTTACCTGCCGTTGACAGCGGAAGGCTTTATCGATCTGGACGAAGCCAAAACAATTATTAATGAAAAGACAGCGATCGTCTCTTTAGCGTACGTCTCAAATGTCTTAGGTGTGATTAATCCAATTAAAGAATTGGCCGCTCTTGCTCATAGCAATGGTGCAGTCATGATCGTCGATGGAGCTCAAGCAACACCGCATATGCAAGTGGATGTACAAGCGTTAGACGCAGATTTCTTTGCCTTTAGCGGGCATAAAATGTGCGGACCAACCGGAATCGGTGTATTATATGGCAAACGTTCATTGTTAGAACAGATGGAACCAGTCGAATTCGGCGGTGAAATGATTGATTTTGTTCGTCTATATGAAAGTACTTGGAAAGAACTGCCTTGGAAATTTGAAGCCGGCACACCAAATATCGCCGGTGCAATCGCCTTAGGTGGTGCGATCGATTATTTGAATGAAATCGGGATGGATACGATCCATCAGTACGAACAAGAATTAGTTGCTTATGTCTTGCCAAAATTACAAGCAATCGGCGGCGTAACGATCTATGGACCGCAAGATCCTGAACATCATACAGGAGTGATCGCTTTTAATTTAGATGGCATTCATCCGCATGATGTTGCGACAGCACTAGATATGGAAGGTGTAGCGGTAAGAGCTGGCCACCATTGTGCGCAACCATTAATGAATTATTTAGATGTACCTGCGACAGCACGGGCCAGCTTCTATTTCTATAATACGAAAGCCGATGCGGACCGTTTAGTCCAAGCAATCCAAGCGACAAAGGAGTTTTTCAAAGATGGCGCTAACTAGATTAGACAACTTATACCGACAAGTAATCTTGGATCACTCAGCTCATCCTCATCATCATGGCAAATTAGATGAATCGACTAAAACGATCGAGATGAATAATCCGACGTGCGGCGATGTGATCGAACTTGAATTGATCGTTGAAGAGGGCATCATTAAAGACATCGCTTTTACTGGCAGCGGTTGTTCGATCTCAACTGCTAGTGCATCAATGATGACGGATGCAGTGATCGACAAACCTGTTTCAGATGCAGAACACTTAGCGGTGATTTTTGCTCAAATGGTCCAAGGCAATGAGATTCCTGAAGCGGACGAGAACGAATTAGGCGATGCAGCGATGCTTAGTGGCGTGGCAAAATTCCCAGCACGAATCAAATGCTCGACTTTGGCTTGGAAAGCCTTAGGAAAAGCTTTGACAGATGAAGAAGGAAAAGCTCGCGAAGGACAATTGCATAAAGATTAAATAAAACATTTTTCGTTCTTTAGAAAAATGAATACTTAAATATGAATAAGGATGTCAGCTCTGCTTTTGACAGTTTTCTAGAAACTAAAGATGTTTAGCAGAGTGATATACGGCATGAAAATCAAACTCATTTTTCGTTCTTTAGAAAAATGAATACTTAAATATGAATAAGGAGCGGGATACTATGAGTAGTGTACCAGAAATCGAAGAATATCAATTTGGCTTCCATGATGATGTTGAACCCGTCTTTACGACTGGTGAAGGTCTATCGGAAGAAGTCATCCGCGAAATCTCCCGCGCAAAAGGAGAACCAGAATGGATGTTGGATTTCCGTTTGAAATCCTTAGAAACATTCCGTAAATTAGAGATGCCTGATTATGGTCCTGATTTATCTGGTTTGGATTACGATAAAATCAACTATTTCATTCGATCAAGTGACAAATTAGCACGTGATTGGGATGATGTTCCAGAAGAAATCAAAACGACCTTCGAGCGTTTGGGAATCCCTGAAGCAGAACGAGCATACTTAGCTGGTGCTTCAGCTCAATATGAATCAGAAGTGGTTTACCACAACATGAAAGATGAATTCAAAAAATTAGGAATCGTCTTTACCGATACCGATTCAGCCTTGAAAGAATACCCAGAATTGTTCAAAGAATATTTCGGAACGTTAGTACCGCCGTCAGATAATAAATTGGCTGCCCTTAATTCAGCCGCTTGGTCAGGTGGAACGTTCATCTATGTACCAAAAGGCGTGAAGACAGATATTCCGATTCAATCATACTTCCGTATCAACTCAGCCAATACCGGTCAGTTTGAACGGACATTGATCATCGTGGACGAAGGCGCCAGCATCAACTATGTTGAAGGCTGTACGGCACCAACGTATTCTTCAGATAGTCTGCATGCGGCAGTCGTAGAAGTTTTCGTGAAAAAAGATGGCTATTGCCGTTATACAACGATCCAAAACTGGTCGAACAATGTTTACAGTTTGGAAACAAAACGTGGACAAGCCCAAGAAAACGCAACGATGGAATGGGTCGACGGCAACTTAGGATCAAAAGTTACGATGAAATATCCAAGTGTTTATATGGAAGGTCGCGGTGCCCGCGGAACGATGTTATCGATTGCTGTTGCTGGTAAGAACATCGTCTTAGATAATGGCGCCCGGATGATTCATAATGCACCGAATACCTCTAGCACGATCGTCTCAAAATCGATCGCCAAAGATGGCGGTGCCGTGGATTACCGTGGAACTGTTCGTTTCGGTCGCGATAGTGCCGGTTCATTCAGCCATATCGAGTGCGATACGATCATCATGGATGATCAATCGAGTTCTGATACGATTCCATACAATGAAATCTTAAATGGGAATGTTTCGCTGGAGCATGAAGCGAAAGTCTCAAAAATCTCCGAAGAACAATTGTACTATCTAATGAGTCGCGGTATTTCTGAACAAGAAGCGACTGAAATGATCGTCATGGGCTTCGTCGAACCATTCACCAAAGAATTACCAATGGAATACGCAGTCGAATTAAACCGCTTGATCCAGTACGAAATGGAAGGCAGTGTGGGATAAACCTATTATATGAGCTAGAACCCTTGATATATAAGGATTCTAGCTTTTTTATTTTGCCTTGATAGTAGAAATGACCAGCTTTTGACCAGCTTTTTTACTGATGAGCCATCATATCAGCAAACTCTTGACCAGTTTTCTTAGGTGCGTTGTTTGTAATGTGTGCATAGATGTCTAATGTTACTTTACTATTTTCATGCCCTAATCGTTGTTGAACTACCTTAACAGATTCTCCAGCCTCTAATAACAAACTAGCATGGGTATGTCTGAATCCATGAGGCGTAATACGAGGTAAGTTATACTTTTTCAAAATATATCTTAACCAATCATTCACAGTATTTGGAATGTATAGAGTGTTTTTAAGTGTTGTAAAAACATATTGCTCTTCTGAGCTCGTATTATAGCCTAGTTTAAGATATTCAGCTCTTTGTTGCATCTTCCAGTCGTTTAAGATTGCTAAAGTCCCTTTATCAAGAGAAATCGTTCTTCTTGAGGCTTTGGTTTTAGGCGTTTGGATTATGATATTCTTATGTTCATCAATCGCAACTGTTTTGTTAACATACAGTTCTTTATTAAACATATCAATATCTTTCCACTGTAATGCAAGAACTTCGCTTTTTCTCATCCCAGTATATGCTAGTAATCTGAAGAAAGCATATTGCTTAGTGTTTCCAAAGTCCTTGAATGCATTTAGCAAGGTATTCAATTCATCCTTAGTATAGAACTTTCGTTTTTCCTCATACTCTCTATGCTTAGGACGCATTGTTTTTCTCATAGGGTTACTATCAATATATTCCATAGAAACGCCATAGGCTAAAATCTGTCCAGTCTGTTTTCGAATAGAATCCCACATCTTATATTTTGCATGCCATTTGCTTAAGACTTTCTGGCAGTATGGGACAGAAATATCCGTTAACTTCAACTTACCAAACTCAGGTAGTATTTGATTTTTAGCAAACCTAACAGATATAGCTACTGTCGAAGGTTTAACACTTGATCGTTGATGGGTTATCCATTCTTCATACAAGTCCTCGAAAGTCATATCAGAAGCTTTCTTCTTGACCCCGTACTTTATCTCGTATGCTAGTTCATCAAGTGATTTTTTTGCATCTTGCCTAGTTTTAAAGCCTCTACGTGTGGTATTTACTTTTTCTCCAGTTCGTGGATCAGTGGCTACATGTCCTTTGAACATCCATGCTACTTGACCGTTATTCTTTTTGTACTTTGATATTTTTGCCATTTTCTTTCCTCCTAGATATCGGTCAATAGATATAGTCTGGCTCCTATGTCAAGAATCCGCACACAAAAAGGCGAATACTTTTCAAAATAATTTACGATACTTCTTTATTCAAACAAAAATCCCCGTTTTAACCTATTTTTTATAATTTTATTTGGAGTTTTCCTGAAAAAGAGTAGCCTAAATAACCGTTTTTAGATAAATTTTAAAAACGGTACGGGCATAAGCTAGGAAACCAATGAAATACGGTCATTATTGTACCAACGGATATAGCTGTCAATTCCCACGATTGCTTCATCCAGTGATTGGAAGCTTTGAAAATTTACATATTCTCTCTTTAAAATAGAATGAAAGCTCTCAATTCTTGCATTGTCTCCAGGACATCCTTTACGGGAATAAGAATGTTTGATATTTAGCTGTATTAAACTATTTTCGAATAAATCACTTGTGTATTGACTTCCCATATCGCTATGAATTATTTTTGTCCCTAATGATTTTAAAATTTGTTGATCAATCACGCTGATAGCGAGCTCTTTTGTCATGTTAGCTCCTATTTTATGTGCTTCAACCCGTCGGGTTTCAGGATTATAAAGACTGGCTAAGTAGACCCATTTACGTTTCACAGGAATATAGGTAATATCTGTTAACAAGACACTAGATTTATTTCTTAATTTCTTTATCAAGTTAGGCCGCTGAGCGATTTCGGTATAGCTTTTCGGTTTCTTCATTTTCCGAACCATTCGTGATTTGATTCCTAATTCCCGCATGAGACGATAACTAAGATAGCGACTAATTGAGAGATTTAACTTTTCTTTAAAGTATTTTGTTATTCGAGGATAGCCGTACATGGGGTGTTTTAACCAACAATCTAATACTTGTTGCTTAAGAAATTGACGTCTCTGCTCTGATTTGCTCGGCTTCCACTTCAAAAAATCGTAGTAAGTTGATCTAGAAATATTCAAAACCTGTAAAATTCGGGTAATGCGGTGTCCTGCATCTAAGTTACACTGAATGATTCTTAAAATGACCTCTCTCCCTTGCTTCTTTAATTTTTTGCCAGAAGCACCGCTGCTCGCTTTAAAATGTCGAGTTCCTCTCTCAATCGTTTGTTTTCTTTTACTAACTCACGTTCTCTTATTGAAAGAATACCCCTATCATTGGGATCTGCTTGGCGAATCCATTTGCTAATTGTTGAGACGCTCACGTTATATTCTCTAGACAATGAGTTAGCAGACCGCCCGGTCTGACTCAGAGATATCATGGATTCTCTAAATTCTTGTGAATATCTTGTAGCTGAATTTTTTGTTTGCATAATAAAAAACTCCTTTAATAGATTATAGCGAACAACTTGTCCGTAATCATATTATAGGAGCCTCTATTGGGAGCAATAGTAGGAGTAAATCTAAGATTTTGTTTCTGTTTATTTTAAGATGTTACGCTTAGTATCGCTCCATCTTATACACCTCCATTATTCTGATTTGTAATTGCTTCTAAATATTGATTAAGACCTAGTATCTGTCCATCGGTCAATTTTTGATTATTAAAGAAAATGTTCTTTTGTTTATTAATTCCCTTAGATATGATATCTGATAAATTAGTTGAATCTATATAAGGAACGTTTTCTCCTTCATAAATCTTCTTTTTAACATCAACATTATCTAAAAATTCTCCTAATTTAAAATTAAGATTTTCGTAATCGAAAGATTTACTAACATCTCTAAAGGCAAATGCTTCAGGTGTACCTATGTTGGATAATTCTTCTGAAGATAATAGGTCGTGCGTTCCATCTTTACTTGGTTGGCAATATAGTTCTGTAAGACGTTGGTATTCACATAGATCAATTAAATTTCGGAGACTGATACCCAAAGCATCTGAAATCTTTATCAAAGTCTTGAATGATGGAGTTCGTGTGTTGTTTTCAAGACCTCCGATATATGACTGTCCGACTCCTAAGTCTTTAGCCATCATCGCTTGAGTATATTTTTTTCCTTCAATAGATTTCATCTGTCTAATACGCTTAAGAGCAAATCCAACCTTCAAGTTACTATTTTCTTCCATAGCCATCACCTCTTTCTAAAAATATAATATCACTTATTTGTGATTTTGTAAATACCTAAATAAATATTTGTTTAAAAAAATCACAATTGAGTGTTGTTTGTTTTGTGAGTATATGCTATACTACGTATATCAATTAAGAGAGGCGGTGATAACTATGATCAAACGATAGAAGGGAGGACATTCCATGAATAGTATAGAAGAAATTACTCTGGATAGTCTGCTTGAGAGAACAATCCAAGAAGTTTTAAATAGAGAGCTTATAGAATTAAAAAGTCTGTTAGCTACTTTATCTAATCCTAACAATCATTTCTCAGGTTATTTAACTATGAAAGATGCTTGTGACTATCTGTCAGTATCCAGAAATACTCTAGCTAAATACATCAACGAGTATGATTTACCTATAACAATAATAGAAGGCACTAAGCGTATAAAAAAATCAGATTTAGATGAATTTATGCTTAGTAGGCAATGTTGACTATGTCTTACAAGTATCTTTATTTATTACTAGTAAGATAAATTAAAACAAAACTATTAAAAATTATAGGAGGATAAGTATGGAAACTAAATATAGAAAGCAGATAGAGGATAAAGTAGTAAAGCAAATGGATAGACTGTTAATTAGTTATAGAAAGGAATATCTTTTCCAAGTGAGAGAAGGAGAAGATGTTGAATTTCGGACAACTACTGATAAAAAGGTTCAGTTAAACGAATGGAGAGTTAGAAAACATTTAAATGGAGAATACACATTAGGAATAAAATTAGGTTCTGGTGGCTTGACTAAATTTATGTGTTTTGATGTCGATATTATAGATGAGGGAGATAGAAGGTGGACAACTATAGAATTGATAGACACACTCCATTCTTATTATGGCATTCCTATGAAAGACATTCATGTTTGGTATTCAGGATTAAAGGGCTATCATGTTGATCTTTATTTTGATGGATTTATTCGAGAACAAGAACTTGAAAACTTCTATTATGAAGTCCTTTCCCAGATGGGAGAAACAATTCATCGCATTGAAAGAAGACCCACTACTGGACTTGGAGTCAAATTACCTTTGGGTATTCATTTGAAAACAGAAGAATTTTGTTACTATGTTGACAATCGGACGTTAGAACCATTGCCTATTGATTATTTTTTGTCTATAGAACCCCAGTCTTTGAATGAGTTCAAAGAAAATGTCTTGAAAGATTGTTCAGCTATGACTAAACATCGGTTAACAACTGAGAAGAAAAAGAACGTAAATCGTAAAAATATCAGTGCTAAGGAGCAAAATAACCAAAGTGTTTATACTTACGTAAAAAAAATTCTTGAAGATGGATGCTTGTCAGAACCAAGTAGTAGAAATTATTTTACGTTTCACGCATCTCGCATCTTAAAGTATCAGGGAAATGACATAGAGGCTACATACCAAATGGTCTTCAATGTAATCCAAAATACGTTTGAAAACTCTGAGACAAGAAAATTCTTAGATCAGAGATGGAACTTGCGAGAATTGAAAGGTGAAACACAGCGTGTAATTGAGACAGTTTATGATGGTGATTATTCGTTTAGCATGAAGTCTAGTAATGTTACTTTTTACAGACAAGAGTTAGATGTTATCTTATCTATTCAAAGAAAAAATCTAAGATATCTTCTCTTTAGTTTACTGTGTCATTCGAAAAAATATAGTGGCAGTGATGGAGTATTTTATTGTACTCACGCAACTTTAGCTGACATGGGTAATGATAGTAATACTGGAAGAAGTGCTAAGAACATCAGATCACTAGAGAAAATGGGCTTTGTTAAAGTGATATCTTCCAGAGTATTTAAGGGAGGAAATTGGCTTCCTAACTACTATAAGATGACTTTAGGAGAACTGAATACTGTTGAGGACAAGGGGATTACGTACAATTCTGATGAGCCTCTTAATCTAGTGAAGGTAATGAATGACCTATATAGTAAAGAAGAGTTAACTAAAATTGAAACTACTGGTGATAGGTTTATTTACCAGTTTAATATAGAGAACAAAAAGCATCCTTCCTAATTGGAGGGGTGTTTCTATTTGAACTCACTGCGTTCCATTTCGTGCCTCTTTAATAACCTCATATATTCTAAGGTTTTAACCTTATCTTCGGATGATAAGGAGCGATACAAAGCGTTGAAATCGTCATCTACTATCTCTGTTTGCCTGTCAATAAAATGGCTTAGAGGGACTCCCAGAGCCTCTGAGAGTGCTTGTAAATTTTCAGTTCTAGGTTCAGTAACTTCGTTTTCCCAACGAGCAATAGCCTGCTGAGAGGCATGGATTTTCTGAGCAAGTTGTTTTTGAGTCCAACCTAATTTTTTTCTGTTTTCTCGTATGGTTTTAGCATATTGCTTCATTTAGACTATCCCTCCGATACTTATACTATACAACGAACTGTTGTTTATTCCTGTTAAAAATGATGTTTAATCACATATAATTGTTGAAATACTACAAAATGATGTATATAATGTTTGTGAGGAGGAAGAAGATTATGAAAGAGAAAAGAAGACTTAGTTTGTACAGAGAAGCAAAAGGGTATTCTCAAATTGAAATAGCTGAGAAAATGTGTGTCACTCAGCAGTCAATTAGCTCATGGGAAACTGGTAGGACAGTACCTAAACCTTACCAAATGAAACTATTATCGCAAGTGTTAGAAGTTGATATGGATGAGCTCTTTTATGATGTTTTTAATATAAATAGGGAGGAAAAAACAAATGTACTGTAGAAATTGTGGAAGTCAAATGGAGGAATCAGCAAAGTTTTGCGCATCTTGTGGTACATCTCAGGAAAATATGGAGTTATACACAGAACAAATAAGCCCTAAGATAGAAAAATCTCTTAGTGAAGTTAAAGACCAGATTAATAGGGGAAAGCAAAGTGGAAATCTGTATAAGATTGCTGGTTGGGTTTCAGTTGTCATCTCACTCCTATTTATTCCTGTACTATTTGGTGCTATTGGAGTTATTATGGGGTATTTGTATAGAGAGCATGATGAAAAGCATGGAACTATTTTAATGATTGCAGGTGTAGCAGGTGGTATTCTAGGAACACTTCTGGGCTTATCATCTGGATACTGAGGAGGTCAAGTGATGACAAAAATATTAGGTGGGATAGGTCTTATTTTTTTCGCAATTGCAATAAGAAAGCTTCTCAAAACGCACCATCACCCAAAGGATAGAAGAAAAATACTGATAGTGGGGGGCTTGCTATTATTAGGTTGTTTTTCAATGTTATTTAGTTCGGAGGGGCTATCAGAAAAAGAATACGTACAAGAAGTTGTGAATATAGTAGTTGATAGTGACGTGAAAATCAAGCAGACAGATGTCTATTCTGATGAAGATATGCAGGATACAGCAGACTATTTAGGTAAACAAATGAAAAAATTGAAAAACATCAGACCTACAAGTACTTTACCTAAAGAGATTAAGGATTCTCATGAAACTCTTTATGAGGGCATAGATAAAATAAGAACAGGGATAGTGGAGCAAGATATCGAAAAAATTCAAGCAGGGCAAACGATTGTTTCTATGACAACGGTGCTTTACAATGATTATATAGAAAAAAATCCAGATAAATTTGATAGGGAGTAACAAAATGAAAAAAGCATTGGTGTTATTAGCTCTACTACCCACTATTTTGATGGCGTCCTGTCAAAATAAAGAAGAACAACCTACCTCATCTACCTATAGTGAAACTACTAATAGACTTAGTTCTGTAAAAGAGAGCTCTGTCAGTAATTCTTCAACAGAAGATAAGATAGTTGATGAAATGTTATGGAATGCTGATAAGAATAAAAAGCTTAATGACTTCATGAATACTTGGGGACAAACCATGAATCAGACGTATAAACAATACAGTCCGAATAATAATGTTGATTTATACGGTTTACAACTCCCTGACTCGGTTCTAAATAACAATAAGTGGCAGGCGGTTATTGGTAACACGCCAATAGTTTTAAACTGGTCAGAAAGTGGTGAGGAAGAATCAGGTTACTCTTTAGTAGCGGTTTATTCGGATGCAGAGGCACAAGATTATTTATCGAAGCACGTTTACTTTTTTACCATTAATTCAGGAGTACCCAAAGTGTTAATAACTAGTCAGAATCAAGGGAATCCGAATAATTACTTATACTTTAAAGAAACAGAGAATAAAGAGCTTAGAGATGGTTTTAGTAATATTGTGAATAGTAGTGTAACTTTTGATGATGCTAAATCAAATTTTACCAAAGATGAACAACTCAGCTACTTTATCAGCAACTATGGTCAATTACCTTATAAAGGTTATCTAACGACCGAAAATGATGGCAATGGTACAAGGATTACTTATTATGTTGATGAGTCTATTCCAAATGATAAGCAAGCTATATCAGAAGCAATTGAACATCTGAAAGCAATTAGCCTATCTGTTCAGCAGAAGGTTGGAGAAGGGATAACAGTAAGCTTAAAAGAGCCACTGGAAACGGAGTACACCCTTACCCTAATTGATGGACAACCAACTCAAGCTAATCATATCTTTGGCAGAATCATACAAGGAATTGAATAGGATAGAGAACCCCACCCCGTTGTTATTTGACCGTACTAAGGGTACCCTTTAAATGAGCTACATGGCTCACTTGGGGTACTCTTTTTTTGCAATTTGCAAAAGGTTAATAAATTTTCATACATGAAACGAAATGAAATACATCTTTATAAGTATTGATATACAAGGGTTTCTATGTTTCATATGCAAATGAAACGAAAAATAGTTTTTAGCTGAAAATCCTTAAAAAGTACTACATACTTGTGGGAGTTATTGCAGATGAAACAGACCTACAAATGTTTCATATAGCTTCTATTGGTTATCATTGGCTAAAGAAGGATGATATAATAAGAAACGAGGTGATTGAATGGGAGATAAGATAGCTAAAAATGAAACTATACGTGATTTAGAAGAAAGTATACAAGGAGCTAAACTTCTAAGCAGTATTTCCTCATTGTTTGGTATTAAAATTGATGAAGATTTTGATTTGCTAGAAAAAAGGATATTAGAAATTAAAGAATTACCAGATAAGTTTAATGAAATATTTTCTTCTAGAGGATGGATTGCGCATGATTCTTTAGATGTTAAAGTAATGAAAGAATGTGTGGAACAGGGAATAGATGGGGAAAGCCTTCTTATGAATTATTATGAAGGAAAACTAGAATGGCTAATTAACATATTATCTTATAGACCTATATTCAAAGAAAGAGCTGAGTTACTAAATTTGGCTAAAAAAGACTATTTTGAAGAAAGATATCATAGCTGTATCCCAATTGTGTTAATGTTGGTTGATGGTATAGTTAATGACATTAAACCAACAGGGTTATTTGCTGATGCGACAGACTTAGACGTATGGGATAGTATTGCAGGTCATTCTACAGGACTAAATTCTCTTGTAGATATTTTAAAGAAAAATAGAACAAAAACTAATATCGAACCGATTTATTTACCTTATAGAAACGGTATACTACATGGTAGGGAATTGAAATATAATAATAAGATAGTTGCTATTAAGACATTTGCCATTTTATTTTATGTGAATGACTGGATTCAGTCTTTAGAAAGTGAAGAAAAAAGAAGAGAAGAGTATCTAGAAGAGAAAAAGAAAAGTAAAGAAACAAGTTTTTTTGATATAGCTAGGAAATACACTGATCACAAAAAGAAGTTACGAAAAATGGATAAGCTACTTGAAGAATGGCAACCAAGAAAATTTGAAAATGGTTATGAGCACTTTACTATTAAAGATGGGACACCAGAAGCAAATGCTATTAAATTTTTAGAATGCATTAGAAAAGGAAACTTTGGTACACCAGTTAGTTTGTACTTTGAGAATATATTTGGAAAAGTTTCAGTGAAAGAAAAAGCTGGACTATTTAGAAAAGAATATGAGGATATCAGATTGGATAGTTATTCTATAACTAAAATAGATGATAAAGGTGCGTCAGTGACTCATGTATATATTTCTATGGTTTATAGACTTGATAGTGTATGCAAAAATAAAGAATTAGATTTTAGGATGATATATGAAAAACAAGGAGAAGTTGAAAACAGGCTGATAGAGGGAGGAGAATGGAAAATAGTGAATATAGAAGGGATAATAGATCAATTGAAATCTTAGTACATTTTTTTACATACTATATGTAGGGGTTGGATGATCTTTAATTTTTATGTTCAGAGGATTTGGTAGCGTTCTACAATTAGTTTTTCGTATTCAATATATAGTTTGTTTACAATCTATATAAAAGAATGAGACACAATATATAGTGTTATAGATTTGACTGTATAAATACATTGTGATATTATCAAGTAATAGAAAAAAAGGGCATAGATTGCAGTCTATCCCCGTGGTTGATATTAGTTAAACTAGTTGCAGACACAACACAAAAATCAATTACCTAACTAAAATGTTAACTCTTAGAATTTTATCAAATGTTTTTGAAAATGTAAAGCTTTTTTGCTTAGAGTATCCAAAACTAGAATTAATTTCGACCTTTTCTATAAAATATTATAGATAGGGAATGATGTAATGGTAAAATTTAGTCAAGCTTTGTATTCAAAGGATGGTGAATCTAGATTTATCGAAGTCAAAAGGATTCCGCATCAAAATAATTATGATGATTTCGTGAACCACTTGTTTTGTCCAGATGAAAATTGTGATGCGAAATTAATTTATGTTAGAACTCGTGAAGGCGGTTACTTGAAAAAACCACAAGGTTTTGAACATAATGAAGAGTGTAATTATGCTGATGACTCAATTAGGGTTGTACCTGAAACTGTATATATTGAGATTAATGGAAATATATCAGATGATGGTATTTCTCGTAGAAATAAAAACATGGGTAAAAAGCTAAGAGATTTTTTAAATCCTCCAGAGGAAAAAAAAGTAGCCAAGTCAGATAAGAAAAGACTACTAGGTCTAAAAAGGATTCAGATGATCCTAACTCCAAAGATGTCAAGACAGGGGTTAGAATAAAGTATGATCCCAATAGTATAGTAAGTAAAGAAGAATTAGATCAAAATGGTACAAAAACAAGAGAACCAGCGTTTATATCGGTTCTTCTTCACCAAATATCAGAGAGAGATTCCAATAAGAATCTGTCGACTGTTGGCTTAATTAAAAATGTAGTTCTTAACAAAGAACAATCATCTGCTTCTATACAAGTTGTGTTTGAAAATGTTAAAGCGACTATTTATCTACCACAAGCTTTTTTTAGTAATTCTATACGTGGACTATCTAAAGAACAACTTTTTGAATATGTTGAAATGTTGGGAAAATATATAAGGACAAATCCTGATAGTCTATATATAAACACTATGTGTCAGACTCATAAGATAGATATAGAAAATTTAGCTCTGTATGTGTATGACCCAGACTTTCCAAGTTTTATACTTGCTTCTAATACTAATAGAGAATTTAGAAGTTTAAGTGTGTTGGCTTCTATGATATCTACAAATGCAATTTAAACGAAATTTAATTGTGAGGAGAGAGGCTTTAATGTTTCTCTTCTTTGTTTCAATAATATGCCTTAAATTGGCAAATATATAAATACTTATGTATAAATTGGGAAAACATTTCTGCCTGACAATGATATGAGACTTCTGAAAGCTTGAGAAGAGCATGTTACATTTTTGTTCAGGTAATGGTTACTATTATAAATAAACATTGAAAATACCAAGAAAAATGTAACTGATTTTATTGAAGAAAATTGCGAATAAAAAAGCTGAATTTTTTAACAAAACAGCTTTTTAAATTGCTCCCAATAACATATACAAAATTGACCAGATTTTGACCATCTTAATTTGACAATCAATGATAAATATTGAGTCTCTAAACTACTATAAGAACTCTTAAAAACTTGGTTTGATAGTTAATGACACTGGTTGAGAAGCCGTTTCCTATATGGAAGGCAGTGTGGGGTAACCCTATAACATGAGCTAGAAACCTTGATGTATAAGGCTTCTAGCTTTTTTGTTTTGTCCAATTTTAAGCGGGGTCTGTGAAAAGGTCTGTGATTAGATTTATTTATGGGTCATATCCAATGATTTCTTCGAACAACTGGAAAATAAATAGAAAGAGGGAATTGATGATGCAAAAAGGGACAGTGAAATGGTTTGATAGCCAAAAAGGATATGGATTTATTGCAGACGAAAGCGGACAAGATTACTTTGTTCATTCTTCAGGTCTTATTGACCAGAAACAGTTAGAAGAAGGTCAAACGGTGAGCTATACAATCGGCGAAAACAATAAAGGTGAAATCGCCACGAATGTCATTGTGGAATAGACAAAAAGAGGTAGTGGATTTTTCCGCTACCTTTTATTTAGATAAGGAGGCTTTACATGGATAGCGAGTATAACTTAGAACGTTACCTGAACATATCTAATTACCTTGAACGTTTGGAGCAAAGAAAGCGACACATTCAAAAAGAGTTGTATCAGCGAACATCGGCAACTCATTTAGCTTATGATGAACTTTCTATCCATGTACAAGCGCCTAGAATTGATTCTCTTGTATCTGATTGTTTAGAGGAGGCTTGTAGGCTAATTTATAGGCGTATAATACGCTGGTGTTTTCGTCAGAAGTTTTCAATCAGTTCTTAGCAAGTCTGTCTGTAACCGAACGTGAGAGCCTTATACAAGGACTAGGCAATAGAAGTCTGAACGATCGTGCGTTAGATGAAATCAGAGAAATAGAAACCGCAGTAGCATTTAGATATGGTTATGAGACACTAGAAGAACTCATTGAATTAAAAGACGATTTGTTTCTCGATATTGAGTTACTAGCGGAGGTGTTGTAATGACTTTTCGAGTATCAATAAGGCCTAAGTATTATTTAACCTTATGGGCGGGATTTATGGAGTATCGGAATGAACTAACTGAGCGAGAAAAGAACTTGGCTAAAGTATTCTTTAAAACGTTAGCTGCATTAGATAAAGAAGATGTGTCACTGTTAGCAGAGAAGTATCTAAAAGGCGAACATAAGACACAATATGTGCCTGAGCATGATGGTTACATGGGGCGATTGCCAATTACAGATAGCATACTGGCTGATCGTAGGGGTATTAATATAAAAGAGTATCGAGAAGCTCGTATTCGTGCGGAGAACCGTCTTAGAATGGAGTTAAAGCAATACGCTGATGAAATAGAAGCTAGCGTTAGGCAAGAACTACCAAGCTATGTGTTACGAATGAATAGTCTGTACTTAAAGCGGTATGAGATTGGTATGTTTGACCAAGTTAAAGAAGAGATTATTTTCACTCAGGATAAGTCACAAGCAAAAGTATTTACAAATGAGAGCGAAGAAGGCAGAGGTTTGGCGATAGGATTCAATCTAACCAAAGAAGAACCTGAAACAAGTAGCTTTTATTTAGATGTGAGGGTGTAGTAGTGAATAATATTAATTATTCAGTAGATTAGAGAGATTAAGAAAAAAATGTTGCATGATTTGGTAAGCACTAGGAGAGTATTTTTGATATAATTATACTGAAAAAATTTAGAGAGAAGGAAAACATAATGCCAACATTCTGGATAGATTTTGGAACAAAAGATGCCATACTTGCCATAGCTATAATAATCATTTTGGGGATGACAATCTTTTTCCATTGGTCTGCAGGGGAATTTATAATTGCTGAGTGTGCGGTAGTAATAGCCTTTTATGGCGGTACTTTGAAGCAAGATAAGAGAATAACTGATAAAGAAAAGAAATAAGAGTAAGAAAGCCCATTATTTAATGGACTTTTTTTATTATACTTGTTTTGAGCTGATGGTATATGAGGAAATTACTATATACCAAATTGGTAAAAAAATTAGTATAGACCCAAAAGAAGTCGACAAATATAGATTTTGTTTGACCATATAAACACGATTACTAGGTATTTTCTAGTCAATCCAATTGACCACAACAAAATAGACCCCTGTTTCCGCAGAGGTCTAAGCTATATAGAATACATTGATTGATATTATTTTAGCAAGTAAGACAGAACTTAGCAATAGGCGAAGATGGTCCATTATTTAACGAACTATACTGCTAAAACATCTTATGAAAATTTGCAGTTAGGGTTGTCTGCTTTTTAAAGTGTATTTTGGTATACTAATTTGAGTCAATCAAGTAAGTGAAAGGTCGAGGTATTTTGGTAAATTTTTTAAAGAGTTTAAGTAAAGAGGCCATGAAAGATTTTGAAAGTATAAGGAAAGATAAATTATTTTTTAGAACCATGGTAATTTTTTTCATAACATTAACTTATACACTAATATTTTCAATGGCCAATAAAGTATTTGATAGTAAAATCATTAATTTCTTTACTATTTTGGTGTATATTATTTTTTTATTGTCATCATATATTCTTTTGTATGCAGTGTACACGGTAAGAGTAAGAAAGTTTAACAAGCGTATTAAACAAATTACAGGGTGGAGAAATCGTAGTTATGGTTTTCCAGAAGAATTAATTTTCTCTATATTAGAGTCTGATAGCAAGATGAAATTAGATAATCTAAGCTTATATGATAATGTATATAAAAATATTAGTAGTTTAGAAGAAAAAGAAGCCTTATACGCATATACAAGAATAAAATTTTACAAAGATCCAATAGGATTATCGAGCATAATTCTATTGGCTGTTGGTGTAATCTTAACATTTATTGCTAGTCATATTCAAAATCACGGAAATATATTAACTATAACTACATTATTGATCTTTTCAGGAGTAGTTTTTCTAACCTGGTATCTTTCAAATAAAGAGAAGAAGTATATTTGTAGCATTTTAGAAAAATTTCTAAGTTTTAGGTTGACTAATGTTTTTAAAAACAGTTGGGAATAAACCTCTCGAACTTAATGAGAGTTTTTTTATATTTAAACTAGTAGTAGCAACTTTGTCAATATAAGACGAGATATGATGTATCACCAGCTCTATGGTAGTAGTTTTGATGCAATAACAAATGAGGTGATTTTTATGGATAAAAAACAATATTTAAATTTTTATTGGCAATATTATTTACATTTGGAACATGATTTTAGTAATACTACGGAATTTGTAACGTTAGATATTGCCAACTTCAAAACTTTTTCTATAGAATATCAAAAATTACTATTAGCAATTGGTTCAGAATGTGAAATTTTATTTAAAGAACTTTGCGACTTTGAAAGTAATAGCCCTAAAAAAATGCATCATTATAAATCTAAGATTAAATCAGAAAAATTAATGGAATTAGACAATAGAGTAAGAGTAATTAATTTTGCAAAAACCATAATGTTGCAACCATTAGGTGAAAAATGGCCTGAGGTAACACCCTATTGGTGGAGAAGATACAATGAAGTCAAACACGGAAGATCTATAAATTATAAACAAGCAAATTTAGAAAATGTATTAAATGCTTTGGCTAGTTTATATCTTTTAGAGGAATACGTTCATAGAAAAATAATTAAAAAAAATGAAATAGATCTTATTGTTCCTGAATCTAATTTATTTTCTTTACTTTGGACAAAAAGAACTGAACCTACAAATAAAATGACATTAGAGTATATAAGAAATGACAACTAAAAGCCCCATGTTAGATTATAAATTTGAATGCTATATTAAATACCATTTAGTAGAAAAAACGATATTTATTGATAATCCTATGCAATTGATAGTATTTTCTATTTCAATGTAATTGGCGTTGGTGGTCTGTGAAAAGGTCTGTGAGTGTAAGTGAAACTATGTGTTTTCATCAATATGCTATTAGTGTAAAAATGCTTTAATAGCAATGATAAACGTATCTACTCTAAACTATGAAATACCCTTATCTTAAATGGAAGGGTCAGTGGGATAAATATTTTTAAAGTTAGTACCTTATTTAGTATAGGTGCTAGCTTTTTTATTTTATTCAGCAATATTAATTCTATTGTTTCATAGTTTTTGTATATGAAATACATTTAGTTTATTCATTTTTGTTATAATAGTTATATAGGATAGTTATTTTGTTCGATTACTTATCCTATGTAATGAAGGGGGAATAAGTAAATGGAAAATAGTAGATTCATAAAGTATCTGAGTTGGGCGGCAACGACCATGTCGATCATGATGTATGTTTCCTATATTCCTCAAATCATGGATAATTTGGCTGGCTCTAAGGGGAATCCGATTCAGCCGTTGGTCGCAGCGATCAACTGTACGTTGTGGGTGGTCTATGGGCTAGGGAAGAAGCCGCGAGATATTCCTTTGGCGACTGCGAATTTTCCAGGTATCATTTTTGGAATCATTACTTTTTTGACTGCGATTTGATTAATTGTCAATGCACTTTTTATTAAAAAGGAGTGAGGAAGATGAAAAAGGAAAAATGGTATCAGAGAAAACTTTTTTATATTCCATTTTCGATCGTGATGGGGATTTTAGGATTTGGTGCTTGGTTCGGTACGGCGCTAGGCATGCATATCGACGATGAGTTCAATAAGGATTATTATAGTGGTAAGGATGAACCATTATTCAAACGCAAGCATGACAAGGGAGATGAATAGGATGGAAGAAACAGTATTCTTTAATCTAGGAAATGCGATTGCAGCAAAACGTGACCCGAAAGAATTGATCAAAGAGGCGCAGATCGTCAAAGACAATCGTGGTCCTTTAGGTAAATTGGTCATCGTGGAAGATGAAACAAATGGCGACCACATTTTATTCGAGGTCAATGATCAAGAAGCACCGTCAGATAGGACCAAAGAATTTAAAGTAAAAGAAGTGATCGAGTAACTGATTACTCGAATAGTGAACAAAGGCTGAGGATCTACATCTAGATCTTTAGCTTTTTTGTATTTCAGAGGAAATTGACGCAGGTATTTATGGGTGTTTTAATAGAATAAAGAGCAGTAGAAGAGAGTTAAAAAAGGAGCAGTAATGAAAATGATGGGTGATGTACGATTCAAACGAACGGAAGAGAAAATCTATCAAGCTTTACTCGTACTGTGTCAGCAAAAAGTAGACTTTGAAACGGTCAATGTACGAAGACTTGCTGAGGTGGCAGGCATATCTCATCAAACATTTTATCGGCACTATGATTCGCCAAAACAAGTGATCATCCAAGTCATTGATCGTCATTTAGCGGAATTTTTAAAAGATTTTCATCGGCAAAATCTAACAGCCCGTAAAATGGTCAATCAATTATTGAAAATTTGGAATGAGCGGGAAGCAGTGTTTCAATTATTGGAATGGTCGGATCTACGGTATGAATTTATTGAACGATTGGCGCGTTTTAATCAAAAAATCGCGGAGCAAAATGGGATTCACCTGATCGATATCGAACAGATCTGCAATGTCTACGCGGCCGCTATTTATATGTTTTTACGGAGTTATGTATTAGAAAAGCGTTGGAATGATGAGCAGGCGACGGAGCTATTATTGGATCTGACGAATCAAATGAATAAAATTTTTTAGTTATGTGACAAATGTCTAAAAGCTGTCCATAACTTAGTTAGAATCGGCCGTATACTTTAGTCAAGCTCTTAACCGAGAGTAAAACATAGACTGGAGTGACAAGCATGAAATTAATCGCAATCGAAGAACATATGAGTACCGCTTATGCGAACCAAGCGATCATGGAATACTTACAAAAACAACCGATCGAAGACCCAAAAGCATTACAGGAATTTGGTCGTTCATTTGAAGAAGGGTTAGTAGCGTATGCGACGAATCCGGCGGAAATGCAAGATTTAAGTGAAAAACGAATTCAATATATGGACCAAAATGGGATCGACGTCCAAGTTTTATCGTATGGCGATGCGAATACGAATCCGGACTTATTACCGCCAGCACAATCGATTCCTTTAACGAAACAGATCAATAATGACATTGCTGCGGCTGTCAAAGCACATCCAGATCGTTTCTTAGGTTTTGCGACATTGCCTGTTTCTGATCCAGAAGCGGCCGCCCAAGAATTGAAACGCAGCGTAACCGAACTTGGACTAAGTGGGGCATTATTATTGGGGACATCTCAAGGACATTTTCTTGATGAAGAACGTTACTTCCCAATTTTTGAAATGGCTGCAGCTTTGGATGTGCCGCTATCAATTCATCCATCGATGCCAAGTGAAACGATTCGGAAAGAATACTATAGTAATATGGCACCAATCGGCTTCAATGCGATCATGGCTACGCCTGGCTGGGGTTGGCATATGGAAGCTGGCTACCATGTGGTTCGTTTGATTTTAGCGGGATTATTTGATAAATTACCGAATTTGAAATTGATCTCTGGACACTGGGGTGAATTTGTTCCTTATTTCTTAGAACGTTTGGACGAGGCTGTCTCACCAGTTGTTGGAAATCCATTGGAACATCCGGTTTCTTATTATTATAAAAAGAATGTGTGGATTACACCAAGTGGAATGTACACTTGGCCGCAAATGCAATTGGTTTTAGCCGAAATGGGCGCCGATCACGTGATCTGGGCGCAAGACTATCCTTATGTTAAAGGGGATGCAAAAACGTTTCTGATGAATACGCCGATCCCAGAAGAAGATAAAGAAAAAATTGCTCACGGCAATATCGAAAAACTATTGAAATTAAAATAAGTTATAGACCACGATTAGTTTGTTCTGATCGTGGTTTTTTATTTTTTTTTTGGCAAATAATACCCAAAATGTTTAGAGAGTCTTTATTAAAACTTGAATAAATGATACAATAATAAATGTTATTGAACATAAATTGATTTATAAATAATTTTTAATGTTAATTTAAAGTGTAAAAAAGTATTTGTGTAAAGCAGCTGTCATGAATTCAAATAAAGGAGAGCATTCAAAGCGAATGGATAGGTGAGTATGAGTACAGAAAAACAAAAACTAGCAGTCGTAGCGGTGGCTATTTTATTATCGGAGAAATTTTTGCGTTCGTCAGTATTTTTTTGATTTATTTCAATCGTCAATTTTTTAGTGACCACATTGATATCATCAAAACATATGTGAATGCATCGACAGCCTTTTTCGGATGTTTCTTTTCGGTTTTGTCCGCATTATTGGTCTTTCAATTTTTACGTTATCAAGAACGACGTAAAGAAATCAAACAGACTCAATTATTATTCGATAAACTAAAAAATGAATACGATCAAAATTACATGATCTTAACAGAATTAGGAAATGAGATCACGAGCGGATCGACAGAACTAGGGAGATTACTAAAGGAAAGTCCGCGGGTCCGAGAATTATTTATCTTGGCAGTCTATCGGCTAGATTTTTCTTTATTTGGTTCCCATTATCATCAAACGGATTGGCAATCGATGCGAGTTGAAGACAAATATAGAGAACGGTATTTAGAATTATTTGAGCAAACACATAAAATCAATCTGCTTTGTCGCGCGATCATAGAACGTGAAGTCGATACAGTCGAGACATTGACGCAAATCGTCACGCTGATCACTGCTAAGATCACTGAATTAAAAGATCGCCAAGCCATCATCGAAGGTAAAATACCAAGTTTATTTTCACAAGAACCAGAATATCTAACTGAATCAATTCCTTGCGAAGTCGTTCAGGAATAATCGATAAAAGGTGTAGGCATAAGTTGCCGCACCTTTTTTGTATCCATCTAGCAAGTCGATTGAACATTTTCTTTTGCTTGATCGTTAGTATAAGTGACCAGCAGTCAATGGATAAAAAAGGAGGCCGTTCGATGTTTTGTTTAATGGTATTGTTTCAAACTAGTGCAGGAAAAATTCATAAATGGCAGTTCAAAAACGTTGATCCAACAAAACCGGCCAACGAATACCAACGATTGTTAGAGCAAATGACGACGCTGGGCTTATTTGAAAAGAACGGCGAGCGATTATTCGATAAAGTCCTTTCAGCAACATTGGTCCAAACGATCGAGACACCGATTTTTGATCTGAGGGATGAAGAACCAGAGTTGATCACCGAGGTGCCGGAACAAGAGCTGAGACAAGTGCAGGAAATAGGAGTGATCAAGCAGGTAAGAGCAATAGAAATCGTCGCGCAGATCAAAAGGTATTTGTTTGCCAAACAAGGAATTTATTGGAACACAAGCTAAAAAAGCAGATCCTAGAGACTAGAATCTACTTTTTCGGTTTATTTTTCATTCAATTTTTTCTTCAATTTCCGATAGCGCATATACATGAAAACAACGATCGCAATTAGAAGAACAATGATGATACCGCCGATCAATAACCAAGGGTTTGTCTCTCTCTTTTCAATCGTGACATCCTTGTCACTATAGTCCGTTGCTTTCTTTTGATTGATCGTAAAACTTGGGCTGCCTGTCCATTTTTGATCGCCAGAAGTGATCGCCATCTTGACCGTATATTTGCCAGCGGAGAACTCATTTTCGTCCATCGAAATCATATATGGAAAACGTGAACTAGGAGCGATCGCCAGCTTTTCTTTTTTATTTTTGACGATTGTTTTGTCATCTTTGACGACTTGATAATCGATCGTAACATCTGAAACATAAGTAGCTTTTTCATTATCGATCGTTGTAATAATGGCATTTCGCCCATTTACCTGTGATGCTTCTGCTTTTGTGATCTTCAAATCAGGTGTGACTTTGTCGGTACTATTTCTTAATAAGACTGCGATCTCACGTGAAAAAACATTTCGGATATTACCTTCGATTTTTCCTTCCGAAACTTCTTCGATATATAAGCCGCCAGCTAGTACACCGTCGAATGCTTTAGCCGGCATCTTCACGTCTAAGTAGATGTCTTTTGATTCATTACCAGCAAGTTCGACTAAATCTGTATTCAGTTTGACGTAATCGGTAATATTCAACCCAAAGTTGCTATCGTCTTTATTGGTACCAGAATATTCGATTACACCTAAACTATTGGTGATCGTCCGATTGAAAGAGGTCTTCAATTTGATCGTTTGATCCGTCCGGTTAGTCAAAGTAACTGTCAGTCGTTCTGATTCATCTGGCTGATACTTTAGATTGAAATAGGATTGTTCTTGATTTATTTGATGGTCAGATGGGTGGATCACCGCATCAAAACTATCCAATGAATCACCATGAACAAGCGTTGGAAAGAAAGAAAAAGCGAACACGAGGAAGAGTCCCCGAATTGTTGTTCTTAAACGGTTCTTACGCATAAGGCTATCTCCTTTATCTGTATTTTCGCATTGCAGGAGAGATCTCTCTCAGTCCTTCTCCATTAAGCGTACCACAACAGATAAGCGCTTGCATGTTATATGCTATAACAGAAAAGGTTAAACTGGATTACCCGTAGAATTAGAAGTTGGCGTATCAGAAAGTGTCCAGTTTAAAGTAGACACATATCGAACGTTTTGTCTATTTGCTTCAGCTGGAACTGTTAATTCAAATTTAGTGATCGGTAAACTAGTTTCACCGGCCCCCTGACCGGCATCTGCTGCTAAAACAATAATGTCAGTCTCTTGGTCTTCAAACTCGAAACTATTAAGATTAGTTCCCTTAAAACCTGAATTTATATTATTTGTACCATTACCAACAGAAAATGATAATTTAGCACCTGTTAATGTTGAGAGATTATTTGTCGAATTGTCCTCACAATACTCAGTAAATTGCTTCGCTTGTCTTACTTTAAGAAACCAACCGGCATTTGTGCCTCGGTTATCTCTAACACGAATTACTCCTGTAGTTGCATTAGCTGCATCTTGAGTGCCGTCATTAGTAGCTATCCAAGTCTCATCTTTCAAAGATTGAATTGGATGACTACCAAAATTTAGGTTAGTAGGTAAAGAAGGCTGTAAAACACCTTGGTCATCTTGGATTTGTGGATCAAGCAGCAGACTTCCAGCAGAATACTGCACATTTCCCGTTGTAGTCTCTGCTGAGTGTGCGGTAGTTGAGATTGCAAATATTCCTCCAATAAACAAACCAGCGATTAGTAATTTAGCTTGATTTTTCATTTTTATTCCTCCTATTTTTAACGATCTGCCATTGCAATAGAACGATCACAATAATTAAAAACCCAATAAGTGTCAAAATAATATTCTTTTGATCATTTGTTTGCAGATACCTTAAGATACCTGTTTTTTTAATAGAATGATCAGTTTTTGCTGAAACAGGTGTCCTATTTTTTTGTTCTAAATCGACTGAATTTTTTTCAGTTGTTCCGTTAGAACTTGAGCTGTTATTGCTCGAAGAAGATTCACTCCTATCAGAACTGTCTTCATAGTAATATTGGACATTTCCATTTGTAACGGCTGCTTCATTTGGAATAACAAAGACACTAAAGAGTGATAATACGATAACTAAAATAAACATTTTCTTTTTCAAGTGTCTCATCCTTCCGTCTTAATGAAGTATGGAGGAACAAATGAAATTTCTTTCCTGCGCAGAAAAGGGTTGTAACTGTATGGCTAGAGTATATTTCCTGTAAGAAAAATTTAATAGAAAGATGCTCATGTGTCTTTACACTCAAGCATAAAAATTCTCATTTTATTAATCACCATGTTTAATGATTATAAGGAATGCTCCTATATATAATGGATAAGTGTTGTTTGATAAATGAAATACAAGATAAAAACAATAGAAAAGTAATGGAATCAGTTATTTATTTTTTTTAGAAAAAAATGACAGAGTTTGTCACATGGGAGAAATGAGGAGATGAAATGAGTATAAAGTGGAGATTTTTTATACGAAATATTATGATTATTCTAGTTGCAATAGTCCTTTCATTGGCTACCACAAATAGTATCGTTAGTGCTGTTTCTGTTGATCTATTTGCTAAGACAGATGTTAAAAATAACAGTAACACGACCCAGACAGCTCCATATTTGAATGTCGATAAACAGCCTGTAACTTTTACGATTGATGGAAGTACTACTGGAGTAGGATTAATAAAAACGGGAACAAAATATGCGTATATTTCAATACCCGCCGAGCTATCAGGAAAAGTGACATTACCCTCAAATCCCCAAACTACAGTAACAGCAAAAGTAACTATTTTAAAAGCAGACTTGCCGATCGGAGGGTTGTTGACAAGTCTAAATAGTGTACTTGGATCAGTAACGGGAATTCTTTTGACCAACCTTAGTAATGCAATTAATGCATTGCAAAATGAAGATTTTGGAACCCAAACAATGACTATAACAACTCAACAACCTCTATCTACATTACTTGTTGCAGATATCAGTCAAGGATTATTACCGATTTTAACTAAAGCGTTGATTACTAGACTTGAGAATGTAAAAAATGAATTGAATAAAATCATACTTCTTGGAGATACTATATCTAACTTGCTAACAAGTATAAATACTTTGATTTCAGCACTAAATGATACAACTTCTACGACTAGCAAAAACCTAGTTGCAGCTTCGATTTTAGGAACAACAAATATAACGATGCCGACATTAGTATCTAGTCCAACAGGTCTTGCACAGGATTATACGGCAAATATCCGAGGAGGAATTACTCAAAGTGATGCGATCACAGTTGATATATTGAGTAGCTTTGGAAATAATACTGCCATTTATTTTTCAGCAGGATCAGTTGTTTTAAATGGTAGTCAGTTGCCTGCGAATCTTAATTTTGGTACCCATACTATTCAAACTGTTGCAGATGAGAATTGGCTTGCTTATGTAAATGGAAATAGCACGAATGGCTTACAAACGGGAATGATTCGGATAGATGATACGAGGTCAGTCGCCAAATCATGGCAATTGAATTCTATTTCTTCTTTTGTATCAAAGTATTGTGAGTGAACAATTACTAAAATGATACCGATGAAGACCATCGCACTTGCAAAATAGAAGGTATAATTGCCGCCAAATTTGGCGCCGATCAGACCGGCTACAAACGGAGCTAATGAACCACCGAAGAAACGAACGAAACTATAAGTAGATGATGCGATGTTGCGTTTGATTCCAGGAATTTCCATTGCGATGGTTGTCATCAATGTATTGATGATCCCTTGGAAGAAACCAGCAACGATCAACGCAGCGGCAACTAAAGTTGGTTGATCAGCATTGATCCCCATTAATACTAGACAGATCACAAAACCGACAAAGCCGATCATCAAGGTATAAAAAGTACCGATCGCACGTTCAAAACGTGTTGCTAAGAAGATCGATGAGATCGCTAATAAAATACCCCAACCAAAGAAAGTCAAACCGATTTACATTTCTGAGAAGTTCGGCATCAAGAATGGTGCGTAAGCTAATAGTGTAAAGAAGCCAAAATTATAAAGTAAGGCGATCAATCCAACAGAACGCAATTTATGGTTTTTCAACGCTTTCGCTCCAGCGAAGAACGCAACTTTTTCTGTTTTGCCTTTTGGTTCTTTGAACATGATAAAGATTGATAAGAATGAAATAAACATCAAAACGGACACGCCTGCAAAAGGTAAGTGCCAAGAGATTGAACCAAGTGAGCCGCCAACTAGCGGTCCAATTGACATCCCAAGACCCATTGCTGCTTCATAAAGCATAATTGATTTTTCTGTTTGTCCTACTAAAACACTGACGATCGCTGAAAGAGCAGTTGAGATAAACAACGCATTTCCAAGACCCCAGCCTGCGCGGAAATAAATCAAAGCGCTGATCGTGTTTGATAAACCAGCAAATAGAGCAAATAAAATAATAATTACTAGACCTAACATCAACGTTTTCTTTGTTCCGATACGACTTGACACAAAACCAGTAAACAACATAACAATACCAGTAACCATCATATAGCTTGTAAATAATAAAGTTGTTTGTGCCGGTGTTGCTTGTAATGATTTAGCGATCGAATTTAAAATTGGATCCACTAAACCGATCCCCATAAAGGCGATCATGCAGGCAAAGGCGACAACGTAAGCGGCCTTGCCATTTTCTTTTTCTGTAACTGAGTTTTCATTTAAATTTTCCATTATGTCACCACTTTCCGTTCTATAGTCTACTGATAAAACTATTTTATGTCAATATTTACATAAAATTTTTTACATAAAAATTTCAGAAAAAAAGAAGCAAGCCTCAAAAGACTTACTTCAAACTAATTATTCTGCAAAATATTGCTCGATTTTCTCTTCAGCCCAGGTGCACCATTCAAGCTCTTCTTTACATAAGCGAATTTTCCGTTCTAAGATCAATTCGCGGCCGAAATTTTTTCGTCGTTCAATATCCGATAGCGCATCAAGTGTTTTTAGGACACCAGAGTATTCATTTAATTGTTCATGAAAGTATTGTTGTCTTTCCATGATTAAAAATTTAGCCGTATCGCGATCAAGCGCGGACATCGTAAAGACTTTGGCTAAAAATTCATCTTTTTGCGAAGGGGCGTGGCTAGGAGAGAAGACCCATTCTTTGACGATTTTTTTTCCCGCTGGCGTGATGTCATAGATTTTTCTTTTGCCATCAGGAATATCGACGATCTCGATCAATTCCTGTTTGCGTAATTCTTTTAAAGTTGGATAAATCTGGCTGTGGTGCGCTTCCCAAAATAGATTCAAAAAGCGTTTTAATTCGTAACCAGTCAGCGGCGAACGAACCAGCATCGCCAAGACAACGTAACTAATCGTATTCATTCTAAGATCCTTTCTTGATTTTAACTAAGTAGACTTGCTAAGAAAGTATGTTTTCTAAATATCTGCCCACCTATTGTATCACTGTTTTTATTTTGGGAGAACTATTTATCGGCTCAGTCTTTTGCCGGATGTTTCTGTCTTGATGATACGTTATGATAGGAAGGAGAGGAGAAGATGAGGATGAAAGTACTATTCGTATTTGATGATCAAAAAAACTCCAGCTTTTTTGTTTACGACTTGACCAGTGGTGTAAATACTTTACTGCGGGTTTCTCCTGAAATAAAGATCAAAAATGTGACGCTAGGAGAACTTTATACGCAAGTGCCGATCGAAAAATTTTTGGCTTATTTTTCGGTTGCTTTTTCTATAGAAGTAAAAAAATATCTAGTGTTGAAAAAAGCCGATAGTTTATTGGCAATCAAAGAGGCGGGGTTAGAAGCAGATGGTAAGTTTGCTGTTACGATCTATAAAGATTTCGTTGCCCAAAAAAATAAGCAGTATTTTACCAAAGGCGAGCATCGTCTGTCGCTAGCTGAGGTGGATGCCTATATCAGCTATCAGATCGATGAAGATGGGCAACTAGATGTCTTTGAACGGCAAGAAGATATCATCCGTTTGATGAAACGAAAAACAGTCAAACCGCGCTTATCTTCTATTACAAATAATTTTGGCACAGTCAAAGAATATGCAGGCAGCAACTTGAATTTGAAAGACATGCTGAAGATGGGGACTGGTTATCTGGCTAAAGGAAATGCACGAATGAATAAAATCAATGTGCCTGCCAATCAGACGTTCACAGTAAGCGAGAGTGTGCCGTATCATTTAGTAAGCGTTGACTGGACTAAAAATGAAATAAAATTACGTTCAGATCTACAAAAGTAAGAAAGTTATTAACAGGGATACCTAAGAAAACGGTTTTAAAAAATAATTTACCCGCTTTCAATTAGATAAACGTTGTTATATCAAGGTTTATCTACGTTTCACAATTGCGAAACTTTTTGATGAAACTGTTTTATCTAGCTTGACATTTGTTATTAGCATTTGAAAGTGGTTTGTTTTTTAAGAAGTCGAGGATTCGGCTTCTATTTTTTTGCTGTGAATAGGATTTTTCTAGTCTTGTTCGTTCTGCTTTTTCCAAGTCTTTGCTATAATAAACAGTGGGTGATAAGAATGATAAGACGAATTGAAAAATTACGTGCATTAATGACAGAAGATATGATCGACGGCTACTTGGTGACTAGTCCAGCGAATTTACGTTACTTGACGAATTTTACTGGAACAGCCGGAGTAGCGTTCATTACACAAGAACAGGCATATTTTATTACGGATTTCCGTTACATGGAACAAGCTAATAACCAAACGCAAGGTCTGACGATCTTACAGCATCAGGGAGATATCGTTGGCGAAATCATTCGCTTAGTCGAATCACAGCAGATTAGTGTATTTGGTTTTGAGGATGCGTTTTTAACCGTGGCTGAGTATTCTGTATTTGAAGAAGTGATCGATGCCGAGTTGGCACCTGCCAGCGGATTGATCGAATCACTACGGGAACAAAAGGATGATGCTGAGATCGCCATCATTGAAAAAGCTTGCGCGATCGCAGACGAAGGATTCCAACATGTATTAAAAATGATTCGACCTGGGATCACCGAAATCGAAGTAGCAAACCAATTGGATTTCTTTATGCGTTCGTTAGGTGCTTCAGGTACTTCGTTTGAAACGATCGTTGCTAGTGGTGCTCGTTCAGCGTTGCCGCATGGTGTGGCTAGCGAAAAAATGATCGAACAAGGGGATATGGTGACATTAGACTTTGGTTGTGTTTATCAAGGGTATGTTTCTGACATCACGCGGACCTTTGCCATTGGTGATCCAGGACAAGAATTGAAGGATATTTATCAAATCGTCTTAGGAGCACAGCAAAAAGTGATTGATGCAGCGAAAGCTGGCGTGACTGGCGCTCAACTTGATGCGATCGCCCGCGATTTTATTACACAAGCCGGTTACGGAGAAGCCTTTGGTCATTCGACTGGCCATGGTATCGGAATGGAAATCCATGAAGGTCCGAATATCAGCCGCAGTAATGAAGCTGAGCTGATGATCGGAAATGTGATCACGGATGAACCAGGAATCTACATCGCTGGACTTGGCGGCGTTCGAATCGAAGATGATCTGCTGATTTTAGCAGAAGGCAATCGAATTTTAACCCAATCGCCAAAGGAACTCATCATTTTATAGTTCACGCAGAGTAGTGGTAGCGTAAGTAAAGAAGAAATGATAAACTAGAACCAAATCTGTAAAGATTGGCATAAGTCTGACTTATTTTATATGAAGAATAAGTGGAAAAATTATGGCGGCAGCATCTATTTTAAATAGATCCTTTTAAAGTAATAGAGGAGGAAGTATCATGATTTCAGTAAACGATTTTAAAACTGGTTTAACAATTGAATTTGATGGCGGCATCTGGCGTGTCGTTGAGTTCCAACATGTAAAACCAGGAAAAGGTGCAGCCTTCGTACGTTCAAAACTGAAAAATTTGCGTACTGGAGCGGTTCAAGAAAAAACGTTCCGCGCTGGTGAAAAAGTGGCGAAAGCGCAAATCGATAATAAAAAAATGCAATATCTGTATGATGAAGGCGACAACTACGTCTATATGGACATGAACAGCTACGAACAAATCGAAATGCCGAAAGAACAAGTGGCAGATGAGATGCGTTATGTGTTAGAAAATACAGAATTGACCGTGATCATGTATGGTTCAGAAGTATTAGGCGTCGATCTGCCAAACACAGTGGTTTTAGAAGTAGCTGAAACCGATCCGAATATCAAAGGCGATACTTCTTCTGGCGGTTCTAAACCAGCAGTGATGGAAACAGGAATCACCGTTAACGTACCGTTTTTCGTTAACCAAGGCGATAAATTGATCGTAAGTACTCAAGACGGAAGTTACGTTTCACGCGCATAAAGAACCTCGGTTCATGTTATAATCCGTGTTGTGTCAATCCAACATAATGCGTTAAGAATACCAGACTTATTTTTTCAGTAAGAAAAAATAATTACACTTGAAGGAATAAGGATGTCAGTCCAACTTTTTACAGGGTATAATGAGCAAGCACTAGAATCAATTGAAGCAAGTACGTTATAGCTGGCGAAGTATAGTTGGATGATATACGGCATGACTATCAGACTTATTTTTTCGGTAAGAAAAAATAATTACACTTGAAGGAATAAGGAGAGAATAAGATGGCAGATGAAAATAATTTGGTTTTAGGTGCGACTCCTGAACTTGGCGAGATTATCATTGCACCAGAAGTGATCGAAGTTATTATCGGGATCGCAGCTTCAAAAGTTGACGGTGTCTATGGAATGCGCGGAACGTTAGCAAGCAACGTTAGCAAATTGCTAGGAAAAGCTGCTCACGGTAAAGGTGTATATCTTAAAAATGATGAAGACGGCTTGAAAGTCGATATCTATTCTTACTTTGACTATGGTATTTCGGTGCCGAAAGTAGCCATGGCAATGCAAGAACGTGTCAAACAACAAGTTTTATTCATGACAGACGTCGCATTGAGCGAAGTAAATATCCATGTTGTTGGTGTAGTCGCTGAAAAATTAGAGCAACCGACCATACAAGAACTATTTAATGATGAAGAGGAAAATAATGAGTAAAGAATTATCACGTCATGAAATCCGCGAAAAAGCATTACAAGCTTTATTCCCGTTAGATTTCAACCAAGAATTAACAAAAAAAGATGCGATCAACCATGCGTTGAGCATTGATCAACAAGAGTTTGTCAGTGAAGACGAAGAAGAGTTTGTTCCAGTCTATCTAGATGAATTAGTCGGCGGCGTTGTCGAACATCAAGCGGAATTAGATGAAATCATCCAAAACCATTTGCGTTCGAACTGGTCGATCAAACGGATCGCAAAAATGGATTTGATCTTATTGCGTTTAGGTATCTACGAAATGTTATACAATCAACAAGTACCCAATCGCGTTGTTTTGAATGAAGCAATCGAATTAGCGAAAACTTTTAGTGATGACCAATCAAGAAAGTTCGTCAATGGGATCTTATCGAATGTAATGAAAGAGATCGATGAAGCTGGGGCAAATAGCTAATTTTAGCTATTTTTCCCAGCTTTATTTTCAACTATATAAAAAAGAAGCGGGGCTTGAACGTGGCACAACTTATTAATGGTAAAGAATTAGCAGAAAAATTGCAGCAAAAAACGGCTACTCGAATTGAAGAACTAGCAAAACGAGGCATCCATCCAGGATTAGTCGTGTTATTAGTCGGTGAGAACCCCGCCAGCCAGATCTACGTTCGCAATAAAGAACGTGTGGCTAAAAAAATCGGTATCCATTCTGAAGTCAAACGCTATCCAGCAACGATCACAGAAGCCGAATTGATCAAAGAAATCGAATTTTTTAATCAATCAACAGAATTTCACGGTATTTTAGTCCAATTACCATTACCAGATCATATCAATGAAGACAATATCTTATTAGCAATCGATCCAGCCAAAGATGTCGATGGTTTCCATCCAATGAATATCGGTCGTCTTTTCGCCGGGATGCCGCAAACGATTCCGTGTACGCCGTATGGCATCATGAAAATGTTTGAAGCCTATGATATTCCGCTAGCGGGTAAAAAAGCCGTAGTGATCGGTCGAAGCAATATCGTTGGCAAACCAATGGGAATGTTGCTTTTAGCGGCAGATGCAACCGTTACGATGACCCATTCAAGAACAGTTGACTTGCCAGCTGTGGCAAGGGAAGCGGATATTTTAGTCGTGGCGATTGGCAGAGGGCATTTTGTAACAAAAGAATTTGTCAAACCAGGTGCAGTCGTGATCGATGTCGGAATGAATCGCAATGATGAAGGCAAATTGATCGGCGATGTGAAATTCGACGAGGTTGAACCGATCGCAAGTTATATCACGCCAGTTCCTGGCGGTGTCGGTCCAATGACGATCACGATGCTGATGCAGCAAACGGTCGAATGTTGTGAACGACAAGTACTGGATCACGAATAGCAAAGAGGTGTTCAGATGACACAAGAGTACTTAACAGTCAGTGCATTGAATAAATATATCAAACGAAAATTCGATGTAGACCCGTATTTGGAGCGGGTCTATTTGACCGGAGAAATCTCCAACTTTCGGATGCGTCCCAACAATCATCAATATTTTAGTTTGAAAGATGAACGTTCTAAAATCAATGCGATCATGTTCAAAGGAGCATTTCAAAAATTAAAATTCACCCCTAAAGAAGGGATGAAAGTGTTGGTCGTTGGCCGCGTGGCGTTATACGAAGCTAGCGGGATGTATCAAATCTATATCGATCACATGGAACCTGATGGCGTCGGCGCTTTGTATCAAGCGTTAGCTGAGTTGCGTGAAAAGCTGGAAAAAGAAGGCCTGTTCTCGCAACCGAAAAAAGCTTTGCCTCGCTATCCAAAAAGAATTGCGGTGATCACGAGTCCCAGCGGTGCCGTGATCCGAGATATCATTACGACGGTCAAACGTCGTTACCCGATTGCGCAATTGGTGTTGTTTCCGACCTTAGTTCAAGGGGATAAAGCAGCCGCTGATATCGTTAAAAATATCAAAAAAGCTGAAACGATGGACTTTGACACAATGATTATTGGCCGGGGTGGCGGTTCGATCGAGGATCTATGGCCCTTCAATGAAGAAGTGGTTGCACGAGCGATCGCAGCATCACCGCTTCCGATCATTTCATCTGTCGGCCATGAGACAGACACGACGATCGCCGACTTAGTTGCGGATATGCGAGCAGCTACACCAACGGCGGCGGCTGAATTGGCCGTTCCGGTCTTATCAGAAGAAATTTTACGGATCAAAGAAAAACAAGCACGATTGGAACAGGCTTTCTTGCATCAATTACAACGTAAAAAAGAACGTTTTGAACGCTTGCAAAAATCCTATATTTTTAGGCAGCCGAATCGCTTGTATGAAGCACAAAGTGTGCAATTAGATCGTTTGACGCAACGCTTGCAGCAAAATATGACTGTTTTAGTCAATCAACGGGAGCGTGAATTGGCGCAGTATCATACCCGATTGGCCCAAGCGAATCCTGTCAGCCGGGTCAAACAAGCACAACAGCAACAGACGTATCTGCAAGAACGTTTGCAACAACAAATGCAAGCCTATCTAGAGATGCAACAGCGTAGAGTTCAACAAGCCATCACTTCTTTGGATCTATTGAGTCCGCTGAAAACGATGGGACGCGGCTTTACTTATACGACCCAAGAGGATCAAGTGATCCGGACGGTCAAAGATTTGAAAGAAGCGGATGTAACGATCCATTTTGTGGATGGGACCGTGAAAGCAGCCATTTTAGAAATTGACGAGGTGAAAGAATAATGGAAAATAAGACGACCTTTGAAGAATCGATTGCTCAATTAGAAGCGATCGTGACCCAATTAGAACGTGGCGATGTCCCGTTAGAAGAAGCTTTGGATGCTTTTCAAAAGGGCATGGTCTTGAGCAAACAGTGCCAAGATACTTTGACTAAAGCTGAAAAGACCTTGACGAAGATGATGAGTGAAGACGAAGAAGTACCGTTCGCTGGTGAGGAGGAAGCCTAGATGTTGCAGCAGCTTTCAGCTCAAGAATTGCCAAAAGTCGAACAAGAGATGATCGATTTCATCATACAATATACTACACATGAAGACTTGCAAAAGAGTATGCTGTATTCAATCGAAGCTGGCGGCAAGCGGATTCGTCCGTTGATCGTGTTAGCGACAGTCAGAGCCTTTCAAAAAGCATTGAACGCACCTGTTTATCAAACGGCAGGGGCCTTGGAGATGATCCATACATATTCACTGATCCATGACGATCTACCGGCGATGGATGATGATGATCTACGACGCGGCAAGCCAACAAATCATAAAATTTTTGGCGAAGCGTTAGCGATTTTAGCTGGCGATGGCTTGTTGACCGGGGCTTTTCAATTGATCAGTGAAACGACTTTGGAGCCAACGGAAAATGTTTTATTGATTCAACTATTAGCTAAAGCAGCTGGGATCGGCGGAATGGTCGCAGGACAAGCTGGTGATATGGCTGCCGAACATCAGCAAGTATCGTTGGAAGAATTAAAAGCTATCCACCGAGGCAAAACAGGGGCTTTATTGACCTATGCGTTTGTGGCTGGAGGCATTTTAGCGCAACAACCAGAATATGTCCTTAACTTATTGGAAAAGTTAGGCGGACATATTGGCTTGGCTTTTCAAATTCGCGATGATTTATTAGACGTTGTCGGAACGACCGAAGACTTAGGCAAACAAGTTGGTCAAGACGAAAAATCAGAAAAAAGTACGTATCCAGCTTTACTGAGCCTGGATGGTGCCAAAGAAGCGTTGGAGAAAGAATTGGCGCAAGCCGAAGCAACGGTCGAACAATTGACTGAAGTAGCTGAATTCCAACCGCAAGTATTTCAAGAATTATTAGCATTATTTACGTTATGATCATTCATGATGCTGGAAGAAAAAGAGTCAGATAGAATTGAATCTATCGATTAGGAGAAGACGATGAAAAAAGAACGTGTCGATGTTTTAGCGTTTAATCAAGGATTATTCGAAACACGAGAAAAAGCCAAACGAGCTGTGATGGCTGGGCTAGTTTACGATGCCAAGAATGAACGTTTAGACAAACCAGGTGAAAAAATCTCGATCGAAACGGTTTTACAAATCAAAGGTCAAAGTTTGGCTTATGTATCTCGCGGCGGTTTGAAGTTAGAAAAAGCGTTGAAAGATTTTGATGTTTCGATCGATCAAAAAATCTTATTAGATATTGGATCTTCCACCGGCGGTTTTACCGATGTCGCTTTACAAAATGGTGCAACACTAAGTTATGCCCTAGATGTTGGCTACAATCAATTGGCTTGGAAATTACGACAAGACGAACGGGTCATCGTAATGGAACGGACAAATTTCCGCTATTCAAAATTAGCAGACTTTGAACATGGCCAACCAAACTTTGCGACGATCGATGTGTCATTTATTTCCTTGAAATTGATTTTACCGCCGTTACATGAGATCTTGACGGATGATGGCGATGTTGTCGCATTGATCAAACCGCAGTTCGAAGCAGGTAAAGAATACGTTGGGAAAAAAGGGATCATCAAAGATCCGAAGACCCATTTGATGGTTTTAAAAGAAATCACTGATTTTGCGACTGCTCATGGATTTGACGTCCAAGAATTGACATTCTCACCGATAACCGGTGGCGAAGGAAATATCGAGTTTCTTGCTCATCTTAAAAAGGTGCCTGAAACAGGTCAATTGAATCCAACGATCGATTTAGAAGATGTAGTCGCGCAAGCTCATCAACGTTTAGACAAGTAGCGAGTAAAGGAGAACAAGGGATGAGAAAAAAAGACCGGCATCAACTGATCACACAATTACTGAGTGAGTTCGATGTAAAAAAACAAGAAGATTTTGTTGAGATTTTGGCGCAACAAGGTGTGATCGTCACACAAGCAACGATCTCGCGCGATATCAAAGAGATGAAGTTAATCAAAGTACCGGCACAAAACGGTGGCTATCGTTACAGTATGCCGCGTAAAGAACCAGAAGATGTGAATGAAAAATTAGGCGATTTATTAAAAGATGCCGTGATCTCGGTTGATCAAATGGAGAAGTTCATCTCTGTAAAGACACTGCCGGGGAACGCTTCGGCGTGTGCAAATCTATTAGAAAAACAATTTTTTAAAGTCTTGTTCACCACTATGAATGATGACGACGGCGTATTGATGATCGCACGAACACAAGAGGATGCGGTCTGGATCCATCATGAGATCTTGGCGAAAAGTCAAAATAATTAGCTTGCTGGAATAACAGTATTATCCGGCATTTCAGTCAGCAAATACATTAGTAAGATAAGGGGAACGAAACATGTTACAAGAACTGACCATCAAAAATTTTGCGATCATTTCTTCCTTGCATTTAGGTTTTACTGATGGGATGACTGCTTTGACGGGAGAAACAGGTGCCGGCAAATCGATTATTATCGATGCGGTCAGTCTCCTTGCAGGCGCACGTTCTTCCATGGAATACATCCGTCAAGGCAGTGAAAAATGTCTCGTGGAAGGTTTGTTCGATCAACCAGAACAAGCTGAATTCAAAGTATTATTAGAAGAGTTAGGGATCGAAGTCGATGAAGCTGGCTTGATCGTCCAAAGAGATTTGAATCTATCTGGAAAAAGCGTTTCGCGGGTCAATGGACGAATCGTCACGTTAGCGAATTTACGTCGAATCGGTCAATACTTGGTCGATATCCAAGGACAAAACGACCATCAAGAATTGATGCATCCGGAATCACATCTACGGTTATTGGATAGCTTTGGCGATGCAAAATTTCAAACGGTCAAAAATACTTATAAGCTAGCTTACCAGTCCTATCAAACATTGGCGAACCAAGTGAAAAAGTTCAAACAAAATGAACAAACATTTGTCCAACGTATCGATATGCTGAAATTTCAACAAGAGGAAATCGGTAATGCTGAACTTATGCTCGGCGAAGAAGATCGTTTGATCGAGGAACGGGACAAATTGACGAATTATCAAAAAATCGTTGATAGTTTTTCTTACAGTTATCAAGCGATGACGAATGAAGAGACGAGTGCCTTAGATGCGATTGGTTCTGCTAGCCAAGAACTTCAGACGATCGCTTCTTTAGATAAAGATTTTGAGACGATTTCAGATAATGTTCATAGCGCTTATTATTTATTGCAAGATGCAGTCAGTGAAATCGGCCGGCAATTAGATTTGCTTGAATTGGATGAAGAACGTTTGGATCAAGTCAATGAACGGCTAGAATTGATCCATCAGTTGAAACGCAAGTACGGTGATTCAATCGAAAAAATCTTGCGGTATTACGATCAGATCAGCCAAGAATTGTTAGATTCTGATTTTTCAGGCGATAAATTAGAAAAGTTAGAAAAAGAATTAGCGGAAAAAGCAGCCGTTTTGCAACAGCTAGCTGAAAAGCTGCAAGCAGCCAGAATGGCAATGGCTAAAAAACTAGAGACAGCGATCCAACATGAATTAAAAGATCTCTATATGGAAAACGCCCGTTTTGAGGTCACGTTCAAACCGATTCGTTTTTCGGCCGACGGAATCGATGAAGTCGAATTCTATATCACTACGAATCCTGGAGAGCCGTTGAAACCCTTAGTAAAAGTAGCTTCGGGCGGGGAGATCTCTCGAGTGATGTTGGCCTTGAAGACGATTTTTTCAAAAACACAAGATTTGACTAGTATCGTTTTTGATGAGGTCGATACAGGTGTCAGCGGTCGGGTAGCCCAAGCAATCGCAGATAAGATCTATCAAATCGGTGAAAATTCACAAGCCCTATGTATCACCCATCTACCGCAAGTAGCAGCCAAAGCAGATCATCAACTCTTTATCCGTAAAGAAGTGAGCGATGGTCGGACGACCACTAAGGTCGAAGAATTGTCTGAAGGTGAACGTACAAAAGAAATTGCACGGATGTTGGCAGGGACAGAGATCACCGAACTGACGGTCCAACACGCTAAAGAACTCTTACAATTAGCAAAAAAATAGAATCTGGAACAAAAGTAGCTAATACTTTTGTCTCAGATTCTTTTTTTACGAAAAAAGGTGCTGAAAAGTCAGCTGCGTTTGCTGAGAACGCATAGACCGGATTTCAACCTCGTTGATTACATAATACTGATGATGCTGCTTAAGATCAATGAACCGATGGTCAATATCAACATCGTCCAAATAACGATCTTCGTTACTTTAGAAAAAGTACTCGTGGATTTTTTCTCACTCATGGTGTCACCATCCTCAAAAAATTTCAAGTTTATCATACTCTATTTTTCTGCACTCCGCAAATTAGAGCGAAAAACTTTTAAAAATACTAAACAATTTTTTTTGGCTAATCTGCAAATTTCAATTGTTAAAACTTGCTAAATCCTATATATTTTTAAATGAAATGCAACACGAATGTAATGCGAATACAGTATAGTGAACAGTAGTAATTTGAAGAGGAAGGACTGTTTCTTTTGGCAACTTTTTCACCTATTTTAATTTTATGGTACATTTTTCCAGTCATCGTTTTTTTTGCATCTGATTATATCGTCAATTTATTTAAATTGAAACAACGCTTCAACATAAAAACCCCCGATATCACCGTGCCGTTTTTGATCGTTGGGATGCACGAGATCTCAAAAAGTTTCAGCACGTTTTCTATTTTACCTTATTTTTTGTTAACGATTTTATTATTAGGTATCGGTGTTGTTGTTTTTCAAGCATATCGTTATCGTGAAATCATGTACGGACGCTTTTTCAAGATGTTCTGGCGTATGACATTCTTATTGTCGATCTTGATGTATTTTCTGTTGATAATCGTTAGTATTTTAAGCTTTTTTTAAACAATAAAAACTTTTTAAAAACTGCGAATTACTTTTATAGTGACTGAAATTACAATATGGTTAGTAAAGGTCAATAAAGTGTTATTTTTGTTTTTTACAAAGTGTGGTAGATTGTGGGTGATTGTGGTAGACTAAACTCATGTAGTGGGGAAGGGGTGTAGTCTAGATGTTCATGGGCGAGTTCCAGCACAATATCGACGCAAAAGGGCGTTTGATCGTGCCATCAAAATTACGTGAACAACTAGGTGAAAAGTTTGTGGTTACCCGCGGTATGGATGGCTGCTTGTTTGGATACCCTTTAACTGAATGGAATCAATTAGAAACCAAGTTGAATGAGATGCCGCTTTCTAAGAAGGATGCGCGTGCCTTTGTTCGTTTCTTTTATTCCGCTGCTACTGAGTGTGAGATCGATAAGCAAGGACGGATCAATATCCCTGCATCGTTACGCACCCACGCATCTTTAGAAAAAGAATGTGTCATTATCGGTGTGGCCAACCGGATCGAGATCTGGGATCAAGTCCGCTGGAATGACTTTACGAAAGAAACAGAAGCAAGCTTTGATGACATTGCAGAGACAATGATCGATTTTGGATTTTAGAGAAGAGGATTAATCATGACAGACTTTCAACATACAACTGTTTTGCTCCACGAGACAGTTGATGGTCTAGCAATCAAACCAAACGGAATTTATGTTGATTGTACATTAGGCGGCGCTGGACACAGTGAATACTTGTTGAGCCAGTTGGAGACAGAAGGACACTTATATGCTTTTGATCAAGATCAAAAAGCAATCGATAATGCAAAGATTCGTTTAGCAGATTATGTTGCCAAAGGGCAAGTAACATTTGTTAAAGCAAATTTTAGAGAACTTAAGCATGCCTTGAATCAATTAGGTGTGACTGAGGTCGATGGGATTTTATATGATTTGGGTGTTTCATCACCCCAACTCGATGAAGCTGAGCGTGGGTTTAGTTATCATCAAGATGCACCGCTGGATATGCGTATGGATCAATCAGCACCTTTAAGTGCGTACCAAGTCGTCAATGATTATTCTTATCATGACCTAGTAAAGATCTTCTTCCGTTATGGGGAAGAAAAATTCTCTAAACAAATCGCTCGTTTGATCGAACGTCATCGAGCAGACAAGCCAATTGAAACAACTGGTGAATTAGTAGAAATCATCAAAGAAGCGATCCCGGCTCCGGCCCGTCGCAAAGGTGGTCATCCGGCAAAACGTGTTTTCCAAGCGATCCGAATCGCTGTCAACGATGAATTAGGTGCGATCGAAAGCTCATTAGAACAAGCCATCGAGCTGATTTCAGTCGGCGGCAGAGTCAGTGTGATCACGTTCCATTCATTGGAAGATCGGATCGTCAAAACAATGTTCAAGGAATTCAGTACGCCGAAGGATATGCCGCCAGGCTTACCGATCGTACCTGAAGAATTCCAGCCCATTTTGAAATTAGTCAATCGTAAGCCAATCACAGCTTCCGAAGAAGAATTAGAAGCAAATAATCGTGCTCGCAGCGCGAAATTACGGATCGCCGAGAAAGTGAAGAAAGGATCAGATTAATGGCAGAACTAAAGAACGAGCAAAATTATCAATTTGATCCTAAATTTGATCCTAAATTAGAAGAAATCCAACAAACACCGGATTCTTTTGAAGTCTTCGTTTCTCCAGGAGATCGACTAAAACGTATTTCAAAAGTCGAAAAATTGGCAGTCGCTGCCTTTTTGGTAATGGTGCTGGTACTGTCGATTACGATGGTCAATTATCGTAATGCCATCAGCAAAACGCAAAATGAAATTACGAGTATCCAAACGGACATTGATGCAAAAGGAAAAACAGCCACTCAACTGCAACAAGAAAAAAGCGAGTTGTCTCGTTCTGATCGTTTGAAGGAAGTTGCTGAAAAAGCGGGGCTTTCGATCAATGACGCTAATTTAAGGAAAGTGAAGTAAATGAGCTTTAAAAAGCTAAAAAGAAAAATCCGTAAAATGAATTTGACTCCGATGAACAATCGCAAAAAAGTAGGCGTTATTTTGTTTGCTACGAGTATTGGGTTGTTCTTTTTGTTTGCCGTCCGAATGATCTATGTCGTGGCGGGCGGACAGGTAGCAGGCACTTCGTTAAAAGAAAAAACGCAAGAATTGTATAAAGGTGGAGAAGTCGTCAAAGCTAAACGCGGTACGATCTATGATCGTAACGGCGAAGTGATCGCTGAAGATTCGACCTCATACTCTATCTATGCGGTGCTATCAGAAAGTTTTGTTTCTGGTGATACGAAACTATATGCGCAAGAAAAACATTTTAATGAATTAGCTTCTATTTTAAATCAATATTTAGGTATCAAAAAGAAAACGGCACTTAAAACCCTAAAAGGGGGGCTTAACAGTGACGGTACAAGTAAATATTATCAAGTAGAGTTTGGCAATAAAGGCCAAAATATTTCTGAAGATACGAAACAAAATATCGATGAAGCGATGAAAAAAGCTAAAATCAAAGGACTGTACTTCAAAGAGCATACTTCTCGTATGTATCCAAATGGCAATTTTGCTTCGCATTTTATTGGTTATACGCAATCAGATAAAAACGAAGAGCTTGTCGGAATGATGGGTGTCGAAGCAGCTTATGATGATGTCTTGAAAGGAACAGACGGGAAAGTCGTTTACCAAAAAGACAAAAATCAACGTCCAATCCCAGGAAGTGTTGCTGAAGAGAAAAAAGCCGTTGATGGGGAAGATATTTATACGACCTTAGATTCAGGGTTGCAAAGTTATCTTGAAACCTTAATGGACAAAGTCAATTCTGAAGCTGAACCAGCTGAATTGACGGCAACATTGATGCAAGCCAAAACCGGGGATATCTTGGCGATGTCTCAACGGCCAACCTTTAATCCTGAAACAAAAGAAGGCTTGGGCGAATCGGATGCTTGGCGAAACTTCTTAGTTGAAGATACGTACGAACCAGGTTCAACAATGAAAGTCTTCACGACGTCAGCCGCAGTCAACGAGGGCGTTTTTAATGAAAATGAAAGTTATGTCTCTGGTAAAATCCAAGTCGGAGATGCGACGATCAATGACTGGGACTTTGGTAAAAAAGGTGTCTTAACGATGCGTCAAGCTTTATCATGGTCTAGTAACGTCGGTATGGTGAAATTAGAAGAAAAACTGGGAGATAAATGGCCTGAATATGTCAATCGCTTCGGCTTTGGTAAGAGTACCTACTCTGGATTGCCCGGAGAAGCTTCCGGATCATTACCAACCTCCAATATCGTCGACCAAGCGATGAGTTCTTATGGTCAAGCGATCGGGGTAACTAATTTCCAAATGATGCGCGGCTTTACAGCTGTAGCGAATGACGGAAAAATGTTGCAGCCGCATTATATTTCTAAAGTATCCAACCCTAACACGAATAAAGAAATCGTCACGGAACCAGAAGTCGTCGGTGAGCCGATCACAGCTGAAACGGCACAAAAAGTACGGGAGTATATGCGTGGTACGATTGAAAGTGAAAATTATGGTTCGGCTTATGACCAGTACAGTGTACCGGGGTATCATATTTCGGCCAAAACCGGGACCGCCCAAATCGCTGAAAATGGGGCGTATTTGACTGGGGACACGAATTATATTTATTCGATCGCGTTGATGGTTCCTTCTGAGGATCCTGAATATATTTTGTATTTAACAATGAAACAACCGCAACATTACTCAGCAGGGATCCTAGGTGAAATCGCCAACCCATTATTGACTCGGGCGATGGATTTCCAAAGTGATAGCACAAGTAGTGAAACGGATTCGACCGATACTGAGAGCAACACTAAAGTAACCGTCGAAGATTATCGCAATCTTTCGACGGCCAAAGCAGCTGCTGATGCGAATAAACGTGGCTTGACTGCTGTCGTAGTCGGTGATGGCGACAAAGTCGTCAAACAATCTGCGAAACCAGGCGAGAAAGTCATGGCTAACGAACATTTGATCTTGATGACTGACGGTACGAAAGAAATGCCGGATGTTCGCGGGTGGTCAAAAGCCGATATCTTAAAATTGACCAATCTATTGGATATCGATGTCACGTTCAAGGGTGACGGCTATTGTACGAAACAAAGTATTGCTCCTTATGCAGAAATAGGGAAGAAAAAATTGAAAATCACCTTAGGTTAGGACTGGAGAGAAAAAAATGGAACCGGCACAATTATTTATCGCTTTTGCCAGTAGTTTTGCAATTACTGTCGTAAGTATGCCATTTGTCATTGGCTATTTTAGAATGAAGAAACAAGGACAAGAGATTCGTGATGAAGGACCGAAGTGGCACAATTCAAAAGCAGGGACACCAACAATGGGTGGCTTGAGCTTTTTAGCAGCTGCGGTGATCACATCACTTTGGTATAGTGTTTGGACACATCAAATGTCAACGTCGTTATTGATTTTAGTTTTCGTCTTGTTGCTGTATGGAATCATCGGTTTCTTAGATGATTTCATCAAGCTAGCGAAAAAACAAAATGAAGGCTTGACTTCGCGTCAAAAATTCATTGCTCAAGTCGTTGTTGCAATCATCTTTTATGTCGTATATCACATGGAAGGTTATCCAAACACATTGAATTTCTTTGGAATGGAATTGCCTTTGAGCATCTTCTATGGCTTATTCGTGATCTTTTGGTTGGTCGGTTTCTCTAACGCAGTCAATTTGACTGATGGTATCGATGGTTTAGTTTCCGGACTGGGAACGATCTCTTTTGCAACCTATGCGATCATCGCATGGAAGCAACAACAATATGAAGTGTTGATCGTCTGTCTAGCAGTTATGGGCGGACTTGTCGGCTTCTTCCCTTACAATAAAAAACCAGCTAAAATCTTTATGGGTGATGTCGGTTCTTTAGCATTAGGCGGGTTGTTAGCGGCTGTATCGATCGTCCTTCATCAAGAATGGACATTGCTATTAGTCGGCTTGGTCTATATTTTTGAAACAGCAAGTGTGATTATTCAAGTAACTTCATTTAAAATGACAGGTAAACGTGTTTTCAAGATGTCGCCATTGCATCATCATTTTGAGATGTCTGGTTGGTCTGAATGGAAAGTAGATACCGTTTTTTGGTTAGTTGGCTTAATCGCCTCTATTATTGTTTTATTGATCGTATTGTAGGAGATGACTAGAAGATGAAACAGATCAAAACATATGAAAATGAAAAAGTATTAGTATTAGGATTAGCGAAAAGCGGATATAGTGCGGCTGAGTTATTAAATGACTTAGGCGCACTTATTACGGTAAACGACGGAAAACCTTTTGAAGAAAATCCTGAAGCACAAGGCTTATTGGAACAAGGGATCCGTGTGATCACCGGTAGCCATCCAATCGAATTACTCGATGAAGATTTTTCTTTGATGGTCAAAAATCCTGGGATTCCGTATGACAATCCTTTGGTGGCTAAAGCAGAAGAATTACATATCCCAATCTTGACCGAAGTGGAGTTGGCTTACCAAGTCGCTGAATGCCCAATCGTTGGTATTACCGGAACGAATGGCAAAACGACAACAACGACCATGATCGGTCTATTATTGAATCAAGAACGTCAAGCAGGTAAAGCGCATCTTGCCGGAAATATCGGTTTTCCTGCGAGTGTTGTTGCTTCAAAAGCGCAAGCAGAAGATGATATCGTGATGGAATTGTCGAGTTTCCAATTGATGGGCGTCGAAGCTTTCAAACCTCAGATCGCAGTAATCACGAATATCTACGAAGCACATTTGGATTATCATAAGACCCGTAAAAATTATGTGGCTGCCAAATGGTCGATCCAAGAAAATATGACAGAAGAAAATTATTTAGTTTTAAATTGGAATTCCGAAGAATTACAAGCCATGAGCAAAAATACGGGCGCACAAGTCGTTCCTTTTTCGACAAAAGAAAAAGTTGCTGACGGGGCGTACTTGTTAGACGGCAACCTTTATTATAAAGAAGAAAAAATCATGGCCGCTGATGAGTTAGGTGTGCCAGGTGCACATAATATTGAAAATGCTTTGGCTGCGATCGTCGTAGCCAAATTAAAAGGTGTTTCAACCGAAGCGATCCGCCAAGCATTGAGTACATTCCATGGCGTGCCTCATCGGACACAATATGTCGATACGATCGAAGGCCGCAAGTTTTATAATGACTCTAAAGCGACAAACAGTTTAGCAACTGAAATGGCGTTGAGTGGTTTTGACAATGACAAATTGATCTTATTAGCGGGCGGTTTGGATCGCGGCAATGGCTTTGATGAATTGATCCCTTCATTAGAAGGAATTAAAGCAATTATTCTTTTCGGCGAAACCAAAGATAAGCTGGCTGAGACTGCTGAACGTGCCGGTATTGAAACGATCATTTTAACGTCAAATGTTGAAACAGCAGTACCATTAGCCTATGAACAAAGTGAAGCAGGCGATAGTATTTTACTTTCTCCCGCCAATGCAAGTTGGGATCAATACCCGAACTTTGAGATCCGTGGAGATAAATTCATGCAAGCAGTCAAGCAATTAGAAAAGTAGGGAAAATAATAAAATGAGAATACTCGTTACAGGCGGCGGCACGGGCGGACACATCTATCCAGCCTTAGCATTTATCCGCTACGTACAAAAAATCCAACCGGACTCTGAGTTCCTATATGTTGGGACACATCGCGGTTTGGAAAATAAGATCGTGCCTGAAACAGGCATTTCGTTTAAAACAATTAAAATCCAAGGCTTCAAACGCAGTCTTTCTTTAGACAATGTGAAGACAGTCAAGTTATTCATTGAAAGTATCAAACGTTCAAAAGAAATTTTACGAGAATTCAAACCCGATGTCGTGATCGGAACAGGCGGTTATGTTTCTGGATCGGTGGTTTATGCGGCGACGAGAATGAAGATCCCGACGATCGTACATGAACAAAATAGTGTCCCTGGAATCACAAATAAATTCTTGAGCCGTTTTGCTGATCGAGTAGCGATTTGTTTTCCCGATGCTGCACAGTACTTTGCTGCTGAGAAAACGGTTTTAGTCGGGAATCCTCGTGCTCAAGAAGTTGTTGCCAGCGGAAAATCTGATGTTCTGGCAGAATATGGACTGAAATCAGAAGTTCCGACTGTCTTGATCTTCGGCGGGAGCCAAGGTGCGCTCAAAATCAATCAAGCAGTGATTCAAGCGTTACCTAAATTTGCGCAAAAAGACTATCAAGTCTTATACGCTTCTGGTGATCGTTATTTCAATGAAATCACAGAAAAATTTGATATCGATAAAATAAGTCCTAATTTGTCCCTGCAACCGTACATAAAAAACATGACGGACGTTATGGCGAATGTTAATCTATTGATTGGGCGTGCGGGTGCTACTTCGATTGCGGAGTTTACAGCTTTAGGACTACCAGCAATTTTGATCCCGAGTCCCTATGTGACGAACGATCATCAAACGAAAAATGCTCAAAGTCTAGTCAACGCTGGAGCAGTCGAAATGATAGCTGACGCAGAGCTCACAGGTGAAAACTTAGTAGCTGCCGTCGATGCGATCATGAATGATGCAGAAAAACGTGAAGCGATGGCTAAAGCATCACGCCAAGAAGGCATTCCTGATGCAGCTGAACGTCTGTGGTCATTAGTTAATGATATTGTTAAATAACTTTTGGGGGTGAAGATCATTAGTCGCAAAGAATTTCCAGAAGAACCAAATGAAAGCCAAAAACCGGCAGAACCTGAAATACTTACGCCTTGGCAATTAGCTAATATGGAGTATATGAAACAAAAAGCACTTGAGAACAAAGAAGCGCAACCGGAAGAGTCACTTTCAGAATCTGAAGAGGCTGAAGCAGCTGCTGATGATCTTCCGACAGAACCTGAAAAAGAATCAGAGAATGTAGCCGCTATAAAAGAAAAAAATACGGCTTCTGAAGATCCAGAACCTGAAGAAATACCATCAGAAGAAGTTAAGCTGCCAAGTGGACCTAGAAACGGATCATTTTTGGATCGTTTGCCTAATATCCGTCATGAGCGCAACCGTTTGTTGGTTCGCCGCTCATCAATCTTGATTGGTTTGTTTGCGATCCCTGCACTGTTTTTACTGTATTATATTTCACCGTTAGCTGATTTAGGGGCGGTCACGATCAAGGGAAATGAACATGTCGCAACTGAAACGATCAAACAAGAACTTGATTTCAATATCGGCGGCAATCTATGGAGTCAATTCTTTGGCCGCAACGATAATGTGAAGCAGTTAAAGAAACAAGAATTGCAGATTGAAGACGCAACTGTGCGGATCGACGGCTTTAATCACTTTGCAGTGACGATCAAAGAATATGCGGAAGTTGCTTACTTAGAAAGCAATGGTAAATATTCGCCGGTCATTTCAAGTGGTAAAGTGATCCCGATCGAGGTTGAAAAAAGCGATGGCAGTTTGCCAATTCTAGAAAGTTTTACCAGCTCCAAACGGATCTTACATGTATTGGATCAGTACAAAAAACTGTCAGAAGAGGTCAAGCAAGGAATCTCTCAAATCAAATACGCACCGACTAGTGAGAACAAAGAGCTATTAGAAATCCTGATGAACGATGGGAACAAGGTATTAGTCAGCATCGATGATCTAGGTAAAAAAATGAATTATTATCCACAAGTCGTTGAACAAATGAATGAAAAAGAAATAAAAGGTGTCGTAGATATGGAAGCTGGAATTTACAGCTATCCTTATGAGGACAATTCTTCAGAAGCAGATACGACTCAAAGTACAACAAATCAATCAGAAACAACCGAAGCACAATGATTAAATTTATTGCAAGAAAGTGTTGATTCTTCTTTTTCATTCTAGGGAATATGTGTTAAAATTGGAGGCAGTGAATTACTTGCAAAAAATAATATTTCATGCTTGATATCAAGAAGAACGTGAAATCTTGAAAAAAAGCATTTATCTGAAAATAGGAGGGAATCCCATTCATGGCAAAAGCAGGAATGTATGTAGGTCTTGATATCGGGACAACATCGATCAAAGTTGTTGTTGCCGAATATATCGACAGCCAAATGAATATCATTGGTGTTGGAAACGCAAAATCAGAAGGAATCAATCGTGGGATTATCGTCGATATCGATAAAACAGTCAACGCGATTCAACGAGCAGTAAGACAAGCTGAGGAAAAAGCTGGGATTCAAATCAAAAGTGTCAGCGTAGGACTACCTGCTAATTTATTAGAAGTTGAGCCTTGTCAAGGAATGATCGCTGTCAACAATGATTCAAAAGAGATCATGGATGATGACGTTCGTAATGTCGCTTCAGCCGCAATGGTTCGTTCATTTCCTCCTGAAAGACAAATCGTTGCTTTATTGCCGCAGGAATTTACGGTTGATGGCTTTGAAGGCATCAAAGATCCTCGCGGAATGATCGGTGTTCGTCTAGAAATGTTCGGTTTGGTATTTACTGGACCTAAGACGATCATCCACAACATCACAAAATGTGTTGAAAAAGCGGGTCTGACTGTTGCAGAAACAGTGATCACTTCATTAGCTCTAACAGAATCAACATTGTCTGATGGCGAAAAAGATTTTGGCACGATCGTGATCGACATGGGTGGCGGTCAAACGACCACTGCTGTGATGCACGATCAACAATTGAAATATACACATGTAGATCAAGAAGGCGGCGAGTTTGTCACAAAAGACATCTCGATCGTGTTGAATACATCATTCAATAATGCCGAAGCATTGAAAATCAATTATGGCGATGCGTATCCTAGTCGTACATCTGCAGAAGAAGAGTTCCCAGTCGATGTGATCGGCAAGTCAGAACCAGTCAAAGTGGATGAACGCTATTTATCAGAAATCATCGAAGCTCGTTTAGAACAAATCTTCCGTAAAGCGAAAGATGCTCTAGATGATATCGAAGCGCTTGACTTACCAGGCGGAATCGTTTTAACTGGTGGAGCAGCTAGTTTACCAGGCGTTGTTGATTTAGCAGAAGAAATTTTTGGTACGACAGTGAAATTACACGTACCAAATCAAATGGGTCTAAGAAATCCGGTCTTCACAAATGTGATCAGCATCGTGAACTACTCTGCTGATCTAAGTGATGTTTACCACTTAGCCAAATCAGCAGTAACTGGCGAAAAAGTTACGTTATCTTCTTCACCACAACAAGTGACTTCTGTTTCAAAAACACCGGTATACGATGATTATGAAGCAACAACTGAATATGAAGAAGAACCAAAACCAAAAAATGAAGAAAAAGTTACTGGGAAGATCAAAGACTTCTTCTCTAATATTTTTGACTAATTCGTAGGAGGAATACAAAATATGGAATTCTCAATAGATAACAATATTAACGAAGGTGCAGTTATTAAAGTTATCGGTGTAGGTGGCGGAGGCGGAAATGCCATCAACCGTATGATCGAAGAAAACGTTAAAGGCGTGGAATTCATCGCTGCCAATACTGATGTGCAAGCATTAAAAAATTCAAAAGCCGAAACAGTTATTCAATTAGGCCCTAAATATACGCGTGGTCTAGGTGCTGGTTCTCAACCAGAAGTTGGTCAAAAATCAGCAGAAGAAAGCGAACAATTTATCAGTGATGCATTAGAAGGCGCAGATATGGTCTTCATCACTGCCGGCATGGGCGGCGGAACTGGTACTGGTGCTGCTCCGGTCGTAGCGAAAATCGCTAAAGACTTAGGCGCTTTAACAGTCGGCGTTGTTACACGTCCATTCAGCTTTGAAGGACCAAAACGTGGTCGTTTCGCGGCAGAAGGTATTGCTTTATTGAAAGAAAACGTTGATACATTATTGATCATCTCAAACAACCGTTTACTAGAAGTTGTTGACAAGAAGACGCCAATGCTTGAAGCATTCCGTGAAGCAGATAATGTTTTACGTCAAGGTGTTCAAGGTATCTCTGATTTGATCACTGCTCCTGGTTACGTAAACTTGGACTTCGCTGATGTGAAAACCGTAATGGCTAATCAAGGAACAGCCTTGATGGGTATCGGTGTTGCCAGCGGTGAAGAACGTGTTGTTGAAGCAACGAAGAAAGCTATTTCTTCTCCATTGCTAGAAACTTCTATCGATGGTGCTGAACAAGTATTGTTAAACATCACTGGTGGCTTAGACATGACATTGTTCGAAGCACAAGATGCGTCTGATATCGTTGCAAATGCTGCAACAGGTGATGTAAACATCATCTTAGGTACATCAATCAATGAAGAATTGGGCGACGAAATCCGTGTGACAGTTATCGCGACAGGGATTGACCCAACAAAAAAGGAGCGTAAGACTACTCGCAATACACAACGAGCTAGTCAAGTCCAATCCGTTCCACAAAAACAAAATTTAGATATCGAACCTGCACGTAATACTGAAAGCCAATCTGCTTTTGGTGAATGGGATATTCGTAAAGAAGAAAATGTGCGTCCTCGCGTAGAAGAAACACAATTTGATAATATCGAAAAGAAAGAATTTGAAACCTTTAATCGTGAAGAAGTTAAAACTGACAAAGATGAGGAATTAGATACACCACCATTCTTTCGCCGTAGAAAATAAAAGGGGGAGAGCACATGATCGCTGAAAACTTGCATAGAATCGAGCAAGAGATTCAGGAGTCGTGTGCTCTTGTTTCTCGTAAACCAGAGGAAGTAACGTTGGTTGCGGTAACCAAGAGTGTCGATTCCAATGCAGCAGAAGAACTTATTAAATTGGGTGTCAGAGATATCGCAGAAAATCGAGTAGATAAATTACTAGAAAAGAAGCAAGCTCTGACGGATTATCCACAAGTAAGATGGCATCTTATTGGCAATTTGCAGCGTCGCAAGGTAAAATTGATTATAAATGAAATTGATTACTTTCATGCGTTAGACAGTTTACGTTTAGCACAAGAGATCCAAAAGCGTGCAGAACACAAGATAAATTGTTTTATTGAAGTCAATGTTTCAGGTGAAGAATCCAAACAAGGGATTGCCCCTGCTGAGCTACAAACGTTTATCGAAGGATTAGCAGAGCTAGATAAGCTCAACATCGTAGGCTTGATGACGATGGCGCCTTATGAAGCAACGCAAGCGGATATCCGAGCTATTTTTGCAAATTTGAAACAGCTTCAAGTACAAATGAAAGAACTAAACTTGCCATACGCGCCATGTACGGAGTTAAGCATGGGAATGAGCCAAGATTTCAGTTTAGCAATTGAAGAAGGTGCTACTTTTGTTCGGGTTGGAACAGCACTATTCAAGAAAGGCTAGGTAAAGTTAATGGGAATTAATTTAGCGAAAATCACTGATTTTTTTGGTTTAGCTGATGATGATGATATGTACCACCATGAAGTTGCCGCACCAGCAGCCCCTGCACAAAAAAAGAAGCAGGTCAGCCGCCCAAAACAGAGTGCGCCAGCTAAAAAAGAACGGATGAAAGTACGTCCTACATATCAAAAACAAGTTGCGCCACAAAAGCAACAACCAGTGATGCCACAAAGGCAAGCACAATCCGTTGTTGAGCCTCAGCTGACAAATCGTCGGTCTGATGTGATCAAACAAAAAGTTGAAACAACACCTGTTACTAAGAATGAAAAAGTTGTGGCAATGCCTAACAATAATCGTTCACAACGGTTTACACCGAAGACAGAAACAAAAAACAAAGATCGTATTTCTGTTATTGAACCCAAGTCATACTCTGAAGCTACCTCGATTGCAAAACGAGTTGGACAAGGGGAAGTTGTGTTGATCAACTTTGAATCCTTAGACGAAATGAAAGCGCGTCGGATGGTCGATTTTTTGACCGGTGTCGTATTCATGATCGACGGAGATATCAAACGGGTTGGCAATGAAATGTTTTTGTGCACACCAACAAATTATGAAATCAACAATTCTTCATTGAGCACGATGGTTGATGAAGATATCTATGGGTTAGGAATGTAAAGGAGAAATTTATTGAGTTTACTAATTACACTATTTAATGTATTGAGCCGACTAGTTTATTTCTATACGATCCTTTTGGTCGTTTATGCATTGATGTCTTGGTTTCCTGGGGCGTATCAATCAAAACTTGGTCAGTTGTTAGGTAAGATCTGTGAACCATTTTTAGATTTATTTCGGCGTTTACCGCTCCAATTTGGCGGTATCGATTTTTCTGTCATGGCAGCGATCATAGCCTTAAATATTGCGTTGGAGGTTCTGCAAAAAATTCTGATTAGTCTTATTTATTAAGGAGGTGCCACATGAACGCAAATGTCTATCAACATTTTAGGCCCGAAGAGCATCCATTTGTTGATAGTGTTGGTGATTGGCTAGAACAAGTCGAAAGCCAGTACGCACCTTATTTGACGAATTTTTTAGATCCTCGACAAGCCTATATTTTAGAAATCTTAGTTCAAGAAAATAGTGATCTGAAGTTTTCTTTTTATGGCGGCTATGAACATGCTGAACGTTGCCGCTGCATGATCTATCCAGAGTATTACGAGCCCACGATCGAAGATTATGAATTAGTCATGATCGAAGTCAAGTATCCACAAAAATTCGTGGAGCTTTCTCATGGGAAAATTTTAGGTACATTGATGAGTGCCGGAATCAAACGGGATTACTTTGGAGATATCATCTCAGATGGTGACCGCTGGCAAATCTTTTTAGCCAAAGATTCTGCTAGTTATATCATCAATCAAGTCACCAAAATCGGTCGAGTAACGGTTCATCTAGAAGAACGGCCATACACAGAGATCATCGTACCAAAGGATAGTTGGCAAGAAGAAAGTATGACTGCGACATCGCTACGTTTAGATGCGATCATTTCGACAGTCTATAATATCTCACGTCAGCGCTCCAAACAATTAGTTGAAGCAAGTAAAGTCAAAGTTAATTGGGCAGTCAATGAGCGGCCTGATTATGTCCTTGATTTATTAGATGTCGTTTCAGTCCGTGGTTTTGGTCGAATCCAGATCCAAGGATTAGAAGGAAAAACAAAAAAAGAGAAATTTCGTTTACGTTTAGGCGTATTACGAAAATAAATTTATGAGGTGAACAAAAAATGGCATTAACTCCATTAGATATCCAAAATAAGAGTTTCTCCACTAAAATGCGTGGATATAATCAAGATGAAGTCGATGATTTCTTAGATATGATCGTACGCGATTATGAAGACAGTATCGCGAAAAATCGTGAATTAGAAAAAGCATTGAAACATTCAGAAGAAAAACTAGAATATTTCAACGAATTAAAAGAAGCTTTGAATCAATCAATCGTTGTTGCACAAGATACCGCCGACAAAGTAAAATCTTCTGCCAGCAAAGAATCAGAAGTGATCGTTACTTCTGCTCAAAACCGTGCGGATGAATTGATTTCTAATGCGATGCAAAAAGCCCATCTGTTAACAACAACAGCTGAAGACAAAGCGAAAGAAATCTTAACCGATGCTACTGAAAAAGCTCGTCAATTAGCAACAGAAACAAATGATTTGAAGAAATCAACTCGTGTTTTCCATCAACAATTATTATTATTGTTAGAAACACAATTAGATCAAGCACGCAGTGGGGATTGGGATGAAGTCCTAAAACCGATGTCTACATACATTGGCGATAGCCACGAAGTCTTGCAAGAAGTTTTAGCGAACGAACTTGACAATGATACTGTGAATGCAGTAGACTCAAGTGAACCAATCATTATCGACGAACCACAAGAAGATATGGGTTTGACGATTGATATTCCTGAATTGATTAAATCAGACGAAGAGTAAACAGCTAGAACAGAAAAGCTGATTAGATTCTTTTAAGCGAGCCGATGAGAGTGAAAGTTCGGCAAGACCCTCTAATTAGAAAGATCCTCTAGTATCGATCAATTGCGAACATTCAGTAGCAGTTGACGCATCATTGCGTTAAAGATGATTAGAGGAAACTTTCATGTTTCAAATTTTGGGTGGTACCACGACAAGCTCGTCCCTTTGCGGATGCGCTTGTTTTTTTGTCGTTTTTTTGCAAAACTACCTGGTAAAAATAGCGTAACTCTTTTTAAGAATGATCAAAACAGTCTAAAGCAGTAATGAAAAAGAAATAAAGGAGACGATCGGTAATGAAAACAAAAGAAACCCTTCAATTAGGGAAAACTGGTTTCCCGATGCGCGGTAACTTGCCTAATCGTGAAGGTCAATGGGAAAAAGAGTGGGAAGAAAATAAAATTTATGAAAAACGCCAAAAATTAAACGAAGGCAAACCAACTTTCGTTTTACATGATGGCCCTCCATATGCAAATGGGAACATCCATTTAGGTCATGCTTTGAATAAAATCAGTAAAGATATTATTGTTCGTTCAAAATCAATGTCAGGTTTCCGTGCACCTTACGTTCCTGGTTGGGATACACACGGACTACCGATCGAACAAGTATTAGCGAATAAAGGAATCAAACGTAAAGAAATGACAATGTCTGAATACCGTAAAAAGTGTGAAGAATATGCGTTGTCACAAGTCGATAAACAACGAGAAGACTTCAAACGTTTAGGGATCGCTGGCGAATGGAATAACCCATACGTGACATTGACTCCTGATTATGAAGCAGCTGAAATCCGTGTTTTCGGAAAAATGGCAGAAAAAGGCTACATCTATAAAGGATTAAAACCAATCTATTGGTCGCCATCAAGTGAATCTTCATTAGCTGAAGCTGAAATCGAATATAAAGATGTGAAATCACCATCGATCTATGTCGCTTTCCAAGTAAAAGATGGCAAGGGTCTATTAGATACAGATACATCATTTATCATTTGGACAACGACACCTTGGACATTGCCAGCAAACCAAGGGATCTCTGTCAATCCTGCTTACACTTATGTAGTGGTAGAAGCAAATGGTAGAAAATTTGTAGTAGCAAAAGATTTATTAGACACTGTTGCAACTGAATTAGAATGGTCAGAGCCACAAGTCTTGAAAGAAATTGCTGGACAAGAGCTTGAAAACATGACTGCGCAACACCCATTTTATGATCGTGAATCATTAGTGATCTTAGGTGACCACGTTACTTTAGATGCGGGTACTGGTTTAGTTCATACAGCTCCTGGACATGGGGAAGATGACTATTTTGCATGGAAAAAATATCGTAATGATATCATTTCACCAGTCGATGACCGTGGTATGATGACTGCTGATGCTCCTGGATTTGAAGGAGTTTACTACGATAAAGTCAATCCAATGGTCACTGATTTATTAAAAGAAAAAGATGCGCTATTGAAATTAGACTTCTTTACACATAGTTATCCGCATGACTGGCGGACGAAAAAACCCGTTATCTATCGTGCGACACCACAATGGTTCGCTTCAATCGATAAATTCCGTCAAGATATCTTAGACGAAATCGAAAAAGTAGATTGGATCATTCCTTGGGGTAAGACACGTTTGTATAACATGATCCGTGACCGTGGCGATTGGGTCATCTCTCGTCAACGTGCATGGGGCGTCCCATTACCTATTTTCTACGGTGAAGACGGCGAAGCAATCATCACCCCGGAAACAACAGAACATGTCGCAGAATTATTTGCTGAACATGGCTCAAGTATCTGGTTTGAACGTGAAGCCAAAGATTTATTACCTGAAGGTTTCGCTCATCCAAGCTCACCAAATGGCGAATTTACGAAAGAAACAGATATCATGGATGTTTGGTTTGATTCTGGTTCTTCTCATGAAGCAGTCTTGCGTCAACGCGACTACTTAACTTTCCCAGCAGATATGTATCTTGAAGGTTCTGACCAATACCGTGGTTGGTTCAACTCAAGTATCACTACTAGTGTAGCAATCAATGGTGTAGCGCCTTATAAAGCGGTTCTTTCTCAAGGATTCACATTAGACGGTGAAGGTCGTAAGATGAGTAAATCACTTGGCAATACGATCGTGCCTGACAAAGTAATCAAACAAATGGGTGCGGATATCTTACGCCTATGGGTCAGCAGTGTCGATTATGAATCAGACGTTCGTGTATCAATGGATATTTTGAATCAAGTATCCGAAGTTTATCGTAAAATCCGTAACACGATGCGTTTCTTATTAGCCAATACAACTGATTTTGAACCTACAGAACACGCGGTTGCTTACGATGAATTACGTTCAGTCGATAAATATATGTTGGTACGTTTGAACCAAGTGATCAAAACAATCCGTGAAGATGGTTATGAAAAATACGACTTCACACAAATTTATAAAACAGTCATCAATTTATTGACGGTTGATTTATCTTCATTCTATTTAGACTTTGCTAAAGATGTTGTTTATATCCAAGCAGAGGACAGCTACGAACGTCGTTGTATGCAAACAGTTTTCTATCAAGTAGCTGTTGCTGTAACAAAATTATTGACTCCAATCATTCCACATACGACAGAAGAAATCTGGACGTATTTGAAAGAAGAAGAGGAATATGTCCAATTAGCTGAATTACCAAGCTATGAAGAATACGCCAACCAAGCGGAACTATTAGATACTTGGAAAGCCTTCATGGATTTCCGTGATAAGGTCTTAAAAGCATTAGAAAATGCCCGGAACGAAAAAGTAATCGGTAAATCATTAGAAGCCAAAGTAACCATCTATCCAAGCGAACAAGTAAACACAATGTTAGCTGCATTAGATGCCGATTTGGCTCAATTATTGATCGTATCACCTGACTCATTCAGCATCTCTAATGAAGCTGCACCAGCAGAAGCAGTAAAATTTGAAGATGTAGCGATCTTAGTTGAAAAAGCTGATGGCGAAGTCTGTGATCGTTGCCGCCAAGTCCGAACAACAGTCGGATCAGACGAAAAATTACCAACACTATGTGCCTCATGTGCCCATATCGTTGAAGAACACTATCCTGAAGCAGCCGCTGAAGGTTTAGAATAAGAAAAAGAGCTGTCCCAATAATGGGGCAGCCTTTTTTTATTAAAAAAAAGCTGGGACGAAAGTAAAAAATACTTTTGTCTCAGCTTTTTGTTTAATCTAATTTCCCACGTTCACGGTACCAATGATCTGGCTGCCATGCCCATTCGTGGTTGTTTTTAGCTAAAAGTTCAAAGGCACAATCAGGGCCCATGGTTCCTGCCGCATAGTTCGGAAACTCAGGGGTTGTTTGATCCCAGGCTTGACGGATACGGTCAACGATTTCCCATGAATTTGCGACTTCATCCCAGTGAGAGAAGTTAGTGCCATCGCCATTCAAGGCATCAAGCAATAATTTTTCATAGGCTTCAGGACTATTGCCGGTGACTTCTTCGCTTTGACGGAAATCTAGTTTTACTGGTTCAGGATTGAAACCTTGTCCAATTTGTTTGCCATTCAACGATAAAGAAAAGCCTTCAGTTGGTTGGATATAGATCGTTAAAATATTTTGCGGTAAGTCTTTGCCGCCTGTTTCTTCTTGTTCAAAATTGAAGACATTTACAGGTACTTGCTTGAAGACGATATTGATACGAGTGCCTTTTTCTGTCATTCGTTTACCAGTTCGGATATAGAAGGGAACACCCGCCCAACGGAAGTTGTCGATCATGAATTTACCAGCAACAAAAGTTTCCATCGCTGAGTCTTCAGCTACGTTCGGTTCGTCGCGATAAGCAGCAAAGTCTTTGCCGTCTAATTCACCAGCAGCGTATTGACCGCGGACAAAGTTTTTTGCCACTTCTTCTTCATCGTAACGACGAATGGCTTGTAAAACTTTAACCTTTTCTTCCCGCAGTGATTTATTTGAGAAAGAAGTTGGGACTTCCATTGCCAATAAAGAAACAACTTGTAGGATATGATTTTGGACCATATCTTTTAACGCACCGCTATTTTCATAATAACCGCCACGATCTTCGACACCTAAGGCTTCTGAGAAAGTGATCTGGATATTTTCAATGTAACGATTGTTCCAAAGTGATTCAAAAATATTGTTGGCAAAACGGATCACTGAAATATTTTGGATCATTTCTTTCCCTAGATAATGATCGATTCGGAAAATGGCTTCTTCAGGGAAGACATTGCGGATCTGTTCGTTCAATTCATCGGCAGAATCATAGTCGAAGCCAAACGGTTTTTCGATCACTAGACGGTTATAGCCTTTTTCAGTTAGAATCCCTTGAGATTTCAAATGATTAACGATCGTACCAAAAAATTGTGGCGCCATGGCTAAATAAAATAAGCGATTGCCTTCTAATTGATAGTCCCCGTCTAAACGATCAGATAAATCCTTCAACTGATCGTAATGTTCTGTGTCATTCACGTTGTGAGAAAGATAATAGAAGTGACTAGAAAATTCTTCTGCTTCTTCTTTCGTTGGATTCAAGTCTTTGATCGTATCTCGTACGATTTCTCGGTAGTGATCGTCACTCCACGGCCGACGAGCGGTACCGATCACAGCAAAATGTTTTGCTAAACTGCCTTTTTTATAAAGACGAAATAATGAAGGATAAAGTTTACGCTTCGCTAAATCGCCAGTGCCACCGAAGATGGTGAATAATGCTGCTTGTTCCATATACGTTCACTCCTAATTCTTTTAAAGATGATTGGATCAGATCCCGCTGTTTCATTAAAATAGCGGGAGGAATTTTTCAAGCATACCACTCTAAGTGTCTGCTTGTCACTAAAAATAAGTTTATAAAAGATCAACAAAAATTGTTGAAGCTGCTTTGTAACTAATTGAAACTTCTTTTTGGTCATTTTGTAAAGTAATCGGTCCTTCATAAGCGGCGATCTCTTTAATCGTATAGACATCGTGGATATCGATCGTTAGATCCATCAAATAATCCAGTAGTTCCTTTTCGTCTAACACTCGAGCGATTCGGATAGTCGAACCTTCAGGGTAATTGACCAATGTCTCGCGGCTTTTTTCGTGGACGGTTTGTCCTTCTTGGGGAATCATGCCGCCATGCGGACAAAATGTCGGATGGCTCAGATAATCATCCAACCGTTGTTCCATTTGTGAAGAAGTCACATGTTCTAAAACTTCGGCTTCATCGTGGACTTCATTCCAAGAATAACCAAGGTGATCCACTAAGAAAACTTCCCATAATCGATGTTTCCGTACTAAGGTACTTGCTTTTTCTAGTCCTGCAGCTGTCAGTTGGACACCTTGATAGGGAGAGTGTTCAACTAAGCCTTCTTTGACTAGCTTATTGATCATTTCACTGACAGAAGCTCCAGAAATAGATAAACCAGCAACGATCTTTTTGTTGCTTACTTTTTTTTGGTCGCCACCTAATTCTAATATTAATTTTAAGTAATCTTCGCGATTCGGCGTCATTGATGTTCATCCTTTCATAACGAAGCATATCAGATTAATTCTACCAAAAAATTCAGATTATTTCCATTTGATTGGATTTTTCTTTACTAAAAAGAACAGTATATAACAGAGGTAATTAAAAAAAATTTCTAAGAAGGCTTGCCTATCTTTTTAAAAAAAGGTAGTATATTAAAAATAAATGAGAATTGTCAAATTATTTAAAGGATGATGGTAATGACGACACAAAAAACTTACGAAGCACCAACCATGTATGATCCTTCTTTCGAGAAAGATGCTTGTGGTATGGGCTTCATTGCCCAAATGCAAGGGAATACATCGCATCAGTTAGTCAGCTATGCGTTAACGATGTTAGAACGAATGAATCACCGGGGCGGAACCGGTGCAGAACCGGAAACGGGTGATGGTGCTGGGATTTTGATAACGATTCCAGATCAATTTTTCCAAAGAGAAGCTAAAAAATCCGCGACTGTTTTGCCAGCTAAAGGTCAGTATGCCGTCGGAATGTTTTTCTTGCCTGATGATCCAGAGCAAAAAAGAGAGTTACAGCAAGCCTTAGTAACTGAAATCGAAGCTGCTGGATACCAAGTTTTATGGCAACGCGACGTACCGTTTCAATATGAGAATTGCGGGCCCGGCGCTCAAAAAGTGATGCCTAGCTTTGTGCAATTATTCATTAAACGTCCACTAGATGTTTCATCAGATCGTGATTTTGAAGATCGTTTGTATCGCTTAAGACGTAAATTAGAAAAAAATTATCAGGCTCAAGAATTATCGATCTGTAGTCTATCTGCTAAGACGATCGTTTATAAAGGAATGCTGCATGCGTATCAAGTCGGTATTTTTTATGATGATTTACAAGATGAGGCTTTTGAAGCGAGCATTGCAGTGGTACATTCGCGTTTTTCAACCAATACCTTTCCTAGTTGGGATCGTGCGCAACCATTTCGTTTTTTAGCTCACAATGGTGAAATCAATACGTTGCGCGGGTCAGAAAATTGGATGAAGAGTCATGGCATCGAAGTGTACAATGAAGAAGATTCTGATTCTGCTAAATTAGAAAATTGTATGGAATATCTTTATCGAAATGGCCGTGACATTCCGCATGCATTAATGATGATGGTGCCAGAGGCATGGTCAAAAGAAGCCGGTTTAGGCGAAGAATTGACTGCTTTCCACGAATACAATGCTAGTTTTATGGCTCCTTGGGATGGACCTGCGGCTTTATGTTTTACAGATGGTGACATGGTGGGGGCAACGTTGGATCGTAATGGTTTACGTCCATCACGTTATTCGATCACGAAAGATGGCTTTGTTCAAGTCGCTTCAGAATCTGGTGTCGTTGATTTTGCGCCTTCGAATGTGATCGAAAAAGGAGTCTTAGGTCCTGCTAATATGATTTTAGTGGATACTGTTGCCGGTAAATTTTATCGCAATCAAGAGATTAAAGAACATTATGCTAAAGCCCATAATTACAGCGAATGGTTGGCAGACAATCGCCTTGAATTAGTAGAGCTTCCAAAAGCAGATGTTTCAGAAAGTGATTGGTCACAAAAAGAACTGCAAAAAATGTGGAAACTGAATGGTTATAATGATGAAATTATTCGGGGTGCATTATTGCCAATGGCTGAAAAGGGTGAAGAACCTGTTCTTTCGATGGGGTACGATTCACCATTAGCTGTTTTGAGCAATAAACCGCAATCGCTCTTCACCTATTTCAAGCAGCAATTCGCTCAAGTTACGAATCCACCGATCGATGCGATTCGAGAACAATTAGTTATTGGAACAGAAATGTTTTTAGGCCGAGATGGCGATATCCGACAAGACGATGCTCAAAATTGTCAAAAAGTAAAAATCGCTAGTCCCGTATTAAGTGCGGCAGAATTCCAAAAACTTGTAAACTTGGAAACAAATCACCAAAAGGCCGTGACGATTTCAACTCTTTATACGATCAATCGTTCAAATGCCTTAGAAGATGGTTTAGAACAGATGTTTAAAACGGCAGAATCTGCCGTTGATAATGGGGCAACTTTATTGGTTTTATCGGATCGAAATTCGCAAAAAAGCCAAATGGCAATGCCGATTTTATTAGCTGTTTCTGGTTTGCATAATCATTTAGTTCGTAAAGGGAAAGCGGCTCAGGCAAGTATCGTTGTCGATTCTGCAGAAGTCTGTGAAGTCCACCATTTTGCGACGTTGATCGGTTATGGAGCAAGTGGAATCCATCCATATGGTGCGTATGCAACATTAAAAGATTTTAATCTAGAAAATGGCTTAGAAAATTATCGGAAAGCCGCCGAAAAAGGCATCGTTAAAGTCATGTCACGGATGGGGATCTCGACGATCGCTGGTTATCATGGGGCACAATTATTTGAAGTCGTAGGAATCAGCCAAGCTGTGACCGAAAAATATTTCACTGGAACAGCAAGCCGGATCGGCGGTTTGGCATTAGAACAAATCGAAGAAGAATATTTAGCTAGACATTATCTAGCCTATGGTCCGCGGCAAAATGATTTGCTGGCTTCTGGCGGCAGCTTCCAGTACAAGGCCGATGGGGAACATCATTTATTCAATCCGCAGACGATCTATAATTTTCAACAAGCTGTTCGTTCAGGTGATTACCAACAATTCAAACACTATGTCGAAGCGATGAACCAAGAGGCACTGGACGAGCCGACTAATCTACGAGCGTTGTGGGAATTTAAAAAAGATCGTTCAGCGGTCAAACTTTCTGAAGTAGAGCCAGCAAGTAAAATCGTCAAACGGTTCAAAGTCGGTGCAATGTCTTATGGTTCTTTGAGCGAAGAAGCCCATCAATGTATCGCCGAAGCAATGAATGCGATCGGAGCAAAATCAAATAGCGGTGAAGGTGGCGAAAATCGCAAACGATTCAAAGTACAAGCTGACGGTAAAAATTACAATAGTAAAATCAAACAAGTGGCTTCTGGCCGTTTTGGCGTCAATGCTGAATATTTGATGAGTGCCGAAGAATTACAAATTAAAATGGCGCAAGGGGCAAAACCAGGAGAAGGTGGGCAATTACCCGGTAATAAAGTCTTTCCATGGGTTGCCGAGATCCGAGGATCGACACCAGGAGTACGTTTGATATCACCGCCGCCGCATCATGATATTTATTCAATCGAGGATCTAGCACAATTGATCTATGATTTAAAAGCAATCAATCATTATGCGAAGATCAATGTAAAATTAGTTTCCAGTACCGGTGTTGGTACGATCGCAACAGGTGTTGTGAAAGCTGGAGCAGATGTCGTCGTGATTTCAGGCTATGACGGTGGAACCGGCGCGTCACCACGAAATTCGATTCGAGATGCCGGATTACCATGGGAAATGGGCGTCGCTGAAGCGCACCAAACATTGGCTATGAACAATTTACGTCAACGGATGACGTTAGAAACAGACGGGAAATTAATGACTGGCCGTGATGTTGCGATGGCGATCTTATTAGGAGCTGAAGAATATAGTTTTGCATCATTGGCATTGGTCGCGATCGGTTGTGTTATGATGCGCGTCTGTAGTTTGAACACTTGTCCAGTAGGTGTTGCTACGCAAAATCCAGAGTTGCGAAAATTCTTTGTTGGAAAACCGGAACATTTGATCAATATGATGTATTTCATTGCGGAAGATTTGAGAGAGATCATGGCTGAATTAGGTTTCAGAAGTATCGATGAAATGATCGGTCACGCGGAAGTATTACAACCTCGTTTTATTGCAAAAGGTAAAGCAAAAACATTAGATTTTTCACGGATTCTTTCAACGAGTATCGGTATCGAACGTAAAATGGATGATCCGTTTAAAGCCGCTCGTGACTGGCCGGAATTAGATCAATTTGCAACAGTAGCGATTAAAAATGGGACTCCTGTGGCTGTGACCGACTCGATCAATAATGTGAATCGAACAGTTGGAGCCCGGATGGGTGGTTGGATTGCAGAGCGTTTCGGGAATTATGCGTTGACTCCAGGTCAAATCAAGTATACGTATCATGGAATTGCTGGCCAAAGCTTCGGTTCATTCATCACTCAAGGGATGGAACTTAAGTTAATTGGTGAAGGCAATGACTATGTAGCTAAAGGGCTAAGCGGAGGGCGCGTGATTATCGTCCCACCAGCGGATGCGGCCTATGACGTAGAAAATTCTCCGATCGTCGGAAATGTCGTTTGTTTTGGAGCGAACCGTGGAGAAGGCTATTTCCGTGGAAAAGCGGGCGAACGTTTTTGTGTCCGCAACAGTGGTGCCAATGTTGTTGTTGAAGGTGTCGGAGACCATGGTTGTGAATATATGACAGGTGGTGTGGCAGTGATCTTAGGATCAACTGGCCGAAATTTTGCTGCCGGCATGTCAGGTGGTGTCGCCTATGTCTATGATCCAACTGATAGTTTTGCAGCGAAGTGCAATCGTGAAATGGTGGATCTTTTCAAAGTCGGTGAGACGGGAGAAGATGCGATCTTGAAAGAAATGATCGAAAAACATCTAGCTTATACGGATTCATTGAAAGCGGCAGAACTATTGAATAATTGGGAAGTGGCTCAGAAACATTTTGTCAAAGTCTATCCGCGAGAATACCATGAAATGGTTCGTGTGACCGAAGAATTAGCGGCTACCGGCTTAACAGGAGAAGAATTAATCGAAAAAGCGTTTGTGACTGTAATCGGTGAGCAAACGGTACCGGCTGGAAAGGAGCGTGGCTAGAATGGCAGATCCATTTGGCTTTTTAAAATATCCGCGTAAGGACAACCCTTATCGTCCAGTCGCAGAACGTGTACAAGACTGGGAAGAACTACAAATACCGCTTAGCGTGGCCGAAAGACAAGAACAAGCCGCTCGTTGTATGAACTGCGGTATCCCATTTTGTCATACTGGAATTTTTTATGGTGGAAAACGAGCAGTCTCAGGTTGTCCAAATGACAATTTGATTCCTGAATGGAACGATTTCGTTTATCGAGGGGATTTCAAAAATGCCTTTGATCGTTTAGTCAAAACCAATCCGCTACCAGAAATGACGGGACGAGTTTGTCCAGCTCCTTGTGAAAAATCATGTACCGAAGGATTGAACGGTTCTGGTGTGGCGATCCATGACAATGAGCGTTTCATTATTGATCAAGCATTTGAAAATGACTGGGTCAAAGCAGATGGTCTGCCCGTTGAACGGACAGAATTCAAAGTCGCGATCGTAGGCTCTGGTCCGGCGGGATTGTCAGCGGCATGGCGGTTGAACCAATTAGGGCACCAAGTGACCGTTTATGAACGTAGTGATCGGGCTGGCGGTTTATTGATGTATGGTATTCCGAATATGAAATTAGATAAAGAAATCGTCCAACGACGGATCGATGTAATGGAAGAAGTTGGCATTCGTTTTGTATTGAATACGGAAATCGGCAGCGATATTTCAGCCGAAGAATTACAATCAGAGTACGATCGTGTGATCATTGCTTCAGGAGCTAGTGTGGCGAGAGATTTAAAAATTCCTGGTCGTGAGCTAGCGGGTATTCATTTAGCAGTTGATTATTTAACTGAATGTACTAAGCAAGTCATGAAACAAGGGAAAAAGGTTATTGAAAAACCATTAGCTGGAAAACATGTTGTGGTCATCGGGGGCGGAGATACAGGAAATGATTGTATTGGTTCTGCGATTCGTCAAGGTGCGGCCTCAGTGAAACAATTAGAAATCACACCGCAATTACCGGGAACTCGGACAAAAAATAATCCTTGGCCTGAATATTCGATGATTGATCGTTTAGGCTATGGTCAAGCTGAGGGACTTGTTGAGAATCCTGAGCTGACGGTTTACAGTACTTCAACGAAAGCATTTATCGGAACAGAAGCTGAAAAAGTTTCCGCGATTGAAACGGTTCAAGTCGATAGTCAATTTCAACCGATTCAAGGGACTGAAAAAAAATTGAAAGCTGATCTTGTCTTGTTAGCAATGGGATTTACCGGTGCTGAAAAAGCGTTATTAGATGCTTTTTCAGTTAAAGAAATTTATGAAAATTATGCTACAGATAACGAAAAAGTTTACGTAGCCGGCGATGCTCGTCGTGGACCAAGCTTAGTTATTTGGGGAATTCGTGAAGGCCGTAAAGCTGCTGAAGAAGTCGATCAATTATTACGCTTAATGGTATATCAATAAGCAAATAGAAAACCGAAGTGAATCATTCACTTCGGTTTTTTATTTGTTGAAGCTGAAATAATTTTTCTTTTTCAAGATATAAGTGATCGATTCATTCAAAATCAGACCAATCGCAATCGAAAAACCAACAAGCATCGCCTGTAAGCCAAGCGAGAGTGCTTGGCTGTATTGATCTTCGACTAAAAAATTGAAAGCCTTGAAAAGTAAACTTCCAGGAACGATCGGCATGATACCAGGAATCGTAAAAATCGTACTAGGAGCTTTGGTCAATTTAGCAAATAACTGACTGATGACCGCTAGGATGATACAGGCTAATAATGAAGCGACGGACTCATTTGTATACTTTGTAAAAAATAGATAAGCCATATAAGTAAAAGCACCTGCTAATCCACATAATACAAAATATTTTCGTTGGATATTATTTAGTACGGAAACACAAGCGCTGACTAGAAAACTGAATAGATAAATCATTTTTTTCCTCCGATCACGTATTGGTCAATACAAACACAACTGGAAAAACTAACATCAAAAGGGTATTGATCGCATAAATCCCTTGAGTCAAACCAGAAATATAATCACCATTGATACTGGCTTTGATGGAATTTACAATAACTGATCCTGGAAGCAAAGGCATCAAACCACTTAAAATCAATGAAAAGGAATCAGGGATGAGCGCTTTTTTATAAAGCAAAATTGAAATAATCGAGACACATAAAGAATAGACTAACGCCGATAACATTTTTACTTGTAAGAATTTCTGTACCAGCAAATAGACAAAGTAAGCAATGATCGTAACGAAAAAAGCTAACAAGGCAGTTGCTGATGTTTGATTGAACATACAATATGCTGCACCAGAAATCGTCCCGGCGCACAGGAGTTGGATGTATAGAGGAAAGCCAACAGTCATATGATCGATCGCAGCTAATTTTTTATATAGAGTATCTGCTGAAATCTGGTGGTTATAAAATAAAGCGACTTCTTTTTCTACTAAGGTTGTTTTTTCAAAATTGTAGGCATTGTCTTTAACGGTAACCATCCGAACTTCATTATCGATCGAATTGATCACAACCAAAGCTGTCTCGGTCACAAAAAAAGAATATTCAGCCGATTTGATAAAGTGGGACATTTTTATCAAATTGTTTTTGACATCATTGGTTGCATAGTTGCTTTTTAACATGATCCTGCCATAACGCAAAAGCAACGCCGCATTTTTATTGTTTAATTCTTCCATTTAGCTGATTCCTTTCTGAATTGAGTACATCCGTTATAATCAGTAGACCATAATCAAGACAAAAAAGATGACGAACTTTGTCGTAAAAAGCGACGAATTCATTTTTAAACTAACTGGAAATATAAAAATACCCCGTAACATTAGATTTTAAGTCTAATTTTACGGGGCAGAATAATTGCTGGTTAATTCTTTGATATGAGAGGCAAAGATAAGTCCTCTAGTTCATCATACAGTGTGTCTGGAATGCCGTTTTTTGTTTTGATCAATAAATGGTATCCATATTGGTCTTGAATCGCTAATTTTTGTTCACTTAATTCGATCAGCTGATAGATGATTGCTGTACCATCTAAAATAATCGAAAGATCTGGATAGATAGTAATAGAGTGCTTTGCTTGGCCTTTTGGATGAATAAACTCCCAGGAACCAACATAGAGCTGATTTAAATCTTTGTTTTCATGCTTACGAACAAGTCTGGAGGTCACGGCAGCGATACCCAAAGAGGTCGAGCTTAAAAAGACCGGCCATTTCAATCTCATCAAAAAACTCCTTTCACACTAGCTTTGTTATACTATATAATAAAGTCCGTCATCTTTCCATCCAACTTAAGGACCATTTAACTTTTTTTAGAAGGATTTTGATAAAAATGAAGTATTCTACAATTTATTTGGCCATTTTCTTAGAAAGAAGCAATCGATTTATTGCTCGATGTCGTTTAATCGACACCGAAGAAGAAATTATTGTCCATGTCAAAAATACTGGCCGGTGCAAAGAGTTACTTATTCCAGGTGTGATCGTTGCTGTCAATCATCAACCTTCAGCAAAACGAAAAACGGCTTATGATTTGATTGCGGTCAAGAAAGGTCTGATGTGGATCAATATCGATTCACAGATTCCAAACGCATTGGCTTCAGAAGGTCTCACTACGGGCACAATTTCCTTACCAGGTATAACTGGCACGCTTTCTTTAGTAAAAAGAGAAGTAACTTATGGGCATTCAAAATTTGATCTTTATTTCGAAACGGATCAACAAGAAAAAGGTTTTGTGGAAGTCAAAGGAATGACTTTGGAAAATCAAGGAGTCGGTGTGTTCCCGGATGCGCCAACGCTTAGAGGTCTAAAACATGTGAGAGAACTTCAGCATGCTCAACAATTAGGCTACCGCTGCTTTGTTCTGTTCATCGTTCAATTTTCTCAAATACGGGTGGCGACGATTCATTCCGAGATGCAGCCAGCTCTTTCTGAAGCAATAAAACAGGCAAAAGCAGACGGCGTACAGATTTTAGCGTATAATTGTGAGGTAGATCAGGAAACGATCGCCCTTAAAGAGGCGGTTTCGTTTGACCTGAACCAACCATTTATTGATCCAAATCAAGGAAAGGTGGAAAAAGCATGATTAATCTAGGTATTATTGGGACTAACTGGATCACAGATCAGTTTGTCCAAGCTGCACATGAAACAGGAAACTATCAACTTTCAGCTGTCTATTCAAGAAAATTGGCAACGGCCCAAAAATTTAGCGAAAAATATGGTGATGTAGAATACGCCACAGATCTAGCGACTTTTTTTGCGATCGAACATATAAATACGATCTACATTGCCTCACCCAACAGTTTGCACTTTGAACAAGCGAAACAAGCAATTTTAGCTGGAAAAAATGTAATTGTTGAAAAACCAGCATTCTCAACGCCAGCTGAAATGGATGAGATTATTGAATTAGCCAATCAAAAACAAGTTTTCTTCTTTGAAGCAGCTCGAAATATCCATGAGCAAGCCTTTAAAACAGTGGCTGATTTCTTACCCTTGAAAGACCATATTTTAGGGGCTGACTTTAGCTTTATGAAGTATTCGTCTCGTTATGATCAAGTCTTAGACGGTGAAGAACCAAATATTTTCTCGCCGCATTTTTCAGGTGGTGCACTCGCTGATTTAGGGGTCTATCCTATCTATGCAGCTTTAGCCTGGTTTGGCATTCCAAATGAGAGTCTATATTTTGCTAAAAAAATTCGTACTGGTGTAGACGGTTTGGGAACGGGAATCTTACGTTATGATGATTTCGATGTGACGATCCGTACGGGAAAAATCACAGATAGCTTCCAAGCTTCGGAGATTTACTTAACCAATGGGACGTTAGTGCTAAATGCAGTCAACTCGATTGATGAAGCAGTATTCCATGATCGCGAACATGCACGAAGAGAGAAACTAAACGTTCATCAATTAGAAAATCCCATGGTGGAAGAAGCCAATGATTTTGCAAAAGTAATAATGAATCCAACAGATCGTGAGTTAGGAACGTTTTATGAAGAATGGGTAGAGCTTGCCCGAAATGTTAACCAAGTGATTTATGATATGCGAAAAAGTGCAGGCATTATTTTTGATGCCGACAAGAAATAGGGGAAACTATGAATAATCAAGAATTTGTACCATTTTTACAAGCGAATTGGGAAACAGCCGGGTTTCAAAAACCAGCGTTGATCCAAGAAAGAGTCTTCGATCCAATCACAGAAGGAAAACATTTGGTCGGGATCGCACCGACTGGTAGCGGAAAAACCTTAGCCTATTTGTTGCCATTACTTAATCAATTAGAAGCTGGCAAGCCAAGCCAAGTATTGATTTTGACGTCATCACAGGAACTTGCGATGCAAGTCGTTGAAGTTGCGCGGAAATGGTTAGCGGGTTCTGGCATGAAAGTACAAGCGTTGATCGGCGGAGCAAATGTCAAACGTCAACATGAAGCTTTAAAGAAAAAACCAGAGTTGTTGGTCGGAACTCCTGGACGTGTATTAGAATTGATCAGCGGTAAAAAAATCAAAGCCCCAGCGATCAAAACCTTAGTGTTTGACGAAGTCGATCAATTGGTTCAAGGGCAAAGTTTCCAATTGATTCAAAAAATCTTGAAAACGACGGATAATGAAGCCCAAAGATTGTATTTCTCAGCTACTGCAGATGTAGTATTAGAAGAATTGAATACGATCGAATCAGATTTACTAGTAATCGATGTAACCAAAGAAGACGATAGCCAAGGGGACGTACAACATTTTTATATTGAAACCAACGATCGTAAAAAAGTTGATCAAATGCGTCGTCTGTTGAATATGCCTGCTTTTTGGGGGATGATTTTCTTTAACCAGCTGAGTGACATGGGAAGTGCAGAAGAAAAATTACTTTTTCATCAATTACCGGTGGCTAGTTTGGCATCAGATCAATCAAAAATTTTACGTAAAAATGCGATTGAACAGTTTAAAAAGCATCAAGTTCTCGGATTATTAACTACCGATTTAGCTAGTCGTGGATTAGATATTGAATCATTGCCATTTGTCGTCAATGCGGATGTGCCATTGAGTGAAGAGAGTTATCTTCATCGTGCCGGTCGCGTAGGACGGATGGGTGAAACCGGAGTCGTTATTACGTTTGTTACACCAGAAGACAAAGCGGATCTATTAAAAATTGCGAAAAAACTTGAATTACCGGTTGCACCGATTTATCTATTTGGCGGTGAATTGTTAACTGAAGAGCCTGTCAGACAAGCAGATCCTAAAAAGAAAAAGAATAAAAAGAGCAAAGGGAAAAGACGTAAATAAGTCTTTTCCTTTTTTTGCTCTAAGTTAACAATTTTCAAGAGAATAAAATAAGGTATCCGCGAAATCTGTTAAAACTTCATTAGTTATCTTGCGAAATTAATTTAAAATGGCTACAATGAGAGAGCACGTTCTCGTAGCTCAGTAGGATAGAGCGATCGCCTCCTAAGCGATAGGTCGCTGGTTCGATTCCAGTCGGGAACATCCTATCCAAAAAGAAACCACCGATTAAAAATTTTAATCGGTGGTTTTTCTTTTATGCCCAATCACCATTTCTAAAGATTGGTGTAGTCGATCCATCTTTACGGATGCCATCGATGTCCATTTGATCAGATCCAACCATGAAATCAACATGAGTTTGACTGCTGTTCAAACCAGCTTGTGCCAATTCTTCTTTGGTCATTTCGGTTCCACCTTCAACACTGAAAGGATACGCCGCACCAAGCGCTAAATGATTCGAAGCATTTTCATCAAATAAAGTATTGAAGAAAGTGATACCCGATTGTGAGATAGGTGAGGGATCTGGAACGAGCGCGACTTCACCTAAATATTTAGCTCCTTCATCGATCGATAATAAAGAAGAAAGGACGTCAGCGCCTTCTTTAGCTGAAAATTCAACGACTTTACCGTCCTTAAATGTAAATTTCATTTCATTCAAGGTTGTTCCGGCATAGCTTAATGGTTTTGTACTAGTGATATAGCCATCAATTCGATTACGATCTGGAGCCGTGAAGACTTCTTCAGTCGGCATGTTGGCCATAAACTCGTTGCCATCGGCGTCGAAACTTCCAGCACCTTCCCAAACGTGATTGTCAGGTAATCCAATCATGATATCAGTACCAGGAGCGGTGTAGTGCAAAGCAGAGAACTGTTCTTTATTCAATCGTTCCGCTTGTTCACGCATCACAGTGTCATGTTCTTCCCAAGCTTTGACTGGATCTTCTGAGTAAATGCGAGTCGTTTTGAAAATCTCATCCCATAGACGGTCAACTTGTTCTTCACTTGAGGCAAACTCAGGAAAAACCTTTGCCGCCCAGGCAGGACTTGAGGCCGCTACTACAGTCCAACGTAATTTGTTTGATTGTGTCGCTTCCATCACCGCTTGCAATGCTTTTCCGCGTGCTGATTGGAAAGCAGCGACTCGATTGGTATCGACACCTAAAAGTGCATCTGGATTTTGTGAGACGATGCTGATTCGAGTCACTCTTTTTTCAGCAAAAGTATTGGCTTCGTCTACTTTATAAGCCGGGACCTCATTGATTCGATCTTCAGCCGCGTGACTTAAAAATGCCCGTTGGATATCGTCGTCATTCCATTGGACAATAACTTCAGCAGCCCCTAATTTATAGGCTTCTTTTGTTACTAAGCGAGCGAGTGGTGCTTGTTCAACACTGGCATAAACAACAACCGTGTCTTCTTTTTGAACATTGACCCCAACTTTTGCGATCAGGTGAGCGTATTTTTTTAAAAGTGTATCAAAGTTTGATAGAACCATTCAAATCCCTCCGTTTCATTAGTACCATCTTAGCATTTCTTTGAAATTCTCCAAAGAAAATATGTTCAAAAAAAGAGTACCTGAATTTCCCAGGTACTCTTTTTTTCTTTTTATGACGCAGCAGCGACAATTTTTTTTGCGAAAGCTTCTAAGTTTTCGATATCTTCTTCTTCAGCAGCCATTTCGATTTTCACGATGTCAGCACCGCGAGTCGCACCGGTTTTAACAAAGGCAGCATCAAAATCATCGACTGATTTACAATACTCATCATAGAAAGTATCGCCGGATCCACAGACACCGAAGATCTTTCCGCTCAAATCTAATTCTTGTAAATCTTCATAAAAATCAACGATTTCATCAGGTAGGTCACCTTCACCATAAGTATAAGTTGCAACGACACAGATATCTGCATCTTCAAAATCATCTGCTTCTACTTGGGTACACTCATCGATCTCAACTTCGATATCTAAATTTTCGAAGGCTTCGGCCACAATATCAGCGATTTCTTCGGTATTTCCAGTCATGCTTGCATAAACGATTTTTGCTAATGTCAAAAAAATTCCTCCTCAGCTTTAAGCCAAATTTAAGGCAATTATACCAAAATAAAAACAAAAGGAAAACCAGACTTCTAACCATTTGTTCGCTTTATAGGGTTATGTTAAAATAGACAAGATGAAAAAGGAGACGAACACGAATGATTACACTAAAATCAAACCGAGAAATTGAAATGATGAATGAGTCTGGAGAATTATTAGCGGATGTGCACCGCCACTTACGCGATTTTATCAAACCAGGTGTTTCAAGTTGGGACATTGAAGTCTTTGTTAGAGACTTTATCGAAAGTCATGGCGGTACAGCTGCACAAATTGGTTTTGAAGGCTATGAATATGCGACTTGCTGCAGTATCAATAATGAAATTTGTCATGGTTTTCCTAGAAAAAAACCGTTAAAAAATGGTGATTTGATCAAAGTTGATATGTGTGTAGAATACAAAGGAGCTATGTCTGACTCTTGCTGGTCTTACGCTGTTGGTGAAGTATCACCTGAAATCCAAAGGTTAATGGACGTTACAAAAAAAGCGATGTATATCGGAATCGAACAAGCCCAAGTAGGCAATCGTATCGGTGATATTGGTCATGCGATTCAAACATATGCAGAAGGCGAAGGTTTTTCTGTTGTCCGTGACTTTATCGGTCATGGCATCGGACCAACCATCCATGAAGAACCAGCGATCCCACATTACGGTGTGGCTGGAAAAGGTTTGCGTTTGAAAGAGGGCATGGTCATTACGATCGAACCAATGATCAATACCGGTACATGGAAAATGAAGATGGATCCGAATGGTTGGACAGCTTATACTCAAGATGGCGGCTGGTGTGCCCAATACGAACACACCTTAGCAATCACAAAAGAAGGACCAAAAATTTTGACTTCACAAGGTGAAGAAGGAACGTACTAAGACGAGGAACTTTATGGGACCAATAGATAAAATTAAAGAGAATAAGAAATTAATGGATTTTATCCAAACGATCCGCAAACACATTACAGAGACAGAAATAGGCGACCGCTCCGTGGTAGTCGCCTATTATTTGTTGCTTTCTTTTTTTCCGATCCTGATTGTGATCGGTAATTTACTTCCTTTTTTGAATATCACTCCAGAAACAGTATTGCCTTATCTAAGCGAGGCGATTCCGCCAAATGTTTATAGTTTTTTGAAACCTGCAATTATTGGCTTGTTAGAAAATACTTCTGGTGGTGCACTATCGATCTCCGTTCTAGCGTCATTATGGTCATCTAGTCGCGGAATCAATTCATTACAAAAAGCACTGAATCGAGCCTACGGGGTAGAAGATCGCGGGAATTTTGTGATCAGTCGAGTAGTATCTGTTGGTATGGTCGGTATCCTCATGATGGCGATCATTGCGATGGCCTTGGTCTTTAGTGCGGGGCAAGTTATTTTAGATGCGTTACAACCAATGTTTGGCTTTTCTCCTGAGATCATCTCGACCTTTCTAGCATTGCGATGGCCAGTAACAGTGATCGGATTGCTGATTATTTTGGGAGCGGTCTATATCGTGATCCCAAACGCGCATGTTCGTGTGAAGTATGCATTACCGGGGACCGTTTTTGCTACTGTCGGCTGGATCGTTTTGGCTCAAGGTTTTAGTATCTATGCCCAGACATTTGCTCAACGCGTTTCGGGTTATCAAATCATCGGAAGTTTTATCGTTCTGATGTTTTGGCTCAATTTTTCTGCGACCATCATTATCGTTGGTGGTGTTTTAAATGTAACGATTGAAGAATTTAGAACTGGAAAAGAAGTAACCGAAGGGTCAAATCGGGTAAATAAATGGTTCAACAAACTCAAAAATCGTGTAATAAATAAGAAAAAGAAGAAGTGATTGCTAGAAAATTTGTAAGTTTATAAAAAAAACTTGTAAATAACTAGAACTCCGTTATATGATTTTTTATACAAAGGTAGGTGGCAACATGTTAGTGTCCTTCGGGCTGATCATTAAATACTTTTTGACCTTTTTGATTGCCTTGATTTTAACCCCGATTTTTAAGATTATTTCGGTTCAGACTGGCTTAGTCGATAATCCTAATGCTCGTCGAATGAATCAAGTTCCGATGCCTAGTGCAGGCGGACTGCCGATATTTATTACATTTGCGATCTCTTCGTTGGTATTGTTTCGTGGAGTGCTCCCATTTGATTATATTAGCAAGATTTTATTAGGCGGATTGATCATTGTAATTACGGGACTATTAGATGATAAATTTGAATTGTCACCGAAGCAAAAAAGTTTAGGTATTTTACTAGCAGCATTAGTTATTTATTATGTTGCTGATATTCGTTTCAATTTCTTTACTGCACCATTATTAGGGAAAATAAATTTATCATGGTTGAGTTTACCTGCGACGATTTTTTGGATCTTTGGTATCACGAATGCGGTAAATTTGATCGATGGACTAGATGGCCTAGCTGCCGGAGTTTCCATGATCGGCCTAACAACGATCGGTGTTATCGGCTATTTCTTTCTACACTCTGCAACAGCGTTTATTTCATTGACGATCTTTTGTTTAGTTGCAAGTATTATGGGATTCTTTCCTTATAATTTTCATCCAGCAAAAATCTATCTGGGAGATACTGGTGCTCTGTTTTTAGGCTTTATGATTGCGGTTCTATCCTTACAAGGTTTGAAAAATGTAACGTTTATCTCATTGATCACGCCATTATTGATTTTAGGCGTTCCTGTAACGGATACTTTTTTTGCGATGGTGCGAAGAAAAGCTAAAAAAATGCCGATTTCAGTCGCAGATAAACAGCACTTGCATCATCGTTTGCTTAACTTAGGCTTCACTCATCGAGGTGCTGTGTTGACGATCTATGCGATTGCAGTATTGTTTTCATTCACAGCCTTATTGATCAATTATACCAGTCAGTTAGGAACGGTCGTCTTGATCGTGGCAATGGTCTTTGCCTTTACATTCTTACTAGAATTAATTGGTTTGATTAGTGAGAAATACAGTTTTATTACTAAAACCTTCCGTTTATTTGGAAATAAAGAATATCGTTCTCAAGTAATGCATAAATATTTCAAGAAATGAGTGTTGATCTCCGTTATGAATAAACAAAAAAATGATGTGACGATCAGCATCGTGACCCATAATAGTGACAAGATTTTTTTGAGTTTAGATTCACTGATTCAAAGTTTAGGGCAACAGGAAACGATCAAAATCAGAATTTTTGATAATGCTTCTGACACTGCATACTGTGAGCGGCTAAAAACGTATTTAAGATATCCTTTCATGGAAATCAATTTTTATTCTGAAAATAAAGGCTTTGGTTTTGGTCACAATGCCAACCTATTAGATCAAACAGGATATGGCATCATCTTTAACCCAGATATTATTTTGTCTGAGAACCAACTAAACGCAATGGTGGATCATTTAGCACAACATTCTGAAGCTGGATTATTAGCACCCAAGATTTTGAATGAAGATGGGACAACTCAATTTTTGATCCGTGATCACTTGAATGTTTTCGATTATATGCTGCGATTCATTCCATTTAACTTTGTAAAGAAAATGTTTGCGCACCGTTTGGCCAAATTTGAATGCCGTGATCTTCCAGATGATCAAGATAGTTATGTTCGAATGATTTCTGGCAGCTTTATGGTAGTCGATTTGAAAAAATTTAATCAAATCAAAGGCTTTGATCCAAGATACTTTATGTATTTTGAAGACAACGATCTTTGTCGTAAAATGGAACAAGCCGGTTACAAAGCGTTGTACAGCCCTCAATTTTCAGTCGTTCATTTATATGAACGCGGGGCAGTCAAAAGTCGTAAGTTATTTATTATTTTTTTACAGTCTATGAGAAAATATTTTTCCAAATGGGGCTGGCAACTTTTTTGAGTTTTGGAGGTAGGGAATGAACAGACAGTCTAACATGCAAGTTTCTGTTTGTATGGCAACGTACAATGGTAGGCATTTTATTGAAGAACAATTGAACAGCATATTCCCACAACTTTCTGCTGAAGATGAGTTGATTATTTCCGACGACCATTCAACCGATGGGACGTGGGAATTTTTATTAGCTTTAGCAAAAAGAGACCCAAGAATAAAATTGTTTCAAAATGACCAGCAAGGATTAATCAAAAATTTTGAAAATGCAATCAAACAAAGTACAAAAGCACTTATTTTTTTGTGTGACCAAGACGATGTTTGGCATAAAGATAAAGTTGAAACCACTGTTCGCTATTTTGCTGATCCGAAGATCCAAGTCATTGTCTCTGATTTGATCATTGTAGATAACGATTTTGAGGTATTGATACCTTCATATCAAGCGATGCGCCATACACGTCCAGGTTTCTGGGCTAATCTTTTGAAGAGCAGTTATATCGGTGCAGGGATGGCTTTTCGATCAGAACTAAAAGCCGTTATTTTACCGATTCCTAAAGAAGTACCGATGCACGACATGTGGATCGGGTTGCTAGCGGATTATCATAAAGGTGTTAAGTTCATTTCAGAACCATTGGTTTATTACCGCCGTCATGGTTTGAACGCTTCAGAGATCGAAACAACGGCTTCTCGCATGCAACAATTCAAATGGCGTTGGGATGCTTTTCAATTAGTTCGAAAAAGAGTAAAAGAAATCAAAGAAAAACAACAAAAACATTTTTCTAATAACAAACATCAGGTATAATAAGTTCGTATGCTTTTAAAGAATACCGATTTAAATAGTAATAAGATCAAAATGCTAATCGCATTTGATATTTTTGCCAGCAGAATCGGAGCACATTATAATGGATAAGGAGCGTAAGTATGAAAGGAATTATTTTAGCAGGTGGCAGTGGGACACGTTTATATCCACTGACTAAAGCAACGTCGAAACAATTAATGCCGGTTTATGACAAACCGATGATTTATTACCCAATGTCTACTTTGATGTTAGCGGGGATCAATGAAATCTTGATTATTTCTACACCGCAGGATACACCACGTTTTGAAAATCTTATTGGAGATGGTCATGAACTAGGAATCCATATCGAATATGCGGTACAAGAAAGTCCCGATGGATTGGCTCAAGCCTTTATCATTGGAGAAGACTTTATCGGCGATGATAGTGTCTGCCTAGTACTTGGAGACAATATCTATTATGGAGATGGCTTATCTCGGATGTTGCAACGCGCTGCGAAAAAAACAGAAGGTGCAACAGTCTTCGGCTATCATGTAAATGATCCTGAACGTTTTGGTGTGGTTGAATTCGATGAAGAGATGCGTGCCGTATCGATCGAAGAAAAACCAGAAGCACCAAGATCAAATTACGCGGTTACTGGCTTGTATTTCTATGATAATGAAGTTGTTGAAATCGCCAAAAATATCCAACCATCTGAACGTGGCGAGTTAGAAATCACTGATGTCAACAAAGAATATTTGCAACGCAATAAATTATCAGTTGAAGTGATGAGTCGTGGATTTGCTTGGTTAGATACTGGAACCCATGAATCATTATTAGAAGCGTCAACGTTTATCTCAACGATCGAAAAACGTCAAAACTTAAAAGTAGCTTGTTTAGAAGAAATTTCTTATCGAATGGGCTACATTACAAAAGAACAATTAGTTGAATTGGCACAACCATTGAAGAAAAACCAATATGGCCAATACTTATTACGTTTAGCAGAAGAGGAATAGACATGGGGAAAATCAAAGTTACAGAAACAAATTTAACAGATGTAAAAATTATTGAACCAGCTGTTTTTGGTGACCACCGTGGTTTCTTCACTGAAAGTTATTCAGAAGAAGATTTTAAAGCAGCCGGTATCGAACATAATTTTATTCAAGACAATCATTCATTATCGACTCAACCAGGTGTTTTACGTGGACTACACTTCCAAAAAGGAAAGTCAGCACAAACAAAATTAATCCGAGTTGTTTCTGGTGCAGTTCTTGATGTGATCGTGGATATCCGAAAAGGCAGCCCGACCTACGGTAAATGGGAAGGCTATATCCTTTCAGAACATAACCACCGTCAATTATTGGTTCCTCGCGGTTTCGCTCATGGTTTTGTGACATTGACACCAAATGTGAACTTTATGTATAAATGTGACAATTACTATGATGCGGAAGCAGATGGCGGAATCTCATTTGCGGACCCAGATCTTGCCATCGATTGGCCGATCGATATCGAAAAAGCTATCACATCAGAAAAAGATGCCAAACAACCAACATTGAAAGAATTTGAAGCTGAAAATCCTTTCGTGTACGGTGAAATTTAAACAAACTAGGAGCAAAAATAGATGAAAAATATTATCGTAACGGGTGGAGCTGGCTTCATCGGCTCTAACTTCGTTCATTATGTAGTTAATAATCATCCAGAAGTCCATGTAACGGTTTTGGATAAATTAACTTATGCTGGAAATAAAGAAAACTTAGCGGGATTACCGGAAGATCGTGTAGAATTAGTTGTCGGTGATATCGCTGATGCTGAATTAGTAGAACGTCTAGTACAAAAAACAGATGCTGTCGTTCACTATGCTGCAGAATCCCACAATGATAATTCATTGAAAGATCCATTCCCATTTGTTCAAACAAATATCATTGGAACGTATACATTGATTGAAGCGTGTCGTAAAAATAATGTTCGCTATCATCATGTTTCAACTGATGAAGTGTATGGCGATCTTCCGTTAAGAGAAGATTTACCAGGGCATGGTGAAGGTGAAGGAGAAAAATTCACTGCTGAAACACCCTATAACCCTTCAAGTCCTTACTCATCAACAAAAGCGGGGTCAGATTTACTAGTGAAAGCTTGGGTTCGTTCATTTGGTTTACAAGCGACGATCTCAAACTGTTCAAATAATTATGGACCTTACCAACACATTGAAAAATTTATTCCACGCCAAATCACGAATGTCTTAAGTGGTATTCGTCCAAAACTTTACGGCGATGGAAAAAATGTCCGTGACTGGATCCACACAAACGACCATTCTTCTGCTGTTTGGGCAATTTTGACTAAAGGCAGAATCGGCGAAACGTATTTGATTGGCGCGGATGGTGAAGAAGATAATAAAACAGTGATGGAAATTATCTTAGAAGAAATGGGTCAACCTAAAGACGCATATGATCATGTAAAAGACCGTGCAGGTCACGATTTACGTTACGCGATCGATTCAAGTAAATTACGTGAAGAATTGGGTTGGAAACCTGAATTTACGAATTTCCGTGCTGGGATGAAAGATACCATCAAATGGTATACTGAAAACGAAAACTGGTGGCGGGCTGAAAAAGAAGCAGTTGAAAGCAATTATGCGAAAAACGGCCAATAATATTAACTAAATGAGGCAGGTGCATCCTGCCTTTTTTTGAGAAATAATAGATTGATAAAAAGTAAGGAGTAGAGATAAATGATCTTAATTACAGGTGGACAAGGACAATTAGGAACAGAGCTACGCCATTTACTTGATGAAAGAAAAATCGAGTACGTGTCAACGGATGCTGATCAATTAGATATCACAGATAAAGAAGGTACATATAAATTTATTACTGAGATGAAACCAGAATTGATTTATCATTGTGCCGCTTATACTGCAGTCGATAAAGCTGAAGAAGAAGGCAAAGAATTGGATGAAAAAATCAATGTCGAAGGCACCCGTAATGTAGCAGAAGCTGCGAAAGCTGCAGGCTCAACCTTAGTCTACATCAGTACCGACTATGTTTTTGATGGAAAAAAACAAGATGGTATGTACAAAATCGATGATATGACAAATCCATTAAGTGAATATGGACGGACAAAACTTTTAGGTGAACAAGCTGTCCAAGAAACAATGGAAGACTACTATATTATCCGTACTTCTTGGGTTTTCGGTATCTATGGACACAACTTCATTTATACCATGCAAAATTTAGCTAAGACGCATGATCGTTTAACAGTTGTGAACGACCAATTCGGCCGTCCAACTTGGACCCGGACATTAGCTGAATTTATGACCTTTGTAATTGCAGAGAAAGCACCATTTGGTGTTTATCACCTATCAAATGAAAATAGCTGTTCATGGTATGAATTTGCGAAAGAGATCTTAAAAGAGACAGATGTAGAAGTTGCACCTGTAACTTCAGCGGAATACCCACAAAAAGCAACACGCCCACAATATTCAATCATGGACTTAAGTAAAGCCAAAGCATTAGGCTTTGAAATTCCAACATGGCAAGAAGCATTAGCCAGTTTCTTAGAATTAGAAGCGAAACAATAAGAAAAAGAAAGTGAGAGAAAGATGTTCGAATTAATCGTCGTTTTGTATAACATGACTTACTCAGATTCGCCAACGATCAATAGTTTGAATAAATTGCTCACTTCCGATTTTTTTCCTGAGATCCAAAAAGTATTGATTTTTGATAATAGCGATCAAGTGGCACAGCCAAGTGGCTTAGAAGCACGTTTTGTTTATCAACATAGTCAAGAAAATGTTGGTTTAGCTAAAGCTTATAATTATGCGATCAAGCAACGAGGGCAGAGGACTGAGTGGTTGCTGACATTAGATCAAGATACTCAATTAACTAACGCTTACTTGAAAGAAATGCTTTTAAAAGCAAAGACATTGCCTGAGAAAGTCGTTGCGATTGCTCCAGTGATCATGGATCAGCAGCAACAAATCTCTCCAGTTCGCAGTGATGCGTTGCGTCCATTACATAAAGAATTGCCCCAAAGTGATCAAATATTCTCTAGTGATATCATGGTCATCAATTCAGGTACAGCTATCCGCATCGATTTTTTACTTCAAATCAACGGTTACAATGAAAAATTTCCGTTAGACTATCTCGATCATTGGTTAAGCTGGAAAATTTTTGCAGAACAGCGGCAACTATACAACTTAAAAACTATTTTGCAGCATGAATTATCGGTATTGCATTATGAGGAGCTATCAGTTGAACGCTATCAATCAATTTTGAGAAATGAAGCAATTTTTTATAATGAATTCAATGTACGATTACTAAGAGACTATCATCGACAATTATTTGTTCGGGGAATGAAACAAGTATTTTTACGAAGATTTTCAATAGCTAAAATTACTTTTTCCTTTTTGATCTACTCTAAAAATAAATAGCTAAAAATATAAATTTTAGCTATTTATTAGGAGCCTTAAATTTAACAGTATAAAAACTTGCGAAATTAAGGTGTTAGATGTAATCTGAGCTAATAATGAATGAATAGTTTAATCAAAAGAACATGTCTAGAAAGAAGTGTAAAAATGACAAAAGTATCTGTCTTTGGATTGGGTTATGTAGGATTAGCTAATGCATTGCTATTATCCCAAAAAGAACAAGTAAAAGCTTATGATATTGTTGACGCAAAAATTGAAGCGTTAAAAAATAGAAATTCTCCTCTAGAAGATAAAGAAGTTCATGAATTTTTAGAGCGTGATGACTTAAGTATTGAATTTACGAAAGATTTTGCTGATGCAGTAAAATTTGGTGATTTCTTGATTATTGCAACTCCAACAGATTATGATGAAAATAAAAACTATTTTAATACGTCTACTGTTGAAGATGTAATAGAAAAAGCACTGGCGATTCGTTCAGATGCTACTTTTGTAATTAAATCTACAGTTCCTGTTGGTTATACAGAACAAATAAAGAAAAAATTTAATACGGATAATATTGTTTTCTCTCCAGAATTTTTACGTGAAGGAAGAGCTTTATATGATAATCTACATCCATCTCGTATTGTGGTTGGAGAATGTTCTGACCGTGGTCAAAAAATTGCTGATATGCTAAAAGAGAATGCACTTGAAGAGGATGTAAATATATTATTGACTCATTCAACTGAAGCAGAAGCTATTAAACTGTTCTCCAATACGTACTTAGCATTGCGAGTAGCCTATTTCAATGAATTGGATACCTATGCAGAATCTCGAGAATTGAATTCTCGTCAGATTATCGAAGGCGTAGGATTAGATCCACGGATAGGTTCACATTATAATAATCCTTCGTTTGGTTATGGGGGGTATTGTTTACCGAAAGATACTAAACAATTGCGGGCTAATTATGAAGATGTTCCAAGCAATATCATTGGTGCTATTGTAGATGCAAATACAACACGGAAAAATTTTATTGCTGAACAAATATTAGCAAAAAATCCTAAAATAGTGGGTATTTATCGTTTAACGATGAAAGCAAATTCAGATAATTTTCGTTACTCATCAATTCAAGGAATAATGAAACGAATTAAAGCTCATGGTATTGAAGTTGTTGTATATGAGCCAACTCTATCTGAAGAGACTTTCTTCAATTCTAAAGTAATAAAAGATTTTGATGAATTTAAAACTATATCTGATGTTATTGTAGCAAATCGCTTTGAAAGTGCTTTGGAAGATGTAAAAGATAAAGTTTATACTAGAGATATATTTGGAAAAGATTAGTAGCTTTAATAGGGATCACGTATGTGATTCCTGTTTTTTTTTAGTCTATAAAAAAATTAATACAAATTTTTAGAACAGAAAAGAGGATAGAAAATTTTTTCTATCCTCTTTTCTGTTCTATTTTGAATTTAATTGATCTGAACCTTGCATAATTTTTTCTTCATAGTATGGAGATCTACGGCTTAATTCCGTTGAGAATTCATTTAAACTAATTTCTTCAGGAATTGTTTTTTCATTAGAAAATAGATTTGTCCCTAGTCCTAAATGATTTCCTGGTATTTTAACTCCTAAAGCAGCTAAAGTAGAAGGATACAGATCCATTGTAGTGAACGTTCTATTTTTAGCTTGTTTAGGATCCACAGCACTATTTAAAAATAGATTGAAGACGGTTCTAGTGTAGTTGCTTTCAATATTTTTAAAATAGTTTGGATCCATACTTAAGTGATCACCAGAAATAACGATAGTAGTATTATCATAAAATGATTGTTGCTGAATCCATTGAATGAATGCCCCGAGCATTTGATCAGAAAAATGGATGACATTACTATATTGTTCAGAATAAAGTTTAGGCGTGTTATCAGTCATCAATCCATCTGGAAAATGGGTATCTGCAGTTAACATAGTAAAATTGAAAGGTTGGTCTTTACTTGCTAATTCAGTAACAGTGTTTTGGGCAAATTCAAATAATTTTTCATCTTCATATCCCCACCAAACATGATAATCTTCAGGAATCCATTTCTTTTCTTTGGCGTAATTGTAATCTCTAATTTCATAATTTCCGTGTTGTTTATAATATTTGTCACGGCCGCTAAAGCTAGCATCCGACCCTAATAATAAAGTTTGGTTATAGCCTTCTTTTTCTAAGATGTCACCTAAAGTATAAGCTCCAGGCATAAAGTTTGAAGTATTCCCATATTCATTTTCATTATATCCACCCGAAACTTTTAAAGGGATTCCAGCTGACTGGGCAACCATTCCACCAACAGTAAATCCAACACCCGGAACTTGTTGAGATCCTCCAATCAAATCATTGTTAGAAAAGTTGGTACCTGCAGTTGAAGCTAAAGAAGTTAGATTAGGAAGTAAATTATCTTGTTCAGCGCCGCCTAATTCTTTTGAAGTATAAGTTGATTCTAGAGATTCAACATAAATATAAATCAAATTTCTTTTCTTTTGCGGAAATTCTAAGTTTACTGAAGCAGGATCTTTATAGTAGGTTTCATATAATTTAGAAGTTTCAAAAAAATATGCTTTCACTTCGGTATAACCAAATTGTTTGATTCCTGAAAAAAGCCCACCGCCTAAAATTCCGAGACCTAGTACAACCAACATGGTATTTTTTAAAATAATTTTAAGCCGATTTTTTTTGATATCACTCCGTGTTTGATAAGATTTCATAAAGATAACTTTGATTATACGAATAGAAAGTACGGTAATAAAAAATATAAGTAATGAAAAGAAAATCGACTTTAAAAGAGGGCCAAATAAAAAACTTTCTATTTGGCTAGAATCAGCCCCAGCCAATGGTTGGCTTAGAGTATAAACAATCTCATCTATACCAGCTTGACCAAAACGTTTTTTTGTCCAAATTGCACTGAAAGATGCCATTGCACCAAGAAAGACAAGAAGAAAATAAAATATATAGGTAATAAAAGAAATAATCTTATTAGTCGAATGTTTTACTTCATTCGAGTATAAAATTTGTTGAGTAATGTAGGTTAGGATGGAGAGAATTCCAGAGATAACTAAGCTAGAAAAAGCAAGATAAATAATTTTAGAAGAAGTAGAAAATGTATAAAGATCTACCAGTACTAAATTTTCAACTAATCGTTGTGTAATCAATATGGAACTAGACCATTGAAATAAGACTAGTAAGATTGCAGTCAACAATTTAAAAATAACGCTTTTTGTTTTTAATATTTTTAATAGTAAGAAAAAAAAGATAATCCCTATTATAAACATGAATGAACGGCCTCCAATTATTAATTAATCTAAATGTAACTAGAATTTAACTAATAAAATTTAACTAAAAAAGTGCGATAAGTCAAGTTTATAATATTAATAGCATAATTATAAAGAAAGGTTTATCTTTCTAAATTTACTATACTTAAAAATTGAATACCGGTTGTATAACGCTCTGAATTCACGTATAATTTTAACGGATTAAGTACTTTGTACAATTTTGAGATATCTTTTTAATAGGATATTAAATAAGGGGTAGATAAATCAGTGTTTGAACGTAAAAATCGTATTTTGTTAAAAGAGCTTGTAAAAACAGATTTTAAATTACGATATCAAGGTAGTGCAATCGGCTATTTATGGTCTGTATTAAAACCATTGATGCTATTCGCAGTAATGTACGTGGTATTTATTTACTTCTTACGTTTTGGGGCAGATGTACCGCATTTCGCTGTGGCAATGCTATTAGGAATGGTTTTATGGCAATTTTTTACGGAAACGACCAATTTAGGAATGATGTCAATCGTTGGTAGAGGAGACCTCTTAAGAAAATTAAGTTTTCCGACCCACATCATTGTAGTAGCAGTGTCCATTAATGCGTTGATTAATCTTTTGATTAATTTAATAATTGTATTAATCTTCGGTTTAATTAATGGTGTAGATATATCAAGATATGCATTTTTAACACCATTATTATTGATAGAGTTATATGCATTTTCTTTAGGGGTCGCCTTTATTTTAGCTACAGTATACGTGCGTTTCAGAGATATTGGACCCATATGGGAAGTTTTACTGCAAGTGGGAATGTATATGACGCCGCTTATCTATCCAATTACTTTGGTTATTAATGTTAATCAAACTATTGCTAAAATGTTAATGCTTAGTCCAATAGCGCAGATTATTCAAGATATGAGACATTTATTAACTAGTCCAGTTAATTTGACTACTTGGCAAATGATTCATAGAAATTGGCTAGTGGCGATTCCATATTTACTGCCATTTGTAGTATTAATCATAGGATTTTTAATTTTTGATAAAAATTCTAAGAAATTTGCGGAGACGATTTAAATGAGTAAAGAGATAGCGGTAAAAGTAGATCATATTGGTAAATCATTTCATTTACCAACAGAAAGTACATCGAGCTTAAAAAGAACAATAGTCAATTACTTTAAAGGAATTAAAGGATATCGTGAGCAACAAGTATTGAAAAATATTTCTTTTGAAGTAAATAAAGGGGATTTTTTTGGAATTGTCGGCCGTAATGGTAGTGGTAAATCAACGTTATTAAAGATTATTTCCCAAATTTATGTCCCAGAAAAAGGAACAGTAACTGTTAACGGGAAATTAGTTTCATTTATTGAATTAGGTGTAGGTTTTAATCCTGAGTTGACGGGAAAAGAAAATGTGTATTTAAATGGCGCATTATTAGGATTTTCAGTAAAAGAAATTGATTTAATGTATAATGATATTGTAGAATTTGCTGAACTTTCAGACTTTATGAATCAAAAATTGAAAAATTATTCTAGCGGAATGCAAGTTCGCTTAGCTTTCTCTGTGGCGATTCAAGCGAAGAGTGATATTTTAGTTTTGGATGAAGTTTTAGCTGTGGGAGATGAAGCTTTTCAACGCAAGTGTAATGATTACTTCATGCAAGCTAAGAAAGATTCTAAGACGATTATTTTGGTCACCCATTCAATGGAAGCAGTTAGAAAATATTGTAATAAAGCAATTCTCATTGATCGAGGAGAAGTAAAAGTTTTGGGAACTCCAGACGAAGTAGCTAATCAATATTCACTTGATAATGTTATGCAAAAAGGTACGGCAACTATTATTGAAGGTGCAGATGACAAAGAGTCCGAAGTAAGCACAACTGAAAAAATGCCAAAAGAAGATACTGTTATTGAGAATTTGAAAGTGGAACTTGTATCTGATGCGTTGATTGAGCATGGTAATCGTAGCGTAGAATTTGAGATTTCGTATAATGTATTAAAGGATATAAAAACCTATATAGCGTTTTCGATGACGGATATCGATCGGAATGTGTGGATCTATAATGACAATTCGTTAGAGTACATGACTTCAGGTGCTGGAATAAAAAAAATTCGTTATCGGTGCGATTTGGCAGATATTAATCAATGTAAGCTTCGTTTAGGTGTTTCAATCCGAAATGATTCAGATGAACCATTTGCTTTTTCAGATTCACAAGAGTCTCCAATCATTATTGTATCTCCAAAGCCAGAGCTGACAAAAAGTGAACGGATTTCTAGTAGTGGTGTATTGACTAGAAATGGAAGTTGGACGATTATTTAAAAAAATGAGCAGAGACTTGCTATATAGGCCGTAAGTTGCTTATTAGTAGGTCTCTAATTTAGATTTCAAGAAAATATCTTTAAATAGTGTATTTAAGGATAAAGATAAGGTGATATAAATAAATGGATAATACAGTTTCAGTTGTAGTAACTTGTTATAATCATGGCCAATATATCGAGCAATGTTTGAAAAGTATTTTTGCACAAACACATCAAAAAATAAGATTGTTGATAATCAATGATGGATCAACGGACAATTCTGAAACAATTATTAAAGATGTGATATCAGATAGTCCTTTCGAAGTAACAGAATATATCTCACAGGATAATTTAGGAATATGTCTCACTCGAAATAAGGGCTTAGAATGGAATGATAGCGAGTTCATTTTATTTGTTGATAGTGACAATTATTTAGACGACAATTATGTGGAGATTTTATTGGAAAAAGCGCTTCAAACTAAAAAGGATATTATTTATACTGATTTAGTGGATGCTGATTCAACAGAAATTTTTATGGCTTCGAAGCCTTATTCGTTTGAAGAACATTTACAATCCAATTATATCGATAACTGCTCACTTATTAGAAGTTCTAAAATTGGTGAAGTAAGATACGATTTAAATCTGAATCGTCGAAAACTCGTAGACTATGATTTTATATTAAATTTAGTCATTAATAAAGATGCGAAACCAGAACAGGCTATTGGAACAAAGTTGAATTATCGAATATTAAATGAGTCAATATCTAGAAAAGGAGATCATGGATCAGAAAAATTTTATTATGAAACATACCTGTATATTTTAAAAAAATATGTTTCAATTATATCTGACCAAGTGTTTGATGCTGTCGGGAAAAATCTAATGATCCTTGAAGATCGTTTAACAGAATTAATCGAGCATCTTAATAATGTGACAGATTATGTTCATTCATTAGAAACAACGAGAGACTATTTAACTAAACAATTAGATGAAAAAGATTCGTTGTATAAAACTGCGAAAGCTAGGATTCAAGATTTATCAGAAAAAGAGCAACTTGTAATCACTGAAAAGAGTGATCTCGATGATCAAGTTATCGAGATGAACGCTGAAATAAAAAATTTAAAAGTGGCTAACGATGACCTAGCTCAGCAACAAACTTTGATTTTAAATTCGAAGTCTTATCGATTAGGAAATGCTATTTTCAAGCCACTGAGGTATTCGGCTAAACTGGTCAAAAATCCAAGACTGCTAAAAGTTACTCTTCGCCGTTTTTTTATGGCAATAAAACGGCGAACATCAAAATTTCCAAGCCTTAAGGGAAGTGCATTGAGAACTATTCGAACTATTAATCGAATGAAAAATAATTATGATAGTCCTAAGCGGTTTTTAGTTTATGTAATTTATGAGAACCAAGATAAATTACAAGAATATAAATATATTTTTTTGAAAGAGCTAGCTGCAATTGTTGAAGATGTACTGATCGTAATCAATGGTGAATTACCTACAATTGATATTCAACGATTGAAAAAATTGGGTGAGGTTAAAAATCGAGAAAATAGTGGGTATGATACAGCTGCTTTTCGTTACGGTATCGAATACTTAGGCAAAGATAAACTAAAACAATATGATGAGCTTCTATTAGTAAATGATACGAATGTTGGACCGATGTCTGATCTGAATCAGACTTTTAATAAAATGGCGAACAAAAAACTAGATTTTTGGGGTATCTCTTATGGTGAATTTCAGCCAGATTTTACAGGATACAATCGCTACAATCATATTCCAGTACATCTGCAGTCGTATTTTCTGGTTATTGAAAAATCACTATTAAATTATGGTGGTTTTTATGATTATTGGCGTAATATAGGAGATACAGATTCTAGAGAAAAAGCTATTGGAAAACATGAAACAGTCTTTACAAAATATTTTGCAGATTTAGGTTTTAAACATGGGGCATTAGCATCAACGAACGAAGACAGTCCAATGTACATTCATCCATTAACTATGCTAAAAGATGGAATTCCATTAGTAAAATATACAGCATTTGCCAACTATGATAATGATAAGTTTACTTGGCAAGGATTAAAACGCGAGACTGAAGTACCAGCTTTATTGGAATATATTGAAAATAATACTGAATATCCTATGTCAGTAATTGATCAAATTATGTTTGATGTTAAAAATAAAGTAACTAAGCAACACATATTAATTATTGACGGGGTTGAAAATATTATTCCTCAGTTGACAACTTATCGTGTTAACAATAAGGCTGAACAACTTAAATCTCTGGGCTATGACGTTTGGACTATCCCATTATCAAGTTTTCAGATGGGTTATGCAGAGCATGCAAGTCATATTATTATTTATCGTGCGGGATACAGCGATAAATTAGCAGAGCTATGTTCTTTAGCCAAAAAATATCACAAAACGATCCTTTATGATATTGACGATTTAGTTATTGATACTCAATATACAGATCAGTTAGAATATACGCAATCAATCTCTAGTGAAGAAAAATTAAACTATGATGCGGGTGTTGAAAGCTATGGGAGAATGCTAAGTTTATGTGATGGAGCTATCGCAGCAACAACTCCTTTGAAGATTGAACTTAAAAAATACAAAGATTTAGTATTAATAAATCGAAATTTAGCGAGTAAGGAACTAGTAGACATTAGTTTAGAGCATGGTCATCAAGAATGTGATGGTGATATTGTAAAGATTGGTTATTTTTCAGGTTCTATCACTCATAATGAAAATTTTGAATTAATTAAACCAGCTATAAAAAAAATATTATCCAAGTACCCTCACGTAGAATTGAATTTAGTAGGCCATTTAGATGTCCCAAAAGATATGAAGCCTTTTAGTCAACAAATCAAAGTGCATGACTTTGTACCTAGAGAGCAATTACCTAAACTTATAGCGAACGTAGATATTAATTTAGCACCTTTAGTAGATTCAGTCTTCAATCGTGCCAAATCAGAGATCAAGTGGTTAGAAGCATCTTTAGTAAAAGTGCCGACAATCGCTAGTAATATAGGGGCTTTCAAAGAAATGATCATCCCTAATGAGACAGGTATTTTAGTTTCAGATGATCATTGGTATGAGGAACTTGAGAAAATGATTTTATCGAAATCGGAACGCAATGAGATAGCTAATAAGGCGTTTAACTTCGTTTTAGAAAACTGTACAACTTCTAATCAACAAGATGAATTAACTGAATTTATTAAGGATGGAAGAAAATGAATAGACTGTTGAAAAATGTCGTAGAATTAAAAAAAAATTATCTTCTCCTAGCGTTTGGTATCATTATCATGTTAGTTAGTCAATTTAGTTTACAATATAGAGCTGCATTATGGCCTAAATTGTATATGCTCATTGCTTTAATAGCTGGAATACTGACATTGTCTTTCAGTCGTTTAAGCAATCCAAAAAAAATAGCACGTAATGCTTTTGTAATGATTGTTTTTTTAGGGATTGCTAATGCGCTTATTTTACCAGTTAGACAAAATTTAGATGAAAATACACATTATTACCATGCATTACAAGTATCTGATGGTAAAATAAGAAATCAAGTAGATGAAAAAAATTTCTTAATGGTTTCACCTGACTTTTTAGCAATTACTAAACTGCCTAGCAAACCTGGATATGGTAGTAAAATAAATACAAATTTGTATAACAAAGATTTTTTGGCGTTAAAAAATTTACCGTCTGAATACAAGTCAGAATATGTTCATGTAGAAGGGTTCAATAACCCAGCTTATATCCCCAGTGCATTAGGTATCAAGTTTGGACAATTAATTAGTGGTAAGTTGGCTGTTTCATATTATATGGGAAGAATTTTTAACTTGATTTTTTATGCGATTTTGGTTTTTTTGGCTATAAAAATTAGTAAAAACTATAAAATTCAGCTTTTTGCTTTTGGTACATTGCCTTATACCTTATGGATTACGGCAGGGTATAGTTATGATTCATCTTATTATGGTTTAGTATTATTAGTGATTGCTCAATTTGCTAATTTTATAGATAGAACAAGTTCTATCACCATGAAAAAAATGATTTTTTATTGTTTTACTTGTTTCTTATTGGTATTTTGTAAAGCGCCAATGGTTTTACTAGCAGTGTTACCATTATTTTTACCAAAACGTTTTTTCAAAAATATCAAAACTTATATTAGTAGCTTTTTTGCGATCGGATTTAGTGGCGTGTTAGGCATTTTATGGATTGGACAAAATACTCTTTTAACTAGGCTAGGTCTAATTACGAAAAGAGCGGCAGAAGCAAATATGGCCGATGCAGATACAATTTCTAGATTGAGCTATTTTATCAATCATCCGATCTATACACTTGAGGTAGTGTTGCGGAGTCTTTCTGATGTGCTTGCAACGATCATGGGTTCTATCCAAAATCCACAGCCATTTCTTATGAAATCTGAAACATTGAGCTTTATTAATATCGTGGTGTTTTTATTCTTGTTAATTGTAATTAGTTTGCTGTTCCATAGTATTGTTCCTAAAACAGCATATCTAGGGATACTTGGAATATTTAGTGTTGTCACTTTAGCTGTTTTTTATGCTATAAGCGGTGATGATCGGGTATTCAAGTTAGGTGATTTAAATGTTTCAGGAGTGCAAGGAAGGTATCATTTCTATATACTGACTATGGTACCAATGTTTTTATCTCCAGTGTTGAATAAGGTATTTAAAACATTTGATGGAGAGACACTAGCTTTAAATGAAGAAAAACTTGTTTTACTAATATTTAAATTAGTATTCATAACTACATGGATCAATACATGCGTAGCATTATTTGGGTATCTATAAAAAGGGTGGTAGTGATGTGAAGACTTTGATTTTTGTTTCACCGACAGGGACATTTGATAATGGTGCAGAAATATCTATTTTTAATCTAATGAAATATTTGGTTTTTAAAGGATATCGTGTGATCAATTTGGCTCCAGGATCGGATTTTGATAATAAAAAAGAGTATCAGAAAAAGTGTCTTGATGAGGGAATCGAAATCCATTTTTTACCATGTATTAAATGGTGGTGGGAAGATGCCCCAGGGGGAATTGTTGGGACGGATGTTTCTAGGGCAACTTCATATCGAGAAAACATTAATTCGATTCGACATTTTATCTGGGAAAATAAAGCCGATATTGTAATCACAAATACTGTAAATATGTTTCAAGGTGCAATAGCAGCAGCATGTGAGAGTATCCCACATTTCTGGTTGATTCATGAATTTCCGGAAAATGAATTTGATTATTATTTGGATAAAGTCGATTTCATACAAGATTATTCGACAAATATCTATGCGGTAAGTGGAAAGCTGAATGATACATTAAATAAACACTTTACTAAAATGGAAGTTAAAAATTTCTCTCCATACACAGAAATCGTACCTACTAAAATTAAAAAGGCCACGAAACATAGGATCGTTTCTGTTGGTCGCTTAACTAAAAGAAAAAATCAGCTAGAATTAATCAAAGCCTATGAAAAAATGCAGCAAAAAGATCTTGAATTAGTATTTATTGGTGCTTGGGATGCTGATTATAAAAAAATCTGTTCAGATTATATTCATGAACACAAAATAAAAAATATCCGCTTTACAGGCAATCTTGACAATCCGTGGGCAGAACTAACGGATAAGGATATCTGTGTCTTTCCTTCCGCAATGGAGACTTTTGGATTAGTCTATGTCGAAGCTCTATTAAATGGCATTCCTGTAATTTTTTCAGATAATCCAGGCCATCTATCAGCTTATGAAATATTTGATTTTGGAGATCTTTATGAACAAGGAAATATTGATCAGTTGGTTTTTCTCTTAAAAGATTTATTAAACAATTTTGAGGAGAAAAAGAAAAAAGCTGTTAATTTTGTTTCTATTGCAGAGGAAAGATATCAAATTCAAAATGTCTATGCTACAATAATCAATGACTTAAAAAAACCAATAGACTATGAGCTAAATTCTATTAGGCATATCAAAAACTTATTAAGCCATAATGAGCGTAAAAGTAAGCTGGCGAGTCTTGAATTTAAAGTAAGATTATCGATCCAACGTTTAAAAAATCGTTTTTTTAGATAATTTTATCGTGAACTTATTTTGATTTGATCCTGATAGATATATTCAATCTATCAGGATTTTCTTTTTATTACGGAGGGGTTAGATGGAATTACTACATACTTTTATGATTTGTGCTTATAAAGAGTCTGATTATCTTGAAGAATGTATACAAACATGTTTAAATCAATCTTCAGTTATAGAAGGGGCATCCTGTGTTTCTTTATACACAAGTACCCCAAATCCATTTATTCAAGAATTGTGTGAAAAATATGGAATCAAAATGTTTTCTAAATCGGGTGGAGGTATCGGAAAAGACTGGAATAACTCATTGTCGTTTGTAGAAACAAACTATGCAACGATAGCCCACCAAGATGATGTATATTTGCCAGAGTATGGTAGTGAAATTATCAAGGCTTTTGAAAAACATTTAGATTCTAACATTGTTTTTACAGATTATTCTGAAATAGATCAAAACTCCAATCTACGTTCTCGAAATATCAATTTGAAGATCAAAACTAGCGGGCTTCATATAATGAACCTTCTTCCAACTAAGGGATATCAACGGCGAGTCTATGCCTTTGGTAATTTCATTTGTTGTCCAGCAGTATCTTATAATATGTCACGTTTGCATGATTTTAGCTTTGACGAATCTTTAAAAATGACCTTAGATTGGGATGCATGGGAACGAATAATGCGCCGAAAGGGATCTATACATTATATCTCAAATAAATTAATGTATCATCGTATCCATGAAGAATCTGAAACAACTGTAAATACAAATGATCATACTAGAGAAAAAGAAGAGCAAGCGATGTATCGTCGGTATTGGGGAAAAGGTGTTACCAATTTGCTAATGAAATTTTATATTTATAATCAAAAGAGTAATCAATAACGAATTTGAGAGTGGTAAGGATGGAGAAATGAAACAGAAAAGGATTTTGTTAATCATACCTGCGTATAATGAGGCTGAAGGAATAGTTGAAGTGATCAGAACTGTTGATGAGTATAGAAAGAAAACAGACTATGATTTAGACTATATCGTGATCAACGATGGCTCGACTGATAATGAAGAAGAAGTATTACAACAAAATAATATAAAGCATGTAGAGTTAGTACAAAATCTAGGAATCGGTGGAGCTGTACAAACGGGATATATGTATGCAATGCAAAAAGGGTATGACATTGCAGTTCAGTATGATGGTGATGGTCAACACGACATTGAGTCTTTACCAGAATTAGTAGAACCGATTCTTTCAAATGTAGCTGATTTTACCGTAGGGTCTCGTTTTGTAGCTGATAGTAAATCAAAATTCAAATCAACAGGAGCACGTCAAGCCGGAATTAAAATTCTGTCATCGTTGATCAGGTTTTCGTCGGGGGTACGAATAAAAGATGTGACAAGTGGTTACCGAGCTGGAAACAGAAAGGTTATTGAACAATTTGTTACACGTTATCCTAGCAAATATCCAGAACCAGAAAGCTATATGCATTTATTAGCTAATAAAATACGTGTAAAAGAAGTTGGCGTAAATATGTTTGAACGTGCAACAGGTGAGTCAAGTATCAACATATTGAATTCTATCAATTACATGTTGACCGTTTCATTATCAATATTATTTGCAACCATAATTGGAAAGGAGAAAAAGGAATAATGCCAATTCAATTACAAGTAATTGCGATTTTACTTGCGGTCGCTTATTTTATTTTAACGGTTCGGATGGTGAGAAGAGACCAGGCAGACATTCGTCAAATGGGCAAGTGGTTAGTATTGGCGTTTATTTTATTGATAGGAGCACTATTTCCAGCCCTTGCAACGAGAATTGCTAATATACTTGGAATTACAACGTTGACTTCATTAGCACTTTACACACTAACAGGGGTGTTGCTGGTATTTACTTTAATGCTACATATTTCTTTAATTAAATCACAACGTAATATAAAAAGATTAACACAAGAATTATCATTATTGAAAAAAAGAGTAGAAGACTCAGAACGGAATAGAAAATGAACGGTATTTTTATATCTCAAGACCTATCTCATGCTGAAGGAATCAACGAAAAAATATATAAGCAGATAGCAGAATTTCGAAAACAAGGGATTAATATGACGACTCATATTAATCCTAGACGAAATAACTGGCATCTATTTGTTAATGTAGTACCTTTTTTTTCCATTCAATATTTCAATACTAAAAATATCGAATGGAAAAAGTATGACTTTGCTTATATCAGAAAAGGTGCTATTTTCGATAGAAGTTTTATAAAGATGGTCAAACGTGCGAAAAAAGAAAATCCAGCAATCAAGCTGATTGTAGAGATCCCCACTTATCCGTACATAGATGAATTTCAGGGCATCTTAAAGTGGATTATTTCAAGTAAAGAAAAAATTTGGGTCCCAAAACTTGCTAAATATATAGATAAGAATGTGACATATTCAGATGATACCACTATCTATGAAATTCCTTCTATTAACATTTCGAATGCCTATGAATTTTTGGAAAAACCAAATCACAAAGACAAAGCAGATAGTACTGTCAATCTTGTAGCTGTGGCCTCTTTATGTTTTTATCATGGATATGATCGAGTAATAAATGGGTTGATCAATTATTATCGTAAAAATAATAAGCAGACTAAAGTACGCTTTACTTTAGTTGGAGACGGTCCCGTATTAAATGAGTATAAAAAAATAGTGAAAGATACTCAAATGGCTGAGTATGTTCAATTAGTTGGTAGAAAAAACCTAGATGAACTGGATGAATTTTATGCTCAAGCAGATATTGGCATTGACTCATTGGCTCGGCATAGATCAGGAGTTTCATATAATAGCAGTTTAAAAGGGAAAGAGTATCTAGCGAAAGGGCTACCGATCGTTTCTGGAGTGAAGACAGACTTAGATAACGCTGATGTCGATTTTTATTATCGAGTTCCTGCGGATGATTCCCCATTAGATATTGAGCGCATCGTTCAATGGTATGAATCACTACTAGCTAAACAAAGTCAGGATGAATTAAGCAATTTGATCTATACATACGGAAAAGAACATTTTACTTTTTCAAAAACATTTGAACCGGTAATTGATTATGTAAAAGGAGCTTGCAATGGATAATTTAGTAAGTGTCATCATCCCTATTTATAATGTTGAAAAATATTTATCAGAATGCTTAAACAGTGTGATACAACAAACATATAAAAATTTAGAGATAATTTTAATTGACGACGGTTCTACTGATTCTTCGAGTGATATCGCAAAAGAATTTGTTTTGCAAGATAAGAGAATTAAATTATTCATGCAAGAAAATGGCGGGCAGTCCAAAGCTAGAAATTTTGGTATTCAGCAGGCACAAGGTGATTTTTTAATTTTTGTAGATAGTGATGACTATATTCAAAATTTTCATATTGAAGAGTTAATGGATGTCATTAAAGAAAATGAACATTTGAAAGTCGTTATGTGTAAGTTTACAAAGGAAACAACTGATTTAACTGCAAAAAAATCAAATGACTATTCTATTTTTAGTAATTCTTTTGTCAAAATGATCAATTATCTGTATAAATCTAGCTACCCTGCGATGTCACCAACTTGTAAATTATATTGTAGAGAATTATTTAAAGAAGTTTACTTTCATGAAGGGATTATTTATGAAGACGGTCTATTTGCTTATGAAATTTTAGATCAAATAACTGAAATTGGGTTATTAAATAGTAAAAGCTATTATTATCGTACTGCTGAAAATTCTACTTTAACTAGTAAAATCAGTGTCAAAAATTTTGACGTCCTAAAGAAAAATGAACTCTTGAAAGAATTTTTTATAAAGAAATACCCTGAAGAGATGGATCATTTTTACCAAAAAGCGCTTAATTTAAATGATTCAATAGCGGTAAAATGTATACAAGATAGAGGTGACTTAGCTAAGTCACTTTTGAAAAAAATATACTCTCAAAATAAATTATATTCAAAGAACAATTTTCCTCGTAAATTATTGTATTCTAATAGTTTGTTTTACAAAACTTTTTTATATGCTATGAGTACGATCTATTCTGAAAGCAAGACAGGGGAAGATACTATGCTAAAGAAAATAATTGGAAAGGTCGTTAAATGACAATCGGAATTGTGATTTTAAATTACTTAGCCTACGAGGACACTATTGAATGCATCAACTCAATCAAAAAACAGGTATATCAAGATTATCATATCGTTTTAGTCGATAATGATTCAAAAAATGATTCTTTTAGAATTTTAAATGATCTATACAAATTGGATAGTAAAATAACTTTGATAAAATCAGCTGAAAATATAGGTTTTGCTAAGGGAAATAATTTGGGAATCGCCTATTTAAAAAAAATGGATATCTTTAACATATTAGTTATCAATGGCGATACGATACTTGATAATCCAAATTACCTTAATGAATTAGTTACGTTGGACGTTCCCCATGATGTAGCGATGATCGGGACCAAAATCATTAGTCGTGATGGAAAGAATCAAAATACATTACCTGTTTCATTAATTAATGGAAGTAAGATAAAAAAAACTAAATTTGAAAATCGATTATTATTTTTATTAGTAAAACTAAATTTAGTAGGAACGATAAAGCTGATATTATCAAAATTAGCGAAGAGTGAAATTGATTCTATTAAAGTAGAGGACGATCATGAATTGAAAGTGTTAGATCCTGAAAAAAATATGTTACATGGCGCAGCTATATATTTTACTGAAAACTATTTAAAAAAATATATTGGTTTTTATCCAGATACTTTTTTGTATTATGAAGAGGAATTGTTGGCGTTGCTGTGTAGAAAATTAGATTATAAACAAATGTATACATCTAAGATATCAATTTATCATAAAGAAGATGCTTCATCTGATTTACTTCATAAGACTTCGCGAAGTTCTTTATTGTTTAAGCTCAGAATAATTAAAAATAATATTTCTATTATGAATGAGGCAGTGAAGTTGCCGGTAAATAGAATTGCAGAGAAGGTGACTTCAAATGAATAATACGTTTGGGCTGGAAATAGTTCAATACTTGAAAATATTATATAAATTCAATATAGTAAAGAATATTTTTGTAAATAAGTTATTTTTAGAAGGAATGATTAAATTTGAAAAAAAAATGGGTTACTATTTTTCCAAGATGTGAAAATATACATATTACTAAAGATGTTGGTGTAATTCCAGGGCTTATAAGTGAGCAATATAAAGATTATGATTGCTTCATAGTAAGTTGGAAAAATGGTCAATATCCTGATGAGAAAAAATTTTTTCCAAAATTGAAACACAAATTTATAAATAAATATTTTTTTACTCATTGGAATCGATATTTTGAGGCAATTTCAGAATTATTAAGTGTTGCTTTATACATTTTTAAAGAAGGAAAAGCAATTGATGTAGTTCATTTTTTTCATCTAAGGTGGTATACTTCAATTCTTATTGTTCTTTTTAAGAAGATTAATCCAAATGGAAAAGTATATTTGAAATTAGATATAGCAGAATCAATACTAGAACTTCAAGTATCTTCAAAAATTTTACCCATCATTCCACTAAGATATGAGAAAGTTTTAAGCAAAACGGACTTTATTAGTATAGAAACAAAAATGTTATCTGAGGAATTAACCGATTTATGGAAGAAAAAGGTATTATATATTCCTAATGGCTACTTTCCGTACAATCATGCAAAAATAGAATCATCTCAAAAATCAAAAAGTATTATCCATGTTTCTAGAATGGGAACATATCAAAAAAATACTGAATTTCTTCTCAAAGGAATTGTGAAAAATCAAAAAGTTTTATTTGAAAAAAATTGGAAAATTTTATTAGTTGGTGAAATGAGTGATTCAATAAAAGTAAAATTAAGTAATTTATATAATGAACATCCTTTATTGAAAGATATAATTGAAGTCATTGGAGAAGTAAAAGATAAAAATAAGCTTTGGAAATTGTATAGTGAGTCAAGAATATTTATTCTTACTTCAAGATATGAAAGTTTTGGAATAGTATTAGTTGAAGCCCTGTCTGCAGGAAATCAAATTTTAACTAGTAATATAATTTCAGCAAATGATATAGTTGCTGATAAGCGAAATGGTATGATTTATGAAGGTGAGGATATATCTGATTTTTCAATAAAATTGATTCAGCTTATTAATAATAGTAATTGGGAAGAAGATAGCGAATATGTACAATCATTTGCTCAAAAAAATTTCCACTATCCAATAATTATAAAGAAATTAATGAGGGAAATAGATGAATAATAATTATACAAAATTTGCATTAAGAAATTCTTTTGTCGGAGCAACAGTCTTTATACTTCAAATGATTGTAGGGTTTATCACAAGGTATTTTTTTATTCAGTTTTTAGGCGTAGAAATTCTTGGATTGAATGGATTATTTACTAATGTTTTAATGATTCTGTCTTTAGCAGAACTAGGTATTGGACCTGCACTAGTTTACTCGCTATATAAGCCATTATCTTTAAAAGATAATGAGACCACAATCAGTTTAATGGCATTCTATAAAAAAATATACAGTATAATCGGTATAATTATTGGCGTTTTAGGTGTTATTTTTATCCCTTTTTTACATTTAATTTTAAAAAATAATCAAAATATTGATGGTATCTATTTATACTATATTTTATTCCTCCTAAATACTGTCGTTTCCTATTTTTTCACGTACAAAAGGAGTATAATCATTGCCGATCAAAACAATTATATCGTAACCCTAAATGATTTTTTCTTTTGGATCTTATTTGAAGTTGTTGGTACGTTTATATTGTTCTATTATAGAAATTATGCTTTTTACCTCGTTTTTCAGGTTTTATGTACAATAGTAGGAAACATTTCTATTTCTATAAAGGCAGACAAAGAGTATCCTTTCTTAAAAAAATTAAAATCAAGTAATAAACAATTACCTGAAAATTTAATAGATGAAATTAAAAAAAATACATTAGGACAATTTTCAAATAAAATTGGTTATATGGTAGTTACTGGAACAGATAATATCCTAATTTCAATATTTATTGGATTGACTAAAGTTGGTTTATATAACAATTATTCTTTAATTATAGCATCTTTAAATGCGTTGGTTAATCAGGTAACGGGCTCTATTACTGCAACAATAGGAAATTTTAAAATAAGTAGTAGCGATGAAGAAGGAATAAATGTTTTTAAGATACACATTTTTTTGTGTTATAGTATTGCTTATTTTTTTAGCGCTTTTTTGTTGGTTTTAATTAATCCTTTCATTGATATTTGGATAGGTCATAGTTTCCGCTTAGGATTCATGACAGTTTTTATTATGGTAATCAATTTTGCTGTAGGTGTAACAAGAAAGAGCTCCCTTTCATTTATTGATGCATATGGTTTAGCTTGGTTTCAAAGACATAAATCAATTGTTGAAGCGGTATTAAATTTAGCTTTTTCTCTATTTTTTGTTGGGGTAATGGATTTAGGACTTAATGGAATATTATTTGGTACATTACTTTCAAGTATCCTTGTTCCGTGCTGGTATGAGCCATATGTTTTATTTAAATATGGCTTTAACAAAGGCTTTAATCAGTACTTAAGAACATTACCTAAAAACCTATTGTTACTAGTCAGCTCTATAGTAATTTCTTTATTAATTTCTAATTATTTTAAAGGAAATTTGGGGATTCTGTATTTTGTAGTAAGGATTTTAGTTACCTCAGGAATAATTTTACCTATTTATGTTCTTCAAAGTTTCCATCGTCCAGAGTTTAAGGCTCTTACTAAAGTTATAAAAAGGAAATTTTAATGATGTAATTAGAAGTGTGGGATTACTATATAAATTAAATGGTTTAAAAAATATAGAAATAGGCATACTATTTTTATTGTGTAATAAACAGTAAGAACTTTATATATTTCCTTAACTAAATAAATTTTACATTTCACTCCTCTTTTATTTCATGTATAATGGTTAAAGTTATGACATGAGGTAAGGAGGAGTTGTTTTTTGTCTGAGGATCAAAACCAACACTCGGAAGACGGGTCTTTTAAAGAGCAGATTATGCGTGCTTTAGAAGAAGGCCGGAAAAATCGTGAAGTTGAGCCGACAAAGAAAACGACTGCTAGTAGTGGACGTTTGGATAAAGAAAATAAAAGCGAGAATGATGAAGAATTAGCATCCTCATACGAGCGTTTATTTGGTAAGAGACAAACTAAAAATGAAAAGCCAAAAATTGAAACAGTAAAAAAGGAAATCATAGGGCCTTCAACACCTATTGAAGAGAAAAGGGCTATTCCACCGGTAATTAAGCAAGTAGCGAAGACTGAAGCTAATAAAGAATCCGTGGAAGAAAAAATCGAGCCTTCAAAAAGCGTTGAAAATGAGCCGGTAATTGAAGCCAAACCGAGACTATCAAAGGGAAAGAAAGAGAAAAAAGTAGCTTCTCGTTCTTCAAATGCCAAAAAGTCTAATAAAGATAGTTCAAAAAAAATTACTGAAGCTGAAACGAAGCAGCCTATTATAAAGGAACATGAACAGAGAGAAGAACCTTCTATTTTTACGCGAATTGGTGAGAAATTCGATGAGCTTCATCGGATGGATACTGAATTTGAAGGGGATTTAAGTGAGGAGAGTAACTTGAAACGAGCAGAACGTCGCAAAGAAGATCGGGTCGTCCATAAGATTGTTTATGTTTTGACTATCGGTATTTTGATTGTAGCAGGGATTTTGGCAATTTCTGGTTATAATTATGTGAATGCCGGGTTGAAACCTTTGGATAAAAACGACAAAAAATTAGTTCAGGTCGAGGTGCCAAGCGGTTCATCAAATCGTCAAATTGGAGATATCTTGGAAGATGGCGATGTCATTCGAGATGGAATGATTTTTAACTTCTATACGAAATTTAAAAATCTAACCAATTTTCAAGCAGGTTATTATCAGTTTTCACCTAATATGACGCTTGATCAAATCAGCAAAGAGCTTCAAGAAGGCGGAAGTGCCGAACCATTGGACGATGCTTCTAAGGTAACAATTCCTGAAGGTTATGATATTGATCAAATCGCTACTTTAGTCGCTAAGAAAACAGATTTCAAAAAAGCTGATTTCATTAAATTGATGAAAGATGATAAATTCTTTGAAGAATTGAAAACGACTTATCCAGATTTATTGACGGATGCAGGTAACGCAAAAGATGTTCGTTATCGTTTAGAAGGGTATCTATTCCCAGCAACGTATAATGTTCATAAGAGCCGTAGTTTAGAAGATCTAGTGACTCAAATGGTCGATACAACCAACCAAGTGATGTCTCAATACTACAGTCAAATAAAAGAAAAAGGCATGGATGTGCAAGAAGTGATGACACTGGCTTCCCTAGTTGAAAAAGAAGGGGTCACTGAGTCTGATCGTAAAAATATCGCACAAGTCTTCTTTAATCGAATTGATTCAGGTATGGCATTGCAATCAGATATTTCGATTCTTTATGCGCTAGGCGAACATAAAGAAGTTGTAACGATCAAAGACACGCAAGTAGATTCGCCGTACAACTTGTATGTGAATACTGGTTATGGGCCGGGTCCATTTGATAATCCGAGTCAAGAAGCAATCTCGGCAGTCTTGAATCCAACCGATAATGACTACGTGTATTTCGTAGCAGATATCTCAACTGGAAAAGTCTATTATGCTAAGACATATGAAGAACATATGGAATTGGTTGAAAAATATGTCAATAAAGGGCAATAAATAATTTACAATACAATCATTACGTGGTAATCTTTTGTGGATTAAATCTATAAAAGATTACCTTTCGTAATTTTGTTGACTGAAGGAGAAGAAAAAATGGTAGAAAAAACGTATCCAATGACATTAGAAGGAAAAGCTAAATTAGAACAAGAATTAGAAGAATTAAAAACAGTAAAACGTGGCGAAATTATTGAACGTATCAAAATCGCTCGTAGTTTTGGCGACTTATCAGAAAACTCTGAGTACGAATCAGCAAAAGATGAACAAGCTTTTGTCGAAGGTCGTATCAATACATTAGAAAGCATGATTCGTTTCGCACAAATCATTGATACAGATAATGTTGACTCTGACGAAATCTCAATTGGTAAAACGGTTACTTTTGTTGAATTGCCAGATGAAGAAGAAGAAGAGTATACAATCGTAGGGAAAGCAGAAGCTGATCCTTTCTCAGGTAAGATTTCCAATGACTCGCCGATCGCCCAAGCGTTGATTGGAAAGAGCGTAGGCGATGTCGTATCGATCGCTACTCCAGGCGGAAGCATGGAAGTTAAAATCACAAAAGTTTCACAAAGCTAAAAATTCTAAGAGGCGCTGGTCGCCTCTTTTCTTTTAGCCTTTTTTACGGTTGCGACTTAAGACCGATAGCATTGCGAATCAAAAAACAGTAAAATAGGAATTACATAAAAGTAGGTAGGGGGAAGATGACTTGAAAAGTCCATGGCGCTTTTTTTTCGTGGTAGAGGCTTTGCTGGCAATTTTTTTATTATGGCAATTATCTTCTAATCCAGCAATGTTAATCATGCTTCTCTTCGGTGGTTTGAATATTTATTTTGCACTACGAAAACAGGGTCAACGTAAATTTCAGTTGATTTTAGGCTTAGTTATCGTGATCATTTGTCTAGTCAATAGTCCAGCTACTTGGCTGATGCTGGTTTTTGCAGTTTTATTTTTAGGATTAAAGGGATTTGAACTGGCAGGCATCTCTATGCCAAATCATTCTTTGAAAAATAAAAAAAGCATTGTGATGGTCGATAGCACAGAACCCAGCGAACACAATGGAGAGCGGAAACGACAGAGTTGGATTGGAAATGAACGTATCGGTACGCAAGTATTTGAATGGGATGATATCAATATCTCGATTCTAGCTGGAGATACCCTGGTTGATTTAGGAAATACGCTATTGCCAAAAGAAGACAATATCGTAATCGTCCGCAAGGGATTTGGGCGGACACGTATCTTAGTTCCTTATGGTGTAGGCTTAGTTTTAGAACATGCGACCTTATATGGTAAAGTAGATTTTGATGATGAACAATATGCCTTACGCAATGAATCGCTAAAAATATACAGCGAAGATTATGATGGAAGTCAACGACGATTGAAGATCATCACCAATACTTTAGTCGGAGATATTGAGGTGATTCGTGTATGACTGGAAAATATTCGCGCATACAGATTGCATTATATTCGGGCTTGATTTCTTTTTTACTGATTTTAAGTACGTTATTTCTTTATATGTATGCTATTGGAAAAAGGGGATTATTCGGTCAGCTGTTCGGGGCACGAATATTTTATATTCCGTTGTTTATTCATATTTTGATTTTATCGCTAACTGTCTGTGCCGTCGTTTATTTTTTAGTAGCATTTTTAGAAAAGCGTCAGTTAGGGAAAATCGAAAAAAAACTGCAAAGTTTGGCAGCTGGAAATTATGAGCAAGCCTTTTTAGATACACCCATTTCGCAAAATAAAGAAATGTTGTTGGTGGATCATGATATCAAGCGTATCAAAGAGAAATTAATTACGACGTCTCGTGATCTGCAACAATTGAGCAGTCAACCGCAAATGATCGATGGAACAACGAAGGAAAAAATTTTGGAAGAAGAGCGACACCGTTTAGCGAGAGAATTGCATGATTCAGTCTCTCAACAGCTGTTTGCTGCGATGATGATGATGTCGGCATTAAATGAACAGTCGCAATATTCAGAGGAACTAGAGCCGTATAAGAAGCAGTTAGCGATGGTCGCAGATATCATCAATGCTGCTCAATCTGAGATGCGAGCCTTACTCTTGCATTTACGCCCAATCAGTTTAGAAGGAAAAAGTCTGCGTCAAGGAATCGAGCAATTATTAAAGGAATTACAGACAAAAATCCAAATACAGCTAAAATGGGATATCCAAGACATTTCTGTAGCTTCTAGTGTTGAAGATCAGTTGTTCAGGGTCGTTCAAGAGTTGTTGTCTAATACATTGCGGCACGCGAAAGCCAACGAGCTAGAAGTTTATCTAAAAATTGTCGGGCAAAATGTTTTATTACGGATCATTGATGACGGTGTTGGTTTTGAAGCTAAGGATGAACATGCAGGAAGTTATGGATTGAGAAATATTCGTGAACGGATCGCCAGCGTTGGCGGTACTACTAAAATCATTAGTTTTAAAGGACAAGGAACCAGCGTAGAAATCAAAGTCCCCGTTGTAAACACGGTAAATTTATAAATGGATTTATCAAGAATGAAATCAAAGAAAATTTATTCATGTTGCTAGGAGGTAAGCAATGATTCGAGTGTTGTTAGTAGATGATCATGAAATGGTGCGTTTAGGTGTATCTTCTTACTTATCGATCCAAAAAGATATCGAAGTAATAGGTGAAGCAGAAAACGGAGCCCAAGGATATGAAAAAGCATTAGCATTACGCCCTGATGTGATCCTAATGGATTTAGTGATGGAAGTAATGGATGGGATAGAATCTACCAAAAAAATATTGAAAGATTGGCCAGAGGCAAAAATATTGATTGTGACCAGCTTTATCGATGACGAGAAAGTTTATCCGGCAATCGAGGCCGGCGCATCAGGCTATCTATTGAAAACTTCAACCGCTCATGAAATCGCTGATGCGATTCGTGCGACCTATCAAGGTGAGCGGGTATTGGAACCTGAAGTAACGACTAAAATGATGGATCAACTATCGAATCGTCACCGTCACGTATTGCATGAGGAATTGACTAATCGTGAACAAGAGATTCTGTTGCTGATTGCTCAAGGGATGAGCAATCAAGAAATTGCGGATGAATTATTCATTACCTTAAAAACTGTCAAAACACATGTTTCAAATATTTTAGCGAAACTAGAAGTTGAGGATCGTACACAAGCAGCTATCTATGCCTTTAAACACGGGTTAATAAAATAGAGAGGTCATCTCTGTTTTATTAACCCGCTCTTTGTTATACTGAGATTTATAGTTGTTGTTCATTTAAAGTAATCATTTGATTTCACTAGTTTAAAAATAAGGAGCTATCATGAAACAAAATTTTGCAATTATTGGATTAGGGAGGTTCGGTGGAAGTATTTGCCGGACATTGATTGAGTCTGGTCAGGAAGTTTTAGCGGTTGATAGTAATGAAGATCGAGTAAATGAATATATGAATATTGCCACGCATGCTGTAGTTGCGAATGCGCAAGATGAAATGACGTTGCGCTCGTTAGGGATTAGAAATTTTGATCATGTGATCGTAGCAATCGGAGAAGACATTCAAGCAAGCATTTTGGTCACACTGATGGTCAAAGAAATGGGCGTACCTGATATCGTAGCTAAAGCTCAGAATGAATACCATGCTCGTGTTTTAGAAAAGATCGGGGCAGACCGTGTCGTTCACCCTGAACGTGACATGGGTCAACGCTTGGCGCATAATTTAGTTTCAAAAAATATTTTGGATTATCTAGAATTATCAGACGAGTTTTCGTTAGCTGAGATCAATGTAACGAATCGTAAATTTTATGGTAAAACATTGAATGAATTAGATTTCCGCCGGCGATTTGGTTTGAATGTCGTAGCGATTCGGCGGGATAAACAGGATCCAATCGTTACACCTGGAGCAGAAGAAGTGGTACAAAAAGACGATCATCTAGTGGTGATCGGTCGTGATGAAGATGTAGACTACTTAGACGAAAAAATGAATGGATAGGTGAAGATAAATGAAATTGACGATCACTCCAAAAGCGCAAGACTGGTTCAAAAAAGAAATGGAACCAACAGCTGGTCAAGGCATTAAGTTTTATGGGAAAGTTTATGGTAAAACACAGGTTCATGATGGTTTTTCGGTAGGATTGGCAGTTGATACACCAGAAAAAACGCTCGTTGAAGAAACAATCGGTGGCCAATTATTCTTTATTGAAGAATCAGATGAATGGTTTTTCAAGGGTTATGATTTAGAAGTAGACTATGATGAAGAGTTAGATGAACCAAAGTATAAGTTTAATTAGGAAGTGAATTTGGATGTTGTCAGTAATTGTTCCCTGTTTTAATGAAGAAGAAGCAATCCCATTGTTTTTTACAGAAATGGAAAAAGTAAAAAGAACGGTCTTCCATGAGTTTGAATATATTTTTATTAATGATGGTTCCAGCGATCAAACTCTAGAAGTCTTACGTAAATTAGCAGCTCAATATAATTATGTTCGCTATATTTCTTTTTCACGTAACTTTGGAAAAGAGGCGGCTTTGTATGCCGGACTACAAGCGTCTAAAGGTGAGTTAGTAACGGTAATGGATGTGGATCTTCAAGATCCGCCTGAGCTTTTACCGCAAATGATTGATTTGATCGAAACCTCCGATATCGACTGCGTTGGAACCCGCCGTTCTGATCGAGCAGGGGAACCGCCGGTTCGTAGTTTCTTTGCTAAGAAGTTTTATCAATTGATCAATCACATCAGTGATACTGAAATGGTTGATGGTGCACGAGACTACCGTCTAATGACTCGTCAAGTGGTCGATGCCGTTTTAGAATTAACGGAACACAATCGCTTTTCTAAAGGACTATTTAGTTGGGTAGGATTTAAAACAGAATATATTTCATTTGAAAACAGGGAGCGCGCTGCAGGTGAGACATCATGGTCATTTTGGAAACTTTTTAATTATTCGATCGATGGCATTGTCAATTTTTCAGATGTACCGTTGAGTATCGCCTCATTTGTTGGTGGCTTTTCTTGTATCGCCTCTGGCATTGCGATGATTTTCATCATCATACGGGCACTGATATTCAGTGATCCAACAGCGGGATGGCCATCATTAGTAACAATTATTTTATTTATCGGTGGCGTTCAATTATTAGGGATCGGGATCATCGGAAAATATATTGGGAAGATTTTTATGGAGACTAAAAATAGGCCCGTATACATTGTAAAAGAGACAGAAAAAAAGTTGAAGCGATAGCTTCAACTTTTTTAATAGCCATTTTTTAAATTTACTTGATTGATAGTCAGTGCATCTTTTTCAAGATAACTTTTTAGATTCGCTAAAAAAATCTTCATAAATTTATTTTGAAAATCTACAGTGAGTCCTGAAATATGTGGGGTGATCAATAAGTTTTCAATTTCCCATAATGGACTATCTTTTGGTAGTGGTTCTTCTTCAAATACATCTAAAGCAGCAAAAGCAATTTGCTTATTCGATAATGCTGTTGCTAGTTCTTTAGTGTGGACAGTATTACCGCGACCGACATTCACGAACATCGCAGAGGATTTCATTTGATCAAACACATCACTATTAAAAATATGATAGGTATCTGCCGTACCAGGTAAAATACCGACTACGATATCCATCTCAGTCACAATTTTAGTGAGATTTTTTATTGAATAGGTTTCAATAAAGCCTTCAGCAGAATGACCAGTAGTATTGATGCCATAAACATTTACACCCAAACTACGAATGGATTTTGATAACTGCTGACCGATATGTCCGGTTCCGACAACTAATAAATTTTTTCCAGCTAATTGATCGTAATGAACAAAATCAGTAACCCATTCTTTTTTATTCTGATATTTGATCGCTTGATTTAGACCACGATAATAACTCAATAAAGTACCAATGATATGTTCACTAATGGATAGTGCATGGATTCCGCTGCCATTTGAAAGTAAGATATCATTCTCTGAGAATTGTTTTAAAGGCAAAGAATCGACACCCGCTGAAATTGATTGGACCCATTTTAATTGTTTACTAGCCAACAAAGAATCATTAAACTTTTTTGGCCAACCGACCGAGATTTCAACCTGCGCTACTTCATCATTAGAAAGAGTTGTCTGAACGAGATAATCAGGAGCAAGTGCTTGGATTTTTTTTAAGAATTCTGTTCGGAATTCTCGCTGTAAAAAAATAATTGGTTTTGCCATAAAATTCCCCTCATTTCAATTTGAATCTTGGTTCTATTTTAACAAACTAAGTTAAAAAAAACTGCTTACGAAATCGTAAGCAGTTATTTTGTCGGTAATTCAATTCGTGGGAAAAAGGTCGTGACTCTAAAAAAGATAAATAAACTAATAAATGTAATCAAGAGACTGACATCAAACGCTGGTTGAAATAGTGAAATCAGCGTTGCAATAATCGTCGGTATCGTTGCACAGTAAACGATCGTTTTGAAAGATTCAAAAAAGGTGATCCGACGCAATCTTAGTTTAGCTACGATGGTTCCGGCAATCCCAGCAACCAGCAAAGTAACAAATAAATTAATGAAGGATGGATATAATCCAGCAATCAACATTACTAGCGGTGTCCAAGCTGGAATTTCTAGGTCTTCCAATCCGGATTTTAGTTTCTCACTAGTCAAGCTTTTCAGAGGTTCTTGCTTATAAGAAAAGGTTAGGACATTGTCCCCGAACATTGTGGAACTGATACCACCGTAGTCGGGTAAAACGACGACAGCTTTACTTTTAAGCAGTCCTACACTAAAGTAATTGCCGACTAAATCTTTTTCTACATCTTTTTGACTACGTTTGCCAGCGGGATCAAAAGTGAAGATAATCGAGTCGGTTTGATAAATAAATCCTTGATCGTTTGATTCAGTTTTTATTTGGCCATCTTCAATCTCAAAATCAGGTACTTTTTGAACAATTTTTAAACTATCGGTTTTTATTTGAGTCATTACTTGTAAGGCCTGATAAACGGTGGGGATAGCTAACAGAACACTCAAACCAATTAAGTAGACGATTGATTTCCAGAAGGGGGTACTTCTAGCTTGGCTAAGATCTTCAAAACGAAACAAAGATCCTTTAAATAATTGACGAAAAGTCATGTGATCGCTCCAATCTATATATCCAAATGTCATTGTAGCGAAGTAAGATTGAAATAACAAGATGAAGGATAAAAAACTAAAAAGAAATCAAGAAAGAATTGACTACGATTCAAAGCTTCGTTATCTTACTAAGTGAGAGCTTAAATAGAAAGAGTGGGCATATGAAAATTTATCAAGGATTCAAACACTATTTAATTGAAAAAAAACTCTGGGAAGTTTTTATTTATTTATTTTTTGGCGGTTTGGCCACAGTTGTCAATATCGTCACTTTTTTGTTAGCGTACCAAGGATTTCATCTCAGCTGGCCGATTTCCAATACGATTTCATGGATCTGTTCAGTTCTATTTGCCTTTGTAACCAATAAAATTTGGGTGTTCCAATCAAAAACAGAAGGTGTCGGCGCACTGATCTGGGAATTTAGTAAATTTTTAGTTGCCCGCATCATTTCCTATGGAATGGATATGGCGTGTATGTATTTATTGATCGATATGCTGCATACCGGAAATTTGATTGCTAAGGTTATTACGCAGGTAGTGGTCGTAATTGCCAATTATTTCTTTAGTAAAGTTTTTATTTTTAAAAAAGTTGAACTGTTTGAAGAAGAGAAAACGGATTCTTCTCCGCGCTAAGCATATTTTTTGAAGAAGTATGGATTGTTTGATACAGTCTTTATGTAAGATACTTAAGGAGGAATTAAACAATGGCTTATACTTTACCCGATTTACCTTATGGTTACGATACATTAGAACCTTCTATCGATACTGAAACGATGCACTTGCATCATGATAAACATCATAATACGTATGTAACAAATTTAAATGCAGCAATCGAAAAACATCCAGAATTAGGGGAACAATCAATTGAAGAATTAGTCAGCAATTTGAATGACGTTCCTGAAGATATCAAAACTGCTGTCCGCAACAATGGTGGCGGTCATGCAAATCATAGTTTCTTCTGGAAAATTTTAGCTCCTAATGCGGGTGGCGAGCCAACAGGAGAAATCAAAACAGCGATTGATGAAGCCTTTGGTAGTTTTGAAAAAATGAAAGAAGAATTTAAGACAGCTGCAACCGGCCGTTTTGGTTCTGGTTGGGCATGGTTAGTACTGAACGATGGAAAGCTTGAAATCACATCGACTGCTAATCAAGACAGCCCATTGACTGAGGGCAAAACACCAATCATTGGATTAGATGTTTGGGAACATGCTTACTATTTAAAATATAAAAATGTTCGTCCAGATTACATCGCGGCTTTCTGGGATGTAATCAATTGGGATCAAGCAAACAAAAATTTAGCGGACGCTAAATAATTAGTTTTTTTTGAAGCAAGACTGTTTTTCAGTCTTGCTTTTTTTGTCTAATTTTTAAAAGCTTCCTAAAATATTCATATTTGTATGGTATAAATCAATTTTATAGGGTAATTTTAAATTAATACTTTTTAAATATAGAATATTAACTTAATATTTATCGGAGTTAGTTGTGCGAAGAATTGAGTTATGAGAAAATAGAATATAAAAATTGCTGATAGAGGTGTAGCATGAGTCGCGGAAAAAAAATAGTTGTCGGAATCTTGATTGTATTAAATTTATTTGTCGGCGGGATCACTTACTACGCGGTCCAAGTAACGAATGACGCGAGTAAAATGGTCGACAGTATAAGTAGTAATACAAAACGAAAAAGTACTAAGCGAAGCAATACAACAAAACCCAATATAGACAATACAGAACCGTTTTCGATTTTATTAGCGGGTGTCGATACTGGTGATTTAGGGCGGACAGAACAAGGCCGCTCTGACAGTATGATGGTAGTGACGATCAATCCTAAGAAAAAGACATCAACGATTGTCAGCCTCGATCGTGATATTTTAACTAAGATCGTTGGTTATGGAACGAATGATAAATTAAACCATGCCTATGCTTTTGGTGGTGTTGATATGTCGATGGATACGATCGAAAATCTATTGGATATTCCGTTGGATCACTATGTATCGATCAACATGAAAGGGTTGAAAGACCTGATCGATGCTGTTGGCGGGATTGAAGTTAACAATAAAATTGATTTTACGTTAGATGGTATTCATGTGAAAAAAGGAAAACAAACATTAAATGGTGAGACAGGATTGGCCTATGCTCGGATGAGACACGAGGACCCTGAAGGCGATGTTGGACGTCAAAAACGCCAACGTGAAGTAGTAACTAAAATATTAAAAAAAGCAATGTCGATCAATGGTGTAGGTAACTATAAGAAAATTTTAAAAGCTGTTGAAAAAAATATGACGACCGATTTATCTTGGGATGACATGTTAGACATCGGAACGAATTATCTTTCTGCCTTTGATACGATCAAACAAAAACAATTAGTTGGTCAAAGTGAGATGATCGATGATATCTATTATCAAATTTTAGGAACAAATGAATTATTAGATATCCAGAATACTTTGAAGAAACAATTAGGGATTGCGACAGCAACAACTTTACCTAATCTGTCAGAAACAGATACTGATACCTTATTCTATGATGATTCTGATGGTAAAGCTAGCGACGATACCAGTCAGTATGCACCAGGTTACGATAATGCCAATAATTATAGTACTAGCGGTAATACGTATGATAACTCAGGGACAACGGACAATGGCTATCAAGATTACAGTGATCCGACTACGCAAAATGATCAGGGATATACGAATGATCAAGGCTATGGCGGCGCGACAGACCAAAATGCTGATACTACTAATCAGCAAAATAATACGTATGACGCTTATGGACAACCAGCTGCAGGTTACTAATATAAAAAAGACGTGTCTGATTTGGACACGTCTTTTTTGTATTTTATTTTCTAGTTAGTTTGACCACGACTTCACAGCGAGCTGTTTGTGGAAACATATCGACTGATTGTAAATAGTCTACATGGTAAATTTTAGTTAGGCTAACAAGATCACGGGCTAATGTAGAGACATTGCAAGAGATATATACCATCTGTGGACTTGGAGCTGCTTGAATAGCGGTCAATAATTGATTGTCTAAGCCGGTTCTTGGCGGATCGACTACGATCGCATCTGGAGCAAAACCTGCTTTTAACCATTTGGGCAATAAACTTTCGGCTGTTCCGACTTCATAATGGGTGTTTGTCAGGTTCATAGCCGCCGCATTCTTTTTCGCATCTTCAATAGCTTGAGGAATAATATCCATGCCGCGAACTTCTTTTGCTTGTTTGGCTAATGATAAACCGATCGTCCCAACACCGCAATAAGCATCAACGACTGTCTTGGGCGTTTTTAAATCTAAAGCTTGGATCGCTTCTTGATACAAGACATTGGTCTGTTGAGGATTTAACTGAAAAAAAGCCCGGGGTGAAAGTTCAAAACTGACCTCGTTGATTTGCTCATTGATGACTTCTTTGCCCCATAAATGAATGGTTTCATCACCCATTATGACCGACGTCTTCTTGTCTTGGATATTTTGCATAATGGATACTATTTCCGGTAAGCGAGTAGTGATCTCACGGATCAAAGCATTACTTTTAGGTAATTTTTTTGTTTTAGTGATCAGGACTAATTGAACTTCGCCAGTATGGATACCGATCCGAACCATCAATGTACGCAGGATTCCAGAGTTGTTACGCTCATCATAAATTGGAACATCGTATTTAGTTAATAAATTAGTAACAGTATTAATGACTTTTTGAGTTGTCGGTTCTTGGACAAGGCAGTCTTTGATCGGTACTAATTGATGTGAGTCAGCTTGATAAAGGCCTGCTTCGACTTGCTGTGTTTGTTTGTTTTTACGTAATTGGAATTGCGCTTTGTTCCGATAATGCCAAGGATCATCCATACCTAAAGTATCACGTAAGTCAAAACTTTGATAACCTTCGGGTTTGTATTTTTCCAACGCCTGTTTTAAAAGATCTTTTTTAAAGTCCAATTGTTTGCTGTAAATTATATGCTGCAGTTGGCATCCGCCGCATTCTTCGTAAACAGGACATGGAGGCGTGATCCGGTCAGGACTTTTTTTCATGATTTTGACTAGTGATGCTTCAGCGAAACGCGGGGTTGCTTTCGTGATCTTAGCCACAACGGTCTCATTTGGCAGTGCACCAGTGACGAAAATGATCAAACGCTTATAATAGGCGATACCTTCACCGTTGATTCCGAGACGTTTGATTTTTAACGTTAATGTTTGATTGGTTTGTAATTGAACAGCCATAAGCCGCTCCTTTCTTAGTGTGATACCTTTTTAGTTTCTTTACCTTTATTATAAACGAAGTCCGTAAAATCCTTATCGCTAAAAACTCGGTACTTTGTTGAATGATCAATGAAAAGCTAAACTGGGACTATTTTAGCATATTTTTAGCGGACATTTAGCTTTCTATGATAGAATTAATCTTTATTAGAGTATCTATGAATCAAGTGGTGCTGAAACTATTATACATAGTAGCAACAGACGATTTTATCGTCTTATATAAGGAGTAAATGACATGGTAACAGTGACAAAAATTAGTCAAGGTCGAGGACCTTTTTATAAAGTTGAATTTTCTAATGGCGAACAACTAAGACTTTCAGAAGACACAGTCGTTCGTCATCGTTTATTGAAAGGACAGGAACTGGAAGAAGACTTATTGACTGAGATCAAACAAGAAGGAAAAGAAGATTTAGGCTTTCAGTTAGCATTGAATTATTTAAGTTACCAACTACGAACAGAACAAGAAATTCGGATCTATTTAAAAGATCATGAGATTGAACAAGCTGACCGCCAAAAAATTATTATCCGATTGAAAGAACTCGATTTGATCAATGATTTGGTTTATGGCGAGAGCTATGTACGCACTCAGATTCGTTTAGGTGACAAAGGGCCACGTGTTTTACAACAAAAATTAAAACAAAAAGGGCTAAAAGATGATGTGATCCAGCAAGCGCTGTATCTTTACGAAACTGAAAGCCAGTTTGAAGTAGCGTTACACACTGGTCAAAAGGCATTAAAGAAATTTCATCGCAAAAGTCCTCGTGAAGCAAAACAAAAAATCCAACAACTGTTGATGACTAAAGGATTTAGCAATGATATCAGTAAAAATGTTTTGGCTGAAATCGATTTTTCTGAAATTGAAGAACAGGAAACTGATGCTTTAGAGATCCAAGGAGAGAAATTATGGCGTAAAAATCAGCGGTTTGAACCAGCTAAAAGACGTCAAAAAGTAAAACAAAGCCTTTACCAAAAAGGCTTTCAACTAGATCAAATTGATATATTTATCCGAGGAAAAGAGGAACAAAATGAATAAGCCATGGCAAGACTGGTCAGAAGAAACGGTCACCGCCTTTCAAACAGACTTTTTAACTTGGTATCAACACGAAAAAAGAAATCTGCCTTGGCGTTATAACCAAGACCCGTATCGTATTTGGATCTCAGAAATTATGTTGCAGCAAACACGGGTTGATACGGTGATCGATTACTTTTATCGCTTTATGGAAATCTTTCCCACCATCAAAGATTTAGCTGAAGCTGATGAAGATAAATTATTGAAAGTATGGGAAGGCTTAGGCTATTATTCACGTGCGCGTAATCTGCAAACAGCTGCAAAACAAATCATGGAAGAATACGGCGGAGAATTTCCGACAACAGTCGAAGACATCCGTTCATTAAAAGGAATCGGTCCCTATACAGCAGGCGCTATCAGCAGTATTGCTTTTGAGCTCCCTGAGCCAGCTATCGATGGAAATGTCATGCGAGTCGTTAGTCGCTTATTTTGTATTGAAGATGATATTGCAAAAGCGAGTAGTCGAAAAGTTTTTGATGAAGCGATGCATAAAATAATCAGTCAAGAACACCCAGGAGATTTTAATCAAGCGATGATGGATCTTGGTTCAAGTATTTGTACACCGACCAGTCCTGAATGCGAAAGCTGTCCGCTGCAAAAATATTGTCAGGCGTATCAAGAAGATCGTCAAACTGACTTTCCAGTAAAATCAAAAAAGCAAAAACCAAAAGATGTTTACTATGTTGCCGGAGTTATTGAGAATCAAGACCAGACTTTCTTATTACAAAAAAGAGCAGAAAAAGGCTTGTTAGCGAATATGTGGTTATTTCCGATGGAAGAAATCACTGAAGCACACTTCAATTCATTGAAAGAACAATATGATCCAAGCAGCTGGGATCTTTTTTCTAGTAGCCAGGTCGCAGAAGAAAATCCTGATTTTTTTATCGACCAAGAAATCATTTGGCAGAAGAAAGTTTTAGGAGAAGTAAAACATGTTTTCAGTCATTTACGATGGCATATTTTAGTTTTTTATGGCCGCAGTACCGACCAAGTCTCGCTCGTAGGCGATTGGGTCAAACAGCGGGATTTTTCGACTTACGTTTTCCCTAAACCACAACAAAAAATAGTCGAAGTTTTTGAAAATAATCAAGCTGACGACAAAGATTAGTAGGCAATCTTTCATTTTATTGCTATAATAATTCTGATGTCGGTGTGATAACACCCAAACAAATGCGGAATGAATTTCGCTGAGGGAAGGGTAGCTATGAAGGTTCCAAAAGAAGGAGAGTTTGTGACAATTAAAAGTTACAAACACGACGGCAGTTTGCATCGAACGTGGCGTGATACCATGGTATTGAAAACAAGCGAGTGTTCATTGATCGGATTGAATGACCATACATTAGTCACTGAATCCGATGGTCGAAGATGGGTCACTCGTGAACCAGCAATCGTTTATTTTCATCAAAAATACTGGTTCAACATAATAGCAATGATTCGAGAGAAGGGAGTTTCTTATTATTGTAATCTAGCATCACCTTATGTATTAGATGACGAAGCGTTAAAGTATATTGATTATGATTTGGATGTCAAAGTTTTCCCAGATGGCGAAAAACGGTTATTGGACGTAGATGAATATGAAGCCCATAGTCAGCAAATGCATTACTCAAAAGAGATTGATTATATCCTTAAAGAAAACGTCAAGATCTTAGTGGACTGGATCAACAATGAAAAGGGGCCTTTTTCTCAAGGCTATGTCGATATTTGGTATGATCGTTACAAGCAATTGTCGCGTAAGTAAACAAAAGAAAAGACTATGTCAAAGTGAATTGACATAGTCTTTTTTCTATACTGAAGATTAGAATTCTTTTTTCATATGGATATGATCGATACCGGCATCTTGAAAAATTTCGCCATAGGCGTTGTAGCCTAGTTTTTGATAAAATTTTTCTGCGCTCAGCTGTGCGCCAAGTTCGATTGTTTTAAACTGATGTTGCTTAGCAAAAAGCTCGGCTTCTTCCACGATTGCGGCGCCTAAATTTTGGCCGCGATAAGCTTTAAGAACAGCCATCCGTTGGAGCTTGAATGTTTTTTCATCTAAAGGTAATAGACGAACGGTCGCTGCCGCTTGTTTGTCATCGGTATATAAAACAAAATGGACAGCATAAGCTTCGTTGCCATCGATTTCTAGATTTGATGGAACACCTTGTTCTTGAACAAAAACTTTTTGCCGAATCCGAACAGCATCGAGATAGATTTCGCTCATCGTATCTTTAGTGATTAAAATTTTCATAATGACACCTTCCTAAAGGGTATTTTTCTTCACATGATGTATACTATAAACTAAATTGAAAAAAAGGAGTAGATGAATGTTTGAAAAAATAAAAAATTCAAAATTAATGTTTTGGTCGATTGAAATATTGATCATTGCGACGTTTATCCTAGTTTCGTCAAAAATTGATTTTGTTTTTAAACCCATTGGCACATTTTTTACCACACTATTTGCACCAATCTTGATTGCTGGATTTTTGTATTATCTATTGAATCCATTAGTGAATTTATTAATGAAGTTTGGGATGAAACGCCTGTTGGCAATTGCTCTCATTTTTATCTTGTTGATCGGTATCATCATTTTGATTTTCATGAGTATCATTCCTAATCTAGTAGAACAGCTTGTTTCACTAGCAAAAAATATTCCGGGCTTCATTGATAATATGCAAACGTGGTTGCAAGAAACAGCAGATAAAGCAACACATTTTCCATTGTTCAAAGAATTAGACGTTGATAAATACATCAATAATCTAGATGTTTCAGCTGGTGATTTGTTACAACAATTTTTAGGTGGGCTAACCAATGGGTTGGGTTCATTTATTGGGAAAATTACGACAGTCGTTTTATTATTGATTACCGTGCCGTTTATTCTCTTCTATATGCTAAAAGATGGAGATAAATTGGTTCCAAATATTGAGCGTGTCTTTCCTGAAAGACAACGGGGCAATATCAATGACTTATTGAAACAATTGAATAAAACGTTGTCTGACTATATCAGCGGACAAGCGATCGAATGTTTGTTTGTCGGTACATTCACCTTCTTAGGCTATTTATTGATCGGTGTGGAATATGCTTTTCTATTCGGTGTGATTGCTGGATTAACTAATTTGATTCCTTATTTAGGGCCCTATCTAGGTTTGGCACCGGCACTGATTTACACGTTCTTTGATTCACCAACACGAGCTTTGTTATGTATTTTAGTTGTTTTGGTTGTTCAACAAGTTGATGGCAATGTGATCTATCCAAATGTGATCGGAAAATCTTTAAATATCCATCCATTGACAATCATTTTAATTTTATTAGTTGCTGGAAATTTGGCGGGTATCTTAGGCGTCTTTTTAGGTGTTCCAGTATATGCAATTTTACGTACGATCGTGATTTTTATTATTAAAATTTTCAAACAAAGTAAGCAAGAAGAACGAGAACAAGAATTTCTTAGTTAAGTACGAACTACTTTCTATAATTGTTTAAAAGATTGCAATAGAACAACTGATGTGATAGGATTTTACTGTGGCCTTTGTGCCACTTTTTTTACACTTTAAATTAAGGAGCGAATGCAATTATGAATGCTGACCCCGATAGTCAGTCGTTATTACTCCAATTAGGTTTATTGGTAGTTTTAACGTTAATCAACGGATTTTTAGCTGCGGCTGAAATTGCGGTGGTGTCGGTCAATAAAAACCGAGTAGAACAAAAAGCAGAAGAAGGTAATCTTAAATCTAAAAAATTATTAGTGGTTCTTCAAAATCCCAATAATTTTTTATCGACGATTCAAGTAGGGATTACGTTAGTCAATATTTTATCAGGAGCTTCGTTAGCAGATAGTTTATCTGCCCAATTGGCGCCATTGCTAGGTGGGAGCGCAGCTGCTAAGACGATCTCAACTGTGATTGTAATGCTTTTGTTGACCTATGTTTCGATTGTATTTGGTGAATTATATCCAAAACGAATTGCTATGACCAAAACCGAAGAAGTAGCACAATTTACTTCAGGTGTGGTTAGAACTTTAGGAATCATCACGAAACCCTTTGTTTGGTTGTTAACGGCTTCGACCAATCTTTTAGCCAGATTGACACCAATGACATTTGACGACGAAGATACAAAAATGACTCGTGATGAAATGCGCTATATGTTGGAAAATGAAGGCGTATTGGACAATGATGAAATCGAGATGCTGCAAGGTGTGTTTTCTTTAGACACGAAGGTAGCACGTGAAGTAATGGTTCCTCGGACTGATTCATTCATGATCGATATCAATGATTCTGTCTTAGAAAATATTGATGAAATCTTAAGTGAAAGCTATTCAAGAATTCCAGTTTATGATGAAGATAAAGATAAAATTGTTGGGATTTTGCATACAAAAACATTGTTAAAGGCCGCTCGTCAGTTTGGCTTTGAAAATGTAAACTTGCAAAAAATCTTACAAGAACCATTGTTTGTTCCTGAGACGATTTTTATTGATGATCTATTATATGAATTGAAAAAAACGCAAAACCAAATGTCGATTTTGCTGGACGAGTATGGCGGTATTGTTGGTTTGGTTACATTAGAAGATTTATTAGAAGAAATTGTCGGTGAAATTGATGATGAATCTGATGAGATCGAAAAGTTATATGAAAAAGTCGGTGAGAATGAATTTTTGATCAATGGTAAAATGTTGATTGATGAATTCAATGAAGAATTTGAAACGAGTCTTCATATGAGTGATGTCGATACAATGGCTGGTTATTTGATCACGGCATTAGGAACGATCCCTGATGAAGGCGAAAAGCTATCTTTTGATGTTGATAATATCACTTTGATTTCAGAAGAGATGGAAGGTTCTCGTGTCTTGATGATTCGTGCTATTTTCCACCCTGACGATGCTGAAATGGCGGAACCAGAAGAAGAACGCCGTTTGTTTACCAAAGAATTTGAAGACGATGAACCCCGTCGTTAATAAGCTTAAAAGAAAACATTCTGCTTTAGCAGGATGTTTTCTTTTATCTAACCTAAAAAGTGCTAAAGACTTTATCAGAAAATTGATTCAACTTTCCAACAGAGAGTGTTCCATGATATACTGATTGGGTTGAAATTTTATGATATTAGATATAGATGAATGGAGCAAGAAAATGAACAATCCTAATTTAAAACAACAAGTGGACAGTCGTCGTACCTTTGCTATTATTTCCCATCCGGATGCTGGTAAAACTACGATCACTGAACAACTTTTATTATTCGGTGGAGCGATTCGCCAAGCTGGTACGGTTAAAGGTAAAAAAACCGGTAACTTTGCCAAGTCTGACTGGATGGATATAGAAAAGCAACGCGGAATCTCTGTTACCAGCTCAGTGATGCAATTTGATTTTGATGATAAACGGGTTAATATTTTGGATACTCCTGGACATGAGGACTTCTCTGAAGATACGTATCGAACCTTGATGGCAGTGGATAGTGCAGTAATGGTTATCGATAGTGCAAAAGGGATTGAAGCACAAACGAAAAAGCTTTTCCAAGTTGTAAAGCGTCGAGGGATCCCGATTTTTACTTTTATCAATAAACTAGACCGTGATGGTCGTGAACCGCTAGAATTGTTAGAAGAATTGGAAGAACTATTAGCGATTGAATCTTATCCAATGAACTGGCCAATTGGAATGGGTAAGGGCTTGGAAGGGATTTATGATATCTATAATGAACGGATTGAATTTTACCGTCCAGAACAATATGAAGGCGAGCGCTATGTTAAATTAACAAATGGAGAAATCGCAGGCGATCATCCATTAAAAGAAAAATCAATTTATGAAGATGTGCTTGGCGAAGTAGAATTGGTCCGCGAAGCAGGCGATCAATTTGATTTAGAAAAAATCAGCCGTGGCGATCAAACACCGGTTTTCTTTGGTTCAGCTTTGACTAACTTTGGAGTAGAAACATTCTTAGAATCATTTGTTGATTTAGCACCAAAACCACATGCCCATAAAACAATTGACGAAGAAGCTGTTTCACCTTATGAAGAAGAATTTTCTGGTTTTGTCTTCAAGATCCAAGCCAACATGAATCCGAATCATCGCGATCGAATCGCGTTTGTTCGAGTATGTTCAGGTACTTTTGAACGTGGAATGGATGTTACTTTAGGACGTACCGGTAAGAAAATGAAATTGAGCAATGTCACACAGTTCATGGCCGATGCCCGTGAAAATGTTGAAGAAGCTGTCGCCGGCGATATTATTGGGGTTTATGATACAGGGAATTATCAAATCGGTGATACCTTATATGAAGGAAAATTGAAAGTCGCATATGAAGAATTACCATCATTCACACCAGAACTATTTATGAAAGTTACTGCTAAAAATGTAATGAAACAAAAATCATTCCATAAAGGTATCTATCAATTGGTTCAAGAAGGCGCGATTCAATTATATAAAACATATTTGACAGATGAATATATCATCGGTGCAGTCGGTCAATTGCAATTTGAAGTCTTCCAATACCGGATGTTGAATGAATACAATGCCGAAGTAGTGATGACGCCAATGGGCAATAAAATCGCTCGTTGGATCAATCCAGAACAATTAGACGAGCGCATGAGCTCAAGCCGAAATATTTTGGCTAAGGACCGTTTTGATCAACCATTGTTCTTATTTGAAAATCAATTTGCGATGCGTTGGTTTGCAGATAAATATCCAGAAGTAGAACTAAAAAGTTTGATGTAAATTAATCACGATTTTATAATCGTAAAAAAATAGCTGAGGCAAAAGCCTCAGCTATTTTTTTACGATAGACATTTCAATTAGTCCAGGGGATTCTAAATAAGAGATATGTTCAAAATCATATGTTCCATCATTTAATTTGCGTTGAAAGTATTTATGTACGAAATCGATTTCATTTGGCAAAATGTTTCGATTATCATTTTTGATAACAATTTCGGCATGTTTAGCCGCATCAGTATAAATCACTGTCGTATTTCCAATCGTGTATACTTTGATCATGTTGGCATCCGTATTGTTTAGTTGATTATAAACCATTTTGGAATGGCTATTGGTCACATTGATTAATTTCATAGCGAAACACCTTCCTTCAAAAAATTATTTGTATAGTAATTATATAAAAGAAAACGAGAAAAAAGAAAAATTTTGCTCATAAAAGAAGTTTGAACCAAATAATTTATAAAAAAGGTTCCCATAATTTTGGGAACCTCTCTCTTTATTCTTTGTTTTCTTTTGCTAAGCGTTCTGGTTTAGAAGTAATGATGATGTGATCTTCTTTGTCTAATTTAGCTTTAAGATCAGTGATTGTTGGATGATCTAGATAAAATTCAGCAATACCATCTTCAATATTTTCTTGGATCGTACGGCGAAGTGGGCGGGCTCCCATTGCTGGATCATAACCCAAATCGACCAATTTTTCTTTAACATTTTCGGGAACATCAATGTGTAGTTTTTGAGCTGCCAACATTTCGTTGACATCATCTAACATTAACGAAACAATATTCATCAAATTATCTTTCGACAATGCACTAAATTCAACGATTGCATCAAAACGATTCAAGAATTCAGGCGCGAAGAAGTCTTTTAATTGGCCTAAAACAGAGCGAGTTACACCGTCTCGAGCAGCGCCAAAGCCGACATTTGCTTCAATTTTTCCAGTACCGGCATTGCTAGTCATAATAATAATTGTATCTTTAAAGCTGACTGTTCGACCTTGGGAGTCCGTCAAACGACCATCATCAAGAATTTGTAAAAACATGTGCAATACATCGGGATGAGCTTTTTCGATTTCATCTAATAAAATCAAGCTATATGGATGATGACGTACTTGTTCAGTTAATTGACCAGCTTCTTCATAACCCACATAGCCTGGAGGCGAACCAATCAATTTAGAAACACTATGTTTTTCCATATATTCACTCATATCAAAACGAATCATAGAGTCGCTTGAGCCGAATAATTCTTCTGCTAATTGACGTGCTAATTCTGTTTTACCGACCCCGGTAGGTCCAACAAATAAGAATGATCCAATCGGACGGTTTTTCTTATTTAATCCTACACGATTTCGGCGAATAGATTTGGCTACTTTATCGACTGCTTCATCTTGATCAATCACATGTTGTTTCAAATCAACAGCAAGATTTTTCAATTGTGTCTGTTCTTTTTCTTTCAGTTCACCGACAGGGATACCTGTGCGTTTTTCAACGATTTGCTCCATGTCTTTTTCAGTGATGATAGGCGTTTCCTCATCAGTGATTTGACGATCTTTCATTTTTTGTAATTTGTTGATTTGGTCGCGATAATATGCTGCCTTTTCAAAATCTTCCTCTTGTGAGGCTTGAGATTTTTGTTGTTCTGCTTCAGCTAATTTTTTATCGATCGTTTTAGGATCAACGATTTGGATTGTTAAGTTTTTCTTTGAACCAGTTTCATCTAATAAATCAATTGCTTTATCCGGTAGGAAGCGATCTTGGATGTAGCGGTTTGAAAGCTCAGCAGCTGAACGAATTGCTTCATCTGTATATTTTACATGATGATAATCTTCATAACGAGGTTGTAAACCTTTTAAGATTGCGATCGTTTCTTGGACAGAAGGTTCTTCAACGCGCACGGGTTGCATCCGACGTTCTAACGCCGCATCTTTTTCAATGATTCGATACTCATTTAAGGTAGTAGCACCGACCATTTGCAATTCGCCGCGTGCTAATGCAGGTTTTAAAATATTCCCTGCATCCATGTTTCCATCGCCAGCAGAACCAGCCCCAACAATTTCATGGACTTCATCAATAAATAAAATAATATTTTCTGCTTGACGAATTTCTTCGATCAATTTTTGCATTCGTTCTTCAAATTGACCACGGATCCCAGTACCCTGAACAAGTGAAGCAACATCTAAACGAATGACTTCTTTATCCATTAATTTTTGTGGAACATCGCCATCAACGATTTTTTGCGCTAATCCTTCAACGACTGCTGTCTTACCAACACCAGGTTCTCCGATTAAAACAGGGTTGTTTTTTGTTCGACGATTCAAAATTTCGATTACCCGTTGGATCTCATCGTCACGTCCAACAACAGGATCAATATTTCCTTCACGAGCAAGCCCAGTAATATTGATACCATATTCATCTAATAATCCACCGTTTCCACGAGGGGGGTGATTATTTCCATTTCCACCACCGAATTGAGTTGGTGGAGTTTGATCTGCTGCGCCTTGTCGTTGTTGCATTTGTTGCGACATTGAGCGGAACAAATCATCTAAACTTCCGAAACCAAAAGGATCATTTCCAGCCATTTGCGGTGCACCTCCAGCTTGATTCTTCAATTTTTGATAGCAGTTTTGACAATAATCTAACTGCTTTCGTTGTCCATTAACATTTGCGTATAAATGAATCGTTGCTTCATTTTCATGGCAATTTTGGCAAAGCATTCGTTTCACCCTTTCAATAGTTGATTATTTCTTCCATTGTACATCGAGTAGGCGTTTCACGTAAAAAGAAACGCTAGTCAGTTTTTGACTATCACTGACCTATAAATAATTATAGCGAGATTTTTGATAAATGCAAACAGTTTGTCTTAGTTTTTAGCACTTGTTAATAGAGAGTGCTAAAAATAATTATCTGATTTTTTCTATTTTTTTATGTTATGGAAAAAAAATGAAAACTAGATAAATCAATAACTAAGTGATTCAGTCTAGATATTTTAAGAAAGGGGATTCAACAAGCGACGAATATTCGTCTAAAATTGTTGTATCTAGCGTAAAAAAATGGTAATCTTAGGAAATGAAGGGCGCAAAATAATGTCGATTATTATTCTGACCCCTAACATAAAAAAACAACTTTTTATAAAGGAGAACGGTCAATATGGAAAAAAAAGATTTTCACGTAGTAGCAGAAACGGGGATTCATGCACGTCCCGCAACTTTATTAGTGCAAGCTGCAAGCAAATTTAACTCTGATATCAACTTAGAGTATAAAGGAAAATCAGTTAACCTAAAATCAATCATGGGCGTTATGTCTTTAGGTGTTGGCCAAGGATCTGACGTTGTTATCTCTGCTGAAGGTGCTGACGAAAAAGAAGCTATCGAAGCTATCGAAGAAACAATGAAAAAGGAAGGATTATCTGAATAATGGTTGAATTACTAAAAGGTATTGCCGCTAGTGACGGAGTTGCCGTTGCTAAAGCTTATCTGCTAGTACAACCGGATTTATCTTTCAAGAAAAACAATGTAGAAGATACGGCTGCCGAAGAAAAGCGTCTTGACGACGCTTTGGCGGCTTCTTCTGCTGAATTAGAAAAAATTCGGGATAAAGCAGCAAAAAGTTTAGGCGAAGCAGAAGCACAAGTTTTTGATGCTCATTTAATGGTTCTTTCAGATCCAGAAATGATTGGTCAAATCAAACAACATATTAATGATAATAAAGTGAATGCTGAAAGCGCACTTAAAGAAGTTACAGACATGTACATCGGTATGTTCGAGGCGATGGATGATAACGCTTATATGCAAGAACGCGCTGCGGATATCCGCGACGTAACCAAACGTGTATTAGCACATTTATTAGGTGTTTCATTACCTGATCCATCAATGATCGACGAAGAAGTTATCGTTGTAGCACATGACTTGACTCCAAGTGACACAGCACAATTAGATAAAAACTTTGTAAAAGCATTTGTAACCGATATCGGTGGACGTACGTCTCACTCAGCAATCATGGCTCGTTCATTAGAAATCCCTGCAATCGTTGGTACGAAAGAAATCACTTCTAAAGTTAAAGAAGGCGATGTATTAGCAGTTAACGGAATTATCGGTGAAACGATCGTTAACCCAACTGATGATCAAGCGGCTGAATACAAAAAAGCCGGCGAAGCTTATGCTACACAAAAAGCAGAATGGGATAAATTGAAAGATGCTGAAACAGTTACGGCTGATGGCAAGCATTTTGAATTAGCTGCAAATATTGGTACACCGAAAGATTTAGAAGGTGTTCATAACAATGGCGCGGAAGCAATCGGTTTATACCGTACTGAATTCTTATACATGGATTCACCAGATTTCCCTACAGAAGACGATCAATATGAAGCTTATAAAGCTGTATTGGAAGGTATGGATGGCAAACCAGTTGTTGTTCGTACGATGGATATCGGTGGAGACAAAGAATTACCATACTTAACATTACCTCATGAAATGAATCCTTTCTTAGGTTACCGTGCATTACGTATCAGCCTATCTGAATTAGGTGATGACATGTTCCGTACACAGTTACGTGCTTTGTTGCGTGCTTCTGTTCATGGAAACTTACGTATCATGTTCCCAATGGTAGCCACATTGAAAGAATTCCGTTCAGCTAAACAATTATTTAATGAAGAAAAAGAAAAATTAGTCAAAGAAGGCGTAGAAGTTTCAGATACGATCCAAGTCGGAATCATGATCGAAATTCCTGCAGCAGCAGTGTTAGCTGATAAATTTGCTAAAGAAGTCGATTTCTTCAGTATTGGAACAAATGATTTGATCCAATACACAATGGCAGCTGACCGTATGAATGAACGCGTTTCTTATCTTTACCAACCATACAACCCATCAATCTTACGTTTGATTAAAAACGTAATCGATGCCGCTCACGCTGAAGGCAAATGGGCTGGTATGTGTGGCGAAATGGCCGGCGATCAAACAGCGGTTCCATTATTAATGGGTATGGGATTAGATGAGTTCTCTATGAGTGCAACATCTGTTCTTAGAACACGTAGTTTGATGAAACTTCTAACAACGACTAAAATGGCTGAATTAGCTGACAAAGCGTTGAAAGAATGCGATACAATGGAAGAAGTACAAGAATTAGTTGCAGAATATGTAAAATAATTCTTTTTAGACCGTGGCTTGATAGCCACGGTTTTTTTGTTTTTAATTAAATTAATATCATTCGGTATGTTAAACTCATACTATAGATGGAGAAATTAAACAGATGCTTGTGATATAATTGACTTGTTTTTAAGGAGGCGTAGTGCAGTATGAAAGTTTTACTTTACTTCGAAGGACAAAATGTTATTGGAAAGTCCGGCATTGGGAGAGCTCTTAGTCATCAAAAAAGAGCGTTAGCATCGGTAGGGATCGACTACACCTTAGATCCTAAGTCGACTGACTATGATATCTTACATATAAATACTTATGGGCCAAAAAGTTTATTAATGGTTAATAAAGCTAAAAAAATGGGTAAGAAAGTTATTTATCATGCCCATTCTACAGAAGAAGATTTTCGCAATTCTTTTATCGGTTCGAATCAATTAGCTCCATTAGTAAAAAAATGGTTAGTAAGTCTGTATCAGCAAGCTGATCATTTGATTACACCGACTCCTTATTCGAAAAAATTGTTGCGCAATTACGGATTGAAACAACCAATTGCTGCAATCTCAAACGGCATCGATTTGAAGCGATATTATCCTGATGAACGAAAAGAAACAGCTTTTCGAAAATATTTTGGTTTGTCAAAAACACAAAAAGTAATTATTTGTGTAGGATTGTTTTTCGAACGAAAAGGGATTCTGGATTTTGTAGAAATTGCTAAAAAATTGCCGGAATATACATTTATTTGGTTTGGCGATGTACCGATGGCTTCGATACCAGCTAATATTCGCAAAATTGTAAAAAAGGATCATCCTGATAATGTTATATTCCCAGGATATATCGATGGAGATTTAATAGAAGGGGCTTATTCAGGAGCAGATTTATTCTTTTTCCCGTCTTATGAAGAGACAGAAGGAATCGTTGTACTTGAAGCTTTAGCTAGTCAACAACAAGTATTATTGAGGAATATCCCAGTTTATGAAGGATGGATGGCAGATCGGAAAAACTGCTATATGGCGGAAGACAATCAAACATTTAGCGAATTGATCCGCGAGCTAGTCAATCATCGATTACCGAATCTTTCAATGGAAGGTTTTCGAACAGCTCAATCGAAAAGTATCAATCAAATTGGTAAAGAGTTAGAATCGGTCTACCAAGCGGTATTGGATGTCCCTTGTGACCATCAAATGTACGCAAAAGTTGTAAAATAGTTCGGAGGAATAAACGTGCGAATCGGTTTTTTTACAGACACTTATTTCCCCCAAGTCAGCGGGGTATCCACATCAATCAAAACATTAAAAAATCAGCTGGAGTCAAGAGGTCATGAAGTTTATATATTTACTACAACTGATCCAGAAGCAGACGAATTCGAAAAAGATATCGTTCGGATGCCAAGTGTACCGTTTGTATCTTTTAAAGATCGTAGAATCGTCGTCCGTGGTCTATTTTTTGCCTATCAGATCGCAAAAGAATTAGAATTGGATATCATCCATACTCATACAGAGTTTGGCTCGGGATTTTTAGGAAAACTAGTGGCGAATCGCCTGAAAATTCCCGTAGTGCACACGTACCATACGATGTATGAAGATTATCTTCACTATATTGCAAATGGAAAAGTCGTCCGTCCGACTCACGTCAAACATTTTATCAAGATGTTTGTTAATCACTCATCTGGTGTGATTTGTCCCAGTAAGCGAGTAGTAGATACGATGAAGCGGTATGAAGTTGATGTTCCGATGCGAATCATTCCTACGGGGATCGAAGTCAACGGTTTTGTCCGCCCAGATATTACAAAAGAGAATACTGAGAAGTTACGGGAACGTTTAGGGATCCACGCAGATCAATTGATGATTTTATCCTTAAGTCGAATTTCTTATGAAAAGAATATTCAAGTGATCATCAAACAATTTCCAGAAGTCTTGATGAATCTTCCGAATGCACGCTTAGTGATCGTCGGTAAAGGGCCTTATTGCGAAGAATTGAAAGCCATGTCGCATGAATTAGGCATCGATGAATATGTTCAATTTGCTGGAGAAGTGCCTCATGATGAAGTCGCTTGTTATTATCACTCAGCAGATTATTTCGTAAGTGCTTCTACATCTGAAACACAAGGACTCACTTACGCTGAGGCAATTGCTTCAGGGACACAATGTGTTGTAGAGGGAAATAATTACTTGAATGAGCTCTTCGACGATGATTCTCTAGGTGTTACTTTCGAAAAAGATGGAGATTTCAGTGAAACATTAGTTGATTATATCCATCAACAAATTTCGTTGGATTCCGAAGTCCAAAAAGCAAAATTACTTGAAATTTCGGCAGAGCGTTTTGGTGAAGATGTCTTAGATTTCTATCAAGAATTGATTGGAAGCTACGTTAAAGCACCTTCATCAGAAAAATTACCTAAAAGAACTGTTCGCAAAGTAAGAGTGAGGATCAATTCTTTGAAAAACAGCGAGGATAAATAAAGCTGAAATCCATCTCTTCATGTATACTGGAGATGGATTATTTTTTATTTTGGAGGTTAGTAGAATGAAGATAGGATTTATCGGAACAGGTGTCATGGGAAAATCGATCGTTAAACACTTTTTAGCTGCAAAACATCAAGTATCTGTTTATAATCGCACTAAAAGCAAGACCGACGAATTAGTAGAACAAGGAGCGGTATGGCAAGATACACCTGCTAAAGTGGCATCTGCCAGTGAAATTATTTTTTCAATGGTTGGTTATCCTAGTGACGTAGAAGAAATTTTTTATGGAGTTGAAGGAATTTTCTCTGTTGATGTAACAAAGAAAATATTGATTGACTTGACGACCTCAACCCCAACGTTAGCCCAAAAAATTGATCAAACAGCTAAAGAAAAGGGCGCTGAAGCTTTGGATGCTCCGGTTTCTGGTGGTGATTTAGGCGCTAAAAATGGGACATTAACGATCATGGTCGGTGGTGATCAAACAACGTATGATAAAGTAATCCCATTGTTTGAAATCATGGGGAAAAGTTATTCACTGCAAGGTACTGCTGGTGCGGGACAACATACAAAAATGGCAAATCAAATTATGATCGCCGGCACAATGACTGGTATGACAGAGATGCTAGTATATGCGAAAGCAGCAAAATTAAATATACCTAAAGTATTAGAGACATTAGGTGGCGGTGCAGCACAAAATTGGTCGATGGATAATTATGCTTCTCGTATTTTAAAAGAGGATTATACACCAGGATTTTTCGTTAAACACTTTATCAAAGACTTGAAAATAGCGTTAGACGAAGCAGAGAAGCTACAACTGGATCTACCTGCAACAAAACTTGCAACGGAACTTTATGAACGTTTAGCAGCTGAAGGATTTGAAAATGACGGGACTCAAGCGTTGATCAAATTGTGGTGGGCGTAAACTTAAGTTAGATTTAGCAAAAAATTCATAAATTAATTGATGAAAATCAATGCAAGTGACGGTCTTATTTGATACAATAAGACAGAATTGAGAAGAAGGGGGGCATCTAGATGAAACACTCACAATTAGTTGCCATTATTAAACGCTTAGAAGCAATGACTGAATCAACTGATAATGAAGTACAATTACGTCGCTTTGAAAAAGAAGGCGTTGAAAAATGTACTGTAACTTATGATAATACAACAGAAACATTCGAGCTTACTGAAAGCGACAGCAAACAATCATATCAATTTGACAATATTGATATCGTTGCAATGGAAATTTATGATTTGATTCAATAAAACGGGTTTTCCCGTTTTATTTTTTTTACCTTTAGTTAAGGGGTTACATGCAATTTTAATGAAAATTTAATTAGAATTGACTATTTTTTTTTCAAATGGCTAGTTTTTCTTTTGAACTTATCTCTTTTTAGGAACAGAATATCCTGTGGAGGGATAATATGTTAGATAAAGAAGTATACAATCAATTATTTAAACCATCGTTTTCTCAAAAAACGCAAGTAACTTTTTGGGATGGCTCTGTTAAAGAATATGGCAATACTGAAGGCGATACCGTCTTTAAAATTATTTTTAATGAAAAGATTCCAGTAAAGGATTTGTTGAACAATGCTTCTTTAGCACTTGGCGAAGCCTATATGGAAAAGAAAATTGAAATTGAAGGCAATATCCAAGCTTTGATTTATGATATTTATAATCAAGCAAATGGCTTTTTCCATAATAGTAATTTCAAAAAATGGATGCCAAAAGAAAAACATACAAAAAAACAATCTGCTCATGATATCCATAGTCACTACGACTTAGGAAATGATTTTTATGAAATGTGGCTAGATCGTACATTAACGTATTCATGTGCTTATTTTGAAACACCAGAAGATACATTAGAACAAGCTCAAATCAATAAAGTACACCATATTTTAGATAAATTATTTATTCAACCAGGTGAAACATTACTAGATATCGGTTGTGGATGGGGAACATTGATCTTGACTGCTGCCAAAGAATATGGTGTAAAAGCTAAGGGAATCACTTTAAGTGAAGAGCAATACCATCATATCCAAGAAATTATCCAAGCGGAACATTTAGAAGATACTGTTTCTGTAGAATTGATGGATTATCGTGATTTGAAAGAAACATTTGACCATATCACAAGTGTCGGTATGTTTGAGCACGTAGGTGCAGAAAATCTACAAGAATACTTTAAAGTTGTTGAAAATCATTTAGCGCCCAACGGTACAGCCTTGATTCATGGAATCACGCGTCAACAAGGTGGTGCTAAAAATGCGTGGATCAACCAATATATTTTCCCGGGTGGCTACATTCCAGGTGTGACTGAATTGGTGGGTCATATCACAGAAAATAATTTGCAGTTGCTTGATTTAGAAAGTTTGCGTCGTGATTATCAATTAACATTGGAACATTGGACTAAAAACTTCCATCAAGTAGGAGAAACAGTCATCGCCCAAAAAGGTGAAGACTTTTATCGGATGTGGGATCTTTACCTACAGGCCTGTGCGGCTTCGTTCCAAGCAAGTAATATCGATGTCATTCAATACTTATTGGTTCATCCAAACAATAATACAATTCCAATGCATCGAAATGTTTAATAAGCGGGTTTTCCGCTTATTTTTTTGTTTCTAAATATGGATAAAAATGAATTTATTAGTATAACTTGTTTGATAACCAAAGTAAATTTTTATAATCTAAATAATTCAAACAAGGTACTAATCATTAATTTTTAGTTAATTGAAAAAATGTTGTTGCATTCAGAAAAAAAATAAGATATAGTTTGAACATCAAATGATTTGATAATCAAACTAATTAGGTGAGGACATGGAAAGAAACTGGGAAGAATTAAATACCTATTTAGTTTCAATCTTCAATGATGTTTTATCGATTGAAGAAAACGAACTAAAGAAATCGCAATTCAGCGATTTAACGATCACAGAAATGCATACGATTGATGCGATCGGGATGTATAAGAAGAAAACGACGACTGAAGTGGCACGAGAACTACTTGTCACGGTCGGAACACTTACGACATCAATCAACCGATTAGTTAAAAAAGGTTATGTAGAGCGTATTCGCAGCGAAGATGATCGTCGCGTTGTAAAGCTAGGATTGACAAAACAGGGGCGTCTAGTATTTCGAATCCATCAGCACTTCCATCATGAAATGGTGAAAAGTGCCATCAAAGATTTGGATACGGCTGAACAAGAAGTTTTCTTGAAAGCATTAGTCAATCTTTATAATTATTTAGAGGAGATCAAATAATGAGTTTCGGAAAAATAACCGCAACTGCCCGCTATCTTCCAGAAAAAATCGTAACAAATGACGATCTGGCTCAATGGATGGAAACATCTGATGAGTGGATCCAGTCACGAACTGGGATTCGGCAGCGTCGCATAGCAGAAGCTGAAAATACTTCTGATATGTGTTTTAAAGTTGCGGAAAAATTGATGACTAAAAGCAAATTAGATCCAATTGATTTGGATTTTGTGATCGTGGCTACGATGTCTCCGGATTACACGTCTCCGTCAGTTGCTTGCCAAGTCCAAGGAATGATCGGGGCGAGTCGAGCAATGGCATTTGATATCACAGCGGCGTGTGCAGGTTTTGTTTACGCCTTAGCAACAGCTGAGAATTTTATTCGTAGCGGGATGAAACGTGGTCTTGTGATCGGTGGGGAAAAAACATCTAAGTTATTAGATTGGGATGATCGTTCTTCAGCAGTATTGTTTGGTGATGGTGCAGCAGGTGTCTTATTAGAAGCGAGTGAACAAGCATCTATTATGAAACAAATGTTGCGTGCAGATGGCGAAAGAGCAACTTCGTTAACTGCTGGTTATCGCCAAAATAAAAATCCATTTTGTACCAACCCAGAAGTAAATCCGTCTTTATCAATGGATGGCCGAGGAATTTGGAACTTTGCCTTAAATGATGTAACAAAAAGTTTGAAAGAATTTATCGGTGATGAATCAGTAGACTATTATTTACTGCATCAAGCTAATAAACGAATCATTGAAAAAATAGCACGCAAGATGGATGAGCCGATTGAAAAGTTCCCAATGAATTTAATGAACTACGGCAATACATCCGCAGCAAGTATTCCAATTTTATTGGATGAATTGATTGAAGCGGGCATCTTATCTTTAAATGGAAAACAAAAAGTGGTATTGACAGGCTACGGCGGTGGATTAGCATGGGGAAACCTATTGATCCAGCTGTAAGTTTTGTTAAAAATATAAAAATTAAATTTTAAAATTATCGGAGGAAACAACTTATGACATTCGAAAAAATTCAAGACATTATCGTGGAAGAACTAGGAGTAGAGAAAGAAGAAGTAAAATTGGATACTAACATCCAAGAAGACTTAGAAGCAGATAGCTTGGATTTATTCCAAATCATCAACGAAATCGAAGATGAATTCGATGTGAAAATCGAAACAGAAGACGGTATTGCAACTGTTAAAGATTTAGTTGAATACGTTGAAAAACAACAAAACGCTTAATCAATAAAATTTTTAGGAAAAGGCTAGGCATCAGGCCTGGCCTTTCCTGTTATTAGGAGAAAATCATGAAAACAGCATTCTTGTTCAGTGGGCAGGGCGCTCAATATGTTGGAATGGGAAAAGAATTATTTCAACAAGAAAAAATTGTAAAAGAAACGTTTGAAGAAGCCAGTGATTTACTTGGATTTTCAATGGAAGAACTATGTTTTGAAGAAAATAACCAGTTGAATGAAACAAAATATACGCAGCCAGCTATTTTGACAGTTAGTACAGCGTTCTTAAGAATATTACAAGCTAAAGGATTTCAAGCAGATGCAGTCGCTGGTTTAAGTCTAGGGGAATATACAGCCTTAGTTGCATCTGGAGCATTGTCGTTTAGCGATGCTGTTCAACTAGTTCATCAACGTGGGCAATTTATGAGTGAAGCAGCGCCGACAGGCAGCGGTAAGATGGTTGCTGTATTGAATACTGATGCAGCTGTGATCGAAGAGTGCTGCAAGCAGGCTTCTGATCTAGGTATTGTATCACCAGCTAATTATAATACTCCACAACAGATCGTGATTGGCGGTGAAGTAGCCGCAGTCGAAAAAGCGGAAGAATTATTAAAGGCTGCTGGAACAAAACGAATGATTCCATTAAATGTCAGCGGGCCATTTCATACGGCTTTACTAGCACCAGCAAGTAAACGCTTGAATGAAGTATTAGCTACGATTACGTTTAAAGAAATGACTGTTCCAGTTATTTCAAATACGACGGCCACTGTCATGGAACAATCAGCTATCGTTTCCCTATTAACAAAACAAGTCATGTCACCGGTTCGTTTCAGCGATAGCATTGTGACGCTAAAAGAGTTAGGTGTTTCAAATTTTGTTGAAATCGGTCCAGGCAAAACATTGACTGGTTTTATCAAAAAAATCGATCGCGGATTAGCGACTAGTCGAGTAGAAGATAAACAAACATTGACTGAAACAATCAGCTTTTTAGAATCTGAGAATACTAAGTAGGAGGTCCGAATGGAATTAACAAATAAGACCGTTTTTATCACTGGAAGTAGCCGGGGAATTGGTTGGGGCATCGCACAAGCTTTTGCACAAGCTGGAGCAAATATCGTATTGAATGGACGAAAAGAAATTCCGCAAGAAAAAATTGCAGAAATTGAGTCGTTTGGCGTAAAGTGCATCAGTATTTGCGGTGATATCAGTTCATTTGAGGATGCCGGAAAGATGATCAAAGAATGCGAGACAACCTTAGGGACAGTCGATATTTTGATCAATAATGCCGGTATTACGAATGATAAATTACTTTTACGAATGAAACCAGAAGAATTTGATGCCGTTTTAGATATCAATTTAAAAGGAACATTCAATATGACACAACAAGTATTGAAACAAATGATGAAGAAACGCGCGGGCGTAATCATCAATCTTTCTAGCGTTGTTGGCTTGATCGGTAACGTAGGTCAAAGTAATTATGCAGCCAGCAAAGCTGGTGTGATCGGATTTACAAAGGCAGTAGCTAGAGAAGTTGCTCCTCGTGGGATCACTTGTAATGCCTTAGCACCGGGATTTATCAAAACAGATATGACCAATGAATTAAATGATAAAGTTAAAGAACAGATGGAAGGACAAATTCCGCTTAAAAGTTTTGGTCGTGTTGAAGATGTAGCAAACGCCGCATTGTTCCTAGCGCAAAACAATTACATTACAGGACAAGTATTAAATGTTGATGGCGGAATGGTCATGTAAAGAAAGGAAGTAAAAAAATGAATCGTGTCGTAATTACAGGATTTGGTGTTGCATCACCAATTGGTAATGATGAAGAAACATTTTTAAACAACTTAAAAGAAGGAAATCATGGTTTAGGTCCAATCACACGGTTTGATGCGAGTGAAACAGGCATCAGTGTCGTTGGGGAAATAACAGATTTTCCATTAGAAAAATATTTCGTAAAAAAAGATACCAAAAGAATGGAAACTTATTCTTTATATGCAATCTACTCAGCGTTAGAAGCGTTAGAAATGAGCGGTATCAATACAGAAGAAGAAGACATGGAGCGTTTTGGTGTAATGATTGGATCAGGCGTTGGTGGTCTAGGAACGATCCAAGATCAAGTGATCAAAATGGATAAAAAAGGCCCGGCTCGAGTATCGCCAATGTTCGTGCCATTAGCAATCGTGAATATGGCAGCTGGGAATGTTGCTTTAAGAATCGGCGCGAAAGGTATTTGTACTAGTACTGTTACCGCATGTGCCAGTGGTACACATTCAATCGGCGAAGCTTTCCGAAATATCAAGCATGGGTATTCTGATGTGATTATTGCAGGTGGGGCTGAATCTTGTATCAATAAGATTGGGATTTCAGGCTTTGCGGCATTAACAGCTTTAAGTACTTCTGAATATCCGGATCGTGCTTCTATTCCTTTTGATAAAGAGCGTAATGGATTCGTAATGGGTGAAGGTGCCGGTGTCTTAGTTCTTGAATCGTTAGAACATGCTCAAAAACGCGGCGCAACTATTTTAGGTGAAGTCGTCGGTTACGGCGCTACTTGCGATGCTTACCACATGACATCACCATCACCAGATGGCGAAGGCGCTGCTCGTGCCATCAAAGAAGCTGTCAAAGAAGCTGGGATTGATCCTGCTGAAGTTAATTATGTAAATGCTCACGGAACAAGTACCCAAGCAAATGACAAAGCAGAAAGTAAAGCTATCAAAGCAGCCTTAACTGACAATGCTTATGTCAGCAGCACAAAATCATTAACCGGACATTTATTAGGTGGTGCTGGTGGGGTCGAAGCAGTTGCCTCTTTAATGGCGTTGCAACACCAATTTATTCCACCAACTGCAAATGTTAAAGAAGTAGATCCTGAAATCGAAGCAAATGTTGTTGTGAACGAAGCAAAAGAAACTCAAGTGAATTACGCCGTAAGTAACTCTCTAGGTTTTGGCGGACACAATGCAGTGATCTGCTTGAAACGCTGGGAGGCATAATAATGGAAATCAACGAAGTTAAAGAACTATTGAATCAATTCAATGATTCAAGCCTTACAGAATTCGATTTACGTGAAGGCAGTTTTGAATTATATATGAATAAAAATCAAACGAGTCGCCAAGCAACACCAGTTCAAACAGAAACGATTGGCGAATCTGTGTCAGTACCTCCCGTGTCGACAACAGTGGCACCGAGTAGTGCTGTCGCAGAATCAGCTTCAGTTGCTGAACCTGTTGTAGAGGGCCAAGTAATCACATCTCCAATCGTTGGGATCGTTTATTTGCAACCTTCACCAGAACAATCAGCGTTTAAAGCGGTTGGAGAAACGGTCAAAAAAGGTGATACAGTCTGCATCATTGAAGCAATGAAATTGCTGAATGAAATCACAAGTGATTTTGAAGGAACGGTCACTGAAATTCTAGTAGAAAATGAAGATGTTGTTGAATTTGGTCAACCACTCTTCCGAATTAGTTGAGTAACTACAGCAACTAGGATTGTTTGAACAAAATTTTTTCATACACAAGGAGCGTAAATATGTTAACGATTGAAGAAATCAAAGAAATCATTCCCCACCGTTACCCAATGCTATTGATTGACCGTGTGGAAGAGTTAGAACCAGGTAAATCGATCAAAGCGAAGAAAAATGTTTCAGTTAACGAACCATTTTTCCAAGGACATTTCCCACACGAACCAGTAATGCCGGGTGTTTTAATCGTTGAGGCAATGGCTCAAGCTGGTGCAGTTGCACTATTATCAATGGATGAATTCAAAGGAAAAACAGCCTACTTTGGTGGAATTGACAAAGCAAAATTCCGCAAAAAAGTAGTACCTGGCGATACATTAGTTTTAGAAGTAGAATTAACAAAAGTTCGTTCTTCAGCTGGTTGCGGAAAAGGCATCGCTTATGTCGATGGTAAAAAAGTTGCCGAAGCAGAACTAACTTTTATGATTGGATAGATGTCTATGTTCTCAAAAATATTGATCGCCAACCGTGGCGAAATCGCTGTTCGAATCATTCGTGCTTGTCGTGAATTAGGAATTTTGACAGTTGCCGTCTATTCGGAAGCGGATAAAGAAGCGTTACACACAGAAATGGCGGATGAAGCGATCTGTATCGGACCCGCTCGTTCGACAGATTCTTATTTAAATATGCAGGCTATCTTAAGCGCAGCGATCGTAACAAATGCAGAAGCAATTCATCCTGGATTTGGCTTCCTATCAGAAAATAGTTTGTTTGCGACGATGTGTGCGGAATGTAATATTAAATTTATTGGTCCTAGTGAAGAGACCATCGATGCGATGGGAAATAAAATTCATGCGCGCCAATTGATGCAAAAAGCTGGTGTACCTGTGATTCCTGGTAGTGATGGAGCGATTGATACATTAGCTGAAGCAGAAGCTTTAGCAGATGAAATTGGTTACCCTGTCATGCTAAAAGCAGCGGCAGGCGGTGGCGGAAAAGGGATTCGAAAAGTTCCTAATAAAGATGAATTAGAAAAGAATTTTTTATCTGCTAAGTCAGAAGCTAAAGCAGCTTTTGGTGACGATGCAATGTATTTAGAAAAAATTATTTACCCGGCACGTCATATCGAAGTTCAAATTTTAGGAGATCAGCATGGAAACGTGATCCATTTAGGCGAACGTGACTGTTCTTTACAACGAAACAATCAAAAAGTATTAGAAGAATCACCTTCTGTTGTGATCGATGATGAAACACGGAATATGTTAGGGGATATCGCGGTCAAAGCAGGAAAAGCTGTGAATTATGAAAGTGCCGGTACGATCGAATTTTTACGTGATGAGTCGGGGAATTTTTATTTCATGGAGATGAATACCCGGATTCAAGTCGAACATCCAATTACGGAAATGGTAACGGGAATCGATATTGTAAAAAAACAAATCAATATTGCCGCAGGTGAGCCGTTAGGATTAAAACAATCTGACGTGACTTTCCAAGGTCATTCAATCGAATGTCGAATCAATGCTGAAAATCCAGCATTCAACTTTGCTCCGTCTCCTGGTAAAATTAAGACCCTCCTTTTACCTAGCGGTGGCTTAGGCTTACGAGTGGATAGTGCGATGTACAGTGGTGTAACGATTCCGCCATTTTATGATTCAATGATCGCTAAAATTATCGTTCATGGGGATGATCGTTTGGATGCCTTGATGAAGATGCAACGAGCGCTAAGTGAATTCGTTTCAGAAGGCGTGATCACAAATGTTGATTTTCAAATGGATTTGATCAGTCATCCAAATGTTTTAGCAGGAGATTACGATACAAGTTTCTTACAAACAACATTTTTACCAGAGTGGCAACAAAGCGAGTAGGAGGAATATAGGTGGGACTTTTTAACAAGAAAAAAAACTACATTCGGATCAATCCTAACCGTGATAACATGCCAACAACGAAGCCGACTGTGCCTGATGACATGTGGGCGAAGTGCCCGAATTGTAAACGAACACTCTATAAAAAAGAAATGGGTGCAGAAAAAGTCTGTCCTCATTGCGGATACAGTTTTCGGATCAGTGCTTGGGAACGCTTGGCACTAACAATTGATGAAAAAAGTTTTGTTGATTGGGATAATGATTTAGAGGAAAAAAACCCAATCAATTTTCCCGATTATCTAGCAAAAATAGATACGATGCGTGAGAAGACAGGATTAGATGAAGCCGTCATTACTGGTTTGGCTACGATTGCTGACCAGCCAATCGCGATTGGTGTCATGGATGCCAACTTTATCATGGGGAGTATGGGAACTGTTGTCGGTGAGAAAATCACTCGGCTTTTTGAAAAAGCAACGCAACAGCAGCTACCAGTGGTATTGTTTACTGCTTCTGGCGGGGCTAGAATGCAAGAAGGGATTTTTTCTTTGATGCAAATGGCAAAAATTTCTGCTGCGGTCAAACGTCACAGCAACGCCGGATTACTTTACATTACTGTCTTAACGGATCCAACAACTGGCGGTGTCACAGCTAGTTTTGCCATGGAAGGCGACATTATTTTAGCAGAGCCGCAAACATTAGTCGGTTTTGCTGGCCGTCGCGTGATCGAACAAACGATCCGCCAACAATTGCCGGAAGATTTCCAAAAAGCAGAGTTTCTTTTGCAACATGGGTTTATTGATCAAATTATCCCACGTTTAGAACTCAAAGGTCAGTTAGCACAAATATTGGATCTTCACCAACAGAAAGGCTGGTGTTAATATGAGTCTGACTGCCGGAGAAATTGTCAAATTAGCAAGACATCAAGATCGTTTAACTAGTTTGGATTATTTTAAAAAAGTCTTTACTGATTTCCAAGAGTTCCACGGAGATCGTTTATTCGGTGATGATCCTGCTATTGTAGGCGGAATCGCTAAACTCACTGGAAAGCCAGTGACTGTAATCGGAATCCAAAAAGGAAACGATCTAAAAGAAAATATGGCTCGTAATTTTGGTCAACCCAATCCTGAGGGTTATCGTAAAGCTTTACGCTTGATGAAGCAAGCGGAAAAATTCAATCGACCAGTGATTTGTTTTGTTAATACGCCGGGTGCTTTTTGTGGGGTTGAAGCAGAAGAACGTGGCGAAGGTGAAGCCATCGCTCAAAATTTGATGGAGATGGCCGATTTAAAAGTACCGATCATCTCGATTGTAACCGGTGAAGGTGGAAGTGGCGGTGCATTAGCGCTAGCACTAGCTGATGAAGTTTGGATGATGGAATACAGTATCTATGCGATTTTATCTCCTGAAGGTTTTGCTTCGATTCTTTGGAAAGATGGAAAACGGGCGGATGAAGCTGCTGAGCTGATGAAAATAACTGCTGCTGAGCTTTTAGATCTTGATGTCATCGATCGTGTAATTCCTGAAACGCTCAAAGGTAAAAAATTAAGTGAAGAAAAAATTATTCGCATGATGCAAAAATCATTAGTTGAAAAACTGAATGAATTAACGAACTATTCAACAGAAGAATTATTAGAGAAACGGTATCAACGATTCCGAAAATTCTAATTAAAAAAAAGACAGCGAAAGCTGTCTTTTTTTATGCATTTAATCAAGTTCATAATAAATAAATATTCATAAAAAGCTATATTTTATGAAATAATATGCTATACTGTAAAAATGGTTTTGGGGGTATCTATATGAAAAAAGGAATAAAAATGATTTTAGCGGGATTAGTATTGTTATCACTAAGTGCATGTGGAACGAAAGAGACAACGGACAAGTTAGATACGATACAGAAGGAAAAAGTCATTAAAGTGGCAACTTCACCAGATTACGCACCCTTTGGATTTCATACCAAAATTAACGGGAAAGATAAGATTGTTGGCGCTGATATTGAAATGATGGAAGCTATCGCCAAAAAAATGGGCGTAAAAATTGATTGGATCGATATGAGTTTTAATGCAGTTTTGGCAGCAACCAAAGAGGGGAAAGCAGATGTAGCTGTATCAGCCATTTCTGTTACAAGCGAACGTGAAAAAAGTTTTGATTTTACGACTGACTATTATACGTCTCCGCAAGTGATCGTGATCAATAAAAAGCATGCCGCTGAATTTACTTCACTAGATACTTTTAAAGATAAACAAATTGGTGCTCAAAAAGGAACGATCCAAGAAAACATCGTAAAAGAGCAATTAACGAGTGCTAAGCTTGTTTCAATTGAAAAGTTGCCGAATATTTTTGTAGAAGTCAAAAATGATACGTTAGATGGATTGGTTGTCGAAAAAACAGTCGCAGATGCTTATGTAGATAAAAATCCTGATTTAATGATCGCAGATGTTCCATTAAAAAGTATGAAAGAGGATGCTTTGTGTATTGCCGTAACAAAAGGAAATGAAAAGTTAGTGGAAGAATTGAATAAATATATTAAGGAAATGAAACAAGAAGGCACCATCAACAAATTAGTTGCAAAAAATAATCAAATAGCACTCTCTAGTAGTAATTGATTATTTTATGCAAATTTAAATCGAATATATACAATTAAACGCCTTATATTCAATAAAAATTTAATATTTATACATTAAATACTTGTTTTATAAAAAGTTCGTGCTATAATAAATTCATTGAAATAAGTAGTTTAATTTTTAGGGGGAAATAGGATGAAAAAGATTACCGGCTTAGTAATAACTCTAGCAGCATTATTTACCTTAGCAGCATGTGGCGGAAGCAGCAGCAGTACGGATGCGTCATCAAGCGCTAAGACAGAAGATCAATTAGCAGCTATCAAGAAATCAGGTGTATTAAAAGTAGCGACTTCAGCTGACTATGCGCCATTTGAATTCCACACAATGGTTGATGGAAAAGATAAAATCGTCGGAGCTGACATTGATCTAGTCAATGAAATCGCCAAAGAATTAGGTGTGAAAGCAGAAGTTTCTGATATGAGCTTTAACACAGTCTTAGCATCATTGAATCAAGGAAAATCAGATATCGCGATCTCAGCGATTTCAGCAACTAAAGAACGTAAAGAACAATTTGACTTTACGGATAACTATTACAATCCACCACAAGTAGTGATCATCAACAAAAAGAATAAAGACAAATTTACTAGTTTAGATTCATTGAAAGATCAACAAGTCGGTGCTCAAAAAGGTTCGATCCAAGAAGATATTGTAAAAACACAAATCAAAGACGCTAAATTAGTCTCAATCGAAAAAGTACCGAATATGGTCGTAGAAGTAAATAGCGGATCATTGGATGCAATGGTTGTTGAAAAAACAATTGCTGAATCTTATGTTCAACAAAACCCAGATCTAATGGTAGCAGATATTGATTTAGAACCATCTTCTGATGAAGCCTTTGCGATTGCTTTACCAAAAGGCAGTGAAGAATTACAAACGGAATTAAATAAAATCATCAAAAAATTGAATGACGAAGGCAAAATTGATGAATATGTCAAAACAAACCATGAATTAGCCGAAAAATCAGCAGAATAGAGGGACCATGCATTGAATTTTTCATTTTTAGATAAATACCTGTCTTATTTTGTATCTGGGACTGGGATCACAATCATGATCTCGCTAGTTACTGTCTGCTTAGGAACGTTCATCGGATTAGTAATGGCGTTATTGAAGCTTTCTAAACACAAACCATTGAATTGGTTAGCCAACGTTTACATCGAAATCCTTCGCGGTACGCCGATGTTGTTACAAATTATGATCGGATTTTTACTCTTACAAGGATTTTTCCCTTCAAAAGATATCAGTGTCGGCGTATTGACCGTCGACTTGGGACGTCTTTTTCCTGGGATGATCGTCTTGTCACTAAATTCAGGTGCTTACGTTGCTGAGATTATTCGTGGCGGTATCACAGCGGTCAATTATGGACAAACGGAAGCCGCCCATTCATTAGGCTTACGACCAGCACAAACGATGCGCTATGTGATCTTGCCGCAAGCACTAAGAAACATTTTGCCTCCATTGGGGAATGAATTTATTACATTGATCAAAGATTCCTCTTTATTGACAGCAATCGGGATCAATGAGTTAATGGGTTCAGCTCAAATCGTTATTTCAAATTCATATATTCCATTAGAGCCTTACTTTGTAGCCGCAATCTTGTATTTCATAATGACTTTTGCGACTTCACGTTTGTTGAATCTATGGGAGAAAAAACTTGGAAAAGGATATCAACGATAAGATAGAGGTGGAAATGATGACAGAAGCATTGATTCAAATCGAACATTTAAATAAAAAATTTGGTGACAATGAAGTGTTGAAAGATATTTCTGCTGAAATCACTTCCGGGGAAGTAGTCGTAATCATCGGACCATCTGGTTCTGGTAAAAGTACTTTCTTGCGGTGCGTGAATTTATTAGAAGTACCGACTTCTGGTTCAATCAAATTCGAAGGTACAGATATTACTAATAAAAAGAATGATATTTTTAAAACACGTGAAAAAATGGGGATGGTTTTTCAACAATTCAACTTATTTCCTAATATGACGGTGTTGGATAACATTACATTGTCACCAATCAAAGTTAAAGGTCTATCAAAAAAAGAAGCTGAAGTGATTGCGAAAGAATTATTAGAAAAAGTCGGCTTATCAGAAAAAGCGGATGCCTATCCGCAATCATTATCCGGCGGTCAGCAACAGCGGATCGCGATTGCGCGTGCGTTAGCGATGCAACCGGATGTGATGTTGTTTGATGAACCAACATCTGCTTTAGATCCAGAAATGGTCGGCGATGTTTTAGCGGTCATGCAACAATTGGCTAAAGAAGGAATGACGATGATGATCGTTACCCATGAAATGGGCTTTGCCAAAGAAGTCGGCGATCGCGTGATCTTTATGGATGGCGGCGTAATCGTTGAAGAAGGAACTCCTGAAGAAGTCTTCGATCAAACAAAAAATGCTCGGACGATCGATTTCCTATCGAAGGTATTGTAGAAATAGTAGACTAGGCTGAAAAAGCCTAGTCTTTTTTTTAAACCTTTGGAGTGAAATGTAGAGTTTTCAGAAAAATTGCGTTATAATCAGGTTTTGTAGAAGTATAAAAAAATTTTAGGAGCTGCCATGTTAGACAAATACAAACCAACGTGGATGGTCGAGGCCATTTATCAAATAACCCCTGAACAATTAAAAGCGCATGGATTAAAAGCGGTTCTGACTGATCTGGATAATACTTTGATTGCCTGGGATAATCCTAATGGCACCAAAGAATTGATCGATTGGTTAAAAATGATGGATAAAGCTGGAATCCCAGTTGTCGTCGTATCGAATAATAAGGCGAGTCGTGTCGCAAAAGCGATTGAAAGTTTTGAGCTCGATTTTGTGTCGCGTGCTATGAAGCCTTTTTCTGTTGGTATAAAAAGTGCTCAGCAAAAATTGGGCCTATCAAAAAATGAAATCGTAATGATCGGCGATCAAATCATGACAGATGTTCGCGGAGCCAATGCCGCTGGGATCCGAAGTATTTTAGTTCGACCAATCGTGGATACAGACGGTTGGAATACTCGGATCAATCGTTTCTTTGAACGTCGTATCATGCGGACACTGCTGCGTAAAGATTCTGAAATGAAATGGAAGAGTGGATTATAAATGGAAGAAGAATTATTTTGTATTGGTTGTGGTGCGAAGATCCAAACAGAGCAACCTAAAGAATTGGGTTATACTCCACAATCAGCTTTAGAAAAAGGGCTAGAAAATGGAGAAGTTTATTGCCAACGTTGTTTCCGATTACGCCATTACAATGAAATCCAAGATGTTTCCTTAACAGATGATGACTTTTTACGTTTGTTAAATGAATTAGGCAAAGCGGATGCGTTGATTGTGAATGTCGTTGACATCTTTGATTTCAACGGCTCATTGATTCCAGGATTGCATCGTTTTGTTGGTGATAATCCGGTATTATTAGTTGGAAATAAAGTTGATTTATTGCCTAAATCATTAAAACGTGGTCGATTGACACAATGGATGCGTGAACGCGCCCATGAAGAAGGTTTACGACCAGTGGATATTTTATTGACCAGTGCTCGTAAGTCGAATGAAATGACTGATCTATTAGCTAAAATCGAAGAATACCGCGATGGACGTGATGTCTATGTCGTTGGCGTGACGAATGTAGGTAAATCAACGCTGATCAATCAAATCATCAAACAAACTGCCGGAGTGCAAGATTTGATCACGACTTCGCAGTTTCCAGGAACAACACTAGATAAAATCGAGATCCCATTAGATGATGGACATTATTTGTTTGATACTCCAGGGATCATTCATCGTCATCAAATGGCACACTATCTTGGAAAAAAAGATTTGAAAATTATTGCCCCACATAAAGAAATCAAACCGAAAGTCTATCAATTGAATGCTGGTCAGACTTTGTTCTTAGGTGGGTTGGCGCGTTTTGATTTCATCCAAGGCGATCGTGCTTCTTTTGTTGCGTATGTCTCAAATGATATAGAGCCCCATCGGACAAAATTAGAAAAAGCGGATGCTTTTTATGACAAACATAAGGGTGGACTATTGCAACCACCACGTCCAGATGAAGTAGCTGAGTTTCCTGAATTGGTTCGTTTTGAATATTCAATCAAAGAAAAAACCGACATTGTTTTTGCTGGTCTTGGTTGGGTAACTGTTTCAACGCCAGCGGTTGTAGCTGGCTGGGCACCAAAAGGCGTCGATGTTTTAACGCGTAAAGCATTGATCTAAAAAGATAAGATTGATGATAGTTGAATATATTATAGAAAAATTTGACTATCTATTGGTTGATGAGATGGCTGTTTAAGCAGGCTATCGTTTAAAAAAGGAGACTATTAATGGAATTAAGAGGAAAACAAAAACGTTTTTTACGAAGCAAGGCACACCATTTACAACCGATTTTTCAAATCGGAAAAAATGGAATCAATGATGCTGTTTTAGTCCAAATCGCAGAAGCGTTAGAAAAACGTGAATTGATCAAGATCAATTTATTACAAAATACTGATGAAATCGCTGATGATGTCGCACAAGTAATTGAAAAAAATGTTCATTGTGACGTGGTTCAAATCATCGGTCGTGTATTGGTTTTATATAAACCATCAAGCAAAGAAAAATATCAACGAATTTCAAAAGAAGTCAAAGCGATTTAAGTTCTAGGTTTATCAAAAGGAGGGATAACGGTTGTTTCAAGATTGCTTAACAATTCCAAAAGTTGAACCAATGGTAGAGACCTCAATGCCTAAAAAGCAGGTCGGACTACTAGGTGGTAATTTCAATCCAATCCATAATGCGCATTTAATGATTGCCGAACAAGTGGGTCAAAAAATGGGATTTGATGAAGTGCATCTGTTACCAAGTTATCTTCCACCCCATGTGGATGAAAAGAAAACAATCGATAGTAAAGACCGTTTAGCGATGGTGAAACTAGCGATTGAAGATAATTCATTTTTATCGGTAGATACGAGAGAGTTCACCCGTAAAGGCAAAAGTTATACGATCGATACGATGGTAGAGATGACAGCTGAAAATCCTGATACAGAATATTATTTTATTATTGGTGGCGATGAAGTTGCCTATCTTCCGAAATGGCATCGAATCGATGAATTAGTACAACTCGTAAATTTTGTTGGTGTGAAACGCGCTGGTTATGAGCTTGAGAGCCCTTATCCGATTATTTGGGTTGATGTTCCTGAGATACAATTGTCTTCTACCTATATCCGTAAACAAGTCAAACAAGGGTGTTCGATCCGTTACCTTGTTCCAGATCGAGTCCGAGAATATATTATGGAGGAAGGGTTGTATCTTGATGAATTACAGTAAAGTATACACATCATTAAAACGGGAAGCTTTGATGCAAGCTGTTCAAATGCGTATGAGCGAAAAAAGATTCAAGCATATCTTAGGCGTAGAAGAAACTGCTGTAGCATTAGCAGAACGATTTGATGCTTCACCAGAAAAAGCGAGTATTGCTGCCTTGACTCATGATTATGCAAAAGAACGTTCAGATGAAGAATTTCAACTTGCAATCGAGCAAGGAGATTATTCGAATAAATCGGAGTTGTTAAAATATGGCAATGCGATTTGGCATGGCGTAGTCGGGGCGGATTTTGTAGCTCGTGAATTGGAGATTACTGATGAAGAAATCTTAACTGCCATTCGCTTGCACACTACAGGTGCAGCTGAAATGAATTTGCTGGATAAAATTATTTATGTAGCGGATTATATTGAGCCTGGAAGAAATTTTCCTGGAGTTGAAGATGCACGAGTGATTGCTTTTAGTGATTTGGATCAAGCGGTAGCATTTGAAACAAAACACACTTTAGCGCATCTGATTGAAAGTGAAACGCTAGTCTATCCTAAGACGATCGAAACATATAATCGCTGGGTTGCTGGAATTGAGTAGTGATTTTTTAAATAAGTCTTATAAATACTAACGACACTGTACAGTGTCAGTAGAGAAGAATAGAATGAAACATGGTAGTACAATCAAGGAGGAGAATTATCATAGATAGTAAAAAAATGTTGGAAATCGCTGTTAAGGCAGCCGATTCAAAACGAGCAGTAGACGTTGTGGCTTTAGATGTAACACAAGTATCATTATTAGCGGATTATTTCATGATCTGTTCAGCAAATTCAGATCGTCAAATCAACGCCATTGTTGACGAAATCGTTGATAAAGAAGAAGAACATCAAGTGACAGTCAAACGTGTAGAAGGTAAAGATGGCGGAAAATGGGTCTTGATCGATCTTGGAGACCTAATCGTTCATGTATTCAGCCCTTCAGAACGTGAATTCTATAATCTAGAAAAATTATGGTCTGATGCACCGCTTGAAAATATCGAGGCTTGGATCGACTAATGGCGTACGAAACATTTGCTTTCGTTTATGACGAAGTAATGGATGATTCGTTGTATCAACAATGGTTAGATTTTTCCATTCATCATTTACCCAAGGATACTAATCAGATTTTTGAATTGGCCTGTGGTACCGGAGCTTTAGCGGTAGAATTTGCTAAAGCAGGGTACGACGTGACTGGTTTAGATTTATCAGAGGAAATGTTGACCTTGGCTAGTAATCGGAGCATCGAAGAAGATGTTTCAATTAATTGGGTAGCAGGGGATATGCTAGATCTAACTGATTTAGGTCAGTATCAAGCAGTTACTTGTTTTTCAGATTCATTATGCTATATGCAAACACCAGAACAAGTCCAACAAGTTTTCAATGGTGTATACGAACTTTTAGAAAAATCAGGAACGTTCATTTTTGATGTTCATTCGACATACCAAGTCGATGAAGTTTTCACAGAATATAGTTTTAATGAACAAACAGAAGAGTTTGCTTTCTTATGGGACAGCTATGCGGGAGAACTTCCACACAGTATCGAACATTTTTTAACTTTCTTTGTTAAGCGTGAAGATGAATTGTTTGAACGAGTGGATGAATTGCATCAAGAACGGACCTATCCGTTACCAACGTATCAAAAAATGTTGGAAACAGCTGGATTTGAAACTGAAATTTTTGCTGATTTCACAGATCAAGCACCTAATGAAACAAGCAAACGTTGGTTTTTTGTCTGTAAAAAATAGCCGAGAGCAATCTCGGTTTTTTATTTATCAATTTTTAGGAGGAAATATATGCGTAGTTGCGGCATTGTTGTAGAATACAATCCATTTCATAATGGGCATAAGTATCACGCTCAGAAAGCTCGTGAGTTGAGCGGCGCGGATGTTGTTGTTGCTGTGATGAGCGGAAACTTTCTCCAACGTGGAGAGCCTGCGATCGTTGATAAGTGGTCGCGCGCTCAAGCGGCTTTGGAAAATGGCGTCGATTTAGTCGTAGAACTCCCTTTTGCTTGGGCAGTCCAATCAGCAGATTATTTTGCTAAGGGAAGCATCAAGCTATTGCAAGCATTAATGTGTGATGCGTTGTGTTTTGGGACTGATGGTGGAGAGTCCTTTGATTATGCTGATTATGGACGTTTCTTTATTGAAAAAAAATCAGCGATTGACCAATTATTTCATGAATTGCCGATTGGCTGGAGTTATCCTGAAAAAATGGCTGAAGCTGTATCTAGATTGTACCCAGGAACGCAAGCATTTCCGCCAAATCATATCTTAGGATTGAGTTATGCGAAAGAAAATGCAACTTATGAACGGCCGATGGATATCTATCCGCTTGTGCGAAAAGATCAAGGTTATCATGATGAAGCGTTGATTAAAGATCAATTTGCCAGTGCAACGGGAATTCGCCAAGCCGTTTTTAAAAATCAGTCGATTTCATCATTTGTACCTAAGCAGACAGCCATGGAATTAGCTGAAACTCAGATATCTTGGGAAGATTTTTGGCCGTATTTAAATTATCAGTTGCGGGCATTGCCATTGGAAAGAATGCAGGGGATTTATCAGATGGCAGAAGGATTAGAGCATCGTTTAGTAGCAGCCAATGCGAATGATTTTGCTGAATATATCGATTTGATCAGTACTAAGCGCTATACAAAACCGCGATTGCAGCGATTGTTAACTTATTTATTGTTGCAAGTCAGTTTGTTAGAAATAAAGACTGAACAAGAACAGACGATGCTCCATATCTTAGGATTCACTGAAAAAGGGCAACATTATTTAAACCAGAAGAAAAAGCAATTCGCATTGCCTGTGGCTGCTAAAATCGGACAAAAAGAAAAAGAACAGCATTTTCTAACTTATCGCGCAGACCAAATTTATCAATTAGTGCATCCGAGAGAGCAAACAATCGGCCGATTTCCGATTCGATTATAAAAAATACTTTGCAAAGTTTGTCGGAGTCGTTATAATGGGAAAGTATGAAATTAACGAAAGAGAAGTGAAAACATGGGACGTAAATGGGCAAATATCGTAGCTAAGAAGACTGCGAAAGATGCAAACAATAGTAAAATTTACGCTAAATTTGGGATCGAGATTTATGCAGCGGCAAAATCAGGAGAACCTGATCCGCATGCAAATCAAAAATTACGTTTCGTTATTGAACGTGCTAAAACGTATAATGTTCCAAAACATATCATTGATCGTGCAATCGAAAAAGCAAAAGGTTCTGGCGATGAAACATTCCAAGAATTACGTTATGAAGGTTTCGGACCAAACGGATCAATGGTCATCGTGGATGCCTTGACAAACAATGTGAACCGTACAGCTTCAGATGTTCGTGCCGCATTTGGTAAAAATGGCGGAAACATGGGTGTCTCTGGTGCGGTTGCGTATATGTTCGATCACACAGCTTTATTTGGTTTTGCTGGTGAAGATGCAGATGAGATCTTAGAATACTTGATGGATAAAGAGATTGATGTGCGTGATGTTGTAGAAGAAGAGGGTCAAATCATCGTCTATGGCGAACCTGAAGATTTCAATGCGATCCAAGAAGCATTGAAAGAAAAAGGTATCACAGAATTCTCTGTTGCTGAAATGCAAATGATCCCACAAAACGAAATCACTTTAACTGGTGAAGATTTAGAAAAATTTGAAAAAATGATCGATGTTTTAGATGAATTAGAAGACGTACAACAAATTTATCACAACGTTGAATTAGAGGACTAATAATCATCAAAAAAGACCAGCCAATTTTTGGCTGGTCTTTTTTTAAATTGTTTTTGTTTGGTATAGTGTTTCAGGAATGGTATCTAATAGCGGACTTTGTTTTCCGATTACTAATAGATTTAATTCGTGCATTGCTCGTGTACATACAGTGTAGAGGATCAATTTGTCTTGCTCAGTATAGTAATTTTCGGGTGAAATATTCCAGGCGAAGACACGATCAAATTCTAATCCTTTTGCTAAATAAGTCGGAATGATGATCAAATTCTTTTTCATGAAATCTTCTTCATCGGTCAGCAACTGTACTTGATCTTTTTGTTCAGCCGATAATTGATCATATAAAGCCTGACATTCTTCAACGGTCTTAGCGATAATCGCAGTCCGCCAGTAACGAGCGGCTTCTTTTGTCTCATCGATTTCACGAATCAAACCATCGATCATTTGACGGGTATCATTCGTGTAATAAATACTTGGCAAATCGCCAACGCGGGCAGTCAATTCTACTCGATTTTCTTGCGTTAAGAACTGATTGGCAAAATTCGTGATCTCTTCGGTTGAACGATAGCTAGTAGTCAATTCAAAATGTGTCAATGATTCATCTGGGAAAATTTGCGCTAAAGAATGAACCATACTTTCATTACCAAAGACTTTTTGATTCAAATCTCCACATAAAGTATAGGTTGCTTTTGGATAGAGATGTCTCAATAAAGCTACTTGAGCGGGTGAAAAATCTTGCATTTCATCAATGAAGATAAAGCGCGCTTTTTGTTGAACATCCATTGGGTGGATCGACTTCATTAAGAGAAATAAAAGCGTTCCATCTTCTAAACTAAGATCTTTCCGCTTGAAGTCAGCCATCAGTTCTTCTAGCATAGTTTTCCAATTTTCTTCTGTCAATTGATAATGTGTTAATAGACTAGTCGGTACATTTTGTAAAAAGTGAAGATATTGTTTAGCGTAATTAACAAAACCGAAACGATTGATTTGGCGACGTAACGGACGCATTTTTTTACGGACGACTTTTTGAGTCATTTGACGACGTAGACGTCTTTCAGCTTTTTCGGAATCTTCCATATCTGGATTATTGACAAAGACAGCATCAACTAAATCATCAGCAGCTTTCTTTGCCCAATCCTTTTTCATTTCATCTTTTTCTAAACCACCAAGTTTTTTCAACAGTTTTGTTTGCAATAATTGCATCCGTTGATACATGGGTAATTCAGGATTAGCCTCTTGATACCAAGTACGGATTTGTTTTTTAGAAATCAGAACTTTATCTTTTAATTTCAAATCGCGGAACAATGGGCCAAAGCCAGTGATTCGCTCAATGTATTTATACAATTCTTGAACAATCAAAAAGCTGCTTTTTGCTCTAAGGACACGATCATCTTGACCAGATAGGAAGACTTCTTCATGACTTTCTTCGGTATGGATCTGATAATTCGGTAACAAGGCCGCTAAAAAAGTTTTAAACGTTTCTGTTGGAATGCCGCTCTCACCAAGTGAAGGTAAGACAGTCGAGATATAATCAGAAAAAATATGGTTAGGCGAGAATAATAGTACTTGGTCATTTTCCAACCATTTACGATTGTGATAGAGCAAATAAGCCACACGTTGTAAAAGAGCAGAAGTCTTACCGCTGCCGGCGATTCCTTCAACAACTAAAACTTTGCTTCTTGTATCACGGATAATTTCATTTTGCGAACGCTGAATTGTCGCCACGATATTTTTCATATGATTAGAAGATGCTTCATCTAAGATCTCTAATAAGAAATCATCATTGATCGCTTCGGATGTATCGACCATCGAAAGGATATTTCCTTCGCGAATCTTAAATTGGCGTTTCAATAATAATTCAATCGGAATGATCGCATCATGAGCCTCATAAGATGTTTGGCCTAATGTGCCTTCGTAATAAAGGTTGGCGATGGGTGCACGCCAGTCAATCACGATCGTTTCTTCTTGGGTATCACGCAGCGAGGCGATCCCTAAATAAAGTGTTTCAGATTCTTGATCTTCTTTGAAATCAATACGTGCAAAATAGGGGTTTTCTTCCATCAAACGTAATACTTTTTGACGTTTTTCTTGAGATGCTAAGGTTTGATAACGCATCAATAATTCAGTTTCATGCTGGCGAGTTTCTGCCATTGTATCTGCTAATGCTTCAAAAGAACCAGCTTGGATTTTTTGTTCAGCATTTTCACGCATATTAGTATCAAACTTTGTTTTTGTTTCTTGTTTTTGACGATCCAAAAAAGTTAGTTCTTGTTGGATCAAAGCGCTTGTCTGTTGGACGTGCTCTTGTTCGTATTCTCTTGCGTTCATTGAGCATCCTCCTTTTTCTACCATTCATTGTTTTTAACAGCATAATAGTATAGCACACAAGAGTGGCTGGAAGCAAAAAGATGGAATTATCTATTTTTACAAAGCAAGTAAATATCCATAAATATGAAAATATTGAGTGCTTTCATAAAAAGATGGAAGGTACTACGTTTGTTGACCAATTTAAAATAACGTCTATTTAGAAAGGGTTTCAATTAAGTTGAATTTTGAAAAAAGAATAAAAGGTTGATTTTATAGTCTTTTTAAATGTGATGCCAAATTTTAAATGCAAGTAGGTCTATTCCAATCAACGATATGTAATGTTATTTATATAATTTTCGGACTATTATAATAAATCTAATAATTTTATTTTATTCTAATTAAAATTAATAATTATTGATTTTTTAGTCGATCTTAAATTCGCTTAATATTATTAAAATGCACTTTTTATCAGTATTTTCAGAATATTTAATCATTAGATTTATAAAAAAACTTTAAAATTAATATTGACACTGATGAGTTATGTTGTTATTTTGGATATATAAGTAAGTGTTTTCAAGTTTGTTATTTAAAAACACTTAGATTAGTTGTTTGATAAATGCCAAGGGCCCGGCAGAAAAACAACTGATCGAAATCATTTTTTATGGGAGGTCTATTAAAATGGATCAGAAGCTAGACTTAGAACGAGAGAAAAAAGGTGCTAAGCCGCATACGCGAATTGACAAGATGCTGAATACGATCGAACGAATCGGGAACAAAGTTCCGCATCCCTCAATTATTTTCCTTATTTTGATTTTGTTGGTGGTTGTTTTGTCACATATTTTTGCTTCAATTGGGGCTCAAGCGACATTTGAAACATTGAATGCTGAAACAAATAATGCAGAAATGACAACGATGGCAGTCGAAAGTTTATTGAGTGCCGAAGGAATTCGTTTCATGTTTACGTCGACGGTTGCTAATTTCATGAGTTTTAATGCGTTGGGTGTGACGTTAGTAGCGATGGTCGGAGTTGGTTTTGCTGAGGAAGTTGGTTTGATCAGTGCTTTGATCCACAAGTTGGTCAAAGTTGTACCTAAAGCCATGATGACAAGTGTCCTAGTATTTATCGGAGTACTTTCAAGTATTGCTTCTGATGCAGGGTATCTAGTATTGATTCCTTTAGGAGCAGCTGTTTTCTACAAAGTCGGACGCCATCCGATTGCTGGTTTATCTGCAGCATTTGCTGGGGTATCAGCTGGATTTGGTGTAAATATCATCATCACACCAATCGATGGGATGTTGACGGAAATTTTGAATGAAGCAGTTCATACTGTAAACCCTACGTATACAGTCGATTTAGTTTCCAACATGTTCTTTTCGATTGCTTCAACCGTTTTAGTAGTTATTGTTTGTACATTAGTAAATGAAAAAATTATTGAACCTCGACTTGGGGTATATAAATCGGATAAAGATCTTTTCCCTGAAGAAGATAATGCAGACGAAGCAAAAGGTTTACGCTGGGCATTGATCGGCTTACTAGGATTAACAGCGATCATCATGATGGTGACATTACCAAGTGGCGCACCATTACGTCATGCAGAAACTGGAAATATCATTGGTTCAACACCATTTATGGATAGCTTGATCACGATCATTATGTTAGTAGCACTAGTGCCGTCAATTTTTTATGGTCGAGCAATGGGTAAAATCAAATCAAGTTTAGATGTCGTTAATCCGATCATTAAAGTATTCGGAAATCTAAGCGGAATGATTTTCTTACTATTGATCATCAGCCAATTTATTGCTTACTTCAACTTTACTAACTTAGGAACTGTATTGGCAGTAAATGCTGCTGATTTTATTGAAGGCTTACAAATGAGTGGTCTAGCATTGTTACTTTGCTTCATTCTATTGATTGCTGGATTAGATATTATTTTAGTCAGAGCAGTACCAAAATTTGCGATCTTAACGCCAATTTTCGTTCCATTATTGTACCAATTGGGTATCGCGCCAGAAGCAGTATTAGCAGCTTACCGTGTGGCAGATTCCCCAATCAATGTTATTACACCATTGCTTCCATATTTCGCTTTGATCGTAACCTTTGCAGCAAAATATGATAAGAAGACCGATGTGGGAAGTATTATTGCATTGATGCTACCGCACGTTATCGTCTTGTTCATAACTTGGGTGCTGTTGTTCATTGCCTTTTACGTCTTCAAATTACCGTTAGGCCCTGGAGTGGGAATGTATCTATCATAGAATTCAAAATAGCTAAATAACAAGTGGTTCTTTTATGCTTACTTGTGATAAAATTAGGAGAATTAAATTTAAGATCAAGGGAGCGATTGATATGCCATTTGTTCATATTGAATTACTTGAAGGAAGAACCGAAGAACAGTTAACAGAAATGGTCAAAGAAGTAACTGAAGTCGTATCTAAAACAGCAGGTGCGCCTAAAGAAAATATTCATGTGATCATTAATGAAATGCAAAAAGGAAAATATGCTCAAGGTGGAAAGTGGAGATAATATTTGATATTATACTTGCTTTTTAAATTGATACATGTTTATAATGAGTTTGTAATTGATCGATGAAGAAAGACAACTGAACTTGAAAGCTATTTAAAAGAGAGGGAAAGCATGGCTGAAACTTTTCCAGATGAGCGCGAGGGATGACCACTTTCTGAAGGACTCTTGTCAAATGCAAGAGCGGACAGCGCCGTTATCGCTTGTGAGGAGCACAATAGTTGCTCAAAGATTAGGTGGAACCACGTTTATTCGTCCTAGTACCGTTACGGTACTAGGACTTTTTTTATACTTAATTTTTGAGGATTAGCGAAGCTTTCTTGATTATCGATCAAAAATCATAAGGGGGAACTACAGGATGGTAAAAATTTCATTTCCAGATGGATCAACAAAAGAATTTGATAAAGGCATTACTGGGTTAGAAATCGCAAAAAGCATTTCTAGTTCATTAGCAAAAAAAGCATTAGCTGTCGTAGTAAATGGTCAGTTAGAAGATTTAAATCGTGCAATCGATGAAGATGCGGAATTGAAAATTGTGACCGATAAAGATGAGGAAGCATTGCCACTTGTTCGTCACTCAAGTGCTCACTTGATGGCACAAGCAATCCGCCGTTTATTCCCAAATATGCATTTTGGTGTAGGGCCAGCGATTGATTCTGGTTTCTATTATGATACTGATAATGGGGAAGAACAATTAAGTGAAGAAGATTTCCCAGCAATCGAAAAAGAAATGAAAAAAATTATCAAAGAAAACTTACCAATCGAACGTAAAGTGATGAGCCGTCAAGAAGCGTTAGATTTCTTTAGCTATGATCCTTATAAAGTTGAATTGATCAGCGATCTTCCTGAAGACGAAGTGATCACAGCGTATACGCAAGGTGAATTCACTGACTTATGTCGTGGACCACATGTTCCATCAACTGGAAAAATCAAAATCGTTAAATTATTGTCTGTAGCAGGTGCTTACTGGCGCGGAAATTCAGACAACAAAATGATGCAACGTATTTATGGAACAGCCTTCTTCAATCAAGCAGATTTAGATCATTTCTTGAAAATGCGTGAAGAAGCAAAAGAACGTGATCATCGTAAATTAGGTAAAGAATTAGATCTATTCATGATTTCGCAAGAAGTTGGTTCAGGATTGCCATTCTGGTTGCCAAAAGGTGCAACAATCCGTCGCACAATCGAACGTTACATCGTTGATAAAGAAATCTCAATGGGTTATGAACATGTGTATACACCAGTCTTGGCTGATACAAGTTTATACAAAACTTCAGGCCACTGGGATCATTATAAAGAAGACATGTTCCCAATCATGGATATGGGTGATGGTGAAGAATCATTAGTATTACGTCCGATGAATTGCCCGCACCACATGATGATCTATAAAAACCACATTCATTCATACCGTGAATTACCAATCCGTTTAGCGGAACTTGGAATGGATCACCGTTATGAAAAATCTGGCGCATTATCTGGCTTACAACGTGTGCGTGAAATGACAATGAACGATGCACATATCTTCGTTCGTCCGGATCAAATCAAAGAAGAATTCCGTCGTACATTAGATTTGATTTTAGAAGTATACAAAGACTTCGGTTTTGAAGATTATCGTTTCCGTTTAAGCTACCGCGATCCAGAAAATACAGAAAAATACTTTGATGACGATGAAATGTGGGAAACATCTCAAGGTTTATTAAAAGAAGTAATGGACGAATCTGGTTTTGATTACTTTGAAGCAGATGGCGAAGCTGCATTCTACGGTCCTAAACTTGATGTACAAGTATTGACAGCATTAGGAACAGAAGAAACATTGTCAACGATCCAATTTGACTTCTTATTACCAGAACGTTTTGACTTAACATATATTGGGGAAGACGGAAAAGAACATCGTCCAGTCGTAGTTCACCGTAGTGTGGTTTCAACAATGGAACGTTTCACTGCTTACTTGATCGAACAATACAAAGGAGCTTTCCCAACTTGGTTAGCACCAGAACAAGTTGCGATTTTACCAGTCTCACCTGAACACCATGGAGATTATGCTTATGAAGTAAAAGATCGTTTAGTCCGCGCAGGTGTTCGTGTAGAAGTTGATGACCGTAATGAAAAATTAGGTTACAAGATCCGTCAAGCACAAACACAAAAAATTCCTTATCTATTGGTTATTGGAGATAAAGAAGTCGAAAGTGCTTCAGTCAATGTTCGTCGCTATGGTAGCGAAGAGCAAGAAGCGCAAGATTTGAACATGTTTATCGAAGCAATCAAAGATGACATTGCGAACATGAGTCGCCAATAAAAAACTGAAATTGAGGCAAAAGTAAATTTACTTTTGCCTCAATTTTTTGTAGTTTAACTTGTGGAAAAAAAGATATACCCAAGTTGTAGTTAAAGCCTTTTTAAGAATCTGTTTTTCCACAGAAATTATATAGCTAAAATGTTTCACGATAAATGAGTGAATCTTTAATTGTAAAACGAGGCTTTAGCTTGAAAATGTCCGTCAACTAAATTTTTTATCATGAAACTGTGAAACATTGGCGAAGACGAAAAGGGTTTAAATTATTAAAATGTTTAAACTATGGTAAAGGAACTAAGAATAATCCTTTTGAAAAATTCTTTTTTCGGCTACAATAAAAAAAGAACTGTTGAACGGAAGGAACAGATGAATGAAACCAACGAACCCATTAAAGAAATTTTTTGATCATTTAAAAAAGGCGGACGAATCTGACCGCAGCAAAAGCAAGAGTCACGTGCCGTTTCGGCTAAATATTCTATTCTTCGTCATCTTTGCTTTATTTGTTATCTTAGTCTCACGTTTGGGCTATTTACAGATCGTAGAAGGTGACAAAATGAAATCGCAAATGAAAGCTTCAACTACCATCACTGTGAAAGAGAACGCACCACGGGGTGTCATTTATGATGCAAAAGGAACGGCATTAGTCAATAATGCTGCGAATCCAGCAATTACCTTTACACGAGGGAATTCAATGGCAGCCAAGGACATCCTTAAATTAGCTGAAAAATTAAATAAACTGATTGATGTTCCAGCAGATGACACACTAACTACCCGTGATAAGAAAGATTTCTGGTTAGCAGATGCCGATCATTTGAAAGAAGCCGAAGATCGGTTATCGTTTAAAGAAAAAAATCTTGATACATCAGATGAATATCAAAAACTAGTCGATAAAGTCAAAGATAGCGAAATCCAATTCAGCGATGAGCAGCTAAAAGTTGCGACGATTTTCAAACGTATGAATAGTGCATCGGCTTTAAGTACGGTTTTTGTCAAAAATGAAAATGTCACAGATGAAGAATTGGCTGTCGTGGCTGAACGGGCAGCAGATTTGCCAGGAGTTTCCACTGGAACGGACTGGGATCGTTCATATAATGACAATTTAGATGGATCATTAAGAAGTATTTTAGGTTCGATCACGACGGAAAAAGAAGGCTTGCCTGCTGAAGAAGCTGAAGCTTTACTGAAAAAAGGCTATGCAAGCAACGACCGTGTCGGAAAAAGCTATCTAGAAAAACAATATGAAGATGTCTTGCAAGGGAAAAAAGGTGAATATAAAGTCACTTTGAATCAACAAGGAAATATCGAAAAACAAACTGAAGTCAAAAAAGGTGAAAAAGGTTCGAATGTTGTTCTAACGATCAATGCAGAATTCCAGCAAAAAGTAGAAGATATTTTACGAACACATTATCAAAAAATGGTCGACAGCGGCGTGGCTAAATACTCACCCGGTGCTTACGTGGTTGCGATGAATCCAAATGATGGTGAAGTGTATGCGATGGCTGGTTTTAGTCATGACACTAATAGTAAAACATTGACTGAAAATGCACTCGGAACAATCACAAATGCCTTTGTACCAGGTTCAGTTGTCAAAGGCGGGACTGTTACTGCGGGATATCAAACAGGTGTTATCACCGGTAATGATACATTGATAGATCAACCAATCAAATTAGCAGGGACTTCACTTAAAGGATCAATCTACAATCAGGTCTTAGGAAATCAAATTCCTTTAAATACAGTTAAGGCGCTAGAATGGTCATCTAATGCGTACATGATGGAACTGGTCTTACGAATGCTAGGTGTTACCTATCAACAAAATATGAGTTTGCCGGAAAGTGCTTCAACTAAAGAAAGTTATAATAAATTACGTGATGCTTTTGCCGAATACGGTATGGGCGTAAGTACAGGGATCGATTTACCCAATGAATCAACTGGGATCAAGAATACCAACTTTGGTGAAGAAAATGGTCCTGGCGGCGGTAATCTGCTTGATTTATCTTTTGGACAATATGATACGTATACTCCGATGCAGCTGGCGCAATATGCAGCCACAGTCGCAAACGGCGGAACGCGGATCTCACCACATGTAGTCAAAGGAATCTATGGAAATAATGACAGCGGCGGATTAGGCAGTCTTGAAAAAGAAGTCACGGGTAACAAGTTGAATCAAGTAAATATTACTTCAGATCAAATGGGTATTATTAAAGAAGGTTTCTATCAAGCCGTCCATGGTACTGATGGTAATACGACTGCCCGAGATCTTGCTTCAGCAAAATTAGATCCAGCAGCTAAAACAGGTACAGCCGAAACCGTAGCAGACGGTGGAGAAAGTACGATCAACAGTAATATCGTTGCTTATGCACCGTATAACAATCCACAAATTGCAATCAGTGTGATGCTTCCAAACTTAGACGAAGCACACGACAATGAAAATAAGGCTATTGCAAAAGAGATAATTGATGCATTTGCTGACACTTATGGCGTACAATAAAACTAAGGAGCTTTTGCTTCTTAGTTTTTTTTGAGGAGTGGAATCAATGACAGTATATGATTTTAAAGTAAAGACAATCGATGGCAATGAAAAGGCAATAGCAGATTACAAAGGCAATGTTCTTTTGATTGTTAACACAGCAACAGGATGCGGGTTTACACCTCAGTACGAAGGCTTACAAAACTTATATGAAAAATATCAAGCACAAGGATTTGAAGTGTTAGATTTTCCATGTAATCAATTTGGCCATCAAGCTCCAGGTTCAAATGAAGAAGTAGCCGACTTTTGTCAGTTGAAATACCATACGACATTTCAAACATTTGCCAAAATCGATGTGAATGGTGAGAATGAAGATCCTTTATACAGCTATTTGAAGAGTGCGCAAGGTGGTTTACTTAACAAAGCAGTCAAATGGAATTTTACAAAATTCTTAGTCGATCGTGAAGGAAACGTCATCAAACGCTATGCATCGCAAACAAAACCAGAAGAGATCGCAAAAGACATTGAAGCCCAATTATAAAAACGTCAAGTAGATATACTTAACAAATTTTACAAAAAAGCTAGTCAACAAGATAAAAACATGATATGATATCAAAGTCTGAGAAATATCTTGGAAAAACCGTTATTACTAGGGAGGGAAAATCATGCGCGTAAACATCACTTTAGAATGTACTTCTTGTAAAGAACGTAACTACCTAACAAATAAAAACAAACGTAACAACCCAGATCGTTTGGAAAAAATGAAATATTGCCCACGCGAACGTAAAGTTACTTTGCATAAAGAAGTAAAATAATTACATTGAAAAGCCAGCGTCCGTTCGCGGATGCTGGCTTTTTTTTAAAACTACATAAAAAATTCATATATTCCTAAGCAAAAGATAAGTTTCAAATGGTAAAACTATCAATAGAGTAAATGATCTATTTAGAAAGGAAGAATTCGATGCGTAAAGTTCCACCAATTTTAAAACCAATCGCATTACTAACGGTATCGATCTTGATCGCGACGACAACGAGTGTGTTTAACCATTCAAGTTACCGTAGTTCCACTACGCCAAGTAGTACAACTGAAACAGTCACATCACAAACGAACGATTCTTCTCAGCGATCGGATAGTCTTTCAAGTGAAAATACTACAATCGATTCTTCGACAAGTATAATAAGTGAAGAACCAACTACTAGTGAAGATGAGGTAATCACTAACGACGACAATAATGCTGATAATCGTGCTGTTAGCACAGTAGAAAGTTCTGCAGACAATGCAGATACATCATCTAGTGAAGAATCATCAACAACCGAAGAATCGCAATCCGTAGCTACGCAACAACAGCCTACAAATGGCGCGGAAGCAACAAAAGCAGGTGATAACCAATGACATTGTTATTAGATATTATTAATGGTTTAAATAAATTTTTAGGTTTCTTAGATATCAGTCCTAAATATTTGAACCGGGCATATACATTATTGAGTATTTTGCCGACACTTTATGTTTTACGAATCGTGTATGGTCTGTGGAGTAATCAAAATTATCTCCAATTTTTCCTTTATAGTTTGGTTTTTATCGTTTTGATTTATTTTTCTGTGCTAAACTTCTTTTACTATTTCTTAGATAAAAACTTGAAATTAGATATCACACAATTGTTTGTTAAATATTTACCGGATGATGCCTTTAATATTCAAAGCGAACAAGCAAAACAAAATAGAAAATTATTTGAACATGCAAAAGAAATTTCTGTGGATTTCAATGAAGATTATCAATTAAGATTGGTTGAAAATATCCAAGCATTGATTGATAAACAAGAAATCACAACGAATGATTTAACAAAACATGAAGGATTTTTAATTGAAGAAAATACGCTTTATCCTTATTACTATGTCAAACAGATCAACGATCAGACGTATCAATTACAAATCGGAAAAAATTATCGGGATTTAGAAACAGTCGGAATGATTCGTCAAACAGAACCACTAAATCCAATCGGGTTATTCATTGTTGGCGGGGATTTTGTCAAACAAGGGATTCGCTATCATGAACCTTATCAATTAAAATTTTTAGCCAAAACAACAGAACCAGTTACAAGAAGCCGTCGAAGTAAAAAATAAAGTCGTTTGACTGAAGCCTTTCTTATTGAAAAGAAAGGCTTGGTCAAACGACTTTTTTATTTAAGGACGTCCTTGATGTTTTCAACAATTTTAGTATAGGCGATTGGTCCGTTATACAACCAACTTGAATTGCCATCGAATTCATATAAATGGTTGTTTTTGACTGCTGGAATATTGCTCCATAATGGGTCTTTGAACATAGCCGCCCCTGTATCGCTGTTGACTAAGAATAAATAATCAGCATCTAGTTGTGAAAGACTTTCTAAAGAGACTTGTGAGAAGTCAGAGGTAGCTTTTTCACTGATTTCTTTAGTTAATTCAGGAATTTCAAAGCCTAGCTCTTTATAGATCAACTCACCACTGGAACGATTATCCGCAACCATGAAGGCAGAATTGTTTGTTACCCATAATACAGCAGCAGATTTTCCTTGAATCTTATCCTTTAAATCTGTTTTTGTTTGTTTGACTAAATCGTCATAATCCGTTTCAACTTTTTTTGCTTTGTCTTCTTTGCCTAGGACTTTAGCGATATCTTCTAATTGTTCACGCCAAGTCACACCATCACCATTTTTGACTACATAGGTAGGAGCGATTTTTGAATATTCTTTATATTTACCGCCTTCTAACGTACCATCAGAACCAATTAAAAGTAGGTCGGGTTCGAATTTTAAGACGTCTTCATAAGGAAGATCATAATTGATTGTAGGAATGCCATCTAACTTATCTTGCAAGTAATGTTGGATTTTTCCTTCACCAACGGTCCATTGAGCAACCGGTTTTTCATCTAAGGCAACTAAATAATCTTCTAAGTAAGAAGCGATGATTCGTTTTGGTTTTTTAGGAACTTCGACTTTATGATCTTGTGCATCTGTTAACGTACGCACGTCACTTGATGTATCTTTAGTTTGGCCGCTTTGCCCACAAGCCACCAAACTTAAAAGCGTTAACATTGAAACGGTCGTTAAAATTATTTTCTTAAACATAAAAAACTCCTTTAAAGTTAATTGAGAACATTTCTCAATTGTTATTATTGCTGAAAGTCCAGAGCCTGTCAATAAGTAATTTTAATTAAATTTGAGTTGACGTAAAGATAAAATAAGGTGATAATTGAGAACGATTATCAAAGAAATGAGGAAGATCGATGACAAAATTGAAAACAAGTGATCTTTCAATTGGGTACGACAAAAAGATTATTGTGAATGATATTACAGTGGAGATTCCTGATGGGAAAATTACTAGTTTGATTGGACCAAATGGAAGTGGAAAATCCACTTTTTTGAAAGCTTTAGCACGTATTTTAGAACCGGCTAAAGGTGATGTTTACATAGATGGCGAGAACGTTCAGCGCTTAGATACAAAAACTGTCGCTCAAAAGATTGCATCCTTGTCTCAGACAACTACACAAGTGAATGGATTAACAGTTGAAGAAATCGTAGCCTATGGACGCTTTCCTTATCAAAAGGGTTTTGCAGGTTTGAAAGAAGAAGATCATCAGCTGATCCAGTGGGCCTTAGAGGCAACAAATCTGACAAAATTAAAACAACGGACTTTACTGACACTTTCTGGTGGGCAACAACAGAGAGTTTGGATTGCGATGGCTTTGGCACAGGATACAGATATTTTGATTTTGGATGAGCCAATCACGTTTTTAGATCCAGCTCATCAATTAGAAATTTTGGAATTGTTACAAGAAATCAATCATCAAGGAAAAACGATTTTGATGACAATCCATGACCTGAACCATGCTTCGCGTTTTTCTGATTATCTGTTAGGAATGAAGAAAGGCGAATTGATTTTTCAAGGGACTCCGAAAGAAATTTTTACCGCTGATAAATTGCTGAATCTTTTTGATATCCAAGCAACCTTTGCTACTTTGCCAAACAGTGATAAACCAATTGTACTGACATACGATTTGGTAAAGGAGAGCTGACGAATGACGAAAAAAAATTTATTTTTTCCGCTTGTGATTATAGGATTAGTCGTTGTGATGCTTCTTTCGTTACGCTATGGAGCAGTAACCAGTAAATGGTCAGATGTGAGCCATGCTTTACTACATTTTGATGCTAGCAATCAAGGGGAACAATTAGTTCGTTACTTAAGATTGCCCAGAATGATTGGAGCAGTGCTAGTTGGTGCAGGTTTTGCGGTATCAGGAGCTTTGATGCAAGGCATTACATCTAATCCAATCGCTGATTCAGGATTATTAGGAATCAATTCAGGTGCTAGCTTAGGTTTAGCATTAATTTTTGCACTTACAGCCAATCCGGCACCAATTGTTGGCTTAGCAGGATCATTTTTAGGCGCGTTAGTTGCGATCTTATTGATTTATTTAGTATCAACACGGGTCTCTTTTGGTTTGTCACCTGTTCGGATCGTGTTGTTGGGGGCTGCACTAAGTGCCTTTTTCTCAGCTATTAGTCAAAGTATTAATTTGATGTTTGATTTGAATCAATCGTTAACTTTTTGGTTTGTTGGGGGGACAAGTAACATCACTTGGGAACAGATTAAGATTATCTCTCCACTAGTTCTTGTCGGTCTGATTGGATCATGCATGATAAGTTCTCAAGTCACTCTATTAAGTCTAGGAGACGAGACGGCTCTCAATCTAGGACGAAACCCAAATCGAATTCGACGGCTCAGTATGTTTTGTGTCTTGTTACTGGCAGGTAGTGCGGTGTCTTTAGTCGGAACAATCAGTTTTATAGGCTTGATCGTTCCTCATATCGTGCGCTATTTTGTTGGTCATGATTACCGTTACGTTGTGCCAGCTTCCGCAGTATTTGGCGCTCTCTTTTTTGTGATAGCAGATGTTGTATCTCGTCTAATAGCACCACCGCTTGAAACTCCGACTGGGGTAATCATCACGATCATCGGTGTACCATTTTTACTTTTACAAATAAGGAAGGGAAGCTTATGAGAAAAAAAATCGGATGGCTTTGCTTGCTGTTGTTGATGATCATCGGGATTTTTTTAAGTTTGACTGTTGGGACAAACAAATTGTCTTTCTATGATCTAATGCAGGTCTTTCAAGGGACTGGAAGTAGAAGTCAGCAATTAATTGTTTTTGATTTTCGTTTTCCGCGGCTATTAGTTTCAATTCTTGCCGGTATGGGATTGGCTGTTTCAGGTTATATTTTTCAAACGATCACCCATAATGATTTAGCGGATCCAGGAATTCTAGGGATCAATGCCGGAGCAGGACTGACTGTTTTGATTTACTTGGGATTTTACGCAAGTGGAGAGAGCAGTTGGCTCTTACCTTTCATTGCTTGTGTAGGAAGTTGTTTAGCTACAGTATTAGTCTATTTTTTTGGTCGACAATCTGAGCGGATCACGCCCAATCGTTTATTATTATCTGGTGTTGCAGTCAATGCAGGCATCTCTGCTTTGACTTTATTAGGAACGATTCGTGTTTCGAAAGACAATTATCAATTTGTTACTTCATGGTTATCAGGAACCATTTGGGGAACAACTTGGCAGCATGTTTTTCTATTGCTACCATGGATCGTTTGTTTGATACCCTTAGTGATGTCTAGAGGACGCTATCTTGAAGTGTTAGAATTGGGCGATGATGTAGCCGTCGGGTTAGGCGTAAAACTAAAAAAAACGCAATTATTCTTTTTAGCATGTGCTGTCTGTCTAGCAGCCGTAAGTGTTTCGATTGCCGGTAGTATCAGTTTTATCGGCTTGATCGCTCCCCATATCGCGCGTCAGATTACACGTAGAAAAAATAATCAAACATTATTGATGACTGCTTTGATCGGTGGTGTTTTATTATTATTCAGTGATGTATTCGCACGAGTAATTTTACCTAGCGGCGAAATGGCTGCTGGGATCATCGTATCATTGATTGGGGCTCCTTATTTTATTTTACAATTACTTAAACGTGTATAGATTGGAGTAATGGCAGATGGTCTGGACAACGATTTGGAGTCACGCGCAACGTGGGATTGCGAATTATAGTGAAGGCAATGGAACAGTTGATTTGTCTTTTAAGCAAATTTTATCGGTTGAACAGATCCGATTAGTTTTTGTGAATGAATACGGCCATCAGCGACAATCGATCGAAGCTTTGACGGTTCAATCAAATGAATGGATTGAGCAAATTGGTGCGTTCTCTGTTGATCCAGGTAAATACCACTATACGCCCGCTATTTTAATTGATTCTGAAGCTGCTAAATGGAAAATTAAATTTGAAGCGAGACCGATGGAAAGTGGTTATGCTTTTAATGATGCTGACTTTTTACCGATAAAAGGACATACTGATTTTTGCACAGGATTATTAGCGATCGAAGCCGATATCGAAGGAGAGTGTCTGATTGCTTTGGGTGATTCTTTGACCGAGGGGGCTACTTGGACAGCTCCGCTGCAACGAAAACTAAGATCGAATAATTTATTTTTGGTCAATCAGGGAATCAATGGCAGCTTCTTATTGAAAGATAGCAGTGACGATCAGTCAACGGATAAGAATCAGTTGTTTTATGGTCATGATAGTTTTACACGTTTAAAAAGATGTTTAGAGAGTCATCATAATGTAAAAAAAGTGATCATCTTTTTTGGGGCAAATGATTTGATCCATGGAGAACTGGATCTAAAACATTTTCAACTAGCAGTCCAACGATTGATTGATTATTGTGTAGAACGCGGTGTGGATTATCAACTTTGTACGTTGACACCATGTTTAGGTTATCCAGGAATGGATACGACCAAAGAAACGGTCCGTCAAACAATCAATCAATGGCTACGTGAAAATAATGAGCAAAAGCTCTGGGATTTTGCAGCTATTGTTGAAGGGAATGGTCGATTGATTTCTAATTATGACAGTGGCGATCATTTACACTTTAATGCGATTGGTGGTTTGATGATTGCACGTCAAATTGTTAGTGATTTTTTTAAAGGGGAGTAATCCTCTTTTTATTTTGGTCAGACTTTGCTATTCTTTTTACTAAGAAGGTGATAGGGTGGAAAAAGATAAATTACGCCAACAAGCGATCAAGCGACTGGTTGAATTGTCAAAAAGTGAATTGCGACAAGACCAAGTCACTCAAATCTATAATCAATTTTTTGAGAGTGCGATTTGGAAAGAGGCCAAAACAATTGGTGTTACAAAAGCAACAGCGATTGAATTTCCGACAGAAAGATTAATTCAAAAAGCGTTTGAGTCTGGGAAAAACATTGCTGTTCCAAAATCTTTGCCTAAAGGAAAAATGGTTTTTCATTGGGTTGATCCAGAAACGAGTTACCAGATGACGAAATTTGGTGTCGAAGAACCTGAGGTTGAAGCTGTTGCAACGCCTGAAGAAATTGATTTGCTGATTGTTCCTGGTCTATGTTTTACGCATCAAAAATACCGGATCGGTTTTGGCGGCGGATATTACGATCGCTACTTAGCAAATTATCAAGGCGATACGATCAGTTTTGTTTTTAAAGAACAAATTTTTGAAAATTGGCAGCCAGAAACGTTTGATTTACCAATCGATCGTTTGATTATGGCGAAGTAAATTGAAAGAGGGAAAGCATGAGAAGAGATAAACCGTATATTATGTATACGATTTTTGTAATCAATGCAGTTGTTTTTTTACTGCAATATTTATTACCTAGTTTAGGAATCGAGAGCCAGTTAGGAATGTTTGCTCCATCGATCGTTTTTCAACATCAGTATTGGCGCTTCATTACACCAATGGTCATCCATTTTGGTTTGATGCATTTTGCTTTGAATAGTGTAGTCCTTTACTATATGGGCCAACAATGTGAAGCGATTTTTGGTCACTGGCGTTTTGCGATCATTTATTTATTAAGTGGCGTGATGGGAAATTTTGCTAGTTTTGCGTTTAATCAGCCGACGACTTTGTCCGGCGGAGCTAGTACAGCCCTTTTTGGTTTGTTTGGCGCATTTTTGATCGTGGGGTTACACTATCGCGACAATCCTAATATCCAAGCGTTGACTCGCCAATTTGGATTGTTTATTTTAATGAACTTAGCATTTGGAGTGTTTGATTCTACGATCGATATCTGGGGTCACTTAGGCGGTATTGCTGGGGGAGTCTTCTCTGGTTGGGCACTAGCCGTTCCTTTTGCTAAAGATCGCTTTACTACGCGAGAACGAGTGACTGCTGTTTTATTATTTATTTTTGTTACAGTGATTTGTCTTTTATTCGGTATTCGAAAATTTGGCCTATTGAATTAATACGAGCATTAAGCTCGTATTTTTTTATTGAAAGGAAAAAATAAAATGAATTATATAGCGTTGTTTAGAGGAATCAATGTCGGAGGAAAGAATCGTGTAAAAATGGCTGACTTAAAAGAAATTTTTAACGGATTAGGTTGTCAGGATGTCGTTAGTTATATCCAAAGCGGGAACCTGATTTTTTCAACTGACGAAGCACTCGAAGCGTTCGCTACTAAAGTGACTGTATGCTTCATGCAACGATTTGGCTTTGAAACTACAGTTGTTTATCTAACAAAGGAACAATTCTTGCAAGTTATTGAAGATTTGCCATTTTCAGCGACTGAAATTATACATACAGAAGAAAAAAATCCCAAAGTAGCCCATTTATATGTTGGTTTTTCTGCCGAGCAAATCACTTCAGCGTCTCTGTTGATGGAAAGTGAACGCGCTATTGTTGCTGGAAAAAAAGTCTATTTTTTGATGGATGATAGTATACGTATTTCAAAAATTGTGCCAAAAATAGCAAAAGATTCTAAAAGTATGACGTTGCGAAATTGGAAAACAGTCTTGAAATTAGCCGACTTATTAGAAAAATAATATTTTTCGATTTGCGACTGATGAGACAATACTATAAAATACAATGTGAAGAAAATTTTTTTGAGAATTTAGGCTATAAAAATAGCAAATTTTTCTGTATAATACTGGGGATGTGTTTTGATGGAAAGTTTATATGATGTACAACAGTTATTGAAACAATTCGGCATTTATGTTTATGTCGGAAAAAGGATCTATGATATTGAATTGATGCAAATCGAACTGAAGAATTTATACGAAGGTCGATTGATCGATCGTGATACTTATTTGCAAGGCTGGGGCATCCTAAAACGGGAACATCACATTGAAGAAAGTCGAGAAGGTGACTAGTATGGATAAAAAATTATTAGGAATTGATTTAGGCGGGACAACGGTTAAGTTTGCAATTTTGACTGAAGACGGAGAAATCCAACAAAAGTGGAGTATTGAGACCAATATTCTAGATGATGGCTCACATATTGTACCAGACATCATTGATTCAATTAATCATCATTTATCTTTATATGGAATGACTTCAGATCAATTTATCGGGATCGGTATGGGAACTCCTGGTAGTGTAGATATTGAAGCCGGAACAGTTATCGGAGCATACAACTTAAACTGGACAACATTACAACAAGTTAAGAAAGAAATCGAAAAAGGAACTAACATCAAATTCACGATTGATAACGATGCCAATGTTGCTGCTTTAGGCGAACGTTGGAAAGGTGCTGGCGATAACGAACCTGATGTAATCTTTATGACATTAGGAACTGGTGTTGGCGGTGGAATCATCATGAACGGTGAATTGCTTCATGGATTAGCCGGCTGTGCTGGTGAAATCGGACACGTAACAGTCGATCCTCATGGATTTGAATGTACATGCGGCAAACGTGGTTGTTTAGAAACAGTCGCTAGTGCAACAGGTGTTGTACGTGTGGCTCGTCAATTAGCCGAAGAATATGCTGGCGGTTCTAAATTAAAAGCTCGTTTGGATAATGGCGAAGACATCACAAGTAAAGACGTGTTTGAATTAGCGGAAGAAGAACAAGATGATTTAGCATTGATGGTCATCGACAAAGTGACTTTCTATCTTGGTTTAGCTTGCGGAAACTTAGGAAATACCTTGAATCCTTCATCAATCGTTATTGGCGGCGGTGTTTCTGCAGCCGGTGAATTTTTACGTAGCCGAGTAGAAAAATACTTCAAAGAATTTACTTTCCCACAAGTTCGTGAAAGTACAAAAATCAAATTAGCAGAATTAGGAAATGAAGCGGGCGTGATCGGCGCTGCATCATTAGCTAAATAGAAAAAGCAGCAGGGAAGGAATCGTTCTATGTCAATTTGGTGGAAAATCAATATTGTATTAATTACAATAATCGTTTTATACGGGTTGTATGAATTATTTGTTCGCATCATGGTCAAACGTTCTGCAAAAGTAATCACGCAAGAAGAATTTCAAGCGGGGATGCGTAGAGCACAAGTTATTGATGTCCGTGAACGTGATGAATTCAATGCAAAACATATTTTGGGTGCACGTAGTTTCCCTTACACAATGTTAAAAGAAACGATGAGTTCATTACGCAAGGATCAACCAGTCTATATCTATGATCAAAATAAATCAATCAGCGCACGCGCTGCCAATTTATTGCGTAAAAACGGTTTTACCAACTTGTTCATTCTAAAAGGTGGTATTCAAGACTGGACAGGCAAAGTGAAACAAAAAAAGATCGATTAAGTTGAAACAGTTAGACGTTCGTCTAACTGTTTTTCTATGTAAAATAGTATTTTGAAAGATAAAATGTATTTTTTCATTCGATTGACTGCAAATTAAAATACATTTATTATATTAGATGAAAACTTTTTCAGGAGGACATTATGACTATAAAACTTGTTGCTATCGATTTAGATGGAACCTTATTGAATGAGAACCATGAAATTACCCAACCAGTGATCGATACGATCAAAGCGGCCCGAAAGAATGGCGTTTATGTGGTTCTTTGTACTGGCCGTCCACTTACTGGAGCACGTGCACAGTTAGACTTATTAGAATTAAATCAAGTTGATGATTACATTATTACTTATAATGGCGGTTTAGTTTTGAATACGAATACCTGGGAAGTCATTGCGGAGCATAGCTTGACACGGGAAAATTATTTAGAGATCGATCATTTAGCACGCACATTAGATATTCATTTGCATAGTGCCGATAAGAAAGCGATGTATACATCTAATCGTGACATTAGTTCGTATACTGTTTTAGAAGCACATTTGGTAAATATGCCGTTACATTTCCGTACGCCGGAGGAAATTGCTCATGATGTGACGCCTGTTAAAATGATGATGATCGATGAACCAGAAGTATTAAAAGCAGCCTTTGAAAAAATTCCTGCTGAATACTTTGAGAAATACACGATTGTACGTAGTTCACCATTTTTTGTTGAGTGGTTGAATCCAAAAGCTAGTAAAGGTATGGCCTTGAAAGAATTAAGTGAGCACTTAGGAATCAAACAATCCGAAGTGATGGCGATCGGTGATGCCGAAAATGATCTTTCAATGATTGAGTTTTCTGGTACAGGGATCGCAATGGGAAATGCTACTGAAAATATTAAAGCTGCTGCTGATTATACGGTAGCAACAAATGCCGAAGATGGTGTGAAAGAAGCATTTGATCGTTTTGTATTAAAAAAATAAGAACTTGAGGCCGTTGTAAATGTTCAACGGCTTTTTTAATTGCCAAATTGCTAATTCTTCTCTAAGCTGAAACTATCAACTAAGTGGAGAAGGAGTCCTTATGAAAAAAATTGCGATTATCGGAGCAGGACCATATGGTCTGATTGCATTAGAACAATTAGTCAAACAAGTACCTACAACTACTGAAATCAAATTCATAATTTTCGATCCTGATGGTCCTGGTGGGAAAGTTTGGCGAAAAAATCAAACGGACCAAGTTCTCATGAATACAGTTATGCAACATGTAACGCTTTTTTCGGAAGATGAAGGACCCAATTTTGCTGAATGGAACCAAAAGGAAGCCAAAGCCTATTTGAAAAAAGCTGATCTCAGTGCTGAATTTTTACCAGAGCTAGCATTAGGAGCCAATGATTATTGTCAACGCCGTTATTATAGTGTCTATCAAAGTTGGTTTTTTGAACAAATAAAAAAGACAGCTCCTAAAAATATCCAGATTGAATTGATCCAAGAAAAAGTTATTGGCTTAAAAGTACAAGCTGATCAAGTTATTGTACAGACAACCGATTCTTTCCAATTCGATGATGTAATCCTTGCCACTGGTCAATCGCAAGATGAATTACAAAAAGCGGAACAAGAAAATCAACAATTTGCAAATGCACACGGTCTATTTTATCAAGGTCCGGGAAATCCGGCGGATACAGATTTGACTCGTTTGAATCCAGCAGGCGCTATTTTGATCAGAGGATTAGGCTTAAGTTTCTTTGATTACCTGGCTTTATTAGTAGATCATTGGAATGGATCATTTATCGAAAGAAATGGCCACTTAATTTATCAAAAAACAGGTAAAGAGCAGCCAGTCATTGTAGGCTCAGGCAGAGGGATTCCTTACCACGCACGACCGAATAATCAAAAACGGCCTGGAGAAGAAGCCAAACCGCAGATACTGACACCAGAATTTATGGAGGGGTTTGAAGGAAATGTTCAATCTTTTCTTAAATTAATCCGAAAAGAAGCTGAACTAGTATATTATCAACAGAAGTTAAAATCTGTCGAAAAACTAGACTTAGCGGCGTTTTTAACTGATTACCGATTGGGTGAGTCTGAAGACGTATTAGAAGAATATAAAATACCAAAAGCTCAGCGATTGGATTGGCAAGTATTGTTAGATCCAGCTAAAGATGTCGAGCCGGAAGATTTTCAAACATTCATCCAAACGTATCTAAGCAAAGATATTGAAGCAGCAGAGCTAGGGAACCAAACAGGTGCTATCGGATCCGCAATTGATACATATAAAGAATTGCAAGATCCTTGGCATTGGATGCTCGACCAACAAAAATTCACACCTAAAGATCTGTTTGAAGAATTTTTTGGAACCTTTGATCGTGAGTATAGCTTTTTGACGATTGGAGCGCCGGTGCTTCGTCAAAAACAATTGTTAGCCTTGGCAGAAGCAGGGATTATTACATTCTTGGCGCCTCAAATGACAGTGGAAAAAACAGACCAACAGTTCATCGCTTATAGTAAACAAAAACCAGCTAAATCTTATCAAGCAACCAATTTGATTGAAGCCCGTTTACCAGCAACAAGTCTTGAGCGAACGGAAAATCCGCTCCTTATTCAAATGCGTGAAGCGGGACTTCTTGCCCCGCATAACCTTTTCTTTGAAGGAGAAAATCATTTTACCGGTGCTCTGAAGGTGAAACATGAAACCCATCAAGTGATCGACCAAGAAAATCAGGTTTTACAGCATATTTATGGTTACGGGATTCCTTTAGAAGGGCTCGATTGGTTGACGGCAGCTTCACCACGGCCTAAAAGCTCAGACCGAATTTTTTATTTAGCGAAAAAGATCGCACAATCAATTTTGACATAAAAAAGAACGCCAAGCTGGCGTTCTTTTTTATCGTGCAATTCTTTTTCTTTGAGCTTTTTTACGATTTTCATCGACTTTTGATTCTTTTTCTTCGATTGGGTCAATGACTTTCTTTTTCACGCTCATTACGACACCTGTAACTACCGCTGCGGCAGCTAAAGTACCAGTAACAAAACCAGAAGCAAATCTACGCATTTACACCACTCCTTTATCTGATACATTCATTATGAAGCAAAAGCTAAAAAATGGAAAGCTTAAGGTATGAAACGGCTTGCGGAAATTTAGTAAACAAATTATAATTTGTTTACTAAATAAAATTGATTGGAGTTCATTATATGGCTATTTTGGTTTTAGGGGGAGCAGGGTACATCGGATCACATACAGTCGACAAATTAATTTCACAGGGGTATGAAGTTGTAGTTGTTGATAATTTATTGACAGGCCATCGTGCAGCAGTTCACTCAGCGGCAACTTTTTATGAAGGCGACTGTCGAGACAAAGCATTTATGCGTAAAGTTTTTGATCAAGAAACGATTGAAGGGGTTGTGCATTTTGCAGCGAGTTCTTTAGTTGGAGAATCTGTCGAGAAACCATTAAAATATTTCAATAATAATGTAGTTGGAATGGAAAGTTTATTAGAAGTAATGGAAGAATTTAACGTAAAAAATATCGTTTTTTCTTCAACCGCAGCAACATACGGGGAACCAGGAGTATCGCCGATCACCGAAGAAGTTCCAACCAATCCAACCAATCCCTATGGTGAAAGTAAATTAATAATGGAGAAAATGATGAAGTGGTGTGACAATGCCTATGGTATGCGTTATGTTGCATTGCGCTATTTCAATGTTGCTGGAGCAAAAGCAGATGCAAGCATTGGTGAAGACCATGATCCAGAAACACATTTAGTCCCAATTATTTTACAGGTTGCATTAGGTCAACGGGATCATCTAACTATTTTTGGGGAAGATTATGATACGCCAGATGGTACATGTATTCGAGATTATGTTCAAGTTGAAGATTTAGCGGCTGCTCATATTTTAGCTTTAGAATATTTGAAAGCTGGAAATCCCAGCAACTTCTTTAATCTTGGATCAAATAATGGCTACTCAGTAAAAGAAATGTTGGAAGCTGCTCGTGAAGTGACAGGAAAAGAAATCGCAGCTAAAGTGGGACCACGCCGAGCAGGGGACCCTAGTCGCTTAGTCGCATCAAGTGAAAAAGTAAAAGACACATTAGGCTGGAATCCAGAATATACAGATATCAAAGCCATTATTCAAACCGCTTGGGATTGGCATGTCAGTCATTCTCATGGTTACGAAGATTAAGTGATTAGAAATAAGATAGCAACTGAATAATCAGCTCGGAAACTAAGTGCGTGGAAACAAATTAGGAGGAAGTACAGTGTCAATCAGTCAAACAGTTAGAGATTTTATTACCTTAGCGATCCAATCAGGTGGTTGGATGGAAATGGATCGAATCTATTTAGAAAATCGTGTGATCGCTTTGATCGGTGAGACGACATTAACCAAAACAGAAGTACGTCCAGTGACTGTTTCGGCAGTTGAATTGGTCGATAGTTTGCTTGATCAAGCGCTCAAAAACCAGCAAATTACTGATAATATGGCAGAAAGAGATATTTTAGCTGCACAATTAATGGACTTTATGACGCCGCCGCCCTCTGTGGTCAACGCCTATTTCGCCCAATATTATTCTAAAGATCCTATTCAAGCAACAGATTATTTTTATAAGATCAGTACTGACAATGATTATATAAAAACGCGCGACATCGCTCGTAATATTCATTTTCCAGCGAAAACCGCTTATGGTGAGCTGCAGATCACAATCAACCTTTCAAAACCAGAAAAGGATCCCAAAGACATTGCTGCAGCAAGCAAAGAATCAACTTCAGATTATCCGAATTGCTTATTATGTATGGAAAATGAAGGTTATAAAGGTCGAGTAAATTATCCGGCTCGGACCAATCATCGAATTATTCGAATGAATTTAAACGGGGAGAGCTGGGGCTTCCAGTATTCACCGTACGCTTATTATGATGAGCATTGTATTATTTTGTCGGAAGAACATCGTCCGATGCAGATCACGAAAGCGACTTTCCAGCGTTTATTGAAAATCACTGAAGTTTTACCGCATTATTTTGTGGGTTCTAATGCGGATTTACCGATCGTAGGGGGATCGATTATTTCACACGATCATTATCAAGGCGGCAGACATACTTTCCCTATGGCAGTGGCTGAGATTGAACGTGTGATCGAATTAAATGAGTATCCAACAGTTACTGCGGGTATTGTGAAGTGGCCAATGTCGGTTATTCGTTTACAAGGTAAAAATCAAAATGAATTGATTGAGGCAGCTAATCATATTTTTGAAAAATGGCAAAATTATTCTGATGCGGCCTTGAATATCGTTGCTAAAACGGCTGATGGTGTTCAGCATCATACTCTTACACCAATTGCTCGTCGTAAAGAAGGGCTCTTCGAATTAGATTTAGTTTTACGTGACAATAATGTTTCGGCTGAGTTTCCAGAAGGAATTTTCCATCCTCATCGTGATGTTCAACATATCAAAAAAGAAAATATCGGATTGATCGAGGTCATGGGACTAGCGATTTTACCGCCGCGTTTAGCTGCAGAACTGGAAGAAGTCGCCAACTATTTATTGGATGAAGAAAATACGATCGCGGACTACCATAAGTCATGGGCCGATCAGTTGAAAGAAACACATGAGATCACTCGTGAAAATGTCATGGCGATCATCCAACAATCTGTAGGAGATATTTTTACTAGAGTATTAGAAGATGCTGGCGTATACAAACGGGACGTTGAGGGGCAAGCTGGCTTTACTCGCTTCATCGAGACGCTGTAGGGAGGAGATGCGATGGCTACTATTCGTGATATTGCAAAACAAGCCGGTGTTTCACCAGCAACAGTTTCCCGGGTATTGAATTATGATCAAGAATTATCCGTCGCTCAAGAAACAAGACAAAGAATTTTTGAAGTTGCAGAAGAATTAAATTATACAAAAAACCGTCGCAGAAACAAAACTGAAAAAATGAATATCCGCCTGGTTCAATGGTACGACCAGACAGAAGAGCTAGCAGATCTTTATTACTTATCGATTCGATTAGGGATTGAAAAAAAGGCGGAAGAATTAAATCTTCAATTACAGCGGGAGACTTTTGATGAGTTATCGGATCACACCTTTAGTGGAACGATTGCGTTAGGAAAATTTGATGATAAGCAGCTTCAAAAATTACGAGAAACAAACGAACAGATATTAGTTGTTGATTTTGATGGAATGAAGCAAGGCTTAAATTCATTAGTCGTTGATTTCGATCAAAGTATGGATTTGGTCATCGATCATTTTATTCAAAAAGGTCATCAAGATATCGCAGTTCTTTCGGGAAAAGAAAAAACGAAACCTGCATTTTATCAGCTTGAAGATCCACGGTTGCATGCTTTGGAACAGAAATTAAAACAATTGGATTTATATCAAGCAAAATGGATGTTACAAGCTGATTTTTCTATGGAAGCTGGTAAAATAGCTGTTGCTGATTTTTTAGTAAAAACTGAGAAATTACCAACTGCTCTGTTTGCCTCCAGCGATGCGCTGGCGATTGGGGCAATGCAGGCGATCCAAGCGGCCGGCTTACGTGTGCCGGAAGATATATCTGTGATCGGTTTTAACGATATCAGTGTGGCAAAATATGTATCTCCCGCATTATCAACCGTTAAAGTTGAGACCGAATGGATGGGAGAACTCGCAGTGACCACATTAATGGAACTGGTCAAAGAGGTGTCACCGGTGCCGCGAAAAATTACTTTAGGAACCACTTTAGTTCAACGTGAATCCACGAATTAAAATGAAAGATCTGTCTTATAGGCAGATCTTTTTATTTTGAAACGATTAATCTTTAAACAGTTAGTAGGAAAGCTTTTCTAGTTTATGTTAAAATATGGCTATCTTAAATGCGAGGAAATGAACAATATGAAACTATTAGCAATGGATACATCCAATCAAACATTAGCCGTAGCGGTCTTAGAAGATGATCGAGTACTAGCACAATTTCAACTGAATCGAAAAATGAATCACAGTTTGACGTTGATGCCGGCAATTGAAACGGTCATGCAAACAAGCGGGTTAAAACCGGCCGATTTAGATCGGATCGTCGTTGCTGTGGGTCCCGGCTCTTACACGGGGATTCGGATTGCGGTAACAACTGCTAAAACGTTGGCAGAAACATTAAAAATCGAATTAACGACGGTCTCAAGTCTAGCCGTGATCGCTGCCAATGCGCAAACAAATAAATGGATCGTTCCTATCATGGATGCTCGCAGAAATAATGTTTATGCAGGTGTTTATCGCTGGGAAAATAATCAATTAGTCAATCTGATCCCAGACCAACACACATCTTTTGAAGCATTGATTGAAAAAATTACTGAATCTGCATTATTTATTGGTGAAACAACTAAATTTATCGAGCAGATCGAAGCAAAACTTCCTGCGGCCAAAATCGCAACGTCAGATATGTTGAATTTGCCGAATGGTTTGGTTTTAGGAAAACTTGGGTATCTAGCACAACCTATCGAGGATATCCATGGATTAGTACCAGCTTATTTAAAACGAGTAGAAGCGGAGGAAAAATGGTTGGAAACCCATCATCCAGAGGACGAAAATTATGTTGAAAAAATTTAGCGGGTTAGTCAAAACGATTTTATATGGAAAACAATATCCTTTTACAACAAAATTCGTCCGCTTAGGAGACGATAAATATTTATTGAGAAAAATCATGGATCGTGACATCAAAGAATTGATTGCTTTAGAGCGAGACGTTTATTTTGGCGAAACGCCTTGGACGAAGAGTGCCTTTTTATCGGAAATCCATTCGCCGATTCCCCATCTTTATTTATGTCTGCTGACAGAAGAAGAGCAGATTGCTGGTTTTATCGGTAGTCGGTTGATCGGTAACGATACCCATATTACGAATATTGCTGTAGCTAGTTCGTATCAAAATAAAGGGATCGGTCGTTTGTTGATTGACGAAGTAAAAAATTTCGCTATAATGAACGATTGTAAAACACTCTCGTTAGAAGTTAGAGTGAGTAATGCTGATGCACAACGTTTGTACCGCCGACTGGGTTTTGTGGCAAGTAATATTCGGAAAAATTATTATACTGAGAACAATGAAGATGCCTTAGATATGATCAAACAATTGGAAGTGGAATAGTTTTGGAAGAATTGGCTCAAACATTTTTTGAAATCAGTCAAACAGCTTATCAATTCGGCTCGCCTTGGACGGTCGAGCAATTTGCTAGCGATTTGATACAGCCACATAGTCATTATCTAACCGAAGGAATAGAAACGTGTGCGTTCTTAGGTTTTCAGCAAGTATGTGATGAAATCGAAATCACAAATGTTGCTTCGATAGATAAAGGTCAAGGATATGGCCGCAAGTTGATGAAGCAATTGTTGCAACGGGCAGAGTCGCAAGCGATCGCTAACATTTTTTTAGAAGTTCGTGCTTCGAATCAAGAGGTGCGTCTTTTTTATGAAACGTTTGGTTTCCAAGAAATTGGGATCAGAAAAAATTATTATCAACATCCGCAAGAACATGCGATTTTAATGAGCTTGAAAGTAGGAAATACAAATGAATGAAACAGAATTGATTTTAGCAATCGAAAGTAGCTGTGATGAAACAAGTGTTGCTGTGATCGAAAATGGCGAAAAAATTCTTTCGAATATCGTGGCATCACAGATAAATAGTCACAAACGTTTTGGAGGTGTCGTTCCTGAAGTTGCGAGTCGGCATCATGTCGAACAAATCACGATTTGTATCGAAGAAGCCTTGGCTGAAGCAAATATTCGCACTGAAGATTTAACGGCGGTAGCTGTAACCTATGGTCCTGGTTTGGTAGGCGCTTTGTTGATTGGGTTAAGTGCTGCTAAAGCATTTGCTTGGGCAAACGAGTTGTCGTTGTTGCCGATCAATCATATGGCGGGACATATTTATGCTGCTCGCTTGGTTCAACCGTTAGAATTCCCTTTGATGGCTTTATTAGTTAGTGGTGGTCATACTGAACTTGTTTATATGGCCGAAAATGGTTCGTTTGAAATCATTGGCGAAACACGTGACGACGCTGCCGGTGAAGCGTATGATAAAGTTGGGCGTGTACTAGGTTTGAATTATCCAAGTGGAAAAGAAATTGATGAGCTGGCTCATCACGGTCAAGATACATATAATTTTCCAAGAGCGATGATCAAAGAAGATAATTTTGACTTTAGCTTTAGCGGCTTAAAAAGTGCCTTTATCAACTTGACACATAATGCGGAGCAACGGGAAGAACAATTGGATCGAAATGATCTTGCTGCCAGCTTCCAAGCGAGCGTTGTGGAAGTTTTAGTAACTAAAACAATCAAAGCATGTAAAGCTTATCCGGTGAAACAGTTGATCGTAGCTGGAGGAGTGGCAGCGAATAGAGGATTAAGAGAAGCAATGACTGAAGCTATTGAAAAAGAATTGCCAGAAATGACCTTGATTGTTCCACCATTACGGCTTTGTGGTGATAACGCAGCCATGATCGGTGCAGCAGCCCATGTAGAATTACAGAAAAAACATTTTGCCAATATGGCATTGAATGCTGATCCAAGTTTGGCTTTTCAACATATTTAAATAAACATAAAAAGAGCAGCTCGCAAGAGTTGCTCTTTTTATATTTATCTAAACATTATTATTTCACAAGCCAATCAAATAATGGAGTATTTCTAACAATGACTTGAAAACCCAATAGGATTCTTTTTTTAGGGATAAATCAGAAAAAAATTTTCAATGATATTTAAAATAAAAAAATAAAACAGTGTTTTTTTATTTTTCCAACCTTGAAAATAAGTAAGAAAATACCTATTAGTTCCCTTATTCTAGTTACGAAAGAGCTATTTCATTTTGTAAGTGACCAGAAAATAATCGAAAGGGAGTTGAAGCTGTGAATAGATCTCGTCAATGATTTTGAGCAACAATCAAACTTAGAGTTTCTAAGGATAGTGATTCAGCTCATCAAGTCTTTCCAATCAGTCATGTGAAAATAGTCACTTAAAAAAGGGCAGGCGATTGCTGACCATTCCTTAGTACTCAAAAAAAGATCGTGTATCTTTATCAAACAAATCGAAAGGTAGTGGTTAGGTGTTGTTAGCAGGAGCTTTTCTAATTATTATAGGATCTTTGTATGGATTGATCTATTTAAAAAAGAAAAAGTGGGCCTTTTCTAAACGGGTGGTATTAGCAATGGCTATTGGTATTATTTTAGGACTGATTTTTAATCAAGTATTATCTCAATCGGCTAGTGTAATCTTAGCAGATTGGATCGGAATTGTTGGTAGTGTGTATGTTAAATTATTACAAATGATCGCCGTTCCGCTGATTTTTGTTTGTGTGCTGTTAGCTTTTACTAAAATCGAGATCAAAACGAATGTCTTGAGGGTAGGGATGACGATCATCAGCACATTGATTGTCACTGCTGGAATTGCTGGAATGGTCGGAATCGTTACAGGTTATTTTTCAAAAATCGATGGGAATTCGTTCAACATCTCTCAGACCGCCTTGCATTCCGCTAATGAAATCCAACAAAACTATGTTGCAGGCGGTGAAAAAACCTTGACGATGCCACAAAAAATCATCGCGATTTTTCCATCAAATCCTTTTTTTGATTTGACAGGACAACGAGCGAGTGCAACATTAGGAGTAGTGATTTTTGCTTTCTTTTTAGGAGTAGCCTATTTAAAAATCAAAGATAGAAAAGTCAAGGAAGCAAAATTGTTTAAAGATAACTTAGATAGTGCATATGAAATTATCATGTCAGTTGTTCGTTTATTTATTTCCTATGCTCCTTATGCAGTTTTGACCATTATGATCGCTACGATCGTCAACAATGATGTAACAGCTGTATTGAAATTAGCGCAATTTTTTGCAGCAGCTTATATCGGAATGTTGATCATGTTTTTGATTCAGCTAGCGATTTTAGCATTATGTGGATTGCCGCCGGTACGCTATTTGCAAAAAGCTTTTCCCGTTTTATCCTTTTCGTTTATCACGGCCTCAAGTGCCGGATCAATGCCAATGAATATCGAAATGCAAGATGAATTAAATATTCCTCGTGGTGTCTCCGGATTAGCCGCTTCATTTGCGACCTCGATGGGAATGAATGGTTGTGCCGGTGTGTATCCTGGATTGATTATCTCAATCGTAGCCATGACACAAGGCATCAATCCGTTATCGCCGCAGTTTTTATTGTATGCCGGTTTTATTATTGCCATGACTTCTTTTGGTATCGCAGGAACCGGTGGCGGTGGGACCGTGGCGACGATCATTTCTTTGTCCGCTTTAGGATTGCCTGTCGGATTGGTTGGTGTTTTCATTGCAGTAGAGCCATTGATCGATATGGGAAGAACGGCTATCAATTTAAATGGTGGAGTCGTGGCCAGTGCAGTAACTTGCAAATTGAATCGAATCAAATTGTCACAAGCTAAATAAGAAACAGCGTCGAAGAAATTCGGCGCTTATTTTTTGCATTAAATTTCAAATCCACTCTTGATATTTCTTTTTTATTCGTATAATATGAATAAAAATACAATATTAAGTAACGTTTATTCAAGAATGGGGTGTTGTTATGAAAAATATTTTTTATGGGAAAAGTTATTTGAAAGAAATCGATTTTGCAAAAGATGAAATCCTTTATTTGATTGAATTCGCTGCACACTTAAAAGAATTAAAGCAAAAAAATATTCCGCATCAATATTTATTAGGAAAGAATATTGCTTTGCTATTTGAAAAAACATCTACACGAACGCGCGCTGCGTTTACCGTGGCTGCAAATGACTTAGGTGCTAAAGCAGAGTATCTAGGGAAAAACGATATCCAATTTGGTAAAAAAGAATCTGTAGAAGACACAGCGAAAGTTTTAGGTAGTATGTTTGACGGGATTGAATATCGAGGCTCCTCTCAGAACATCGTGGAAGAATTAGCAAAATATTCTGGCGTTCCTGTTTGGAATGGGCTCACTGATGAATGGCATCCTACACAAATGTTAGCCGATTTTCTAACGATCAAAGAACATTTCGGCACATTAGACGGATTGACCTTAGCTTATGTTGGAGACGGTCGTAATAATGTTGCTAATTCACTTTTAGTCACCAGTGCTATTTTGGGAGTAAACATCTCAATTGTAACACCCAAAAATCTTTATCCCGATACTGAATGGATCTCACTAGCCAAAAAATATGCTGCTGAAACTAATAGCACCGTCTTAGTTACCGATGATATTGATCAAGGTGTCAATCAAGCAGATATCATTTATACCGATGTTTGGGTATCGATGGGCGAGGAAGAACAGTTTAAAGAGCGAATCGATTTATTACTGCCTTATCAAGTCAATCAACAGTTAATGGCTAAAACATATAATCCGGAAGCGATTTTTTTACATTGTTTACCGGCTTTTCATGATCTAGAGACAGACGTGGCGAAAGAAATTCAAATGAATTATGGTTTGTTAGAAATGGAAGTTACGGATGAAGTCTTCCGCAGCAGCAAAGCTTTACAATTTCAACAAGCCGAAAATCGTCTGCATACGATCAAAGCAGTTATGGCGGTGACTCTCGGAAATTTATTTATTCCAAAAGTATAAAATTTCTTCACGTGACTAGTCAGACATGCATTTTTCTGTTAGTATGAATGCCAGATAAATCATTCATCGATGAAAAAGAGAAGTCTATGGTCTGTTTCAGAGCGAATTCGGGAAGGTGAGAGCCGAATAAACAAAAATAGAGGGCGCACTTTTGAGATGAACCGGCAGCTACCGTTATAGCCTAAGTAGGTCGATTTACGACAATAAGAGTGGTACCGCGGGAAATTCTCGTCTCTGATGCATCAGGATGCATCAGGGCTTTTTTTGTTTATTGCTCGTTTTACCGAAAAATCGTATGTGGAGCTAAGACAATTACGGATAGTTGTATTTCAAGGGAGGAAATTTGGATGAATAATAAAGAAATCGTTGCACAAGCTGTATATGAAGTAGTAGAAGATCAATTAACTTTAGAAGAAGTTGAACGTTTGCTTGAAAATCCTAAATCAGTCGATCATGGAGACGTAGCATTTCCAGCGTTTTCATTAGCAAAAGTTTTTCGTAAAGCACCACAACAAATTGCTGCTGAATTAGCAGAAAAAATCAATCCAGAAGCATTTGAAAAAATCGAAGTGGTTGGACCTTATTTAAACTTCTTCATGAAAAAAGAAGTTATTTCAAGTATGGTCTTAAAAGAAATCGCTAAAGAAGATCAAAATTTTGGAGATAGTAACATTGGTAATGAAGGCAATGTTACTATCGATATGTCATCACCGAACATTGCTAAACCAATTTCGATGGGTCATTTACGCTCAACTGTGATCGGTAACTCAATTAGCTTGATTTTAAGTAAAATTGGTTATAATCCAATCAAAATCAATCACTTAGGTGACTGGGGCACTCAATTCGGTAAATTGATCGTTGCCTATAAAAAATGGGGCTCTGAAGAAAAAGTCAAGGCGGAACCAATCAATGAGTTGTTACGGTTGTACGTAGAATTCCATGAAAGAGCGGAAGAAGAACCAGAATTGAACGATGAAGCTCGTGCATGGTTCAAAAAATTAGAAGACAATGATGAAGAAGCTTTGAGCTTATGGAAATGGTTCCGCAGTGAATCATTAAAAGAATTCAATAAAATCTACGGTATGCTAGAAATTGATTTCGATTCATTCAACGGAGAAGCCTTCTATAATGACAAAATGGATGAAGTCGTAACGATGTTAGAAGAAAAACATCTATTGAAAACCAATGAAGGTGCGGAAATCGTTGACCTTGAAAAATACGGTTTGAATCCTGCTTTGATCAAAAAATCTGATGGTGCAACACTTTATATTACTCGTGATTTAGCAGCTGCACTATATCGCAAACGTGAATACAATTTTGTAAAATCATTGTATGTCGTAGGAAATGAACAAAGTGGCCATTTCAAACAATTAAAAGCAGTCATTAAAGAACTAGGCTTTGATTGGTCTGACGAAATGGTTCATGTACCATTTGGTTTGATCACAAAAGACGGCAAAAAATTATCTACACGTAAAGGAAAAATCGTTCTTTTAGAAGAAGTATTAAATGAAGCCAAAGATTCTGCTTTAGCACAAATCGAAGCGAAAAATCCTGATCTACCAAATAAAGAAGAAGTTGCTAATCAAGTCGGTGTGGGTGCCGTAGTATTCCATGACTTGAAAAACGATCGTCTAAATAATTTTGACTTTAGTTTAGAAGAAGTCGTTCGTTTTGAAGGTGAAACAGGTCCTTACGTTCAATATACGCATGCTCGTGCAATGACAGTGTTAGGAAAAGCAGATTTCACGATTGATCCAGAAGCAGTTTATGCTTTAAATGATGCGGATAGCTGGGAAATCATTAAATTATTGCAAAGCTATCCAGAAGTTGTGATGCAGGCAGCAGATCAATATGAACCATCAGTGATTGCAAAACATTCAATTAAATTAGCTCAGGCTTTCAATAAGTACTATGCCCATACAAAAATTTTGGTTGACGATGATCAAAAAGATGCTCGTTTAGCATTGGTTCATGCTGTAACAGTGATCTTAAAAGAAGACTTACGTTTATTAGGGGTTCATGCTCCAAACAGAATGTAAAAACAACCGTACTAGACAACGCAAAAATGCGCGTTGTCTTTTTTTGTGAAAAAATAACCCTTATTTATAGACCTTAAGTAAAGTTTTTCACAATAGATTAGTGAGCAGATTGTTTAGTGCGAGCAGTTAATGTCTGTTAAAATTCTTTTTAGAGACATATTTGTTTTTAAGATTTGTCATTTTTAACAACTTTTACATAGGTTTATAAAAGGGATAGATTAATTGTAGTTGGAGAGGTGTAATAAATGATGAAAAAGATTTATAAGTTGTTTTTAGTAGGGGTTCTAGTAACTGGTATTTTCGATTTAGGAATTTTTAGTTCACAGCAAGTAAAAGCTGTTGAAAATGAAACGACAGGACAAAGCGCATTACCAAATGAAGAAATGGTTTCAGTTCTAGCAGCAGAGTCAACGATTCATGTCACATATTACGATGCTGATACAGGTGACGTGTTAAAAGAATTTAACGTTAGTGGAGAAGTCGGGACGCAGTTTACAGATCATTTTGGTGAATTGTCTGCCCAATTTCCAACAGGCTATTCATTAAGTCCAGATCCAAGAACAGATTATAGTCCAACTTTTGTTGAAGGAGAAGTCGGCACAGCCAGTTTTTATTTTACAAAAGATGCTCCTGTGGAATCAACGATCCATGTCACATATTATGATGCTGATACAGGCGATGTACTAAAAGAATTTAATGTTAGCGGAGAAGTCGGGACGCAGTTTACAGATCATCAGGACGAATTAACCGCCCAATATCCAGCGGGTTACTCATTAAGTCCAGATCCAAGAACAGAATATAGCCCAACTTTTGTTGAAGGAGAAGTCGGCAACGCCCGTTTTTATTTTACAAAAGATACTGTAGCGCAAGCAAAAATCAATGTTGAATTCTATGATCAAGATACAAATAAAGTAATCGGAAACACGGAAGTTAGTGGAGAAGTTGGCACGACTTTAAACGCTAAACGAAGTGAAGTGGAAGCTAAATATCAAAGTGGGTACACATTAGTGTCGGATAATGATAGTTATAATACTGAATTTGTGGATGGAGATTCTACGACGGTTCGAATAAACTTTAAAAAAGATGAAGAACAAATTCCCGATGAGGGAAAAATCAATGTTGAATTCTATGATCAAGATACAAATAAAGTAATCGGAAACACGGAAGTTAGTGGAGAAGTTGGCACGACTTTAAACGCTAAACGAAGTGAAGTGGAAGCTAAATATCCAAGTGGGTACACACTAGTATCGGATAATGATAGTTATAATACTGAATTTGTGGATGGCGACTCTACGACAGTTCGATTAAACTTTAAAAAAGATCCGCAACCAGTTCCAGCTAACGGGACGATCCATATACAATTTATTGATCAAACAACTAAAGCGATATTAAAAGAATTTGATGTTTCTGGTACGGTGGGTACAACGTTAGCTGAATATAAAAAAGAGCTAGAAAATCATTTTCCAACGGATTATAAATTAGTATCGGATGCGGATAGCTATAAATTAGTTTTCAAATCAGATGAAGTCGGGACTGCAAAGCTCTATTTTGAAAAAATAAAACTAGCAGTTCCAACGATTAATTCGGTACCCGGTGTTCAATCGAGCGGACAATCAAGTACGTATCAAAGAACAAATACATTAGGCAATCAGCCGATAACAAGTAACACCAAGAATACTTCTACAACTATTCCTAAATTAAATGATAGTAAAAATTCTTATCTAATTGTCATCGGATTCCTAGTTTTAGGCGGAGTATTATTACTATTTAAGCGAAACACACGTAAAAATATACACTAAGTAAAAGAACGATGAACAGACAAAAAGCGACCCTAATGTATTAGGATCGCTTTTACTTTATGTTGAATTAATTTTGTGTGAAGATTGATCCCTGTGTGGGGTCTTTTAAAAATTCAGTGACTTTCTCTGCATCCGCTGGAGTGCGAGAGATCACAATGATGGTATCAAAGCTTGCCATTGTAGCAACGATGTACTCGCTAGAAAGATCATCTAAAACAGCAGCCAATAAATGGGCATTGTCAGGAATTGTCCCTACGATAGTCATAAATTGAACAGTATCGACTTTTACAATTACTTCATCAGTCATTCGAATCAAACGTTTGATATCGTCATCTTCAGTTGGTACAGGATGTTCTTGAAACAATTCAAAGCGCGGTTTGCCAGTCTCATCAATTGTTTTAACAATCTTTAAGTCACGGATATCTCTTGAAATCGTCGCTTGCGTTGCAGAAACATGTTGTGCATTGAGATGATCCATCAATTCATTTTGATTTCGAATGGGATTCTCAGAAATAATTTGTTTAATCAATTCGTGCCGGTCTTTTTTTCGCATAAAAATGCTCCTTACCTTAATAGTAATGAACTAATTTTTGTTTGAAATTAGTCAGAATCAAGTAGTGTCAGCTTTAAACCTTCGAGCATTAAACAATCTAAGTCAGCTCCAGAAAAGGATTAAATGACAATACAAGATAATATTTATGCACTCAGTATAGCAGAAAAAGTTTTCTTAAGCATTATTATAGGATAAATATTAATCATAAAAAGAAGAATAAAAAAGATTGATTTATTACAAATAGTCTTGTATAATTACTAATTGTGTGTAGGCGACTACATACAAAAAATCCACATTCTGACTTGATTTATAAGGCGGTGCTGCTTGTCAGTTCCTTATAAAGAAGAGAGCAGGAGAGGAAAACAAAAAACCAATTGGAGGAATCACAAATGTCAGTATTGTCTATGAAACAATTACTAGAAGCCGGCGTACACTTCGGTCACCAAACTCGTCGCTGGAACCCAAAAATGAAGAAATATATCTTCACAGAAAGAAACGGAATCTACATCATTGACTTACAAAAAACAGTTAAATTAGTAGATGCTGCTTACGATTACATGAAAGATGTTGCTGAAGACGGCGGCGTTGCATTGTTCGTAGGAACTAAGAAACAAGCTCAAGAAGCTATTAAAGAAGAAGCTATCCGCGCTGGTCAATACTATGTAAACCACCGTTGGTTAGGTGGAACTTTAACTAACTGGGACACAATCCAAAAACGTATTGCTCGTTTGAAACAAATCAACGCTATGGAAGCTGACGGTACTTTTGAAGTATTGCCTAAAAAAGAAGTTGTTGGTTTGAACAAAGAACGTGAACGTTTAGAAAAATTCTTAGGCGGTATCGCTGATATGCCTCGCATCCCTGATGTTATGTATATCGTTGATCCTCGTAAAGAACGTATTGCTGTTCAAGAAGCTCAAAAATTAAACATCCCGATCGTTGCTATGGTTGATACAAACTGCGATCCAGATGAAATCGACGTAGTTATCCCTTCAAATGACGATGCTATCCGCGCCGTGAAATTAATCACTGCTAAAATGGCTGATGCATTCATCGAAGGAAACCAAGGTGAAGATCAAGTAGCAGAAGCAGACTTCGCAGCTGAAGATGGCGGACAAGCAACTTCAATCGAAGAAATCGTTGATGTAGTGGAAGGCGACAACGCTTCTACTGAATCAGCTGAATAATTTCGTAGCATATGCTGCTTCAAAGTAAATAATATCCTTTGAAGCAGCTTTTTTTATAAAATCTAAGGAGGCCCTTAAAATGGCAGACGTAACAGCTAAAATGGTAAAAGAACTACGCGACATGACTGGCGTAGGTATGATGGATGCGAAACGTGCATTAGTAGAAGTAGAAGGCGATATCGAAAAAGCTGTCGATCTTTTACGTGAAAAAGGTATGGCTAAAGCAGCTAAGAAAAATGACCGTATCGCTGCTGAAGGTTTAGCTTCAGTTGCAATCAACGGAAACACTGCTGCAATCGTAGAAGTAAACTCTGAAACAGACTTCGTTTCTAAAAACGAAATGTTCCAAGATTTAGTTAAAGAAATTGCTTCTTTAGTTGCTGAAAACAAACCAGCAGACATGGATGCTGCAATGAAATTAACTACTTCTAAAGGCGAAACTTTAGAAGCAGCTTTAATCGAAGCTACACAAGTTATTGGCGAACGCATCAACTTCCGTCGTTTTGAAGTTGTTGAAAAAGAAGATAATGCTGCATTTGGCGGTTACCTACACATGGGCGGACGTATTGCTGTGTTAGCTTTATTAAATGGTACTACTGACGAATCTGTGGCTAAAGATGTTGCTATGCACGTAGCTGCAATCAACCCTCGTTATGTTGACGAAAGTCAAATTCCTGAATCAGAATTAGAACACGAAAAAACTGTTCTAACTGAACAAGCATTAAACGAAGGCAAACCTGCTAATATCGTTGAAAAAATGGTTATTGGCCGTTTGAATAAATTTAAAGCAGAAATCGCTTTGGTTGACCAACCATTCGTTAAAGATCCTGATATGACTGTTGAAAAATATGTATCTTCTAAAGGTGCTACAGTTGCAAGCTTCGTTCGTTTTGAAGTTGGCGAAGGTATCGAAAAACGTGAAGATAACTTTGTTGAAGAAGTTATGAGCCAAATCAAAAAATAATTCTGTTTTAACTAACAGTCGGGAACGCATATAACTGTGCGCTCCCTTTTTTTAAGCAAATTCAAAATAGGCTCGCTTCAAGAACAGAATATGCTAAAATATCAGTAGAGTGACAGTGGAGGTATTGTGATGAATGAACCAAAGTATAAACGTGTAGTATTGAAACTCAGCGGAGAAGCTTTAGCCGGCGATGAAAAATTTGGGATCAATCCACCTGTGATCCAAGAAATCGTTGAAGAAATCAAAGAAGTCCATGATTTAGGTATCGAAATGGCAATTATTGTTGGTGGCGGAAATATTTGGCGTGGACAAATCGGTGCTCAAATGGGTATGGAACGTGCACAAGCAGATTATATGGGAATGTTGGCAACTGTTATGAATGCATTGGCATTACAAGATGCGTTAGAAAATATCGATGTCCCAACTCGTGTTCAAACATCAATCGAAATGCGTCAAATTGCTGAACCGTATATCCGTCGTAAAGCGGAACGTCACCTTGAAAAAGGTCGTATCGTAATTTTTGCCGGAGGAACAGGAAATCCTTACTTCTCAACAGATACGACTGCTGCTTTGAGAGCTGCGGAAGTAAATGCTGATGTTATCTTAATGGCGAAAAATAATGTTGATGGTGTCTATTCAGCAGATCCAAAACTTGATGAAAATGCAGTGAAATATGATGAATTGACTCATTTAGATGTCATCTCAAAAGGATTACAAGTCATGGATTCAACAGCAAGCTCATTAAGTATGGACAATGATATTCCACTTGTTGTATTCAACTTAAATGAAACTGGAAATATTAAACGGGTCGTACTCGGCGAAAACATCGGGACAACCGTAAGGGGGAAATAATATGGCAGATGCAGTAATGAACGAAGCAAAAGATAAAATGAAAAAAGCTCAAGAGGCGTTGCAACGTCAATTGGGTCAAATCCGTGCTGGACGTGCGAATGCAAGTTTACTTGACCGTATCTCAGTAGATTACTATGGAGTGCCAACACCAGTAAATCAAATGGCTTCTATCACGATTCCGGAAGCTCGTGTGTTGATGGTTACACCATTCGATAAAAACATGATCAAAGATGTGGAAAAAGCGATCTTGGCTAGCGACATTGGTTTGAATCCTGCGAATGATGGAAATGTGATTCGTTTGGTGATTCCTCAATTAACAGAAGAACGTCGTAAAGAATTAGCAAAAGAAGTGAAAAAGGAATCTGAAGGTGCTAAAATTGCGGTTCGTAATATTCGTCGTGATGCAATGGATGATTACAAAAAACAACAAAAAAATGGCGATCTAACAGAAGATGATCTACGTAGTCTTGAAAAAGACATCCAAACGTTGACTGATGACAATATCAAAGCAATCGATGAAATTGTTTCAGAAAAAGAAAAAGAATTGTTAGAAGTATAAGCAAACAGATCAAAGTCTGGAGAATTTATTCTTCAGACTTTTTTTATTGAAAACAGTCGTTGAATCATTGAAAAAGGCTAAAGGAATCGAAATTACCATAGGAATCACCTAAGTTTATTGATATAATGTCAGATGACTTTTCAAAAGTATTTAGTTACTTATATTAATGAAGGAGGAAAAAACATGGTTTTACGATTTTTTCCACAAAAACAAAAATATACTCCTGAAGAATCTTCGTTCATTTTTAATCATGAAGGAGCTATTCCGAAGCATATCGCGATTATAATGGACGGCAATGGACGTTGGGCACAAAATCGTCGGCTACCAAGAATTGCTGGTCACAAAGAAGGCATGGAGACGGTTAAAAAAATTACAAAGCATGCGAATCGTTTAGGAGTACAGGTGCTAACGCTATATGCTTTTTCAACGGAGAATTGGAAACGCCCAGAAGAAGAAGTCAGCTTTTTGATGCAGCTGCCAGTGGACTTTTTTGATACCTTTGTGCCAGAGTTGATTGAAGAGAATGTTCAGGTGCAAGTAATGGGTTACGAAGAATATCTGCCTGCACATACTCAGGATGCCGTTAAACGAGCAATCGAACAAACAGCTCAAAACGATGGGTTAGTTCTGAATTTTGCTTTGAATTATGGTAGTCGGGCAGAAATTGTTACGGGAATCAAAGAGATGGCACAAGAAGTGAAGGCGGGGACGCTTGAAATTGATTCAATCGATGATGATATTGTAGGGGATCATTTAATGACTGGTTTTCTACCTAAAGAATTACGTGATCCAGAATTGGTGATCCGTACAAGCGGTGAAGAACGAATCAGTAATTTCTTGCTTTGGCAATTGGCCTATAGCGAGTTATATTTTACTAAAGCTTTATGGCCAGATTTTGACGGAGATCATTTGGAAGCGGCTATTGCTTCATTTCAACAACGAAACCGTCGTTTTGGCGGTTTAAATAAGGAGGAGAAAAAATGAGACAACGAGTAATCACTGCAGTCGTCGCATTAGTGATCTTTATTCCGATATTGTATGTCGGTGGGGTCGTACTTGAAGTAGCGGCAGCTGTCTTAGCTGGAATCGGTGTGTATGAACTATTTCGAATGAAAGGACTAGCAATCCTAAGTTTTGAAGGCGTGCTATCTATATTAGGAGCTGTTTTTCTTGTCTTGCCAGCCGAACGCTGGATGCCATTTTTAAGCGGAAACAATAGCAACTTTTTATTATTTTACTTAACAGTCATGATTATTTTAGGTTTTTCAGTAGTATCGAAAAATACTTATACAATTGATGAAGCTGGCTTTCCAGTCATCGTCAGTCTATATGTAGGTGTGGGATTCCAAAACTTAGTAACTGCCCGAGCAAATAGCTTAGCTATTTTATTGTTTGCCTTCTTTATTGTTTGGTCAACAGATATCGGTGCATATATGGTTGGACGCCAAATTGGAAAACATAAACTTTGGCCAGAGATTTCACCAAATAAAACAACTGAAGGAGCCTTAGGCGGAATTGCTTCAGCAATTGTTGTAGCGATCATCTTCTTTTTAGTTCAACCAGCTGTTTTCCATCATAATTTGGTAACGATCATCCTCTTTACTTTGATTTTCTCAATCGTTGGTCAATTTGGCGATTTAGTAGAATCAGCGATCAAACGTCATTACGATGTGAAAGATTCAGGGAATATTTTGCCGGGTCACGGCGGTATCTTAGACCGTTTTGACAGCATGTTGTTTGTCTTTCCAATGATGCATTTATTAGGTTTATTCTAAAAGAGCGGTGACGCTCTTTTTTTTTAGGATCAGCTTTAAAAAACGACTTGATCCTTTCTGTATTTTTAAATTTTCTATGAAATCATAAGGAATGGAATCAATTTTTTTAAGACTATGATAAACTAACGTTAAGAAACTTGAGAAGGTAGGATTAGGATAAATGGTGCGTACAATAATTACGTTTTTAATTGTTTTTGGTGTTCTTGTCATCGTTCATGAATTCGGACATTTCTTTTTTGCTAAACGGGCTGGAATTTTAGTTCGAGAATTTTCGATTGGCATGGGGCCAAAATTGATTGCTCATATGGCTCAAGATGGTACAACATATACGTTAAGACTACTGCCAATTGGTGGTTATGTTCGGATGGCAGGTTTAGAAGATGAAGAAACAGAATTGAGTCCGGGGATGCCTCTCTCTGTTGAATTGACGCCACAAAACGAAGTGAAGCGAATCAACGTCAGTAAAAAAGTACATTTGCCAAATAGCGTTCCGCTGGAATTGATCGCGGCGGATTTAGTAGACGATTTAACGATCAAAGGATATGTGAATGGAGACGAAAGTCAAGAAACGATCTATCACGTTCAACATGATGCAACAGTTATTGAAGAAAATGGTACTGAAGTACGTATTGCGCCAAGAGATGTCCAATTTCAGTCAGCAAAATTAGGCGCTCGAATTATGACAAATTTTGCTGGACCGATGAATAATTTTATTTTAACAATTGTTTTATTCATTGCGCTAGCCTTTCTGCAAGGAGGCGTAGCGGATTATAATACAAATCAAATCGGTGAAGTTCAAGCGGGAAGTCCTGCGGCTGCAGCTGGATTGAAAGATAATGACGCTATCGTCTCGATCGACGGGAAAAAAATCAACAAATGGGAAGATTTAACTGGCGCAGTAACGAATAAACCGGGGAAAAAACTTTCAGTTGTCATTGATCAAAACGGCAAACAAAAAACGGTTGAAATGACCGCTAACAGTGTAAAAAGTAATGGAGAGAAAATCGGTCAAATCGGTGTGGCTCCTTACTATAAAACTGGTTTTGGTGACAAAGTTATCGGTGGATTGACTCAGTCTTGGGATATGACCAAACAAATATTCAGCGCATTGGGTTCACTTTTCAGCGGTTTTAGCTTGGACAAACTCGGCGGCCCTGTAATGATGTATCAAATGTCTTCCGAAGCATCAAAACAAGGTGTGAAGACAGTTATTTACTTAATGGCATTATTATCTGTCAATTTAGGGATCGTCAATCTATTACCGATTCCAGCGTTTGATGGTGGTAAAATTTTGCTGAACTTTATTGAAGGGATTCGTGGGAAACCGCTCGATCCAGATAAAGAAGGTATGATCACCATGATCGGGTTTGGTTTTATCATGTTCTTAATGATCTTAGTAACGTGGAATGATATCCAACGCTTCTTCTTTTAATCAAACAAAGATCAGTTTGGACAATCAAAAAAGGTTTGAGACATTAAATTGTCACAAACCTTTTTCTAATGCAATCATAAAAAAAAACAGGTATACTGGAACATACTTGAAAAAGTGAAGGAGATGCCATTTTGTCTAAAAATCGTGAAATGTTCGAAAACTTATTACGACAAATTGAATTGGCTGAAACAGAACAACAACATCCAATGATTCAAGCATCAGAGATCAAAGAAGTTGTCGTTCATGAAAAATCGCGGGTATGGGAATTTTTTATCCAAACACCAGAGATTTTACCAGCTAAACTATTCCATGCGTTTTATCAAAAATTACAAATCGCATTTCAATCAATCGCGAAAGTAAAATTACATATTGTTCCGCTAGAAGATCAATTTTCTGAGGAGGCATTGCAACAGTATTGGCAATTTGCTCTTGGGGAGCAAGACTGCGATACACCGCTGGTCAAACAAGTGTTAAGCAAAACACTACCTTTGGTTCAAGAAAAACGAATCGTTTTATTGATCGATAATGAAACGGTTATTCCATTTTTGAAACAGCAATATTTGCCTTTGATCGAAGAGAACTTAGTTTCTTATGGCTTTCCACATTTACGGATCGATCCTGAGGTCGATAAAGAGCAAGCAGATAAGAAATTAAAAGAATTTGAAGTCCGTAAGCAAGAGCAAGCCCAAGCGATGCAAGAACAGGCTGCAGCAAGTTTGGCACAATACGAGTCGAAGAAAAAAGAGAAGAAAGAAAGTGCCGCCCATTTTGATGGTCCAATCCAAATGGGTCGTAATATTCCTTCAGACGAAGCGATCACGCCGATGGGAAATATCATCGAAGAAGAACGCCGCATTACGATTGAAGGGTTCATCTTTGATAAGGAAGTCCGTGAGCTGCGTTCGAAACGAAAAATTTTGATTTTGAAAATGACAGATTATACTTCATCTTTCGTAGTCAAGAAATTTTCTAATGGTGAAAAAGACGAAGCTATTTTTGATGCTATTTCAAACAATAGTTGGATTCGTGTTCGAGGAAGCGTTCAAGAAGATACGTTTATGCGTGATTTAGTGATGAACGCGCAAGATATTCAAGAAGTAAAACATCCTGAACGTCAAGATACATCTACCGAAAAAAGATCAGAATTACATTTGCATACGAATATGAGTACGATGGATGCTATCAATAGTGCATCTGATCTAGTTGCTCAAGCAGGTAAATGGGGACACAAAGCAATTGCGATTACCGATCATGGTGGCGCCCAATCTTTCCCAGAAGCCCATGCAGCAGGCAAAAAAGCGGGTGTGAAAATTTTATACGGTGTTGAGGCTAATGTTGTTTCAGATGGAGTGCCAATCGCCTATAATGATGCACACGTTTCATTGACAGATGCTACGTATGTCGTATTCGATGTGGAAACCACGGGTTTATCTGCTGTTTATGATACGATCATTGAACTCGCGGCTGTGAAGATGCATAAAGGAAATGTAATAGAGACATTTGAAGAATTCATTGACCCGGGACATCCGCTATCTGAAACAACGATTAATTTAACCGGCATCACTGATGAAATGGTTCGCGGATCTAAACCAGAAAAAGAAGTAATGGAACTATTTGAAAAATTCTGTGAAGATGTGATTTTAGTGGCCCACAATGCGACGTTTGATATCGGATTTATTAATACAACCTATGTTCGTCATAACATGGAAGAGACACCTAATCCAGTTATTGATACGTTGGAATTAGCTCGCTACTTATATCCTGAATTCAAGCGATTTGGATTAGGAGTACTGACGAAAAAATTTGGTGTAGGCTTAGAACAGCATCACCGAGCAGTCTATGATGCCGAAGCAACGGGACACTTAGCTTGGATTTTTGTTAAGGAAGCAATAGAAAAACACGAAATGAATTATCATGACCAATTGAACGATCACGTAGGTGAAGGTGATTCTTATAAGCGAGCGCGTCCATTCCACGCAACGATTCTAGCGAAAAATCAAGCTGGGCTGAAAGATTTGTTTAAATTGATCTCTATGTCGAATATTGATTATTTTGAACGTGTCCCTCGGATCCCACGGTCGCAGTTAAATAAAATGCGTGAAAACTTATTGATTGGCTCTGCATGTTCTCAAGGTGAGATTTTTGAAGCAATGATGCAAAAAGGGGTAGAAGAAGCAAAGAACCGCGCCGCTTTTTATGATTACATCGAAGTAATGCCTAAAGCTGTTTACGCGCCATTGATTGAACAAGAATTAGTGAAGAATGAAGCTGATTTGGAAGATATTTTACGTAACTTGATTCAGATCGGGAAAGAGCTGGACAAAACGGTCATAGCGACAGGTGATGTCCATTATCTAAATAAAGAAGATGCGATTTATCGTAAAATCTTGATTAGTTCCATGGGCGGTGCTAATCCTCTGAACCGCCATAGTCTTCCAGATGTCCATTTCCGAACGACAGATGAAATGTTGCAAGCCTTTAGTTTTTTAGGCCCTGAATTAGCAAAAGAAATCGTAATCGATGGTCCTAATACGATTGTAGATACATGTGAAGAAATCATTCCGGTCAAAGATGATCTATATACGCCGAAGATCCCTGGATCAGAAGAAGAAATCAAAAAATTAAGTTACGATCGTGCACGAGAATTGTATGGGGATCCCTTACCAGACATTATTGAGAAACGTCTTGAGAAAGAATTGACTTCAATCATTGGTAATGGTTTCTCCGTTATCTATTTGATTGCTCAAAAACTTGTTCATAAGAGTAATGCTGATGGTTATTTGGTTGGTTCACGGGGGTCAGTCGGATCAAGTTTTGTTGCGACAATGACCGGGATCACGGAAGTAAATCCTTTGCCACCACATTATTATTGTCCAGACTGTCAATACTCAGAATTTTTTGAGGACGGCTCTTACGGTTCTGGTTTCGATATGCCAGAAAAAGCATGTCTGAAATGTGGCGCACGCTTGAATAAAGACGGCCATGATATTCCCTTTGAAACGTTCTTAGGTTTCCATGGAGATAAAGTTCCCGATATTGATTTAAACTTTTCTGGTGATTATCAAGCAGAAGCGCACAACTATACAAAAGTATTGTTTGGTGAAGAGTATGTTTATCGTGCCGGAACGATCGGTACGGTCGCAGAAAAAACAGCCTATGGTTTTGTTAAAGGGTATGAACGCGATCATAATTTAAATTTCCGTAATGCAGAAGTTGATCGATTAGTTAAAGGCGCTACGGGAGTCAAACGAACAACTGGACAACATCCGGGAGGGATTATTGTTATTCCCGATTATATGGATGTGTATGATTTTACACCGATCCAATATCCAGCGGATGATCAAAACTCTGAATGGAAAACCACCCATTTTGATTTCCATTCGATCCATGATAACGTCTTGAAATTGGATATCCTAGGTCACGATGACCCAACAGTAATTCGGATGCTGCAAGAATTATCTGGCGTCGATCCTAAGACGATTCCGACAGATGATCCAGAAGTTATGAAAATTTTTGCTGGTCCACAAGTGTTGAATGTCGAACCTGATCAAATTTATTCCAAAACTGGAACGTTAGGAATTCCTGAATTTGGAACCCGTTTTGTCCGAGGAATGTTAGAAGAGACAGCTCCTACGACTTTTGCGGAATTATTACAAATTTCTGGACTTTCTCACGGTACCGACGTTTGGTTAGGGAATGCTGAAGAATTGATCAGTCGTGGCGAGGCCAATCTAGCTGAAGTAATTGGTTGCCGGGATGATATCATGGTGTACTTGATCCATGCTGGTTTAGATAGTGGAATGGCTTTCAAAATTATGGAAACAGTGCGTAAAGGACAGTGGAATAAAATCCCTGATGAATTACGTGAAACGTATCTAACAGCTATGAAAGAGAATAATGTTCCTGATTGGTATATTGATTCATGTTCAAAAATCAAATACATGTTCCCGAAAGCCCATGCGGCAGCTTATGTATTGATGGCCTTGCGGGTGGCTTACTTTAAAGTTTATTTTCCAATTCTTTATTACTGCGCGTATTTTTCTGTCCGAGCAGATGATTTTGATTTAGTGGCGATGGCTAAAGGAAAAGATGCTGTCAAAGCAGCGATGAAAGCCATCACTGATAAAGGTATGGATGCATCAACAAAAGAAAAAAATCAACTGACTGTTTTAGAATTATGTAATGAGATGTTAGAGCGTGGCTTCCATTTTGGGATGATCGATTTATACAAATCAGATGCGCAAGATTTTGTGATCGATGGCGATACATTGATTGCACCTTTCCGGGCGGTTCCTGGTCTGGGCTTGAACGTAGCTAAACAAATCGTTGAAGCACGCAAAGGTGGAATTTTCTTATCTAAAGAAGATCTTGCTTCACGGGGGAAAGTTTCTAAAACATTGATTGAATATATGGATACTCATGGCGTATTGAAAGATTTGCCAGATGAAAATCAACTTTCATTATTTGATATGTAAAGAAAAAGATAAATTCAATTTTGAAATGAAAGAAAACATAGTTTTGAAAATGACACGGTTGAATTTTCAAAAAAATTATGCTACTATAAATAAGTAATCATAGACTGATGGTGAGTGAGCGGAATTTTCGCTCACTCTTTTTAATGGAGTAAAGGAGGCTGACAGTTTGAGCAGTGTAGTCGAAACAGTGACTGACTTAGTAACACCGATTTTAGATGAACAAAATTTTGAGTTGGTCGAAGTCGAATTTGTCAAAGAAGGAAAAAGTTGGTTTTTGAGAGTATTTATTGATAAAGAAGGCGGCATCGATATTGAGGAATGTGTCTTCGTTAGTGAAAAACTTAGCGACAAGTTAGATTTGGCTGATCCCGATCCAATTCCACAGGAGTACTTTCTCGAGGTGTCTTCACCTGGGGCAGAACGTCCATTGAAGAAAGAAACGGATTATCAAAAAGCAATGGGACAATATATCAATGTTTCGCTTTATCAAAATGTCGATGGTGAAAAACAATATCAAGGTTTCTTGAAAGAACTAACAGAAGATGAATTGACATTAACTGTTAAGATCAAGACACGGACAAAAGACATTGTTTTTGATCGTAAAAACATTGCGAAAGCGCGTTTTGCAATTGAATTTTAAATTTTAACAGTCATAGTGAAGCATGATGTGTTAATTTGAACTAGGAGGAAATAAGTAATGAGTAAAGAAATGCTGAATGCGTTGGATACTCTAGAAGCAGAAAAAGGTATTTCAAAAGAAATCGTGATCGATGCATTGGAGGCAGCCTTAGTATCTGCTTACAAACGTCATTATGGTCAATCACAAAATGTAGAAGTGGACTTCAATGAGAAAAAAGGCGATATCCACGTATACGCAGTAAAAGAAGTGACAGAAGAAGTCATGGATTCACAATTAGAAGTATCATTAAAAGATGCGATGGAAATCAACCCTGCATATGAAATCGGCGATACAATCCGCTTTGAAGTAACACCGAAAGATTTTGGCCGAATTGCTGCTCAAACAGCGAAACAAGTTATCTTACAACGTGTTCGTGAAGCAGAACGCAATATTATTTATAATGAATATAGCGCGTACGAAAATGACATCATGCAAGGTGTAGTGGAACGTCAAGATAACCGCTATATCTATGTGAATTTAGGCAAGATCGAAGCTGTTCTTTCAAAACAAGATCAAATTCCTAATGAACATTACAAACCACATGATCGTATCAAAGTGTATGTTTCTCGTGTAGAAAATACATCAAAAGGACCACAAGTTTTCGTAAGCCGTAGTCATCCAGATTTATTGCGCCGCTTATTCGAACAAGAAATTCCTGAAGTCTATGATGGAATCGTCGAAATCGTAAGCATTGCTCGTGAAGCGGGAGACCGTGCAAAAGTTGCTGTTCGTTCTACTGATCCTAACATCGATCCAGTTGGAACATGTGTGGGACCAAAAGGACAACGTGTCCAAGCAATCGTTAACGAATTAAAAGGCGAAAACATGGACATCGTTGAGTGGAATGAAGATCCTGCTGTATTCATCGCAAATTCTTTAAATCCTGCTCAAGTAGAAGATGTGATCTTCGATGTCCGTAATACAAAATTCTGTACAGTAGTCGTTCCTGACTATCAATTATCATTAGCCATTGGTAAACGTGGACAAAATGCCCGTTTAGCAGCTAAATTAACGGCACACAAGATTGACATTAAATCTGAATCTGATATGGCAGAATTTTATGCCAACTACGATGAAACAGCTGTCGAAGAAGCAATCGAAGAAACAGAAGCAGAAGTAAAAGAAGCAACAACAGAAGTTCCAGAAGAAATCGTAGTAGAAACAGAAGATACAGAAACAATTGTTTCTGATCCAGAAGAATAGGCATTGGAGGACAAGCAAATGAAAAAGCAAAAAGTTCCTTTGCGTAAATCGGTCGTTTCCGGTGAAATGTTCCCAAAAAAAGATTTAATCCGCATTGCTAAGTCTAAAGAAGGCGAAGTTTCGATTGACCCTTCTGGCAAGAAACCTGGACGAGGCGCTTATGTGGCGTTGGAACCGGCGGAAGTAGAAGAGGCTTGGAAAAAGAAGATCTTAGACCGCACGCTAGGAACCGACTTAAGCGATGAATTTTATCAAGAATTACTTGATTATGTGAAACACCAAAAAGCTAGAAAAGAGCTCTTTAGTAATGGATAAGCAAAAGGCCTTGAACATGTTAGGCCTTGCGATGCGTGCAGGCAAACTGATCACAGGAGAAGAATTGACGATCAATGATATTCGTAAGAATAAAGTTCGTTTAGTGATCGTCACTACTGATGCGAGTGAAAACACTCAGAAAAAATTACTAGATAAAAGCAAGTACTATAAAACGACATGTTTTGTAGAATTTACTCAAGAGGAGATTTTAGGTGCGATTGGTAAACCTCGAAAAGTTATCGGGATCTTAGACCAAGGCTTCGCCAAAAAAATCATGTCGTTAATAACAGGTTAGGAAGGTGATTGCATGGGAAACAAAAGAGTATACGAATTTGCAAAAGAAGTGGATCAATCAAGTAAAGATGTTGTAGAAAAAGCACAGACTTTAGGTATTGACGTAAAAAATCATATGGGTTCGTTGTCTGGAGACGATGAATCAAAATTGAAACAAGCTTTTTCTAGCAAGACGCAAACTACGACTCAAGCAAAACCATCAGCTAACCAGCACGAGAAACCAAAATTTCAAGGGAAGAGCTCAAAGAACAACCCAAACTTCCAGAATAGAAAAGGGACTAAAGACTTGACACAAAATAATAATCAGAACAACTCAGCGAACGCAAACCGTTCGAACCAAGGACAACAACGTCCAGCGCAAAACAATACGAACAATGCAAATCGTTCAAATCAAGGACAACGTCCAGCACAAAATAATACGAATAACGCAAATCGTTCAAACCAAGGACAACGTTCAGCGCAAAACAATACGAACAATGCAAATCGTTCGAACCAAGGGCAACGTCCAGCACAAAACAATACGAACAATGCAAATCGTTCAAACCAAGGACAACGTCCAGCGCAAAACAATACGAACAACGCAAACCGTTCAAATCAAGGACAACGTCCAGCACAAAACAATACGAACAATGCAAATCGTTCAAATCAAGGACAACGTCCAGCGCAAAATAATTCAAGCCAAGCACCTCGTTCAAACCAAAATGGTAGCAATCAAGGTCAACGCTCGAATGACAATAATCAAAACCGCAACAATAGCAACAATCGAAATAATTACGGTAATCAAAATCGTAACAATAGTTTTGGTGGTAATCAAAACCGCAATAAAAACAAATTTAATAAAAAAGGTAAAAAAGGCAAGTATCAAACTAGTCAAAAACCTGCTGTACCACCACGTAAATTCCGTGAACTTCCTGAAGTTTTGGAATACACAGACGGCATGAACGTCGCTGATATCGCGAAAAAAATTCACCGCGAGCCAGCTGAAATCATCAAAAAATTATTCATGATTGGTGTTATGGTCAACCAAAACCAACCATTGGATAAAGATACCATCGAATTATTAGCCACAGACTACGGTATCGAAGCACAAGAAAAAGTAACGATTGATATTGCTGATATCGACCGCTTCTTTGATGCTGAAGAAGTTGATGAAGACAAATTAGTTTCTCGACCACCAGTAGTAACAATCATGGGGCACGTTGACCATGGTAAAACAACTCTTTTAGATACTTTACGTCATTCGCGTGTAACAAGCGGCGAAGCAGGTGGTATCACGCAGCATATCGGTGCTTACCAAATCGATATCAATGGAAAACCAATTACTTTCTTAGATACACCAGGACATGCGGCTTTCACAAGCATGCGTGCACGTGGAGCAAGTATCACAGATATTACTATTTTAGTTGTTGCGGCTGATGACGGAGTAATGCCCCAAACAATCGAAGCAATCAACCATGCAAAAGCAGCGAAAGTGCCAATTATCGTGGCAGTCAACAAAATCGATAAACCAGGTGCGAATCCACAACATGTAATGCAAGAATTAAGTGAATATGAATTGATTCCTGAATCATGGGGTGGCGATACGATTTTTGTAGAAATCTCTGCGAAATTCAACCAAAATATTGAAGAATTATTGGAAATGATTCTTTTAGTAGCTGAAGTAGAAGATCTAAAAGCTGATCCAACACAACACGGTATCGGTACGGTTATCGAAGCTCGTTTAGATAAAGGAAAAGGACCGGTTGCTACATTATTAGTTCAACAAGGAACAGTTAATGTTGGGGACCCAATCGTAGTAGGTAATACTTATGGACGTGTACGTGTTATGACGAATGACATTGGCCGCCGTGATAAATCAGCTGGTCCTGCGACACCAGTCGAAATTACTGGTTTGAATGATGTCCCTCAAGCGGGTGATCGTTTTGCTACTTTTGAAGATGAAAAAACAGCTCGTGCTGCCGGTGAAGAACGTGCTAAACGTGCATTGCTTGAACATCGTAATGCCAACGCTCGCGTAACATTAGATAACTTGTTCGAATCACTTAAAGAAGGTGAATTGAAAGAAGTTAACGTTATTATTAAAGCCGACGTACAAGGTTCTGCTGAAGCATTGGCAGCATCATTGAAGAAAATCGATGTCGAAGGCGTTCGTGTGAAAATCGTTCATTCAGCTGTTGGCGCAATCAACGAAAGTGATGTTACATTAGCTGCTGCAAGTAATGCGATTATCATTGGATTCAATGTTCGTCCAACACCGCAAGCAAAACAACAAGCATCTGCTGAAGAAGTCGATATCCGTTTGCACCGTATCATCTACAAAGCAATCGAAGAAATCGAAACAGCAATGACAGGATTGCTTGATCCTGAATTTGAAGAAAAAATTACTGGTCAAATGACTGTCCGTGAAACATATAAAGTTTCTAAAGTCGGTATCATTGCTGGTTGTTATGTCAATGAAGGCTCAATCCAACGTGATAGCGGAGTTCGTATCATCCGTGATGGAATCGTTATTTACGAAGGCAAGTTAGCCAGCTTGAAACGCTTCAAAGACGATGTTAAAGAAGTTAAAATGGGCTACGAATGTGGCGCTATGGTTGAAAATTATAACGATCTTAAAGTCGATGATGTTATCGAAGGATTTGTTATGCAAGAAGTGAAGAAAAAATAAATTTAGATCACCTTCTTTAACGCAAATGATGTTTCTTAGGACATACTGCTGATAGCCTTAGGTGGCTATTGGTAGTATGATAAAGAAGAGATACTTTTTAATAAGTAACAAGGAGGTAGCTAGTATGCCAAATTATCGCGATCGTCGTCTTGCACAAGAAATCTTAAAAGAGATCAATGATATTTTACGTAAAAAAGTACGTGATCCTCGTGTTCAAGATGTAAATATCACTGATGTTCATGTAACAGGTGACTTACAGCAAGCTACGATTTATTACAGCTTATTGTCTGATAAAGCTTCAGATAAGCAAAAAGCGCAAGAAGGATTGACAAAAGCAAGTGGTTTAATGCGTCGTGAATTAGGTCAAGCATTGTCAATTTATAAAACACCGGAATTATTTTTCGAATTAGATGAATCCGTTGAATACGGCTCTAAAATTGATCAAATGATCCGCGATTTAAATAAAGAATAAATTCTTTAAAACTCGAATTTTTTTCGAGTTTTTTTTTGCATTATTGGTAAAATACTGTTACATTGTATGAAGTTTGTAATTAATCCTTTTGCTGGATATTTCAAGGAGGCAAAGTCAAGAAATGACGACAGAATTTGAAGAACGGATGAAAGCTCTACACAAGGAATTTGATGAATTAAGCCCAGAAGAGCGTAAAGCCGTGAAGCAAAAAATCAAAAGAATCAATGTGTTGACGTCCCGTAAACTAGAACGAATGAAACATGAATTGTTACGCATGGAAACCAAAAGAGCACAGCTGTCTTTAGATGGCGAATCAAAAGAATTGTCAGAATTAGAAGATCGTATTATAAATAAAAAAAGAGAATTCTTAAAAGTATTGTTTAAAGCAAAAGAGAATTGTTCAAAGAGGTGAGTGAATGGGCCTAGTTGAGATTATTATCGTCATAGCCATTGCCATAACCTTATCGAATGTATTAGCAAAAGTCTTGCCATCATTCCCCATTTTTATGATTCAAATTATTATTGGTATTATTCTTGGTTTAACAGAGGTTGGAAATTCGATTAATTTTGAATCAGAAGTTTTTCTGGTCATGATTATTGCTCCATTGCTGTTTCGTGAAGGCGAAACAGCAGATATCCCATCCATTTTGAAACATTTTGGATTGATCTTGTTACTAGCTTTTGGAGGCGTCATATTTACACTTTTCGGATTAGGATTCGTTCTACATCGGATCGTTCCCGCCATTCCTTTTGCGGCCTGTTTAGCCTTCGGAGCATCTTTAGGTCCGACAGATGCGGTTGCAGTAAGTTCATTGGCAAAGCGGTTGAATATTCCGGATTCTATCATGCATGTGTTAGAAGGGGAAGGATTGATCAATGATGCGACCGGTGTTACGGCCTTCCAGTTTGCTGTCGCGGCACTTTTAACGGGACAATTTTCAGCTGCTGATGCTTCTATCTCATTGATTGAATCTAGTATCGTGGGTGTTTTAGTCGGATTAGTCATTATGTGGGTCAAAAATGAGGTTATTAAAATAATTGAGCGAATATCGGCTCAAGATATTTCCGCTTACTTATTGATTGAATTGATTTTGCCATTCGCTGCTTATTTTATTGCTGAATTATTCCATGCATCAGGAATCATTGCGGCAGTTGTAACCGGTGTGTTGCAAGCTAAAGGTTTCCGTAGAGTAAATCTATTTGAAGCTCAGTTAGCAAATGTTACAGAAACATCTTGGAATACGATCGGCTTCATGCTGAATGCATTGGTCTTTATCTTTTTAGGGATCGAATTATCGCAAGTCTTTTCACCAGTTTGGAATAGTCGGAACTATTCAAACTTACATTTGTTAGAAATTGTTGTATTTTTGACAGCATTATTATTTATTTTACGGTTCTTGTTTGTTAGTGGCTTTTACATTTTGACTCAAGGTTGGAGAAAAAGCCATGAACAACTGAGAGATCGCTTATTGTTAACTTTTGGTGGTGTAAAAGGAACGGTCAGTATTGCAACGATTTTTATTTTGCCTACGACGATTAATGGAATGGATTTTCCAGAACGTTCCTTGCTTTTATTTATTACCGCATGTGTCACGTTTTTAACTTTGATCATCGGAATGATTTTATTACCGATCATTTCTGAGGGTGAAGTGATACCTCCGACCGATCCGAAGCTGATGTTGATTTTTAGAGATGTAATCAGTCAACTTTATGATGATCTGGAGAACAAAGAACTAAGTGAAAAAGAGCGATTTGCTCTGCAAGCAGTGATCGCTAATTACCAAAATCGTGTACAATTAGTTTTTAATAACTCAATGCCTGAAAGTGCACAACAAGAGTTTCAAGAAATTCAAGCCTTGATCATTTCGGTGGAGCGAGATGGTTTAGATGAGAGCTTCCGCCGTCATGTAATTGACTCTGGGGCCTATCGTTTGTATTCGCGCTTCATTTCAAATGTATCGGAATCGGTAGCCAAACAAATGCTTTCTTTACTTAGTTTTTGGCTAATTTTTGTGAGACGGATTATTCGAATCATTTCACATCCTAAAATGTTTTGGGAACGCCGTAAAAATCAGCGAGAAACTGTTGATAATGAAGACATATCTGCACTCAGAAAAGTCTTTTTACGAAATAGTGAAGCGATTTTAGACAGTTTGGAAAATTTACGTGATGTTTATGATGAAGACTTAATTGATTTCTTTGTTGATGAACGAAAAAATTTGATGAAACAAGTCGAAAATCATGGTTTATTTGGAACCTATTTGATCCAGCAAGATCCCCTATATTCAAAAGAATTGATCCGTGGTTTTTATTTAGAACGGAAATTGATTGATGAATATGAAGTAAAAGGAGATATTAGTAACTTTGTAGCTAATGATTATCGCCATCAAGTCAATCAATTGGAATCTTATGCCATTCAAGAGCCAGTTGATCCGACGATTAATTTTGTAATTGATCGACGTAAAAAGAAAAAAAATAGAAATAAATAAACCATCATACTTGTTATGATGGTTTTTCTTTGGCCAAAATTTCAGCTCCTGTTAAAACGCGAGTTCTTATTTCTTCGTTGGGCTATGCTATAATAGGAATGTTGAATATTAAATGAAATGAGGAACAGAGCGATGGACGGGATCTTACCGTTATGGAAAGAGCGCGGCATGACGAGTCATGACTGTGTTTTTAAATTAAGAAAGATTTTACATACAAAAAAAGTTGGACATGGTGGGACTTTAGATCCTGATGTAGATGGTGTTTTGCCGATTTGTATCGGTAAAGGAACGAAAGTGATCGAATACCTTCAAGAAAGTGGAAAAGTCTATGAAGGAGAAATAACTTTAGGCTTTTCGACAACTACAGAAGATCGTAGTGGAGAAATCGTGGAAGAAAAAGCGGTTTTGTCTGAATTAAGTGAAGCAGAGATAGATGAAGCGATGGCAACATTTATTGGAACGATCACTCAAGTACCACCGATGTACTCAGCAGTCAAAGTTAACGGCCGCCGTTTATATGAGTATGCGAGAGCGGGAGAAACGGTCGAACGACCTGAACGGAAAGCGATGATCGAAAGCTTTAAACGAACAACGACACCTGTTTATAATGAAGCAACTAAAACACAAAGTTGGCGGTTTGAAGTTAGCTGTGGCAAAGGGACGTATGTTCGGACATTAGCAGTCGATCTAGGGGCCAAACTTGGTTATCCAGCACATATGTCAGACTTAACCCGTTTGGCTAGCGGTGGGTTTTCTGTAGGGCAAGCAGTGACATTAGCTCAAGTAGCCGAATTGATGGAAAAAGAACAGGTGGATCAGGCACTGCAACCGATCGAAGAAGCGATGAAAGATTTTCCAAGAATTGATCTAAGCGATGCAGAATGGCAAAAAGTTAAAAATGGGCAAGTTTTACCAATGAAAGATTTTGGACTAAAAAAAATGCCGGAGCCATTACTCGCTTTTTTCTATCAAAATCGATTAGTCAGTATGTATGCGCAGCATCCTGAGAAAAATTGGTTGTTAAAACCAAGTAAAGTAATTCGAAACGAGGTATGACAATATGGAAATAATCAAATTGCATCATCCGTATAAACGCGAAGAAATCCCTGTTGATGATTGTGTACTGGTCTTAGGTTTTTTTGATGGTGTACATCGTGGGCATCAAGCAGTGATCGAAGCTGGAAAGAAAATCGCCCAAGAAAAAAATTTAAAACTGGCTTTGATGACGTTTAATCAACACCCTGCTGTTGTTTTTCAACGGGTGCAAAGTAAGCCAATCAAATATTTGTCGACGTTAAAACAAAAAGAAGAGCACTTAGCTGCTTTAGGAATCGAAAGTTTATACGAAGTAGCATTTACTTCATCCTTTGCGGCATTATCGCCTCAAGCATTTGTTGATCAATATATTGTAGGGTTGCATGCCAAAGTAGTGGTTTCAGGCTTTGACTATACTTATGGAAAAGAACGTGACGCGGATGCGCAGCATTTACCTGATTATGCGAACGGTCGTTTTGAAGTTGTAACAGTTGCCAAAAAAACTGAAGCTGATGAAAAAATCAGTTCTTCTCGGATCCGTCGTTTGTTATCAGAGGGACGTTTAGATGAGGCCAATCATTTATTAGGCTATATCTATGAAACGAGCGGTACGGTGATTCACGGTGAAGCACGAGGACGTACGCTAGGTTATCCGACGGCGAATATCCAAGTACGGGAAGATATGAATTTGCCTAAAGAAGGCGTGTATGTTAACCAAATCGAAGTCGATGGGAAATGGTATCCAGCAATGGGATCAATCGGACATAATGATACATTTGGTCCTAATCGGATGCTGACAGTGGAAATCAATATTTTAGATTTTAATCAAGAAATTTATGGAGAAAAGGTAAAAGTTCGTTGGAATCATATGTTGCGTGGACAAGTAGCGTTTGAATCTGTAGAGGGCTTGATTGAACAATTGCAAGCGGATGAGCAAGCAACTAGAGATTATTTTGAGCAATAGCATTTCTCAGATGCATCGATAAATTTTTAAGTCAATCATTTATTCAGAAATTGAATAAAGCTCCTTTCATCAAAGACTTTTTACTATTATTTATAGTATAAAAATTTTTGAAAGGAGATAAAAAATGGCAAAAGATCGATTTATAAAAACATATTCACAAGGAAAAATTGAGACTACTCGAATTTTTATTGATCGGGAAACGGGCGTGAATTATATATTTTTTAATGCCGGCTATTCCGGTGGGCTGACACCATTACTAGGAATAGATGGTAAACCTGTGATCACTCCTTTAAGTGAAATCGAAAAATAAAAGTAAAAGCTTCAACTCAATTTGAGTTGAAGCTTTTATTTTGTTATTTAGAAGTAGCAGTATTTTTCTTTGAAAAGAGACTGCCCCAGAAAATACCAGTAAATTGTGCAATCAAAAAAAGCAATAACAATGGAGCGGAGGCTGATAGCGGGGAGGATGAATGATAGTATGTAGTAATTGGATTTTCTATTAAAACCAGTAAAATACTTATTAAAATGTTCAATCCGTTCCCAAAAATCAAAAAGGGGTATTTGATAGCTGACTTTCCCATAAAAACCAATCACGACGGAAGCGGTAGTGAATAATAAAATCCCTATAATAGAATGAAAAAGATAATCCATTGCTAACGTAAGATGGACATATGGTATGAAGAAAAAGAAAAACGGCAGCAAGCGAATTACTTTTTTGTTTAACATGAGGGAACTCCTTTTTAATTTGTCTTTATATAGTTATTTTATGGGTTAAAATTATTCAATACAATAAAGAAAATAGAAAACGGATTAATTATTAACGTTATTTTATTGAATTATCAAGAGAACGTTATCAAAACTATTAAGATTCTACGCTTTATTTCACTTTGGAAAAACGTTTTCTCATAATCGTCTATTTTTTAGAGTAGTTATTTAATTAAAATTATTTTAGAGTAGCTTTAAATAATTTAAATTAGTCTGCTGACAAGTGATACTACAACGAAAAAAAATAAAATTATTTTTCTTTACTATCTGACTGATTGTGATAATATGATTAAAAATGGAGGGGTTATATGAATAAATTGCAAAATCGATTTAACAAAAATGTTTATGAGATCGCAGTCTCATTGATTCGTCAATTTGATGAAAAAGTGTCAGGAATTCCTAATATGTTGAAGTTAACATTAGGCGAGCCTGATTTTAATACTCCTGAACATGTTAAAGAAGCAGGACGTCAGGCAATCAAAGATAATTTTAGTCATTACACAGGGATGTCTGGCTTGATGGATGTGCGGGAAGCAGCCAGTCGATTCTTGTCTGAAAAATATACTGTTAATTATGATCCGTCAACGGAAGTATTAGTCACTGTCGGAGCAACTGAAGCGTTATCAGCTAGTTTATTAGCTATTTTAGAACCAGGTGATAAAGTATTATTACCTGCACCAACTTATCCAGGTTATGAACCGTTGATTTTATTAGCTGGAGCAGAACCTGTCTATATTGATACTCGAGAATCAAATTTTGTTTTAACACCAGAACAGATCGATCAAGCTATGGCGGAACATGGTGAAAAAGTGAAAGCTATTATTATTACATCGCCATCAAATCCGACCGGTGTTGCGTATAATGAAGCGGAAGTTGCTGCTTTAAGCGAAACATTAGCAAAATACCCATTGTTTGTTATTAGTGATGAGATCTATAGTGAATTGAATTATGAAGGACAGCATGTTTCTTTTGGTAAATACTTACGGGAACAAACAATTTTGATCAATGGATTATCAAAATCCCACGCAATGACGGGCTGGAGAATTGGTTTCATTTTTGCACCGGCAGAGTTAGTGGCGCAAATAATTAAAGTCCATCAATATTTGGTAACGGCAGCGGCTACTGTGTCTCAAAAAGCAGCCGTTCGAGCATTGGTTCAAGGAATCTCAGATGCTGAAGTCATGAAAGAAGAATATCGCGAACGCCGCGATTTTGTTTATCAAGCGATGACAAAACTTGGTTTTGAAGTGGCACGACCATCGGGAGCTTTTTATATTTTTGCTAAAATACCTGCTGGTCAAGAACAAGATTCAATGGCCTTTTGTATTGATTTAGCTGAAAAAAATCAATTAGCGCTTATTCCGGGAGTTGCTTTTGGTCCTGAAGGTGAAGGGTATGTACGAATCAGTTATGCAGCTTCTATGGAAACATTAGTAGACGCGATGAATCGTCTGTCCGCTTATATCAATGCATAAAAGAAAAAAACGATCAAATCATTTAAGATTTGATCGTTTTTATTTATTTGTTTAAGTAATTGAACAAGCCGCTGATTGTTTTATCTTCTAAAGAGATTTCTTTTCCATCTACTGTTGCTTTGATTACATGATAATAATCAGGTAGATCAGGGACTTCTTTGAATTGTGCTGCGACAAAATCACTGGCACTATTGTAAGTTTTTTCTTTTTCAGCTTCATTTAATTCATACGTAATAACTAACATTGTTCTCGCTTCTCTCATGTTTGATTTTTAGTACAAAATCATTATACACCAAAACTAATAAAAAGTAAGTATTTTGTCTTTACCAAATATTTACAGTTCTTAACGGATCGTTTACATCTCGTCAATCAGATATTTACGTTGAGCTGTTAAAGTAAATATGTACTAAAGAAAAGGTATGAGGAGTGTACTACATGAAAAAAATTATTTTGGCATTAGCATTTTCAGGAATTTTATTAGCCGGCTGCGGCAACGGAAATAATGCAGCAACTTCTAGTTCTGCAAAAGAAGAGACTGCAAAAATCACAGCTGTGGGTTCGACTGCTTTACAACCTTTAGTGGATGCAGCACAAGAAAGTTACACTCAAGATCATCCCAATGTCCAGATCTCTGTCCAAGGTGGCGGTAGCGGCACTGGCTTAAGTCAAGTGGAGAGTGGTTCAGTTGAAATAGGAAATTCTGACGTCTTTGCAGAAGAAAAAGACGGAGTAGATGCTAGCAAATTAGTTGATCACAAAGTAGCTGTTGTCGGCTTTGTACCGGTAGTAAATAAAGATGTTGGGGTTAAAAACATTACGAAAGAACAGTTGATCAGCATTTTTACTGGTGAAATCAAAAATTGGAAAGACGTTGGCGGAAAAGATGAAGCAATCCAAGTTGTTAATCGGGCTGCCGGCAGCGGTACGCGAGCAACGTTTGAAAAATGGGCATTAGACGGGAAAGAGCCCATTCAGTCACAAGAACAGGATTCATCAGGAACGGTGAAAAAAATTGTAGCACAAACACCTGGCGCAATCAGCTATTTAGCCTTGTCATACGTTGACGATAGCTTACAGTCACTAGAATTAGATGGTGTAAAAGCAACAAATGAAAATATTACAACTAATAAATGGACGATCTGGTCGTATGAACATATGTATACAAATGGAAAACCTGATAAAGCTTTAGCTGGTTTTCTTGAATACATGACAAGCGAGGCAGTTCAATCAGGACCTGTCAAAGAGTTAGGTTACTTACCGATCACATCCATGAAAGTGGAACGCTCTGCTGACGGAACGATCAAATAAAATATATTAATGGAGTAAAAAAACTTCCCCAAAGTTTTTGATACAATCAAAAGGATCACGGAAATTTCCGTGATCCTTTTTTATTTATTAGGTAAGAGTACAATAAAAGTCGAACCTAATTTTGGATGGCTCTCAACGCTGACTGATCCGCCAAGAATTTCACTGTATTCTTTGACGATCGCTAAGCCTAGACCAGTACCACCAGAATGACGGCTACGGGCTTTATCCACGCGATAAAAACGCTCGAAAATCCGTTTTTGATCTTCTTTAGACATCCCGATACCATGGTCTGTCACGATAAGTTTTAATTCATCGTCTAAAGCATAGCTTATTTCGATTTGGCTATTTTCAGGTGAGTATTGGATCGCATTTTCCAATAGATTCTTGATGATTGGCTGAAAAAAAGTCAAACGTGTTTGATAAAAACCATCTGCCGGTCCATCAATAGTGATTGAGATCTTTTTTTTCTTCAAAATATGTTGATACAAATCAATTTGTTGTTGCAAGAAAATATCGATTTCAATCGTCTGCCGATCTTCTGCTAAATCATCGCTATCTTTTGAAAGTTCGATAATGTCTTGGATCAACCGTTGCAGTCGTTTGGCATCATTTTCCATGATCGTCAAAAATTCAGTAGTCAATTCCGGATCTTCTTTCGCACCATCTAATAAAGTTTCCGTGAAGCCTAGTAAAGAAGTGACGGGAGTTTTCAGTTCATGAGAAACATTGCCGACAAAATCACGTTGGATTTTTTCCAAACGGCGGACATGGGTCAAATCATAGACCGTTCCCATAATTTGATCCCCATGAAGTTCATTTTCGATATAGCGTAAACGAATATCTAAATTCATGGAAGTAGGTAATTTAGTAGAAATCTCTAGATGTACTTGCCCTTTATCAACTAAAATTTGTTGGATCAATTGAATAAATTTATTATCTGCGATCACTTGCCAATAATAATGATCTTTTGCACCGCCGATTTGCAGTAATTCTTCCATTGCAGGATTGACCATGCTGAAACGACCCTCTGTATCGATAATAAAGACACCAATCGTCAATTCGTGGAACAATGTAGAGAACTGTTCTTCCGTCGAAGTATACGCGGCATAAGTTTCATTTAATTGTTCACTGATTTGATTGACCGTGATATAGAGTTCTTTCCATTGAGAAGAGTGTTGCATCACGTAATTACTTTTTTCAGGGGCCTTCAACATTCGTTGTAAAACAGGTAAAACCGCTTGGATCGGACGATTTCTTTGATAAGTCAAATAGCAGATGATCAAGTAAATAAAGACATAAAAGAAAAGTAAAATAATAAAAATCGTTCGTTGGAAATTTCTCGTCTTGGGTTGGAACGCAGAAGTTCTTTTTGCGACCCGTAAAATTCCGACGATTTTGTCACCCGAACGAATCGGCTGAGCGGTGTACAGCAATTCGGTATCTAAAGTCGAACTGTAACGGACAGAGGCACCGATACTAGCATTGCTTAAGACGGTTTTTACTTCGGGCCGATCCTCACGACTGCCTTTTAAATCAGGATCGGTACTATCAAAAATAATTTTTGCATTCGAATCCATCAAGGTGATTCGATCATGAGCCTCCTGAGCAAAATAATCAATGGCCTCGTGATTTGCACTTGAACTTAAGTTCTCAAGATCCAACCGATGAATCATCAATTCACCATTACTAGTCAAAAATTCTTCTTGTTGTTCCAGTAATTCTTTATTATAAAAATGATTGGCTAATTTCCAACTGCTGAAAAAAAGTAAGCAAACGAGAAGAAGTGGAATGAGATAATCTAAATGTTTGCGTTTCATTGAACCGGCACCTGGAACTTATAACCGAAACCGCGAACGGTTTGTAAATATTGAGGATGCTTTGGATCGAGTTCTATTTTTTCACGTAAATGAGAAACGTGGACATCAACAATTCGGCTCTGACCAGAAAAGTCATAGTGCCAAATTCGATCTAACAACGTATCACGATCAATCACGCGCTCTTTGCGTTTCATAAAGTAAACAAGTAATTCAAATTCTTTGGGTGTTAATTCAATTTTCTTACCGCGAACGGTTACTTGATAATTTGATAAATCTGCCGTAATTTCCCCAGTAGTTAAAAAATCATGAGTCACTGCTTCTTGGCGTGGTTCAACTCGTCGGAAAATAGCTTTCATTCGAGCCAATACTTCTCGTGGTGAAAAAGGTTTAGTCAAATAATCATCTGCACCGATTTCTAATCCTAAGATCCGGTCGATCGCATCATCTTTAGCAGTCAACATCAAGATCGGTGTATCAATTTTTTCTTGTCGCAACTTCCGAGCGATTTCTAAACCATCCATCGACGGCAACATGACATCTAAAATAATAAAATCAAATTTTTCATTCAAGGCCAATTCATACCCAATTTGACCATCATCCGCAGTTGTTACTGCATAGCCCTCTTTTTCTAAATTGAAACTCAATAACTTTACGATCGAAGGCTCATCGTCCACAACTAACACACGTTTCATAAGTATCTCCTCTCTTGATGTAAAAGAAATGCCTTCGTTTGCAGCTTTCTTCTTTTTTTTAAGAAGATTTAGGAAGGACTATTTCCACACATGAATAAATGGTATAATGTGAAAGCAGTTTTGTCACCTATTTTCTATTAAATGATGGGAGAAGAAGCGATGCTAGGGATTAGTGCCTGCTTAGGCGGGATAGCTTGTCGATACGATGGCCGATCAAATGAAAGCCCATTGTTAAAAGAATTAGTAGCAACCAATCAAGCAATCGTTGTCTGTCCAGAAGTGTTGGGCGGATTACCAATACCACGAACACCGGCAGAGATTCAAGGCGGGGATGGCTTTGATGTTTGGAACCATCATGCAAAAGTGATCGATAAAAATGGTCTCGACGTGACAGAAGCCTTCAAAGAAGGAGCGATTCTGGCATTTGAACAGCTTCAACATTTACAAGTGACCGAATTGATTTTAAAAGAAAAAAGTCCATCTTGTGGCAGTACTATGATCTACGATGGTAGTTTTTCTGGAAATCGTATTAAAGGTGTCGGAGTTGCCACCGCTTATTTTATACAAAAAGGGCTGGCCGTATACTCTGAAGAAAATTGGCAAGAAATGAGGCTGACGTAGTGGAACTCGAAAAAACGAACCGAATGAATGCGTTGTTTGAATTCTATGCAACGCTATTGACTGAAAAACAAATGAATTATATGGAATTGTATTATGCAGATGATTTTTCACTGGGCGAGATTGCTGAAGAATATCAAGTGAGTCGTCAGGCAGTTTATGATAATATTAAAAGAACAGAAAAAATCTTAGAAGATTACGAACGCAAACTACATATGTTTTCAGATTATATTGTTCGGGGTGAACAGCTAGATAAGGTGGCACTCTATGTGACAGAGCATTATCCAAAGGATGAATTTTTGGCTGAAGCAATCACCAATCTCCAAAATTTAGATGAATAGTAATCATTTATTGTTCTAAGTAAAAAAGACATTTATTTGAGCATAAATTATGCTCATTTACAGAAAGGAAAGTAATCAACAATGGCATTTGAAAGTTTAACGCAGCGTTTGCAGTCTGCGATGGGAAAACTACGTAAAAAAGGGAAAGTAACAGAAGCTGACGTTACTGAAATGATGCGCGAGATCCGTCTGGCATTATTAGAAGCCGATGTTAACTTACAAGTCGTAAAACAATTTACAAAAGAAGTTCGGACACGTGCATTAGGTGTGGAAGTATTAGAAAGCTTGTCACCTGCACAACAAATCGTAAAAATCGTTGACGAAGAATTGACGAAAACGTTAGGATCAGAAGCAGTCGGTATCGAAAAATCACCAAAAATCCCGACTGTGATCATGATGGTTGGTTTGCAAGGAGCTGGTAAAACAACTTTTGCTGGTAAATTAGCCAATTCGTTGATTAAAAATGAAAAAGCGCGCCCGTTGATGATCGCAGGCGATATCTATCGTCCAGCGGCGATCGACCAATTGAAAGTCTTGGGCCAACAATTAAATGTGCCTGTCTTTGATATGGGGACAGAAGTAAGCCCGGTTGAAATCGTTCGTCAAGGGATGGAACAGGCTCGTGAAAATAAAAATGATTATGTTTTAATTGATACGGCAGGTCGTTTGCATATCGATGAAGCGTTGATGGATGAATTAAAACAAATCAAAGAAATTGCGCAACCAAATGAAATCCTCTTAGTTGTCGATGCGATGACCGGTCAAGATGCCGTAAACGTTGCTGAAAGTTTTAATGAACAATTAGGTATAACTGGGGTCGTGATCACAAAACTTGATGGCGATACTCGTGGTGGTGCTGCACTATCAATCCGTGCAGTCACTGGCGCGCCAATCAAATTCATTGGTTCTGGTGAAAAACTAACGGATTTGGAAGTTTTCCATCCTGATCGAATGTCTAGTCGGATTTTGGGGATGGGTGACATGCTTACCCTGATCGAAAAAGCCCAAGTGGATTACGATGAGAAAAAAGCAGAAGAATTAGCTCGTAAGATGAAAGAGAATAGTTTTGACTTTAATGATTTCATTGAGCAATTAGATCAAGTCATGGGCATGGGGCCAATCGAAGATCTATTAAAAATGATTCCTGGAATGAGTCAAATGCCTGGAATCGAAAATATCAAGGTAGATCCAAAAGACGTCGAACGTAAAAAAGCAATGGTTTATTCTATGACGCCAGCTGAGCGAGAAGATCCAGATTTATTAAATCCTAGTCGTCGCCGTCGAATCGCTGCTGGCTCAGGGAACTCAATCGTTGAAGTCAACCGCATGATCAAGCAATTTAAAGAATCACGCAAAATGATGCAACAAATGAGTAAAGGCAGTATGCCTGCTGGAATGGATCAAATGTTTGGTTCGGGTATCAAAGGTAAGATGGGTAAAATGGCTATGAATCGGATGGTCAAGAAAACTAAGAAAAAGAAAAAGAAACGTAAATAATCGATGATCTGGCTCAAATTTTTTGAGTCAGATTTTTTTATTGTTTAAAGGATGAGTTCTGCTATACTAAGGGCGAGCGTATGTTCGTTTTTTACAAAAAGGAGGATAACTATGGACCGTTGTAACTGGGCTGGAAGTAATGAGAATATGCAGATCTATCATGATACTATTTGGGGCGTTCCTGAATATGATGATCAACGACTTTTTCGTAAATTCGTCTTAGATATGAATCAAGCAGGATTAAGTTGGCAAACGATTTTAAACAAAACAGCGAGTTTCGATCAAGCGTATGATAATTTTGTCATCGAGAAAGTCGCAAAATTTGATGAAAAAAAGATTGAAGAATTAATGCAAAATGCTGGTGTGATCCGGAATCGACGGAAAATTGAAGCAGCTATCAATAATGCTCAAAAGATATTAGAGATGCAAGTAACGGGGATGAGCTTTTCTGATTACTTATGGGGATTTACAGATCATCAAGTGATCGATGGTCATCGACAATCTGCTGCTGAAGTTCCAGCTACCACCGATCTTTCCGATGCCATTGCAAAAGATTTAAAAAAGCGGGGATTTAAATTCGTTGGCAGTACGACGATCTATGCATTTTTGCAAGCCGCGGGAATCGTCAATGATCATGAAAAAAATTGTTTTCGTTACGAAGAATTGCAGATGAAGTAAGCGTGTTTTAAGGTGTCTTTATTTTTTTACGTTAGCGCTATAGTGGGTGTGTAAAAGAAATTAAATCGATAATCAGCAAACGTTCATCTAATTTATTATGATATAAATCAATTTTTAAGTATAAAAAAAGCCTTCTCAATTATGAGAAGGCTTTTTTGTGAGCAATTAGCTGGTATCTGATAAAAGGTCTGGATACAATCAAAAGAAAGGAGTGGTAGAAATGACAGCGCGGGTTGTGTTTTATGGAGCGATTAGTTTAGATGGTTACCTAGCAGATAAAACCGATCATTTAGAATGGTTATATCATCAGCCTGGTGGGGAACTGGTCCCTTATGAAGAATTTTATCAAGCGATTGATTATACGATGATGGGACGACGTACTTATGATGTAGTCAAACGAGATGCGCCTGAAGAAAAACTGTATCCCGAAAAAGAAAACTATGTTTTTAGTCACTCGGAATTTTTAGTGGACGACAATATTCAGTTAGTTCATAAAAGTCCTATCGAATTTATCAACGACTTGCCTGACGATAAAACTGTTTGGGTCGTTGGCGGCGGTGCCTTATTAAAACCGATCATCGAAGCAAAACTAATCGATGAGTGGTGGATTCAAATTGTTCCAACTTTATTGGGGGAAGGCATCCCGCTATTTTTACCGCAACAAACGCCACAGACCTTGCAATTGATCGACACTAAACAATATGGACAGTTTGCTCAACTGCATTTAAAAAAATAAACGAGTTAATAGACTGTTGTATCGATTTCAACAACTGCTGCTTCAAATTCAGCTTGGCAGTCAAGTAGTTGCTTTTTTTTTAGGAAAATTTTCATCGTAAGTTACTAACGTGGTTAAATCAGGTTCCATACATTCTGAGAAAAACACTTGTCCTTGAACATGATCAAGGGCATTTTCTTGTAAAGGAAGCGCCATGATCCCAGTATAGTATTTTCCATCTGGCATTGAAATATTATATTTTTTCGTTCCAATAAATCCGAAGCGATGATAATGGTAGGGAAAACCGCCGATTATGATCGCATCGTAGCCTAATTTTTTTGCTTCAGCAATCGAATGTTCAATCAGTAGCTTTCCGTAACCTTGATGTTGATGATTTGGAGCGATACTGACCGGGCCGAAAGAGACAACAGGAAATTCTTTTCCAGTGGAGTCAATGACACTAGATTTGCTATAAAAGATACTACCGACTATTTCACTATTTACTTCGATGACAAAAGATAATTCTGGAAGATAGTCTGGATGTTCTCTTAGTTGATGTACGATGAGATGTTCCACAGATCCAGGGGTATATAAGTTCCAAAATGCTTCTCGCGTAATTTTTTCTATAAGCTGATATTCTTTTTCCTCTTCATGTCGAATATTGATCTTCAAAAAAACGCCTCCTTTCATCATTTAATTGTAACAAAGGCTGAGTGAAGAGTTCAATCACTAATATCTTTTCACAAAAAAACATCTCACAGATAAACTGCGAGACGTTTAGTCCAAAATTATTTAACTAATTTATTGAAAAATTCAACATATTTATCAGTGATTGTTTGGAAGAATTCTACTGTGCCGTCAGCGATGCGACCATCATTGTCGACTAAGTTCATAATGCCGCCGATGTAAGCTTCTGGTTGTTGAAGTGTAGGAACATCCAAGAATACTAATGATTGACGTAAAGCATGGTTTGCTCCAAATCCACCAGGTCCACCAGGAGAAACAGTCACGACTAAACCAGGTTTGCCGCCCCAAACGCTGCTGCCCATTGGACGAGAACCAACATCTAAAGCATTTTTTAATGCTGCTGGAACAGAACGATTATATTCAGGAGAGAAGAAGAATAGACCATCGACTTCGCTAACATCGTTACGGAAACGCGTCCATGCTTCCGGTACTGAACCTTCAACTTCAAGATCTTCATTGTAGAAAGGCAGATCATCGATTTGAATGAATTTTGCTTCGAAACCATCAGGCAATAATTCTGCAAATTTTTTCGCTACGATCTTGTTATAAGAGTCTTTTCTAAGACTACCAACTAAAATACCAATTTTTTTAGACATATTTGTTCCTCCATTTTTTAAAATTAATATTTATTGCTATTTAATAACTATGAATATATCTTACAAAAAATAAGTAAAAATTGCAAAAGATATGCCTTTAGAAAAAAATCACCCTGTAAAGAAAAAACTCTTTACAGGTGCAAATAATAATGCTATTATACTTCTTGTGATTAATTATATGGAGGTGTAGTTATATAATGGCAGTTAAAATTCGCTTGAAACGTATGGGTTCTAAGAAAAAACCTTTCTACCGTATCGTTGTTGCTGATTCTCGTTCTCCTCGTGATGGACGTTTTATCGAAACTGTGGGTACTTACAATCCTTTGAAAAACCCAGCAGAAGTCGTATTAAAAGAAGAAAATGTTTTAAACTGGTTAGGCAAAGGTGCGCAACCTTCTGATACAGTTCGTAACATTCTTTCTAAAGAAGGCATCATGCAAAAACACCACGAAGCTAAATTCGCTAAGAAATAAGGTGATCAATTATGCAAGATTTAAATAACCTTGTGTTGACCATTGTTCACCCGTTGGTGACAAAGCCTGAAGAAGTGAAGTTAGAGATCGAAGAATCGAATGATTTCTTAGAGTACAACTTAACTGTTGCACCCGAAGATATCGGTAGAATCATCGGAAAACAAGGCCGAGTAGCAAAAGCGATCCGCACGATCGTGTACAGTGTTCGGACAAATGGACCGAAGAAAGTTCGTCTTAACATCGTGGATGGTAAATAAAGTTGGAACACTCGAGTCAGTTTGATTCGAGTGTTTTTTCATTGAAAATGCGTTAGACTATAGGTGGAGGTGTTCCACCATGAAAAAATATGTACTATTGTTCAGTGCGTTGTTTGTTTTATCTGCATGCCAGTTGGGAAATAATGATTCAAAAGATAGCACCACTAAAGAAACCGCAAGTGCAACCGTTAAGACCAGTAGTTCTCAAGTGAGCTCAGAAAAAAATACTTCAAGTAGTAGTTCAAGTACAAATTCGTCGACCACTTCAAGTTCAAAAACAGCTAATAGCAGTTCTGCTACCGATTCTACTCACAGCGACCATTCGTTATCTGCAAATGAGGAACTGAAGGCAAATTATCCAAATGATCAATTTCCAGATCCTGCAACTATCAGTAGCGGGAAGCAAATCGGCATTACTGCTTCTGAAGAACAAGGGATTTTAAAAGTAAACTATTATATAGTAGATAAAGAAACACCTTTTAATGATGCTTCATTAAATAATCAAACGCCGATAGCTCAATATCAACGACAAACTTATGCTTCAAATGCAGAAGCGCAGAGTGCTGTTGGCCAAAACTATGATCCCAATGGACAACAAGTCGATTTAGGTCATAATATTACAGGTTATCAAAATTCTGGAGCCGGATCAACGTACTTAACGTGGAAAGAGGGCAACTGGAGTATCGGTGTTCAAGCAAATAATTTAGAACAAGAGAATCCAGTACCTTTTGCTAAACAAGTAGTTGAATATTTAGAGGGAGCCTTTTTACCCGTTCCTCAAACGGTTGGCCAAATTTCTTTACGAGTGTCAGCGAGTGATTATCAATCAAATCGAATTGCATGGCAAAATAACCAAGCCGTCTACACTATCATGAACTCAGATGGTATGAACGGATTAAAAATGGCTGTTTCAATGGCTCAATAAATACTGTAAGTAAGAAAGAGGAAAGTCTGTGACTAATTATTACAAAGTTGGAAAAATCGTCAACACACATGGTATTCGTGGAGAAGTCCGTGTAATTTCTACAACCGATTTTACAGAAGATCGTTATCAAGTAGGAGAACAGTTATATTTGTTTCGTGACAATCAAGATGTTTTACCTTTAACGATTACTAGTTACCGTAGACATAAAAATTTTGATTTGCTAAGCTTTGAAGGCTACGGCAATATCAATTTAGTTGAACCGTTCCGTGAGGGTATTTTAAAAATTTCTGAAAAACAACTAGGTGATCTTGATGAACATGAGTACTACTATCATGAAATCATTGGTCTGACAGTTGTTGATGAGGAAGATAAAGAAATCGGTAAAATAACTGAGATTTTATCACCAGGTGCGAATGATGTTTGGGTCGTGAAACGTAAAGGTGAAAAAGATGCATTGATTCCATATATTGAATCAGTGGTAAAAGATATCGATCTGACTGAAGGAGTCGTTCACGTTGAGATTCCGGAAGGATTGTTAGACGATGCGAATTGATGTATTGACTCTTTTTCCAAAAATGGTCGAAGGTCCATTAAATGAATCAATTATTGGAAAAGCGATCGAAAAAGAATTGTTAGAGATTAATGTACATGATTTTCGCCAGTATTCTGACAATAAACATAAACAAGTAGACGATTATCCTTATGGCGGCGGTGCGGGCATGCTGTTAAAAGTCCAACCTATCTACGATAATTTGAAAGCTATCGAGGCTGCAACGGATAATCAAAAGAAGCGTGTGATTTTGCTAGACCCTGCCGGCAAACCTTTTAATCAAAAAATGGCGGAAGAATTCTCCCAAGAAGAACAACTCGTTTTTATCTGTGGTCATTATGAAGGGTACGATGAACGTATTCGTACTTTAGTGACAGATGAAGTCTCACTAGGCGATTATGTGTTGACTGGCGGGGAGTTAGGAGCGATGGTCATGATCGACGCAACGGTTCGCTTGTTACCTGATGTATTAGGCAACCAAACTTCTGCTCAAACTGATTCACATTCTACAGGATTATTAGAACATCCGCAGTACACTCGCCCGGCTGAATTTGAAGGTATGGGAGTACCAGAAGTTTTAATGAATGGGAATCATCGCTTGATTGAAGAATGGCAGCTAAAAGAGTCTTTACGCCGTACGTACCAACGTCGACCAGATATGTTAGAAAAATTAGAACTGACGACAGAAATGGAAAAGTTGTTAGCTGAAATAAAAAAAGAAGCTTAGCATAGAGATGACAAGAAATTTATCTTTACAGATAGATTTTAGTCTGATAGAATGTGTTGGTGAGTGCAAACTCATCTATTACGATAATCCGCTAGGGTGACGCATCCTAAGATTGTTTGGAAATTAGGAGAATGATAAAATGAATCCATTAATCGAAGCTTTAACACAAGAACAATTACGTTCTGACATCCCAGCATTCCGTCCTGGGGACACTGTTCGTGTTCACGCGAAAGTTGTCGAAGGAACTCGCGAACGTATCCAGTTATTCGAAGGTGTTGTAATCAAACGCCGTGGAGCTGGTATCAGCGAAACTTATACAGTACGTAAAATCTCTAATGGTGTTGGTGTGGAACGTACATATCCACTACACACTCCACGTGTTGCTAAAATTGAAGTAGTTCGTTACGGTAAAGTACGTCGTGCGAAACTTTACTACTTACGTGCATTACACGGAAAAGCAGCTCGTATCAAAGAAATCCGTCGTTAATCTATTGTCAGATAGCGCAAAGCCCTTGGATTTTCCAAGGGCTTTTTTCTTTTTTATAAATAAATAAAAATGTTTTTTTATGAAAATTTCACTTGACTTTCTTTTTTTTAAGGTAAATAATTAGAAAAAATTAATTTTTTTAAAATTTACCTATCATATTAACTGTTGTATAAAAAATAATAAGATGAATAAATGAAAAGATCGTTTTAATTTATAAATTAAGCCATTTTTTAGTTTTTCCTTTTTCACATAAAAGACTTCGAGGTAATACACTGTATTTCCGTTCAAAAAGTATCTTAACAAATCAATTAGTTAACTGTTTTAGGAAAAATGGAGGAAATCAGATGAATGAGTCTTTCGTTCGTGAAATGAGTGCAAAACATTTAATTATGTTGTCACTAGGAGGAGTTATCGGAACAGGAATATTTTTAAGTACAGGATATTTGATACAGACAGCTGGAGCAGTAGGAACGATCATCGCTTATGCCGTGGGTGCTGTATTAGTTAGTTTAGTTATGTTGTGTCTGGGTGAATTATCTGTTCATGAACCAAATACTAGTTCCTTTCATACTTATGCGACTAAGTATATTAATCCAGGTGCTGGTTTTTTAATTGCTTGGCTATACTGGCTGACTTGGACAGTTTCTTTAGGTTCTCAATTTATTACGATCGGGATTTTGATGAAGCGCTGGTTCCCTGATGTTGCTATTTGGGTCTGGTGTTTAATTTTTGTAATGATCATTCTCCTTTCTAATATTATTGATATTCGTTGGTTTTCGGTTAGTGAATTTTGGATGTCCTTTATCAAAGTAATTGCTTTAGCTATTTTTTTGATTTTAGGAGTAGCCGGAATCTTTGGTATTTTGCCGATTTCTAATACGAATCCCGCGCCATTTTTTAAGGAATTTACAGCGAATGGAGTTTTTCCCTCGGGAGTTGGAGCAGTTTTCTTAGCCATCTTATCTGCTAACTTTGCATTTTCTGGAACGGAATTGATTGGTGTAGCCGCTGGAGAAACCGATAATCCGAAAAAAAATATTCCGAAAGCAATTATTCGTACAATTATCATATTGGTTGTTTTATTCATTGGAACAATAATAGTAATTGGAGCACTATTGCCTCAATCATCTGCTGCATTAAATGAAAGTCCATTCACCCATATTCTTTCTAGCTTGGGGATTCCATATGCGGCAGACATCATGAATTTTATCCTTATTTCTGCGATTTTATCGGGTGCCAATTCCGGAGTTTATGGTGCATCAAGAATGCTTTGGTCTATGTCAAATGCAGGTACTCTGCCAAAAATATTTTCTAAATTAAGTAAAAGAGGACTGCCTATCTACGGCTTATTCTTAACAATTTTAGGCGGTTTTTTATCATTATTCTCAAGTTTTTATGCGGCGGATACAGTTTATCTTGCTTTAGTTTCTATTTCCGGTTTTGCTGTTGTGGCAGTTTGGCTAAGTATTGGTTGGTCACAATTGAACTTTCGAAAACAATATATAAAAAATGGTGGGAAAGTAGCAGATCTTTCGTACAAAACACCTTGGTACCCAATAGTCCCATGGTTGGTGATTATTTTATGCCTGATTTCTATGGTAGGTATCGCTTTTGATCCTAGCCAGCGAATAGGTTTAATTATAGGTGTGATTTTTTGTGGTGTTTGTTATGGAACACATGAACTTTTTCTAAAGAAAAAGTTTAACTATTCTGAAGATGAAAGAAGCGATATACATGTTTAAAGAATGGGCGCGCGAACAAGAAGTTATTTTAATTGATGGTTCAATGTCTCAAGGGTTAATGGAAAGAGATGCAAATTTAAATCATCGTCTTTGGACTGCAAAGGCATTGATTGATTCTCCAGAAAAAATTCAATCCGTTCATCAATCATATTTTGATGCAGGCGCAAACATTGCGATCACAGCTAGTTATCAAGCAAGTTACAAAGGTTTCGAAGAATTGAATTATTCTGAACAAGAGGCAACTGACTTTTTACGATCATCGGTTTTACTTGCGCAAGAGGCTAAAAAAGCTTCATCTGGATCTCAAGAAAAATGGATCGCCGGATCAATTGGTCCATATGGGGCCTATTTAGCAGATGGCTCCGAATATCGTGGGAATTATGCAATCAGTAAGGATGAATTGATTAAATTCCATAAGAAACGGATTCAAGTTTTAGTGGAAGCAGGAGTAGATCTATTAGCGATTGAAACTATGCCTGATATAGAAGAGATAAAAGTTCTTTTAGAGTTGTTAAAAGAATTTCCTAAAACGATTGCTTGGGTCAGCTGTACGTTAAGTGATAGTCAGCATATTAGTGACGGGACACTTCTCTTAGATGTCCAATCATTGTTAGAAAAAAATCCGCAAATTATTGCTTATGGAATCAATTGTGTTGCCCCCGAATTAGTAACGCCAACAATAAATATATTGAAACCGGCAGCAACAAAAGAATTGGTTGTTTACCCTAATTCAGGTGAACATTATGATCCAGAAACAAAAACCTGGAGTCATGAACATACTGACAATTCGGTTTTTACTACACAAGCAAGAGAATGGGCTGAATTGGGTTGTACGTGGATTGGTGGTTGCTGCTGTACCACAGAAAAAGATATCTTAGCACTCAACAAGAATTTTCAGAAATAGCAGAAAATATTTTACTTCAAATTTTTAACAAAAAACCTTCTACTTTTAATAAAGTAGAAGGTTTTTTGTTTATTTATAGATGTAAATTATTTCACGCTAGTTATAATTCATTTCCTTTAAGAAATTCAATAAACTGTTTTGATAAAAAAGATAAATTTTTTTCGGATTTGTAGATTAGAACAATTTCTCGAGAAGGTGGTTTCTGTTCGGTTTCTATTTGAAAGAATTCTCCTGATTGGAGCTCATTTTCCACATACATATCAGGAAGGATTCCGATAGCTAAGTTACTTTTAACTAGTTGGAAAACAGTACTGAATGCTCGGACGCTAAAATGAGGTACCAAGGGGCTTCCTTGTTCTTGGAACCAGCGTTCTGTATTACTGAAAGCACTTGTTCCTTTTTCGACTGTTGCTAGAGGCTGATCGAGTAATTCAGTGATAGAAATGGTGTTATTAGCAAAAGATTTACGAAAGGCTTCGCCAGCGACAATGATGTCATGAAATTGTTTAATTGGTGTAACGACTAGTCCTGATGCATCAAGAATGGGTGAACCTGTCAAAGCAAAATCCGCTTTGTCATGACGCAGCAAATCAATTGATTCAGGAGTTGAACTACCAGTAATATGAAGGTCTATATTTGGATATTTGTTGATAAATTTTTCTATAACTGGCAGTAATACAAATTGTAATGCTGTTTCTGTGACCGCAATATCCAAAGTACCAGTTTGGAAACTAAGGAGTCTCTGTAATTCTTGTTCGCCACGAACCAGTTCTTCAAATGCTAAAGTGACATGTTGATATAATGTCTCGCCTTCTTTTGTCAGCGTCATACCTTTTGCTGTTCGGATAAACAGTTGACAATCTAAGCTTTCTTCCAATAAATGTATGGATCGAGTAAGTGTTGGTTGGCCTAAAAAAAGAGCATTCGCTGCGCGGGTAATACTTCCTAATTGAGCAACGTAGTAAAAAGCACGATAATATTCTAAATTAAAATCTAACATAAGCACTCCTTGATATCATTTATATTGATATAACTAATCAGTATTATTGATTTTCATTATATAACTTTGTTTGTTAGTATAACAATGTAAGTGATCAATATAAAAATATTTCTATATATAAATAATGAATGGTCAATAAAAAGGAGCTATCCCTTATGCTTGAAAAATTAAAAAAATTTGAAATGAATCCTATGTTCGCTGCATCGTCAGCAGCTAGACAGACAGATATGCCTGATCCAGTTTGCGACGTTGGAGGATATTTTATTGAAGATGTCGAATTGCGTGATGGGGCTAAATTAAAAACAAAAGTTATCGTACCTGACAAAGGTGAAAATTGGCCATGTCTATATACGAGAACGCCTTATCCTTTATTTTGGGAAATGGAACCAACCGTTATGCTGCCTTTTGTCAAACAAGGATATGTGGTAGTAATCCAAGCCTGTCGTGGTACGAATGGATCTGAAGGAACATATGAACCTTTCCAAAATGAACGTAATGATGGAATCGATGCAATCAATTGGCTGGTAAAACAAAATTGGCATAATAAAAAAATTGCTACTTACGGTGGTTCGTATATGTCGTATACACAGTGGATCATAGCAGATAAAATGCCGGCAGAAGTAATTACTTCCTATCTTGATTGTTTTGGTATCAATCGTTATTCTCAAATGTATATGAATGGGATGTTCAGACATGACATGTATACATCATGGGCTGTCCAAAATGGTGGTGTAAAGGCAGATAATGAAGCTCAAATTTATGATCAGGCATTAACGATCCGTCCGCACAATACATTTGATGAAAAATTATTAGGTCAAAAATTACCATTTTATCAAAAGCCTATCGCGACGATTGAACGGAATGATCCATATTGGCAAGATAGCTTTTGGCAGACATTATTAGAAATGCCTGCTAAAATCGATCGTCCGGTTTTTATTGGTGAAGGTTGGTTCGATCATAATGTTGAAGGTGTTATGACAGCAATCAAAGGATTAAGACCAGAAATTCGAAAAAAAAGTAAAATTTTGATCGGCCCTTGGGATCATGTAGGAAACTTTCCGGGCGACAGAACCTATCCGAATGGTAAAAAACATGGAGAAGCACATGTGAAATCGATGGTTGAATGGTTTGATCGGATGCTTCGTGGAAAAGGGTTGGATAAGCCTTTGAAATCTGAAATTTATGCTATCGGTGAAGGAAAATGGCATGAAATCGATTCTTGGCCGCCAAAAACTAATACGATGGCGTTCTATCCTGCTAAAGCCGGAAATTTGTGTCCAACAGCTGGGGATAATGAATCAGCGAGTTATCTTTATGATCCAAAGGATCCTGTGACAACAGTTGGTGGAAATGCTTTGTTAGCATGGATGGGAAAACTCGGCCATACACCTCATGGTCCGCGTTTTCAACCTACATATGAGGATAGAAACGATGTTTTAGTCTTTAAATCAGAACCGCTGGACACGCCGTCAACGATCATGGGATCGATTGATATCAAATTGAGTGTTAAAACTACAGCACCAGATACTTCGTTTATGGTAAAAGTCAGCGAAGAATTTTCAGACGGTCGAACACTTAATATTGTTGATGGAGCAACGAGTATTTTATTACGAAATGAATCAGATCATCTATTGGACTATACACCTAATGAAAAAATTATGTTAGATATCCGATTGTGGGATACTGCGTGGAATTTACAAGCGGGTTCCAGACTACGCTTCGACATTACTTCTTCTAATTTTCCGATGTATCATGTCCATCCTAATAAAAAAGGAGTATGGTCAGAAATCGAAAGCGTAGATACCGCGACTCAAACCATTTTCTTCGGGGCTGAGGAAACAATGATATCTCTGCCTATTTATGATAGCCAAGAAACAGTAGGATAAGTTTGACTCCAATACTATAAAATTTTGGTCAGTAGTTAGAAATCAATCGAGTTGCAAAACGTTATCCGAATAAAAATCTAGATCTATATTGATTCTAAAGTTTTGTGCTAAAATAAATAAAACTATTTAGCATGAAAAGGATGAAAGCTTTTGTCAGTTTTTTTAGGAATCGATATCGGAACAACAGCAATCAAAATCGGAGTGATTCAAGATAATCAGGTACTATATGCTAGTGAAAGTATGTTGCAGACATATGGAGATGCTGTCGTAAAATATCAAAAGGGACACGAATTGTTAATGACCTTAAAAGAAGCTATTTTAACTATTCCTATAATATTTCGTCAGCAAATCGAAACCATTGCTTTTAGTACGGCTATGCATAGTTTGATGCCTGATAATGAGTACCAGCAAATTTTTTTGTGGTCAGACTTTCAAGCAGCAGAGGCAATAGAAGCATTCAAAAAAACAGATCAAGCAAAACAATTTTATACAATTTCTGGTACACCAATTCATGCGATGTCGCCATTTGCTAAAATATTAGCACTTCGCAATGGTTATCCAGAAAATATCCATTGGTATGGCATTAAAGAATTAGTTTTGCGTTACTTTACTGGAAAAGCGCTGATCGATTATTCTACCGCCTCTGCTACTGGATTATTTGATATCCATAAAAAACGATGGAGTAATGAAATTCTAGCGTATTTAAAAATTGAAGAAACCCAATTAGGTGAGCTGGCTGATCCTACTCAACTGTTCGAAATCTTACCAGAAATTTGTCAGGTATTTGATTTTAAATCGTCAGTTAAAGTAATGGCAGGTGCAAGTGACGGTGTATTGGCTGCCTATGCTAGTTTTTATCGCACAGGAAGAAGTGCAAGCCTGACGATTGGTACGAGTGCGGCGGTTCGTCAAGTAGTATCTGATGTTAGATTAAATTACGGAAAACAAAATTTTTGTTATTATTTAAATGAACACTATTATGTTTGTGGTGCGCCATCAAACAATGGCGGTTGTGTCTTGAATTGGGCAGCGGAGCAGTTTGAACGTGAGTCACTCGATTTTTTTGTTAGTTTGCCCGATATTCTAGCGCAGACTGAAGTAGGAGCTAAGAACCTTCGTTTCTGGCCTTTTTTAAATGGTGAACGCGCGCCTTATTGGTCTAATGATATTACAGGTGGATTTCAAGAGTTAACGTTACAGCATCGGAAAAATGATATGATTCGCAGTATAATAGAAGGTTTATTGTTAAACATAGCTCGTTTAGTTGAATTAGTAGCACCAAACGAGGAATTATCGATTAGCGGTGGTTTTTTTCAAACAGCTGTATTGGGAGAATTAGCATCTGATATTTTCGGAACTACTTGTTACTATGCAGTGGAAAATGAGCCGATTTTCGGATTATATTATCTTTTAGAACAACCGAAATTACCGAGAGAAAATGCAAAACAAATTTTCAGCGTAAATCGTGCGAATCATGATAAATATCAAGAAATCAGCAAAAAATATTTTTATGAAATCGATCAGTTACTAGCCCAAAAATAAAATTCTTCTTTTTAGAAGAATTTTTTTATTTGACAATATAGTCTAACTAGACTATATTGTGTCAAGCAAAGTAATTGAGGAGTGAAAATATGAAATCTATTTTATTGATTGGTCAATCCAATATGGCCGGACGTGGTTTTTTAAAGGATGTACCAACTATTTATAATGAAAATATTGAAATGTTACGCAATGGTCGCTGGCAAATGATGGCAGAACCAATCCATTTTGATCGGGAAGTAGCCGGAGTAGGACCAGCGTCTTCTTTTGCAGCCGCTTGGTCAAACGAACATCCTAAAGAAAAAATTGGTTTGATCCCTTGTGCAGAAGGGGGCAGCTCGATTGCGGAATGGGCTGATGACCAAATCTTGACTCGTCACGCCTTATCAGAAGCAAAATTTGCGATGGAAACTAGCGAATTGATCGGGATTTTATGGCATCAAGGTGAAAATGATAGTTTAAATGGTTTGCACGAAGTTTATGCAGAAAAATTAGCAGCTGTTTTTGCTCATTTTAGAAGTGAGTTAGACTTGCCCGATTTACCGATTATTGTAGGAGAACTTCCTGAATTTTTAGGGAAAAGCGGATTTGGCTTAAGTGCAACGGAGTATCAAGAAATTAATTCTGAAATAAAAAAAGTAGTCGCAGAGGATGAAAATTGTTACCTTGTGAGTGCTGAAGGTTTGACTTCCAACCCTGACGGTATTCATATCGATGCAGTATCACAACGTAGATTCGGAATACGCTATTATGAAGCTTTCAGCAAAAAAATAGACGTACTTCAAGCTTTAGAAAATGAAGAAAAACAGTTATCCCAAATATATGCCCGCCAACAAACAAAGAATGAAAAAATTTATCGTTTAAGTCGCGGTTTTGCATTAGGCGAATTAGACTTTCAGACCTTTATGACTAAATTTGGCGAGATATCAAGCGAATGATTCCATTATTGATTTTAGGTCTGCTAAAAGAAAAACCGGCGTCTTATGGCTATGAGTTATTGGCATATATGGAAGCTAGCTATTTTCAATATTTTGTCCGTTTTACTAAAGGATCTTTTTATTACAATTTACAGCAATTAGAAGAAAAAGGCTTGTTAGAGCGAGTCTCAAGCGAAACCGCGGAAAAAGAAAAAAATCGTTATGTGATTACTAAAAAAGGAGAGCAGGAATTTGAGCACCTTTTTTTGAAATATGGTCATAAAAACGATGTGATCACTTTCTCTTTTTATACGCCAATGCTTTTTGCAGAGGAAACTAGTTCGGATAATATGATTGGCTTATTAGAAGCGCAGATTGAACAAACAAAAGAAAAAATTGGTTTAATCGAGGAATCGTTGAAGAATCCGGGTAATTTACGAAAGCCGTTTATTCAAATGATGGAAAATTCAAAACGCCATCATCAAGTAAATCTACAATGGTTTCAAGAGCAATTGTCAGAATATCACTAAAAAGACTAGAGAAATCAACTGATTTCTCTAGTCTTTTATTCGTCTACCAAGGGATAATACCATCGCGATTGAAGAAGCAACCAGTTGGACCAGTTGGATCAATTGTTGCTAATTTTACGATAGCATCAGAGCCTTCTTCGAGTGTTTGGATGCCGTTGCTAAAGTTTTCACCTGTATTTGTCGGACCGGGATCAACGGCATTGACTTTGATATTTGGCAATCCTTTTGCATATTGAACTGTCAGCATCGAGACAGCAGCTTTAGAAGAACTATAAGCTAATGAATTAACTTTTGATTCAATTTTATCAGGATTTTGAACTTGTCCAAACGAACCTAAACCACTGCTGATATTTACAATAACTGGAAAACTAGATTTTTCCAGAAGTGATAAAAAGTGATGTGTGACAGACACTAAACCGAAAACATTCGTATCAAATACATTTTTCATTGCTGCAGCATCGATTTCTGCAGGTTTACTATAGCCCCCGGGAATCCCTGCATTATTGATTAAAATATCGATCCTTCCTTCTTTTGTTTTGATCGATTCAGCTGCTTTAACGACCGATTCCTCATCAGTTACATCTAAAGCTACATAGGAAGTTCCTATTTCTTCAGCAACTTTTTTAGCTTTCTCCACAGTTCTGGAAGTAATATAAATGGTATAACCCATTTTCTTTAAGCGAACAGCCGTAGTAAGACCTAAACCCGTACTACTTCCAGTAATTAAAACAATTCTTTTATCCATTATTTTACCAACTTTCCGTTTTAAACTTGTATTTACAACTTTAAACGGATGATACGCTTCGTTGATTTATTTGTCAATAAAACAGTTGCAAATAAAAGTTAAACTTGTTCTTTTATGTTATGATAAAAGAAAAGGTGGTTATGATGAAAACAAATCAAGATACATTATCAGAAAATATTTATTTAGTAAATTTAATGCAGCAAGAATTTATTGACACAAGATTAAAAAAACTTGGTCTGACGGCTCATCAAGCACGAGCTCTAAATTATATTGGCTTTAATCCTGGTGTTATTCAAAAAAAATTGGCTAACTATCTTGGGAAACAAGACGCTACGGTTACTAATATTTTAAAAGTTCTAGAAAAAAAAGTTTATATAGAACGTAAGATACCTGAGGATAACGAACGCCAAAAAAATTTATTTTTAACGGAACAAGGCTTAGAGCTGACTCAAGAAATTCGAAAAATATTTGATGATTTAAATCAGCATGTAATCGATGGATTAGCTGAAGATGAGCAAGCGCAATTAAAGAAGTTACTGAAAAAAATTCAATAAATATTGGTTAAACTGATACGCAAATGAGCGGTATCAGTTTTTTTGTTTGAAAACAATAATTGACGTTTATCGGAGAAAATAAAAAAAGATTTTTCATATTGTGTCGATCAAACAATTTATTTATAGTAAAAATTTATTCCTTAGCAATTAATTTTTAATTAGCTAGGTTTTCAATCGCTTAAAAAATCTAAAAAAAGTTGGTTTGTAATCATTTCTTGGAGTTGCTAACATTTAAATCGTAGAAAGCGTTTACGAATATTTTTTTCTGATTGCGGGAGAGTACAAAAATTTGTCACCGAAGGTATAAGTTGTAAAGCTGCTAACTTTATGATGAACATCTCAGGTAAATGGACCGTAATCTTATAAACCTCTGAAGAGCAGTAATGCACCGATGGAGCAAACCTCAAAAAGGTGAATCTCTCAGGTTAGTGACAGGGGCAACGGCAAATGCTGCTGTTGCCCTTTAGTTATGTGTAAAAAATTCTAAATAGGCTTAATGCCTGTTATGTGAAGTAAGTAACAATTGAAAGGGTGACAAAGAAGTGTTCATTATCACAAATAATCCAAAGATAAAAGAAAACATCGGTCAACTAATTGGCATCCATTTTGTCGAAGGTTCTTATGGAGATGTGTTAATGGCAGTAAAAAAATCAGTTGTGGAAAAGCATAGCTCTTTATTGACTCATCCATTGAGTGGCAGTATCAAACCGAATGAAACGTATTATAAAACTATTTTTTTAATAGAGACCAACTCTCAATCTATTCATATCGAGAGTTTAGAATATATTGAATCTGCGATATCTGTCTATGAAAAATTTATCAAAAATAAGCAGCGGCCTAATTGGTCTTTAAGCATACTGCATGATTTTGCTTTTGTAGACTTTTATATCGTACAAAGTAAGTTGAGCAGAATGGGGGTGATGATTTAAGTGTTCAGCGACTTTCAACTAACTAGAACTGAGGTGAATGCATGAAGCTTGAACTTGGAACTATTGAGATTAAAAAAGTTGTTTTGTCCCAAGAAGAGAAAATTGAAACTGGAATATTATTTATTGATCCAATTAAAATTAAAGAATTAGTTTTATCTGATGATCGTTTAAAGAGTTGTGAGATTGAAATCGCTAATCCTGGAGAGAGTATTCGGATTACACCAGTCAAGGATGTGATTGAACCAAGATGTAAAGTTGGTTCGTCTACGGGGGTATTTCCAGGAGACATAAATAAAGTCGATGTTGTCGGTAGTGGACGGACGCATGTTTTAAAAGGTTGTGGAGTGATGACGGTCGGAAAAATCGTTGGTTTTCAAGAGGGAATCGTCGATATGCAAGGTCCGGGCGCTGAACTGACACCTTTTTCTCAATTGATTGAAATTTGCTTAGTCTTAAAACCTCAAGAAGGATTATCGCCACATTTATACGAAGAATCAGCCCGCTTTGCCGGATTAAAAGTGGCAGATTATATTGGGAAATTTGGTAAAAATATCGTTCCTGATACCATTGATATTTTTGAAACCTTACCATTACTAGATCAAATTCAACAATATCCTGAGTTACCCAAAGTGGGTTATGTCTATATGCTGCAAACACAAGGGCTACTTCATGACACGTATGTCTATGGTACAGATGCCAAACATATTGTCCCAACGATTTTATATCCAACTGAAGTGATGAATGGAGCGATCATTAGTGGAAATTGTGTTTCCGCTTGTGATAAAAATACTACTTATCATCATTTAAATAACCCAGTAATTGCTGATTTGTATAAGAAGCATGGGAAAGAGCTGAATTTTTTAGGAGTAATAGTCACAAATGAAACAGTCTATTTACAAGATAAACATCGTTCAAGTGACTTTGTTGCAAAATTAAGCGAGTATTTAGGTTTAGACGGTGTCATTATTTCACAAGAAGGATTTGGAAATCCAGACACTGATTTAATTATGAATTGTAAAAAAGTCGAAGAAAAAGGAATCAAAACAGTTATTGTCACAGATGAATATGCTGGTAGAGATGGTGCTAGTCAGTCGCTAGCAGATGCAGATAAATTAGCAACCGCAGTTGTGACAGGCGGAAATGCAAATGAAACGATCCGATTACCGAAGATGGATCGTTTGATTGGGCAATTAGATTATATCGATGTCATTGCAGGCGGCTTTGATGGCAGCTTGAAAGAAGATGGATCGATTGAAGTTGAAATCCAGGCAATTACCGGTGCAACAAATGAACTTGGTTTTAATAAAATGTCAGCCAAAGGCATTTAACAATAAAAATAGGGAGGAATAACTAATGACTTTAGAATTAAACAATAAAAAAGTCTTAGTGATCGGCGACCGTGATGGTATTCCAGGGCAAGCAATTGAAGCTTGTATCGCAGGAACCGGAGCAGAGGTAATATTCTCATCAACAGAATGTTTCGTCTGAACGGCCGCTGGTGCAATGGACTTAGAAAATCAACGTAGAGTAAAAGAAGCGGCTGATACATTCGGCGCAGAAAATGTCGTTATTCTTATTGGAGCTGCTGAAGGAGAAGCAGCAGGATTAGCTGCAGAAACTGTAACGAATGGTGATCCTACGTTTGCCGGTCCATTAACCAATGAACAGCTAGGTTTAGCTGTATATCACGCTGTAGAGCCAGAGTTTAAAGAAGTTGTTGCTGCAGATGTTTTTGAAGAGCAAATCGGCATGATGGAGATGGTTTTAGATATTGATGACATCATTGAAGAAGTTTCTGAAATGAGGAATCAATACTCCAAATATTAATTGTAAGGGAGTGTCTTATGACTAAATATAGAGTTGTTCACTATATCAATCAATTCTATGCTGGAATTGGTGGTGAAGAAAAAGCAGACATCCGACCATTCTCTGAAGAAAAAGTAGTAGGGCCGGGACTTGCTTTTATGAATTCATTTGGTGAAGAAGCTGAAATCGTCGGTACTGTCGTTTGCGGGGATAGTTTTTTCAATGAAAATTTGGATAGTGCTAAAACAGATGTATTGGAACGAATCAAACAATTCAATCCCGACATTGTAATCGCCGGTCCGGCATTTAATGCTGGACGCTACGGAATTGCTTGTGGGGAAGTTGTTCAGGCAGTCATGTCAGAATTAAAAATTCCGGCTGTCACTGGGATGTATGAAGAAAATCCCGGTGTAGACATGTACAAGAAAGGGGCATATATTGTCCCTACAAGAAACAGTGCAGCAGGAATGCGAAAAGCTGTTCCATTTTTAGCGCATCTAGCATTGAAGCTATTAAAAGGTGAGTGTGTCTCACCAGAAAAAGATAACTATTTCATTCGTTATCGTAAAAATTTCCAAGCGGAAAAACGTGGCTCTGAACGGGCTGTAGATATGTTAGTTAAGAAATTAAAGAAACAAGATTTTATAACAGAATACCCAATGCCAGAGTTTGATAATGTAGCTCCGGCAAAACCTATCTACGATTTATCCAAAGCAAAAATTGCTTTGGTAACTTCCGGAGGTATCGTTCCCAAAGGAAATCCAGATCGAATTGAATCTAGTAGCGCATCAAAATATGGCATGTATCCAATTGAATCGCTAGATACTTTTGCAGCAGCTGCTTATGAAACTGCTCATGGCGGGTATGATCCTGTCTATGCAAATCAAGACCCTAACCGAGTATTGCCCCTAGATATAGTAAGAGAAATGGAACAAACAGGTGTGATCGGAAGCTTGCATGATTTTTTCTATACTACAGTAGGAAATGGTACAGCAGTTGCTAACGCCAAAAAATATGCGGCAGAAATTGCACAAAAATTGGTAGCAGATGGAGTCGATGCAGTGATTTTGACTTCCACCTGAGGAACCTGCACACGTTGCGGTGCAACGATGGTAAAAGAAATTGAAAAAACAGGTTTGACTGTTATTCATATCTGTACAGTCGTTCCAATCTCGCAAACGGTTGGCGCAAATAGAATTGTTCCAGCAATTGCGATTCCTCATCCATTAGGAAATCCTAATCTTAGTTTGAATGAAGAGAAAAAAATCCGCCGTAGCATCGTTGAAAAAGCTTTGAATGCAATGACAGTACCGGTGGACGATCAAACAGTGTTTGAATAGTATTTCTGCCTGAACGAGTTTCGTTCAGGCGAAATTGCTATTTATATCATTGAAGTTCCTACAAAAAAATAAAAAACACTTGTTTAAAAAAGGAGCGAAAAAAATGTACGATGTGATCATTATTGGTGGAGGACCTGCAGGGCTTACAGCTGCTATTTATAATGCTAGAGCGCGATTGAAAGTATTGCTTTTAGAAAAAACAAAATTAGGTGGACAGATTGTCTCAACACATGAAATTGCTAATTTTCCAGGATCGATCAAACTGACTGAACAAGAAACTTCAGGTCCGGAGTTGATCCAACGAATGGCAGAACAAGCCGAACAATTTGGAGCAGAAATCCAATTACGAAAAGAAGTGATCGATCTGACTTTTGATGAGACGATCAAAAAGGTAGTTTGTAGTGATGGTTCAGTTTATGAAGCGTCCGCTGTAATTTGTGCAAATGGTGCTTTTCCAAGAGAAATCGGTTATCCAGGAGAACGTGAGTTGGCTGGAAAAGGTGTTTCTTACTGTGCGACTTGCGATGGTGCTTTCTTTGAAGATCTGGAAGTTTATGTTATTGGCGGAGGAAACTCTGCAGTCGAGGAAGCAATGTTCATCACTACATTTGCTCGTAAAGTTACGATTATTCAAAATCTAAGTCAGTTGACTGCAGATGCTATCGCGATTGAACAAGCAAAAGCAAACAATAAAATCGATTATATCTTTGATTCTATTGTAGAGAGTATCGAAGGTGATGGGATGGTAGAAGCAATGACCATTCGAAATACGAAATCAGGAGAAATTACACGGATCGAAGCAGATGAAGATGATGGTTTATTTGGCATTTTTATTTTTATTGGAAATGTGCCAAGTACAAAACTTTATGTGGGAAAAGTACCATTGAATGACTATGGCTACATGATTACTGATGAGACAATGTCCACACCGATACCAGGTGTATTTGCAGCTGGCGATATGCGTCCTAAAGTATTACGTCAAGTGATAACAGCTTCTGGTGATGGTGCTACAGCGGCATTTTCAGCACAAAAATATGTTGAAAAAGTAAAACGGGAGGTTTCAATGGCATGATTGAATTAACAGTAGAGAGTTTCGAAGAAGGAGTCTTAGGACAAAAAGCACCAGTTCTAGTAGATTGGTGGGGCGAGAGTTGTGAGAATTGTTTAGCGCTCATGCCAGATGTAGAAGCATTGTATACCGAATATGGAGATAAAATTCGCTTTACTAAATTTAATACTTCTCAAAAAAAAGTGCGCCGTTTTTGTATCCAACAAAAAATTTTAGGTCTGCCCGTCATCTCGATTTATCATCATGGGGAAAAAGTCGCAGAAATTGCAAAGGATGACTGCACAAAAGAAGCGATTGAAACAATGATTCAAAAATATATTTAAGGTGGTACACAGATGAATTATTCTACTTTAAGAGGAGCAAGTTACGTTTTAGTCCATACCCCTGATATGATTGAACACAATGGGACAACTCAGACCACGGAAAAAATTACGACTCCAGACAGTCCTTATTTAGCCAATCTATATGATAATTTGCGAAATTTTGAAGAAGTGGTGAACTATGCTCCAAACCAAACCTTTATTGGAAATTTAAGCTACGAAGAATTGAAAGCGTTACCTCAACCTTGGGTAGGGAAGCCTTTTGTTGGGACTCGTGATGGGAAATTTGGGGAAATCGTGCCAGAAATCGAATTTTATGGTTTGTTGCAAATCGTGGATGTTTTCGAATTGGTTCATTTAGAAGAATCATTTGCAGAAAAAGTTCGTGAAGCTTTAGGTGAACATTTACTATTTGCTGAAGACAGCCATAAAATCAAAGTTGGCAAAAGCAGTGTATGGGTTGAAAAAGAAGTGGCTGAAAATCATGCTGAAGGTCTTTATTTCGAGCGTCATTTAGTTGGTTGTGTCAGTCCAGCACATCAAATCGATGTAAATTTGAATGCTCATGTAATGTTAGAAAATTTGGTAGTTAAAGCTAGTGGAGTTTTGGCATTGCGCCAGCTTATTGCAAAGCAAAATATTGATCCTAAAGAAATTGATTATGTGATTGAATGCAGTGAGGAAGCTTGTGGGGATATGAACCAGCGTGGCGGAGGCAATTTTGCTAAATCAATTGCTGAGCTATGCGGATGTATTCATGCAACAGGTTCTGATATCCGAAGTTTTTGCGCCGGTCCCACCCATGCATTGATTACGGCTGCTGCTTTGGTAGCTTCGGGTACGCATAAAAATGTAGTATTAGTAGCCGGAGGTGCTACAGCTAAATTAGGGATGAACGGGAAATCTCACGTTGGAAAAGAAATGCCGATCCTAGAGGATGTTTTAGGCGGATTTGCTGCGTTAATCACTGGAAATGATGGTAAACATCCGGTTTTACGGCATGATATGACTGGAAAGCATGAAGTTGGCAGTGGTTCTAGTCCACAAGCAGTCACAACAGCATTAATAGCAAGTGTATTAGATAAAGGACAATTAACGATCAATGATATCGATGTCTATTCAGTAGAAATGCAAAATCCTGATATTACCAAACCAGCTGGAGCAGGAGATGTACCATTAGCAAATCTGAAAATGATTGGTGCCATTGGTGTCTTACGTAAAGATATCGAGAAAAAAGAATTAATGAATTTTGTGAATGAAAAGTCACTTGTTGGCTGGGCGCCCACTCAAGGGCATATTCCAAGCGGTATTCCTTATTTAGGTTTTGCAACCGAAGATCTAGTTAGCGGAAATAAAAAGCGGGCGATGATCGTTGGTAAGGGTTCCTTATTCTTGGGAAGAATGACTAATTTATTTGATGGTGTCTCGATTTTGATCGAACGAAACAATGGAAATATTTCCGAAGAGAATCAACAAGATGTAGAAGAATTGGTCAAAAAAGAAGTGGCACAAGCCTTAAGAAGTTTTGCAGCCAATCTTACTCTGGAATAGAGATGTTTCGATGTCTGAACAAGTGAAACAAACTGTGAAAAAAGTTTTTGAAGATTTAGCGACTGGTTTAGAAACAGGCCGAATGGGAGCAAAAATCAAAATAGGCTTAACGATTGAAGGCAGTGAATTAGGAACTGAAGTGATGTGTGAAGCAGCAAATATCATCAAACAAAAAAATTTGTTTGATCTAGTGTTGATTGGTCCGGAAATGGATTGGACAGATGAATTTATCCATTATTCAACGAATGAATGCCAAAAAGAAGCAGCTACTTTGATGGAGGAGTTGTTAGATAGTGGAGAAATCCAAGGTTGTGTGACACTGCACTATAATTTCCCAATCGGTGTTTCAACGGTCGGTAAAGTCGTTACACCAGCATTAGGTAAAGAATTATTTATTGCTACGACGACTGGGACGACCAGCAGTAATCGAAATGAAGCGATGGTATTGAATGCGATTAATGGAATCGTTGCTGCTAAAGCGACAGGGATCAAAAAGCCGACAATTGGTATTTTGAATGTTGAAGGAGCGAAAACTGTCGAACGCGCGTTGACCACATTGAAAGAAAATGGATATGAGATCCTATTTGGTGAAAGTCAACGTGAGGATGGAGGGAAAGTACTGCGAGGAAACGATTTATTGCTAGGTAGTGTCGACGTAGTTGTCTGTGACAGCCTAACAGGAAATATCTTAATGAAACTTTTTTCTGCTTATACAAGCGGCGGTAATTACGAAACAGGTGGTTCTGGGTATGGTCCTGGTATTGGACGTAACTATGAAAGAAATATCTGCATTATTTCTCGAGCAAGCGGCGCACCAGTCATTGCGAATGCTTTAGAATATGCTTATGAACTAGCCAAAGGTAAATTAGCAAAAGTAAGTCAAATTGAATATAGCAAGGCGCAACAAGCAGAATTAAAAAATATTTGTGAGGAATTAACTGCATCGCAAATAACAGAAACAAAAGAGAGAACGATGCCACCAAAAGAAATCGTAACCTGTGAGATTTCAGGAATTGAAATTATGGAATTAGAAGAAGCGGTTTATACTTTATGGGAAGTCGATATTTATGCGGAGAGCGGTATGGGGTGTACCGGTCCAATTGTTTTAGTCAATGACGAAAAAATCGATCGAGCAAAGGAAATTTTAAAAAGAAAAAAATTTTTATAAAAAATAGTGCTTAATTAGGGAGATAGCCTGGCAAATCGAAGGAAGATTTTGCCGGGCTATTTATGCGGTTCATCAATATTTAATTTTCAAATTCCACCATTTTATATAAAGGATAGTTTGTATCTTCAGCTAGTTTGAGTGTATTTCTACGGAAACGTTCATAGCGGAGTTCACAGTAATCTGCAAAATTTTCTCCTGAATAATGACGGATAATGGCCCACACGGTCCATAATAAATCTTGAATTAGGATATAAGATTTGATTTTTTTAATAGCATCGTTAGGAATATTATTTTCATAATAATTATTTAGTAATTCTTCGATTTCAAGTCGATTCAACCGTGTTTCTACGATAAAAGCTGCTAAATCAAAATTTAAATCATTCAAGCCAGAATATTCCCAATCAATCAAATAGCAGTTATCATGTTCGTCTAAAAGAAAATTCTCTGGAACAGTATCATTATGACAAGGAACAAGTTCAACATCACAAATATTTTCTTCGCAAAAAGCTAAGGCTTTCTCTTTTAAACTAATGTAATCAAAAAAGAAAACCCCATGAACCATCGAGACAACTTCTTCATACTTCTTCAATTCACTTTTCCAACAAAAAATATTATTAAACAAACGAGGCATTGTATGCACTTTTTTCATTATATTAGTGACATCTTTTAAATGTTTAGAAGATGTAGGATTTACTTGTGCTAAATTAAAGCTATTTGGAATCATCCGACTAATTTTGATTCCTGTTTTAGCATCAAAAAAAATACAGTCAGAGTTAATGGGAAGGGCTGCTACGATACTTGTATTGAACTCTTCTATTTTTCGATCAATCATAATATCAGTAAATGGGCCAGGTTGACGAATAACATACTTTTCTCCATGTATCTTGACCGCATAATTATAGTTGGTCAATCCACCGACAAAGCAGGAACGATCAAATTCCAAGGTTTCATCCTTAAAAAAAGAACGTAAAATTTGAGTAATTAATTGTGTGGATTCTGCTTGATACTTCTCATACGAATTATTTTTTATTATCGGTATATTCATCTCATCAACTTCTTTCTCAGGTCAAACCTTATCATTGTCATGTTTACGAGAATAGTATACTTCAAAAAAAATTAGAAAAAAAGTCAATGACAATTAACTACAAAAAATGCCCAAAATAATTCTATTTTTTCTTATCTATCAATTGTGCAAAAAACTATAAATTATCCAATTTACAATAAAGAAATCGGTTGCAATAGTACAAAATCATCTATCAAATCTACGATTTTCTTTTTTAACTACATGATAGCATTATCTTATCGAACAAGAAAAAAATCAAACACCAAAAATGAATGTAGTTGGGAGAGGATTAATTCAATGGAGTATCGCGGAGATGAAGCGTTAGGATTGGTAGAAACAATTGGTATGGTTCCTGCAATCCAAGCAGCAGATACGATGTTAAAAGCAGCAGATGTCAATTTAATTTCGTATGAAAATGTCGGCTCTACTTTGGTAACTGTTATGGTTAAAGGAGATGTAGCTGCAGTAAAATCAGCGGTTGAGGCTGGAGCGGAAGCAGCGAAAAAGATTGGAAAAGTAACTGCGTCGAATGTTATGCCTAGGCCAATTCGACCAATTGGTCATATTGTGATGGCACATAATATTGATTCGGATTAAAAAAGGAGGACTCTAAAAAGATGAATACTTTAGGGTTTATTGAAACGTTTGGGTTAGTTTTTGTCATGGAGGCAGCAGATGCCATGTGTAAATCTGCAGATGTTGAATTGATTGGATATGAGAATGTTGCTTCTGGATATATTTCGGTTTTAGTCAAAGGAGATGTAGGAGCAGTACAATCGGCTGTTGAAACAGGCGTTGAAGCAGTAAAGAGCATGGGTGCTGATGTCTATTCCCATAATGTGATTGCTCATCCTCATAAAGACATTGAAAAAATTATCGCTCGCTATTCTTTTGACATATAAAAAAGATAGGAAGTGGGATCAGCATGAGGTATAGAGTAGATAATGATTTATTATCTATCCAAGAAGCAAGGATCAATATCGAGCTTGCTAGGGAAGCAGCAAAAGAGCTAAAAAATTTCTCGCAAAATCAGTTAGATACTGTAGTTGAAAAAATAAGTCACGCATTACATCCTCATATTGAAAAATTAGCTAAGATGGCAGTCGAGGAGACAGATTATGGAGTGTTTCATGATAAGGTCACTAAAAATCATTTTGTTACAGAATATTTACCACATCGATTGAATAATCAACGATATGTTGGTGTTATTCATGAAGATAAAGAGCAGAAATTGCTTGAAATTGGTGTGCCTATCGGAGTAATCGTTAGCATGATACCTGCAACTAGTGCTGTCTCGACAACTATTCATAATGTGATGATTGCTGTGAAGTCAGGAAATGCAATTATTTTATCACCACATCCCCGTGCGAAAGAGACTGTACGAGGTGTGATTAAATTAATTGCTAAGACCGCAGAAGAAGCTGGCTATCCAACAGGTGCAATCAGTTGTATGCAATTGATATCTGAAAAGGGAACTACGGAATTGATTGAACATCCAGATGTTTCCCTATTGTTAGCAACAGGGATTCCCAAAATTATTAAGAAGTTCAAGCAATCTGAAAAACCGTACATTTATGGTGGTAGTGGTAATGGTCCTGTATTCATTGAAAGATCTTGCAATGTTGTTCAATCAGTCAAAGATATTATTGATAGTCGAACTTTTGATCATGGAATGGTTTCTGCAGCGGAGCAATCGATTGTCGTTGATCAACCGATTAATCAATTAATTAAAAGTGAGTTTAAAAAGCAGGGTGCTTACTTTATGACAGAGGAAGAAAAAGATAAATTGATTGCTATTTTACGCAAAAAAGATGGTTCTTTGAATCCTAATTATGTTGGTAAATCAGCTGTTTATATAGCTACACTGGCGGATTTTATTGTTCCGAATGAAACGAAAGTTTTAATATATGAACAACCTTACCTTGACGAAAATAATCCTTTTACTCAAGAATTTTTAAGTCCAGTATTAGCTTACTATGTTGAGAACGATTGGCAGAATGCATGTGAACGATGTATTGAACTACTAATGAACACGATGAATAGTCACACATTAGTGATTCACTCTCAGAATGAGGAAGTAATCCGTCTGTTTGCTTTAAAGAAACCAGTGTCTCGTATGCTTGTGAATACACCTTCTGTTTTTGGAAGTATGGGAGCAACAACTAATTTATTTCCATCAATGACACTCGGAAGTAATGCTTTTGGCATCATGGCTTCAAGTGAAAATATTTCACCGAAACATCTAACAACTGTGCGAAATATCGGATATGGTGTGAGAAAAATCAATGATTGTTTCCAAAAAGAAAACATCGGCGGGAAAGAAGTAACAGATGTAACGATTGAAGAAGTCATCGAACAACTTTTGAAAAATATAGTGGAGTGAGGGGATAACTATCAATCAGGAATTTTCATTAAAAACAAGAATTGTCTACACGCAAGGTTCTTTAGAAGAATTGAAGTACGTAAAAGGGAAAACAGCGATGATCATTTCAGATAAACTGATTGATGATCTTGGTTATGTCAAAATTATCCAAGAATATTTAGCAGAAGCTGGATTAAACAGTCAGATCTTTACAGATATTTGTCCTGATCCAGATACAAAAGTTTTGGGAGTGGGTTTAAAACTATTCCAACAAATTAAGCCTGATGTATTGATTGCAATTGGTGGAGGTTCTGTAATTGACGCAGCTAAAGGAATAATTTATAGCGCTTATAAAATGTTTGGAGGGATATTTCACAAACCCTATTTTGTAGCTGTACCGACGACAAGTGGGACTGGATCTGAAGTAACAGATTTTTCTGTGATTACAGCAGAAGGAGATAAAATTGTATTAGTTGATCAGTTCATGGCACCAGATCTTGCCATTTTAGATTCTGACTGTGTAGCAAGCGTACCAAGAAAAGTTGTTATTGATACTGGAATGGACGTTTTAACGCATGCAACAGAAGCATATGTTGCCAATAATGCTTCTGATTTCACAGATGCTTTAGTAGAAAAAGCTGTTCGCTTAATATTTGAGTATTTGCCTTTAATAGCAGCAGACATAAAAAATGATGAAGCCAGAGACCATGTTCATAATGCTTCTTGTCTAGCTGGAATAGCTTTTAACAACGCTGGATTGGGGATCAATCATAGTTTAGCTCATGCTATTGGAGGGACATTCCATTTAGCACACGGGCGTTGTAATGCTTTATTACTGGAAAAAGTGATTGCTTACAACGGAGATTTGTCAAAATCTGCTAACAATCAGGCTGCCAGGCGGTACGCAAAGCTAGCAAAACAGTTGGGCCTTTCTGCACGGACTGTTCGTGAAGGGCTAGTTAGTTATATTGATGCAGTGAAACACTTGAAGAAGCAATTAGATATTGAGGCTGGATTTGGTACCTTAGGTATCGATCAAGCAGATTATCAAGCAGCTATTGAAAAAATGGCCGAGACAGCCATGATGGATCGATGTACACCGACGAATCCCATTAAACCATCAAAAGAAGAATTAATAACGATTTATAAATCAGTATATTAAAAGAATGTGAGGTTTGTTTATGAATATCAATGAAATTTCAGAAAAATTTGCGGATGTAACAGCGAATATGTCACAAGAAGAGCACTCTGCAATGCTAAAACTTTTTCAAGGTATTTCAAAAGAGTTAAATAGCCAAGAAGGCTCAGTATCGACCTGTCTAACAGGGACTGACGAATCAGTAGCTGTTTCTGTAATAGACGGTAGTGAAACATATCCAGAAGGTATGACCCAGCGTCTTAAAGAATTAAAAGATAATTATTTGAAAGCCGTACCCTCAATTACTATTCATCGAGCGCGAGCGTTTACTAAATTGATGAAGGAAAATCCTGGGTTACCTAAAATCATGATGCGAGCTAAAGCTTTCCGCTTGGCTTGTGAAGAAGCACCATTATTGATTCAAGATAACGAATTGATTGTAGGACATCCATGCGGAGCACCAAGAGCGGGAGCATTCTCACCAGATATTGCATGGCGATGGATGAGAGATGAGTTAGATACTATTCATGAACGACCACAGGATCCATTTTATATTTCAGATGAAGATAAAAAAATTATGCGTGAAGAATTATTTCCATTTTGGGAGACTCGTTCATTAGATGAAGTCTGTGAAGAACAATATCGAGAAGCCGGATTGTGGGAATTTTCTTCCGAGGCATTTGTCAGCGACTTATCTTATCACCAAATTAACGGTGGTGGAGATTCTAATCCAGGCTATGACGTTATCTTGATGAAAAAAGGAATGAAAGATATTCAAAAAGAAGCTTTGGATCATTTAGAAGGGTTGACGATGGAAAACCCAGACGACATTGAAAAAATTTACTACTATAAATCGGTGATTGATACTACAGAAGGTGTAATGGCATATGCAAAACGTTTGTCTGATTATGCATACGAATTGGCAGAAAAAGAAAGTAATCCGAAACGAAAAGAAGAGTTAATACGTATCGGAGAAGTAAATGCAAATGTACCAGCGAATAAACCTAAAACTTTCCATGAAGCATTACAAGCAGTTTGGACAGTTGAATCATTATTTATGTTAGAAGAAAATCAAACAGGTTTATCAGTAGGACGAGTGGATCAATACATGTATCCATTTTATGAAGCAGATAAAAAAGCCGGTAAATTAAACGATTTTATGGCTTTTGAATTAGCAGGTAACTTCTTGATTAAATGTTCTGAAATGATGTGGATCTCTAGTGAGGGAGGTTCCAAGTTTTTTGCAGGTTATCAGCCGTTCGTCAATATGTGTGTGGGTGGATTAAAACGCGAGGGTGGCGATGCGACCAATGATTTGACGTATTTGCTGATGGACGCAGTACGTCATGTCGGAGTGTATCAGCCATCATTAGCATGCCGAATTCATAATCAATCGCCACAAAAATATTTAGAAAAAATAGTCGATGTTGTTCGTGCAGGATTAGGTTTTCCAGCTTGTCATTTTGATGATTCACATATCAAAATGATGTTAGCAAAAGGTTTTAGTATGGAAGATGCACGAGATTATTGTTTAATGGGCTGTGTAGAACCTCAAAAAGCGGGACGTTTGTACCAATGGACTTCTACGGGATACACACAATGGCCTGTAGCAATCGAGTTTGTATTAAACCGTGGTTTGATGCTTTGGTGCGATTTAAAACCAGGGTTAGATTTAGGTGAGGTTAGTCAGTTCGATACGTATGAAAAATTTGAAGATGCAGTGAAAAAACAAATTGAATATATTACACGACTTTCAGCAGTTGGAACAGTTATTAGTCAACGTGTTCATCGTGATATGGCTCCAAAACCATTGATGTCCTTAATGATGGAAGGTTGTATGGAAAGCGGAAAAGATGTTTCTGCTGGTGGATGTGTGAATAATTGGGGACCGGGGTTAATTTGGTCTGGATTGGGAACATATGCAGATTCAATGGCAGCAATTAAAAAATTAGTTTTTGATGATAAGAAATATACGTTAGAAGAAATGCGTGATGCAACAAAAGCTGATTTTATCGGTTATGAAAAAATGCATGTAGATTGTCTTAATGCTCCTAAATATGGAAATGATGATGATTATGTGGACTTGATTGCTGCTGATATTGTGAACTGGACTGAAAGAATCCACAGTCAGTATAAGACGTTATATTCTGTATTCAGTCATGGAACACTGTCTATTTCTAATAACACGCCATTTGGTGAAATGACAGGAGCAACTCCTAATGGACGTCGAGCATGGACACCGTTATCAGATGGTATCAGTCCCACACAAGGTGCAGATAAAAAAGGTCCGACTGCTATCATTAAATCCGTTTCTAAAATGGATGTTGCAGCAATGAATATCGGGATGGTTCACAACTTTAAAATCTTGAAAGGGTTATTGGAAAATCCAGAAGGTCGCCAAGGATTAATCACATTGTTGAGAACGGCATCTGTTTTAGGTAATGGGCAAATGCAGTTTAGTTATGTAGACAATGAAGTATTGAAAAAAGCGCAAAAAGATCCAGATAATTATCGTGACTTAATTATTCGAGTAGCTGGATATAGTGCCTACTTCACTGAACTATGTAAAGAAGTACAAGATGAAATCATGAGCCGTACCATGTTAGAACATTTATAAGAATGATTTAGAGGGACAAAGGGGATTTTTATGGTAGAAACAATTCAAATAGAAAGAAAAGCAAGAATATTTAATATTCAAAAATATTCAATCTATGATGGTCCAGGTATTCGTACTTTGTTCTTCTTCAAAGGTTGTCCCTTACGCTGCCGTTGGTGTTCAAACCCAGAGAGTATTGAACGTAAGTATGAGGTAATGTTTCAAAAAAATATGTGCATTGATTGCGGCGAGTGTGTTAAAGTCTGTCCCTTGAGAATTCATAAAATGGATGCTGAAGCAGGACATTATGTAGATCGCACAATTAATTGTGTGGGTTGTCGAGCCTGTGAGTCTATCTGTCCTAAACGAGCAATCTCAATTGCGGGAGAAGATCGTTTGCTGTCCGATCTATTAGAAATTGCAATTGAAGACATTCCTTTCTATCAAACGTCTGGTGGTGGAGTGACATTAGGTGGGGGTGAAGTCACTACTCAAGCAGAGTTTGCAACTAATTTTTTAATGGAATGTAAGGCACATGGTATTCACACCGCAATCGAAACTTGTGGGCATACATCTTTAAAAAACTTATTGAAGATCGGTGAATTTTGCGATTTATTCTTATACGATTTGAAACAAATCGATTCGGATCGTCATTTAGAATTAACTGGTGTTAGAAATGAACGTATTTTAAAAAATCTGCAAGAATTAATTGAAAATCGCCAAAATGTTAAAGTAAGGATGCCATTGATGAAGGGGCTGAATAATGATCCAGACACTATTCATCGAACAATTGAATTTCTACAACCTTATAAAAACTATCGGAATTTTCAAGGAATTGATCTTTTGCCATACCATAAACTAGGTATTAATAAATATGATCAGTTGGATAAGATCTATCCAATCAAAGAAGATTTATCGATGAGTGAAAATGATTTAGATTCAATTGAAGATCAAATTACAATCTATGATTTTCCAGTAAAGGTTATTCGACATTAATGAGGTGAAGAAAATAGAGAGAATCATTCAAGAGTCTGTTCCTGGAAAGCAAGTAACTTTAGCACATGTTCTAGCTTCGCCAATGCCGGATATTTGCGAACGCTTGGGGGTCGCAAATATAGGTGCTGTGGGACTAATGACTTTTACATCTTCAGAGACGGCAATTATTGCAGCTGATGTAGCGACGAAATCAGCTGATGTAGAAATTGGTTTTTTAGATCGATTTACTGGCTCATTAGTAATCATTGGTGATGTATCTAGTGTAGAAACTTCTATTGAATCTGTTAATCAGATGCTTAGTAGTATGTTGGGCTTTACTGTGGTAAGAGTTACTAGGACATGAAGCGACATATTATGATTATTGGTCCAATTAGCAGTGGTAAGTCAACCGTTGCTAATTGGTTGAATGGAACGAATCGACCTCTAAAGAAGACACAGGATGTAATTTATGGTAGCAATACCATAGATGTACCTGCTGCTTATCTAGAAAATGATTGGATGTATCGTTATCTTTTTTCAATCTCACAGACAGCAGGAAAATTAGTATGTATAGCAGATGGTAAACAGGAAATTAATGTATATCCGCCTAACTTTGTTAAAGCATTTAATTGTCCATCCATTGGATTGATAAAAACACCTGCAACAGAGAAAGAAGTACAAAAAGCAAGTGAGTACTTAATTGCTGCGGGCATCAACGAATGGTACGTTTTTGATGTTGAAGATGAAAGATTAGCGGAAATGAGAAAAAATGGATTGCAGAATTAGGAGGATAGAATGAAGTTTATTACTGAACAGGTCATTCGAACAACTTTCCTCAAATCTCCGTTTGATACGTATTACCTACCTTTAGATACAAAGTTGACACCAGAATCACGCCAATTTTTGATTGATCGAAAAATTGTAATCACTGAAGGAAAAATAAGAGAATCGGCTAAATTAGAGTCAGAGGTCTGTACACGCGAAAACGATAGAGCTTTTCTATCATCTCTTTTTCTATTATCTATCAGTCTTACCATTGACACAGACTCTCAAATGGCTGAGAGGCTTTCTAAAATCTACCAAGAATTACAAACAAATGAAATAAATCAAGAAAAGCAAGATTTGTTAGAAAACTCAGAAGATATAGAGATCACGATGTTTCATATGCTATTACCTCGTGGTAAAGAATTAGCCGTTTTAAACATGTTACAGTCTCAACTAGCTTTGCTAATCAATAAAGAATCTAACAAAGAAATATACAAAAAGTTCTATCAGATAAGGTTGGAGCTTATTAAGATGATGAAAAAAATATTAGGTGGTGAAAGTTCATGATGGAAGGAACAAACAAATTTTCTTACTGTAACCAATTGATTTCAGCTTTTGAACAAACAATAAATACGCCTAGAATAAACCATACAGGAGATTATTATACAGGAGTCGATTTAGGTACATCTTGCATTGTTATTTCCGTTTTGGATGCGCATCATCAACCAATTGCAGGGGCTTATCAATATGCGAACGTTGTAAAAGATGGTATGGTCGTTGATTATTTAGGAGCGATTAACATTGTTCGTGAATTAAAAGAACAATTGGAGCAGCAACTTGGAACAGAATTAGTGTACTGTGCTGCAGCAATACCGCCGGGGACCGAACTTTTAGATGGTGGAGCTATTCGCCATGTCGTAGAAGCTGCAGGTTTTGAATTGACTGCCTTGATTGATGAGCCCACTGCAGCAAATGCTGTTTTAAAAATAGAAAATGGAGCTATCGTTGATATCGGTGGAGGGACAACTGGTATCGCAATCATTAAAAATGGCAAAGTTATCCTTGTTGACGATCAAGCGACTGGCGGTACACATTTTACTTTAGTAGTTTCTGGAGCTTATGGAATAGATTTTGAAGAAGCTGATCGTTACAAGAGAGTAGCGGAAAACCATCGAGAATTGCTGCCGATTTTAACTCCAGTGATTGAAAAAGTAGCATCTATTATTTCTAAATCTATTATCCAACATGATGTTAATGAAATCTATTTAGTTGGAGGTACTTGTTGTCTAACAAATCTTGAAGAAATTATTGAAAAAAAAACTAAGATTACTACTTATAAACCCGCTAATCCTATGTTCGTCACACCAATAGGAATCGCGTTGAATTGTACGAATCAGGTTCTATAAAAGAGGGTGAATGAATGGATTTTAGGATTATAAAATCACCATCTAGCGGAACTTTAGACATAGTCACTAAGCGGATAGGATTAAACCAAACAACAAAAAGGGTTGATTTTAGCCAATTTGATGCAATCGGATTAATTCAAGGAAAATTAATCGATATGATTTGCGCCGCAGATTTAGCTGAAAAATCTGCAGGAATCTTGGCAGTAGATGTTCGAGGGAGTTGTCCGCAAAATATGATTTTGTTAGCGCTTTTTGGGGATACTGTTTCAGTTGAAACAGCAGTGAATAACATTAAGCAGAAAATGAAAAAATGAGGCTGAGGATATGCTAGCAGCGAAGTTAGTAGATAATGTTTGGGCAACAAGGAAAATAGATTCATTAAATGGTCTTAAGTTTATGTTGGCAGAACCAATCGGAAATGAACAAGAAACACAACGTTTTATCGTAGTTGATATTGTTGGAGCGGGAATTGGTGATCGAGTAATCATATCCAAAGGATCTGCTGCCAGAAAGATTTTTAACAGTAAAGAATTACCCATTGACGCTGTTGTTATAGGGATCATTGATGAAGACTGCCACTTTTAAGAAATGGTGGGTGAAAAATGAAACAATTAATTAGTATAGCTACAATTCAAGAATTGATTGAAGTTAAACAAACAGTATGCCTAGTAGAAGATAGGGCGATTATCACACCGGCAGCAATCGATTTGGCTACTGAAAATGGAATAAAGATTGTTAAAGAGCCAAAAAAAGTCGGACTACAAAATTCCTCGGAAGTACTGGATTCTTTAAAATTCTTGTTGAACGATAGAGATTTTATACAAAATATGATTAACAATTTAGCGGAACCGTATCGTTATGAAATGGATGGTTTCAATGCAAAATTGATATACGGTGATAGTATTCAATTGTTCCCTAAAGGTAGCTGGAAAAAACAAACCTCATTTTTCCAATATTTTTGATAATTTAACAATCGATTTTTTAGAAACGTCAAAAAAAAGTTATCAACACTTTTTTAAAGTGGAAGAATTCCTACTTCTACTAGAAGGTCAAGCAACCTTTGTAATGAATGGTAAGAAAGTGATTGCGAAAAAAGGTGACAGTATACATTTCCCCAAAGATACTTCCATAGAAGTTTTCTTCGAAGAAAAATGTAAGGTATTGACTATTCATCCAGCACATTAGAGAGGAGAGTAAAATGAATGCAACGGGATTTATTGAAACACGGGGCTTGATTCCTGCGATTGAAGCAGCTGATGTAATGTTAAAGACGGCACAGGTAGAACTAGTTGAACGCTCGATCATCGGAGGTGGAATCGTAACAATTACCGTTACTGGAGATATAGGTGCAGTCAAATCGGCTATTGATGCTGGGGCATCGTCTGCACAAAATTTTGGCAGGGAAGTTTTTTTAAGCCAACATATTATTCCACGACCAAGTGAACAATTAGCTGGCCTCATGTTTAGTAAAAAAGCAGCTATATTGCCAAAGTCGAAAGATGTTGGAAAACAAACAAAATCGATGGAAATAAAATCAGAAATTAAAATAGAAGAAAAGATAAGTTCTTCAAAAAGTGGAACAATAGTGGATATAAATAAACTAACAGTTAAAGAAGATTATAAAGAGCTTAATGTTAAAGAGTTAAGAAAATTAGCAAAAAAATATGGAAACTTAGGTATGACAGATGAAGAATTAAAAACAGCTAACCGAGCAGTTCTTCGTCAGTACTTTGAAAAATTTAAAAGTAAATAGAAAGTGAGGAAATGCTTTGGAAGGATTTCAATATGACCACGATCTTCAATCTATTCAAGAGGCGCGGATCCTCGCTAAAGAAGGTAAAAAAGCGCAAGCAAAATTGGCGATATTTGATGAAGATAAAATTGAGAAAATTATTCTTAATATGGTAAAAACTGCCGAAAAAAATGCTGAAAAATTAGCAAGAATGGCAGTTAAGGAAACAGGTTTTGGCAATATTTCCGATAAAACTTTTAAAAACTATCATGCGTCTACTACACTTTATGAGTCAATAAAAGAGATGAAAACGGTTGGAATCATCAAACATGATCTAGAAAAAAAAATAATGGAAATTGCAGAACCTATGGGACTGTTAATGGGTATCATTCCATCGACAAACCCAACTTCTACCGTTATTTATAAAACAATTATTTCCATTAAATCACGTAATGGTATTGTTATTTCTCCACATCCATCAGCATTGAAATCCACAATGGAGGCTGCTCGCTTAATGAATGAGGCAGCAGTTGCTGCAGGAGCACCCGAAAATATTATAACTTGCATTTCTAAACCATCAATGAAAGCAACAGATGAATTGATGAGAAGTGATGAGATTGCTTTGATTATTGCAACCGGCGGATCAGCAATGGTAAAAGCAGCTTATAGTGTTGGCAAGCCGGCACTAGGAGTTGGTCCAGGAAATGTTCCAGCATATATCGAACGAACCGCAGATATTTCAAAAGCAGTAAGAAATATCATAGCAAGTAAAACTTTTGATTTCAGAACAATATGTGCTTCTGAGCAAGCAATTATTGTTGAAAAATGTATTGAACCCCAAGTAGTATCTGAGTTTCAACGTCAAGGCGGATATTTTATGACCCCAGAAGAAACTGATCGAGTAGCAAAAATTTTATTTGTTAAAGGTCATGCAATGAATGCTCAATTTGTTGGCCGACCTGCATCTGTGATTGCATCAGCAGCAAATGTTTCAATTCCAGAAGGTACAAAAGTACTAATTGGCAGACAAAATGGTGTAGGAATAGACTCTCCATTATCTTATGAAAAATTAACAACTGTTTTAGGTTTTTATTCTGTGGAGGATTGGCAAGAAGCTTGTGATTTGAGCATCAATTTGTTGAACAACGGTGGAATTGGTCATAGTTTTTCAATGCATACAGAAAATCCAGAAATTGTTATGAAATTTGCTACAAAACCAGTCTTTCGAATTTTAGTAAATACGGGGTCTACTCAAGGTGGCGTTGGTGTCAGTACTGCAATTTCTCCATCATTTACATTGGGATGTGGTACGTGGGGTGGGAGTGCAACTTCTGATAATGTAACCCCCGAACACTTGATTAATATTAAACGAGTGGCATACGGAATCAAAGATGTTAACGAGTATCAAATATCTCCTGAAAAAAGTGAAGAGACTAAACAGAATGATATGCAACAATTATTAACTGGTTTGATGGATTTGTTACAACGTAATGGTGGAAAGTAAAATGGCTGAATTTAATGAATTAGTCAGAATGTTTATTCAGACGCTTAGTGAGGATGATCAAGCGAAAGGAATTCCACTAGGGATATCTAATCGGCACATTCATTTGTCTCAAAAAGACGTTGAATGTTTATTTGGGAAAGGTTATGCATTGACTCCTTTCAAAGAGTTATCACAGCCTGGTCAATATGCATGTAAAGAAACAGTTACGATAGTAGGACCTAAAGGTGCTATTGAAAAAGTTAGAGTTTTAGGACCTGTTAGATTAGATACACAAGTTGAGATACTTAGTGGAGATTGTTTTAAATTGGGAATTAAAACTCAAATACGGCAATCAGGAGATATTGAGAATACATCTGGTTTGACCATTATCGGAAGTGCAGGGACCGTCATATTAGAAAAAGGTGTTATTATCGCACAGCGCCACATTCATATGACTCCGCAAGATGCTCAAAAATTTCAGGTTAATGATAACCAAATCGTTCAATTAAAGTTAAAAGGTTTAAGAGGTGGAATATACGATAATGTTGTGATCCGCATCAACAAAAATTTTCATTTGGAATGTCATTTAGATATAGAAGAAGCAAATGCAATGGGATTAACTTCGAAATCCGAAGTCTTCATAATCAGATAAAATTAGGAGGAAATTATTATGAAATCAGAAGCATTAGGTCTTATCGAAACAAAAGGGTTAGTGGGATCAATTGAAGCAGCAGATGCAATGGTAAAAGCTGCTAACGTTGTATTGATTGGAAAAGAATTTGTCGGAGGTGGCTTAGTAACTGTTATGGTTCGTGGTGATGTTGGCGCAGTGAAAGCAGCAACTGATGCTGGCGCAGCGGCTGCACAAAGAATCGGTGAATTAGTATCCGTCCATGTGATTCCGCGCCCACATACAGATGTAGAAAATATTTTACCTGCTCAAAAAGCGTAATCATAAAAAGGAAGGCTGGAACGAGTTTTTATTAAAACTTGTTTCAGCCTTTTAAAAAAAAGATTTTTTTTCTGTTTTTTTTTAGCTATAATTGTTATGAAATATAAGAAAACGTATACAAAAATTCAGATTGACTAATAAATGAATAATGAATAAACATTTTTATACGATTGTGTTTTAGTATAAAAGCTAATTTGAAGTGGTTAAGGCGGTACTTATTATGATTGAAGCAGAAAATCTTTTAGTTAAGTTAGTAGATCAAAGACTTTACGGACGTTATGGAAGTGTTATTCCAATATCAAATATTTCTTTGATATTAGTAGATAACATGGGTAAAATTTTAATGGAGTTTAATCCGGAGCCTGAATTTTGCAAACTAGTTTGCAAAAAGGAAGCTGCCAGGGTTTGTGACGGTTGCTTAAGCCGACTAGGGAATGGACTAGAGCATCGCTATGTATGCGAATACGGCTTAGAAAGTATATATATGCCGATTGTTGTTGGAGAAGAAACAGTGGGCTTTGTGATTGGTGTACAAGCTTATTCTACAGACACTGAATATAAAAAATATTTATTAGATGTTGCTACTTTAAGCGAAGAAACAGGTGAAAGTCAGGAAAAAATTGCTAAAGCACTCTCAACGTTAGGAACTGTGGACAGTAAAGAAATTCGAATTTATGAACAAATTTGCGGACATGTTTCCAACAATATTGCTTTAGATATCGAAGAACGAATATTGAATAATGAGACAGATATTGAACGGCTATCCATTGAAAAGGAAATTTTAGAGAAAAAAGTCCTCGATCTAGAAATAAAAAATGATTCCCTAGTTATTAATCCGCATTTTTTATTTAATACATTAAATTCAATTGCTAGAACTGCTTACTATGAGAACTCTCATACCACAGAAGAATTAATCTATTGTCTTTCAGATATTCTACGCTATACGTTAAAGACAGAAAATCAGTTGCATACGATTGAAGCGGAAATTGATTATATCAATAAATATCTATACATCCAAAAGGTTCGTTTTAAGGATCGATTAAATTTTGAAATGAATATTTCAAAGGAATTGTTGCCACAACGTATTTTAAATATGACCTTACAACCAATTGTTGAAAATGCACTTATTCATGGTATTACACCAAAAAGAGATGGGGGATCTGTAAAAATCTATTCGGAGATATGCAAAGAAGAGTTCATTATTTATGTTGAAGATGATGGAAATGGATTTCCTCCAAGAGTATTAAAAACAATTCGAGAACGTAAAAATGTGGAACAAACAAATAGTTTAGGTCTTAATAGTACTAACCGTCGTTTGAAACAACATTTTGGTGAGTCCTTTGGCTTGTTTATCAAGAAGTCGGATTATAGTGGAAGTATTGTAGGAATAAAATTTCCTAAGAGTTAGGGGAAAGTAAAATGGATCGTATTTTAATTGTTGAAGATGAAGAGTTGGAACGAAATTTTTTACAAGCTTGATTGAAAAAACAATGTCAGATGATTGTTTGATTTGGAGTTGCAACACAGGAACACAAGCAGTCGAGCTTGCACAGAAGTATCAACCGGATATTTTATTTTTAGATATATTGATTCCAGAAAAAGATGGATTGACTGTATTAAAAGAAATACGTACGTTTTTACCAGATGCAATAGTTTTGATTTTGTCAGCTTTATCGGATTTCTCGTATGCTCAAAAGGCAATTGATTTAAAAGTTTTTAAGTATATACTAAAGCCCGCCAAACCAAGAGAAATTGAAGAAGTAATTTTATCTATTATCAAAAAACGAAAAAGAATATCAGAAATATCATTAGTAAGTTCAATAAATGATAGTTGTGAAGAAACAGTTGGGTTTGTTCGAGAAGCTGTCCGTTTTATCCAGAAAAATTTTCGTGATACATTGACATTAGAAATGGTTTCATCTCATGTTTATATGAATCCGCAATACTTCAGTCGTGTATTTAAAAAGAAAATTGGTGCTTCGTATACTGATTATGTAAATAATCTGAGGATTCAGTATGCATGTAAATTATTGGAAACCTCCGATTTTCCATCCTACCGCATATCAAATGAATGTGGATTTAATGATCCTTCTTATTTTAATCGAGTTTTTTTTAAACAAATGAAGACTACACCGAATAAGTATCGAAAACTGTCGCACCGACAACTATCTTAATATGTTTGTTTTATAAATTATAAATACTTCAGGTTTCATCTTATTTATTTGAAGGTGAAACCTGAAGTATTTTTATTTGGAGGCAAGTTTTTGACGTTTAAAAAATTATTATTGAATAATCGTTCGACTGATTATCTCGTCTTGAACTTCTTTACAAAGTTCACTGAAGAATGCGCTATAACCAGCAACACGTACTATTAAATCACGGTATTCTTCCGGGCGACGTTGTGCATCTACCAGAGTAGCATTGTCAACACAGTTAAATTGCATTTGGCCATTTCCAAGCACTGATGCAGTTCTCAACAATGTAATTAGCCCTGCACGACCTTCAGAAGAATCTAATGAACTCTGAGTGATTTTAAAATTATGAGCCATCCCTAAACTCATTGCTTCCACTTGGATTTTAGATACTGACTTGATTACAGCAGTTGCACCTTTGATGTCTGCACCTTGAGAAGGACTCATCGCATCCGATAGTGGTTCAAAGGCACTTCTGCCATTTGGAGTCGCACCAATCATTTCTCCTAATGGAGTGTTAAAGGATTGTGATAATGTTCCATGAATATGATGAGCATAAAGTGAGTTGATACTGTTCATGCGTTTCTCTGTATAGTCCACGATTTCAGCAGCAATTAAATCAGCATAATCATCGTCATTTCCATATTTCGGAGCATTTTTACAATCGCGACGCACAAATTCATAACCTTCCCAATTGGCATCTAATGCATCTTTGATATCTTGTAAGGTGTACTTTTGTTCATCGTAGACAAGTTTTTTTATAGCGGACATACTATCAACATAAGTACCTAATCCTGCAAAAATCGTTCCTGGACCGCCGTATAGTACGGCACCTCCAGCAGTAACGTCTTTTCCAGATTCCATACACCCATCAACGAATAAGGACATATAGGGAGTTGGATTTGTTTCGCAGAAGATTTTTTGAATCAGGTTAGTACCTTTGGCATTCTTATCAATCAAGAAATCAAGCTGTTTTTTTACGGCATACTCAAATTTTTCAAATGTATCTAACGAATCTATCGCTCCGGTATCTAGCCACTGTTTATCACTGTAAGAGGGTAATGTCCCTCTGTTTAACGCCATTTCAATTGTAATTGGCCATTGAGTAAATCCACCAGCTGTCCATTGATGAATACGGCCAGATTTTTGCGGCTCTACACAACCCATTAGACAATAATCTCGTGCATCTTGTGGTGAAAATCCTTTCTCTAACATCATCTTAATATGCGCATCATCAAAATGACAAGCGGGCATACCAACACCGGATCGTATGACTTCAATAATTTTATCTAAGTAACGTTTTGGTGAATCATTGTGTATTCTACAAGCAAGAGAAGGCTGATAGACACGAACGGTTTTCACTGCATCCATAATCAAGTAAGTGAGATCATTGGTACCATCACTTCCATCACGTTTTACTCCGCCGACAGTCATATTAATAAAAGGCATATAACCAGCAAAATATTTTGCTGTTGCCCCTGGTGTATACCAAATCATTTCTGAACATTTGATAATAAAACACCCCATCATTTCCAAAGCTTGTTCTTGATTGATCTTCTCATTACGAAGGTCAGCTTCATAGCAAGGGTAAACGTATTGATCGACACGGCCTAATGAGGTGCTGCATTGATTTTCTTCCATTAAAAAAAGCGATTGAATTGTCCAAATAGACTGTAATGCTTCTTGAAAAGTTTTTGGTGGATTTGCTGGGACGCGTAAATTTACTTCTGCGATCATCTCTAGTTCAACTTTTCGTTGAGGATCGCTTTCTTCAATCGACAATTGTAGAGCGTAACTGGATAGACGCTCAGCGTAAACCAAAATTCCCTCACAAGTCTCTAACGCAGCTTGATAGAAAGCAATTTTTTCTGGATCGTTTTCTTTTTCCAAGTAACTTTCCGCTTCTTTTTTTAAGCCAAGAATACCTTTTTCAAATAAAATAATGTCATACCCTGGGCTAGTGTCGCCGCCTCCGCTTGTAATATGATATGTTAAGTCGCTAATACAAGCTTCAGCACCAAATTCCCAAAGCTCTTCATCTTCTTGGCGAATTGTTTGCTCACAGGCTTCAGCTAGAGATTTGCCTTTCCAAAAAGGAAATAGTATTTCTCTCATAGTTGCTTTATCATCTTCGCTGATGTAGTAAGGGTCTTGAGAACGTGTACTAATGTCATCTAACTCTTCAGCAAGCCATTCCCATGCAATATCGGGAGAAAAAGCGCCTGCACGAGGCTTGCCACAAGGATGCCCCACAATTAATTCATTTTCTTGAATCAATAGAGGTGCTGTTTCGCAAGCTCTTCGGAAGGCTTTTGCTCTTAAAACGTTTTTGGGTAGATGTGGATTCTTTTTGAATACTTCAGTATAAGCTAAAGCGCGGTTTAATGAGATACTTGGCTTAGCGGATAAATAAGTATCTTTCAAAGCGTTAAGGCGTTTTGGAATCGTGTGATGTGAACTCATATTTTCCTCCTTAAAGTAGCGTTTATATATATAAAGCTTAACATAGCAGCATTAAAAGAAATTGGATATATAAGATTAGCTGATTGGACTATTGTTTTTTGTTGGTCAGTCAGAAGGGAATTATGTGCTTTTATTGGATAAATTTGAACTTAATAATTTTATTAGAATGGTAGCTTTATTTTTAAGGTAGTGTAAAAAGATAGTTTCAGTTAGGAGTATAGAAAAAAGACCTCATAAGGATCCTAATCTTAACTCCTTATGAGGTCTTTTTATATCTAGTAGGGAATAAATAGCTAAATATATTACAAGAAAACTTCAATTCTAATTAGTTGTTTAGTCGCCATTTTTTTGGTAAATATTTGTTAATAGTAGTTAGACCTTCCTCGTTAATCACGTAATCAATAACTAATTGATCATCTTCATTAATCGCATAATTTCCTTCATCAATCAAACCATTTTCTTTTAGAGATAGTAGGTGGTCAAGAAAATTATTATAAGTGAACTGTCTTTCCGATCCGTATTCTTCTTTTAGACCAGCCATTACTGTATGGATATTATTTTTATTATCTGGATTACTTGCTATATAGTGTAACACTCGCGATCGTATTGGTAATAGCATTATCTAAGCCTCCTTTTTTTTGATAAAGTCTAACGGATTAACTGATACAATGATTGCACCCGCTGTAATAATGATAGCTCCTAAGATCATCATTGGGCTTAGTGTACTGCGTAAGAAAATTACAGAAAAAATTACCCCCCATAATACATAGGTACTGTTGATTGACATACCAGTCGCAACACCGACTTTACTGTTAGCAACATACCAGGCGAGGAAAGAAGCTGCAGCAAATAATGCACCTAAAGCAATAATTAGAACAAGATTTGGAGCGGCTAAAACGTCTGTAAATAAACCCAGAGCTTTAAAAATAGGTAATACAACAACGATGAAGACAAAGCCTGAAACACCTTGACGGATTGTTATTGCTATGTTGGAATCAATCATTGACATTCCGAAAGCAGAAAATACTCCTTCCATCCCCCAACCAATCGCAGCAATAAAAGCACAAATGATACCAAAGAAAAAGTTGTTACCAACTGCACCACCACCATCCATTGAAATCATAATTGCTCCTGCAATACAAATAATCATTCCTCCAGCTACGCGTTTAGAGATATCTTGTTTTAAAAATACTTTTGCAAAAAGAGCACCAAACATTGGAAATAATGCGGAAATAGGGATTGCTGCAGTACCTGCAGAGGCAATACCCATAAGATAGGCACCGTTCGCAATAGGACCACCAAAAAGAGCACCTAAAATAACCATTAAACCTGGAAAAATTGCTAAACTACGTCCAATTTCTTTGAATCTACCTTTAATTGTGTTGAATAAAATTAGCCAAATTGCAGCAATCGTATCATTTAATGCGGAGGCTACGAAGGGAGCTGCAAAAAGCCCAGCAGCACCAATTAATGGATCTTTCATCATTGCATAAGCTGATACGGTACTGTACAAGCCAAAAGTAATCGCTGAAACAAATCCCGCGACTAAACCTTGTCTAGTAAAGCTGGCAGTCATTTTTTGTTTCTTTAACAAAACGGGTGATACTTTCTTTTTAAAACTTTCTTCCATCCGATTCACCTCTAAATCAATAGTTAGTGTTTTACGACAACAATTGTGGAAACGAATATATTATTATCTGTCGTTAAAACATCTACGAATTGATTATAAGTCAGATAGATTTTCATGCCTTACACATTTTAAACTTTATTCTGGTAAAAAGAATATGTAACCTGTGATGAATTGGATAATTATTACTTTTCTGTATTATCGTTTAAATAGCCAGTAATTGAAAATTTTTTAAGAGATAACTTTTTAAATTTTTGTTTTTATTATGATTAATCAATTGCAGTCTTAGTTAGCTGAAAGTTATGTTAAAATACTATTTGTTACAATAATTATAGATGCAGAAAGAGGAACAAAATGACAGAATCAACTTCAGCCTATATTCACATTCCTTTTTGTGAACATATCTGTTACTACTGTGATTTCAACAAAGTTTTTTTAGAGGGTCAGCCAGTAGATGAATATATAGAAGCGTTACTAACCGAAACACGTCTTTCTTTAGAACAATATCCGGTAAAAAAAATGGAGACAGTTTATGTAGGTGGGGGAACTCCGACTTCATTAAACGCAAAACAATTGGATCGTTTACTGAGCGGATTGCGTGAATTACTTCCATATAAAAATGGTGAGTTTACCGTTGAAGCGAATCCTGGTGATCTATCTGGAGATAAATTAGATGTAATGAAAAATTACGGTGTTAATCGTTTATCGATGGGTGTTCAAACATTTGATGATCGTTTATTGAAGAAAATCGGCCGCAAGCATACGGCAAAAGATGTGTATGACACGATTCAATTGTTAGAAGATAAAAATTTCCAAAACGTAACGATCGACTTGATTTATGCGTTGCCTGGTCAAAGTTTGGAAAGCTTCCGAGATACGGTTCGTCGAGCATTAGAATTGGATTTACCACATTATGCGTTGTATTCGTTGATATTAGAAAATCAAACCATGTTTATGAATTGGGTTCGTCGTGGGAAAATGCAATTGCCTGAACAAGAGGTTGAAGCCCAAATGTATGCTGAAACGATCGAAGCAATGGAAAAAGCAGGTCGCATGCAGTACGAGATCAGTAACTTTGCTAAACCAGGTTTTGAAAGCCAACATAATTTAGTGTATTGGAATAATCAAAATTATTTTGGTCTGGGCGCAGGTGCTAGTGGTTACTTAGGTAATAAGCGATACAAAAATAGAGGACCGATTCAGCATTATTTAAAAGCATTGAATAATGGCCAGCTCCCCGTGTTAGAAGAAGAATCGCTCACCCAGAAAGAACAAATCGAAGAAGAGATGTTTTTAGGCTTAAGAAAAATTTTAGGAGTCGAAAAAAAAGTCTTTGAAGAGCGTTTTGGCCAATCAATTGTGAGTATATACGGAGAAGTTATCGAAGATTTAAAACAGCAAAACCTGATCATAGAAAGCGATACAAACATTCGTTTAACGAAGCAGGGACTGTTTCGGGGGAATGATGTTTTTGAACAATTTTTATTGAGCAAATAAAATTAGCACTCTTGTACAAAGAGTGCTAATTTTTTGTGTTTAATGCTTGACATTAAAATCAAATATGGTATATTAATAATCGAGTTGGCACTTAAAGATAAAGAGTGCTAACTAAAGGATGAGGAGAATGTTAACAGAAAGACAAAAACTGATTCTCAGCTTGATCATCCAAGACTTTACGAATTCAGGTCAGCCTGTAGGTTCAAAAAGTTTGATGGAAGAAGGCGTAAAAGCAAGTTCTGCAACGATTCGTAACGATATGAAAGCATTAGAAGAACTTGGTATGTTGGAGAAAACTCATTCTTCATCAGGACGGATTCCTTCTGTATCAGGATATCGTTATTATGTGGATCATTTATTGACGCCGGCAAAGGTGAGTAATCAAGAAGTAGCTCAAATTCGTAATTCGTTGAAAAAAGATATCCATGAAATTGATGATATTATTCAACAATCGGCTAAAATACTTTCTCAAGTAACAAGCTATACTGCATTTTCATTGGGTCCTGAAATGAAAGATCGTACATTGACTGGTTTTCGGATCGTGCCGCTAAATGATCGACAAATTTTAGCAATCATCGTTACCGATAAAGGAAATGTCGAGAGCCAAGTTTTTCGGGTTCCGGAAAATGTCGAAAGCCAAGACTTAGAGAAAATGGTTCATATCATCAATGATCGTCTTGTAGGCCAACCGTTAGTAAGTGTCTATCAAAAGTTAAGAACTGAGATTCCGATGATTTTACATCGCTATTTCCAATCAACTGAGGGTATTGGTCGTTTGTTTGATGTCGTTTTAAATGAGGCATTTGAGGATAAAGTCTTTGTCAGTGGTCGAATGAATATTTTGAATTTTAATTCAGAGTATGATTTAGGCCATGTGAAGTCGATGTATTCACTTATGCGTAATTCAGAAGAATTGACACAATTGCTCCTACCGTCTGATGATCGCATCCATGTAAGGATCGGTGCCGAGATGGGCAATGATATATTTGATCATTTAAGTATGATCCAAGCAAATTATGAAATCAGCGGACACGGTCGAGGCACGATCGCTTTATTAGGTCCAACATCGATGCCGTATTCAAAAATCGTTGGTTTATTAGAAGTATTTCAATCTGAGTTGACAAATGCTCTGGACGATTACTATCGTTCATTGGATTTATATCACTAGAAACGATTCCTAAAAAGAAAGGAAGTACGCGTAGTGGCAAAAGAAGAAAAACATGAAGTGGAAGAAGAATTAGAAGAAGTTGAATCAACGGATACTAGTTCTACAGAAACAGAAGAAATCGATATTCCTGAAATTTCTGAAGTCGAAGAATTGACTGGGAAATTCAATGAAATGGAAGACAAATTTTTACGTGCTCGAGCGGAAATCGCAAATATGTCAAACCGTAACAAAAATGAACGGGAACAACTAGTTCGTTATCGTTCACAAGATCTTGGTAAAAAATTATTACCAGCGATCGATAATTTAGAAAGAGCTCTAGCAACAGAAGTAACAGATGATCAAGGAGCTAGCCTTAAAAAAGGTGTTGAAATGGTACTTGAAAGTTTGAATGTTGCATTAAAAGAAGAAGGCATCACTGAAATCAAAGCTGAAGGTGAAGCATTTGATCCAAATCTACATCAAGCTGTTCAAACAGTTCCTGCAGATGACGATCATAGTGCAGACACTATTGTAAATGTCTTACAAAAAGGGTATCAACTGCATGATCGCGTGTTGCGTCCAGCAATGGTGATCGTTGCTCAATAATTAATGTATTCTACTAAAAATTTAACAGATAAATGAAAAGGAGATTTTCAACTATGAGTAAAATTATTGGTATTGACTTAGGTACAACAAACTCAGCTGTCGCTGTCTTAGAAGGCGGAGAAGCTAAAATCATTACAAATCCAGAAGGAAATCGTACAACTCCATCTGTAGTGTCTTTCAAAAATGGTGAAATCCAAGTCGGTGAAGTAGCAAAACGTCAAGCTGTTACAAATCCGCATACAATTTCATCAATCAAGCGTCACATGGGTGAAGCTGGCTACAAAGTTGAAGCTGAAGGAAAAACATATACACCACAAGAAATTTCAGCGATGGTTTTACAATACATCAAAGGATTTGCTGAAGACTATTTAGGTGAAAAAGTTGAGAAAGCTGTTATCACTGTTCCCGCTTATTTCAATGACTCACAACGTCAAGCAACAAAAGACGCTGGTAAGATCGCTGGTCTAGAAGTTGAACGTATCGTTAACGAACCAACTGCAGCTGCATTAGCTTACGGTTTAGATAAAACAGATAAAGATGAAAAAATCTTAGTATTTGACCTTGGTGGTGGTACATTTGACGTTTCTGTCCTTGAATTAGGTGATGGCGTTTTCGATGTATTATCAACTGCTGGAGATAACAATCTAGGTGGGGATGACTTTGATAACAAGATCATCGATTACTTAGTTGCTGACTTCAAACAAGCAAATGGTATTGACTTATCTAAAGATAAAATGGCAATGCAACGTTTGAAAGATGCTGCTGAAAAAGCGAAAAAAGATTTGTCAGGTGTAAGCTCAACACAAATCAGCTTGCCATTTATCACTGCTGGCGATGCTGGTCCATTGCACTTGGAAACAACATTATCACGTGCTAAATTTGATGAAATCACTGCAGACTTAGTAGAACGTACTAAAACTCCAGTTCGTCAAGCATTAAAAGACGCTGGCTTATCTCAATCAGAAATCGATGAAGTTATTTTAGTTGGTGGTTCTACTCGTATTCCAGCAGTTGTTGAAGCTGTACGTAAAGAAACAGGTAAAGAACCAAATAAATCTGTAAACCCAGATGAAGTAGTTGCTATGGGGGCTGCAATCCAAGGTGGCGTTATCACTGGTGATGTAAAAGACGTTGTTTTACTAGACGTGACACCATTATCATTAGGTATCGAAACAATGGGTGGCGTATTTACTAAATTGATCGATCGTAATACAACGATCCCAACAAGCAAATCACAAGTATTCTCAACAGCAGCTGACAATCAACCAGCAGTAGATATTCACGTGTTACAAGGTGAACGTCCGATGGCTGCAGACAACAAAACATTGGGTCGTTTCCAATTAACAGATATTCCAGCAGCACCACGAGGAATTCCTCAAATCGAAGTATCATTCGATATTGATAAAAATGGTATCGTGAATGTTTCTGCGAAAGATCTAGGAACACAAAAAGAACAAAAAATTACAATCAAATCTTCATCAGGTTTATCAGATGATGAAATCGAACGCATGGTAAAAGATGCTGAAGCAAATGCTGATGCAGATAAAGCTCGTAAAGAAGAAGTTGACTTACGTAACGACGTTGATGCGTTGCTATTCTCTGTTGATAAAACATTGAAAGAATTAGAAGGCAAAGTTGATGCAGACGAAGTGAAGAAAGCTGAAGATGCTCGCGATGAATTAAAAGCAGCAGTTGAAGCTAACGATGTCGAACAAATGAAAACAAAACGTGACGCATTGAACGAAATCGTCCAAAACTTAACAGTTAAACTTTATGAACAAGCTGCGCAACAACAAGCAGATGCTGATCCAAATGCTGCTCAAGGCGGCGCGGATGATGTTGTAGATGCTGATTTTGAAGAAGTTAACGATGACGACAAATAATTAATTCGTTGATCAAGGCCAAAGTCATCGCTTTGGCCTTTTTCTTTAAGATTGGTCGCTCCTTTAGAAAAAATCTAAGAAAAGTATCGTATCGAAATCGACTGTGATACAATACTAACGATTCTATGAATTACGGAGGGAAGCCAATGGCTACAAAACGAGATTATTACGAAGTCCTTGGGGTTCAAAAAGGTGCTTCTGATGCTGAAATAAAAAAAGCGTATCGCAAGCTTTCCAAGCAATACCATCCAGACATCAACAAGGAAGCTGATGCAGAAGAAAAGTTTAAAGAAATATCTGAGGCTTACGAAATTTTGAGTGATCCTCAAAAGCGTGCGGCCTATGATCAATATGGTCATGCTGGAACAGATCCTAACTTTGGCGCAGGTGGTGCCGGAGGCTTCGGCGGTGCTGGTGGATTTAGCGGCGCAGGCGGTTTTGGGTTTGAAGATATTTTTGAATCTTTCTTTGGCGGCGGGGGTTCTCGTCAAGCAGATCCGAAAGCTCCAAGACAAGGGGCGGATCTACAATACTCAATTAATTTAGAGTTTGAAGAAGCAATCTTTGGTGTTGAAAAAGATATCAAATATAATCGCGAAGAAACTTGTCATACGTGTCACGGCAATGGTGCAAAACCTGGTACTGAACCTGAAGTTTGTCACAAGTGTCATGGTTCAGGTTCAATCAATGTAGAACATCAAACACCACTTGGTCGTGTGATGAGTCGTCAAACATGTGATGTTTGTCATGGGACGGGTAAAGAAATAAAAGATCCATGCCCAACTTGTCATGGTACTGGACACGAAAAACGTCCGCATACTGTCAAAGTAAAAGTTCCTGCGGGTGTAGAAGATGGTCAACAAATGCGTTTAGCAGATCAAGGTGAAGCTGGTATCAATGGCGGACCTTACGGTGATCTTTATGTCGTCTTCAAAGTAAAAGAAAGCGACATTTTCGATCGCGATGGCGGCGAGATTTATTACACATTACCTTTGAGCTTTGTACAAGCTGCGCTAGGTGATGAAATCAACGTACCGACTGTTCATGGTGATGTGAAGCTAAAAGTTCCTGCTGGTACTCAAACGGGCTCTAAATTCCGCTTACGAGGCAAAGGGGCTCCTAGATTACGTGGTAATTCTAACGGTGACCAACAAGTGACTGTTAAGATCATCACACCTAAGAACTTGAACGAAAAGCAACAAGAAGCATTGCGTGCGTTTGCTGAAGCAAGTGGGCAGACAGTTACTGAACAACGAGACGAAGGATTTTTTGGAAAAGTAAAAGATGCTTTCGGCGGCAAGAAATAAAAAAATCCCTTACCATTTGGTAAGGGATTTTTTGCCTATTAAGTTTTGAAGATGAAACGATGAATGCCACGATATTTTTTCTCACCTTGTACGGGTGCGTTATCGGTAATCAATAAAGCAATCATCACATACCCAATCCAACTATCACGTGAATAGAGAACGTATTCTGGCAACCATTTATTCGCATATTTGTCTTTGTATTCTTTCAAACCGCCGAAAGAGTAAAAGCGTGAACCGAAGTTATAAACTAAATAGGCAATTCTTTCTTGCGTAAAACTTTTACGTGAAGTACCGACATTCGCTAATGGGGCCATCCCTAAATCGAAATATTCGATGCCCATTTCATCGCGCATATATTGGAATAGATTTATGAATAAGAAGTCCATCGTGCCACCAGGTGCTTTTTCTGGGTTGTGCCGCATCAAATCGATCGTTCCAAGATTGTCTGTATACGTGGGCATGAAATTGGCAAACGCAACGATTTCATGTTCCGCATTTTTTATCACAGCAATCGGTGCTCGCTGCAAATAGTCCTCAGAAAAGAAACCTAGAGAAAAGCCTTTTTCTTTTCTTCCATCTAACCATTCATCAGAAATTGATCGAAGATTTTGCATGGTTTCGGTTGAAAAAGGAGGTTTTAAGACATCAAATTGATAGCCTTCTTTTAGTACTTTATTGAAACTTGCTCGTTGGCCTTTCATCTTTTTGCCGCTCATAGTAAAGTCTGGCAAGAAGACATGGGCTCGTTCGCCAAATTTGATAAAGTCATAGCCAAATTCATGAAGGATCATGACCATTTCTTCACTGTTCTCATAAAAGACTGGTAAATAATTATAACGATCAGCTTGTTCAATCAATTCTTCGGTTGCCGCTTCGAAATCAGCCGCTTTCCCTGAAGGATCGCCCATGATCAAGACTTTATTATTGAAGGTCGATAATTGGAAAAAGACTGTATCGTCTTCGCCATCGTTGTAATAGAAAACTTTTTTGTCATTTAAGAAAACCAATTGGCTATCTGCGTTGCCGCCATAAGTTGCTAAAATATGCTGAACGCGCTTCTCGTCGAGTTTTTCACCAAGCTGTACTCGTTTGTTTTTTAAGAACCAAATCAATAAAAGAACAAAGAAGGCGCCAATAAAAATAGCAATAAAACCAACCACCCAAATCTGTTCGCTAGGGAACAAAAAGAAATCTGGTAATCTATGGCGATGGTGAATCTTTGGACTATTGTATACACCGATGATGATATAAAGGATCGCTAAACTACCCATAATGATGCCATCGATCGTTAGCCATTCGGCAGAGTAAACGAGTTGTTCACGGAATAGTTCGTTTTTAGAAAAAATGACAAAAATCAAAACTAGAGCTAAGAAGATACCACTCGATATTCTAAATCCGGCCAACATAGAATATAAAAACGTTGCAGCTACAATCACAATCGTAGGGATATAAGCTCGTTTGACTCGAGCGGCAACGCCGCGTCCCAAGACCATCAATAAGAAACCTAAAAGAATAGCCGGGAAAACAACGATCACGCGGGAATGAATCGGATTTAAATGTTGTAAGAAAGGTACTCGAACAAAAGCCTCTGGAATCGTCGCAGATAGGACCAGCATGATACCAGTGAAATAAAGCAAGAAGCTTTCCAGTTTGTGGGCGACTTCTTTTAACAGACTTAGCGGGATACCTTTGTAACGATCATTAATCGTTGAGCTGATGTTTTTAAAGAAAAAGATCAAGCCGATTGCGAAAGGCAGTAAATAGTAGAATAATCGGAATAATAAAATCCAAGCAATGACCGTTTCTCGCGGAGTCCCTAAGGCAGACAAACCAAGGATCATCATCAGATCAAAACTACCCAGTTCTCCCGGAATCATCGAGACAATTCCGATCACTGTCGCAGCAATAAACAATGGCACTACATCACGAACGCTGACAGATACGCCCATCAATAAACCCGTTGAAATAAAACTAACTAAGACACCGGTCCATTCTAGAAAAGAATATCCAATTAGTTGTAATCGGTGAGAACTTTTAAGGTCACCTAAGTATTCGCCTTTTCCAAAAAGGCTTAAACAAAAGATAATCGGGAAATATAAACCACCAGCGATCAGCCAAATCCAATATTGTCGCAAGTATTCATTATGGTCATCAAAGATCACAAGGAAAAATGAGAGCAATGCATAAATAGATAATCCGGACATCGTGAATACTAAAATTTTAGATAGGGCTTGAATGACTTTTTTTCCAGAAGTCTGTTTTCCATAAAATTCGGAACGCAATCCAGCGCTAACGACACCCCCAAAACCAGCAATGTTGTTTAAAGTATTTACAAACCAACTGGTCTCAAATACATACAATTTTTTAGGTTTTTGTTCCAAAATATGATTCAACGTAAAATCATAACCGATCATTGGTGTCACTGAGACTAACCCAATCAATGCCATCAGTAAAATATTTTTGATGCTTATACGACTAAAAATATCTGAAAGCTGATCAAATGAAATAGTCTTAGCAATATTTGATAATTCGAAAATAACAATAACAATAACAGAAATCAAAAAAATCATTTTTAATTTACTTAGATGATTCTTAACCCATTCAACAATTCTTTCCATCGAATCACTCCTTTTCCAATAAAAACTGTAGAACTTCTTGATTAAAGCGTTTTGGATTCCGCCGTGCAAACATATGACCTTGTCCTGAAACAATCGCGAAACTAGCATTTGGGATAGCGCGAGCCAAATACATTGAATGCCTTGTTTTGATTGAATCATGCTTGCCCACGATAACCAGAGTGGGTGCTTTAATACTATTCAGATTTTCTGTCGATAAGCCGATGTCACGAAAAAGCAATCGTAAAATAGGTAAAAAATTCCGCATGCCTTTATCTACGAATGCGCCCACCCAAACAATCCCGTATTGCAAGTAACTAAGTACATGGGGGATAAAGCGAACTCCACTAGGTATAGTATTCCCCGCATTCAGAACTAAATGATCCACTTTTTCTGGATAGAGATGTGCGAAAACCATAGCCAAATTGGCGCCGTCGCTAAATCCTAATAAATCTGCACAGACAATTTTTTCTTGTTCCATAATTGTTGCCAAGTCATGAGCCATAATTTGAAAACTAGTTTCTTTTTGTGTGTTGGTCGAGCGTCCATGTCCGCGACTGTCTACTACATAAACATTGAAATGTTTACTAAAACTATTGATTTGTTTTGAAAAATACCTTCCGCTTCCGCCGTTACCATGTAGCAAGAATAGTGCAGGCCCACTACCGTACTTTTCATAATAAATTTCTGATCCGTCGCTCATCCGAGCGATTCTTTTTTCAGACATTCTGTTATCACCTTCCAGATTTAAGTATACCGATTTTTTTCCTTCTTGAACATTAATTTAGTTATAAGAACAAGGGAGCATAATAGAATGATTAATTTAATATAAAGCTATCATTTTTTACTTTTAAAACCCTAATAACTTCTAGTAGTATAAATAAAGAAAATAAGAAGATGGTTGGATAAGTCATATGTTGAAATTAATTGGTAAAATAATAAAATTCATTATAACTCTGGGTGTTGTCATTGTTATTTTTGTTGGAGGATTTTTTGCAGTTCGGACATATAAAAGTGTCAAAACCGTTACTAGCTATCGTAGTGAAGTCCAACAGGCGGCAGATGAAGCTGGTGTAGGCAAATACACAGATGTCATTTTAGGGATTATGTACACGGAGTCAAAAGGAAAAGGCACTGACTTGATGCAAAGTTCTGAGAGCGCCTATGGTAGTCGCGGCCAAATTGATAGCCAAAAAGAGAGTATTGAGATTGGTGTAGAACATTTCGCTCAAAGTTATAAGTTAGCCAGCGCTGCTGGGTGTGATCTAGCCACTGCGATTCAAGCCTATAATTTTGGAACGAAGTATATTGATTTTGTTAAAGACAATGGTGGCAAGAATAGTGTCGAATTGGCGGAAGAATACTCAAGAGATGTATTATCTCCTGGTTTTGGCAATGATCAGCAAGAAACTTATCGGTATATGAAATGGCAATCAGTTCTGTATAATGGCGGGTATTTATACCGTGATGGAGGAAATATGTTTTATGCAGAACTCGTCCAAACCAATAAGCAGTTCATCACATGGTATGAAAGGTTTCAAAAGAGTTAAAATAACAAGCGGAAAACTTGTAATAATAAGGAAGTATGCTAAAATGGTACATGTATAAGTTTGTCTAAAACAATCGCGCTGATCGGAAGATGAATTAGGGCGATTTTTTAGGTCTTTTATCATATTTTATGGAAATCAGGGTGATATTTTTTGGCACAAAGAATCCCCCAACAAGTGATCGATGAGGTTCGTGAAAAAACGAATATCGTTGAAGTGATTGGGCAATACGTCCAATTGAAAAAATCAGGGAAAAATTATTTGGGATTATGTCCATTCCATGAAGAAAAGACACCGTCGTTTTCAGTTGCTGAAGACAAACAAATTTTTCACTGTTTCGGTTGCGGCAAAGGTGGGAATGTCTATACATTTCTACAAGAGCTAGAAGGTATTACTTTTCCTGAGGCAGTAAAAAAAGTTGCCGACATTGAGCAGATTCCTTTGGCTATTGATATTGCAACTGAACCAATCAGCCAAACATCTACTGGACAGCAACAATTGATTGGTTTGCATGAACGTACGCGGGATTTGTATCATCATATCTTGATGAATACTAAAGTCGGTGAAGAAGCATTGGATTATTTGCATGAGCGTGGATTAACTGATGAGTTGATTAACGAGTTCAAGATCGGTTTTGCACCTAATCAACGAGATTTTTTAGTTCAAGTAGCTCAGCAAGATAAAGTCAATGCTGATTTAATGGAACGAAGCGGATTGTTCATTCGTCGCGATAATGGGAGCTTTAGTGATCGTTTCTATCAACGAGTAATGTTTCCTTTAAATGATTTCAGAGGAAAGCCAATTGGTTTTTCTGGTCGTTTATTAAAGACGAAAGACTATCCTGGCGATGATCAGCCTAAGTACCTGAATTCGCCTGAAACGGAATTGTTCAATAAACGTCAAGTTTTATTTAATTTCGACAAGGCGCGCAATGAAATCCGAAAACAAGGTGAAGCGATTTTATTTGAAGGATTCATGGATGTATTAGCAGCATGGCAAGCGGATATAAAAATTGGATTAGCATCGATGGGGACCAGTTTGACGGAACAGCAGATCTCAGCGATTGAGCGAATCACGGGTCAAGTAGTAATTGCTTATGATGGTGATGATCCCGGACAAGCAGCGACTGATCGAGCTTTGACGCTTTTAAGTACGCACAGTCGGTTGAATCTTTCAACGGTGACGATTCCTGAAAAGTTAGATCCGGATGAATACTTACGTAAATATGGAATCACGGAATTACAGAATTTGATTCACCATGGACGTCAAACGCCTTTTGCATTCAAAATGTATTATCGTAAAAAAGGACTGAATTTGGAAAATGAATCGGATCGCTTGAATTATTTAGAAGCGGTGATGCAAGATTTAGCAAAAGTCCAATCGCCGGTCGAACAGGATATGTATTTGGGTCAGCTTGCAGCTGAATTTCATCTCTCTCGTGAGAGTTTGAAGCAACAATTGCAAATGGCGCGTCAAACGCAACGAACAGAGCGAAGGCAACAACAAGTTGCTATAGCACCTTCACCGATCCAATCTAATAAACGTGTATTAACTAAAGAAGAAAAAGCAGAACGGATGCTGATTTATCGTTGCATGAACGAGAATTCGGTGCGCGAACAGTTGGTTCAATCGGAATTTCAATTTATTCACGATCAGTATCAGGAATTGCTTCTTTATCTAGATAGTTATATGATGGTTCATGGAAATTTTATTTTGGCAGACTTCCTGAACTATTTAAAAGAGGAAGAGATGAAGCAGTTAGTCATCGACATCTCTATAATATCCATGTCAGAAGATAGTAATGAACGCGAAATCTATGACTTGATGCGGGTTATTTCCCAATCTGGCATTGCTGAAGAAATCAAACAACGACAAAAAGAGCAGCTTGAGGCCAGGAAAAGCGGGAACCAACAACGAGAACTGGAGTTGACGATTCAGATTATCGAATTGACGAAACGCTTGAAACAAGCCTAGAAGTGAAAGGGGCATTTATTTTATGGCAGATGTAAAAAATGACAAAGAATATCAAAAAAAATTAGCAGCCTTTATCAAAGAGAAAAAACCTTTGGGACAGGTAGTCTATGATGAATTGACGAACCGTTTAGCAACACCGTACTCATTAGGTGCTGAAGCAATGGATGACTTGATTCAAAAAATCGAAGATGCTGGAATCAGTGTTGTCGATGAAAATGGTGAACCTTCTAAAGCTAGTTTGAAACAAAATGAAAAAACGGCAAAAGAAGCACAAAAAGAAGATTTATCAGCCCCAACTGGCGTTAAAATCAATGACCCAGTTCGTATGTACTTAAAAGAAATCGGTCGTGTGTCTCTTTTGACGGCACAAGAAGAGGTTGAACTTGCATTATTGATTGAACAAGGAGATCAAGAAGCAAAACAACGTTTAGCAGAAGCTAACCTACGTTTAGTAGTAAGTATTGCGAAACGTTATGTGGGACGTGGAATGCAATTCCTTGATTTAATCCAAGAAGGAAATATGGGCTTGATGAAAGCTGTTGAAAAATTTGATTATCGCAAAGGATTCAAATTCTCAACGTATGCAACATGGTGGATTCGTCAAGCGATTACTCGTGCAATTGCTGACCAAGCGCGTACGATCCGTATCCCTGTTCATATGGTCGAAACAATCAATAAATTGATTCGTGTGCAACGTCAATTATTACAAGACTTAGGACGCGAACCAACACCCGAAGAAATCGGTGCTGAAATGGATCTTCCGACTGAAAAAGTGCGTGAAATCCTTAAGATTGCTCAAGAACCAGTTTCATTGGAAACACCAATCGGTGAGGAAGATGATTCTCATTTAGGTGATTTTATCGAAGACCAGGAAGCAACCAGTCCAGCAGAACATGCAGCATCTGAAATGTTGAAAGAACAACTAGAAGATGTATTAGATACTTTAACAGATCGTGAAGAAAATGTTTTACGTTTACGTTTTGGATTAGATGATGGTCGAACACGTACGCTAGAAGAAGTAGGCCGTGTATTCGGTGTTACCCGTGAACGTATTCGCCAAATTGAAGCGAAGGCATTGCGTAAATTACGCCATCCTTCTCGTTCGAAACAATTGAAAGACTTTTTAGAATAAACATCGTTGAACTCCTTGAGGCAACTCAAGGAGTTTTTTATTTGTCGTAATTATAAATCAAACAATTTGTTCAAAAAGGATTTTCTTATTTTTGATTAATTCAACCGAAAACTGCTTGGAACATCTCGTGACATATGATAGATTAAAGCATAAGATTGAAAAAAAGGAGCCGATTTCATTGCAAAAATGCCCTAACTGTGGTTTTGAACCAGTCGAAGGATGCACGACTTGTCCGAAGTGTGGCTTTTCACTACAGTTAAATGAAGAAGATAAAATTAAAAAAGACGATGATTTAAATGATACTATTGAGTGGTCTAAATTGGCGAATATGCCGATCGAATCTGTCCAACAAATGTTTAAAGAAAATGAGGACAAAATGAAAGAAGCGGATTCTGAGCGCGAAGATCCAAAGCATGAACCGGAAGAAGCGCTAGAAATGAATCCAATTTTGGCACAGTATATTCGTCAACATAAAGAAGGCGCTGATCCTGAGGATGATTCTTTACTTTCTGAGGCAATCGAAGAGGCAAAGGCTGAGGAAGAACACTCATCAGTAGAAGAAAGTGATCAATCTGAAAAGTCGAACGAGCTTTCTGAAGAGCCGAATGAACCAGAGGTACCAGATTTAATTATTGAATCTGATAACGTGACTTCTACAGAAGAATCCTTGAAGGAAGAGCAATCAGAAGTTGTTAATGAATCCAAAGTCGATTCTGAAGAGTCTGAAGAATTAATCGAAGAGCCTGACTTTAGCTCTGAACAGACTGAACCAAATCCATTAATTGTCGATCCTGAGTTTGAATCAGAAGTTTCTGTCCCACTTGAAGAAGATGAGGCGACAAATGAATCAGAAAAAGTAGTAGTTGAACCGATAGTCGAAAGTCGATCAGAAGAAACTGATACTGAACCAAATGCAATAAATGAGCCGGAAGAAGCTATTATTGAACCGGTAATATCTAACAAAAGCGAAGAAGTATCTGCTGATGAACCAGTTGTAGAAACTACAGCTGATCAAGAAGCCCCACCTTCAAATACTCAACCACCTGAAGAAAAACCAAAGAAAAATCGTAAGAGATTATTCATTACATTAGCAGCTGTTATTGTTTTAGGCTTAGGTGGGGGTTATTATTACCAACATGAGAAGAAAGTAGAAGCGCAACGGATCGCAACAATCAAGAAGGATAATGAGTCATTGGATACGATCGAAAAAAGTATCAATGATTACTATACTACGGATAAAAAAATCTATCTTGCAGCAGACAAATTAGATTTAAATGCCGCAAAAATTGATGAAGAATTAGCTGGCTATAAAAGTAATGATCGTTATGATGATTTGAAAAAAGAGTATGATGAATTGGTAGCTAAACAGAAAGCTGAGCAAGCAGTCAACCAATTATTCACTAGTGCTGCAATCGATGGCGATAAAATGGTTGAGAAACCTTTATTGAAAACAGCAGATCCTGTTGATTTAACAGTTGATACAGGAGATAAAGAGTTTGATGGACTAATGGCGCAAGCAATCACTAATGCTAAGGACCAATATACAAAAGTAGAAGCTGCTAAAAAAGGGACTGCTAGTTTATTAAAAGATGGAAAAATGATTGATTCAGTGACACGTGATCAATACAATACTGCTAATAATGCAGTAAAAGCAGTCGCTAATCAACAGCTGGTCAAGACTCAAATAGAGGAATTAGCTAGAGTAGATCAAACATTGAAAGATAAAGAAAAGAAAGCGGCTGAAGAAAAAGCTGCAGCTGAAAAGGCTGCTAAAGAAAAATCCGAGCAAGATAAGGCCGCTCAAAAAGCGGCGAATACCAGTGCCGCCGGGGATACAAGCAGTTCTGCTTACACTTGGGCTGCGGGTGTAAAAGAGCAAGTGATCCAAACGTGTATTTCACGAGGATACATTGTTGAAGGTGGTTACAGCTTAGTTCCTGTCAAGATAGAAAATGGTGAAGGTTATTATAATCTTTATGCTACTTCTAATCGTGCAGCTTTGACTAAGGGCTATTCAGATTCCGATTTGCCAATGTATTTGGTGACGATCAACTGTAAAACGGGTTGGTTCAAAGGAAATGGTCCTAATTAAATCAATGACATTTAGCTGGGAAGAATACTTCTTTCCAGCTTTACTGCTTGCATTGGTCTGCTAGAGAATGTTATATGTTAAATAAAATCACGAGACACTTTGTCTTTAATATAAGTAAGGAGCAAAAATTATGAACGAGCTATTAGGTCAAGTTATTACTGGTTTGATTATTGATGAAAATGAAACAATGTATTTAGTACAAAAAAATGGTGTTACTTTTCGATTAGCAAAAACGGAAGGCGAACATGAGATTGGCGAGAGTATCGAAGGATTTGCCTATGTCAATCAAAAGAAAGAAGCAGTTATAACTACGGTAATCCCTCAAGTACGGATCGGACATTTTGCTTTTGGTGAAGTAACTGACGTTCGCCGTGACTTAGGGGCATTCGTTAATATCGGATTGCCTGACAAAGATATGGTGGTATCTTTAGATGAAATGCCTAGCATGAAAGAATTATGGCCTAAAAAAGGCGATCGTTTAATGATCAGCTTACGAGTAGATGAAAAGGATCGTATGTGGGGTGTTTTAGCAGATGAAGCGATTTTCCATTCATTAAGTCGATCTGGTTCGGCTGAAATGCAAAATGAAAATAAAAACGGAACGATTTATCGTTTGAAAGTTGCCGGATCTTATCTGATCACTGATGATTTTTATATTGGTTTTGTTCATCCATCTGAACGCTATAAAGAACCTCGTTTGGGTGAAGTAGTCGAAGCACGTGTTATTGGGGTTCGCCCTGATGGCGTTTTAAACATGTCGTTAAAACCACGGAATTATGAGATGATCAATGATGATGCGGCGATGATTTTGACCATGCTGCAACGAAATGCAACACACTCTTTACCCTATTGGGATAAATCTGCTCCTGAAGAAATCAAAGAAGCCTTTGGTATCAGCAAAGGCCAATTCAAACGTGCGATCGGTCATTTATTGAAAGAAAAATTGATTAGCCAAACTGAGGGAGAAATCAAGTTAAAAAGCTAATTGAGAATAACCTTGCATAACTCTCAAGCTTAAACTATAATAATTCTAAGAAAGAGACGTTTATTTGGTTTCTTATTTATAATTATTATAATGTAGATAAAGGAGAATTCTCTTGAACGCAGTTTTAGCCTTACAAAAAACGAAAAAACAGCTCCATGATTCTGGTTTCAAGTTGACTCCTCAACGTGAAGCAACGGTGCTCGTTTTATTAGAAAATGAAAAAGATCATTTATCAGCAGAAGAAATCTATTTTCTCGTGAAGAAAAAAAGTCCAGAAATTGGTTTAGCGACTGTTTATCGAACACTAGAAATTTTGACAGAATTGCGGATCGTTAACAAAATCAGTTTTGATGATGGCTTGGCACGCTATGACTTACGCAAAGAGGGTGCAGAGCATTTCCACCACCACTTGCTTTGTTTGGAGTGCGGCAATATCGAAGAAATCGAAGAAGACTTGCTGGGAGATGTTGAACGAATCGTGGAATCACGTTATCATTTTGCAGTAAAAGACCATCGCTTGACCTTTCACGGGATTTGCCAAAGCTGTCAACAAAAAAATAGAGCATAAAGCTTTTAATAAATCGATTAATTCATAATTAAATTTGTAGTCCCTTGCAAAGATACGTGCTATCATTTCAAGGGGCTTTTTGTTATGATAAAGCGAAAGTGGTGAAAGCATGGAAGAACAAATTACGGAATATTTGCATTTTTTATCGATTGAGCGAGGTCTTTCCGAAAATACTCGAACTAGTTATCAACGCGACTTGCTTCAATACTTACAGTTTTTAAAAGAGCAAGGAATAACTGAATGGACTGCCGTAGATCGTTACGTAGTCGTTGCTTTTTTGGCGAGTCTAACAGAGGCTGGCAAGGCAACCACAACGATCACGCGAATGATTTCTAGTTTACGACGTTTTCATCAATTTTTACGTCAAGAACGTTATACTGATCATGATCCAATGCAACACATCGATAGTCCTAAAAAAGCGCAAAAATTACCGCAGACACTTTCTTTGGCAGAAGTGGAACGTTTGATTGCGGCACCTGATACAACGACTGATCTAGGGATTCGCGACCGCGCGATTTTAGAAGTGATGTATGCCACAGGATTACGGGTAAGTGAATTGATTGGCTTGAAGCTGGGAGATATTCATTTAGAAATGGGTCTGTTGCAAACAATCGGTAAAGGGGATAAAGAACGAATCGTACCTTTAGGTGATTATGCGATTCATTGGATTGAACGTTACCTTTCAGAAGTTCGACCCTTATTAACTAAAAAAACACCAAATGAAATCCATGTATTTGTGAACAACCATGGGCATGGAATGAGCCGTCAAGGAATATGGAAAAACTTAAAACAGTATGTAATTAAAGCTGAGATCACAAAAGATGTCACACCACATACATTACGCCATAGTTTTGCGACCCATTTATTAGAAAACGGGGCTGATTTACGAACAGTCCAAGAGCTATTAGGTCATGCGGATATCTCAACGACCCAAATTTATACACACATCACGAAACGCAGGATGACCGAAGTGTATAAAGAATTTTTCCCGCGTGCTTAACAGGAGGAGAAAAAGTGCTTACTAAATATCGAAAAAATCAACGAAAAATTGCTATGGGGCTATTAGGCTTTCATGACGGTTTAAAAGATCAAAAACATTTATTAAAAGAGATTGATACATATGAGGAAGATGAACGGTACCAATTATTTTGTTACTATGATGAAACTTCTGATAATGTCCAAGGAGTCATTGGTATCAGTCAACTAGAAGGCGACGAACTTATTTTGCACGATATTAGTTTAAATCCATCTTATCGTGGAGAAGGGATCAGCTTGAAAATGATGGATGAGCTCCAAGAACTTTATCCGGAAGAGCAAATCATTGGCACTCCTGCTACGTCAATGTTTTTAGCAAAATGGCAAGAGCGTAAACGAGGATAATATGGAAGCCATTAATTTAAAATTAGATGTTTTTGAAGGTCCATTAGATTTGCTATTGCATCTGATCCAGCAATTGGAGATAGACATTTATGACATCCCGATCGCTGGGGTAACAGAACAGTATATGGATTATATTCATGCAATGAAAACGTTAGAACTAGAAGTTGCCGGGGAATACATCGTTATGGCAGCGACATTGATGTCGATCAAAAGTCAGATGTTATTACCAAAACAGGAGTTAGAATTTGATTATGAGGAAGACGAGGGAGAAGATCCTCGTGATGCATTAGTGCAGCAATTGTTAGAATATCGCAAGTATAAATATGCAGCGACTGTCTTATCTGAAAAAGAACAAGAACGCAGCCAATATTATACGAAAGCTCCAATGGATCTCAGTGATTATGAAGAAGAGATTTTACCCTTACCTAAAGATCAATTGAATACGATTGATTTATTTTTGGCGCTACATGATGTTTTAAAACGCAAAAAAGATTTAGAACCGATCACTACAACGGTCGCTTCGGAATCAATCACTATCGATCAAAAAGTAACAGAGATCCAGCAGCGCTTGGCTGATTTAGCTGAAAATGAAAGTTTAACTTTAGAATCAATGTTTACGCATTATACTAAAGATGAAATGATCACAACGTTTATGGCGTTGTTAGAATTAATGAAAAAAGGTCATGCAATCGCTAGTCAGTCAGAGACCTATGCACCAATTTTAATTTTTAAAGGAGTTACCCCATGAACCAAATGAGTCAAATCGAAGCCATGCTTTTTGTTGTTGGTGATGAAGGATTGAGCTTAGAAGAATTATCATTTACATTAGACTCTGCGACTTCAGAACTTTACGATAGCATCCAAAAGTTAAAAGAGCGTTATGAAAATGATAAAGCATCTGCACTGACCATTTTAGAAGTGGGCAATCACTTTGTATTAAGTACAAAGAAAAGATTTGCTCCGCTATTAAAAGATTTTGCGCGTTCGCCGATGGCTAATCGTTTGAGCCAAGCTGCGTTAGAGACACTATCGATCATTGCCTACAAACAACCGATCACGCGATCTGAAGTCGATGAATTACGAGGTGTTCAATCAAGTGGGGCAGTTCAGACGTTAGTTGCTCGCCAATTGATCGAAGAACAAGGACGAGTAGAAGGTCCGGGTCGTGCTATTTTATACGGTACAAGCGATTATTTTATGGATTATTTTGGGTTAAAAGATATCAAGGAATTACCTGATGTACAAATGATGGAAGAAGATCTGGCAGACGATGAAGAACCATTGGATTTGTTTTATGATCGTTTCAAAGAAGAGGATGAAGTATAAATGGAAAGATTACAAAAAATTATTGCTCATGCCGGTATTGCATCACGCCGCAAAGCAGAAGATTATATCACGAGTGGGCGTGTCAGCGTCAATGGTGAGGTCATTAGAGAATTAGGAACTAAAGTTGGAAAAAAAGATATCGTTGAAGTAGACGGTGTGCCGATTTATCAAGAAGAACCAGTTTATTATTTATTTTATAAACCCCGGGGAGTCATCTCGGCTGTTTCAGATGATAAGAAGCGGAAAGTCGTCACAGATTATTTTGCAGCCGTTCCGGAAAGAATTTATCCTGTAGGCCGTTTGGACTATGATACATCGGGTATATTATTGTTAACTAATGATGGCGATTTTTCTCAACGTTTGGCCCATCCTAAACACGAAATCGATAAAGTTTATGTGGCAAAAGTTAAAGGATATGCTGAAAAACGAGTATTGATGCCATTGACTAGAGGCGTAAGAATCGAAGGAAAGAAAACAGCTCCAGCCCGTTTTGAAATTCTTTCAACTGATAAAGTTGCTGGTACAAGTATTGTGGAATTAACAATTCACGAAGGTCGTAATCATCAAGTAAAAAATATGTTAGCAGCAGTTGGTTTACCAGTTCAAAAATTAAAACGTGAACGTTATGGTGATTTGACGCTTCAAGGACTACGACCAGGTGAATATCGCCGGTTAAATAATAAGGAAATTAATTCATTATTAAATCAATCAAGATAACTAAACTCATTTACTTGTTTTTTGATAGTAAAGTTGTTATAGTGAAGCTATCAAAAAAATAATTTAAGGTTCGTCTTCAGGGGCAGGGTGAAAATCCCGACCGGCGGTCATAGTCCGCGAACTGCGTAAGCAGCCGAATCGGTGGAAATCCGATACCGACAGTACAGTCTGGATAAAGAAGATAGAGCTTATTTGAGTGAGTCTGTATTCAATTCAAGTAACTCTATGCTTTTGCTGAAGCATGGGGTTTTTTTGCGTATCAAATTCTACTCAAATAGTTCGATGAAGATGATTCCGAATCGGAGGATTTCAGATGAAGAACTTAAAGTTACAAAAAATGACAGCAGTAGCAGTAGCAGCAGCAATGGGATTGATTTTGCAATTGATTGCATTTCCAATCGTTCCCATGTTTCCATTTCTAAAGTTGGATTTTAGTGATATTCCAGTATTGATCAACATGTTTATCTTTGGACCTATGACGGGAATTGCGACCGCGCTCATTCGTTCAATCGTCCATCTAACAATGACTGGGTTTTCGATCGATAATATGATTGGTGATTTTGCCAGCTTCTTTGCATCAGTATTATATACATTACCGATTTTTCTGATGTACCGTCAAAAAACGAAAGCTAAACATGCACTAGGATTAGGACTGGGTATTCTAGCTATGACGATTTTTATGAGCGTAGCTAATTATTTTGTCATCACGCCACTATACTTAAAAGTCTTTGGACTTTCAGCAAGTCAAATGTTGGGGATGGGCTTAGGACGCTATATCTTAGTTGGGATCGTACCGTTTAATTTAATTAAAGGAGCCATTGTCAGTGGGGTCTTTCTAGTACTACATGCTAAGTTATTACCTTGGTTATCTAGAAAAACAGTTGCTTCACAACACCACTCAATCTAAAATAAAAAAGAAGCTTGGACAAAAGTAATAATCTTTTGTCCAAGCTTCTTTTTATTTTTTAGCGACAATTGTTGTTTAACAACGAGCATAAATTTAAAATATGTTATAGTGAGTCTTGATATAAGATTGCATGAGAAGGACAACGTTTAGCTGACTCAATGACAGCTGCTTGCTGTGCTTTAGGTACAAATTCATGGGTCGCTTCAGGTTCGCCTACGAATAGAACAAGTCCTTCGTCTGTATAATCAAAAATTTCTGGCGCGATCGTTTGGCATAAACCACAAGCGATGCAACGTTCAGGAATGATTTCGCATTTCATTTTTTCACCTTCCACAGGAGATTTTACTATGACAATTTTTATTTTAACGTTATTTCGAACAGGCTACAAGTTAAGAACCTCTACTTTATACCATTTATTAGTAGGTAAAAGAACCAGTTCAGTTTTACTGCATGGTTTTTTTTATCAGAATTTAGCTTTTTTAGGGGCGTTGCCTCAATTAAAAGAAGCCGCTTTTCAAGAAGCTATCCAACAGTTAGCAGGCCAACACCTGATTGATATCGAGGCTGGATATGGACAGTTGACATCTTCTGGCGAACAATTATTAGCAGCAGAAAAAGTAGATCTGACCGGGATCGACAATTTACGTTTTGGTCGGATGCGCGAAGAAAGTTGGCAATTGATTTTGTTTAGCATCCAAGTGACCAGTCATCTATCGTTCAATGAAAAAAACTATCTACCAATTGAACATCGCCCGTATTATTTGCATCAAATAAAAAAATGGTTGGCACAGTCAGATCAACAACTATTAGCTAAAATCCAACAGGAGCTGATCGAAACGTTGGAAAGCTTGACCACTGATGAAGCAAATTTTTTGGCCAATCAATTTTCAGGACATGACTTTCAAGGGAAAACGATTTTTCAGCTTTTACCAGAGAAATGGAAAATGGAACCTTGGGCTGAATTGTACCGTCAACGAGCAATCGACAGTTTTTTACAGGCGTTACCAGAAGGTGAATTCAAACGTTTGATTGATTTTTTAGATCAACAAAATATCAATCGCAGTATGTTAAAAACGAAAGAGTTGTTCTTAACAGAAAAAACCGTGGACGAAATATTGATACTACGTCGATTAAAACAAGGAACGATCAATGATCATTTTATTGAATGGGCATTGTTGGATGAAAAATTTCCGTTCGATCGGTTTGACTTATTGAGTTTTGAAGTCATGGATATAAAGGAAGTCATCAATGCACATTATCAATCATATGACTTATCGTATTTGAATTTTCGTTTATCACAAATCTATTTTTTGAGGAAACAATTATGGAACTAAAACAAGTAGTAAAAAAGAAATTTGGGTTTGATGGATTTCGACCAGGTCAACAAGAAATTATTGAAACGCTCTTAGCTGGTGACTCAGTGTTAGGGATGCTGCCGACTGGGATAGGAAAATCATTGTGCTATCAATTACCTGGCTATCTCTTAGAGGGGACTGTGGTGGTGATTTCTCCATTGATTTCGTTGATGGAAGATCAAGTCACTCAGCTGCAACGTTTAGGTGAAAAAAGAGTTGTTGCGTTGAATAGTTTGTTGACTTCATGGGAAAAGCAATGGATTTTGAATCAAGCCCATACTTATAAGTTTATTTTTATGAGTCCTGAAATGTTTTTAAGTCCATCTGTCCAACAAACATTAAAAGCCATCAAATTAGCATTCGTGGTTGTGGATGAAGCACATTGCATTTCTCAATGGGGCATTGATTTCCGTCCTGAGTATTTAAAACTTTCGGAAGGCACTAGCTTTATCGAAGCGCCTTTCGTACTAGCCTTGACTGCTACGGCGACACCAGCTGTTCGCAAAGATATCCAACGTCTATTGTTTAATGAAAAGTTTGCAAAAGAATTTGTTTATTCAGTCGATCGGCCGAATATCAGTTTCTTTGTTAAACGGGAAGACAAATTAAAGGAACTGCAAACATTGATCAATTCACTGGATGGATCGGGAATCATCTATTGTGCGACACGCAAAAAAGTTGAAGAGCTGTATGAAACATTCAAAGGTCAGCAAGCGATCGCTTATTATCATGGTGGATTAAGCGGACAAGAGCGGCGAATGTTGCAGCAGCAATTTTTAACAGGAGACTTGAGAATTTTGATTGCGACGAATGCGTTTGGAATGGGAATAAATAAAGAAGATATCCGTTTCGTTATTCATTATGATTTGCCAGATTCCCCAGAGAATTATTTACAAGAAGTTGGCCGTGCAGGTCGTGACGGACGTTTAAGCCAAGCTATTCTATTATATGAAGATGGAGATGAACATATTCACCATTTTCTTCAGGAACAAACAGTTCAATCAAAAAAACTTTATGAAATTAAACAAAAAATGACGGATATCACTTTTGATGATCCATTGATCGATAAGTGGGAGCGTTTCTTTCCGAATACGGGAGAAGAGTTGTTGGGGTTATTAGAACAACGAGGAATGACTAAAAAAATCCAACTGCAAAAGATGTTGGACTATGTTCATACCAACGATTGCAGGCGAGACTTTTTAGTGAGTTATTTTGCTGAAACATTAACTAGTAAAAATGATTGCTGTTGTGATAATGATGGTGCTCAATTGCAACTGCATCCGTTTGAACGAGCCAAGATTGAAGAAAAGATACCATGGCAAAAAATTGTTCAAAAAATTTTTAAAAATCCCTTGAAAGATTGAAATATGACGCAAATTGAATTAGAGCTATGGTATAATACATGGCGATAGCATTTAGGAGGTTAGAGAAATTGAGTAGAAAAGATCGCTATAATGATACGAAAAACGAACCATGGGAACAAAATATTTATGAATCTGATGGTGAAGAATCAACAAGTTCACGTAGCCAATCTCGCCGCAGTAATGGTGGGAACAAAGGTGGCGGAAACACAAAATTCTTGACGATTCTTGTCGCGTTATTGTTAGCCCTAATTTTGATTCCGGCCGGTGCATTTTTCTGGATCACTAATGGAGACAGCAAATCAGCAGCCTCATCAGAAAGCACGACAGAAGTTTCAAAAGCCTCTTCAACTGAAACTTCAAGTAGTGAAGAAAGTACAACCGAAGAAAGTACTGATGACTCAACGGCTATTGCGGCAGCTTCAGCATCACAAGAAGCAGCCGAACAAGCAGCGGCAGCTTCAGCATCACAAGAAGCAGCCAATCAAGCGGCAGCGGCATCAGCATCGCAAGAAGCAGCCGAACAAGCAGCGGCAGCCTCAGCATCTCAAGCAGCAGCGGCGACGACACCTTCTTCATCTTCAACAACTGAAGGTGAAACAACAACTGTTCAAGCTGGTGAAGGGTTGCAGCAAATTGCTAATAGAACTGGTGTTGCGGTAGAAACAATTGCTGAACTGAATGGTAGAACAATCTTACCTAATGGTAGTTTTTCACCCGCAATCAATCCTGGAGATTCAATTAGAATTAAGTAATTTATACAGCCGTGATCATTTATGATTACGGCTTATTTATTGGAAAGAGGTAAAAGTATGGAGAAAATTTCGATTGCCATCGATGGTCCAGCATCGTCTGGTAAAAGTACGGTGGCTAAAATACTAGCTAGCGATTATGGATTTATTTATGTTGATACTGGAGCGATGTATCGTACGATCACTTATTTGGCGATCAAACATCACGTCGCATTTTCAGATGAAGATAAATTAGCACAATTAGCAATTGATTACCCAATCACTTTTAAACAATCTGCTCATGGCCAACTGGTCTTTGTTGATGGTGAAGATGTCACAATGGCGATTCGTCAGCCTGACGTGACCGCAGCTGTTTCTGAAGTTTCGGCCCACGGAAAAGTTCGTGAAGAATTGGTAGAAGCACAACGTAAATTGGCAAAAACCGGCGGTATCGTAATGGATGGACGCGATATCGGAACAACGGTATTGCCAGCAGCAGAAGCCAAAATTTTTCTGGTTGCAAGTGTTGAAGAACGAGCACAACGTCGCTATAAAGAAAATCAAGCAAAAGGTATCGAGATGGATTTTGATGCGATCAAAGAAGCAATTGCTAAACGTGATTACTTAGATTCTCATCGGGAAGTATCACCGCTTATCCAGGCAGAAGATGCCATATTAGTAGATACGACAGGAATGTCGATCATCCAAGTAGTTGAAAAAATTAAAGCGATCGTCACTGCAAAAGGTTTTTAAATTATTAACATTTTAGACAAATAAAGCGAATTTCTACTAATTTTTAGAAAAAAAGAAGAAATCGCTTTATTTTTCGTGTGTATTATTTTAGAATAGACAATGTAGTGTATTTTATGAAGAATTGTTGGTTAGGAGGACAAACGACATGACAGAATTAGAACGAAATTCAGTGGAGAACGAAAGTGTTTCCATGGAAGCAGCAATGGAAAGTGTGCACGAAGTTCAAGTTGGCGATATTGTTAAAGGTGAGGTACTTGCCTTAGAAGACAAACAAGTGATCGTTGGTATTGAAGGTGCGGGAGTGGAAGGTGTTGTTCCTGCAAAAGAACTTTCTACATTACCTGTTGAAGATATCAATGATGAAGTCAAGGTTGGCGATATTCTTGATTTGGTCGTTATCTCTTCTATCGGAAAAGATAAAGAAAATGGTAGCTATCTTCTTTCTAAACGCCGTTTAGATGCTAAAAAAGTTTGGGAAGATATCGAAAAAGAATACCAAGATGGCAATATCATCGAAGCACCAGTAACGAGTACTGTTAAAGGTGGGTTAGTAGTTGATGTGGGTGTTCGTGGTTTCGTCCCTGCTTCAATGATTGATGATCATTTTGTAGATGATTTCTCAGTGTATACTGGTAAAACATTGAAATTCAAAATTATTGAAATCGAACCTTCTGAAAATCGTTTGATTCTTTCTCACAAAGCAGTTGTTGCTGCTGAAAAAGCTGAGAAGAAAAAAGACCTTTTAGCTGATTTATATGAAGGACAAGTAATTAAAGGACAAGTTGCTCGTCTGACTGACTTTGGTGCTTTCGTTGATTTAGGCGGAATCGATGGCTTAGTACATGTTTCAGAAATTTCACACAGCCACGTGGCGAAACCGGCAGATGTTTTAAATGTTGGTGACGAAGTAGAAGTTCAAGTTCTTTCTGTCGATCCTGATAAAGAACGTATTTCATTATCAATCAAAGCAAACTTGCCTGGACCATGGACAGATATCGAAGAGAAAGCTGCTCCAGGAACGGTTCTTGAAGGAACAGTTAAACGTTTGACTAGTTTTGGTGCTTTTGTTGAAATCTTCCCTGGAGTAGAAGGTTTGGTGCATATCTCACAAATCTCTCACAAACATATTGCGACTCCGCACGAAGTATTGCATGAAGGCGATCAAGTCCAAGTCAAAGTCTTAGAAGTACACCCTGAAGATCATCGTGTTGCTCTTTCGATCAAAGCTTTAGAAGAAAAACCTGAAGAAGCCAAAGAAGAGCCTGCTGAAGAAGAAGCGTATGAATTACCAGAAGAAAATACTGGTTTTACAATGGGCGATATCTTAGGCGATGCGTTGAAAGATGATTCAGACGCTAACGAATAATCATGATCGAGAGCAGACCAGTTTACTGGAATGCTCTCTTTCTTTGCTATTTTACTAAAATATCAAAGAGTATCTAAAACCTTCTTATAAAAATGGCTCCTTCTCTTGCCAGAAGGAGTTTTCTTAGTTAAACTAAGGAGAATTTGAAAAACGATGCTAGTCCAACTGTTTGCGATGTATTTACGTGCTATAAGTATGAGTCAAATAGTAGGTCTATAGCTATAATCTAATACGGATAGTTGGATGTTATATGCTGAAGAGCATCAGATTTATTTTTCATAAGGAAAAATAAATACATTAAGAGGAACGAGGAATCAAGTTATGTCAAATCCTACAATTGCAATCGTTGGTCGTCCAAACGTTGGTAAATCAACATTGTTTAATCGAATCGCTGGAGAGCGAATTTCAATCGTCGAAGATACACCGGGGGTAACCCGTGACCGGATCTATGCTAAAGGTGAATGGTTGGGCCATGAATTTTCAATCATTGATACTGGTGGTATCGATATCGTTGATGAGCCCTTTATGGAACAAATCAAACAACAAGCACAAATCGCTATTGATGAAGCAGATGTTATCTTGTTAGCAGCTAGTGGTAAAGAAGGTGTCACGGATGCCGATGAAGCTGTTGCTAAAATTTTATATCGAAGCAACAAGCCAGTTATTTTGATGGTCAATAAAGTAGATAATCCTGAAATGCGTAATGATATTTATGAATTTTACGCTTTAGGATTAGGTGATCCATACCCTGTTTCTGGTAGTCATGGATTAGGCTTAGGTGATGTATTAGACGAAGCAGTCAAACATTTCCCAACAGATAATGAAGAAGAAGAAGATGACACAATCAAATTTAGTTTGATTGGCCGCCCAAATGTCGGTAAATCTTCATTGATCAATGCCATTTTAGGAGAAGATCGCGTGATCGTTTCTGATATTGAAGGAACAACTCGAGATGCAATCGATACAAAATTTGTTGGCGAAAGTGGACAAGAATTTACAATGATCGATACAGCTGGTATGCGTAAACGCGGGAAAGTTTATGAAACGACAGAAAAATATTCTGTGATGCGTGCAATGCGTGCGATTGACCGTTCGGACGTCGTATTAGTGGTATTAAATGGTGATGAAGGTATTCGCGAACAGGACAAACGAATCGCCGGCTATGCGCACGAGGCAGGCCGTGGGGTCATCATGGTTGTAAATAAATGGGACTTGGTCAAAAAAGATACAAATACCATGAAAAAATTTGAAGAAGAGATTCGCGAAGAATTTGCCTATTTAGATTATGCGCCAATTATTTTTGTATCAGCAATGACGAAACAACGTTTGAATAAGATTCCAGCAATCATCGAAGAAGTCAGCATGAACCAAAATCTTCGTATCCCTTCGTCTGTATTGAATGATATCATCATGGATGCTGTAGCAATCAATCCGACACCAACGGATAAAGGAAAACGTTTGAAGATCTTCTATGCAACGCAAGTCGCTGTGAAACCGCCGACCTTTGTCGTTTTTGTAAATGAAGAAGAGTTGATGCATTTCTCATATGCTCGTTTCTTAGAAAACCAAATCCGTAAAGCTTTTGAGTTTGAAGGAACACCAATCAAGATTATTCCACGTCGTCGAAAATAGAGTATTTTATCATACTTTTATTTTAGTGACAACAGATTTCACTGAAACCTAAAACCAACAAGAATTTTAGTGGATTAATCGCCAAAACCCTTGCTATCACTAGGTTCATATGCTATCGTTATAAAAGAATATTGACCAAATCAATATTTCTTACTAATTACTGGACCACTCAGTGATTAGTCGATGTTTATACATCATGTCTCAGGAGGTGAATTCATTCATGGCAAATAAAGCAGAATTGATCGAAAAAGTTGCAGCAGCTACTGACTTAACTAAGAAAGATGCTACAGCAGCAGTTGACGCTGTATTTTCAACAATCCAAGAAGCATTAGCTGACGGAGAAAAAGTACAATTGATCGGCTTTGGTAACTTTGAAGTACGTGAACGTGCGGCCCGTAAAGGACGTAACCCACAAACTGGTGAAGAAATCGAAATCGCAGCAAGCAAAGTACCTGCATTTAAACCAGGTAAAGCATTGAAAGATGCTGTTAAATAATTTGGTTGCTAAAACCACTGTGTCATTAGACACAGTGGTTTTTTGTTCTCTCATCAAAACAGTTATTTTTATAACATTCATTCTTATTAATAAATCGTATTCTTTTATTTTACGAAAAGCCTTACATAAGATAAAATTAAGTAATAATAAAAAATGGAAATGAGTGGGATGCGATGTCGGAAGAGCGATTGTTTTATGTTGAAAAAAATGATTCATGGCAAACATATGCGTTTCTTGAGAGCAGACAAAATGATATTCAATGGCATGCGGGCTTTTTAGATGCACAGGCGCTATTGGCCCAAGAAGAAAGTCGAAGCCAACGTCGCAAATTTACAGCCTTGATTGTGGCTGTTCCAGTTGTAGTCCTTGGATTAATCGTGGGAGTCTATTTTTATGGCCCGGGTGGAGAGCCGGTGATCCCGCAACGTGAGGTAACGTTGAATACAACGATTACCAGCTCAGCAGTAGGTACTGAACAGTCTGAGACAATCGATACGTCTAGCGTTGGGCAAGTCCTCGTTACACCATGGGGAGAACAAGTTACTGTATTAAGAGTTTTATCTAATGGCGAACATGTCATCAATGAGAATGCTACACAGTCTGACTTGAATGGCGATGGTATTTTGACGTATGAAGAATTATCTAAAGTACAAGAAGAAGCAAATCAAGGTCAAACCAATCAGCAACAGTCGCCGCAAGACTATAATGCAGTCGCTCAAAATTATCCTGAACAACAAGAAGTAATAAATGATGGAACAAACCAACAAAATAATTCGACTCAGGTTATTTATCAGCAAGGACAACCTTGACCCTTACAATAATAAAGATTCAAAATGTCTAATCGCCTTTCGCCGAATTGTTGCGGGAGGTTTTTTAGTAGTATAAAATGAATTTGAGGGGATGTGATTGGTTGAAAAAAGTGTATCAATATCATAAAAAAGAAACCTGCATCACCTATGGCGAAACAATTGCATCGATGATGCGCAAAAAAGATTTGGCCAATAAACAAATTCTTTTTTGCGGTAATCAGCGTTACTATGATTTATACGCTGAAAAGTTACGACAATTTGTTCCGTCGTCAAGTACACATGAATGGTTCATACTAACGAATAATCGCTATTGCAATACCATGGATAATTTTCAAGAATTAATTTATTTTCTCGAACGTTTCAGCCGACAACAAGAATTAATCATCTTTAGTCTTGGGAATGAAGGTGTGATGGAGCTCTTGGGGTTTGTCCAGCATGTGACAAAGTTCAAATCAGAACTATGTTTTTTACCAGTGTCTCTACGCTCTTTTGCTCAAACATTGACATTTTCTCAACAGATCGTTTCATCAGAAACAGTAGTGAGTATTATGGAAGTGGAAGAAGCGCCAGCCAGCATTTTATTTGATCCAACGCTAGCTAATCAGCAGACGACTGGTAAAATGATTGATCTTTTAACATTGATTCGTTGCGGGATCGTATGTGAATATTCCTTTTTACAAGATCTTTATCAAAATTTTCCGAGTCGAGAAGCGCTATTGCAACATTCTTTTGCTGCATATAGTGATACCGTAATCCAATATTATCAATCTAATAGTGAAGCTATTCAAAACTTTGGCAAGACATTTGAAAAGGCCTTTTTCCAAACAGAAAATGGTTCTTTATTATCAAATAGTATGAAAATGATGTTCGGATTGCTATTTGAGCTTGCTTGGAATATCGAATCAAGCGAACTTCATTTCAATTTTAAAAATTTTATGATATGGTTGGTGCGATTAGGTTTTCCTATCGTGATTCCACCGGCGGTTTCTCTAGCTGATTTTGGCCAACAAGTTATCAACTTAGCTGAAGAAAAACCGTTGAGAGGCTTAGCAAAAATTGGCGGAATCGGAATGGAAAAAATACCGACTCAAAAAGAATTGCTTCAAACATTTGAAGTGTATCAAAAAATCGTTACAGAGATCAGGGGAGAATAAATGTCAAGTTACAGTGAAAAAATGCTCGCAGCATTAAGAAATGAAGATTTAACCGAAGCCAATCTAATGTTTGAGGAAGCTCTGAAAAAAGATGATCCAGAAATATTAGCAAGTTTAGCTGGCGAATTACAAGCAATCGGCTTTTTAGATGAAGCCAAACGTATTTTAGCAAAACTCTCCGTTGATTTTCCTGAAGAAGATGTATTTAACCTTTCATTGGCAGAAATTGCGATTGAAAATGATGATATCGATAGTGCCTTTGAATATTTGGAACGAATCCAACCAGAGAGCGAAAATTATTTAGAGAGCTTATTAGTGACTGCTGATCTTTATCAAGTTTTAGGAATTCCTGAAGTCAGTGAAGCAAAACTTTTACAAGCCAAAACGATCGCACCAGAAGAACCATTGATAACATTTGCCTTAGCCGAACTACACTTTACTGCGAACCAATTAGGTGAAGCCATCAATGATTACTCGCAATTGCAAAAAGAAGGCATTGATGAGATTGCGAATATCTCGATTGATGAACGAATTGGTTCTGCGTATAGTATGATGGGCGGTTTTGAAGATGCGATTCCATTTTTAGAACGTGCATTAGAAAAAGAACATACTTCTGACCGTTTATTCCAAACAGGTTTTACGTATTATCAATTGCATGATCATCAAAAAGCAATCAATTATTTGCAAGAGTTGATTACGTTAGATCCAGAATATCAAAGCGGCTATTATTATTTAGCGGAAAGCTTGAAAGAAGAAGAATTGCTTGAAGAAGCGTTATCTGCTGCTGAAGCTGGAATCAAAGAAAATCCTTATCAAGTAGAATTGCTGCATCTAGCTTCTGAGATTGCTTATCGTTTAAGAGATAGCAAAAAAGCGGAAGAATTGTTGCAACAAGCTCTTGAAACTGGAGATAAAACAGACGAAACATTATTGACTTTGAGTAATCTGTATTTGAATGAAAATCAACCAGATAAAACAATCGAAATGATTAGTCAAATGGATGAGGAAGGCAATCCTTATGCATCATGGAATTTAGCGCAAGCATATGATGAACTGGAAGATTATGCCGCAGCAGCTACTTATTATAAGCAGGCCCATGAAGATCTAGCACATGAACCAGATTTCTTAAAAGCATATGGGATTTTCTTACGGGAAGATGGTCAAATTGAATTAGCGAGAACAGTATTATTGAGCTATTTAGAATTAGAACCAGGAGATTTAGAGGTGTTATCATTATTAGAAGAGTAGAGAGGTGAGGAAATATGATCGATGTAGCTGAAAAACGTGATTTTCTCGTTTGGCTGATCAATAACGTAAGCTTTCCGAGAAGAGAAATAATTTGGATTTTAAACTATCTAATCAATCATGAAGCCATTTTAAGAAATGTTCATATTGTGGAACAAGCATTGACTACGAAACGTGGTTTAGTTTTTCGTGATAGTACACAAGATGAAGAACCGATGATGTTCAATGTAGAAGGCCATCAGTTTTCCAATAGTGATCAAATTTTCCACGAGATTCGTCTACATTGGCAACAACCTTTATACTTAGAATGTGTGTTTCCTAATTCTTGGCAAAATGCTCAATACCTATCTGTTTTAGAAGATAATCCAGCGATTCCTTGGAATGATAATGTCAGTGAAGAAATCGTGATGGAAGTTGAGAATTTTTTGAAATATCAAGAAAAAGAAGCTAAAATCGATTTGTTGAAAAAACAAATTGATATGGCGCTAGAAGATGGAGATCGGGAAGCTTTTCTTTATCTAAGTGATGAATTGAACCGATTGAAACTAGCTTTACACGAATAAAAACAGCCCGTTTCTCACAGGAGAGACGGGCTGTTTTTTTATGAAGTGCGCTTTAGTTTAAAACGCCGACGTTGAGGTTTTAAGAAGGTAAAACCCTCACCATCCACATCATGAACATTTGTGATTGAAATAAATGCTTTTTCATCGATTGAATGAACGATTTTTTTGACCTCATTGATTTCTTGAGGTGATACTACGATATAAACGATTCGTTTCAATTCAGAAGAAAAACCGCCTTCGCCATGAAGATAAGTCACACCGCGTTCCAAATGTGACATCAATAATTCAGCAATCACGTTGTTTTCATTAGAAATAATCATAACACCTTTGGCTGCGTAACCGCCGGAAGAAAGAACATCGACAACTTTGCTGAAGACGAATGAAACGATCAGTGTGTACATCATTCGTTTTAAATCTAAATAGGTTAATGAACAAATCAACACAATAATATCAAAAACAAGTAAAGACTTACCCATTGTAAAGCCGAATTTTTGTTCCAATATTCGAGCAACGACATCGGCACCACCAGTTGTTCCACCATTGCGATAGACTAAGCCGCTGCCAAAACCTGCGACTAAACCAGCTAAGATCGATACAATAAATAAGTCGTGATCTAAATTGATTTCGATTGTAACCCGTTGCCAGATCCATAAGAAAACAGATAAACTGATCGTTCCTAAAATGGTGTAATAAAACGATCGCTTCCCTAAAATTTTTCCACCAATCAAAATCAAAGGAATATTGATGATCAATGTAGTATAAGCAGGATCGATTCCAAATAATGCCCGAATGATCAAGGTGATCCCAGTAACACCACCTTCAGCTAAATCATTTGCGATATTTAAGTAAACCAATCCAAATGCATAAATTGCTGTCCCAAATATGATAAATAAAATCTCTTTGGCCCTTGTAGCCATCGTCGTCTCCATACGACACCTCCTGATTTAATAATTGGAATAATTTTTCTGATGAAAAATTAAAAATAAATCAAATGCCGGATGCCTTTTTCTGTGTGACTGATTATTTTTTTAGTAAATAAGTTTTTTGAAATAATCAACAGTTTAGTAATTTTATTTAAAATTGCAGAGGCTGTTGGTAAAGTATGTCATATTCGGCAGAGCGAGTCGGTGGCATTTTCAAAATTCATCCTTATCCAACATAGCATGAAATTTCAAGAGTTACAACATCATGATAGGAAACAAATCTGTTTTTTGATAAGATAGGTCTGAGGTGATTTGATGAATCAAAAGACAATGAAAATCATGCAGCAAGAAGTGGACGAATACATCCAACAATTTAAAACAGGTTATTTTTCTCCTCTAGGACAAATGGCTCGCTTAACCGAAGAAGTTGGAGAGTTAGCACGCGAGGTCAATCATTATTATGGCGAAAAAGCAAAAAAAACAACTGAAAAAGCAAATACAGTAGAAGAAGAATTAGGTGATGTGTTATTTGTAACCATCATCATGGCCAATTCTTTAGGGATTGATTTAACGGAAGTTTTTGATCGGAATATGGAAAAATTCAATCAAAGAGATCGCTATCGTTTTGAACGCAAAGATGGATTGACAGAGGGAGACGGAAAATGAGATTAGAAACATTACCACTAGAATTTCAAAGGGCTATGCCGATCTTGAGAACTTTACAAGAAGCAGGATACGAAGCGTATTTTGTCGGCGGAAGCGTGCGAGATATTCTACTGAATAAACCGATCCATGATGTCGATATCGCAACGAGCGCTTTTCCAGCAGAAGTCAAAGAATTGTTTCATCGTACGATCGATGTCGGTATCGATCATGGGACAGTGATGGTCGTTACTAAGGAAGAAACGTATGAAGTGACGACCTTTAGAACAGAGTCAACCTATCAGGATTATCGCCGCCCTGATCATGTGGAGTTCGTTCGTTCCTTAAAAGAAGATTTAAAACGTCGTGATTTTACGATCAATGCTTTAGCCGTTGGTATCGATGGAGAAGTCATCGATTTATTTGATGGGTTAGCAGATTTGCGGAACAAAATTTTGCGAGCTGTAGGCAATCCACATGAACGATTCCATGAAGATGCGCTTCGAATGATGCGGGCCTTACGTTTTGTCAGTCAGTTAGGATTTACAATGGAGCCTCAGACCTTTGAAGCCATTCGCGAGTATCATTCTTTGCTAGCAAAAATCTCTGTGGAACGAATCAATGTAGAATTTGTCAAATTAATGATGGGGTCTTTCCGAGAAGCTGGATTGCGTTCTTTTGTTGAATCTGAATGTTATATCTATTGTCCAGGGCTAAGAGAGTATGGTGAAAGTTTACTAGCTTTTGCTGATTTGAAGGGTCCAGCAATTCCGACAGAACGTCAAGCGTGGGCATTACTGATGTCACGCCTCAAATTGACGTCAGAAGATATTCGCAAATTCATGAAAGAATGGAAATGCTCCAATCAATTAACAAAAGAAGTTATCCAAATGGTTCCGGCGTTAGAGTTTCGTTTGGCTTACGAATGGGATAGTTGGTCACTTTATCAATTAGGAAGAGAATTGGCCTTATCTGTAGAATATTTATTACAATACTTTGATCATGAACCAAACTTAGAAAAAGTACGTTTACTTTATCAAAATCTTCCTATGCATTCGTTGAAGGACATGGCTTTGAAAGGCAACGATTTGATGGCTCATTTTGATTATCCTCGTGGCGCTTGGATCAGTTCGGCATTGCATGCGCTAGAAAAAGAAGTAGTTGAAGGCAGATTGAAAAATAATTCCGAAAGTCTGTTAGCTTTTGCAAAAATATTTTTAGAAAAGGAGATGGCATGAGCACATTCACGAAAGAGTATGTAGTAACCTCTGATCAAACGGCTCTTGCAATGGGATCTGGTGATTTATAGGTGTTGGCGACACCGGCTTTAGTAGCTATGATGGAAAATTGCAGCAAAGAATTGTTAAAGAGTTATTTGACGTCAGAACAAACGAGTGTAGGAGCTGCTATAGAGGTGAAACATCTAGCTCCATCGAAAGTAGAAACAGTTATTAAGATTACGGCAGAAATCATTGAACAAACGGAACGAAAAGTTTTATTTTCAATTCAGGCTTTTCAGCAAGAACAGCTGATCGGTAGTGCATCACACTGCCGAGTTGTTGTAGAAAAAGCAACTTTTCTAAAAAAAATGAAGTAAGAGCACAACATGTGACCGTTTACTCAAGGTGTGCTACACTTATTTTTAGATTAGTAGTGAGGAGAATGTAGAATGGCAAGAGAAATGACAGCGTTAAAATTCTATTTCCGCAATGGAGAAACTTGGACAATTGGTCGTCGTTACATCGGTGATTTGTGGATCAAACAAATTACCACTAGCTTTGGTAGAATCCACGGTAGCGAATTTGTTGAGATTCATCCTTGTGCAGGCTTTAAAATCGAAATCTATCAAGAAGGCGATCATGTTCAAACCTCTGATATCAATTTAGGTGGCTTAGAACTTGGTATGTTTGAACGCGCACGTAAATTTGAAGATATCGAAAGAATGGAAATCATCTATCGTGCAGGTCATCCGGATTCTGTTTATTTCCCTTATAAAGATAAAGACACTGAAGGGTTAGATAATGTCTATCAATCAACAAAAGTTTCTGAAAAAACTAAAAGTCTATACATCGTTATCGATCCGACTAAAACAGTTGATGATGTTTACGGTGAAAATTTCTAAAGCAGCTAAAAACGAGACAAAAGTAGAAAATACTTTTATCTCGTTTTTTTATAAGTTCCTAATCGTGAACGTCAGCTTTTGCAATAATTATCAGCGCGTAAATAATTTCTAATGTTAGTGCTTCTTAAAATAATTAAGCAATTGTTAAGGTACCAGATTAATTTTGCTTTTACGCTTGTATTTTTATTAAGGTACCTGTATTATATATTATATAAGGTACCTTAATAAAAGGAGAGATTACTTATGGAAAATCAAATGAATGAACAATTTATGAAATTGCAACATGATCTACGTCGTTATTACCACCGTCAAATAGCGAAAAATCAAACATTTGGAGCTCATAGAGGTCAAGGCCGAGTTTTAGCACTTTTAAAAATGAACCCAGAAATCAGTCAAAAAGATTTAACGTTTGTTTTAGGCATGCGTCCTCAATCAGTCGGCGAATTATTGCAAAAGTTAGAAGAGAAAGAATTTATCACTCGCGAAGCATCTGAAGAAGATCGTCGCGTAATGATTATTCGTTTAACAGAACTTGGAAAAGCAGAAGCAGAAAAACTTTCAGAGACACCTGATTTCGGTGAAGATTTATTTGCTGAATTTACAGATGAAGACAAACAAGAATGGACACGTTTAGTAGATAAATTAAGTGAAACGTTGAAAAAACAATTAGGTGAAGAAAATACAGAAGATTTCTTCGGTGGAGGCCGCGAAGCTAATGGTCATCATGGGCATGGTGGACCACATGGATTTGGCGGTCCCCATGGACACGGTCCATTTCATGGGCATCATTTTGAAAATTTTGGCGGTTGCAACTGGTAATTTGCCGATAAATCAAATAATTATTGAGAAAGCCATCAAGGAAAATTTCCTTTATGGCTTTTTTTTGTTACAATAGCTTAGAGAAATTTTGAGGATGGTTCAAAATGAAAGAATTGAAAGTAACAGAACTTTATAAGACATTTGGCGATAAAACATTGTTTGACCGTATTTCTTTTTTAATTCACGAAAAAGATCGGATTGGATTGATTGGGGTCAATGGCACCGGCAAATCTAGTTTATTAACGATTTTAGCGGAAAAAGATAGCGGTGACGGGGATGTTTCTGCTATTGAAAAAGCAAGTGATTATCGTATCGGCTACTTGGCACAGACCCAAGATTTTCCAGCAGATCTATTAGTTTTAGACGCTGTTTTTCAAGGGGACAATGCCTTGATGCAAACAGTTAGAAATTATGAAAAAGCTTTATTACGTTTATCAGAAGTGAATACCACTGAATCCCAACGTCAATTCACGTTAGCTGAAGAAGCTATGAACAAACAAGATGCTTGGACAGCCGATAGTGAAGCAAAAGCAATTTTAAATAAATTAGGAATTGATACGTTAGATAAAAAAATCAGCGAATTGTCTGGTGGCCAAATCAAGCGTGTTGCTTTAGCACGGGTGTTGATCGATGCACCGGATTTATTATTATTAGATGAACCAACCAACCATTTAGATTATGAAGCAATCCAATGGTTAGAACATTATTTGAAGAGTTATACCGGTTCATTATTGATGGTTACTCATGACCGCTACTTTTTAGACCGAGTAACGAACCGTATCTTTGAATTGTCATTTGGCAAGCTATATGAATACCAAGGAAATTACGAAGCTTATTTAGTTGAGAGAGCTGAACGTGATCGGGTAGCAGTAGAACAAGAGGGCAAGCGGAAACAATTATATAAACAAGAACTTGCTTGGATGCGTGCGGGAGCGAAGGCCCGATCGACGAAACAGCAAGCGCGGATCAATCGTTTTGAAGATTTGAAAGAGAATCTTCATCAAGTACAAACGGATGGACAGCTTGAAGTCAATATCGCTACGACTCGATTAGGTAAAAAAGTTTTAGAACTGAAAGATGCTGCTTACTCAATTGAAGGAAAAACGATTCTATCTGATTTTGATTTATTGATTCAAAGTGGGGAACGTTTAGGGATTACCGGGAAAAATGGCGCGGGTAAATCAACCTTATTGAATATTTTAGCGGGACGGTTGCCTTTAGACAGCGGTATATTTGAGATAGGAGAAACGGTTCGTTTAGCTTATTACACACAGCAAAATGAAGAAATGGATCCTAATAAACGGATGATCGCTTATTTGCAGGAAGCTGCGGAAGAAGTGAAGCAGCGTGATGGTTCGCAGATCAGTGTGGCTGAAATCTTAGAGCGTTTCTTATTTCCGCGTTTTATGCATGGAACTTTGATCGGAAAACTATCTGGTGGTGAGAAACGGCGGCTGTATCTATTAAAATTATTAATCCAACAACCGAACGTTTTATTATTAGATGAACCTACGAATGATTTAGACATTGCGACTTTGACTGTATTAGAAGATTATTTGCATGAATTTGCCGGCTCAGTTATTACTGTTTCCCATGATCGTTATTTCTTAGATAAAGTAGCTGAGAAATTATTGATTTTTGAAGGCAATGGAAAAATCATTTCTTATTTTGGCTCGATCATTGAGTATTTGGAACAACAAATACCTGTGAAAGAAGAAAAAGCAGTCAAGGCGAAGCCACAACCAAAAGAGCGCAAAAAGAAACTTTCATACAATGAACAAAAAGAATGGGAAACGATCGAAGAAGATATCGCCTTGTTAGAAAGTCGTATCGAAGAATTAACCGAATCAATGAATCATCAAGGTGACGACTTTACCAAATTACAAGATTTGCAAAAAGACATCGATGTATCAGAGCAGGCTTTAGAAGAAAAAATGGATCGTTGGGAATACTTGAGTGAAATCGTTGAAGATAATTAGTTAGATTTTGAATGCAGGGAGGAAAGCTATGCTAATCGCAATTTGGGCGCAAGATAATCAAGCGTTGATCGGGAAAAATAATCGTTTGCCATGGCACTTGCCAAATGATTTACAGTTTTTTAAAAACACAACGACCAACCATACCTTAGTGATGGGCCGTAAAACCTTTGAAGGAATGGGGGGGCGCCCGCTGCCTAAACGGCAAACGATTGTTTTAACCCGTGATCGAAATTATCAAGCAGAAAATGTGTTAGTTATGCACTCAGTAGCTGAAGTTTTAGACTATAGTGAAAAGCAAGCTCAAACAACATTTATTGCCGGCGGTTCTGCGATTTACAAAGCCTTTCTACCGTATTGTGATAAAATTTATCGGACGTACATCAATGAATCTTTTGTAGGCGATGCCTATTTTCCAACGATAGATTGGAGACAATGGCACTTAGTAGATCGTCTACAAGGACCACAAGATGAAAAAAATCCGTATGAATACTATTATGAAAAATATAATAGAAATAGAGTCGATTAAGGGACGATACAAGTTTTATAAAGAAATAGTTTCAGCAATGATTTATTTCACGAGGTTTGATATACTAAAATTAACGTGAAACTCGGTAGGAAAGAAGGATCAGCATGCCAAATGTAAAAATTGTTACCGACTCGTCTTGTACGATTGAAAAGTCGGTTAGAGATGAATTAAATATAACTGTCATTCCATTATCAGTAATGATCGATGATGTCGTCTATCCGGATGATGATGATTTAACCGGAGAGAAATTTATGGAGATGATGGCGAATGCTAAAAATCTCCCTAAAACTAGCCAGCCGCCAATTGGTTATTTTGCTGAGTTGTATGATGAATTAGGAAAAGATGGTAGTTCAATCGTCTCTATCCATATGTCGCATACACTGAGCGGAACGGCTGAAGCCGCGCGTCAAGCAACTTTTTTAAGCAGCAGTGAAGTCACTGTGATCGATTGTGGATTTATTGACCAATCACAAGCATTTCAAGTGATCGAAGCCGCAAAATTAGCTGAAAAAGGTGCAAGTGTCGATGAAGTTTTGGAAAAAATCGAAGAAGTAAAAAATCACAGTAAATTATTTATCGGGATTTCTTCATTAGATAATTTAGTTAAAGGTGGACGGATCAGCCGTGTAACTGGAGTGATCTCAAGCGTATTGAATATGCGTGTAATCATGGAACTTGAAAATGGGGAGCTATTACCTGTCAATAAGGGACGTGGAAAGAAAACATTCAGTAAGTGGTTCGCGACTTTTAAAGAAGAGCTTACAAAAGTCAACGTCAAACAAATCGGTATCTCATATGCTGGTAAGTTAGAATTTATCGATGAAGCAAAACAAGCGCTGCAAGAAATGTTCCCTGAGATGCATATACCTGTCTTGCACACGAATCCCATCGTTGCGACTCATACAGGGCCGGGTGCTTTCGCAATCATGTATTATACAGATTAGTTGAAACTGTCTCTAGGAATAGAGGCAGTTTTTTAAAAAGGAGTTGGATAGGTAAATGGATCGATTGAAACGCTTTTCGACGCTATTTATTTTACTAGCCGCTGTTGTTGTAACATTGCTAGTATTATTTTTAACGATTCCTAAAGCAGATTCTCGTTTGAAAGTCAGTCAGGATGGCAATCAAAATTATAAAAAAACGATTCATTTTGTTGCAGTCGGTGATTCTTTAACCGAAGGCGTCGGTGATGAAACAAAAAGTGGGGGTTATGTACCACTAGTCGAAAACGCATTACAACAAAAATATGAATTGAATTCAGTGGAAAAAGATAATTATGGTGTTTCCGGTGAACGAAGTGATCAAATCTTAAAGCGGGTAAAAAACGATAAAGATTTACGAAATAGTTTAGCTAGCGCAGACATCATCACGATGACTGTCGGCGGGAATGATTTGTTTCAAGCATTTCAAAAGCATTTAAATGCAAAAAATGCGAAACAATTTGATTCTTCTATCAAAAAATACGGTAAATATGTCGAGGATATCTTAGCCCAAATGCGTGAGTTGAATCCAGATGCCCCAATATACGTAGTTGGAATCTATAATCCGTATTATATGAATTTCCCTGATATCACAGCCATGCAAACTGTGGTAGATAATTGGAACAAAAAAACCAAAAGTTTAACAGCAGATGCGACACACTGCTATTTTGTACCCGTCAATGATTTATTATATAAAGGGATTCAAACTGAAACGAGCGCTAGCGAAAGTACAACCGCAAGTAGTACAAGCACTAGTTCGACTACAGAAACAAAGAATAATGTTCTGTACGATGAAGACAATTTCCATCCCAATAATTTAGGATACCAATTGATGGCGAATGCAATTCAAGATAAAATCATGGATACAAAAGACTTATGGTTATTGAAGGAGAAGAAGTAATGAAAAAAAGAATCAATGGCTGGAAAATTGCTTTTCTTGTATTGGTAGGTATTTTATTGGGCGGAATCATTTTTACAACCGTTCGAGTTTTTTCAACGCGTGAAACAAACCTTCCACCAAGTAGTGAAACCACTGTGCCAGCAGGTTCACCAGTCTTAACAATGAATACCAATAAGAAAAAATTGAATACGGTTATGGCTTATTTTTTGAATGATCTTCAAAAAGGTTCTGATGTAAAATATGAATTTTACTTAGAAAATCAAGCGATGCTAAAAGGGGAATTCAAGCTTTTAGGTGCACCGATAGACTTTTATCTTTACTTTGATCCGTATGTTATGGATAATGGCAATGTTCAATTAAAAGCGCGTGATCTATCGATTGGAACATTGAGTTTGCCAGTTAGCCAAGTCATGGCGACTATCAAGCGAAGCTATGATTTTCCTAAATGGGTAGAAGTAGATTCGAAAGAACAAACAATCACTTTGAAATTAAATGAATTCAAATTGAATAATGGAATGTTTATCAAAGCAAATCATATTGACCTTGTAAATGATGATATTCAATTTAGTTTGTATCTGCCAAAAGACAAGAAAGCCGATGAATAATTGATCAGCAAATCATTGGAGTGAAATTACTATGAGAAGAAGTTTTTATCATTATATCCTGACACAACGTGGGCACAACTTGCAGGATCCTGTTGAAGCCTTTGCCGGCGAAGTTTCTAAAGACATCATGTTTCCAAAGCAATCAGAAGAATATCATGAAGTAGCAGATTATTTAGAAATGAATGTCGATTATTTGGATTCAATGGATCTGTTTGATCAGCTTTGGGAAAAATATTTAGAAAACAACAAATAATTTAAAAAGGAAAAGTTCAGGAAGACTTTTCCTTTTTTTTCTAGCATGCTATGATGAAAAAAAAGGTGAAAGGATAATGCGCCTTGCAGAAAAAAACGTTACCACTCCCAATCGTTATTATTGTTCTTGTATGTACAGTGATCGTTACCGCAGTTGTGACTCATTTTATAGAACAAAAACAAATTTTAAAAAATGAATCGGTCGTAAAAATCACACGGAATGACTTAGATGATGTTCAAGACCTTTATGATTTGATTAGTACGAATTATGTTGATAAAGTAGATAAAGAGACTCTGATTCAAGGGGCATTAAAAGGGATGACTGAAGCGCTCGGAGATGCAGACTCAGAATTTTTGACTGCAAAAGAAACAAAAGAGCGTCAATCGCAAGTCGCAGGGAGTTTTGAAGGAATTGGGATCGATTTTGATATCCAAAATCGTTTGCCTGTGCTCAATCGGGTACCAGAAAAAAATTCTCCTGCCGAAAAAGCAAAGCTGAAAATGGGAGATATCATCCTAAAAGTCAATGGAAAATCGACCAAAGATTTGTCCGTCGATACAGTTACTAGTATGATCCGCGGAAAAAAAGGTACTCAAGTGACTTTATCGCTTCAACGTGGTGAGGAAAAATTTGATGTCGTTATCGAACGAGATGTTGTTTCTGAAGATACGGTTACTGGCACGATCGATAAGGACCATCCAACAGTTGGTTCAATCCAAATTGCGAATTTTAGAGATACAACTGCTTTAGAATTTCGAACGATTGTTGAGGAATTACGCAAAGAAGGTGCGACTTCTTTTGTGATTGATCTGCGACAAAATTCTGGTGGATTATTGGCTGAGGCAGAACGTGTAGCTAGCTATTTTTTGGAAAATGGCGATACCATTGCCCAATTTTCCAATAATAAACAAGTCATCTCTGTCGATAAAGCAAGCAAAAAAATCGATCAAGGTTTCAAAGTCAAAGAGCCGAGTGTTTTTTTGATCGACCAAGAAAGTTCTTATGGTGCCGAATTACTAGCAGCAGCAGTAAAAAATAAAAATTATTCTTTGATTGGTTTGACAACGTTTGGCAAAGGCAGCGTCCAAACGATCAGTCCAATTGGGAAAAATAACTATGTCCAATTAACGATCATGAAATGGTATACGCCGGACGGTTCTTCTGTGGAAGGCAAAGGAGTAACACCAACGATCGAAGCAGATTATCCAGCGTATGCTAAACTGCCACCGATTTCGAAACAATCGAATTGGCGAATCGGTGACTCTGGCGATGCTATAAAAAATGTTAATACGATGCTTAACGCGCTAGGTTATCCGACTGAGGGAGATTCATTCAATGAGGCGACCCGCGACGCTGTGATTGGAATCCAAACAGAAAACAATTTACCTGAGACTGGCGCATTAGATGCTAAGACGATTGATGCGCTTCAGGCAAAAGTATTTAATTTAGTCAAAGCTAATGATGTAGCCTATGCCAAGGCCATAGAAACGTTACAAAAATAAGTGTTGATACTATTTTGATGCTTATGATTGCAAGGGGTGTAGTATTTGAAAAATCTACTTACAAAAGGTCATTTATGGTTAGGAGTGAAATATTTATTGATCGCTCTTTTTGTAGGAGTGATCATTCGAGGATTTCTACTAATACCAGTTCCGGTGACTGGTAATTCGATGGATCAGACATTAGCCCAAGGTGATATGGTGCTGATGGAAAAATTTAGTAAAATCAAACGCTTTGATGTAATCGTCTTCCAGCAACCCGATGGAACGATCTATATTAAACGTGTAATTGCTTTACCAAGTGATGAAGTGCGCTATGAGCATGATCAATTATATGTAAATAATAAAAAAATTGCGGAACCTTTTCTAACAAATAATCGCCAGCAAGACCATCAAGTCTCGCCTTATACAACTGATTTCAAGTTAGAGGACCTTATTGGCAAAATAAAACTTCCAGCTGATGAATATTTTGTATTAGGCGACAATCGACGAATTTCAAAAGATAGCCGTTCATTTGGAACGGTCGATAGCGCGGATATTTTGGGAAAAGCTCGAGCTGTGTATTATCCATTGAGCCATATTAAGTGGATATCATAGTCAAACGTGTTATTGAAGATCGTGGCTATTAGTAGCGCGGTCTTTTTATTTTTAATCCTTATTATTAAAGTGAGGCGACTTGTGATACAATCAGAAACGGAAAATAATTTCTGTGGCTATGATATAGATTGAAATAATAAAAAAATCAAGGAGGAAACAGATAATGCCAACAATTCAATGGTTTCCAGGCCATATGGCTAAAGCAAGAAGAGAAGTATCAGAAAAATTAAAATTTGTCGATATTGTGTTTGAATTAATCGATGCACGTCTGCCTTTATCATCACGTAATCCGATGTTAGATCAAATCGTGCAACAAAAACCACGTTTAATCTTATTAAATAAATCAGATCTTGCTGATCCGAATCAAACCAATTTATGGGTCAATTATTTTAAAGAAGCCGGCCATCATGTGCTTGCTTTAACTGCGAAAGATGATAAGAGCGTCAAACAAATTGTTCCTGCTAGTAAGAAAGTTTTAGCAGAAAAAATTGATCGAGACCAAGAAAAAGGAATCAAACCACGAGCAATCAGAGCGATGGTATTGGGTATTCCAAATGTCGGAAAATCAACTTTATTGAATCATTTAGCTGGTAAAAAAATAGCGAGTACAGGAAATCGTCCGGGTGTAACTAAAGGGCAACAATGGTTACGTTTTGGTACGCAGCTTGAATTATTAGATACACCAGGGATCTTATGGCCAAAATTTGAAGACCCAGAAGTTGGCCAACGTTTGGCACTTACAGGAGCAATCAAAGATGATCTATTACATTTAGATGATTTAGCTCTATATGAATTGGAAGTCTTCACGCGTTTTTATCCAGAACAATTAAAAGAACGCTATAAATTAACGGATGATGATTTAACTTTAGAATTGCCAGAGTTGTTGCTTTTGATTGCATCTAAACGGGGATTCAAAGACGATTACGAACGTGCAAGTGAAATGTTGATTCTTGAATTACGTCAAGGAAGATTAGGCCGTTACACATTAGATCGTTTTGAGGAGCTGAGCGAGTAATGGAAAAATTATCCATCAAAGCGATCAAAGAACAATTGAGCGAAATCATTGATGCCGAAGATCCTAAACTAGTTGAATTTCGTGCGGATTCTCGTAAAGGTGTTCAACAAGCATTGGTTCAATGGCAAAAAAAACAAGATAAGCAAATAGCTTTAGAACAAAAATATATCGATATGTCTGTTTTTGAGGCAGAAAAAAAAGCTCAAGGATTTCAGGCAATCTGTGGAATCGACGAAGTGGGACGTGGACCTTTGGCTGGTCCTGTCGTTGCAGCAGCTGTGATTTTGAATGAAGAGCATGCTATTTTAGGACTGAATGATTCAAAACAACTTTCAGCTCGTAAACGTGAAGAATTGGTTGAAGAAATCAAAAAAAATGCTCGTGCGATTGGTATCGGTGAGGCAACAGCTGAAGAGATCGATCAATTGAATATTTATCAAGCAACAAAAGTTGCGATGCAACGGGCGATCGACCAATTGACGATCAAACCAGATTGTTTATTGATTGATGCAATGGTACTTGATAATGGTTTGCCGCAAGAAAAAATCATCAAAGGCGATGCTCGTTCGGTTTCGATTGCTGCGGCAAGTATTATTGCCAAGGTCTATCGAGATGAATGGATGACTAAATATGGGGAAGATTATCCAGCCTACGGTTTTGCCAATAATGCTGGCTATGGAACCAAAGAACATTTGAAAGCTATTGATGAACAAGGAATTTTGCCGATTCATCGCAAGACCTTTGCCCCGATTAAAAATAAATAAATGAAGGTCCTTCTTTTTATGTATCTTTTTGATAAAGAACTGAAAAGAGGGATTTTTTTGAAAAATAATTTTCTTTTGCGTTTGAGTATGACAAAAGGTATCGGAGCCGTCGGAAAACAACGTATTTACCAATTTGCGAAGCGTCATCAGCATTGGCAATTTGATAGCTTAGAAATTCGTCTGCTTTCTCAGACGACGCGCAAGAACGATTGGAATGAATGGGACGAGGAACGTTTAAACGAAATAAAACGAATGCATCAGTATATAACGATTGAAGATTCGGTGTATCCAGAACAATTGAAGCATGTTCCGACACCGCCACTGGTATTATTTTATAAAGGTGATTTAGCTTTTTTGGAAAGAAAAATGTTAGCAGTCGTTGGCGCCCGTGACGCTTCGCGATATGGGTATTTAGTTTTACAGGCATTGATCCCAGAGTTGATCAAACGGGACTTTGTAATTGTTAGCGGCTTAGCAAAAGGAATCGATAGTTTTGCCCATTAATTTGCCATCAGTAATCAAGGAAAAACTGTCGGAATAGTTGGAACCGGTTTAAATATTTGTTATCCTAAAGAAAGCGGTAATTTACAAATCGAGATGAGTAGGCATCATCTTGTAGTAAGTGAATACCCCAACGGAACTACGCCAGCCAAATTTCATTTTCCGATGCGCAATCGGATCATCGCCGGATTAAGCAGCGGTGTGTTAGTGGTGGAAGCTAAAAAACGCAGTGGATCATTGATTACCGCTCAACAAGCATTAGATTACGGAAAAGAAGTTTTTGTTGTTCCTGGATCCATTTTAGATGGGCGCTCGAGCGGCTGTCATCAGCTGATTCAAGATGGTGCCGTTTGCGTTGAAAAAGCACAAGATATTTTTGATTGTTATGATTTAATGAATAAATTCGATAAGCCCTGACTTGACAAACAAAATTTGAATAGCGTATTATAGGCTACGATTTGTCAGTAGTTATCAATATATAATAGAAGTAAAAATTGAGGAGGCAAAGCATTTGGCCTATAAATACCTAGTTATTGTGGAATCACCGGCGAAAGCTAAAACGATTGAAAAATATTTAGGAAGAAATTATAAAGTCGTGGCAAGTGTTGGACACGTCCGCGATTTACCTAAAAGTAAAATGGGGATCGATGTTGAAAACAATTATGAACCTCACTATATTTCCATTCGTGGTAAAGGTGACGTGATTAAAAGTTTAAAACAAGCAGCAAAAAAAGCCCAAAAAGTATATCTTGCAAGTGACCCGGATAGAGAAGGGGAAGCCATTGCTTGGCACCTTGCTTACTTATTAGGATTAGATTTAAATGATAAGAATCGAGTAGTATTCAACGAAATTACTAAAGATGCTGTTAAAGCGGCATTTAAAGAACCAAGAACGATCGATGTTTCCCGTGTAGATGCGCAACAAGCACGTCGCGCATTGGATCGTCTAGTGGGCTACTCGATTTCGCCTATTCTTTGGAAAAAAGTTAAAAAAGGCTTGAGTGCTGGTCGGGTACAATCAATCGCATTGAAGATGATCATCGATCGTGAACAAGAAATCCGTGATTTCATTCCAGAAGAATACTGGAGCATCGATGGAAACTTTAAAAAGAAAACGAAGAAATTTAAGGCTAATTTTTGGGGTGTCGATGGTAAGAAGAAAAAATTACCAAACGCTGAAGCTGTAAAAGAAGTAACTTCAAGAATCGATGGCAAGGATTACGAAGTAACCAAAGTTGAGAAAAAAGAACGTAAGCGCAATCCAGCATTGCCATTTACAACAAGTAATATGCAACAAGAATCTGCACGTAAATTAAATTTCCGTACGCGTAAGACGATGATGATCGCTCAACAATTGTATGAAGGAATTGCTCTAGGTAAACAAGGAACAGTTGGTTTGATCACTTATATGCGTACCGATTCGACTCGGATCTCAGATACAGCAAAAGCAGACGCAGCTGAATTTATCGAAAATACTTACGGCAAAGAATTCTCACAGCATCAAGCCAGAAAAACTAAAAATCCTCAGGGCTCTCAAGATGCTCATGAAGCGATTCGTCCTACCAGTGTCCAACGTACACCCGATGAAATGAAAAAATATTTAGATAAAGATCAATTGAAGCTTTATACATTGATTTGGTCACGTTTTGTTGCAAGCCAAATGACAGCGGCAATTTTAGATACAATGAAAGTAACGCTAGAACAAAATGGCGTAATCTTTATTGCTAATGGATCTAAAATTAAATTCAAAGGATTTATGCAAGTCTACATTGAAGGTAGAGATGACGGCAAAGAAGATAAAGAAAATGTCTTACCAGATTTAGAAAAAGGCGATGTTGTTAAATCAGTGGATATCGAACCAAAACAACATTTTACTCAACCGCCAGCACGCTTCAGTGAAGCTACGTTGATCAAAACGTTAGAAGAAAATGGCGTAGGACGCCCTTCAACCTATGCCCCGACATTAGACACGATCCAACGTCGTTACTATGTGAAGCTAACCCAGCGTCGTTTTGAACCAACTGAACTTGGTGAAATCGTTAATACATTGATCGTTGATTTCTTCCCGCAAATTGTCGATGTCAATTTTACAGCGGAAATGGAAAATGATTTAGATAAAGTCGAAGACGGTAAAGAGGAATGGACAAAAGTTGTCGATCGCTTCTATAAACCTTTCGCCGTTGAATTAGAAAAAGCCGAAGAAGGCATTGAAAAGATTCAAATCAAAGATGAACCAGCTGGCTTTGACTGTGACGTTTGCGGTCATCCGATGGTCATCAAGCTGGGACGTTACGGAAAATTCTACGCTTGTAGTAATTTCCCTGAGTGCCGCAATACAAAACCGATCATCAAAGAAATCGGTGTCGAATGTCCGGTCTGTCATAAAGGGCAAGTTGTGGAACGCAAATCTAAGAAAAATCGTTTATTCTATGGTTGTTCACGTTATCCAGATTGCGACTTTACTTCATGGGATAAACCAGTCGGCCGTAGCTGTCCGAAATGCGATGGCTATCTAGTCGAGAAAAAAGTCAAAGGCGGAAAACAAGTTGTCTGTATCAATGGCGACTATGAAGAAGTAGTTCAAAAATAATTATTTGTAAGCGAGGAAGAGATGGTTAAAACAGTTAATGTTATTGGGGCCGGTCTAGCCGGAAGTGAAGCTGCATGGCAGCTAGCCGAGGCAGGAGTACCCGTGAATTTATATGAAATGCGTCCAGTTAAATCTACACCAGCACACCACACAGCAAATTTTGCAGAGCTTGTCTGCAGTAATTCACTCCGTGGTAATGGTTTGACGAATGCGGTTGGTGTCTTAAAAGAAGAAATGCGTCGTCTAAATTCGGTTGTGATTACATCAGCTGATGAAACAGCAGTGCCTGCTGGCGGTGCATTAGCAGTTGATCGTGATAATTTTTCTGAATTGATCACTAAAAGAGTCAAGGAGCATCCGTTAGTGACGGTGATCTCAGAAGAAATCACTGAAATTCCAGAAGGGATCACGATCATTTCGACTGGTCCGTTGACTTCTGAATCATTAGCTGCGGATATCGCAGAATACAATGGTTCTCACGGCTTTTATTTTTATGATGCAGCAGCTCCGATTTTGGATGGTTCAACGATCGATCGTGATAAAGTTTATTTGAAATCACGTTATGATAAAGGTGAAGCGGCTTACTTAAACTGTCCAATGACAGAAGCAGAATTTATGCGCTTTTACAATGCATTGATTGAAGCTGAAGTAGCTCCACAAAAAGAATTTGAAAAAGAAAAATTCTTTGAAGGTTGTATGCCAATCGAAGTTATGGCAAAACGTGGCGTCAAAACCATGCTGTTTGGTCCGATGAAACCTGTTGGATTAGAAGATCCTAAAACTGGCAAACGTCCTTACGCAGTGATTCAATTACGTCAAGATAACGCCGCTGCTTCAATGTACAATATCGTTGGTTTTCAAACACATTTAAAATGGGGCGAACAAAAACGAGTTTTCCAATTGATTCCAGGGTTGGAAAATGCGGAATTTCTTCGTTATGGTGTCATGCATCGGAACAGTTTCATGAATTCACCAGAATTATTACGTCCAACTTATCAAAGTAAAAAACGCGATGATCTATTCTTTGCTGGTCAGATGACGGGTGTCGAAGGGTATGTTGAAAGTGCAGGCAGCGGACTCGTTGCAGGATTAAATGCTGCACGCTTAGCTAAAGGCGAAGAACTGCTAGAGTTTCCTCGAGAAACAGCAATCGGCTCAATGGCTTATTACATCACACACGCAGAAGGCAAACATTTCCAACCGATGAATGCAAACTTTGGTCTCTTCCCAGCATTACCTGAACGAATCAAAGATAAAAAATTGCGTTATGAAACATTAGCTGAACGTGCATTGAATGCGCTAAGTGAAATGAACTTATAAAAATAAAATCACTGCTGAGGCAGTGATTTTTTTATTCGAGAAAAATATTTAATAATTTTTTAGTTATGGATTAATTATGAAAAAATTGTAAGGAATTGTTAGTATATTCGTGAAAAGTCAATAAATTCTGACAATTCAATTGTAATTAAAAAGTTCTTATGCTACATTTATTTTAGGTTGGAGAGGTGAATAATATTTGGATAATGAACAGGCAACAAATGAATTCATTAGTTATTTAATAACCGAAAGAGGTTATTCAGAAAAGACCAAAGATGCCTATCAACGTGACTTGAACGACTTTACTCAATTTTTAAAAGAATCTGGTGAGGATTCTTTATTAGCGGTGGATCATTTGGATGTTCGGGTTTATTTAGCCTTTTTGAATGATAAGAAATATAGTCGCAATACGATTAGCCGTAAAATTGCTAGCTTGCGCTCTTTTTATCAGTACCTTCTGAAACATGGACAATTAGAAGAAAATCCTTTTTCCTATGTCCATCTAAAGAAGAAACAAGCTCGTCTGCCACGCTTTTTTTATGAGAAAGAAATCCAAGTATTGTTTGAAAGCGTTGACGGAGATCAGCCGTTGGACCAACGAAATCGCGCGCTCTTAGAAGTATTATACGGTTCAGGGCTTCGTGTAAGCGAATGTGCCAATCTGACATTATCTGTAATCGATTTTGATAACAGTGTCATGCTGATTCACGGAAAAGGGAATAAAGATCGTTATGTTCCGCTAGGTTCTTATGCTGCTGATGCGATCCAAGAATACCAGCAAACAGGACGCCAACAATTGATGGCTCGTTATGGAAAAGAGCATGATTATTTATTTATCAATCACCACGGAGATCAGATTACTGCTACGGGTATCGAATATGTCTTAAATCAAATTATTAAAAAAAGTAGTTTAAGCAGCGATATTCATCCGCATATGCTGCGTCATACATTTGCTACCCATTTATTGAACAATGGAGCAGATTTAAGAACTGTCCAAGAGTTATTAGGACATGCGAATTTGTCAACGACTCAAATTTATACGCATGTCACTAAAGAAAGCTTACAAAAAAGTTATCGTTCTTTTCATCCACGAGCGTAATTAAAATTTCAACTATTAAAAAGCGTAAGGAGAGAATACAATGTCTGAATCACAATTTCATTCCACTACGATCTGTGCGATCGAAAAAGATGGAAAATTAGCAATGGCTGGTGACGGTCAAGTAACTATGGGAGAACAAATCATCATGAAAGGTACGGCTCGAAAAGTTCGCCGCATCTATAATGGTCAAGTAGTAGTCGGTTTTGCCGGTAGTGTGGCTGATGCTTTTACGCTGGAAGAAAAATTTGAAGGTAAATTAAATGAATACAATGGTAATCTGCAACGCGCAGCTGTTGAGTTAGCGCAAGAATGGCGGACACAACAAGCGATGAAAAATTTAGAAGCGCTATTGATCGTGATGAATAGTGAAGAAATGCTATTGGTTTCAGGAAATGGTGAAGTAATTGCTCCTGATGATGGCATTTTAGCGATTGGTTCTGGTGGTAACTATGCATTAGCTGCTGCACGTGCAATGAAAAAGCATAACATGGACATGAGTGCTAAAGAAATCGCAGAAAGTGCTTTGAACATCGCTGCGGATATCTGTGTATTCACAAATCATAATATTATCGTAGAAGAAGTATAAAAACGAATAGTTTTAAAAACTGAATCTAGCAGATTAAGGAGAATGAAGATGACTGAAGTCAATAAAACACCAAAAGAAATCGTAAGTGAATTAGATCAATATATCATTGGACAAAACGAAGCAAAACGTTCTGTAGCGATTGCTTTGCGTAACCGCTATCGTCGAATGCAATTAGAAGAAACGATGCAACAAGAAGTTACGCCTAAAAATATTTTAATGATTGGACCGACGGGTGTTGGTAAAACAGAGATTGCCCGTCGCTTGGCACGTATCGTGAAAGCACCATTTGTCAAAGTGGAAGCAACGAAATTTACAGAAGTCGGTTATGTTGGGCGCGACGTTGAATCGATGGTTCGGGATCTAGTCGAAAATGCGATCACAATCGTTGAAAAAGAACAATATTCAAAAGTCTATTCACAAGCATTAAAACGTGCGAATAAACGTTTAGTCAAAATCTTAGTTCCGGGAATCAAAAAGGAACAAAAACAAAGTACGAATCCCTATGAACAAATGATGAATATGTTTAATCAAACGCAAACAGAGACGAAAGAAGAAGTTACTGAAGACATTAAAGTCAATCGGCAAACGATCCTTGAACAATTAGAAAAAGGATTGCTTGATCAACGCGAAGTAACGATCGAAGTGACAGAACCTAAAAAAGCCGCACCAATGAATAATGGCTTAGAACAAATGGGGATCGATTTGTCTGATACGCTAGGAGCCTTGACACCAGAAAAGAAAGTCCAACGTACAGTGACCGTCAAAGAGGCTCAAGAATTATTAGTTAAAGAAGAACAAGCGAAATTAGTAAATGAAGGAGATATCTCAACGGCGGCTATCAAGTTAGCTGAAAGTTCAGGAATCATTTTCATCGATGAAATCGACAAAATCACTTCTAAATCACAACAAAATTCAGGTGAAGTATCACGCGAAGGGGTTCAACGGGATATTCTACCGATCGTTGAAGGTTCTCAAGTTAATACTAAATATGGTGCAATCCAAACAGATCATGTGTTATTCATCGCTAGTGGAGCATTCAGCTTATCAAAACCAAGTGATTTGATTCCTGAGTTACAAGGACGCTTCCCGATTCGAGTTGAATTAAGTGACCTTACAGCAGAAGATTTTGTTAAAATCTTGACTGAACCAAACAATGCGTTGATCAAACAATACATTGCTTTAGTAGGTACTGAAAATGTTAATATCATCTTCACTCAAGAAGCAATTGAGCGAATCGCCCAAATGGCATTTGATGTGAACCGTGAAACGGATAATATCGGCGCTCGTCGTTTGCATACGATCTTAGAAAAATTATTAGAAGATCTACTATTTGAAGCACCAGATATGCAAATGGGTGAAATCACGATTACCGAAGCATACGTGGATGAAAAATTAGCATCCATTGCTCAAAATAAAGATTTAAGTCGTTATATTCTTTAATCATTGGAGGGAAAAAATGGAAACATTGTTAGAAAAAACACGTCAAATCAATAAAATGATGCAACAAAAGAACGCTTTTGAACCTGCAGCTGAATTACCATATAACAATATGGCAAGAATCTTAGGCGATATATTAGGAACATTGACTTATATTATTGGTGCAGAAGGTAAACTGCTAGGTTTGAATGAAAAATTGGATATCAATACTGATCGCGTTCGTTCGTTTATTGTCGATCGTCAATTTCCTGATAGTTATGTAGACGGTATGCGTGAAGTGTATAAAACACAGGCTAATATACCCGTCGAAAATAAATTGACCGCTTTTCCAACTGAACGTGCAGAACTTTATCCTCAAGGGTTAACAACGATTGTTCCTGTTTTTGGTTCAGGTGAACGCTTAGGAACGATTATTCTAGCTCGTACAGAAGGGGCTTTTGCGGATGATGATCTAGTCCTCGCCGAATACGGTGCAACGGTTATCGGGATGGAAATTCTATATCAACAATTTTTAAATGTAGAAGAAAAAGTTCGCAGCCAAACAGCTGTTCAAATGGCTGTCAGCACACTGTCTTATAGTGAATTGAAAGCTGTTAAAGCGATTTTTGATGCTCTAGAGGGTGACGAAGGTCGTTTGACAGCTTCGAATATCGCGGATAAAATCGGTATTACCCGTTCAGTTATCGTGAATGCTTTACGTAAACTAGAATCAGCGGGAATCATCGAATCTCGTTCACTTGGAATGAAAGGAACATACTTAAAAGTATTGAATCCATTATTTAAAGAAGAACTAGTGCGTCACAAATAAGGAGTGTTAAAGTTATGTCAGTAACGATCAGTAATGATTTTTTAACAGCAACGATCAATGAAAAGGGAGCTGAGCTCGCAAGTTTAAAAGCAAATGACATCGAGTATGTTTGGCAAGCAGATCCTAAGTATTGGGGACGTCGTGCACCATTCTTGTTTCCTTTTGTCGGTCGATTGAAAGACAATCAATATACGTACAAAGGAAAAACTTATCCTATGGGGCAACATGGCTTTGCTCGAGACAAAGAATTTTCAGTAGTAGAACATTCAACGGATAAAGCAGTATTTATCTTGAAAAGTGATGCTGAAACGAGAGAAATCTATCCTTTTGATTTTGTATTAACAATTAGTTATGAAGTCTGGGGCCAAGGAGTACGCATTCGTTTCAACGTTGAGAATAGCGGGGAAGACGAAATGATTTTTGCGTTAGGTGGTCATCCAGCCTTTAATATTCCGCTGACGGATGATTTGAAATTTGAAGATTACTTTATTGCCTTTTCACCTCAAAAATCGCGAGTAAAAATTCCATTAGAAGGTCCTTATACCAATCTAGATCAAAAAACGATTGGTCAAACGAATACGAATATTCAATTGAGTCGCGAGCTTTTCAAAGAAGATGCGCTGATCTATGAAACAAGAGGCTTAAATGCTTATACGTTAGGAACAGAAGAATCTTCTCACAGCGTACGAGTAGCCTATAATAATATCCCTTACGTTGGTTTATGGTCACCTTATCCTGAAGAAGCGCCATTTGTATGTATTGAACCTTGGTGGGGCTTTGCTGACTCAGTCGACAGTACCGGACGTCTAGAGGATAAAGAAGGTATGAATCGTTTAGCACCTAAAGAAAACTTTAAAACAGAATTTTCCATTACAGTAAGTTAAAAAAACTGGAGTAAATCTCCAGTTTTTTTGTTTCTAATTAGTTGCTATTCTCAGCTAATTAGAGGATGCTAGAAGAAAGAGTTCTTTGGCATTTGATTATAGATTAGGGAGAGTGAACTAAATGGAAATTATTGAATATCAAGAGCAATACAAAATGCAAGTAGCTGAAGTTATTACGAAAATCCAACAGGAAGAATTTCAGATCGCAATCACTCTGGAAGATCAACCAGATCTAATGGAAATCCAAGATTTTTATATCGCTGGTGGCGGAAATTTTTGGTTGGCGTTGGATGGAGATCAAGTGGTAGGGACGATCGCGTTGATTCGTTTGGAAAATAAAAATTTGGCTTTACGCAAGATGTTTGTCAAAAAAGAGTATCGTCGGCATAAAGTCGGGCAATTATTATTGGATACAGCAATCGAATTTGCTCAAGCAAAGGGTTATAAGGCTATTTATTTAGGGACAATCACGACTTTCGAGGCTGCAATTGCTTTTTATAAGAAAAATGGATTTGAAGCATTGGCAATAACCGATTTTCCAGCTGATTTTCCTGTAGTGGCTGTTGATAATGTCTTTTTGAAAAAAGAGCTATAAAAAAGGGCACTTCTCAAGAAAGTGACCTTTTTTTAATCGAAAAAAACTTGCCAATTTAAAGTTTCATGAGCCGCAAAACATAAATGGATTTGAGCTTGAGTATTCTTTTCCTCCGCTAACGGAGGTAACTGATCTTTCGTGAACCAGCCAATTTGCAAAGTTTCAACATTTTCGATAAAAGAACCGCCAATCAGTTGACACTCGACAAATACTTTACAAACACTGTAGGCGTAACGAGGCAAATTATGTTTATTACGATCTTGGATAGCAATAACTTTAACCGGTTCAACTGTCAAACCGGTCTCTTCCAGTGTTTCTTTGATGGTATTTTCTTTGATCGATTGATCAAAATCGACCCATCCACCTGGCAAAGACCAGCGTTCATTTTTTTCTTGTACCAACAATATTTTATCCTCAACAAAAATAGCCGCACGAGTATCTAATTTTGGTGTCGGATAACCTGTTTCATCAGCAAATAGAGTACGCAATTTTGATATCGGCAAAGGTGACTGTACGGCTAACATTTCGATCGCGATTGTCCGAATCCGTTCAAAACGTTCCTCGTCAAAAGGATCTTTTGTATAAGCTAATCCTGCTTGAGCTAATGCCTGGAGCTCGATTGCCCAATCTAAAAGTTGTTCATCCATTTATTTCTCCTTTTTGTTCAATCCAAAAGAGACGCGATTTTCTGTTCCATTTTTGATTCGTTGGATGTTTTCCTTGTGTCGGAAAATAATGTAGCAAGTTAGCACAAAACAAACTAAAGTCAGTAGCCAGTTGTGCGTTGGTAAAATAGTAGGCCAAAAATAAGGCAAAAGAATAGATGATAGAGTTACAAAAATAGCAGATAAAATACTAGCCGCGCTAACCATACTAGTTAGATACAAAACGACTAAGAAGAAGACTAAAGAATAAAAGAAAAACAATGGGGCAAATCCTAACAGCATCCCTGCGCTAGTAGCCACAGCTTTTCCGCCTTTAAAGCCTGCGAAGATTGGTAAAGTATGACCGATCACTGCAATTAAGCCAAACCATAACGGATTAACGTCTAAGTGGAAAAGCATCGGCAAACAAGTCGCTAATGTTCCTTTCAATAAATCCATCGCAAAGACGACTAGCCCAGCTTCTTTTCCTAAAATACGAAAGGTGTTCGTCGTTCCCGAATTTCCACTACCGTATTCGCGGATATCTTTTTTAAAAAATAATTTTCCAATCCAAATTCCAGAAGGGATGGAGCCAAGGAGATACGCTAGCACCATCAGTATAGCGATTTTCATATAAATCCTCATTTCTATAGTTGTAACGTCATTTTAGCAGATTTCAAATCAGTGAACAAATCTATAATCACATGCTATACTTATTTTATGATAATAACTAAAATTTAAATTGATCGTGAGGGAATAAAATGACTTTTCAAAATCCAAGCCAAGAAAAAATTTTTCAATATTTGAATGAAGCAAAAGTGATTGCGGTGGTAGGTTTAAGCGACAAACCTGAAAAAACAAGTTGTAAAATTGCTGAGATCCTAAAAGAACACGGATATACGTTATATGGTGTGAATCCGAAGCTGGCAGGTCAAACAATCAATGAAATCCCAGTAGTGGCCGAATTGACTGATGTACCTGTTACGATTGATATCGTGGATGTTTTCCGACGTAGCGAATTTTTACCTGAAGTGGCCAAAGCCTTCTTGCAAACAGATGCTAAAGTTTTTTGGGCTCAATTAGGGTTAGAAAGTGAAGAAGCAGCGAAATTATTGCAAGATCAAGGAAGAAATGATATCGTAATGAACCGTTGTGTGAAGATTGAGTTGAACAAACAAGCTTAAAAAATAGCTCATAAATCTTAAAGAAAAAGATTAAAAAGTCTTTCCACTTTTAGGATAGGCTTTTTTTTTACGCACTTTTAGCGTATCATACAAATGATGTACTTTAGGTAAGGATGCCAATCCAACTTTTATTGTCATCAATCAAAGCAATTAGATTTTTAATAGTTTAGTTGGAAAACTACACAATACGAATAACAAAATTATTTTTCTGAAAAAGAAAGATACAGACGTTAATAGAAATAAGGAGTTGTAAGCTTGGCTAATTTAAAAAACGAGTACAATGATGCTTCGATCCAAGTATTGGAAGGTTTAGAAGCTGTTAGAAAAAGACCCGGGATGTATATCGGCTCGACAGATAGTCGCGGCTTGCATCATTTAGTTTATGAAATTGTAGATAATGCTGTCGATGAAGCATTGTCTGGATATGGAAATGATATCGAAGTCACGCTTCATGCAGATAATAGTGTAGAAGTCAGTGATAAAGGACGTGGTATGCCAGTTGGTATGCATGCATCAGGAATTCCAACAGTTGAAGTAATCTTTACGATCCTTCATGCTGGTGGGAAATTTGGGCAAGGTGGTTACAAAACGTCAGGTGGGCTTCATGGTGTAGGTGCCAGTGTGGTAAATGCATTGTCTGAGTGGCTGACGGTTACGATCGTCCGCGACGGTATTGAATACCGCGAACAATTTAAAGATGGTGGGAAACCACAAGGTACGTTGGAAAAAATCGGTAAAACTCGAAAACCAAATGGGACAACAGTCCATTTCTTACCAGACGAAAAAATATTTTCTACGATGCATTTTTCTTACGATACACTATCTGAGCGTTTACGTGAGTCAGCCTTTTTATTAAAAGGGGTAAAAATTACGCTGACAGATTTACGTGGAGAAGAACAAGTCCAAGAAATCTTCCATTTTGAAGAAGGAATCAAAGAATTCGTTCAATATTTAAACGAAGACAAAGATACTTTGACACCGGTCGTTTATTTTTCTGGTGAACGTGATGGTATCGAAGTAGAATTATCCTATCAATACAATGATGGCTATTCTGAAAATGTTTTATCGTTCGTCAATAATGTTCGAACCAAAGATGGCGGTACCCATGAAGCTGGGATGAAGACATCGATGACCAAAGCATTCAATGAATATGCACGTAAAACTGGTTTATTGAAAGACAAAGATAAAAATCTTGAAGGATCAGATTTCCGAGAAGGTTTATCAGCTGTATTATCAGTACGGATTCCAGAAAATCTTTTACAATTTGAAGGACAAACCAAAGGGAAATTGGGGACGCCAGCAGCCCGCGGTGCCGTAGATAATGTAGTCGGAGAACAAATGGGCTTCTATTTACAAGAAAATAGTGAAAATAGTCAAATGCTTGTTCGGAAAGCAATCAAAGCTCGCGAAGCTCGTGAAGCAGCTCGCAAAGCTCGTGAAGAGAGCCGTAATGGTAAGAAACGTAAAAAAGGCGAATCATTGCTTTCTGGGAAGTTGACCCCCGCACAATCAAAAAATGCTGCAAAAAATGAATTGTTCCTAGTCGAAGGAGATTCAGCCGGTGGTTCTGCCAAACAAGGACGTGATCGGAAATTCCAAGCTATTTTGCCTTTACGTGGGAAAGTTATCAATACCGAAAAAGCGAAAATGCAAGATATTTTAAAAAATGAAGAAATCAATACGATGATTTATACGATCGGTGCTGGTGTTGGACCAGAATTTTTAATTGAAGATTGCAACTATGATAAAGTTATCATTATGACCGATGCGGATACGGATGGAGCTCACATCCAAGTCTTGTTATTAACATTTTTCTATCGCTATATGAAACCTTTGATTGAAGCTGGAAAAGTCTATATTGCATTACCGCCGCTTTATAAAGTTTCAAAAGGTGCTGGACGTAAACAAGTAGTTGAATATGCTTGGACAGATGATGAATTACAATTTGTCATCGGTAAAGTCGGCAAAGGTTATATGCTCCAACGATACAAAGGTCTTGGGGAAATGAACGCAGAACAATTATGGGAAACAACGATGGATCCAGAGTATCGGACATTGGTTCGTGTACGGATCGATGATGCAGCTCAAGCAGAACGTCGCGTAACGACTTTGATGGGGGATAAAGTTGAACCTCGTCGTAAATGGATCGAAAACCATGTTCAATTTACATTAGAAGAAGAGGGTAGCTTGTTAGACAATAAAGAAGAATCACAAGCAGAACCGATCCCAGAACAAAATGAAGCAGAAAAAACGGCTGATGATACAAGTTCAATCAGTTTGTTTGATGAGTAGGAGGTGGTCGAACGATGGATGCAAAACATTCGATCCAAGAATTAACATTAGAAGAAGTAATGGGTGACCGTTTTGGCCGCTATTCAAAATATATTATTCAAGAACGGGCATTGCCAGACATCCGCGACGGATTGAAACCCGTCCAACGTCGGATCTTATATGCCATGAACAAAGATGGTAATACGTATGATAAAGGATTTCGTAAATCTGCCAAATCTGTCGGAAATATCATGGGGAACTATCATCCTCATGGTGATAGTTCGATCTATGAAGCAATGGTACGGATGAGTCAAGATTGGAAATTGCGACAAGTCTTAATTGAAATGCACGGAAACAATGGATCAATGGATGGCGATCCTCCTGCTGCAATGCGGTATACAGAGGCTCGTTTATCACAATTGAGTGGTGAAATGTTAAAAGACATCGAGAAAAACACCGTTGATTTAGTTTGGAATTTTGATGATACGGAAAAAGAACCAACTGTTTTGCCTGCCGCTTATCCTAATTTATTAGTTAATGGATCAACTGGGATCTCTGCCGGTTATGCTACAGAAATCCCGACGCATAATTTAGCAGAAGTGATTGATGGTGCAGTATACTTGATCGACCATCCTAATGCCACACTAGATAAAATTATGGAATATATTCCAGGGCCAGATTTTCCAACAGGTGGTATTTTACAAGGGAAAGCTGAGATCAAAAAAGCCTATGAAACTGGTAAAGGCAAAGTCATTCTACGTTCTAAAACCTCAATTGAACCGCTAAAAGGCGGAAAACAACAAATCGTGATCCATGAGATTCCATACGAAGTCAATAAAGCGGTATTGGTCAAGAAAATGGACGAGATCCGTTTAAATAAAAAAATCGACGGCATCGCTGAAGTTCGTGATGAATCTGACCGTACGGGATTACAAGTTGTTGTAGAATTGAAAAAAGATGCAAATGCAGAAGGAATTTTAAATTATTTATTTAAAAATACGGATCTGCAAATCAATTACAACTTTAATATGGTTGCTATCGATAATATGACTCCTCAACAAGTGGGTTTGAAACATATTTTGGAAAGTTATGTTGCTCACCGTAAAGTGGTTATCACTAAGCGCAGTGAATATGAGCTAGCAAAAGCGCAAAAACGTCAGCATATCGTTGAAGGATTAATGAAAGCTTTGTCAATTTTAGATGAAGTGATCGCTACGATTCGTGGAAGTAAAGATAAAAAAGATGCTAAGCATAATTTGGTTGAGCGGTTTGCTTTTTCTGAAGAACAAGCCGAAGCAATCGTAACATTGCAATTGTATCGCTTAACGAATACGAATATTACCGACTTAGAAAAAGAAGCCGAAGAGTTAGCTGCTCAAATCCAAGAATTGCAATTGATTTTGAATAGTGAAAAAGAATTGCATAAAGTGATGAAACAAGAATTACGTCAAATCAAAAAAAATTATGGCAACGATCGATTGACGAAAATCGAAGATGAAATCACTGAAATCAAAATCGATACCGAAGTCTTGATCGCTCAAGAAGATGTTATTGTTACTTTGACCAAAGAAGGCTATTTAAAACGTAGTAGTATTCGTTCTTACAATGCTTCTCGTCCTGATGAACATGGAATGAAAGATGGCGACACGATCATCTTTATCGATAAAATGAATACATTGGATCATTTATTGATTTTGACCAATCGAGGCAATATGATCTATCGTCCAATCCATGAAATTACTGAATTAAAATGGAAAGATATTGGCGAACATATTTCGCAAACAATCACCAATTTATCGATGGATGAAGAAATCATCGCAGCATTCCCTTATAAAGAAATCGATGCCAACAAGCTCTTTATTTTTATCAGTAAAGATGGCATGATCAAACAAACGCGAATGACTGAATTCTCACCATGGCGAACATATCGTAGTCGTCCAACAACTGCAATGAAAATGAAAAGTGATACTGACCAAATCGTATCGGTCTTTTTAACTAGCGATATTTTGAATGTCGATGTTCTGATCGCTTCTCATCGAGCATTTGGCTTACGTTATCCACTAGATGAGGTTCCTGTTGTTGGCTCGAAAGCTGTTGGGGTGAAAGCTATCAATTTAAAAGATGGGGATTATGTTGTAGCTGGGTCATTGGTTCCTTCGGAAGGTGATTCACCAATTTTATTATTGAGTCAACGTGGGGCAGCTAAGCGTATGCTGGCACAAGAATTGCCACAATTAGGTCGTGCAAAACGCGGGTTGATGATTTTCCGTGAATTGAAAAAAAATCCTCATCGTCTGGCTTACATGACAACAGACACAGAGGGAACGTTAGTATTAACAACTCAAAATGGTACAGAAAAAGAATTAGATATCACTAAGGTGCCGATCAGTGATCGGATTTCAAACGGCAGTTTTGTGATCGACGAGAAGAAAGACGGCGAATTATTCTCTGTTTTTCAAGAACAAAATCTGATTCAAGAATAGATCATCTGTATTAATAAATACAATAAAAAACGGTTTCTGTTTTAATAAAGAAGCCGTTTTTTTCATCACAATATTGAAAATAGTCTGGTGTTTCATAAGTTAAATTGAAATCTATATTTCGATATAACCTTTATTAATAAAGGGTTGATAACGATAACAGGTTCAAATAAATATATTGATAATCTTTCACAAGTAAAGGCTTGCATAAATGGGTTAATGTGTTATACTGTGTTCGTAAAGCTGTAGCAATTATGTTTTTATACTCTAAGGAGGTCCTGTTAAAATGGGAACTGCAACAAATGAACTTAAACAAATGAAAAATACTGAAAAGGCTGCATGGGAAGGCTTTAAAGGACATTTATGGAAATCAGAAATCAACACGCGTGATTTTATCCAAGCAAACTACAAACCTTATGAAGGCGATGCTGAATTTTTAGCAGATCCAACAGCAGCAACAAACGAATTATGGGGCAAACTGCAAGAATTACAAAAACAAGAACGTGAAAATGGCGGCGTTTTAGATATGGAAGCAGATGTTGTTTCTGCTGCTAATGCCTATGGCGCTGGCTACATCGATGAAGAAGCAAAAGATAAAGAAGCAATCGTAGGTATCCAAACGGATAAACCATTAAAACGTGCATTTATGCCTTACGGTGGGATTCGTATGGCGGAAGAATCATTAGAAAGCTATGGTTATACACCAAATCCTAAATATACAGAAATTTTTAACACATACCACAAAACACACAATCAAGCAGTATTTGATATCTACACGCCAGAAATCAGAGCGGCACGCCGTAATAAAATCATCACGGGTCTTCCAGATACTTACGGCCGTGGACGTATCGTAGGCGATTACCGTCGCGTAGCTTTATATGGAATCGATTATTTGATGCAAGAAAAATTCAAAGATCATGAAAATTGTGGCCATGGACAATTCACAGAAGAAGATATGCGCTTGCGGGAAGAAATCACTGACCAATACAATGCATTGAAACGGATCAAAGAAATGGCTGCGGCTTACGGTTTTGATATTTCTCGCCCAGCAGAAAATGCCAAAGAAGCAGTTCAATGGACTTACTTCGGTTATCTAGCTGCTATCAAAGAACAAAATGGCGCAGCTATGTCAATCGGTCGGGTCTCTACTTTCTTAGATATTTATATCCAACGTGATATCGAAAATGGTACATTGACTGAAGTAGAAGCGCAAGAATTAATCGACCATTTAGTAATGAAATTAAGAATGGTTAAGTTCGCACGTATTCCTTCATACAACGAATTGTTCTCAGGAGATCCAGTGTGGGCGACACTTTCAATCGCTGGTATGGGAATGGACGGACGTACATTGGTAACAAAAAATGACTTCCGTTTCTTACACACATTAGAAAACATGGGACCTTCTCCAGAACCCAACTTGACTGTATTATATTCTTCTCGTTTGCCAGAAGGATTTAAAGATTATGCAGCAAAAATTTCAATCGATACTTCATCTATTCAATACGAAAATGATGATGTGATGCGTCCAGTATGGTTAGATGACTACGCAATCTGCTGTTGTGTATCTGCTACACAAACGGGTAAAGAAATGCAATTCTTTGGTGCGCGGGCTAACTTAGCAAAAGCTTTATTATACGCGATCAACGGTGGGGTCGATGAAAAATCTAAAGCGCAAGTCGGACCAGATTATCGTCCAATTGAATCAGATGATGCGTTAGATTTTGAAGAAGTTATGGCGAAATACGATGACATGTTGGAATGGTTAGCAGGGATGTATGTGAATACATTGAATGCAATTCATTATATGCATGACAAATATTACTATGAAGCTGCTGAATTAGCGTTGATGGATACTAATTTAAAACGTACGTTTGCTACTGGAATCGCTGGTTTCTCTCACGTGGTCGATTCATTAGCTGCTATCAAATATGCAAAAGTATTCCCGTTACGCGACGAAGATGGTATCGTTATTGACTTCAAGATTGACGGAGAATTCCCTAAATATGGGAATGATGATGCACGGGCGGATGATATTGCTGTTTGGTTATTGAAGAAATTCATGGAAAAACTTGAACACTATCATACTTACCGCAACTCAGAACCAACAACATCTATCTTAACGATCACTTCAAATGTTGTTTACGGTAAAGCTACAGGTACAATGCCTGATGGACGTAAAGCAGGTGAACCATTATCTCCAGGTGCTAACCCATCTTACGGTGCTGAGCAAAATGGTTTATTAGCTTCACTTAATTCATTAACAAAATTACCTTATGAATACGCATTAGACGGTATTTCAAATACTCAAAGTATCAATCCAGATGCTTTAGGTCATGATGAAGATGAACGGATTGAAAACTTAACGAGTGTTTTAGATGGCTACTTCAACCAAGGAGCACACCACTTAAATGTGAATGTCTTTGGTAAAGAAAAATTAGTTGATGCGATGGAACATCCAGAAAAAGAAGAATACGCAAACTTTACTATTCGTGTTTCTGGTTATGCCGTTAAATTTATCGATTTAACTCGTGAACAACAAGAAGATGTTATCAGCCGTACTTTCCATTCAAAAATGTAATTGTTAGATCAAATATATAACGAAGTAAGGGCGGATGGACGGAGGTCTATTCGCCTTACTTTTTAATAGGTTTCACCTATAAAACGAATTAGGGGGACTACATATGTCAACTATCACAGAACAACCTATCTTAGGAAATGTCCATTCAATCGAGAGTTTTGGCTCTGTTGACGGACCCGGGGTGCGCTTCATTGTATTTATGCAAGGCTGCCGGATGCGGTGTCAATTTTGCCATAACCCTGATACTTGGCAAATCAATGATCCCAAAGCGAAACAACGAACAGCCGATGATGTATTGCAAGAAGCGTTGAATTATAAAAGTTATTGGGGTAAAAAAGGTGGAATCACTGTTAGTGGTGGGGAACCTTTGCTACAAATCGATTTTTTGATCGATTTATTTAAAAAAGCGAAAGCGATGGGAGTCAGTACTACTTTAGATAGTTGCGGCAAACCCTTTACACATGATGAACCATTTTTCTCAAAATTTGAAGAATTGATGCAATATACAGATTTAGTTTTATTTGATATCAAACAAATCGACAATCAAAAACATAAAGAGTTAACTGGACAAAGTAATGACAACATCCTGGAGATGGCGAAATATCTTTCTGATATCAACAAGCCAGTTTGGATTCGCCACGTATTGGTACCTTTTAGAAGCGACTATGACGAATTTTTAATTCGATTAGATAAATTTATTAAATCTTTGAATAATGTAGACAAAGTAGAAATTTTACCTTACCACACAATGGGCAAGTATAAATGGGAAGAAATGGGTTTGAAGTATCCGCTAGAAGGAATCGAACCGCCAACCGATGATCGTGTTGAAAATGCGAAAAAACTTTTGCATACAGAAGATTATAAAGGCTATTTAAAACGTTAAAACTTTAAGGAAAAGAGTGGCATCTGGTTGCTCTTTTCCTTTTTTTGATATGATAAAGAAGAACTTATTTAAAGGAGCGAATCAACTATGGGAAAAGTTTTAATTTTCGGACATCAAAATCCTGATACAGATGCGATCGGAGTAGCGATTGCTTTTGCTAATTTACAAAAAGAGTTAGGTGTAGATGCTGAAGCAGTTGCTTTAGGCACGCCAAACGAAGAAACACAATTTGCATTAGACCACTTTGGTTTGACAGCTCCCCGTGTAGTTACTGCTATTGCGGATGAAACAAATGATATCATGTTAGTGGATCACAATGAATTCCAACAAAGCGTTTCTGATATTGAAAAATTAAATATTTTAGCGGTAGTCGACCATCATCGAATCGCAAATTTCCAAACTGCAAATCCTTTATACTATCGTGCAGAACCAGTAGGTTGTACATCAACGATCGTATTAAAAATGTACAAAGAAAAAGGTATTACTGTTCCTGCTAAAATTGCAGGTATGATGTTATCAGCTATCGTTTCAGATACATTATTATTCAAGTCACCAACATGTACACAAGAAGATATCGATGCAGCGAATGAATTAGCTGCGCTTGCCGGTGTTGACTTGAACAGTTATGGCTTAGATTTATTAAAAGCTGGAACGAATCTAGGAACAAAAACAGAAGCTGAATTATTGGATTTAGATGCTAAATCATTCCCAATGGCTGATAAGACGGTTCGGATCGCACAAGTAAATACAGTTGATCTAGATGAAGTATTTGCTCGTCAAGATGCTTTGCGCGACGCAATGCTATCAGCAAATGTTGAAAATGGCTACGACTTGTTCTTGTTATTAGTCACAAATGTTTTAGATTCAGATTCTGAATTGTTGGTTGCTGGTGAACCAAGAGATAAAGTGACCGAAGCTTTTGGTGTTCAATTAACAAATGATCGTGCGTTTTTACCTGGTGTAGTATCACGTAAAAAACAAATTGTTCCTCAATTAACGGAAGCTTTTGAAAAATAATTTTTTTAGTTGGAAAAGTGGACTCTTGAAGTCCACTTTTTTCGATAAATATAAAAAAATTTTATTTTACCTATTGGAAAGGCAATATGCATGCAAATATATACAGATGATAAAAAGTTGTCCCAAGAATTAAAAAAAACAGAAATTCAAGCATTAATAACTTATTTTTTTGATCTAGATGAACCGGTGATTTTACGTACGATTCGTCAAAAATTTCCTGAAAATAAACATTTAGATAAACAACTTGAGCTGTTGATTGCTAGTGAGATTATTTCCAGAGAATATCGGCGTTATCAATTGAAACTGGAAGCTATCCAAACGTATCCCGCAACTCAAACAGTTCAGGCATTTATAGAGCAGCAAACAAAAAAATATTCTGAGGATGAGTTATTGGTTTGGCTAGCTGAAGGGCTATTATCGAAGTCGGTTTCAGCAACTTTAATGGTTGGATTTTCAATGCCGTTTTGTACACGACTAGAACATTCGCAATTTGATATTGTTACAATCAATAAACAAAATAGTTCAGCTAAGACATTGCCTAATTACTTTGCTGAAATCGATCAACCTCAAAAATATCCAGAATTATCTCATCTGCTAGGCGATGTCAATCGTGAATTTTTCACCAATCAATTGACTTTATTGATCGAACGGATCTCTAAAGGTAAAGCACCAAGACGAGCATCGATCTTTTTAGAAAGCTTGTTAGCCAGCGGTGTAGTTGTAAATGAACCGGAGTGGCAAATGGCTATCCCGGTTGTTGAAGAGCCAATATTGATTGGAAAACAAGAATGGACAGCGGAAACTTCAGACTTCTTTTTTGCACATGAATTAGCGGAAAGATTGTTAGGAGACCGAGAAAGTTTTACTTATTTGATTAAAAAGAAGGCGTAGTAGATGCAAAGACTTATCAAAGGATTGATTTTGATCGTTGGTTTTTTGTTGGTATGCGGAGGAATTTTTTATACACGCTTGCGGTACTTTAGCCCAGGGACACTTACGGAACGAAAAGATATCCATTATTCTAACGTTCCGACGGTTTTTATACATGGATATGAAGGGAGTTCTTTTTCTTTTGGTCCGCTTTTAGTTCGTTTAGAAAAAGAAAATGTGGCCAAACGCGAAATGACAATCGTCGTTCAAGCAGATGGCTCGCTTAAAGTCGAAGGTAAACTAAAGAATACAAATGATAATCCAACGATTATGGTCCTTTTTGCTAAAGATGTAACAGATGAAGTCACCCAAAGTGAGTGGATCGATAATGTTATGCGCTATTTGTACCAACAAAAAGTTCGTCATGTAAATCTTATCAGTCATTCGATGGGTGGTGTCTCGACGTTAAGGTATTTATTGGAATACGCAGATGGTCAAACACCGATCACGGATCGTTTTGTGGCAATCGCAGCTCCGTTCAATGATCTAGAGATAGCAGAAGAAACAGATGAAGTCTTTGCTTCTGAATTAACAGCAGAGGGCCCTAGTGAAGAAACACCAATCTATCAATACTTTGATCGGGCAATGAATCAATTACCACATAATTTAAATGTGCTAGCGATTGCTGGTGATTTAAAAGATGGCTCTGAGAGTGATGGTTCTGTTTCCACCCACAGTGCTTTTGCTTTACGGAATCTTTTTCAAAAGCATGCTCATAGTTATCAAGAAATGACCGTTACTGGAAAAAGTGGGGGTCACTCTGCGATTACAAAAAGTGCCAAATTGCGTAATAAATTAATTCAATTTATATGGAAGAAAACAGCTCAAAGTTAAGCCTTCGAGCTGTTTTTTTGTCTCTTACGAACTTTTTTAGTCCAAAATCCGCCAGAAATATATTTTGGTTCATAAGAAATGATGAAAGCACGTGGCTCAACTTCTTTGATTAAGGCGTAAAGCGTCCGTTCGGTTTTCCTAGGTGATAAAATTTCTAATACCATCCGATCTCCTTCGAGTCCTTCGCCATACGATTGCGTAACCCCATATCCCTTGTCACGTAACACACGAGGCAAGCTACCTTCTTTATTGGTATTTGTGGGGAGAATAACGGTGACCATAATATAACCTAATGCTAATTTATCTTCAATCTTAATCCCGATACTAATTCCAATGGCATAACCTAAAGCGTAAGTGAAAAGGTTGATCGGATTATCTAAACGATTCAATACAAGTGAAAGGCCTAAAATATAAATCGTGATCTCAATCATACTTAAAATGGGAGCCAATACACGATATCCTTTAATGGTTAACATAAAACGAATCGTATTAAGGGTGACGTAAGCTAAGTTGATAAAAAAGATCATCGCTAACATTTTTAAATCGATCAAAAGAGTACCTCCTTTTTAAATGAGTAGAAAATGTCAATCGAACAAAAATATTTAATATAAGCCTACCGATTATTTGATAAAAAGGCAAATAGAACGAAAGGTAAGTTGATGATAACTATAGTTATGAAAATAAAACATAATAATAATAATAGTTATTTATTTACGAGAGAAAAAATTATTTTAGATATAATATAATTTGTGCTTCTTTTTTAATTCTTATTATATTATAATATTAATGAGAGCTTTTAATAATAAACAAAAAAATTAACGATGGCTCAATCAATTGTTTTTTAAGCGTTTGTGTTATTATAATAGAACGAAATAATTGTATATTATTAGATTTTGCACATCCGTTTCTAATCTAAAGCGCTTGAATATTTTGCGAAAAGGTGGTTCTCATGAAAGAAAATATAAACAAAATAATTGATTTATCAAATGAAGCAAGCACCAAATTTTTATCCGGTGAGAACTTCTATGTCCAACAATTTTTAGGAGCGCATAAAGAAAAAGAAGGATACATTTTTCGTGTCTGGGCACCCAATGCCCAGCAAGTTTCCTTAGTAGGAGATTTTAATGACTGGCAAGGACATCTAATGGAAAAAGATGAGTTAAGCGGTATTTGGGAAATTCACTGTAAAGATGCAAAAGAAAAAGACCTCTATAAATTTAAGGTTCAACAAGTAGACGGACGTGAAGTCTATAAGATTGATCCTTTTGCAGTACGCTTTGAAAAACGACCGGGGGTTGCTGCAGAGCTTTACGAGTTTCCAGCAAAAAAATGGAAAGATGGCTTATGGATTGGTCGCAATAAACGTTCCAACAAATTTAAGCGACCAATGAATATTTATGAAGTTCATGCGAGTTCATGGAAAGAACATGAAAATGGAGAGCCGTATAGTTTTGCTGATTTAAAAGAAGAATTGATTCCCTATCTAGTAAAAATGAATTACACACATATAGAATTTATGCCTCTAATGGAACATCCACTAGGCCGTTCTTGGGGATATCAATTAATTGGTTATTTTGCTTTAAGTTCGTCTTATGGGACACCCGAAGAATTTCAGGATTTTGTTGAAGCGTGCCATTTGAATAATATCGGCGTTTTAGTCGATTGGGTTCCAGGTCATTATTGTATCAATGATGACACATTGCCATATTATGATGGAACACCGCAATTTGAATATACTGATCCAGATCGAGCCAAGAATAACCGCTGGGGCTCAATCAATTTTGATCTAGGAAAACCTCAAGTCCAAAGCTTCCTGATTTCAAGTGCTATGTTTTGGATTGAAATGTTTCATATCGATGGAATTCGCGTCGATGCCGTTTCTAGTATGATCTATCGTGATTATGACGAAGGACCTTGGACACCAAATCATGAAGGAGGTAATCGTAATTTTGAAGGCTTTTATTTTTTGCAAAAGTTAAATGCTGTAATCAAACTTGCTCATCCCAATGTATTGATGATCGCAGAAGAGAGTTCATCTGAGACACCTGTAACAGGCCTGATTGAAAATGGCACATTAGGGTTTGATTTTAAATGGAATATGGGTTGGATGAATGATATTCTCCGCTTTTATGAAATGGACCCAGTACTTCGAAAAGACCATTTTACGCTGTTGACGTTTTCGTTTATGTACATGATGCGAGAAAATTTTATTTTGCCACTTTCCCATGATGAGGTTGTTCATGGGAAGAAGAGTCTGATGCATAAAATGTGGGGCGATCGTTATAAACAATTCGCTCAATTGCGTAATCTATATACGTATCTCATCACACATCCTGGTAAAAAATTATTATTTATGGGCAGTGAGTGGGGACAGTTTTTAGAATGGAAATTTGATGAAGAGCTTGAGTGGGACGATTTAAATGATCCGTTAAATCATTCAATGCAAAAATTCACATCAGAACTCAATCATTTTTATAAAGAACAAACCGCTCTTTGGGAACTTGAAGATTCGGCCGAAACTGTGGAGATCATTGATGCGGATAACACTTCAGAATCGGTTTTAACATTTATGCGTAAAGGAAAACGCAAAAAAGATTTTCTGATTATTATTTTGAATATGACACCGGTAGAACGCCAAAAGTTTACTATTGGTGTTCCTTATCCGGGAACATATAAAGAAGTTTGGAATACTGAAATGGAGGAGTTCGGGGGAACTTGGACGCGACATAATGATAGTTGTCAAACTGAATCCATTCAGTTTAAAAACTACGAACAGTCGATTCAGACAACTGTTCCAGCTTTAGGAGCTATTATTTTAAAACCAGAATCAATCAACACACGTAAGAAATAGAGGGGAGGTCGATGAAGGAATAGCCTTCATCAATTAAAATGAAAACAGAAATATTAGCAATGATTTTAGCCGGCGGAAAAGGTTCTCGGCTGGGCAAACTGACACAAAAAATTGCAAAACCTGCCGTCCCTTTTGGTGGCCGCTATCGGATTATCGATTTTACTTTAAGTAATTGCATTAACTCTGGGATCAATAATGTAGGTGTTGTTACGCAATATCAACCGTTGGCGTTGAATAATCATATTGGCAATGGATCTAGTTGGGGTTTTGATGGATTGAATTCCGGGGTTACGATTTTACAACCCTATTCAAGTAATGATGGAAGTAAATGGTTTGAAGGAACAGCCCATGCCATTTACCAAAATATGGATTATATCGATCAAATGGATCCAGAGTATGTATTGGTTTTATCAGGAGACCATATTTACAAAATGGACTATGAAGCAATGTTGGAAGACCATATCAAAAATGAGGCTTCTTTAACAGTCGCTGTAATTGAAGTTCCTATCGAGGAAGCATCACGTTTCGGGATCATGAATACTGATGAACATGATCGAATCATTGAATTTGATGAAAAACCCGAACAGCCAAAAAGTAATTTAGCTTCAATGGGCATCTACATTTTTAACTGGAGTCGTCTGCGTAGTATGTTATTGAACAGCTACAAAAAAGATGACCAAATGTTGGACTTTGGTCAACACGTTATCCCGGCATATATCGAGAGCGGCGAAAATGTTTTTGCGTATCGTTTCGAAGGCTATTGGAAAGATGTGGGAACGATCGATTCACTTTGGGAAGCTAATATGGAATTCATCGACCCGAATCATAGCTTGAATATTCGAGATAAATCTTGGCGTGTTTCTGCTAAAAATACGGTTTCGCCGCCGCATTTTTTCACTGAAACCGCACAGGTGAAAGATTCGCTAGTCGTGGATGGTGTTTATGTCGCCGGAGAAGTCGAGCACAGTATTTTATCTAGTGATGTTCAGATCAAAGAAGGAGCGAAAGTTGTCGACAGTGTCATTATGCCAGGGGCAACTATCGGTAAAAATGTTCAAATCAAAAAAGCGATTATTGGTGAAAATGCAATTATCGGCGATGGGGCTGTAGTTGAAGGAACTGATGAAATCGCCGTAGTGGGTTATTCAGAAGTGATTGGAGTGTTGAGAAGTGAGAGCGAATAAACTTTGTGCGATCTTAGGGAATGTTTATGAATGTCCTGAATTATTACCATTAACGGAAAAAAGACCATGGGCAACGTTGCCGTTCGATTGTAAGTATCGATTGATCGATTTCAATCTATCAAACACGATCAATGCCAATGTAAAATCTGTCTATATGCTTTTCAACCAAGGAAAAACAAAATCTGTGTTTGATCATATTGGTGGGGGTCGAGAGTGGCATTTAGATAGTGTCGATAGTCGATATTTCATTCATTTTTATCAAGATTTCTTGAAAAGAAAAGCAGAAGGCCGTCCTTATTTTGAATCGGTAATTGATTATCTGAATAAGTCAAAATCTGAATATACTGTCTTTATGGGTAATCGGATGCTATGCAACATTGATTTGACCGCAGTATTAAAAATTCACGAACAAAGTGATAGTGAGTTGACGGTTGTTTACAAAAAAATGCCAAGAAATCAAATTTATCACCAAGATGAAATTTTAGAAGTCGATGACCGAGGGATGGTGACAGGAAATCATAATTCGTTAGAAGATCGTTCAGATAATGAATTAATGAATCTTTCAATGAAGATCTTTATCTGTCGTACAGATCATTTAATGACTGCCCTACAAGAAGGTCAAAATTCTGGTGCACCAGTGGCTTTATTAGACTTCTTCAATCAAATGATGGGTCAAGTTAAAACTCAAGCATATGAATATACGGGCTTTTTAAGCAATATTTTTGATGTTAAATCTTATTATGATGCAAATATGGACATGCTAGATCCGAAAAAATTTGCTTCATTATTGTATTCAAAACACAAAGTTTATACAAAATTAAAAAATGAAGTAGCTACCTATTACTCAGCTACTTCGGATGTTAAAAACAGTCAATTTGCGACGGGCTGTTTAGTTGATGGAAAAGCGCATAACTCTTTGTTCTCTCGGAGTGTTGTGATTGAAAAAGATGCCGAAATCGAAGGATCGATCGTAATGGCTAACTGTAAAATCCAGGAGAATGCTATCGTTAAGTATGCGATCCTAGATAAGAATGTAGTCGTTGAACCAGGCGTTAAAATCATAGGTTCTGCAGAACATCCGTTAGTGGTCAAAAAAAATACCCATGTGTTGAGTGATATTTACGGAGGCGAGTAAAGGTGAGAACATTATTTGTTGCTGCAGAATGTGCACCCTTTTTTAAAACAGGCGGATTAGGCGATGTCGCTGGTGCTTTACCTAAAGCTTTGAAAGAAAAAGGTACAGAAATCAAAGTTGTCTTGCCTTACTTTACAAAGATTGCAGATCAGTACAAGGAACAAATTCAAGATTTGTTTTCTTATGAGGTCAATGTCGGTTGGAGAAAACAATATTGTGGAGTAAAGTATCTATCCTTAAAAGGAATTGATTATTACTTCTTAGATAATCTGTATTATTTTGATCGCCCTGATTTGTATGGTTATTATGATGACGGTGAACGATTTGCGTTCTTTCAATTAGCAGTGATCGAGCTGATGGAAAAGATCAATTTCATTCCAGATGTGATGCATTTGAATGATTATCATACAGCGTTTATTCCATTTTTATTAAAAGAAAAATATCGTTGGATCCAAGCATTTGATTCGATTCATACAGTCTTGACGATTCATAATATTGAATTCCAAGGTCAATATGATCAAGGAGTCTTGGGCGATCTATTCGGAATGGGGAATGAGCGTTATGAAGATGGGACGATTCGCTTTAATGATTGTGTCAATTTCATGAAAGCCGGAATTCTTTATGCTGATCGGGTAACAACTGTCAGCCCCTCTTATGCAGAAGAAATAAAAACAGCAGAATTTGGTGCCGGATTAGATATTATTTTGCGAATGGAGAGCGGTAAATTAAGTGGGATTGTTAATGGAATCGATTATGAAATGTTCGACCCTGCGAAAGACCCAGCTTTATTTGAAAATTATGATGCTAAACATTTAGCTAAAAAAATTGAAAATAAAGTTCAGCTCCAAAAACACCTAGGATTGCCAGTAAACGCTAAAATTCCATTGGTTGGAATCGTCAGTCGTTTAACGTATCAAAAAGGTTTCCACTTATTGTTAGAAGAAATGGAAAATTTGATGCAATTCGATGTGCAATTAGTAGTGATCGGAACGGGTGATCCAAATTTTGAAAATCAATTTCGCTATTTTGGAGAACAATATCCCGAAAAAACCAGTATCAATATTGCTTTTGATTTGAGTTTAGCTCAAAAGGTCTATGCTGGAGTAGATATGTTCTTGATGCCTTCTGCATTTGAGCCATGTGGATTATCACAAATTATTTCTATGCGTTATGGGACACTACCGATTGTTCATGAAATTGGCGGACTAAGAGACACAGTTGAACCATACAATCCAATTACTAATAAAGGAACTGGATTTGGCTTTGATAATTTCCAGCCGTTTTATTTGATGAATGTATTAAAACAGGCTATTGAATTGTATCAAAATAACCCTGAAATTTGGCAAGAATTAATGCAACAAGCGATGGCTAAAGATTTTAGTTGGAATGAATCTAGTCAACAATATTTAGCATTGTATCAACAATTGTAAGGTTCTAATTGTCAGAATCTAGGGCTTTGAGCCATGGATTCTGACTTTTTAAATATGTCAAACTAAAAAAGTAGGTTGGAGATGAAAAAAATTAACAAAAAAGAATTTAAACAATGTTTCAGTCGTCGATTGGCTGAAAAATTTGCGATGGAAGTGTCAGATGCTTCACCAAGCGAGCTATATCAAACGTTGGGTTCATTGATGACTTCAGCATACTCACAAGATTGGCGACAAACATGGCAAGACTATCGGGATGCAGAACAAAAACAAAGTTATTATTTTTCAATAGAATTTTTACCTGGGAAAATGTTGAAAAGTAATTTATTGAATATGGGATGGCTGGATACCGTTGAAGAAGGTCTTTCTGAATTAGGAATCAAATTAGATGACTTAGCGGAAGTAGAGCCGGATATGGCTTTAGGAAATGGCGGACTGGGCCGATTAGCTTCTTGTTTTATGGATTCGATCGCTTCTACTGGATTGCCGGGAAATGGAAATGGGATTCGCTACGAATACGGTTTATTCAAACAACGTTTTGTTGATAACTATCAAGTAGAATTACCAGATGAATGGCTTCAAAAAGGGAATTTGTGGGAAGTTAGAAAAGAAAGCAAAGCAGTCAACGTCCGTTTAGGCGGCGATGTCTATTTATCATCCGATGAAACTGGAAACATAACACCACATTATCAAGGCGGCATGGTCGTAAGAGCCGTTCCTTATGATACTGGGATGGTTGGTTATCAAAATAATATCGTGAATACTATGCGTCTTTGGTCAGTAGAAATCCCTGCAGAGGAAGAAGACAATTACCGAAGTGTTGAAGCTAGACGAGCGGTGGAAGATTTGACCTCCGTTTTATATCCAGATGATTCAAATGAAGCGGGCAGACGATTACGCTTATCGCAAGAGTATTTCTTTGTTTCAGCAGGTGTTCAAAGTATTTTACGCTACTACAAAGCGTTGAAACAGCCAATCGATAAAATCAATCAATATGTAGCTATCCATATCAATGATACTCATCCAGCTATGTGTGTCGCTGAATTTATGCGGCTACTGATTGATGAAGAAAAGGTTTCTTGGGATCGTGCATGGAACTTAACGCAAAAAGTAATGAGTTATACGAATCATACGATCATGGCAGAAGCACTAGAAAAATGGTCAATTACTATGATGAAAAATGTTTGTCCACGTATCTATCAAATCATTGAGGAAATTGACCGTCGTTTTGTAGCCGAAATGACTGGCGTACAGAATTTTGATTTGATCCAGCGGACACGGATTATTCAAAATGATCAAGTCCATATGGCTCATTTGGCGATCATTGGTTCTCACTCAACAAACGGTGTAGCAAAATTACATTCGGATTTATTGAAATCAGTTGTGTTACACGACTTCTATGAGTTATACCCTGCACGATTCAATAATAAAACGAATGGGATCGCAATGCGTCGCTGGACACAATTAGCTAATCCATCGATGAGTAAAGTTCTAGATGAAACGATTGGAAAGACTTGGCGCAAAACACCAGGTGATTTAAGATTGTTATTGAATTATGAAAATGACGATCAAGTATTGACCAAATTAGCTGCTGCCAAGTTAGCGAATAAAGAACGATTAGCTAAATACATCCAAGAGCATTGCGGTGTTGAAGTGAATCCGCATGCCATATTTGATATTCAAATCAAGCGACTGCATGCGTACAAACGACAATTGTTGAATCTATTGCATATCATCAAGCTTTATTTAGATTTGAAAGAAAACCCTAACTTACCGATTGAGCCGCGAGTCTTTATCTTTGGAGCAAAAGCAGCGCCAAGTTATCATTACGCTAAATCGATCATCAAAGTAATCAATGAAACTGCTAGCCTGATCAACAATGACGAATCAATTCATGATAAGTTAAAAATCATCTTTCTGGAAAACTATAACGTTAGTCTAGCTGAACGAATCATTCCTGCGGCAGATGTCAGTGAACAAATTTCTTTAGCTTCAAAAGAAGCCTCAGGGACCTCAAATATGAAATTGATGCTTAATGGGGCAGTTACGATTGCTACTTTAGATGGTGCAAACGTTGAGATTCGAGATGCAGTTGGAGATGAAAATATTGCTATTTTTGGTTTAACAGAGGCAGAAGTATATCAATATTATGAAAATAGAACTTATCATGCAGCTTCAATCTATGAAAAAGACAATACTGTCCGACGTGTTGTAGATACTTTGATCGATGGAACCATTCCTAATATTCTGGCTGAAGGACAAGAAATTTTTGATTCTTTGATTAAATACAATGATGAATTCTTTGTCTTGCGTGATTTTGAGGCGTATTGTACTGCCCAGATGAGTGTCGATAAAGCGTATAAAGACCAGCATCGCTGGTTGCAAATTAGTTTGCGAAATATTGCTAATGCAGGTCGTTTTTCTTCAGACCAAACAGTCCAACGTTATGCTGAAGATATTTGGCAAATCGAACCAGTCTTCGCACATAACGATGATCGAGGAGTGACAAAACATGAAGCATATTTACTTTAATCCTTGGCTAGAACGATACAAACAGCCATTCGGAGCTGTTCAGGAAGAAACGACAGTCAAAATTTGGCTGTCGGGACCTGAACCAGAAACGTCGAAAGCCTATTTAGTTGTTCATAAGGAAGGCAGCAATGTCGGTCAAAAAGTGTTTCCGATGAAAGCTGTATCTGAAGATCGATTTTATTTTGAAACACCGATGGATCAAGGTTGGGGATTGTACTTTTATTATTTCAAGATCGTTCATCAATCAGCGGGTTATGAAACGATTCAGTTTTATGGCTTTAATGGCCAAGGTGGAGAAGGGAAAATATATGGTTCAGAGCATGATGTAGTCCCATATCAATTAACCTGTTACCAAAAACCAGAGGTCGCGCCTAAATGGTATCGCGAAGCCGTTTTTTATCAAATTTTTCCAGATCGTTTTGCGAATGGTAATCCCGATCGTCAAATCAATGATCCTAAGAAAAATTCATTTATTTATGCGACGGATGAAGATGAACCTTTTTATATTCGCAATAAAGAAGATGAAATCGTTCGTTGGGATTTTTACGGAGGGAATTTAAAAGGGATTCAAAAGAAAATTCCTTATTTCAAAGAGTTAGGCATTACAGCCATCTATTTGAATCCTATTTTTGAAGCCTCCTCCAATCATCGCTATGACACCAATGATTATTTTAAAATTGATGGTATTTTAGGAAATGAAGAAGATTTCAAGGACTTACTTGAAGCACTGCATGCTGAAGGCATTGCAGTTGTTTTAGATGGAGTCTTCTCACATGTAGGAAAAGATAGCCGCTATTTCAACATCTCAGGACTTTATGGAGAAAATTCTGGAGCTGCTCGTGATCAAAATAGTGAATACTTTGATTGGTTTACTTTCAATCATTACCCAGATGATTATAAAGCATGGTGGGGAATCGCTGATTTACCAGAAGTTCGTAAAGAAAATCCTCGCTATCAAGAATTTATTTACGGTGATTTAGATAGTGTGCTGGCAAAATGGACTTCTTTAGGTGTTGATGGCTGGCGCTTAGATGTTGCAGATGAATTGACGGATGATTTTATTGCCGGAATCCGAAAAAATCTTTCAGCTTATCAGGATAAGATTTTAATTGGCGAGGTTTGGGAAGACGCTTCGAATAAAGTGGCCTATGATACACGAAGAAAATATGTTTTTGGCGACCATTTGCAGGGAGTTATGAATTACCCGTTGCGCCAGCAAATCTTAGACTTGATGAATGACGATCGTTCATTAAAAGAAATCTGTGAAGAAATGATTCTTTACCAAGAAAATTACCCGCCAGATTTTTACTATAATCAACTGAATAATATCGGAACACACGATACTGAACGGATTTTGTCAATGTTGGGTAATTCAACTAAAGCATTGGACCAAGCTTGGGGCTTGATGTTTATGATGCCAGGAATCCCTTGTGTTTATTACGGAGACGAGGCTGGATTAACCGGTGGCAAAGACCCTGAAAATAGAAAGATTTTCCCTTGGAATTCAATTGATCCAGTTATTTTTGAAAGCTGTCAAAAATGGATTCAACGAAGAAAAGAATATGATGTACTGAATTATGGAAATTTTTTCCCGTTTTATTCGGAAACACAAAAAATATTTGGTGTGATTCGTTATACTGACGAGGCTTATGCTATTTATGCGGTTAATCAATCCGATCAAGAACAACAAATAAAAGTTAGTGAGCTCTCTAGTCCCCGTGCTTATCAAGGGGATTATGCTATTCTTGATAATATTTTCGAGGATGAGATAATTGCTCCTAAAGGTAGCTTATTTGTATATGATGCTTGATCTTTTTTATTTAAAATAGTGGCTAGAAAATCGAAAGCATTTTCTAGCTTTTTGTGCTAAACTAGTTGGTATTAGAGAACAATAAGGATGATTGTATGCAAACCTATACTAGAGAAAAATGTCGTTTTCCAGCTTTTGATGATGACCAAGGGGTTAAACTAACAACTACGAGTCAGCGAGTTTTATTCGATGGCAATGATGATTTGATCACCAATCATCGATTAGAAGCAAAAGATGTTTTTGGCCGGGAACTTCCTAAGCCTAAACGAAATCGTAGAGTGGCTTTAGATGATGAACCGCGAAGAGAGCTGAATCAGCATAAGGCGAACTTGCCTATGTATCATAACGAACGAGCAGAAGCTAAAAAAGTAAAATTATTTGAGGAACATAAGCCTAAAGAAACAAAAAAGACCACTTTTAGTACAAATACTGGTCGCAGTGCGACTCCCTTTGCACCAACTTTTGTTCCATCTTCTTTGATTCCCGATCAGGATCCGAATGCTATTTCACCACGTGAGTTGATGCAACGGATGGAGAAACAACGGAATTCGTATATTTTATTTGCTCCAGAAAAAAAGGTTGAAAAACCTGCAATTGAAAGAAAGAATTCACGCCAACGGTTGGACCGCTCATTACGCGGAATTATGGAAGAAGATAATTCAAAAATAGAAAATAGTAAATATTTTCAAGAATAGTTAGTCGTCAATAGCTTTAGGAGGCCTATTTGTTTGATCCTCCTAGCTATTGCTTTGATGATAAGAGGAGTTAAAGAGCCATGAATCCATTTGAAGAAAAAATTAAGCAATTAAGAGATCATGAAATAGATAAAATCGAAGTATCGAGAGCAGAATTTTTTTCGTTCCGAGAAATTTGGAGTAAACAAGAAGATAAAAAATTTTTTCGGGGTATCGCAGGTTTAAATGGCGACATTATCTATGTGTACGATACAACAATTGTCTAAATAAATTTATATAAAGCGGCGGTGTTGGAATTGGTAGACAAGCATGATTGAGGGTCATGTGGGAGTGATCCCGTGTGGGTTCGAGTCCCATTCGCCGTATCCAAAAAGGACAACCTTTTAAATAGGTTGTCCTTTTTATATATAATTATACAAAACATTAGGAAAGGACTTTTAAGGCAATGGCAATAACACCCGTAAAGAGTAAGCCTAAACCGCAAAATAATTCTAAATAATAATTATCATGAGTCTTTTTCCATTGATAGATCGTCCAAATAATTAGCCCGATACCATATAAGATCAATAAAGAACCTAAAACTATTCTAATACTGTAATATTGATACATAGGAATCCTCCGAGGGGATGCTAATTGATTTTAAGGAATGACTGAATAGTTTATCTTTCTAAATTAATTATAAATGGAAATAAGTTTTTTTAAAAGAAATAACAAATAGAATTAAATAATTGATGTTAAATAAAAAGCAATTGTTATGAAATTTCTAATTGATTTTAAGACAGTTTAAGAACACTCAAATTTATTCAATCCTTTTCGATATTTCGATTGCAAGAGTTGCTTGTCTACTGATCATCGGATAAAATTAAAGTATTGAAATGCGAATATGCATATTTTGGAGGATGTAATCATGGAAGCGATCGGTCAAGTCTTAAAAGAGTTCAGAAAAGAACACTGTATGACGCAAAAAGATCTTTCTCAAGGAATTTGCTCTCAAAGTGTATTGAGTCGAATCGAAAACAACGAAGAGATCCCTAATATTTTTGTGATTCAACAGCTTTGTCATCGTTTAGGCATTACGATCGATCAATTGATGGTGGATTTTTTACCAGAAGAAATGTTTTTACGGAAATATTTTAATAAAATGTTTATGTATTTACGAACTGCTAAATATCTTGAAATTCGCGCAACGTTAGAATATCTAGAAGAACGCCAGCTGACTCATCTAGATAAGGATCGGCAGCAAATGTATTTTTTCAAAGGTGTTTGCGCTTATTTTGTAGATGAAGATCCTGAGCAGGCTTTAGAATATATTGTTGAAGGTTTGGGCATTTGTGTGTCTAAAAAATATCATGGTTATTTTGACAGCCGGATCTTGCTGCTTAGTTTTGCTGGGAAAATGTCTTTTGTTTTGGGGCGCTTTACAGATGCACAAAATTATTATAGTCAAAGTTATGAGCTTTTTCGTTCAATGATGGCAGATTATTCTGAACGCAGTGAGTTAAGCAATCTTTTTGTTAATTATGGTACTTTTTTAGTCAATCAAGAGCGCTTAGACTTGGCTGAAAAAGTAATCGATATGGGAATCAAATGGAATCGGCAACAGTGTAGCTATTACAAATTGAGAGAGCTTATTGAATTGAAAATCAGAATGTTGGAAGCACGGGAAGAATTGCATTCAGTGATTGGTTATAGAAAAATGTTAAGAGCACTAGAAAAAATTAAAGATTTGTAGAAATGGTCTACACCATTCTTGACTTATTTTTAAATCAGGAGTAACTTTAAAGCATTAATAATAAAGGGAGAGCTCAAAATGAAAACATTTATTTATGCTGATAAGTTCTTTTTAAACTCTGGAATTAAAGGAGCCGGCTATCTAGATGTCACTGACGGCATTTTTGGAACATACACAAAAGAAAAACCTGAAGGCGCAGAAATCATTGATCAAACTGGAAAATGGATTGCTCCTGGTTTAGTCGACACACATATTCACGGCTATAAAAATCATGATGTCATGGATAATGATGCAGAAGGTATCAAAGCAATGTCAGAAGGATTATTATCTTGTGGTGTCACTAGCTTTTTACCAACAACTTTGACTTCATCAAAGGAACGTTTGAAAGATGTAGCTGAAACAATCGGAAAAGTTTATCAAGACGTTGATGGAGCAAAAATTCAAGGAATTTATTTTGAAGGTCCATTTTTCACAGAAGAACATAAAGGGGCTCAAAATCCTAGCTATTTCGGTGATCCTAATTTAGATACATTCCACGAATGGCAAGAAGCTTCAGGTGGTTTGATTAAAAAAATCGCTTTGGCGCCTGAACGTAAAGGTGTAAAAGAATTTGTTAAAACAGTGACTGATGAAGGAGTCGTTGTTTCATTGGGTCATTCCAACGCAACGTTAGAAGAAGCCCAAGACGCAGTCGAAGCTGGAGCAAGTGTTTTTGTTCATGCTTATAACGGTATGCGTGGACTAAATCATCGTGAACCAGGAATGGTCGGTGCATTATTATCCCTACAACATGTCTTTTCTGAATTGATTTGCGATGGTCATCATGTTCACCCGCAAGCGGCAGAAATTTTGATGGAAAAAGCTGGACATGATCACGTAGCGTTGATTACTGACTGTATGATGGCTGGCGGAATGCCTGACGGCAACTACAATTTAGGTGAATTTCCTGTTGTAGTAAAAGATGGAACTGCTCGTTTAGAATCTGGTAATTTAGCAGGCAGTATCTTGAAACTAAAAGAAGCAATTAAAAATGTGGTTGATTGGGGATTAGCAACTCCAGAACAAGCAATTATGATGGCTTCTTATGTTCCAGCTGTTAGTTGTAAAATCGATGATAAGTGTGGTTCAATCACAACTGGCCGCGCTGCTGATTTTATCGTTTTAGATCCTTCAATGGATTTAGTTGCAACATATCTTGACGGTGTCGAACGTTATCACGCATAATCAACTATTTTTTGAACTCGGCCATTTTTGGTCGAGTTTTTTGTTTGAAGCATCAATCGAAAATATTGAATGATAAGTAAAATAAAATCAAGGATCAATCTTCATTTATGAGATTGATCCTTGATTTGTTTGCGCACAGCATATAAGCTTTTATTTAATTCTGCTTCTTTTTTCTTTAATTCAACCAAATCTTCTTTGATTTCTTTTTCTTTCTCATCGGTTTGAGGAGAGATGACCCCATTTAATGAGATGGCAATAATCGTTCCGATAAAGGTATCTAAAACCCGGTTTAGAGCAAATAAAGCTGATTCTCCTTGTGGGATGCTAAAAGCAATCAGCAACATGGTTGCAATTGCCGAAATGATTCCTGAATTATTATTTATCCCATCGGAAAAAACGATTACCAAGATAACAAATAAGGGAAGAAGAAATAGTTCTACGTAAAATTCATTATGGAAGAACGCTTGGATATAATAATAAATCATAGCTAACAGTCCCCCCAATGAATTACCTAATACTCTGGAACGACCAAAGGAAATACTCGTTGTTAGATCTTGTCTTAAAGAAAAAACAGCAGCTAAAGCAGCAATCAGAGGAGAGCCGCGATCAGTGATATGGAACAATAAAATACAAAGCATGACAGCAAGTGCCGTCTTGATTGTCCGCATTCCTAAACGAAATCGCCCGATTTGCATAATCCTCCTCCTTTTATCATCTTTATATTAAATAGTTTAGCTGAAAATTGACAAAAAAACAAAAGGGATCGCCTGAGCGCTCCCTTTTGTCAGCTTTTTGATTATTATTGCCACTTCTGTTGCATTTGATCCAAGATATCGATGACATCTTTAGTAAAGAATAAGGATTGATTCGTTTTTTCACCATTGATTATAGCAACCATATTTTCAATTTCATAATTTATGGCATTGCCGGTAAAACCAGATTGGATCGTTTCTTTTGTGCCATCATTAAAAAATAATTCTGCTTGATCCGCGCGAGGGTAATCATCAATCGTCAAATAACCATTCTCAAAAGCTACGATACCTTTTTTAGGCATTTTTGCTTGGAAACTCAAGCTGATCGTAGCTAATTCATCTTTTGAATTGCGTAAAATAGAAACTGATTGTTCATCTACACCCGTTGAAAAAGGGATCATTGTAGAAGCTGCAACTTTAGGCTGCTCTGTTAAAAACCAACGAGCAAAAGAAACAGCATAGGTACCGATATCAAGTAAAGCACCACCTGCAAGTTCGGGATTGAAAAAACGGTTGCTCGGATCTGGATCTTTATAACTACCAAAAGGAGCTTGAATCATTTTTAACTTTCCTAAACGATCAGATGCGATTAAAGAATGCAATTCATGGTATAATGGCATATTGAAGATGGTCATTGCTTCTGCAAGAATCAATTGTTTTTGTTCAGCTAAGGCCATCGCAGATTGTAATTCAGACAAATTCATCGTAATCGCTTTTTCGCAAAGGACATGCTTGCCTGCTGTTAAAGCTTGCATGATATGAGCACTATGTTGTCGATTAGGAACTGCAATATAAATGATTGAGATGGTATCGTCTGCTAGTAATTCTTCATAACTACCATAAGCTTTAGGAATATTGTATTGTTGAGCAAATGTTTGAGCTTTTTCTAATGAGCGTGAAGCACAAGCACTTAGAATACTTGTTTCTTGCTCAAAGTTTGCTGCAAATTGATGGGCGATCTCACCTAATCCGATAATGCCCCATTGTAATTTAGACATGGTGCTCCTCCTTGTTATACGCCAAAATTTTGTTTATTTACTGATATAATTAATATAATACGAGGCGCTTTCAATAAGTATGCAGTAATTATTAAATTATTTCAATCGATTTGATATAGTACTGTTTTTTTTCAGAAAATTAGATAAAATATTATAGGAGGGATTTTTCGTGAATCAAATTTATTTAGATTTAGTACTTAGTGCAATTTTTGAACAATTTCATTCAGAACAAGATTTTTATCAAGACTATTTAGGAATCAGTCAAAATCAATGGCAACAATGGAAAGATGGACAAAATAATCTGTCACCAGAAGCCAATCAAAAAGTAAAAAATTTATTTAGTGATTATGAGTGGATGTTAAGCCAAAAAGTGATTCGCCAAACATTACTTTTTCCTGAAAAGCGCCGGATTGCTGTTGCAGAATATCGTGAAATGAAAACGATCGTTGCTCAACGTTGGATCGCTAGTGGATTGGCACAAGTAGAAATGATTCCATTTAAAAATAAAAATGAAGAAGAGAATCGCGACTTTATTAATCTTAGAGTCACGATTGATTATGATGCCTGGGGATATAGCGATATTTTGACCTTTCGTTTGCCTGCGCATGTCCAAAATCAAATTGCAAGTTCACATACTCAGACCGCACTGCTCGATTGGGTCAATGAGAATTTGACAGAAACATATACGTCTTTAGACGATTGACGAGAGGATTTTTTAAATTGAAGAAAACAGTAGGGCTGATTTCAGTGATCGTTATGCTAGGATTGACGGGTTATTCACTTTTTCATGGCTCGGAATCAAAATCTAATGTAAAGAAAACCACTGCGACAACGTACTCATTTGAAAAGAAAACAGCTGCAAGTACAAGTAAAAAAACGGCTGCGCAAAAAGCGTTACCGGATGCTAAAACAACGGATTGGAATCTTGTTTTAGTTGGTCCTAAAAATAAAATTGAAAATGAAGTCGCAGAAAGTCAATTGGCTACTTTGTCAGATAATAGTCACCAAGTAGATAGCCGAATTGTTACTGATTACGAAGCATTGTCAGCTGCAGCGACTAAAGCGGGTTATCCATTAGTAATCATTTCAGCTTTCCGTTCAGTCGAAGCGCAAAAACAAGTATTCGATAACAATGTTAATAGCCTAGTCAGTGGTAGCGGAATGACTGAAGCGGACGCGACAACAAAAACAAAAGAAACAATGACTGAACCCGGTTATAGTGAACACCATACTGGTTTAGCTATCGATATCGTCGATCAAGATTGGTATAAATCTTATACCACACAAGTTTTAGATGCTTCCTATGGAGATCAACCTGGAGCAAAATGGATTGCAGAAAATGCTCCGAAATATGGGTTTATTATTCGCTATCCTAAAGATCGTCAAGATATCACAGGAATCACTTATGAACCGTGGCATATTCGTTACGTAGGAAAAGAAAATGCGGAATATATTACTAAAAATAATTTGACACTAGAAGAATTTTTGCAACAGCTATCAGATAAATAAGGAGTTGCTATGCCAAAAAAAATCTTTAAAAAACGAAAGGGCCAAGTTTCTTTGCCTCTGATCTTTGGAGGCCTTTTATTACTTGGGGTCGCTTTCGTTTTTTCTTTACACTTACTGTCTAATTCGATCACTGGAAGTGATGACCAAACAAAAAATCTAACGCATCAAGAATTTATTGATGAGTTAGTACCACATGCAAAAGAGTTACAACAAGGTTATGGAATCTTACCAAGTATTATTTTGGGACAAGCTATCCTAGAATCAAATTGGGGCGAGTCTCAGTTAGCAAGCCAATATAATAATCTTTTTGGTATCAAAGCCTCAGAAAATCAAAATAAAATAAGCTTAGAAACTAAAGAGTATGTCAATGAACAATGGATAACGATTCAAGGCGATTTTAGAGTCTATAATTCCTGGGATGAATCCTTAGATGACCATACGATGCTTTTTGTAAATGGGACGAATTGGAATCCGCAATTATATGCCGGAGTTCTAACAGCGACGAATTATCAAGAAGCGGCACAAGCATTACAGACAGCCGGTTATGCTACCGATCCTGATTACGCGAATAAAATTATCGATGTCATCAAAACGTATAATTTGGAGCAGTACGACCATTAGTAGTAAAATTGACTTAACAAAAATTTGTTAGGGGCTGGTTGTATGACAGAGTCAAAAATACCTGAAATCATGACAGAATTAAGAAAAGATATAGTACGTGTTCCAAAACCAATCGAAAAAGCATCTGGAATCGTTATCTTTGGGAAAAAAATTCGGTCGATTATTTTCACAACGGATATTGCAATTATTCGTAATACCGATGCGGATGCAGTAATTGCAGTCTATCCATTTACACCACATCCAGCGATTACTAAGGGAATTATTGAAGCAGCAGATATTCCCGTTTTTTCTGGAGTCGCAGGTGGGTTAACTCAAGGTCCCCGCTCTGCTTATATGGGAATGTTCGCGGAAGCGCAGGGAAGTATTGGAGTCGTTGTGAACGGACCGACGCCGGTAGAAACAATTCAAGCTATTTATGATGTGGTAGACATTCCTGTAGTTGCTACAGTGACATCGAAATATTCTAAAATTGAAGAAAAATTATCGGCTGGAGTTGATATCATCAATATCAGTGCTGGAAAAGATACCGTAAAGACAGTAAAATATTTTCGTGAACTGTATCCAGAATTACCAATCATTGCCACAGGCGGACCTGATGATGAAACAATCGAAGCGACAATTGCGGCAGGGGCGAATGCCATAACGTATACGCCACCTTCTAATGGTGTTTTATTCAGTCGTAAAATGGAGAAATATCGGGAAATGGAATATAAGGAAGATCAAGAGGAATAAACGAAAGCGAGAATCGTAAAATGATTCTCGCTTTTCTTATATTTAAGTTATAGTTAAGCTTCGCTTGCGATACTTACAGTGTCGAATAGTGAGGTGAGTAAGATCAAGCACTTAATGAATTGGTGGACCTTTCTAATTGTACCAACAGGAATCTGTTTTTTACTGTTTTCATTCAATAATCGAGAATCGATTGAAGTAACAGAAGAGACAGAAGGTACAAAAGTTGAATTACTAGCTGAGAAAAGTGAAGAAAAAGAAAACGGTACGACAATTATCGATGTTCCTTTAGAAAATCAAAATGAAGGAAGCATCCCATTAGAAAATGGTTGTGAGATTACTGCACTGTCTATGTTGCTGAATTACTACGGCTATGAAACGAATAAAAATGAATTGGCCGAACAACTAAGTTATGTTCCGTTATATGAAAATGAATGGCAAGATATTCACGGGAATCCTCATGATGGATTTGTTGGAAATATTTATGGCGGTTATGATGCTATGGGTGTGGCTGTTGAACCGATTGCAGCGGTTGCTGCTGACTATGTTGAAATGACTCACTCAATCGTTGCTAGTTCATCAACTGATTTTACTGAGCTAGCAAACATTGTTCAAGCCGGTACGCCTGTTTGGGTCGTGACGACTGTGGACTTTCAAGTGCCAACAGCGGACGATTTTCTAATTTGGCAAACTACTAGTGGAGAAATTACTGTTTCCCCTTTATGTCATGCGGTAGTGGTGACTGGTGTGGATAGTCAGCATGTTTATGTCAATGACCCATATGGCTATAAAAATCGAATCGTTGATCGCTCAGAATTTGAAGAAATTTTTCAAGCAATGGGAAGTGAATCACTATATCTTGAAACAAATGAATAAAGACGTGTGACCATATGGTCACACGTCTTTATTTTATAAAATTATTTTAGGCAAAAATATTTTGGAAGGTAGGTAATAATTGTTCAAATGATGTCAATTCAATATCATGAATTTGAGAAGTACCTTCAGGTAATTTGCGGTTACGGTGATTTTAACCATAGTGCGTGCCAACCGGCGCGAGTAGAACCAAGCACATCATTTTTAAAATTATCGCCTACATACAAGGCTTTTTCAGGATTTAAAGCAAACTGTTTTTTACCTAATTCAAAAATTTCAACATCAGGTTTTTCATAACCAGTTGCTTGAGAAATAATAATGTTATCCTCATCGACCCAGTTAAGCAGACCTAATTGTAAGATTTTCTTATATTGATGATCAGTCGGACCGTTTGTGATAATACTGATCGGTACTTGTTTTTCTTTTAAAAAATCTAGCGTTTTTTCAACTTCTAGATGCATCGAAATCGAGTCTAGTTCTTCTTCATAAACATTTTGGAAACGCAATGATTGTTCATCAGTGATCGGGGGATAATTTAAATCTTGCAATGATTGATTGATGCGATGTGACCGCATGTATTCTAATGTCCATTCTTGAGTGATGACTTTGTTAAAATTATTGTCACTGTGGACGCGGAAACGAGTATACAACGGAAGCATATCAGCTTCACTTACTAGAGGGAATAATTTTTGAACCGCTTTACGAAATGGTTCTTGTTGATCGTAGATAGTATCATCGATATCAAATACGACAGTTTCAATCAAAATAGACACGCCTTTCATTTTCAGCAAATTTTCAATTAATTACAGTAAGTATTCTAGTATAAAAAAAACAACAAAAAAAGCGTAAATCGTTGATTAGAAAAGGTTTTTGCTACTGAAAAAGAAAAATCGCAAGCTAACAGTTTTCAGTTTATGTGACTGAAAAAAAGAATTCTTTTTGAATTTTAATTTAGCAATCAAAAAAGCCCACGCTAGTCATTTTTACTAGTGAGGGCTTTTTATTTAATTAAGGCATAAAAAATTCTTTCAGTGTTTTAGCGATCATCTTTGCCATAGGATTTTCTTCAGTAAAACTAGAAGCCAAATAAATTGTACGAGAAAGTGAAAGATTTTCTATTTTTCGTAAAACAAAAGGTGCTTTTTTGTCATAGCCCCAAGTAATTTTTGGAAAAAAGGTCATTCCCAATCCTTGATTGATCATGGAACGTAAAGTTGCAGGGTCGTCGGTCGTTGCCCCAACTTTTAGTTTAGTTTTTTGTGTTTCAAAAGCGGCATCAAGAGTCCGTCTTAAGGGCGAATTCGACGTTAACATCAATAACGAAATATCTTGAATATCGGATGTTTCAATTACTTTTTTTTCGGCTAATGGCTGATTTTTAGGGATGGCCAACAAGATCTCTTCAGTAAAGATAGGTAGATTCGTTAAACCAACTTTAGGTTCAGAAGTAATATAGAAAACTTTTTCTTGAGCCTTTTCAGTAGCACCGTGTTGCTGGATAGATAATTGAATTTCAGGGTGCTTTTCACTGAATGATTTTACTAGATTAGGGATCGAGACGGAAGCAACCTCAGAATAAATAGTAATCGCTGGCAATATTTCTTCATTAAGAGCTTGAATGGCAGCAAGTCCTTGGTCAAATTGGGCGAGTGTTTGAAGTACATAAGGATAAAAACTTTCAGCATACATTGTTAACTCAATGTGATGGCCTGAGTGATAAAACAAAGGTACTCCTAATTCGTGTTCTAAATGTTTCATTGCACGACTGAGCGCGGGCTGTGAAATGTATAATTATTGGGCAGATTGAGTAATGTTTTTAGACTCTGCTACTTTTTTAAAATAGCGTAAATGGTCAAGATTCATGAGACCCTCCTTGATCCATACCTTTTTGTTATGGATCGTTCTGAAATTGGCATTTTTTATTATATCAAATTTTAGCTAAGATAACACACGTAAGAGAAATTGCTTAAGGAGGCTTATCATGAGTACAGGTTTCTTATATCCCGGACAAGGTAGTCAAACGAGTGAGATGTTACAAGACATTCCAATGAGCTATTTTGATTCCTTAGAAAAAGTCACAGGATATCGTTTAAAAGATGCGACGGATATCGAACAAGATACTGTTTATATCCAATTAGCATTACTTCTTAAAGCTGTTTATTATACCGATCAACTGAAAGAGTCAGGCATCCAGCCTGATTTAGTTGCAGGTCATTCAATCGGAGCCTTTTGTGCGGCAGTAGCAAGTGGAGCTTTAAGCTTTGAAGATGCTGCAAAACTTGTTTACCACCGTGCTGACTTAATGAAAAAGGCTTATCCCAAAGATTATGCAATGGGTGTGATTGTCGGATTAACTAGAAGCGAAGCAGAAAAAGTTGTCGCTGAAAGTTTTGACGCAGCTTTTCCAGTCTATTTATCCAATGAAAATTGTCCAATGCAGCATACGATTTCTGGACATATTCATGGATTAAAACAAACACTGGCACTGGCAAAGACCTATCACGCACAAACGGCGAAATTATTAGCTGTTCCAGTTCCTTCTCATTGTACATTGATGGATGCGACAGTGGAGCAATTCGCTCCGATTATGGATTCAGTCACTCTTGATGCAACGATATGTCCGTATCTAAAAAACATCGATGGCCGAATCACAACGGATCCAGCTGAAATTCGTAAAGATCTTTTGCATAATATCGCACATCCAGTGCAATGGAATAAGATGATGGATGTAGCTCAAGAAGTCGGAATAGATCTGGCTCTAGAATTCCCTCCCGGTAATACCCTCACAAAATTGATTCATGTCAAGTTCGGTGAAAATAAATCGATTCGAACGATCAACATTGACCAACATGGCATTGATGACACTTTATTCTTATATCAAAAATGGAGATGACAAGAATGGAAAAACCAGCAAGAAATTGGGCAAGTAAACGCGAAAAAAAAGCTCAAAAAATGAAAAAAATTGAACATTTGCTTGATGGAAAATATGTTCCGACAGAAGCCATTATCGAAGTCTTGGAAAAATTGATCCAACCCGGCGATAAAGTGGTACTTGAAGGAGACAATCAAAAACAAGCCAGCTTTCTTTCTACAAGTTTAGAACAAGTGGACTCAGACAAAGTAAATCAATTACACATGATCATGTCAAGCATTTCTCGTCCTGAACACTTAACAATTTTTGAAAAAGGAATCGCTGCAAAAATCGATTTTTCTTATGCCGGTGCTCAAAGTACTCGTGTTGCTCAAATGATCGAAGACGGCACAATGAAATTAGGCGATATCCACACATATTTAGAATTATATGGTCGTTTATTCATTGATTTAGTTCCGAACGTTGTCTTAGTTGCGGCTGACAAAGCTGACCGTCAAGGAAACCTTTATACAGGGTTCAATACGGAAGAAACACCAACAATCGTTGAAGCTGCTGCTTTCAAAGATGGTATCGTAATTGTTCAAGTCAATGAAATAGTTGATGAATTACCACGTGTAGACATCCCAAGTGATTGGATCGATGTTGTTGTCTTAGCAGATCAACCTTATCAATTAGAAGCATTATTCACTCGTGATCCACAAAATATCACTGAATTACAAATTTTAATGGCTATGATGGCATTAAAAGGAATTTACGCTGAACATGAAGTGCAATCATTGAATCACGGGATTGGTTTCAATACAGCAGCAATTGAATTATTATTGCCAACTTATGGTGAAACACTAGGAATCAAAGGAAAAGTTGCTAAAAACTGGGTATTAAATCCACATCCAACAATGATTCCAGCAATCGAATCTGGTTGGGTTGAAAGTATCCACAGTTTCGGTGGCGAAGTCGGTATGGAAAAATACATTTCTGCTCGTCCAGATGTTTTCTTTGTCGGCAAAGATGGATCAATGCGTAGTAACCGTACGTTATCACAAGTTGCTGGACAATATGCAGTCGATATGTTCATCGGATCAACTTTACAATTAGACTATGAAGGAAATTCTTCAACTGTAACAAAAGACGTTTATCTGGTTTTGGTGGTGCACCAAACATGGGACACAATCCTGGCGGACGTCGTCATTCAACTCCTGCTTGGCAATCATTGCGTGATGAAAATGATCCATTAGGAAAAGGTCAAAAATTAGTTGTTCAAATGGTTGAAACCTATGGTTCAAACAAAAAACCTGTATTCGTAGAAAATCTTGATGCATTAGATGTTCAAAAACAAGCTGGTTTAGCAAATGCACCGGTCATGATTTATAGCGAAGATACCACTCATATTGTTACTGAAGAAGGAATTGCTTATCTTTATAAAGCAACTTCAAAAGAACAAAAACAAGCAGCAATTGCTGCCATCGGTGGAGTAACACCATTAGGAATGACAAGTACAAAAGAATCTTTAGATGAATTACGTAAAGCTGGAATCGTTAAATTACCAGAAGATCTTGGAATTAAACGCAGCGATGCAAAACGTTCATTATTAGCTGCTCAAACAGTCGATGATTTGATTGAATGGTCAGATGGTTTATATGAACCCCCAATGAAATTCAGAACTTGGTCTTAAAGGAGAGAAGAACAGATGGAACAATTATCATACAGCTATAAAACAACAAAACCAATTGACAAAAAAATTCATGTTGGTGTGGTAGGTTCAGGTGATTTGGAAATTTTACTTTTCCCAACAGAAAAATCTGAAACTTCAGTCCGTGTATGTACCGGTAGTGATGGTTTTGGAGATGTTTGGAAAAATGTATTAACTAGATTCTTTGATCGTTATCCAATTACAGCCGATATCGTGATCAACGATTTCGGAGCTACTCCTGGAGCTGTCTATCTTCGATTAACACAAGCAATGGAGGAACTTTCAGATGAAAAATAGTTTTGTAGAATTAAATGCACGCGAACGTGTTCATGCATTATTAGATACTAAAACAGGTCATGAATTAATTGATCCTTTTGATCAAATGATCGCACCTAATCTAGTAGCTCAAAACATCGTTCCACAAAGTGATGACGGAATCGTTGTCAGCCGTGGAGAAATCAACGGAAAAAATGTCATCGTCATTGCAATGGAAGGTAAATTCCAAGGCGGCGGTATCGGTGAAGTCTCTGGGGCAAAATTATTTCAGCTTTAACATTAGCGTTGAAAGAAAATGAAGCTGGCAATGAGATCTATCCAGTGATCGTATTAGATACTGGTGGTGTTCGTTTACAAGAAGCTAACTATGGTCTATTGTCAATTTCTGAAATCGGTAATTTAATCGTAGCATTGAAAAAATACGTTCCAGTTATCGGATTAGTTCCAGGACGTGTTGGCTCTTTTGGTGGTATGTCAATTACTTCAGCTCTTATGAGTTATTTAATTGCTACTAAAAAAGCACGTATTGGCTTGAATGGTCCAGAAGTAATCGAAGTTGAAGCTGGAGTTCGTGAATTTGATTCTAGCGATAAAGATTTAATCTGGAATACAATTGGTGCACGTCAACGTTTGGAAGCAAACGTCGTTGATGAATTAGTTACGAATAGTGTTGAAACGATTCGTCAAGCTGTGATTACAGCTATCGAAGAGAAAAAAGATAGCCATCGCAGTGAAAGTGCAGATTTCTATTTGTCATTATTGGCAAAACTTGATTTGTCAAAACCAATGACAATTGACGCATATAATGAAGCATTAGCTGCTCACAAAGTGGATGCAGTGAAAGCAATTGAAGTAACTGAAGGTAAAGAAGATGCCTCTACAAGTGTTGGTTACCAATGGTTTGCAGCATTAACTGGATTAGCTCATCCAACTTCTACAAGTGCGACTGTCTACTCAGCACCATCAAAATTATTTGTTGAAGATGCAGTTGTGACAGCTATCGTACCGAATGGCAACAACCCAATGTACCGAGTACGTAACGGTGAAGTAGGTTTAGTTGAAGGTTTTGAAATGGGCCATCTATTAGAATCTATTTATCAAGAAGACAAAGACAAAGCAGTGAAACGTCCAATTATTGCTGTAATTGATGTACCAAGTCAAGCTTATGGTTATAACGAAGAATTAATCGGTATCCACATTGCTTTAGCTAATAGTGCAGCTGCTTATGCAAAACTTCGCCAAGCGGGTCACCCAGTAATTGGATTTATTGCTGGAAATGCTATTTCAGGAGCTTTCTTAGCTCATGGCTTACAATCAAGTCGATTGGTTGCTTTGAATAGTAATGATATTATGATCCAAGCAATGTCTAAAGAAAGTGCTAGCCGGATTACAAAACGTTCTATCGCCGACATCGAAGCCGCAGCAGAAAAAGTTCCAAGTATTGCTTATGACGTGCAAAACTATAACAAATTAGGTGCACTATTTACTTTCTTAGAATCAATCACTGATCAAAGTACATCTGCTGAACATGTAGCTGAAGTTATTACAGCAATTAATGCAGCGATTACAGATGTTCGTAAAACTAATGACACAATGTTGACCAATCGTTATACTAATTCGATTGCTGTAAATGTCGGTCGTGTGGAAACGAATAAAGTTTTTGATCGTATGAATAAAGAATGGGATGATTAATCAATGATTCGTGCTCACGATATTGTATTGTTAGATAAAACAGCTCTTAAAAATGTTGAATTACCTGAATGGGTTGAAGAAACAGATCAATTATTTGCGACTGTACGTCGTGGGATGCCAATCGAAGCTGACTCCGTCTTAGTTGGTTTAAGAGGTCGCGAAAGACAGCAGCGTTTTGGTTTTGAAACAACGTTAAATAAAGTTGAAGAAGTTATTCATCCTTGGGAATTAGTAACTAGAAATAGCTTTCGGGAAGCTGAAGTCACGGAGTATTCTGTCTATCAACAATATCGTGAAGCACAATTATTGTTGAAAAATCATCATTGGGGAGTTGGCGGTAGTTTGGGTTTTGAATTAGCGACACAACGGGCAACGATCAAACCAAGTAGTGATCTGGATCTGTTGTTATATGCAAACTCTGCCGCTGAACTACCAATGGAAATAATTAAAGAGAATCTAGCATTTTTTGAAAAGTTAGATACTCAAATCATTAGCCAAAAGGGTGGATTTGCCTTGAAAGAATTTTTGAGTCAACCATCAAAGAAAATTTTACTTAAAACAAATGAAGGACCAAAACTCACTACTGAGATTTGGTAAATATTAGGAAAAGTGAGCGGAAACAATGTTTGAGAATAAGGAAATCAAGATCAATATCAGCGACTTTCAAAAAGTATTCGCTGTAACAGCTGTTATGTTGCAAACGATTTTGAGCTTTGCGTTAGCAAATACTCATAATGAAACAACAGCTGCGTGTATTGGAACATTATATGTAATGGTCAAATATACCGCCCATCTATTTATTTTTGCAATTGTTTATAACATGGTTAAGACAAGTCAACATCTATCTTACTTTGAATTTTTAAAGGAAAAGTTTTTTGAATTAGTTGTTCCTTATATATTATGGACATCTGCTTATTTATGGCTTTTCCCAGCTGTTCAACAAGGAAATCCTTACACAAATACAGCTACATTTTTATTGAAATATATCACTGGTGATGGTGCACCGCATCTATGGTATACAGTGATGATGTTACAAATCCAATTATTGATGCCATTTTTCGTATGGTTAGGGTATAAAGTATTTACGAATAAAAAAGCTGTTTGGCCGGTATTGATTATTGCAACGGCTATCTATGTCGCTTGGTATATTTTCTATGATACTCAAGTTTTTGCTGGCACTCATCATGATAGCTGGTACTTGTTAGACCGTTTTGTTGTCAGCTTTATGATTTACGGGGTATACGGTTGTGCGGCTTTGAATTATCATGAAGCCATTTACAATGCTTTATATAAAGTACGTTATGCACTATTACCGATGGGTCTTGCCGTAGCACTTGTTTCTGCAAATCACTTATTAAGCTATTCGGGAGATTTAACATTTGCTCATGCACCATATTTGAATTCATTACAAAGTTTGTATAGTGTGATCGTTATTTTTGGTGTATTTATGTTTGGTTCAACAATGATCAAAAATAATGCGCCACAATTACGTGCATTTAAATGGTTATCAACTTACGCATATCGTACGTATTTAGCAAATGTCTTTGTATTCCAAGTATTATTGCTTTGTTTCAAAGATTTATTATTAAAATTACCAACTGGAATCATGATCATCGTAGCATATGTAGCTACAGCAAGTTGTGCCTTTTTACTAAGCTATCTATTACATGTCATTTGGCAAGCAATTAAAGGTACGATTACTAAATAAAGAAGAAGGAATATCTGATGGAAGAACATACAATTGCTGTTACATGTCACGAATTCGCTTTGTTAGTTGAACGAGCTTTAATAGCTGAAGTAGAATTATCGCCAAAACCAGGATTGGTTGATGCTCTGAACACAGGTACTCACACAGATATGAATCATGAATTATTTCTGATTTCTGCTAAAACATTAACACCTTTTTTCGAAGAAATGGCGCTTGTTTCGTGGAATCATCCAATGACACAAACCATAAGAGAAAAAATTGTTGAAATTGGTCGACGTGCTGAAGCAGCTATGTTTCGAGCGACTGGCGGTGTGAATACCCATAAAGGAGCGATTTGGGCAATGGGACTTCTTATTACTGCAGTCAGCAGTCAATACAGTCTTACCCAGCAATTGTTTTTACCTAAGATATTTTCTGACATTCAAATATTAGTATCTTTTCCAGACCGCTTTGTTGAAAAAAATCTTCCACTTTCTCATGGAGAGAAAGTAAAGAAAAAATATGGTAATGGGGGAGCTTTTGCGGAAGCTGCCGCAGGTTTTCCGCACGTTCAAGTAGCTCTTTCGGATTATTTCAATCGATCACAAGAAGATTCGACTGAAAAAAGATTGCATATGCTACTAGCAATTATTGCTTCATTGGATGATACCTGTATTTTGTATCGAAGCGATCAAACTGTTTTAGCTCAAGTACAATCACTAGCTCGAAAAGCGAATGAACAATCGTTACCTAATAAAAATTTTGAGCAACTTCATACATACTGTCAAACACAGGCTGTTTCTCCAGGAGGAAGTGCGGACCTATTGGCTGCTAGTTTCTTTTTACTGTCATTAGAGCATTTAACGAATAAAACTGTTTTATTTGCAGCGGTCAAATAAAAAAGAGTCAAAACCTGATGAAAATCAGGTTTTGACTCTTTTTTTATTTAATTTTTTTCAAGCGGTATTCTTCAAAATACGCAGCGTTTCCTCGGCTTTGGATACTAGCATAAATACCCATCAGCAACGCGCCAATCGTATTGGTAAGCAAATCACCCATTGTATCCATTAAAGCAGCACGACCGATAAGTAAAGTTCCAGCAGAAGTTGCATAACGTTGCAAATTCATATCTGCGATCGTATCGCAAAGGAATTCCCAAAATTCCCAAAAAACGCCACAGACACCAGCAAAAGCAAAACCAAATAATAAAAATAACCAAGGAGAAGTTTTGCTGATATCGGCATCTTTCATCAAGAAACCGATTAGACCATAGCCAAGAGCAGTCAAGACCATTGGACTAACAGAGTGTAAAATCTTATCCCAAAATGAAATGATCGAAATCATGTGTAATGAGGTACCTAAAAAGACCGAGATAACTAAAAAGAACCAATAAAAATAAATAATTTTTTCAGGTAATGAGATTTTTAGAACTTTCTCAATGATTTCTGGAAGAAAAATAAGTGCAATTCCAGCTAAGCATTCAACAACAAAAATAATTCCTTGTTTGGTCGAATATTTGGCAATGATCACTTCATAAACATTATAGAGCAGACAAATGAGACCAAAAATAATTAAAGCCATACGGTATTTTTTATAATTCATTTAATTCACCACTTTCTAAAAATGAATGAACGTGGTCTAGTAAGTCTGCTTCACTATTTACGATCAATCCGTTCAATTTAATCAGTCCAACTGTATACAAATTTAAATAATGAAATTGATTTTCCGCCGGTTTTTGTAGCGCCGCGATTTTTTGTTGATTGTCAGCACCTTGTTGACGGGAATCCGTATATAAACCGATCACTGGAATACCTTTTGCATAGGCTACACCAATTTCTGAAGCTACTCCTGCATCGATTGTCAGGCCGTCTAATAAAGCAATCATCAAATCACTTTTCAGCACTTCCTCAGTATCTGCCAAGGCGATCATCTTACTGTCGGCATAAGCACTTTTATCATTGATTCCTTCATTTTCTTGTGGTAAATAAATTGTCAAATCCGAGCCTAACGCTCGGATTTTTTCTGCTAAGTAGCGATTATAAAGTAAATCACTTTGTGAAAATAAGGGTGCAGCAAAATAAATATGTCTAGAAATAGTCACTAAAATACGCCTCCATATCGGGAATAATTGTTTCTAATAATTCAATCGCTTCTTTATCAGCATCTAGTCGTTCGATTCGTGCTAAGTATGCAGCGCGACGATAATTCATCAGCATACACGTTAAAGTTTGGATAGTTAATGCAATCCGTTTGCCTTTTGGCTGATCAGAAACAGTCAATTTGCCAGATGAATCCCACTCTAATGCAAAAATTCCAGTGTTCCATGTTGCTACGGGATCTTCTACGACAAAATAAAACGGCTTAGCTGTTTTAGCAAATGGGTATTCTAATAAGAACTCTTTTACATCCACGATGCGAGCCATAAAGAAAGGGGCGATCGTTTCGTGGATTTCACTATCTTCTAATAGAAAAGAAAGAGGCTCATTTTTGAAAATATCGCCTTTGACCCAGTAAACCATCGAAAAATGTGCGCTGATAAAATTCCACAAACCATTTCGAGCTTCTTGGTTCAAATAAAACATTTCTTTGATATGAAAAACTTCCTCAGAAATCCAATAAAATAAAACACCAGTTGGTCTCTTATCTGCATCATAGTAGATAGCTGCAATTCGTTCTTCTTCATTTTCGAAACGCCAATATTCTTCCCAATTCAATTCTTTCCGAATCATTGCTCCATGATTTTTTAAGGCAAACTCATGATAGACCTGATAAACATCGGGATCATCGACTTCTTTTCGTTCTACGATTCCAGGCAAATCAACTTGTTTAGGTAATTGAGTGTCTTTAATCTTGAAGCTTAATTTGTCAGACATGATTTCCCAACCCTTACGGCGATAGTAGGGAATACTATATGGATACAGATAAGAGATCCATTGGTGATCTGCGCGCATTTCCTGCAAAGCTTTTTCGATCAATTCTTTCATTAATCCATGATTGGCATACTCTGGGTAGGTACCAACACCAGTGATACCACCCATTTGAAATAATTTCCCATGAATATTCACTTCGCAAGGGTAGATTGCAATTTGAGAAATTAAATTATCTTGATTGAACCAACCAAACACTTTTGATTGTTCTAATACTGGCTTTTTTGCACGAACCATTTCACGTTTATTTTCATATCCGCTATTTTCGATATCACTTTCAGTTACTTGAAAGACATAACTTAATAATTCATCGTATTGGGCTAAATGTTCTTCACCCACTGGCTTCAAGACTAATCGTTTCTTAAAGTCACTATCCATTCTGTCATCTCCTATTTTTTGTAATCTAAAGAATCAATCAAGTAAATTGATTTCAGAAAGAGAATAATTCTTAACTTGTATCAGCTAATGAAGCAACTACTCTCTTGATTTACAATTTTAGTATAGCAAAAGGAATCATATATTTCTCTTATCAGCATTGAGAAATAAGGGAAAAGACTTTTTTTCTCCTTGAAACGTTGGTATAATTGAAAGTGCTGATTAAAAGAAATGAGGAACTTTAATGAATATAGAAGATATGAAGAAACGCCAAGAGATGATTCGTAATTTTTCGATCATCGCGCATATTGACCATGGAAAGTCGACGTTGGCTGACCGAATTTTAGAACAAACAAATACTGTAAGTTCCCGCGAAATGCAAGCACAACTTTTAGACTCAATGGATTTAGAACGCGAACGTGGAATCACGATCAAGTTAAATGCTGTTGAATTAAATTACACTGCCAAAAATGGTAAAACTTATATTTTTCATTTAATCGACACTCCAGGACACGTCGATTTTACGTATGAAGTTTCAAGAAGTTTAGCGGCCTGTGAAGGAGCTGTGTTAGTTGTTGATGCGGCACAAGGAATCGAAGCTCAAACATTAGCGAATGTTTATTTAGCATTAGATAATGATTTAGAAATTTTACCAGTCATTAATAAAATTGATTTACCAGCTGCAGACCCAGAACGGGTTCGTAAAGAAATCGAGGATGTTATCGGTATCGATGCAGAAGAGGCGGTTTTAGCCAGTGCTAAAGCAGGAATCGGAATTGAAGATATCTTAGAACAAATCGTAACCAATGTACCTGCACCTAGTGGTGATTTAAATGCGCCATTGAAAGCATTGGTTTTCGATTCAATTTATGATAGCTATCGTGGTGTTGTTTTAAACGTTCGTATTACGGATGGCGTTGTTCGTCCAGGGGATAAAATCCAAATGATGAGCAATGGTAAAACTTTCGATGTAACAGAAGTCGGTGTATTCTCACCAAAAACAGTTCAAAGAGATTATTTGATGGTGGGAGATGTTGGTTATATCACTGCCAGCATAAAATCTGTTCAAGATACACGTGTGGGGGATACAGTAACACTAGCAGACAATCCCGCACAAGAAGCGTTGGCTGGTTATCGTAAAATGAATCCAATGGTTTTCTGTGGACTTTATCCAATCGATACTTCTCGTTATAATGATTTGCGTGAAGCATTAGAAAAATTACAATTGAACGATGCTGCATTGCAATTTGAACCAGAAACTTCTCAAGCATTAGGCTTTGGTTTCCGTTGTGGATTTTTAGGATTGCTGCATATGGATGTCGTGCAAGAACGTTTAGAACGTGAATTTAATCTTGAATTGATCACGACAGCACCATCGGTTATTTATCATGTGAACTTAACAGACGGCACTCAATTAGTCGTAGATAATCCTTCAGATTTCCCAGACCCATCAAAAATTCAAAACGTGGAAGAACCTTTTGTAAAAGCGAATATCATGGTACCAAATGAATATGTTGGGGCAGTGATGGAGTTATCACAACGCAAACGTGGCGAGTTTATTACCATGGATTATTTGGATGATTATCGAGTAAATGTCGTTTACAATATTCCGTTATCGGAAATTGTTTTCGATTTCTTTGATAAATTAAAATCAAGTACGAAGGGTTACGCTTCTCTAGATTATGAAATGGCAGATTACCGTGAAAGCCGTTTAGTGAAAATGGATATTCTATTGAATGCTGAGAAAGTCGATGCTTTGAGTTTTATCGTCCACCGCGAGTTCGCCCAAGAACGTGGCCGTGCGATTGTAGATAAATTAAAAACATTGATTCCACGCCAACAATTTGAAGTACCGATCCAAGCAACAATTGGAACAAAAATCGTTGCTCGAACAGACATCAAGGCCTTGCGCAAAAATGTATTGGCAAAATGTTATGGTGGCGATATTTCACGTAAACGTAAACTGTTGGAGAAACAAAAAGAAGGTAAGAAACGAATGAAACAAATCGGTTCAGTTGAAGTTCCTCAAGAAGCCTTTATGGCTGTCTTGAAAATGGACTAAGATGAACCTAAGAAGAAATAAGGGTTTCTTTGAAAATATCGATTTATAATGATTTCTATAAAAATGCCTACTAGTTACATTGATTGTAACTAATAGGCATTTTTTTATGTATTGAATTTTTAGCCCCTCCTATAGTGCATTCCTTGATTGAATTAACTTGAAATAAAATAATTTTTAATCAGTATTTACTGAAATAAATTTGATAATTTCTTAAGTGATACGTATACTAAATAAGGATCTAGCGAGGGCATCTTTTGCTACGTAAGTATTTTTATTACTAATTTTTGAGAGAAGGTAATACATGAAAGATATACGAAAATTTTTGCGTCCTTTAGGTTCTGGATTGGCAATGGGCGTTCCGTTAGTTTTAGGGATAGTACTGAAAGATCCACGGATAAGTTCTGTAGGAGCGATGGGAGCCTTTTCTTATTTGGCTTTCCAACGTATATCGATAGTTTATAATTTAAAGGCGATTTTGATCCATGGAGTGACATTGCTGCTAGCGTTTATTTTAGGGGCATTGACCGCTCTAGTTCCTTGGAGTGCGCCGTTTATCATCGGTTGTTTATCTTATTCAGCTTTTCTATTTTCTAAAATCTATCGTCTTCCTAAACCAGATTATTTTTTTGTTTTAATGTTATATGCTACAGGTTTTAATTTTCATGCTAATACGGTAGGAATTATTCTGCATCAAAGTTCCTATTTGCTTTATGGTTTAGCGGGCTCAATTTTTTCTGGGCTACTAGTGTCATTGGTAGAACGATTACCACTACATACTGAAACAACTAGATTTCAAAAATTATCATTCCAGGATAAATATTATTTGGCTCTGTACCAGCAACCAGAAATGGTATTGAAGGCCCTCCATTTTTCAATTATTTTATTTATCGCAACGTATATTGCTTATTTATTAAGGGATAGTAACGGGTACTGGATCTTGATTTCAGCAGCAGCTGTTTTAGCAGGTGAACATATGGAAAAAATAAAAAATCGAACGATTGGACGCGTGGTTGGCGGGATCGTCGGATTACTTTTGGGTTTTTTATTGATGTCGTTACATTTACCTTTACCCATTTTAGCGGTCGTTTTGATTGTACTTAATTTTCTGACTGAGTTATTTATGCCAATCAATTACACGATTGCGAACTTTTTTACTAATCCACAAGTTTTACTTTTAATGACGATTGGCAGTAGTTTTACTCCCTTACAATTGATACCATTACGCTTTTCTGGAGCATTGATTGGTAGTTTGTTAGCAATGCTATTGATTTTTGTAATGGACTGGTCCCTTAAACAAATGGAGCAAACGATGATACATTTTAAAGAAGAATAAAACAAGCTGTCAATCAAAATTGACAGCTTGTTCTTTATATAGTGGTGAATTCTAATAACTGAACGCCATTTGTATCGATCGTTGAAAATCACAATTATTTTGTCCCATTTTTGAATTAAAACAATTAAAAAATGGGAGATGTTTTGAAATTTTTAGATAGTTGATTCATTGTACGGTATCAGTTAACATATAGGTCTCTTATTTTAGAAGTAAAATAATTGAATGATTTAATAAATTTTTATATTGCAATTAAAAAAGATTTGTATTATGATTACCTAAATTAATAATGAAACATTGAAGAGAAGAGTAATTGATCATGAGACGATTAAAGAGACCATTGGTAGGTGAAAAGAGGGATCGAGGAAAATCAATGAAGATGAGCTCTGAGTATTTGGTTTTGTTCACGCAGGCCAAACGGGATGCGACCGTTATATCGCCGGGTATATTTGTACCGGTGAGGTATTGTTTGTAAGAGCAATACGAATAAGGGTGGTAACGCGAAAATATTCGTCCCTTTATTTATCAGATATCTGATAAATAAAGGGATGGATATTTTTTTTATTTATCAAACTAATCGAGGAGTGTTAAGGATGAAAAAAATTGGTTTTTTATTGGTATTAATAAGTTGTTTGACATTATTTGCAGCTTGCGGAACGAATTCGGCAGCAACAAAAAATGATAAGATAAAAATTGGTGCTTCACCGACACCGCACGCAGAAATTTTAGAACATATCAAACCGGAATTGAAAAAGAAAGGTATTGATCTTGAAATCGTCAAATTCGATGATTACGTATTGCCAAATAAAGCATTGGAAAACGGCGATATCGATGCGAATTATTTTTCTACTGTTCCGTACTTTAACTTACAGAAAAAAGAGAATAATTATGATTTCGCAAATGTTGGAGCAATTCATTTAGAGCCTATGGGGATCTATTCACACAAGATAAAAAAAGTCAGTGATATACCTGCTGGAGCGAAAGTCATTGTTTCAAATGTTCCTTCGGAGTGGGGACGGATTTTAAATATTTTTGAAAAAAATAAACTAATAAAAATTAAAGATGGTGTTCAAATCGATAAAGCCACATTTGATGATATTACTGAAAATCCTAAAAATCTGGTGTTTGACCATAGTGTTGATCCGACATTATTAACATCAGCTTACGAAAATAATGAAGGTGATTTGGTAGCAATCAATTCTAATTTTGCTTATGAAAAAGGTCTAAATCCAGTCAAAGACTCATTGATGATCGAGTCGAACGATTCTCCATATGTTAATATCGTGGCAACAAAAACAAGCGATAAAAATAATAAAGATATCAAAAAAATTGTCGAAGTGTTGCATGAACCAGCTGTACAAAAGTGGATTGAGAAAAAATGGGGCGGCTCAGTCGTACCAGTAGATGAATAAAAAAAGAATTTATGTAAGAAAGAGTGATTGTTAATGGAAAGAGCAATATTTGCAGGCGGATGTTTTTGGTGTATGGTCAAACCCTTTGATAGTTTACCGGGAATTGAATCAGTTATCTCAGGCTATACAGGAGGAACCAGTGAAAATCCAACTTATTTAGAAGTGAAAAGTGGTAAAACCGGGCATACAGAAGCAGTTGAAATCATTTATGATCCATCAGTGATTTCGTATAATGAATTAGTAGAGATTTATTGGCAGCAAACAGATCCGACAGATGCATTTGGTCAGTTCGAAGATCGTGGCAGTAGTTATCGACCAGTAATCTATTTCTTTGATGAAAATCAAAAAGAAATTGCCAAGGTGAGCCGAGATAAATTGCAAAATAGCGGACGTTTTACGGAAAAGATTATTACTCAGATTGAACCAGCGACGACTTTTTATCCTGCGGAAGAAGAACATCAAGAATATTATCAAAGAAATCCTGAAAATTATACAATAAATGCTGAACGTAGAAAGAAATTCATCAAAGAGTTTTGGGAATAGAACGAAGAATAACAAAGAGCAGAAATTTTGTGCTATGCAATTGAGAAAAAAACATTAGCACTAAACAAAGCGCTGGTCCATTACTGGACTAGCGTTTTTTTCTGCAGCTGAAGAGCGTTGCATAAACTGAGCACTACTAATCAAGTTTTCTAATAAATCTTTTCCATTTTGAGAATATGTACAGAATTTTTCCTTACCTAAGACAACAATCAAATAAATTATTTCTTCTATTATATATAATTTACTTCGATTTAAAAATGCGGTCATTGAGCTAAATCTTTTATCGAATTTATTTTCTGTTTTATGAAATTGGATAAGTCGAGAAGTTTCATATTTTGTGATTTTAACTATCATAAGACATTAGTTTACTCAGTAGAAAAATCTGGGACTTTAAAGATTTTGAAGCCATTCACTAAATGGAATCTCATATAATAAGAGAAGAACCAGACGGATATATCATAATGATTTATAGGAGGAAAAAGCATGGTTAGAAGAGTTTTCTTCAGTTTTGATTACGAAACAGACTTAGCACGGGCTTTAGTAGTTAAAAATAATTGGACACTAAAAGAAAACGAAGAAGCTGGATTTATTAATAATGCAGAGTTTGAACGAATAAAACGAGATGGAAGAGAAAATGTAAAAAGTTGGATCGATAAACAATTAGTTGATACAAGTGTGACAGTTGTTTTGATTGGCAGTGAAACTTTAGATTCAGAGTTTGTCCAATATGGTATCCAGCAGAGTTATGCAAGAGGGAATGCTCTTATCGCAATTAAAATAGGTCAAATTAAAAACTTGAATAAGCGAACATCTTTTAGTCAATCAACCGTTAAAATCATTGGGAGAAATAAATTAGATGAACTTCTGTGGTTTGACGAAATCATCGATGCGGAATACGACTATATCAAACATAATGGTTTTGAAAAGCTTGAACAATGGGTCGAACAAGTAGAACAAACACGTGTTAAAAAATATGCTTGAGTACAACCTATAGCAAAGCAACAAACTAGACAGGAATATTTTTTTAAGAACAGGTGCTTAGTGGATAAATAAGCACCTGCTCTTTTTGAATAAATTTGATTAAATTTTAGTTTCTTTATAGATACTAAATTACTTTAAATTTTATAAAAATCATCATGATTGAATTTTATTCACAAATAAATAATTTGTTTTTTTAAACTCAAAATAGGCTTGATAATCTAAATAGGTTTCGTTATACTCGTAAAGAAAAGAACTCGGTTTCAAATAAGGTTATGGAGGTGCTCACGTGTATAAGAATGATAGAAAATGACTATGAAACCCATTTTTACTTAGAGTTTCTAAGCAAGTGAGACAAATCAATATTCCTCCGAGTCTTTTATTTGAAGCGTAAAAATATGCGTTTTTCCAATTAATCGACTGCTCTTTGAGGAACATACTATTTAAATAGGTATGTTTTTTTGTCGTATCCAAAAGTCAGTTCTGTCATTTTAGAAACCGTTTCAAGTGAAAATATAAACTTAAATAGGAGTGAAAAAATGAAGAAAATTGTAGCGGTAGTAAGTTGTTTATTATTGACCATTTTAATTGTGGGGACAAAAACAAATGAGGTCAAAGCAGCAAAAAAAACTAGTAAAGTTCAACGACTGGTCGACAGAAAAGATATTAAATCAGATGATTTCTTTGTAGATGCAAAATGGTTGAAGAAACAAATGAAAGATGATGATAAAACTGTTGTGATCGAAGCTTCTTATGGTGAAGGGAAAGACTATAAGAAAGCGCATATTCCAGGAGCTTTGCATGTCGACACGATGGAAATCGAAACGGAAGAAAATAACTGGAATATTCTAGATGCAGAAACATGTAAAGAAGTTTTCTTAAAACGTGGGGTTACCAAAACAACACCAGTAGTCATCTATTCAAGCGATATCAATGCGGCTTCAAGGGTGGCTTTTGTAGCTTATTGGTTAGGTGTTGATCAAGTAAAAATTTTAGATGGCGGATTTGATGCTTGGGAAAAAGCAGACTATAAAGTTGAAAAAGGAACTGAAAAGGGAACCGCAGCCAAAGATTTTGGAGCAGCTGTACCAGGAAGACCAGAAAGTTTGATTTCAACTTCAGCTGATTTATTAGCAGCAAAAGAAAAAAATCCTGACTTAGTACTTGCAAGTATTCGTTCGTGGAAAGAATTTACAGGCAAAACTAGTGGTTATGACTATATTGAAAATGCAGGTGAACCTGAATGGGCTGTCTATGCTAAATCCAGTAAAACAAGTGCTGATGTCGCTCAATTGATGAATACTGATGGTACAGTCAAAGATCCAACTAAGATTTTTGCAGCTTGGGAAAAATGGGGTATCACACCAGATAAAGAAGTTGCTTTTTATTGTGGAACTGGCTGGAGAGCAGCAACGGCCTTTTTCATTACTAAACAAGAAGGTTGGAAAGATGTCCGCTTGTTTGATGGTGGCTGGTACGATTGGGATAAAGCGCATCAAAAAGATCCAGCTAAATATCCTGTTCAAATCGGTGATCCTAGAGATAAAGACAAAGTAGAAATTTTAAACTAATGAAATTGTTGCGTATTATTCTGCATTTATTGCAAATTGGGTTGCTTTACGGCATGTATCTAGTTCGTGATCTCTATGCGAATCATTTAGGCTTTATGCGAAATGTTTCTTATTACTCACAAAAATTTGACAATAGCATGATCGGTAGCAAAGTTTATTTGCTACCGCTTGTGTTTCTTGTGCTAGCACTTTTACTAATAATAAAAAAAATAGACTTAGAAAAAATTCTGCTATTATTTTTTAGCATCGTTTTTCTAGGATGGATATTCTTATTTGAATTACAAACAATGCCTATTTATTATTTAGTTTGTGGCTTGCTTTGCCTAATTATTCTGATACAAGGAATCATAGTAGTAACAAAAAGGAGTTAAAAAATGGATTATTCACATGAGACACTTGAATTGGCTGAAATGATTGCTGAAACGTGTACAGGCTGTAAACGTTGTATGAAGGATTGTCTTTTTTTACAACGTTATTGTGAGGATCCTCAAGAATTGTTTCAACGTTTTTTATCAGAAGGATTAGAACCGATTATTCCTTATTCATGCATGTTTTGTGGCCGCTGTGCTGTAGTATGTCCATTGCAATTGAAATTAGATGATGCATTTCTTTCGATTCGACGGGATATGATAAAAGAAGGTCTTCCATTGAAGCAATTAAAAAGCGTGGAATTGCATCAAAAACTTTCAATTAGTAAATTATTTACTACAGTGAATGAGGGGAAGTGAAGCTGAGATGAAATATGGATTCATGGCTGGCTGTGCGCTTAGCTCAAGCAGTCCAGAACAAGTCAAAAATAGTATTGAGTATCTAAAAAAATTCTACCCAAACTTGGCAGTTATTCAAGGATGCTGTGGGAAGCCAACTAGGATGATCGGCCAAGAAACATTATTTCAAGAACGCTTTAGCCAATTGACTGAACAAATTCGACAAGCTGACATTGACGAATTGATTGTGGCTTGCCAGGGTTGTATCAAAACAATGACGATCCAAAATCAATTTCCGACGGTTTCTTTATGGGTAAAAATGGTCGAATGCGGCTTACCTAAAGAAGTAATAGGTAAGGCGGCAGAGAGCGATGTCGTATTTTCTGTTCAGGATTCTTGTCCGACAAAAGAAGTGACCGAAATCCATCAAGCTGTTCGGTCCATTTTAGAACAATTGGGGTATCAAGTCGCTAAGAGTCGCTTAAGTGGTAAAAATACTTTGTGTTGCGGAATGGGTGGGATGTGTGGCGTAACGAATCCATCTTTAGCCAAAGAATTTGCAGAAAAACGGGTAGAAGATTTTGGTACCAAGCATATCGTAACTTACTGTGCGAGCTGTACTTCAGCAATGGTTCTTGGAGGAGGCCAAGCATGGCATTTGTTAGATTTGATTTTTGGTCCGGTCATTTATGAGCAGGATAAAAGTGAAGCACATCCACTAGCAAATCCTCTTAAAGCATGGAAGAATCGTTATCAATCAAAAAAAATTGTAACTAGGAGTTAGGTGTAAAAATTGAAAAAGGTAAAAAAGGCAATAGTTAGTATTTTAGCAGTTGGGTTATTATTTTCGTTAGCAGCATGCAAAACCACAAAATCAAAAGAAGCAAAAACAGAAGCTTCGATTAGTACATTTTCTCAAGCCGAACAAGAAGGCAAAGGGCAAACGGTCACTTTTTATGGTTACGGCGGAGATGAAAAAGCTAATTCGTGGGTAGATGAAGTAGTCGCTCCTGCAATGAAAGAAAAATATGATATCAAAGTCAAACGTGTCCCAATGGATATTGATCAAATATTAAATAAATTAATGACTGAAAAAGAAGCGGGTTCTAAAACTGGAGACATTGATGTAATCTGGATCAATGGAGAAAATTTTTATACTGCTAAACAAGCCGATTTATTGTATGGACCAATTACAGATAAGGTAGAAAGCTTCGAAAAATTAATGGATGTGAATGGGCATAATTCTAACTATGATTTTGGAGTGAAAATCGATGGCTATGAGGTGCCTTATGGAAGTGCTCAACTGGTTTTTGCTGGGGATAAAGAACGATTCAAAGATGGATTTCCAACCGATAGCCAGGCTTTATTAACTTATGCCAAAGCGAATCCAGGTAAGATTACTTATACAGCACCGCCAGAATTTACGGGAAGTGCATTTGTTCGTAATATTATTTGTGATATTGTTGGATATGATAAGGTAGAAAATGCTTCAGCAGACAAGGAAGAACTATACAAAGTAATCAAACCAGGATTGGATTATTTAAATGAGATCAAACCTTATTTATGGCAAGCTGGAAAAACCTACCCAACGACAACTGCAGAATTAGATCAAATGTTTGCCGCAGGCCAAATCGATATGAGTTACAGCTACGCTCAAATGCATGTAGCCGAAAAACGTAGTGATAATGAATTCAAAGACACAACAGAATCATTTTTATTTGATAAAGGAACGATCGCTAATCAAAGTTACTTAGCAATTGCCAATACGTCTAAAGTAAAAGCAGGAGCATTGTTATTAGTAAATGAGATGACTAGTGAATCGGCGCAACTAAAAAAGCTGAAGCTAAATATGGATACAGTATTCCACCATTCGATTCTGAAAAACTTTCTGAGACGACCAATCAAAAATTGACTGATTTGTACAAAAATCAAGGAGTACTTTCATTAGAAGAAATGCAAGAAAAACAAATTCCTGAAGTGCAAGCAGAAAAGATCCCAATCATTGAAGCGCTATGGAAAGAACATGTATTAAATGAATAGAAAGCTATTGTTAGCAGCTCCTTATTTGTTATTGAACGGCGTTATTATTTTTGTTGCGCTGTTCAAAGGACTGCAAGTAAGTCTCGGTTACTATCCGTTGATAGGGCTGCGTGATATAACAGTTAATTATTTTAAACAGGTCTTAACGACCGCCTACTTTCAAAAGTCGTTAGGTTATAGTTGCTATATAGCACTAACCGCGACTTTTTTGGCGTTGGTCTGCGGAATTTGGATGGCTTTTTTATTGCTGAAAACCAATTCTAGCTTTTTGCAAAAAGTAATAAGTCTCCCAATCTCATTGCCTCATATCATTGTAGCTTTATTAGCATTACAATTATTCAGTCAAACAGGTATTATTTCTCGCTTTTTTTATCAAATAGGTTGGATAAATGATATTGGACAATTCCCATTACTGATTCATGATGTAAAGGGTTATGGAATTCTTTTTGTCTTTTTATATAAAGAAATTCCTTATGTAGCAATTACGATTTTAGCTATTTTAAAACAGCTCCAATTTGGATATATCGATGTAGCTAAAAATTTAGGTGCATCACAGGTTAGAATTTTAACGACGATTATCTTACCAATGATCCAAAAAACGATTTGCTCGATGTTTGTTATTCTGTTTTGTTTTACTTTTGCTTCATTCGAAGTACCATTTTTATTGGGGAATCCCAGCTACGAAACTGTTGCGATGGCAGCATATGATTTATTTACGCAAGCAGATCTAGCGTCAAGACCTCAAGCATTTGCTTTAAACCTTGTGATGTCAGGTATTTGCCTTTTTGTCAGTGTTTTATTATTTGTTATTAGTCGTCTATTACCAGGAGGGAGAAGTACTAAGTGAAAATAAAAAAAAGAATTTCCTTTATTTTCTTAGGTGTCATAGCATTGCTGATTACTCTCCCATTAAGTTTATTGTTTTTTTGGTCCTTTAATGGTAAATGGATGTATCCAGCTGTGTTTCCAGAACAATATACGTTGAAAATATTTCGTCAAATGCTGCAAGAACCTAACTTTTTATCAGCTATTTTAAATACCGTATTGATTGGAATGGGGGCAACTATAGGCAGTTTACTGATTGCATTACCAGCTGCCCGGTACTTTGCTTTCCAAAAAAAGTGGTCGCAACGTTTTGTGGAGATTCTGATTTATTTACCATTGATTTTACCTGTGATCGCCATTACAACCGCAAGTCAAATTTTATTCTTGAAATTTCATTTAACTGGTAGTTTTAGTGGTGTTGTATTAATCCATATTTATTTTTGCTTGCCTTATGCAATGCAAATTCTGTTAGAGAGTTATCGGAAAATGGGGGAAGAATACAGTGCAACGGCGTACACTTTAGGGGCGGGAAGTCTACGTACTTTTTATTTAGTGACATTACCGCTATTACGACCGGGAATTATTACTTCGGCTTCATTAGTATTCATTGTGTCGTGCAGTCAATATTTGCCGACTTTCTTTATCGGAGGCGGTCGCATTATTACTTTACCATTATTACTTTTACCTTACGCCAATAATGGCCGTTTAGGTATTGCTTCGGCATATAGCTTGATTTTTTTAGGATGTACACTAATCGGTGTCTTTATGCTAAAAATGATGATTGGAGGAATCAGTCATGGGAGTAAGTGTTCGTAATTTAGCACTTCATTATGGGAAAAAAGCAATTCTAGAAAATATATCTTTTGATCTCTTTGATGAAGAAGTAATTGCTTTGTTTGGGCCTTCAGGAGTAGGGAAGACCAGTTTACTAAAAATGATTGCTGGAATCCAACCTGTAAAGAAAGGATCAATCCAATTTAATGGTAACGATAGTCAGGCAGATACGATTTTAGTTTTTCAAGATTTCTGGCTGTTCCCACATATGACGGTTAGCGAAAATATTGCTTTCGGATTGAAAGCACGAAAATTTGCAAAATCAGTGATCAACCAAAAAATTGCTCAAATGATAACTGTCTTTGATCTAATTGGGTTAGAAAATCAATATCCAGATCAATTATCGGGTGGTCAAAAGCAACGAGTAGCTCTTGCGCGAGCAATTGTTTTAGAACCTAAATTACTTCTGTTAGATGAACCATTTGCCAATTTAGATAGTCATTTAAAAGATTCAATGCGCCAATATTTGATTGCATTAAAGAAGAAGTACCATTTTGGAATTATTATGGTGACGCATGATCGTGAAGAAGCATTCCAACTAGCTGATCGAATGATCATGCTTTTAGATGGTCAGCTCAAACAGGATGCATCCCCTGAAGAAATTTATCGATCTCCTAAAAATCAACAAATAGCAAAAGCAATCGGAGAATATAATTTTGTCAAAGGGACGATTAGAAATAATTCCTTCTATTTGAATGGCGAAGAAATTCAAATTTCAAATCCAGAAGCAATCAATAATCAATCGATGTTATATATTCCTTCAAATACAAAAATAAAATGTGCTGAATCAGGGATTCCATGCAAAATAAAATCAGTCGATTGGACACCGAATGGTCAACGAGTTCAAGCTGAAATTGCGGGGACAAGATGTCTACTAACAAATCTTTCTTTACAACCAAAGGTGGAAGAAGTTTTGCTTCGATTTGAAGAACCGCTTTTAGTGGTAAATCCATGATCTCAATTATTATCCCAACACTAAATGAAGAAAAAACAATTGAAAAATTATTGGATCAATTTGAAAGTATGACCACTTCCGTTCCGTTTGAATTGATTATTGTTGATGGCGGCAGTAATGATCAGACCGTATCGCTAGCAAAAAACTACGGCCAAGTCTATCAATTGTTGGATGCCAATCGAGGTGCCCAGCTTGCTTACGGAGCAATGAAAAGTTCTGGTGACATCTTATGGTTTTTACATAGCGATACTGTGCTTGAAACAACGAACGACATATTAACGACCATTGAAAAAAACGTTCTCGATCCAAGTTATAGTGCAGCTTTTTTTAGAATAAAATTTGATTCAACTGAATTTTTTTATCGCTATTTAGCAGCGACCTCGACTTTACGAGCACGCTTTTTAGGATTAATCTTTGGCGATCAAGGATTAGTAACGACTCGTGAAAATTATGAGAAAGCAGGTGGTTTTGAATCGCTTCCTTTAATGGAAGATTGGTGTCTAAGCCGCCGTTTAAGAAAAATCGGAAAATTCCAGCTGCTTCCATATACTATTCAAACATCCAGTCGTCGCTTTCAAAAAGGGAAATTGCGTACGCATTTAAGAATGCATCAAATAAAATTGTTGTATTTGTTTGGAGTATCGCCTAAAAAATTAGTTGAGCGTTATTACAAATAGAAGGAGATCATAATGTTAATCAAAATCCATACGTATTTAAAAGAATATCATTTGATTGAGAAACTCCAACTTTCTGATCCAGTTATAATCGAGTTTTTAGCTAAGGGTGAATACAATCAAAATTTCTTGATTTCAGATCGAACAAAGAAATTTGTTTTCCGCTTGAATTATGGTAGTCAACTTCATTTGAAGAACCAAATCCAGTATGAATATCAAGCATTGAAATGGCTAGAACGGACAAAACGTACACCTCGAGTTTATCACGTGGACGATCAAAAAAAATTTTTTGATCAAGGCATATTGATTATGGAATATCTAGCAGGTGAGCCTTTAGATTATCGCAAGGACTTATCAAAAGCGGCAAAAATATTTGGTGAGATTCATCAACAACCACTAGATGAGGCTGCAGATCGTTTATTTGTTAAAGAAAAGCAATCAATCCTTGCTGCTCGGGTGGCTGAATGCGAACAGTTACTTGAGCCAGTTTTCAAGAGCAACTATGTTTCTAAATCGGCCAAGAATCAATTAGCTGATGGCTTGGATTGGTGCAAAAAAAATGTGGATCAGCAACAATTCTTCATTGATTTGGATCATTGGTGTGTAGTGAATACGGAAGTAAACTCACATAATTTTATTATCGGTCAACAAGGTTTTTTGATTGACTGGGAAAAACCGGTCATCAGTCATGCAGTCCAAGACATTTCACAATTTTTAGCGTCGACAACTACTTTATGGCGCAGCAATATTGTTTTGAAACAAACGGAAAAAGAACAGTTTATTCAAGAGTATTTGAAAGTAACCAATTTTGACGGTGAAATATTCAAAGAGGCACTCCATATTTATCATCCATATTTGATGTTACGCGCCTTATCTTGGTCAGCAATGGCTTATGATAGCTATCAAAGAAATACGAAGGAATTACAAAATCAAGAAATTTTCGAGAAAGTAAAAACATATTTGCAAGAGGATTTTTTGCGTGAAGCCTTAAAGGAGCAGATCATTGAATAAAAAAGCATATATACTGTTCACACGTATTCCAACTCCAAATAAAGTAAAAACGCGGTTGCAACCAAAACTTACTGGAGAAGAAGCCGCTCAAGTACAACTAGAACTTTTAAAAGATAGTTTCATTAAATTTGAAACATTAAAAAACAATGGGATTGATCTTTTTTTAGCGTACTCAGATGAAGCTGATCCGACTATATTTTTAAAAAGTCTGCCTGAAAACTTTGAGTCATTCCCGCAGATAGGGGAAACAATTGGTGAGCGAATGGATAATGCAATCAAAACAATTTTTGCTAAAGGCTATGAACAAGTCATTTTGACTGGAAGTGATATTCCAAATCTAAATCAAAAAATACTCCAGCAGGCGTTCGCCAATCTGGAAGAAGTCGTGATCGGTCCTTCAGCTGATGGTGGATATTATTTGATCGGTTCGACATCTTTGATCGATTTATCACTAATTTTTCAATCGAAAATTGACTGGGGAAAGCAAGCTGTTTTGCAGACAACGATAGCGATCTTATCTAAAAGTAAGATTTATTTACTACCAACATTAAAAGACATCGACTATCCTGAAGATTTATTAGAAGCGATAGAGCATAGCAGAAAAGATAACCATTTTTTTAATCGATGGTTGGAAGAAAATCGAGGACTAATCCTATGAAGAAAGTTATTTTTGATTGTGATAATACTTTTGGGCTACCAGGTCATGATATCGATGATGGTTTAACACTACTTTATTTACTAGGTGCTCCGACGATTGAAATATCAGGCGTTACGCTAACTTTTGGCAATAGTGATTTAACTGATGTTGAAAAAATAACACAGGACTTTTATCAAAAACTAAATCTTTCATTTAATTATTACGCTAGAAATCAAGCGCAATTTTTAGTTGATCAAGTGAACCGCTATCCTGGTGAAATCACTCTTTTAGCGACAGGCGCATTGACAAATTTGGCGCAAGCCCAAACGATAGATCCTGCTTTTTTTAGTAAAGTAAAAGAAATCATTTTGATGGGTGGGGTGGTGAAACCACTAGTAGTCAATCAAACACATGTTGAAGAGTTGAATTTTTCAAGCGATGCTCTCGCTACAGAAAAAGTGCTTTTAAGCCAAGCTAAGCTCACGATTATGAATGGCCATATGACCGCCCAAGCATTTTTTTCAAAGAATGATTTAGAAATTTTTCTTACTAAGATAAGTGGATGCCTTTCAGTACAAAGTTTTAACTGGTTCAAGTCGACCTTGGAAAGTTGGATACAGTGGAATGAAAAACAGTTTAATTTTAAAGGATTTTGCAATTGGGATATGACGACAGCAGTGTACTTAGAACAGCCTGAATTATTTAGTGCTGAAAATTATTATCTAGCAGCTAAACAACCCGAACTAATGGTTGGGAAAATGAGAATTGTAGACACTTCAGCTTATTTAATTAAAATGCCGGATCAGTTAACAAATATCATTGAATTCAATCAGTTAGTGATTGATCGTATGACTAAAGGATTGAGTAGCTAGGAGGAGCAGATCAATGAAAAAAATTCTCGGTTCTATCTTATTTATACTGGGTATTTTCATTTTGGCTAATCATTTTGGATTTATTGAATTATTGACAAACATTGACAATTTGCGCAATATTTTAGAAAGACTAGGATGGGTTGGTTATCTCTTTTTCATCTTATTATCGATTGTTGTAGCGGTCTTCCTACTACCAGGACAATTTTTAGCTATTGTTGGAGGTTTGGTTTATGGTGGTTTTGTCGGGGGATGTCTGACGATCATAGGCGCTTCACTAGGCTGTACGATTTCATTTATTATTGGAAAATATCTTGCACGAGATTACATTGTTCAACGGTTTAAAAATGATGCAACATTTCAAGAAATAGAACAGGGTGTGCGAGAAAATGGTATTTCTTTTTTGATTTTTACACGCTTAGTTCCGATATTTCCATTTGCAATCCAAAGTTACGCATATGCTTTAACTCCGATGAGCCTCAAAAAATTTAGTCTGATTTCTTTTCTGACGATGATGCCTGCTAGTTTTGTATATACGTTTATGGCATCAGAAATCGCAAGTAAAGGGATTTCTTTTTCCGTATTCATTGAGTTAGCAGTCGCAGGGATTTTGCTATCATTATTAGCCTATTTACCAAAAAAAATTAGTCGAAAGATCCATCGTCTAGATACTGAGTATAATAAAACGAAATAGCCAACCTAGACTTTTATCTAGGTTGGCTATTTATTATTTAATAAAAAGATAAATGACGGAGTAAACATAATAAGCTAAAATCAGCAGGGAAATAATACAAGATGCTTGAATGAAAAAACCACCACGAACTGGTTTAGTTACTTTGACTTTACGTGATTTTCTACGAGTCATTTCAACAGGAGCTGTATTGATTTCGGTCACTTTTCGTTTTGGATTTCTAAGAAAAACAATGGCTAGTAAATCGATAAACAACGTAGCTTGTAAAATGACACTAATAATTGAAACGACTTGATCATTTTTTATAATACGAAATGCTAATAATATCGCCATCAATAAATCGATTAGTATAGTTAATACTATGGGCATAGGAACGCTCCTTTAAACTAGGTTTAGTTAACACAAAATATTATAGCATAGAAATTCTCAGATATTTTCGAAATATTTGTGAAGGTAACAAGGTAAAACTTATTTATTTTTTTTCAAAGAGTACATAGTCCAATATAGTAAGCATGTCAAAAGAGAGAATAAGAGTAAAAAACCTAACCCCAGTGCGCCTTCAACAGATTGCGTATGGGAATGATTGATTAATAAATAAATGCAAATAAAGGTTGGTATCAAAGAAAGGTATAGACGAATTAATCCACGATCATTTCTGAATAACCAAAAGTAAATGATTGTCATGAATATAAAAATAGTATAAATAACAAATGATACTAGAAATCCGACATCCATAAAAAACCCTCCTTTGTTAATAGTATAGCAAATTTTATAAGAGTAATAAATAACATTAATATTACCTTTTGATTTTTTTATATTTATAAAAAATTAAAAGGTAACACATACTTAATTTTGGCTAGGCTTACTAATTTTTTTTAAATGAAAATGGACAAAATAAACAGTAAAATAAAAACCTTCCTCAATGAAAAATCATTGAGGAAGGTTTTTTTATTCTGCATCCGTGATTTCTGAAATGACAAAAAAATTGTGCAACGTTTCTAATGGATGTTCATATTTTTTGCCGATAGCAGTCAAAATAGTGTGATCTGATTTTAGAACATTTTTTGTTTCGCTATACAAAGTATCGGAAGGTAAATGAACCTCAAAGGCTTTTTTATCTGCCAAATTCAACGGTTTTTGAAAGAAATAACCAACAATCTTTTTCATTAAAGCAACTCCTTATAGGATTATTTTGTTATATATTACATCAATGGTATAGGTATAACCAGAAATATGCTCTATAACACTTGTAATTTTAAAAGAGTCGCAATAATGCGATGCAGAGTACACCAGTGACTACAATTTTCATAAGATCATTGGTTCTGATGCCAACAATTAGCGCTGGGATACAGGCGATCATTTCAGGGATTTTTAAAGTTGGAAATTGGGCAGTATGAAATTCCAATAAACTTTGCAATAAAAGTGCTGTTAAAATCGTCATAGGCAAATAACTCAAAAATTCTTCTACCATTGTTGGCAAGGTAAAAGCTTTCGTTAAAATAAATGGAGCGATACGTGGAATCCAAGTAACTACAGCACACCCTAAAATAGTAGCTAAGTAGTAAGAATTACTCATTTTTTATTACCACCCCCGTTAAACAGCCCAATAAAGTTGCCACAATAACTGACATTTCTGCTGATAAAAAGCGCATAGCTACATAGAGACTGATAATCGTTACTAATAGAATGTTAATTGTTTTTGTTTTTTGTCTAATCAGGGGTAATTTTACTTGAAAGAGAAACAATCCTAAAAACATGGCAGTTAAGGCGAAGTCAAAACCAAACATCGTTGGGTCAGGAATAAAATTTCCTAACAAGGCTCCGATGACGGTTGATAAAACCCAAACTAGATAAGCAGTTAAATTTAATCCATGTAGCCATCGACTAGTGACATTTTTTTCTTGAGCCAAGGTAGACATCAACACACCATAAGATTCATCTGTCAATAATGTCCCGATGCCGATACCATTTAATAAAGAATCTTTTTTAAAATAGCTGGCAACAGAGAGACTCATCAGTAAGTGACGTAAATTAATAAGAAAAACAGTAAAAATGATTGATAGAATTGGTGCATTTAAAAGAAGCAAGCCGCATAAAATGAACTGAGCACTTCCGGCATACACCAAAGTAGACATTAAAAAAATCTGGAAAATAGTTAGATTTGCTGATTTTCCAACAATCCCAAGAGCAATCCCGATTCCTAAGTAACCCATGATCGTAGGAAGGCAAGCCTTCACGCCATCAATAAATGAAGCAGTTTTAATTAGTCGTGTATCCATAATAACTCCTCTCATCTTTTTTTAATCATATTAGACTATAAAGAATAAAATGACAATAGAAGTTTAAGTGATTACGTCATCATAAATTGTTTCTTTTGGTAAATATGTTTTCTGAATATAAATAAAATAATCAGCAAAGATTAATTATTAGAAAATATACCTTAGATTTTATTTATCAAAGTTGGATGAGGTATAATGGATAAAAGGGAGGCGTTTTCAGTGAAAGAAAAATATAAAAAAATCTTGATTGCTGTAGATGGTTCACCATCTTCGACAGATGCATTTCATGAAGCGTTGGATATTGCCGAAAGAAATGAGTCAAAGTTGTTTTTATTAACAGTCGTAGATTATAAGTTTTCAATTGGTGATCCAGCATTTATCAATGATGCACTAAAATTTCATTTAAATAATGCTGAAATTGAACTAGAAAAATTGGTATCTGAATCCAATATCAGTGATTTTGATTATGAGACAAAAATCGATTCTGGTAATCCTAAACACAAAATTATTGAGTATGCGGCTGAAAATCAAGTAGACTTGATCGTAGTAGGCGCAACAGGTCAAGGTGCAGTTGAACGAGCCATCGTAGGATCAACCACTGCTCATGTAGTAAACAATGCAAAATGCAATGTAATGGTAGTAAGAGCATAAAAAAAGAACTTGCTTCTATAGCAAGTTCTTTTTTTATTGGGATGGTAGGGCTCGAACCTACACTTACCTGATTCAGAGTCAGGCGCCTTACCAATTTGGCCATATCCCACTAAGAACAGAAAAATTATAACGCTAGTTTTCCTATTCTTCAACTGTTAAGGTCTCTAAATTTTTTTACCAGCTTGTTTTAAGGCGGCTAATACGATATTTCCATCAGCAAAACCGAGGTTGATTTTGATTGTTTCTTTTTCAAAGACTAAGCTTAAACGGATACCGTTCAGTTTCTTTTTGCCACTGATTTCTTTGCATTGGTATAAGTTGTATTTATAAGCTTTTTGTTTGCTCAACGCGTAGAGCATCGTGCCTGAAATACCATAAGCAGTCAAACCTTCTTGTTTTTTTAAACTCTCATATTTGTGAAATCCGATAAAAGAGAAAGAAAAATTTATTTTAGGAAAGGTTTGTAGAAATTTTTCATACAACTCTATGCCTTTTGCTTCTCCCGTGTTGTAATTGATCCCATAATGTTTTGTGAATCGATAAAGTTCTTTTGCTGTGTTCATAATATCCTCGCTTAATTTAGTAATACTAGTATAAAACTTTTGTATAGTAGAAACAATTCTTTATTTAGATAAGCGGCGAGTATTGATGAATTCTGAAACAGCCATAGTAATCAAAAGAAATCCGAAAAGTTGGAAAAGAACCATCAAGCTGCTGAATGGATTGAATAAAAGTAAGATCCCTGCCAGCGCCATCACGCCAGTATAAATTAATTGTCCCGTTACTGGGAAACCATTTCTTCTAGCAGTCCAATTTTGCCAAAAGCGACTAATCGCAAAAATGAAGATAATGAAACCTAAAAACATTGGTAAAATACTGATAATCATTTTGGAGAAAATCAGTACTACGAAAGCCAATACGATTCGAACGGCTCCGCCTGTTGTCTCGACACCGACATTTCCAGTATATTTTTTTACTTTTAAACCACGAATTAACTGAGTAACGCCAAAAATCAATAAATATAAAAAGATGATGTACACGACGGCTTTAAAAATACTTCGAGGCTGAAGTAAGATTGCAAAGCCGAAAATTAAGTAACAGATACTTCTTAGGTAGCCATACTATTTGATAGATTCAAAAAAATTAGACATAAATATCACTCCTTATAATTGATTTTAACTGATTCCAGGCATTTTTGCGAATATAGAATGGTTTTCGATTGTAAACCGGTCCATACTTATGTATAATGCGAGTAACATTGATCCAAAAGTTAAACAAACAAATGAATGTTGGTACTGGAGGGCTTATTTATGAATGAAGAAGAAATTGAATTAGGAAGAAATTATCGGTGTCATCCAATCGGTTTTGAAGAATGCGTCGAAGGCGAAGTCGTTTCTAAAATGACAAATTGCGCAGTCGTTCGTATCAATCAATGTGAATCAATCGATCAAGAACAAAGAGATGACAAATCTAACATGGTTGTGGTAAAATATTCTAGTTTCGTTCCAAGTTAGAAGGGGTTTCTTTTGAATATATTCACCTATTTGTTAGGGATTTTTACAATTGTTTTGTATGTCTTTTTATTATTAGCACGCAGAGATATTGTAGTTCCAATCTTCAAACGACGTAAATTTTCGCCATTTTATCTTTTTTTTGCCTGCTTGATTCTTTTTGTAGGCTTTAGCGGTGAAACCGACTTAAATAGTCGTGTTCAATCGATTTTGGCTGCGTTAGTCATGCTGAGCTTTTTATTGGATAAAAGAGGATTTACCGAGAATAGTTTAGTTTTATTCAGTTTAGATAATCGTGGAGTTCCATTAAGTGAAATCGAACGTGTTGTTTTGTTTCAAGAGGAGAGCGGTTTGATCAAATTAAATTATTTTCGCAAAAATCGTCGGGGGCCCATTTTGACCTTTGATTATTCATTTACTGAATTTGTTGTTTTTCTTTCGACACACCTCAATGAAGGCAGTACGTTAGAAATTTTAACTAAAGACGATCAAGACAAAAATGGTCAGTGAAGTAAGATGGCAGAGATGCCATCTTTTTTTTGTGGAAAATAAAAAATGTTGGAACAAAAGTAAAGTCACTTTTGTTCCAACATTTTAATGATTAATGGAATACACGGAAGCGTTCGTCATCAGCTAAGAATTCTTTTTCGTTCGCTGCGCCTTCTTTAGAACCGAAGACCAATTGTGAACGTAATTGCCAGTTAGCTGGAATATCCCATTCTTTAGCTACTGCATCATCAATAACGGGATTGTAATGTTGTAAGTTCGCGCCAAGACCAGCTTCGTTAAGAGCAGTCCAAGTGTTTGCTGTCGCAATTCCGTTTGATTGTTCTGCCCAATCTGGGAAATTATCAGCATATAAAGCGAATTGTTCTTGTAGATTTTTCACTGTATCTGTTTCTTTAAAGAATAAAGCAGTTCCATAAGCGCCTCTAAAACCAGCAATTTTAGCTTGAGTATTAGGGAAAGCTTCTGCTGGAGTCAAAGGTTTTAATGCTTCTTCAACAATATTCCATAATTTTTCATGTGCAGCACCGAAAAGAATAACTGCACGTGGAGATTGTGCGTTGAAAGCTGTAGGACTATGTTTAACAGCGTCTTTAACTAACGTTGTGATTTCTTCTTCAGATAAGTTGATGTCGCGTCCTAAAGCATAAAATGAGCGACGTTCTTTTAATGATCCTAAAAATTGAGACATAATAAGTTCCACCTTTTCTTGTTTTCTTCTTGTTTACAAAAACTACTTTAACATCTTACTAAAAGTAAGGAAAGTAATATGCTCAAACAAATAGATTTTTTTCAAAAGATATTGAATAACTTTCATGAAAACGCTGATATTATGCTAAACTAGCAGTAGAAAATATGGAGGGCTATTAGTGAACATGAAAGAAATAGGAAAAACGTTCCTTTATTTAGTAGTATTAGCAGCAATTTTAATTGGCTTGCGCCAATTTGTTTTTACTCCAGTAGTAGTAAAAGGTGATTCGATGGATCCTACATTGATTGACGGTGAGCGCGTAATTGCGTTGAAAAATACTGAAATCCAGCGCTTTGATATCGTGACTTTTCCAGCACCAGATGATGTAGGAAAAAATTATATCAAACGAGTCATCGGTCTTCCAGGTGATACGGTTGAGTACAAAAAGGATGTCTTATACATTAATGGAAAAAAATATGCCGAACCTTATTTAGATGAATATAAAAGTAAGTTGACTGATGGGCAGCCTTTAACGGATGATTTTGATTTAAACGAATTATACGGTTCTGAAAAAGTTCCTGCGGGTGAACTGTTCGTTATGGGAGACAATCGTAGAATTTCAAAAGATAGTCGTATCATTGGTACGATCAAAGAAAAGGATATTATGGCTGATGTAAAATTTGTTTTTTGGCCGATAAAACGATTCGGAACGATAGACTAGCATGTTGCTAGTCTATTTTTATTTTGTACCAATCAGCGATATTGAATTTAGCTTAAATTGAACATCACCTATCGTGCTTCCTGTCGGACAGACTGTTATAATAAATAAGTAACACAATTCAAAGAAATGAGGGGAAACGATGCCGTTACAATTTCTGTTAGGTGCTGGACAAAACGATGCGATAGAACGGATGGTCCAAACTGCGCAAGCTTGGTTGGCGAAGAATTCAGCGAATCGCGTGTTTTTCTTAGTCCCCAATTACAATAAATTCGAACAGGAAATCAGTCTTCTATCAGCAATGAAAAAAAGTCGTGGTTTTGAAGAATTCAGTACGATTCAAACGCAAGTTTTCAGTTTTCAGCGTTTAGCTTGGTATTTTTTGCAAAGAGATGGTCACGTACCTGGAAATATTTTATCTGAAGCTGGAAATGCCATGATTTTGCGAAAAATTTTGCATGAACAACGAGAAGAGCTGACGATTTTCCGCGGTGAAGTCAATAAAACAGGATTTATCCAACAATTGGTTGGCTTTTATCAAGAAATGCAAATCGGTAATGTGTCTGTTTCAGATTTGGTTGAAAATGGAACAGAACAGGATCAAATCTTAAAGTTAAAAGATCTGCAAAAAGTTTTTGCGGCGTATGAAGAAGCTTTGATTACCTATCAAGTCGCAAACGAAGATCCGTTATTATTGCTCCAAAATTATTTGGTGACACAAGATCTTTCTAATTGTTTGTTTATCGTAAGCGGGTTTACACGTTTTAATGCCCGTGAACTTAGTGTCTTAAATGCTTTGATGACTTGCGGAGAGCTGTATGTTTCCTTAGAGCTAGATCGGCCGTATCCAAATGAAGAACCCAATCCATTGAATTTATTTGCTGATCCTGGAAAAACATACTATCAGTTAAAACGGAGTGCGGATGTACAGCAGATTCCTGTGAGAACGGATCAATATTCACATGAACGAAAAACAGTCTTTAATCAAATCGGAGATTTTTGGGCAAACCAAAAGCGGTTGAATATGGCTGGTAACACTCAGATCCAAATGACAAAATATGCCACTCTTGCTGAAGAGATTCGTAAGACAGGCGATGAGATTCGACGACTTGTCAGTGTTGAAGGATATCGTTATAAAGATATTCAAATTTTGATGCGCAATCCTCAAATCTACAACAGTATTTTGCCAGACTTATTTCAAAAATTAGAAATTCCATTTTATCTCGATGAGACCCAAGAGATGGCAGCCCATCCGCTGATTGAGTTTTTACAAGCCTTATTTTTAGTTGATACGTATAACTATCGGATTAACGATTTATTTCGGATGCTGCGGACAGAGTTGTTTGCGCCTTTCGATTGGAATTCAACTACCTGGTTTATGGAACAACAAGCCTATCGCGAAAAAATCGATCAAACAGAAAATGTTTGTTTAGCCTATAATTTCCGAGGCAATGCTTGGACTAAAAAGGCTGATTGGGAATTTGTTGATTACGATTTTGAGGTCGATGTATTCAACGATGCCAAACAATTAGAAACAATAACCAACGAAGTGCGTCGCTCAGTACAACAAATCGTTCCAGTCTTTTTTAAACACATCAAACAGGCCGAGACAGGCTTAGAAGCAGCCACGATCTTTTATCGCTTTTTAGAACAAAGCGGTGTCAAACGCCAATTACTTTTTTGGCGTGATCAAGAAGTTGCACGAGGCTCACTGGACAAAGCTCGTAATCATGAGCAAACGTGGCAGGCTTTATTAGATTTATTAGATGAATACGTCTTAATCTATGGTGAAGATTCTTTCGATTGGTCAGCTTTTCAAGAAATCTTTTTAGCAGGTTTAATGAATCTGACTTACGGGAAAATCCCAACAGCGATCGATCAAGTCCGAGTGAATGATTTGGAGTTAGCACGGGTAGATCAAATGAAAATAACTTTTGCTGTTGGATTGAATAATAACGATTTTCCTGCGCGTTTTGATGACAAAGGATTATTATCAGCAGAAGAGCGTTCGTCCTTCAATCAACAATTACCAGAAGGAAAGTTCCTGCCTGAAAGTAATAGTTCCAAGGTCAATCGAGAACCGTTTTTAGCCTATTCTGTTTTTCTATCAGCAACCGAAAAACTGTATTTAAGCTTGGCTACAAATGTTGATGGTGAAAAAAAATTAGAAGTCTCGACTTTTTTACGTCAATTAAGTAATGGATTGAATCTTCCAATCAATGAAAGTCCTGCGCTTAAATTAGACAGTGATCCGAATGAACACTTAGGAACGATGCGCACATTATTATCTGATTTGATCACGCTAAATCGTTTAGCACAAGATGAAAACCGGGCCTTTTTACCAGTCTGGCGCGAGCTACAGAAATTTATCCAGAACAGTTCATGGGCACCGATGGCTCAGCGTGTATTCAAAAGTTTACAAGATCTCAATGTACCAAGAGAATTGTTGCCTGAAACAGCGGAGCGATTATACGGTAAAAATCTCTATGTTTCTGTTTCACGTATCGAAAATTTTTATAATTGCCAATATAAATATTTTGCTAACTTTGGTTTAGGATTAAAAGAACGGACGGTTTATGGATTGACTCCGGCGGCTGCGGGCGATTTTTATCATGAGGCATTGGATCACTTCTTCCGCATGTTGAATGAACAGGGATTACGTTTGGCAGAATTGAATGAAGCCCAACGCAACGAATTAGCTGACCAAGTATTAAAAGCTATTTTTGGTGAATTGAAATTTGCAATTCTTTCAAGTTCTGCTCGGATGAATTATATTCGTTATCAATTGTCGCAAACAATTCAAAAGGTGAGTTGGGGGCTGGTTCAGCAAGGTATGCGAACCAAACTTGAACCGCAACAAACCGAAATCATTTTTGGTTCGATCGGTGGACAAAAGGGAATCCCAGGAATTAATTTGCCATTGCGTAACGGCGGTGAAGTAGCGATCCGCGGGAAAATCGATCGTTTGGATCAGTTACAAGGGAATGAAAATGATTGGTTGAGTGTGATCGATTATAAGTCAAGTCCTCACAGTTTCAACGTGGCAGATGCGTACTATGGAATTGCTTTGCAGTTGATCACATATTTAGATGTAGCAGTGACAGATTTTAGTCAAGCAAGTGGAAAAGAAATCAAACCGGCCGGTGCATATTATCTCCACGTCCATAACCCAGTATTGAAAGAACCTAAAAATATTGAAAAAGAAATGTTGAAAGCTTATCAATACGATGGACTGTTTGCCAAAGAACCTGAGCTTTACGATCAGCTAGATCAAAGTCTACAGGAAAAAGAAAGTTCATTACTATTCCCAATCAAAAAGGATAGCAAAGGACAAACAGTGATGGTGCCACAGTCGAAAGATAAATTCTATGATTTATCAGAAATCGATTTATTGCGCAAATACAATCGGGAAAAAATCCAGCAAGCAGGCGATCAAATCGTTTCTGGTGAAATCAAATTAAATCCCACGTATAAAGACAATCAGCGCATTGCTTGTCAGCAATGCCCATTTCGCAGTGTCTGCAAATTTGATGCGATGTTGAAGGAAAATAATTACCATCGCCTAGAAAAATTATCAAAAGAAGAAGTTTTAAAAAGAATGGAGGACGAACTACATGACAACTAACTATCCCATTCCTCCTAAAGCACCCAACGAAATGTATACAGATTCTCAATGGCAAGCGATTTATGATCAAGGAACTAATTTGTTAGTTTCTGCTTCAGCAGGATCAGGTAAAACAGCGGTCTTAGTCAAACGGGTGATCGAAAAAATCAAACGGCAACAATTATCGGTGGATCAATTATTAGTCGTTACTTTTACGGAAGCTGCCGCAAGTGAGATGAAAGAACGAATCCAATCAGCGTTACAAGAAGCGATCAACTTAGAAACAGATCAAGAATTGAAAAATCATTTTACTCATCAATTAACGTTGTTGCCGACAGCGACTATCTCGACGTTGCATTCATTTTGTTCAAAAGTTATCCAACGTTTCTTCTATTTGATCGATTTGGATCCGAGTTACCGGATGTTGACAGACGATACAGAGACGATTTTATTAAAAGAAGATGTTTGGGATGAATTACGAGAAACTTTCTATGAAGAAAATCAGGAAATTTTTTATCGTTTGACTGAAAATTTCTCAAATGACCGCAGTGATAGTGGACTAGAGGATCTAGTTTTAGCAATGTACGATTTTGCACGAGCAAATCCACAGCCTTTTACTTGGTTGGATAGTTTAGTTGATAATTATCGGATTGAAGAGCTAGCAGATTCAACTTTGTATAAAGATTTGATCCGGCCACAAGTATTGACCGCATTAGGCGAGATCCATCAAACGTATCAATGGATGGAGTCGGCCAGTCAAGGAAGTGATGAGCTACAAAAAATTACCGATTTAGCTAAAAATGAAGCAGCAATTACTTTACAAATTCAACAAGCGATGACAGAAGACCGTTTAGACGACGCCTTCAAAATTTTTGAACAGTTGAAATTCTCAACATATCCATCACCACGAAAAAAAGAGGTGAAGGAACTTTACGGAGACGTGATCGCTGAATGTAAAAATTATCGAGATCAAGCGAAAAAAAACTTACAAGAAATCCAAGCAATGTATTTTTCAGTTTCGCCTAATGAACAAGTAGAACGGCTGCAAGAAGCGCTGCCGATCGTTGAAGAATTAGTCCGAGTTGAAAAAAGTTTTATCGCTTCTTATTCCGATAAAAAAGAGAAAAAGGGATGCTGGATTTCAATGATTTGGAGCATTTCACGTTGCAAATCTTACAGACGCAAATCGAAGGCGATCGCCCAGCAGAAACCTATTATCGTCAACGCTTTACAGAGGTCTTAGTAGATGAGTATCAAGATATCAATCAGCTGCAAGAAACGATTTTACAAGAACTAAGCTCAGAAAAACCGGGAAACCTCTTTATGGTAGGGGATGTGAAACAGTCGATTTATGGCTTCCGTTTAGCAGATCCGACGTTATTCATCCAAAAATACCACGATTTTGCAGAGGAAGAGGGTGGCCGAAGAATTATTTTGGCCGAAAATTTCCGCTCGCGTAAAGAAGTATTGGATTTTACTAATTTAATTTTTACACAATTAATGGATCAAGCAGTAGGGCAAATAGAATACGACCAACAAGCGGAACTAATCAATGGATTTACTGCTTTTCCACCAAAAGAAACGTTTGAACCGGAATTATTGGTTTATCAGAAAAAAGGTGAAGTCCCAGAATGGATCGAAGACAAGGCGATGGGGGAGGTCTTTATGACTGCCACTAAGATTCGTCAGCTGATCGATCAAGGTTTTGAGATTTATGATAAAAAAATAAAAGCTATGCGTCCGGTTCGATATGAAGATATCGTATTGTTAACACCGACTAGAAGTAATAATTTAACCATTTTAGAAGTATTCAAACAGTTAGGGATTCCGTTAGCTATCAGCGATACGCAAAATTATTTTCAGTCGACAGAACTGCGGATCATGATTTCATTATTACAAATCATTGATAATCCGTACCAAGATATTCCATTAGCTGCAGTCTTACGCTCACCGATCGTTGGATTACAAGAAGAAGCGCTGGCTCAGATTCGTTTAGCTTTGCCGCAAAAAGAGTATTATCAAGCAGTCCAACTTTATAGTGAAGTCAATACAGATGAGATCGCTAAAAAATTGACTCAGTTTTTAGAACAATTGAACCAATGGCGCGAGTATGCGCGTCGTGAATCTTTATCTGATTTATTAGTTAAAATTTATAACGAGACAGCCTATTTAGATTATGTGTTAGGGATGCCGGCAGGTCAGCAACGACATGCCAATCTTTTGGCTTTGATCGAACGAGCGAAAGATTATGAACGCAGCAGTTTCCGGGGACTGTATCAATTCATTCGATTTATTGAAAAGATGCAGGAAAAAGAAAAAGACTTGGGTGAACCGCCGACAGAAGAGTTGGTCGATGCTGTTCGGGTGATGACGATCCACGGCAGTAAAGGTTTAGAATTTCCGATTGTCTTTTTGATGGATATGAGTAAAAGTTTTAATCTGCAAGACACACGAAAAAATTATGTATTCGACGAACGCTTAGGGCTGGGAGTGAAATTGCTCACACCGGATGATCGAATCAGAAAAGAGACCTTGCTCTTCCAAACGGTCAAGCAAAAAAACTTGAATAAATTATTATCTGAAGAAATGCGCAAGCTGTATGTCGCTCTAACTCGAGCAGAACAAAAAATTTATTTAGTTGGCTCTTATGACGATCAGGAAGCAGCTTTGAAAACTTGGAGCAAAGGTGCTCTCAATGAACAAACCGTTTTAGATGCTGGGTTACGGAGCGGACAAAAAGATAGTTATTTTGATTGGGTAGGGATGACGCTCTTCAGACATCCTAAAATGGAACAATATCAAACAGAATATTCGATCAATCAGCCAGCTCGAATAAAAAATCATCCGGCTACATTTTCAATCGATTTTGTTGAGCCGCAAAAAATTGCTGAAGCGGTCCAAAGCTATCTGCCAGAAATAAAGACATTGGAAATACCACAAGGTGTAATCGATATCCAACCGCTAAAAAAACGGCTGCTATTCAATTATCCTTACCCAGAAGCGACCAAGACGACCAGTTATCAATCAGTTTCAGAGTTGAAACGTCTTTATGATGATCCAGATAATCGCGAAACGTTAGAATTAAATGAATCCACTCAAAGGCAAAATCACTATCGTTTTACGGAAACAGAATTGAGTGAGCCGAGATTTTTGAGTACTAAAAAGGAACTTTCGCCGGCAGAAATCGGAACGGCAACGCATTTAGTCATGCAGTTACTTTCGCTAAAAGTAAGGCCGCAGAAAAAAATGATTGAAGAGCTGATTGCTGACTTAGTTGAACGAAAGGCATTAACGTTAGAGATAGCTGAAAAAATATCCATTGATAGTATTCTCGCTTTTTTTGATTCCGAAATCGGGAATTACGTTATTAAAAATGCAGATTTTTTATATCGAGAAGAACCATTTGCGATGTTGATGCCAGCCAATCAGCTGTTTAAAGATTATCAAAATCAAGATGAAATCTTGATACATGGGATCATTGACGGTTATCTAGAGTTTGAAGACCATATTGTATTATATGATTTAAAAACAGATTATTATACTGAAAAACGTGAACCTCAATTGCTTGCACGTTATCGTGGACAGTTGCATCTCTATAAGGATGCATTAGAAAAAGCCAAAAACAAGCCGGTTACAAATGCATATTTAATATTTTTACAAGGGAATAAAGCGATAGATTTATTAAAATCTCTTTAGTGATAGGCAGTTTATACTTATAAAAGGTAAGTGCTGTGCTATACTCTCTCTATCGAGGTGAGAATGATGGAACAAATAGAGACAATTAACTTTTCACTCTGTCCAAAATTTGAAAAAGGTTTCCAAATTTTAGGCAAAAAATGGAACGGTTTGATCATTGATGTATTATTAGAAGATGGACCAAAACGATTTGTCGATATTGCTGCAATGATTCCAGAAGTAAGTGATCGTGTGTTGACCGAACGGCTAAAAGAATTAGAAGCTGAAGGAATCGTTACTCGTGTAGTTGCTTGCGGAAGTCAAAAACGGATGGATTATTGCTTGACAAGTAAAGGTGAGGCACTGGAAAATGTGATGAAGGAAATTCATCAATGGGGCGACACTTGGATTACTGCTGAAGAATGTAGTTGATAATTTTATTGATTTCTTGTAGTATTGGGATAGTCAATTAAATAGTTTAAAAAGCGTTGATAGAAAAGAGTAATCTTTTTTGATCTTAAAGGGAATGTCTGTCATTGACTGGAAGCAGACTGAGAAAGAAAAAGATGAAGTTCACTTCTGGAGCTTGTCGCAAGACCGGTAAAGCCGTTAAATCATAAGTAAGAGCGCCAAGTAATTGGCGAATTAGGATGGTATCGCGAGACCTCGTTCCTTTATGGGACGAGGTCTTTTTGTGATTTATAATTGATGAATCAATCGGAGAAATAAGTGGATAATTACCACTTTAGCATTAAAGAAAGGAAGAAAATAATGAGTTTACAAGAACAATTAGAAGAACTTAAAAGTCAGACGTTAGCAAAAATCGAAGCAGCGGATGTTCTTTCTGCAATTGAATCGATTCGTGTAGAAACACTAGGAAAAAAAGGCCCCATCACTGAAGTATTGCGAGGCATGCGAGATCTTTCTGCAGAAGAACGACCTAAAGTAGGTGCCTTTGCTAACGAAATCCGTGATTTATTAGCTCAAGCTGTTGAAGAACGGAAAGCAGAATTAACCGAATTAGCATTAGAAAAACAATTAGCATCAGAATCTTTAGATGTTACGCTACCAGGTAAAAAGGTTGCTCATGGTACGCGTCATGTCTTGACTCAAATCATGGAAGAAATCGAAGATACTTTTGTAGGAATGGGTTATCAAGTCATTGAAGGAACTGAAATTGAATCCGATCATTACAATTTCGAACGAATGAACTTACCTAAAGATCATCCGGCTCGGGATATGCAAGATACATTTTATATTTCTGATGAAGTATTATTACGTACTCATACATCACCAGTTCAAGCACGGACAATGGAAAAACATGATTTTTCAAAAGGTGCGTTACGCATGATCTCACCCGGAAAAGTTTTCCGTCGCGATACAGATGATGCAACACATAGCCATCAATTCCATCAAATCGAAGGTTTAGTGGTCGATAAAGGGATCACGATGGGCGATTTAAAAGGAACGCTAGAAGTTTTATTGAAAGAATTGTTTGGTGCTGACCGCAGCATCCGTTTACGCCCAAGTTACTTCCCATTTACTGAACCATCAGTGGAAGTGGACGTCAGCTGCTTTAAATGTGGTGGTAAAGGATGTAACGTCTGCAAACATACTGGCTGGATCGAAATTCTTGGCGCTGGTATGGTTCACCCAGATGTTTTAGAAATGTCAGGCATCGATTCAAAAGAATATTCAGGTTTTGCTTTTGGATTGGGACCAGATCGAATCGCGATGTTGCGATATGGCGTTAATGATATTCGAAATTTCTATTTAAACGATGTTCGTTTCTTGGAACAATTCAAGGGGGAGTAAAAAGCAATGTTAGTTTCATATAAATGGTTAAATGAATATGTCGATTTGAAAGACATTACACCAACAGAATTAGCCGATCGTCTTTCGCTTACAGGGATCGAAGTCGAAGGTTTAGAATCACCAGAAGAAGGATTGAAAAAAATCGTTGTTGGCGATGTAAAGGAATGTGTTCCTCATCCTGATTCTGATCATCTATCTATCTGCCAAATCGATATTGGCGAAGAGGAATTATCACAAATCGTTTGTGGTGCACCTAATATCAAAGCCGGTGTAAAAGTAATCGTTGCTTTGCCTGGGTCACGTATTGGCGGAAATGTGAAAATCAAAAAAGGAAAAATGCGCGGTCAAGTTTCAAACGGAATGGTTTGTTCATTGCAAGAACTTGGATACGGTGAATCAGTGATTCCAAAAGAATACGCTGAAGGTATTTATTATATGCCCGAAAATGCTGTAGCAGGTGAACCAGTCTTTTCATATCTTGAAATGGATGATACGATCATTGATCTGTCGATCACACCGAACCGAGCAGATGCTTTGAGCATTCGTGGTGTGGCTCATGAAGTAGCTGCAATTTATAATAAAGAAGCGAACTTTCCTTCAGTGAACTTAGCTGAAGCAGCTGAAAAAGCTAGCGATAAAATCAAAGTATCAGTCGAAGATAAAAATGATGCACCGCATTATGAAATCCGAATCATTGAAAATGTAAAAATTGGACCAAGTCCGCAATGGTTGCAAAATCGTTTAATGAACGAGGGAATCCGTCCAATCAGTAATGTAGTCGATATTACAAATTATATCTTGTTATTGTTCGGACAACCGTTACATGCATTTGACTATGATAAATTAGGTAGTAAAGAAATCCATGTTCGTCGTGCGAAACAAGATGAACCATTTACAACTTTGGATAGTGTAGAACGTACATTGAATCCAGAAAATATTGTTATCACGAATGGCGATGTACCAGTCGCATTAGCTGGTGTCATGGGTGGATTGGATTCAGAAATTTCAGCTGAAACAACTACGGTAGCATTGGAAATGACGATGTTTGATCATACATCTGTTCGACGGACATCTCAAAGCTATAATCTGCGCAGTGAAGCATCTATGCGTTTTGAAAAAGGTATCAACCAAGGTGAGATTAGTTTAGCGGGTGAAGTAGCTGCTGCAATGATCGCTGAATTAGCACAGGGGACGGTTTTAAACGGTTCAGTTAAAGGCAGTGAAGTGGAAGCAAAAAATATCGAAGTCAGCACAAAACTAGAAAACGTTAATCGTTTCCTAGGAACAGATTTGACTCAAGAACAAGTCAATGAAATTTTTGCAGCACTTGGATTTGAAACAACTGTCGAATCTGGTGTAACAACTGTTAGCGTACCGCCACGTCGTTGGGATATTACGATTGAAGCCGACTTGATGGAGGAAATCGCTCGTATCTATGGTTATAATAATTTACCTTCAACTTTACCTGAAGGTCAAACTGTTGCCGGCTTTTTAACAGAATCTCAAAAAGCAACACGTAAAGTTCGTAATTTATTGGAAGGCAGTGGTCTTTCAGAAGCAATTAGTTACGCATTGACAACAGAAACAAAAGCACAACAATTTTTAATTGGCGAAAGTCGTGTTACTCGTGTAGCTTGGCCAATGAGTGAAGATCGCTCAACAATGCGTTTGAATTTGATCAGCGGTTTATTAGAAGATTTAGCTTATAATGTTGCACGTAAAAATAACGATGTCGCATTCTATGAAATTGGCCATGTATTCTATCAAAATAATGATCCGCAAAAAGATCTGCCAATTGAACAAAATCATGTTGCAATCGCAGTAACTGGAAATATTGCAGATAAATCATGGGCAGCTAAAGCTGAACCATGTGATTATTACACGATCAAAGGAATGGTCGAAGAGTTGGTTGAGGGATTGGGCTTAACAGAAGAAATTTCTTATCGTTCAATCAAAATGCCTGAAATGCATCCAGGCCAAACAGCAGGAATCTATTTAGCAGAAGAATTAATCGGCTTTGTAGGTCAAGTTCATCCTAAAACGGCTTCAAGTTATGAATTAAAAGCGACGTATGTAGCCGAAATAAATCTAGAAGCTTTAATTGGATATGAACAAGCACCGCTAGTGTTTGAAGCTGTTTCTAAATACCCAGCTGTCAGTCGTGATATTGCTATGTTAGTTGATGAAACAAGTGCCAATGCTGAAATTTCATCAGTGATTCGCGAAGCAGCCGGTAAATTCTTAACAAATGTTCAAGTATTTGATGTTTATCAAGGAAAAAATATCGAAGCAGGTAAGAAATCAATGGCTTATAGCTTAACATTTGTAAATCCAGAAGCAACATTGACTGATGAAGAGATCAATCGTGCGATGGAAAAAGTAGTTAAAAACTTAACAGAAAAATTAGGTGCGGTCATTCGTTAATTTGATTAAACCAAAAGACTCCGGGAATTAATTTCCGGAGTCTTTTTTAGTAGCTGCGTGTCAATAATTGAGTCGCAACATTTGTTAAAATCATTTTACTATCGCAATCAGGAAGTTGCTGTATTTCTTTAATTGCTTTGTGGGTCAATTTTTCTGCAAAGGCGAGTGCGCCAGAGATACCATCAAACTCTGAAACATAAGCAGCCAATTGCATGAGTTCTTTTTTCGATAACTGTTCAGGTGTCTCTAGATAAGGACGAATAATATCTGGTCGATTATCACGTGCAATTAATAATGGTAGGGTAAATATGCCCTGCTGTACATCTGTTAGAATCGGTTTTTGTTCATCACCTAATCCAATCGAAAAGTTTAAAATATCATCATAGATTTGAAAGGCAAGACCAATGGAAGATCCGATCCGTTTTGCCCGCGCTTGGATTTTTTTATCACTTCCACCAAAATAAGCACCTTCATGACAACTTAAACGAATCAATTCAGCTGTTTTACCATTAATATTTCGGAGATATTCACAAAGCGTTTGGTCAGGATGGAAGGCACACGTCATTTGTGTCAATTCACCTTGTAATATTTTTTTCATTGCCCGAGCATTTTTTAATAAAAAGGGTGTATCACTCATCGACTCAGCTAACAATTCAAAATAACTAGTATACATAAAATCGCCAGTGTAAACTGCAACATCTTTACCAAAACGTGATTGAATAGATGGCATCCCACGACGTGTGTCAGCATCGTCAATAATATCATCATGAACTAAAGTTGCAGAATGCAGTAATTCCAATGAAGCGGCAATTTTTATTAATTGATCTGACTCTTTTTTATTGCCAAAATCAGCGAAAAGAAAGAAGAGAGCCGGACGAATCATCTTTCCTCCTGTAGAAGAAAATTTTGTGATGGCCTCTTCGATCGATTGATTATTAATAACAAGTCTTTGTGAAATTAATTCTTTTACTTTGATTAAATTTTTCTGTAATTCGGGGTAGTCATTCCAGTAGTCTAACATAGGTGCTCCTTTTAACAACGTTTTCAATACTATTTTATCGTATGCTTCACAGAATGACTACTAGAATGCTTCATTAATATTTAGTGAGAGGAAACACATGGCTAATAAGCAAATCTTTTGAACTAAACCCATAAAAATAGCATAATGGATATTGAAAAGAAAATATGAGAAAGTTGGGTGAAATGAGTTTAACCGTTTTCTTGGAACTTGTGGAGTTTAAAGCGAAAACCGCAAGCGTCCTGCCTTTTTTTATTGGGATTTGTTTTAGCCTATATAACTTTCACAAACTTCATTTAGGATTAGTTTTGTTGTTTTTCGTGGCTATGTTTATTTTTAATATGGCAGTAGACATTTTAGATAATTATAATGACTATCATCATGCGACTGAGATTCATGATTACCGAGAGAAAACCAATATCATTGGACGTGAAAAGATCGATTTAAAATTAGTCTTTAACTTAATGGTAGGAATGATCGTTGTTTCCGCTTTGATTGGAATTGGTCTGACATTTGTTGTTGGTTGGCCATTTTTATTGATGGGGTTATTTTGTTATGGTGTGGGTATTTTTTATTCATCAGGTCCCAAACCATTATCTAGCTTGCCGCTTGGCGAAATTTTTTCAGGATTGACTATGGGGTTTATGATTACTTGTTTGTGTGTTTACCTGAATGCATTTGAGGTATTTCAATGGAATTTTAGAACGTTGAGTGAAATATTCCTGATTTCTTTACCGAATACATTGTGGATCGCAAACTTGATGTTGGCGAACAATATCTGTGATTTAGAAGAAGACGAAAAAAATGAACGCTTTACATTGGTCCATTATTTGGGGAAACAAGCTGCGATTGATCTATTTATTGGTCTGAATATAGCTGCTTTTATGGCTGTGATTTTAGCAGTATTGATTGGGATCGCCCCCTGGACGATGTTAGGGACTTTTTTTGTGGCGCCATTTATTTTCAAACAAGTCCTTTTGTTTTTAGAGAAACAAATCAAACGAGAAACATTTATTTGCGCCGTACGAATATTGGCGGTCGGTGCGGTTGCTCAAGTGATTAGTTTTGCTATTATCTTTTTATTTTAAAAATTTATTCATTATTAATATTAGTAGGCTTACAAAAAGCCATGGATGTATTAGGAGGAGAAAGAAATGAAAGAAATCGTTATTCTAGGTGCAGGGTACGCAGGCTTACGCGCGTTGCACGTATTACAAAAATCAGCAGCAGATATCCATATTACTTTAGTAGATCGAAATGATTACCACTATGAAGCAACTAGTCTGCATGAAGTAGCAGCAGGTACGCAACCTGATGAAAAAATTTGTTATAAAATCAAAGATGTCATCAATCCAAATAAAACCGTTTTTGTTCAAGATACGGTTGAAAAAATTGATGCAGATAAAAAAGAAGTATATTTAGAAAATCAAAAATTGACTTACGATTATTTAATCGTTGGTTTGGGCTTCCAATCAGAATCATTTGGGATTCCAGGAGTAAAAGAAAATGCCTTAGAAATGGTTGATGTCAAAACAGCGGATCAAGTCCATAAACATATCATCGAACAAATGAAGAAATATAAAGAAACCAAAGACGAAGAATACCTTCGAATCGTTGTGTGTGGTGCTGGTTTTACTGGAATTGAGTTAGTGGGAGCATTTGTCGAAGGAAGCAAAAAATTTGCGGATCTTGCAGGCGTGAAACCCGAAGATATCCAAATCTATTGTGTTGAAGCAGTCGATAAAATTTTGCCAATGTTTAGCGATAAGCTAGGACAATATTGCTTGAAATATCTTAAAAAATGGGATGTTAAATTATTAACTGGTAAACCAATCAAAAAAGTTGAACCAGGAGCTGTCATTTATCAAAATTCAAAAGACAATGAAAATGACTTAGTTGCTCTTAAAGCGAAAACGATCGTTTGGACAACTGGTGTCAGCGGCAGTAAAGTTATTGGAGATTCAGGTTTTGAGGAACGTCGTGGTCGTGTAATGGTAAAACCAAACTTGACAGATCCAAATCACGATGATGTGTATCTTTTAGGTGATGTGTCAGCAGTAATGGATCCTTCAAGCAACCGTCCTTATCCAACAACTGCCCAAATTGCTTTAACGATGGGTTCATATGCTGCGAAAGATATTCTAAACCAGCTTAAAGGCCAACCGTCTGATCCATTCTCATTTAAATCTTTAGGTTCAGTTGCTTCTATTGGAAATACACATGCCTTTGGTGTCGTAGGAAAAACTGAAGTGACCGCTTATCCAGCTTCATTTATTAAAAAAGCGATCATGGATCGTTCATTGTTTGAAACGGGCGGTATCAAAGAAGTTTTAGCGAAAGGCCGTTTTGATTTCTATCATTAAGCCGAATGAAAACACTCGTAAGTAGTTGCGAGTGTTTTTTACTGAGTGTTTTTGAAAGAAAAGAAGACGAAGGTATCGATAAGTGAAACGCGGTATTTTATTAGTGAACTTAGGAACTCCAGAGAGCCCAACACCTGCAGCGGTAAAAAGTTATTTAGCTGAATTTTTATCTGATCGTCGGGTGATCACTTGGCCAAGGATGATCTGGCTGCCGATTTTACATGGGATCGTTTTGAATGTCCGCCCCAAAAAGTCAGCAATACTGTATTCAAAAATTTGGCAAACAGAAGGCTCGCCATTATGGATATATACAAAAAAACAAGCGGAATTGTTGCAAGAAAGAATGCCTGATACACTCGTGCGTTTTGCTATGACCTACGGAAAGCAAAAAATTGATGAAACAATTTTAGAGATGAAAACAGCAGGGATGACTGAACTGTTTGTTCTTCCAATGTATCCACAATATTCAGAGACGACCGTCGCACCGATTTGCGATCAAATCGCTCAAGTATATAGACACTCAGCAGATATTCTGCATCTAAAGATATCTAGTTCGTTCTATGAACGTACTGAATATATTTTATTGCTTTCTACCTATATTAAGAAAAAACTGGCTCAACAAAAATATGATATGATTCTTTTTTCTTATCATGGCGTCCCAGTCTCTACAATTGAACGCGGTGATCCGTATGAAGAGCAATGTCAGATCACTACGAAGAAAGTGATGGAGAAAGTCGGAGATTTTCCTTATACTCATACTTACCAATCTAAGTTCGGTCCAAGCCAATGGTTAACACCGATGATTTGTGAAACACTGAAAGCTTTTCCGAGCCAAGACATAAAAAGTGTTTTAGTTATTACGCCAGGTTTTGTAGCAGACTGTCTAGAAACGATTGAAGAAATCGACGAAGAAAATCGAAATTATTTTATTGAAAATGGGGGAGAGTGCTTCGACTATATCCGACCCTTTAATGAAGATACAGCTTTTACTGATGTTCTACATTCAATTGTAAATGTAAACAAATAAATTTATTTATTTTGTATAATGAAAAACGTGCACCTCAACAGGTACACGTTTTTTTATTATGCGAAATAATTGATTCCCATAGCTTGTTTAACTTCTTTTAAGGTCTCAGCAGCGACGACTTGCGCCTTTTCACTACCTTCTTTTAACATTTTCATGATAGCTTCTGGATTTTTAGCTAATTCTTCTCTACGAGCACGAATCGGGCCAAATTCAGCTTCCAAAACTTCAATCAAGTAACGTTTAATTTTTACATCACCAAGTCCGCCGCGGCGATAGTGTTCTTTCAGTTCTGCAATTTTTTCTTTGTCCGTTCCGAATACATCGAGATAAGTGAAGACCATGTTGCCTTCCACTTGGCCAGGATCTTCGACATGAATATGGTTTGGATCGGTATACATACTCATGACTTTTTTAGCCAAGACATCGGCAGGATCAGCAATGTAAATTCCGTTGCCTAAAGATTTACTCATTTTTCCGTTGCCGTCGATACCAGGTAAACGGCCCATTCCTTTTTCAGGGAAAACACCTTTTGGTTCGACTAATACGTCTCCATAAGTGTGATTGAAACTTTGAACGATTTCCTGCGTTTGTTCTAACATCGGTTTTTGATCTTCGCCCACTGGAACAAGGTTAGCTTTAAAAGCCGTGATGTCTGATGCTTGTGAGACTGGATAAATGAAGAAACCTGTCGGTACACTTTCACCAAATTTCTTTTGTTCGATTTCCGATTTAACAGTCGGATTACGACGTACACGACCAACGCTAACTAAGTTTAAATAATACATTGTTAGTTCAGCTAGTTCGGGAATTTGTGATTGGATGAAAAGTGTAGAACGTTTTGGATCCAATCCAACCGCTAAATAATCTAACGCTACTTGTAAAACGTTCGAAGAAACTTTCTCAGGATTTTTAGCGTTGTCTGTTAAAGCTTGCATATCTGCAATCATAATAAATAATTTATTGTCCGGATCTTCTTGCATCCGCACACGATTTTTTAGGGAGCCTACATAATGTCCTAAATGTAGTTGTCCAGTTGGACGATCTCCGGTCAAAATAATATTTTCCATTAACTCACCTTTTCATTAAAATTTCTTTCAATAGTCTCTTCAAATACTACCTTTTTTTTACAAAACTGACAACTCTTATCGTGATCTTTTCCGTTTGCTAATTTAAAGCAAATGTTAAAAAAACTCACATCAAAATGAAAGAAATTCAGAATTTTTTTGATGACATAAGTTTTTTTTCTTTACAACCTAGAAAATCATCGCTTATAATTAAACTATGATTGGAAAAATTAGAAAATGATAAGGATAAAAGGGGTGGTAAGACATGCCAATGGTTGAATTTAAGCATGTAGAAAAATACTATGGGAAGTTTCATGCCTTAAAAAACATAGACTTAACTTTCGAAAAAGGTGAAGTTGTTGTAGTGATTGGGCCTTCTGGTTCCGGAAAGAGCACCATGTTACGCTGTATCAATGGTTTGGAAGATATCACTTCAGGTCAGTTATTAGTCAATGATAAAGACCTACATAGTAAAGAGGTTAAATTAAAAGATATTAGAAAAAATATTGGAATGGTTTTCCAGCATTTTAATCTTTACCCAAACAAGACAGCGTTAGAAAATATCACGTTAGCACCGATCAAAGTTTTAAAACAATCATCAGAAGATGCGGTAAAAACAGCGGAGAAATTGCTTAATCGAGTAGATATGCTGGATAAAAAAGATTCTTATCCTTCTATGCTATCAGGAGGACAACAACAACGGATCGCCATCGCTCGAGGATTAGCTATGAATCCTGATTTACTGCTATTTGATGAGCCGACATCTGCGTTAGACCCAGAAATGATCGGTGATGTTTTGAACGTAATGAAAAAAATTGCACGTGATGGCATGTCGATGATTGTCGTGACACACGAAATGGGCTTTGCTAAAGAAGTAGCAGATCGAATTATTTTTATGGCTGACGGACAAGTATTAGAGGATACTAGAGATGTGAAAGGTTTCTTTGAAAAACCACAAGAAGAGCGAGCACAACAATTCGTCAGCAAAGTAATCAATCATTAGGAGGCGTCATATGGCTAAACTTAAAAAAATCGTCTCCTTTTTAACCCTCGCACTACTTGTGGGAATTGTTTTGTCAGGCTGTAAAGGAGAAAGTGTGGCGGATAAAAATATTGCTACGCGGATAAAAAACGATCCCGTTATTACATGGGGAGTAAAATATGATACACGTTTATTTGGAATGATGAATGTCAAAACACGTGAAGTGGAAGGTTTTGACATCGATATTGCAAAAGCGATTACTAAAGAAATTTTAGGAAAAGATGGCAAAGCCGAGTTTGTTGAAGTGACTTCCAAAACACGTATTCCGTTACTGAAAAATGGAAATATCGATGCCATCATTGCAACGATGACGATCACAGAAGAACGTAAAGAACAAGTTGATTTTTCAGATATCTATTTTGATGCCGGACAATCCTTGCTAGTCAAAAAAGGTAGTCCAATCAAAAGCGTCAAAGATTTGACGAGTAAAGATACTGTGCTTGCAGTTAAAGGTTCAACATCAACGATCAATATTCGTAAGTATGCTCCTGGAGCAAAAATTCTTGAGTTAGAGAACTATGCAGAAGCTTTTACAGCATTACAGTCAGGCCAAGGACAAGCAATGACGACTGATAATGCCATCTTATTAGGGATGGCTGCTGAAAATAAAAATTACGAATTGACTGCTGGTACATTTACTAATGAGCCTTATGGTATTGCGATCAACAAAGGGCAAACAGATTTTACAGACGAAGTGAATAATGCCTTACGTAAAATGCATGACAACGGTACGTATGATAAAATTTTCGAAAAATGGTTCCCTAAAGATGCAGCAGGAAAAGCAGAGAAAGGGGCACAGTTTTAATGGCACAACTATTTCAAACCTATTCAGCAGATTTCGCTAGTGGCTTTAAATATACTATTTATGCTAGTTTGCTAGCCTTGGTTTTTAGTTTATTGATTGGGACATTGATGGCAATTTTTCAATTGTCACATAACCGTTTTATCAGAAATCTGGCTAAAGCGTATGTAGCCTTTTTCCGTAATATTCCATTACTGATCATTGTAATGTTCTTTTACGTGATTGCACCGATGTATTTTTATAGTTTTGATGGGTTTCAATCTGGAACAATCGGTTTAACAATCTATACGTCTGCATTTATTGCCGAAACAGTTCGTTCTGGAATCCAAACAGTCCCTAAAGGTCAATTAGAGGCGGGGATGTCTTCCGGCTTCTCTTATGCTGAAACAATGCGTTATATCGTATTGCCTCAGGCATTTAAAATCGTCGTTCCACCTTTAGGAAATCAATTTATCAATTTGATCAAAAATTCTTCGATCCTAGCGATGGTTGCTGGACTAGATTTGATGTATCAAGGAGATTTGATTGCTAGCAATACGTTTAATACCTTTGGTACGTATATCATCGTGGGCTGTTTCTATTTAATTTTAACGTTGCCGTTGTCTTATCTAATGAATTATCTAGATAAACATTGGTCGAAGGCGTAGAAAGGGAGGAATAAAATGGATATGAGTGGTGCTTTTTCATGGGTCAATATACGATTCCTTCTAGACGGTCTTTGGGTAACGGTCCAGGTCTCAATTGTTTCGATCATCTTCAGTATGATTATTGGCGGTGTAGCCGGAACAATTCGTTATAGCGGGATTCCGGTAGTTTCTAAAATCGTTGGGCTGATTGTTGATATCATTCGTAATTTGCCGTTACTTTTGATTATCTTTTTCACGTATTTTGCTTTACCGCAAATCGGGATCAAGTTAAATATTTTTTGGGCAGCAGTTGCGGCGTTAACGATTTTTGAATCAGCGATGCTTTCGGAGATTTTCCGAGCAGGGCTAAATGCTGTCCCTAAAGGACAAACCGAAGCAGGAATGTCTTCGGGTCTAACTTATGTACAGACTTTAGCAATTATCGTCTTTCCACAAGCTTTTAAATCGATGCTGCCGGCTATTTTGAGTCAGCTGATTTCATTAATCAAAGACACATCATTAGCCGTGATCATCTCGTTACCAGAGTTGATGCACAATGCTAAAATCGTCTACGGTCAAAATACGAATTATGTCATTCCGATGTTTATTGCGATGACGGCTATGTACTTTATTGTTTGTTATCTATTGTCTGTTGTTTCTAATTTATTAGAAACTAGCAAATATAATTACTAAAAAAGAAGCGTCCAAGATGGGCGCTTCTTTTTTAGTCTTTTTCATCTTCAGTTTTTCGCTCAGTCTCTTTCATCGCAGGATCTTCATAGACTGCTCCAGCTTGAGTTTTACCTAATTTTTCTAATAATCCAGGTTCGTGATCTTCTTGAAGCGGCTCATTATTTTTTTCTGTTTCTTTTTCAGTTGCTTTTACTGCAGGATCTTGGTGACGATCTCCGGCAGAGGCCTTACCTAAATTCTCGGCGAGTTCTTTCTTATCCATCTTCATCCACCTTCCTTTTATTATTCTAAGTGTAGCATCCTTTTTGAGTGCAACAAAAGGAAATGCTTCATTTAAATAAAGTTCTAGGGCTTGAAATTTTCGCTCAAAAAGTGGAAAATAAGATAATACTTTGAAGGAGATAGGATGAGCGTTTTGTCAGATGAAAGACCAATTGGATTTATTGATTCTGGTGTGGGCGGTTTGACTGTGGTCAAAGAAGCTATGCGCCAATTACCGAATGAAGAAATTATTTATTTAGGGGACACTGCCCGTTGTCCATATGGGCCGCGACCTGCAGAACAAGTTATTGAGTTCACATGGCAAATGACCCGCTTTTTATTGAATAAAAATATCAAAATGCTCGTCATTGCATGCAATACCGCGACCGCTGTGGCATTAGAAGAAATAAAAGAAACCGTCGATATTCCTGTTATTGGTGTAATCCAGCCTGGTTCACGTGCTGCATTAAAAGCGAGTAAAAATGGCCGTGTTGGAATCATCGGAACTTTAGGGACAATTAAAAGTGATTCATATAGATTAGAGATTCAAGAAAAGGCGCCTGAAACACAAGTTGTTAGTTTGGCATGTCCTAAATTTGTACCGATCGTTGAGAGTAATCAATTTGCAAGTTCTGTAGCTAAAAAAGTGGTTTCTCATACATTGGCTGCGCTAAAAAATAAAAAATTAGATACATTGGTTTTAGGTTGCACTCACTATCCTTTATTACGCTCTATTATCCATAATGTCATGGGGCCAGAGGTTACTTTAATCGATTCGGGTGCAGAAACGGTTAGCGATGTCAGTGCGTTATTAGATTATTTTGATTTGAATAATTTAAATCGTTCTACTAAAAAGAATCACCAGTTTTTTACAACAGGTTCACCAAAAATGTTTAAAGATATTGCCAGTGAATGGTTGACGATTGATAATTTAAATGTTACTCACATTGAATTAGGAGGAAAATAATTTGCGACATGACGGAAGAACGGTCCGACAATTGAGACCAATAAAAATTGAAACCAATGTTTTTAAACATCCAGAAGGTTCTGTAGTGATTTCATTTGGCGATACCAAAGTAATTTGCTCTGCAACTCTGGAAGATTCTGTTCCACCATTTCTTCGAGGAAGCGAAACAGGATGGGTAACCGCAGAATACAGTATGCTGCCACGAGCGACTAATACTCGCAATCGACGAGAGAGTGCCAAAGGAAAGTTAACTGGACGTACGATGGAAATCCAACGTCTGATCGGTCGTTCTTTAAGAGCAGTCATTGATTTAGAAAAATTAGGTGAACGTAGTATTATTGTAGATTGTGATGTGATCCAGGCAGATGGCGGCACTAGAACTGCCAGTATCACTGGTGGATTCGTTGCCTTACGTTTGGCTGTCAATAAATTATTAGCAAGCGGTGAATTAAAAGAAGATCCAATCAAAGAACACCTTGCCGCTATTAGCGTAGGGATTTTGCCTGATGGAACATTAGTAACTGATTTGGATTATCAAGAAGATTCTTCAGCAGCGGTGGACATGAATCTGGTTATGACGGAATCAGGCCGTTTTGTGGAAATCCAAGGAACAGGTGAAGAAGCAACTTTTGATGATACCGAATTAAATTCTTTGATTTTATATGGAAAAACAGCAGTCGAAGAACTAGTTGCTCATCAAAAAGAAGCATTATTCGATGAAGTTAAAACAGAAGAAAAAACGATTGTGATTGCAACAAGAAATCCAGGCAAAGCTAAAGAATTTGCTGCTCTATTTGGCAAGGAAGGCTATCGGACAAAGACACTTTTGGATTACCCTGAATTACCAGATGTGGAAGAGACGGGAACAACTTTTGAAGAAAATGCTCGTTTAAAAGCAGAAACAATTGCTCAAATTTTACAACAACCTGTTTTAGCAGATGATTCTGGTTTAGCCGTAGATGCGCTGAATGGAATGCCAGGAATTTTCTCAGCTCGTTTTGCTGGGGAACGTAAAAGCGATGCGGCAAATAATGCAAAATTATTACATGAGCTGACTGATGTTCCTGATGAAAAACGAACAGCTCATTTCCATTGCACCTTGGTTTTTGCTGCACCCCAAAAAGAAAGTCTAGTTGTTGAAGCTGATTGGGATGGTCGTATTGGTCGTATCCCACAAGGTGAAAATGGTTTTGGTTACGATCCATTGTTCATCGTATCTGATTCTAATAAGACATCGGCTGAATTAAGCAATGACGAAAAAAATGCGATTAGTCATCGCGGGATGGCCGTTCAAAAATTAGAAAAAGTTTGGAAAAATTGGTTGGAGGATAACGCATGAAGTATTTAGTAGTTAGTGACAATCATGGAGACCGCAATATCTTAGTAGAAATCGTGAATCGCTATGTTGGAATGGTCGATCATATGTTTCATTGCGGCGATTCTGAATTGAAAGCAAATGATGAATTGTGGGAACATTTTACCGTTGTTACAGGAAACTGCGACTATGATCCTGAATACAAAAAAGAACAAATCATAACGATAGGTAATGATGTGATCTATATGACACATGGACACCTATCAAATGTTCGATTTGGTTTAACCATGCTGTCTGTCCAAGCTCAAGAAGCAGGAGCAAATATCGCATTATTTGGGCATATCCATCAAGCAGTTGCTGAAATGGATAAACACATCTTATTTGTTAATCCTGGGAGTATCTCGCAGCCTCGTGGCCCAATTCAAATACCAAGTTATGCGATTATTGAAAGTGATGAGGAAGGTTATCAAGTAGCTTATTATAATCGTGCTCACCAACCAATCGAGGAATTAGTTGCGAGTTTTAAACGATAGTTGATAATTTTTATTAAATATTTGAATAATAAGCGTTTTCTATAAGCTATTAAGCTAAAATGGAAGGGTAGAAAGATAGATGGAGGCGTTATATGATTAGTCCGGCCCTTGAACAATTGATGAAAGAACATGAAGATACAATGGTCATTCCCGGGGAAAATGTTGCTACTGTAATGAAAGAACATCCATTGGAACATGCATTACTGCTTTTATCACAAGCTGGGTACTCGACGATTCCAGTTCTAGATAGAGAAGATCATTTTGTAGGTCTACTAAGTTTAAACGATATCGTAAAAAAAATGTTAGGTATAACAGGAATCGATACGGCTAACTTAGATCAATTGACCGTAGCAGATGTCATGAAAACAGATGTGGCAATTATGCGTCCAGATGCAGAGTTAGAAGATGTGTTACATCTATTAGTTGATTCAGCTTTTTTACCAGTCTTGGATGCTGAAGGGAAATTCTGCGGGATCGTCACCAGAAGAGAAATTTTAAAAGCTGTCAATTATACTTTCCATGTGTTTGATCGTAAAAATCCGGAAACGAAAGTAATTGTTCATGCAAATGCTAACACACCGAACTAAAAAGACCATTATTGGTCTTTTTTTCTAGTTTGATCTACTCAGTGACGGAATGTTTGACACTGAAAAGAAAGCGTGCTAATTTTAAAAAGTGTTAATTGAAACGATTACGATTGAGCTCGGTTAGAAAACTAAACGAGGTGTAAGATGGCAAAAAAATCTAAAATTGTAAAAATGCAAAAGCAGCAAGAATTAATCGAACGTTACGCTGAACAGCGGTCAGAATTAAAAGCAGCCGGTGATTTTGAAGGATTGGCAAAACTTCCCTGTGATTCGAATCCTAATCGTCTGAAATATCGTGACCAAACTGACGGTCGTCCAAGAGGATATATGAGAAAATTTGGACTATCACGAATCAAGTTTCGCGAATTAGCTCACAAAAGTCAAATCCCTGGTGTGAAAAAAGCAAGCTGGTAAAAATAAAAGAAACAGCAAACATTTAAGTGTTTGCTGTTTCTTTTTATTTACCGATCACAATCGGGTCATTAGGAATAGAATAGCCATTTTCGTTCAATGTTTTCACATAAGCAGCTAAAAACTCTTCTTGTAATTTATATTGTTTACCGTTAGTCACATACATAATCGTACGAATAGCATAATTGCTGTTTCCTAGATCAACCATTCCAAATAAATCAGGGCCATCGAAAATTTCTTCTTTGAATTCTTTTGCTAAACGCTGATTAGCATCTTCGATCAATTGACTTATTTTTTCGTATCCTTCATTTGGTTGAATGCGGATATCGACTTTTACTTGCATGTGTGCACGGGATAGGTTACTGATAGTAGTGATATTACGATTAGGAATGAAGTGGACCGTTCCGTCAGCAGCTTTCATTTGAAGCATTCTGATTCCGACGGAGGTCACGGTGCCTTCGATTTGTAGGTTGACTAAACGAATATAATCACCCACATCGATCTGTTGTTCCATAATAATGAAAAAACCGGTGATGATATCATTGGTCAATCCTTGAGCACCAAGACCGATTGCAATTCCAGCGATTCCAGCACCTGCTAATAAAGAACCAACCGGAATGCCTAAAGTATCTAAAATTGAATAGAGAAAAAAGAAAAAAACTGTATATGAAAAAATATTTAACGAAAGATCATGGAGCGTTTCAATGCGAGTGGCATTATCAACCATTTTTTTCTTCTGGCGTTCAAATGATTGATTTAGTAAAAAGCCGCCAATCTTACGTACTAAATAAAATAGGACAAGGATTGCGATGATTGTTAGCCCTTTTTGTACCATAATAGAGAGAACTCGCTCCCAATCGATCGATTGCCAATATTTTTGCCAGGCAGAGATTTTTTGTGCTGTTTGATCTACTACATTGATCGTACTGGAATCGACCGTTTCAGCAGTTAATAAAAACATAAATGCCTCCTAATAAATTAATAGAAATAGTGTATCAATTTTTTGCTTTTCTGTCGATAAAATCAGCAATAAAACAATTTACAGAAAATTGAAAAAAATCATGACTTTTATAGTAGAAAGTGATAGACTAACAAATAAATAAGAAGGAGATGATAGAATGGTGAATATAAAATGGGAAGAATTAGGATTTGAATATATTAAAACACCTTTCCGTTATATTTCTCATTGGAAGAATGGACAATGGGATGAAGGGCAATTAACAGAGGATAATATGATCACCATCAATGAAGGATCAACTAGTCTCCATTATGGACAAGAATGTTTTGAAGGATTAAAAGCTTACCGTCGAAAAGATGGAAAAATCAATTTGTTTCGACCAAATGAAAATGCTAAGCGTTTAAATAGAAGTGCACAGCGTTTACAAATGCCAGATGTTCCCGAAGAAATGTTTATTGATGCTGTGAAACAAGTAGTTGCTGCAAATGAAGAGTATGTACCACCTTATGGAACGGGAGCAACACTGTATTTACGTCCTTATTTAATCGGCGTAGGTCCGAACATCGGGGTAAATCCAGCACCAGAATATTTATTTAGTGTATTTTGTATGCCAGTAGGACCATACTTTAAAGGCGGATTGACACCAAGTAATTTTATTGTATCAGAATATGATCGTGCTGCACCATTTGGTACTGGAGCTGCAAAAGTAGGCGGGAATTATGCTGCCAGCTTATTGCCAGGCCAACATGCCCATGACCGTAATTTTTCTGATTGTATTTACTTAGATCCAGCGACACATACAAAGATTGAAGAAGTGGGTTCTGCTAATTTCTTTGGTATTACTCATGACAATCAATTTATCACACCTAAGTCGCCATCGATCCTGCCAAGTATCACTAAATATTCGTTGCTTTATTTAGCTCATGATCGATTTGGAATGGAAGCTATCGAAGGGGATGTACATCTAGCTGAATTGGATAAATTCGCTGAAGCTGGAGCTTGTGGAACGGCAGCCGTGATTTCACCAATTGCAGGCATCCAAAATGGTGATGATTTCCATGTCTTTTATAGTGAAACAGAGACTGGACCAGTAACCAGAAAATTGTATGAAGAATTAGTTGGTATTCAATTTGGTGATGTTGAAGCGCCCGAAGGTTGGGTTGTAGAAGTAGAGACTAAAGTTAAAAACTGATAAATTAGGCTATCAAAAAAACGTCGCAATAGCGGCGTTTTTTTTAAGCAGTGATTTCAATTTGATTATTCTCCGGTCCTAAAATACAACTTTCATAATACCCATCGCCTGTTGTTCGTGGACCGGAGATGATTTCGAATCCATCGTCAGCGAGACGCTGAGTTAGTTGGTCGACTGCTACTTTTGAGCCTAAGGAAAAAGCTAAGTGCGTGTAGCCAGTCAAAAAAAGTACATCTTCTTTTTCAGTCATTTCAGGGCGAGACATTAACTCTAATCTTGCACCATCTGAAAAAGTTAAGAAATATGTTCGTAATCCGGTTTTTAGATTATGGTAGGGTTGATTACTCGTAGCGTCAAAATAAGTTTCAAAAAACTGTTTATTCTTTTCTAAATCTTTCACGTATAATGCGACATGTTCGATTCTCATTAGCAACCTCCAAAAAAATAGTATGAATCCGGTATCATTTTAAGTTTAACACAAAAGAAAAAGGTGTGCGTCACTCAGCACACCTTTTAATAATTAACTTAAATGAACACCTTTATCTACATAAATCACATCGCCAATAATCCCAGTTGCGAGCGGGCTTAATAGAAAGGCACAAGAATTTCCAACTTCTTCGATAGTAACAGAGACTTTATCCGGCGTTCTTTCTTCGGAAAGACTTAATAAAGATTGATAGTCTTTCACACCTGTGACAGCTAATGTTTTGATAGCTCCAGCAGAGATAGCATTTACACGAATGCCTTTTGGTGCTAACTCAGTTGCTAGGTAACGAACTTCAGCTTCTAATGCGGCTTTTGCGATTCCCATCATATTGTAGTTGGGAATTGAACGTTCAGACCCCATATAAGTCATTGTAACGATACTTCCGCCATCCGTCATTAAAGGTGCAGCATATTTCGAAACGGCTAATAATGAATACGCACTGATATCTTGTGCTAATTGGAAGCCGTCACGAGTAATCTCAGTAACGTTTCCAGATAATTCTTCTTTGTTGGCAAAGGCAATCGAATGAACCAATCCATCGACTGTTCCGAATTGTTCTTTGATCAAGCCAAAAGTTTCTTTGATTTTATCGTCACTTGCAACATCAAGTTCAAACATATGAGCATCTTCACCAACAAGTTTGACAAGGTTTTTTTTCATTCGTTCATTTTGATAAGTATAAATGATTTCGGCACCTTGAGCTGCAATCGCATTGGCACATCCCCAAGCAATACTTTTTTTATTCGCAACACCAGTTACGATAATTTTTTTTCCAGTTAAAATTGACATTAAATGACACGCTCCTAAACAATATATAAATAATATGCTATCATTATGTTGTAAAATGCTTTGATTGTCAAACTATTTTTTTCATAATTCTATTAGCTCTTGATAATAGTCGTAGAATATGATAGTTTGATAATCAAATAAAATATTCATAGAGGTGTAAAATGGAAAAAATTATGAATGTCGAAGAAATTATGGCTGCGATTCCCAATCGTTTCCCCATTTACTATTTAGATGCAGTAACAGAATTCGAAGATGAAAAACACATCACCGCGATCAAAAATTTAACAATGAATGAAGACTTTTTCCAAGGTTATTTTCCGGGAGAACCAATCATGCCAGGAACATTGATCGTCGAAGCATTAGCGCAAGCAGGGTCATTATTGATTTTGAAATCCGCTGCTTTTGAAGGGAAAACGGCTTATATCGGCGGAATTAATAAAGCGAATTTCTTAGAATTCGTCCGTCCTGGTGGTACATTATTTTTAAATTTTGATATTCAAAAAGTTAAAGGCCCCGTAGGAACAGCTAAAGCATGGGCGACAGTAGAGGATAAAACGGTAACAGAATGCGAATTTACTTTTATCGTTGGCGATAAAGAGCAGAAAAAATAAACATATATATAAAGACAAACCTTGTCTTTACACAAGGTTTGTCTGCAATCTGAAAACTTGCCGTGAGGCAATTTTTTTTATTTAGGTTCTTGTAAGATTTTTATTTCAGTAACTTTGACAGGGTCGACTGGGGTAGATTTCTCACCAGAATCATTGGCCTTAACCTCGCCGCCAGCAATTTTATCAACTACGTCCATGCCTTCGATCACTTGACCAAATACAGTATAATCGCCATCTAGACTAGGCGCGCCGCCTTTTTTATAAGCATCGATGATTTTTTCAGGATAATATTGGATCGCTAGACCATCACTTACATCTTCATTATTAGTTACAATAAAGAATTGACTGCCATTGCTGTCGCGTGAACTTGCTCGTGCCATCGAAAGAGCACCGCGAATATTATAAAGTTGATTAGAAACCTCTGTTTTAAAGCCTTTTTTCCAGATACTTTCACCGCCAGTGCCATCGCCTTTAGGATCGCCGCCTTGAATCATGAAGTCTTGAATTACACGATGGAAAGGTGTGTCTTTATAATAACCATCTTTCGCGTGTTTAACGAAATTTTCAACCGCTTTAGGAGCTTGCTTAGGGAAAAGTTTGATTTTTACGCTGCCTTCAGTAGTTACCATTTCTACTAGATACTCATCTTTTGAAACGTCTGTACTGAGCTGAGGTAAATCTAATTTATTTAAATCTACACTAGACTCCGTTGTTTTTGTACTGCTTTCTTTTGTGCTTGAAGTACTGTTGCTTGTGCCGCAAGCAGCTAGTAAGCCAACAGACAATGCCAAGCTTGCACCTATGATCAGTTTTTTGAATTGCATACATTTCTCCTTTAAAAAGTTTGTCATCTCTAATATAATAACAAACTTTTAAATGAGTTCCTATGAAAAAAGCATGACTTTTGCTTCAAAAAAAGGTAAATCAAAACAAAAAAAGGAGATCTAAAAGATCTCCTTAAGATAATAAATTTTTTATAGGTTCGCAAACTTTTCTAACAAGCGAATCATTTGGCAAGTAAATCCATATTCGTTATCATACCAAGCTACTGTTTTAACTAATTGATAATCTCCGGCAGAGGTTACTTCTGTTTGAGTTGGATCGAAGATTGAACCTTGAGTTGTTCCGATAACGTCACCAGAAACGATTTCGCGATCATCATAACCAAACGATGGATTATCTACCGTATGTTTTTTGATTGCTTCATTGATTTGGTCGGCGGTTACTTTTGTTTTAAGAATCGAAACCAATTCAGTCAAAGAGCCGTCAACAACGGGAACACGTTGTGCATGTCCTTGTAATTTCCCTTGCAATTCTGGAATAACTAAGCCAATTGCTTTGGCAGCACCAGTTGAATGTGGAATCGTATTATCGGCAGCAGAACGAGCAGCACGTAGATTTCCACCTTTAACAGGTCCGTCTAATAGCATTTGAGTTGAAGTATATGCATGGACGGTTGTCATAGTTCCAACTTCAATCCCAAATTCTTCATTTAAGAAATAGGCTAATGGAGCTAGGCAGTTTGTTGTACAAGAACCTGCAGAAATAATTTTATCATTTGAATCAAGAGTATCATCATTTACATTATAAACAATTGTTTTCATTTGTCCGGCAGGAGCAGAGATAACGACACGTTTAACACCTGCATCAATATGAGCTTGTGCTTTTTCTTCAGAAGTGTAAAAACCAGTACATTCTAAAACGATATCCACACCATTTTCTTTTACCCAAGGAATTTTGCTTGCATCAGGTTCAGCGTAAACACGTGTGCTTTCACCATCAACAACGATTGAATCTTCTGTTGCAGTAACTGTACCAGGATAAGTACCGTGAGTTGAATCAAATTGTAATAATTGTGCCAACATTGTAGGGCTGGTCAAATCGTTGATTGCTACTACTTCGATGTCATCTGATACTTCTTTAATTCGACGGAAAGCTAAACGACCAATACGCCCGAATCCGTTAATACCTACTTTTACTGTCATAACCAAAAGTTCCTCCTTTTTTTATCAAGCAAAGAAATCTGCTTTACATTTTAATTGTGCAACGCTTCAATTTTTTTGTCAAAAGATATTACCTGATAAAATAAGGTGGTAAAAATAGTTTAAAAAAAGATAAGACTTCTATTTTTTTTCAGCTTCTATCTAATAAGAATGGACTTTTTCGACTATTCTAGCTACAATATATAAGACTTTGTTTAGTGTGGAGATTCATTAGTCATAATAATTATATATATAAGGAGGACACCAAGATGTCCATGTTTTTAGATCAAGTAACGATTGATGTCAAAGCCGGTAAAGGCGGAGACGGAATGGTTGCGTTTCGTCGTGAAAAGTATGTGCCAGACGGTGGGCCGGCTGGTGGAGATGGAGGCCATGGCGGTGACGTAATTTTAGTCGTTGATGAAGGTTTACGTACATTGATGGATTTCCGTTACAATCGCCATTTTAGAGCAACACCAGGTGAAAACGGAATGAGTAAAGGAATGCACGGTCGTGGGGCGGAAGATACTTATGTTAGTGTACCGCCAGGGACTACTGTTCGCGATTCAGATACAGGTGCGTTGATTGGCGATTTGATTGAAAATGGCCAAGAACTGGTCGTCGCTCATGGCGGACGTGGCGGACGTGGAAATACACGCTTTGCCTCACCAAGAAATCCAGCTCCAGAATTAGCTGAAAATGGTGAACCAGGTCAAGAACGTAATATTGAATTAGAATTGAAAGTATTAGCTGATGTCGGCTTAGTTGGATTTCCATCTGTAGGTAAATCAACGATTTTATCAGTGATTTCTTCAGCACGACCAAAAATCGGTGCTTATCATTTTACAACTTTAGTTCCTAATTTAGGAATGGTTGAGACAAGTGATGGCCGCAGTTTTGCCGCGGCCGATTTACCAGGATTAATCGAGGGAGCTTCACAAGGAGTAGGTCTTGGTACTCAATTCTTAAGACATATCGAACGGACACGAGTTATTTTACATGTAATCGATATGAGTGGAATGGAAGACCGAGATCCTTACGAAGACTACCAAGCAATCAACAAAGAATTAGGTACACACAATTTGCGTTTATTAGAACGGCCACAAATTATCGTAGCTAATAAAATGGATATGCCGAATTCCGAAGAAAATCTAAAAGAATTCAAAGCGAAATTGAAAAAAGAAAAAACAGATGAATTCGCAGATGATATTCCGGTGTTTGCTATTTCAGCATTTACAAAACAAGGATTAGACAACTTGTTGAATGCAACGGCCGATCTTTTAGAAGTGACACCAGAATTCTTGTTATACGATGAAGAAGTCGAAGAAGATACAGTAAATTACGGATTCCAATCAGATGAACCTGAATTTACAATTACTCGCGAACCAGATGCAACGTGGGTACTGACGGGTGATAAGCTTGAGAAAATCTTTAAGATGACCAATTTTGATCATGATGAAACAGTGATGCGTTTTGCTCGTCAATTACGTTCTATGGGCGTAGATGAAGCATTGCGAGCACGAGGCGCTAAAGATGGCGATATCGTTCGAATCGATAAATTTGAATTTGAATTTGTAGATTAACTAAATTTTAATCGAGCCCCTAAGCTAGACTAAAAACCTGGCTTAAAGGGCTCTTTTTTTATATCTAAAATGAGTAAGTGTTAAGTGTTATTGGAAGGTTTAGTTTTAATTCTTTGAAGTGTAAATAATATTTTTTATGCAGCAATACATAAATCGAAGTTAAAAGCTAATAAACAAGAAAATGTTTTATTTACTTGGGAAAGAAATATTTGATTGAGACTTTCGTAAGAGAAATTTAAAAATAAAAAATTTTTTATCAAATGAATCAGGTGTTATTTTTTTAAATGTAAAAAACCTGGCATTTATGAAAATATTTAATGAAACAATGTGAATAATCGTTTAAAATCTTAAAAAAAATAATGATTAGCTAATTATAAAAGAAAAATCAAGGACAAAACTCATGTTTAACAACACAAATTAGATGAAAAGTGTTGGCTGGAATTAAAAAACACTTTGTTTATTTATGCACATATTTTATTAGTTGATTTAAGAAATAATTTAAAAATTTGTTGTTTTAAAATGATAATTAAACTATTTTGTTAAACAAAAGGTTTTTTAACCCAAAAAATTTACTGATAATTCTAATTGTGATTACTAAAATATAAGCTTTTTTATAGCATATAGCGATTCGCAAGTGTAAAATTAAAAAGTAACAAGTGACAATTATATTATTAATTGATAAATATTCCAGAATGATTCAACTGGATTATTATTTTTGATAGAAAAAGGGGAATAATTTAATGCAAGTATTAATTTTAACACACAATATTTTAGTAGAACGACCATTGGTTGAAAAATTACAACGTTTAAACATTGAAGTATTGAGCTCGTCAAAAATATTATCAATGTTATTAGTACAACAGGTTCCATCAGAAGTAATGGGTTATTTTGATGTTCTGATTATTAGTGAAACTGTCTCAGATCAAGAACTTTCTATGATTTTAGAAATGGTTGGGAATAAGTTTACGATTATTCGCGAAACAGACAATTTTCCACAAAATGAAGAAAAGGCTGAGTGGGAATCATTTGGTGTAGATGAATGGCTACTTGAGGAAGAATCATTAAGTGGTCTTAGAGAAAAATTAGCTGAAAAAACAAGTAAAGAATCGATTTATTCAGTGGGATTTGGTTTTAAACCGCAAGAAGAACGCAGCGATTATGAAAAACGTCCATTACCTTTATGGAACCTAACACGTTCTGAGCGTGAGATGTTAAGCACCTTGATTGCTACAAAAGATGCACCAATTAGCAGAAATGATTTAGCAATCAAAATTTGGGGTGACAGCGATTCAGCAAGTCATATGACACGGTTGTCTACGATTATTAAGCATCTACGCAACAAATTAAAAATTGATGGTGTTGAATATGATGTTATTCGAACAAATTGGGGTGAGGGCTATCAATTATCTAAAGTCTTCTTTGACCACTATGTGATCGATGATCGTATCATGGAAGAAATCAAAACAGCAAAATAAAAAACCACAGATTCGAGAAGCTGCTTCTCGAATCTTTTTTTATTATCAACTCGCCATAATGAATTTATTCCCCTAAAAAGCTCTTTCTATTTTTCAAATAAACGTTTTATTGCTACACTTAGTTTAAAGCATAAAAGGGGCGATAAAGATGGAAAAAAGAGTAATAATCATGAATTTTGATGTAGAATCAAAAGCTTATGAAGCGTTCTCGAAGGCTAAAAAATTACACATGAGCAGAGCGCTTAAAGGAGAACAAATGGCGGTCATTCATCATTCCAATGATGGAGAACACAAATTTCAAATTGAGGATTTCTTAGATTTCACTGGGAACAACAAGAGTTCAACGGGTGGTTTGATCGGTATGATGGTCGGGATCCTCGGCGGTCCTATCGGTGTTTTACTAGGCTGGTTTACAGGCGGAATGATTGGTGCCACTCGCGATGCAAAGGAAATCCGTGAAGCAAATAGCGTATTTGAATTCTTGATCGATAAGATTGGCGAAGGTGATACTGCACTGTTACTGATTGCAGAAGAGGAAGACAATCGTCCATTGAACCAATTGATCATGATGGAGCTCGGCGGTGAAATTACTCGTTTAGACTACGAAGAAGTCGAAGCCGATGTTAAAAATGCACAAGAAATGGCTAAAAATTCGGATTCTTCAAAAGAGGAATAAGAAAAATAAAAGTATAAATATTCTTAGAATTAGATTGCACTAACTGTGACTTTCTTCTAGAATGAAATTAATTTGATAGAAAGTCAGGGAAACTATGGAACTAGAATTTTTAGGAACTGGCGCAGGCGTTCCAGCAAAACATCGGAATGTCAGCAGCTTAGCATTAAAGTTATTGGATGAAAGAAATTCGATCTGGTTATTTGATTGCGGTGAAGGCACACAAATGCAGATTTTGAGAACAAATATCAAGCCTAGAAAAATCGAAAAAATTTTTATTACCCATTTACATGGAGATCATATATTTGGATTGCCGGGATTACTAAGTAGTCGTTCATTTCAAGGTGGGGAAGAACCGGTCGAGATCTATGGTCCTGCTGGTCTAGAAAATTATGTTCGGACTTCGCTTCAAGTAACAAAAACACATTTGACGTATCCACTAGAATTTATTGAACTTGAAGAAGGAGTTATTTTGAAAGATAAACAATTTACTGTTGAAGCGATGTTGTTCGATCACGGTATCGAGAGTTTTGGTTTTCGCGTTACCGAGGCGGATCATGAAGGAACGTTGCAAGTTGAAAAATTAGCAGCATTGGATATTCCAGCCGGTCCAGTCTACGGAAAATTGAAACAAGGTCAGACAGTCACGCTTAAAGATGGCCGAGTGATCAACGGCAAAGATTTCGTTGGTGAAAATAAAAAAGGACGCATCGTAACAATTTTTGGCGATACGCGTTTTACAACTAAATCAAGTAAGTTTGCTAAAGACAGTGATGTAATCGTTCATGAAAGTACCTTTAATAAAAATGAAGCAAAACTTGCTAAGGCTTATTTCCATTCAACTACCCAACAAGCAGCAACCATTGCGAAGGAAGCCCAAGCAAAACAATTGTATCTAACCCATATTTCTGCTCGTTATTTGGCAAAAGAAGCCAAAGAATTAGAGTTAGAAGCACAAGAAGTCTTTGCTGACACGATAGTTGTTAAAGACTTTGATACCTTTGAAGTTCCTTTTCCATAAATAATTATGTTCAGAGAAAGAAGGGAAACTAATGGATTTAACCGATAAAGTAGTAGTGGTGACAGGCGGTTCCGCGGGACTAGGAGAACAGATCTGTTATGAAGCTGCCAAACAAGGAGCCATCGTTGTAACTTGTGCGCGTCGAATTAATTTGATTGGACAAGTCAAAGAAAAATGTCAGGCTTTAAGTGGTAAAGAGGCACATGCCTTTCAATTAGATATTTCTGATCCTGATAATGTGGAATCAGTCCTTGAAAAAATTTCAACTGAAGTCGGATCGATCGATGTATTGGTCAACAATGCTGGTTTTGGTCTGTTCGAAGATTTTGTTGACTTTGATTTAGATATTGCTAAAAAAATGTTTGACGTCAATGTGTTAGGAATGATGTACTTTACTCAAAAAGTAGCGATTTCGATGGTCGAAAAACAAAACGGGCATATTTTCAATGTTGCCTCAATGGCTGGTAAGATGGCGACACCAAAATCGACAGTCTACTCAGCAACTAAATTTGCAGTTTTAGGCTTTTCAAATGCTTTGCGTTTAGAATTGCGTCCGGAAAATGTTTATGTCACTACAATCAATCCGGGACCAATAGCGACAGAATTTTTTGATAAAGCCGATCCAAGTGGCAGTTATTTAGACAATTTAGGCAGTATTGTATTGGATCCTCAAAAACTTGCTAAAGTTATCGTCAATAAAATGGGTAAACCAACGCGTGAAATCAATCGTCCATTGATTATGGCAGGCGCTAGTCGTTTTTACGATATGTTTCCACATCTAGGTGATTTTTTAGCAGGTGGATTATTCAATAGGAAGTAGGAAAGCAAATGAGAAAACAATGGAAAGTTTTCCTAGGTTTTATTTTAGTATTATTGATCGTAATTTTTGCACTTTCGAATAGTCAGGAAATACCTGTCAACTTTTTAGTTAAAAAGATATACTTATCCTTAGTTTTAGTGATTATTGGTTCAGCTTTGATCGGCGCAGTAGTTATTCTCCTTACTTCTGGTACAACGCTCTTTCAACAAAGAAAAGAGATTAAAGAATTAAAGGCAGCGCTTCAAGAATACGAAGTCAATAATGAACAAAAATTAGCCGATGAAAAAGCAAGATTCCAAAGAGAACAAGAAAACGAAATTGCTGTATTGAAAGCAAATTATGAGACCTTATTAAAAGAAAAAGATCAAGCACTTACAGTAAAATCAGGGGAATCAGCTGAAAATACTACAACGAATACAATGGATTATTATGATTAATAGAGAAAGACCTTGGTATAAAAACTAAGGTCTTCTTCTCTTTCTTGTAGGAATTATTTTTGCTATACTAATACGGTTGGGAAGTGATAGTGTGAAAAAATCGAACTTTGATTGGCAAGTAATCGAAACTGAAACAATCGATTCAGCCTTTAAAACAGAATTATTAAATCAAGGGTACAGTGAGACTTTTGTACGACTTTTATGGAATCGTAATATACATACATTAGAAGCTTTTTCTAATTTGATGAAAGCGGATATCGACGAGCTTCATGATCCGTTTTTGATGCATGATATGGATAAGGCAGTGGATCGTATTCAAACCGCTATTATGGAAGAACAAGAAATATTAGTCTACGGGGATTATGATGCGGATGGAATTACTAGTACTTCCATCATGTTGGAAACATTGGAAATGATCGGTGCGAATGTACATTATGTTTTACCGAATCGTTTCATTCATGGATATGGTCCCAACCAAGCGCTTTTTGCTGAAAAAATCAATGAGGGAATTCAGTTGATCATTACCGTTGATAATGGAGTGGCAGGTAATGAAGCCATTGATTATGCAAATGATCAAGGTATTGATGTGATTGTAACGGACCACCATGAAATGCCTCCCGTATTACCGAATGCTTATTGTATTATTCATCCTCGGCATCCAGAAGGAAATTATCCTTTTGGTGAGTTAGCAGGAGCAGGCGTTGCCTTTAAATTAGCTACAGCATTGTTAGAAGAAGTACCACTAGAGATGTTGGATTTGGTTACGATTGGAACTGTGGCTGACTTAGTTTCAATGACGGGAGAAAATCGTAATTTAGTTAAGTTAGGATTACAAGCAATCAAGCAAACACAACGCTTGGGCTTGTTAGAGTTATTGAAAGTAAGTGGAGTTGATCTTCAAAAAGTCGATGAGACTAGTATCGGCTTTAGTTTAGGTCCGCGTTTGAATGCGATCGGACGTTTAGGGGATCCAAATCCTGCAGTTGAATTGATGACTACTTTTGACCTAGAAATAGCTCATGAATTAGCAGAAAAATTGGATCAAATCAATAATGAACGAAAATCCATCGTACAATCAACTACCGAAGAGGCTACAGCCTTAATTAATCCTGCGGACAGTGTTCATTTGATTGCTGGTAATGGATGGAATCCTGGCGTTTTAGGAATCGTAGCAGGAAATATTGTAAAACAGACTGGACATCCGACGATTGTATTATCCGTTAATGATCAAGGTGTAGCAAAAGGTTCTGGACGAAGCATTGAAGCATTAGATCTATATGCTATGTTAAATACGATGCGTTCCGAATTTACTCATTTTGGCGGTCATGCTGCCGCAGTAGGATTGACGCTGCCGGCAGAAAATTTAGCAACGTTACAAAAGTTGATGAATGAATATATTGAAGAAAAACAAATCGATCTAGATCAAGGTCCTAAATTATTGATCGATGAACACTTGGTGCTTTCAGATATCCAATTAAAGTTTGTCGATGAGTTAAAAGCTTTAGCACCATTCGGTACAGATAATCCTGCACCACACTTTTTAGTCAATGGAAATGTGAATTTTTGTAAACGAATCGGCGGAGATCAGCAACATGTTAAATTTTCATTGAAAGATGAATCGGGACAACTCGATGCGATAGGTTTTGGTTTTGGCGATGTTGCAGAAGAGTTGCAACAACCAGAAACACAATTTGTTGGTGATTTAGAAATCAATGAATGGAATGGACAAAAGAAAGTCCAATTGCGTTTGATCGATTTTGCTTCAGCTGGACTACAGATTATTGATCGTCGCGCAAAATATACATGGCAACAAAAAATAGAAAATGGACGCACTTTGTACTTAGCGTTTAAAACGGCGAATCAAAAATTTTTTATGAATGAATTACGAGAGACAATAACTCTATACGATGCAACACTTGATTGGCAAGGATACGACCAATTGATCGTATTGGACTGTCCCAATCAAAAGGAATTATTAAAAGAAATAATTTCTAATGGTAATTTCGATCGTGTCTATCTTTATTTATATAGTTCGGATGAAGCATACTTGAATGGATTGCCTAGCAGAGAGCAATTTGTAAGGCTTTATCAATTTTTCCATAAGCAAACGAGGGTAGATATCCGTTATAAGTTAAAAATTGTTTCAAATTACTTAAGAATTCCAGAAAAATTATTAGTATTCATGATTCACGTGTTTTCTGAGCTAAAATTTGTTACAATAGACGACGGCGTTTTAAAAATGGTCGCATCCCCACAAGCTCGGGCTTTTGATGAGAGCGAAATTTATCAAAAACGTGTGATGCAAATAGATAGTGAAGAATTTTTGTTGATGAATGATATTCAAACTATTAGAAATTGGCTGAAAAGCTAGGAGGAAACAACCGAAATGAATTTGAAAGATTATATTGCCAGTATCCCAGATTATCCAAAAGAAGGGATCGTCTTCCGTGATATCTCACCGCTAATGGCAGATGGTGAAGCCTACCGTGAAGCGACAAGACAAATCGTAAATTATGCAAAAGAAAAACAAATCGATATGGTCGTTGGACCAGAAGCACGCGGATTTATCGTTGGCTGTCCAGTAGCATTTGAGTTGGGCTTAGGCTTTGCTCCAGTTCGTAAACCAGGAAAATTACCTCGCGAAGTAATTGAAGTCGAATATGAAAAAGAATATGGTACAGATACATTAACGATTCATCGCGATGCAATCAAACCAGGTCAACGCGTATTGATCACAGATGACTTATTAGCAACTGGTGGAACAATTAAAGCGACGATTGAACTTGTAGAACAACTTGGCGGTGTTGTTGTTGGTTGTGCCTTCTTGATTGAATTAGAAGAACTTCATGGTCGAGATAAAATCCAAGGATATGACATCTTGACTTTGATGGATTATTAATAAAAAAAGAAGCCGATTTGGCTTCTTTTTTTATTTTGCTTACATTTTTTATATCAAGCTGATTTATGGTATTGGTGGTCATAAGTGACGTAATAAAAATCCTCAGCAGGTTCTTTATAATACTGTTCATCTTCTTCAGTTTCTTCATATTGATGTTCTGCATAGTGTTGAGCATAAGTACGTTCATCCCACAACATAAACCATACCAGAAACAAACCAGAAAAAATGACGATCGTAGCCAAAGACCCCAACTTACCAATCAATAAACCAAGCAACAAAACTGCGATAACTAAACCAAATCTTCTTACTGTTTTCATCAATAATCACTCCTAATAAAATACGAACATGTGTTTGTATTTTTATTATACGAATGTTTGTTCGATTTGTAAAGTAAAAAAATTAATCGGAAGAGACTCCCGATTAATAAATATGGTTTCGATATAGACCGACAACTTTTCCTAGGATAGAAACATTATCTAAAATAATTGGACTCAATTCATCATTTTCCGGTTGTAGGCGAATATGATCTGCTTCGCGATAAAATCTTTTACAAGTTGCTTCATTTTCATCTGTCATGGCAATAACGATCTCACCATTTGTTGCGGCAGATTGTTTTCGTACAATGACATGGTCGCCATCATAAATACCAGCATTGATCATACTTTCTCCGCGAATTGTCAGCATGAATAAACTACCTTCTTCACTAGATAAATCTGGAGGAACTGGGAAAAAGTCAGAAGCTTCTTCAACTGCAAGAATAGGTTCGCCGGCAGTTACAACTCCAAGCATAGGAATAACTTGTGGTGCTGCACCAATTTTTTCTAAACCAGTAATAGTTAACTCAATGGCTCGTGGCTTTGTTGGGTCACGTAAAATCCAGCCTTTTTTTTCTAATCGTGAGAGATGTCCATGGACTGTAGAGGTAGAAGATAAATTTACAGCCTCTCCAATTTCTCTAACAGTGGGTGGGTACCCTTTATCTTCAACGCGTTCATGAATAAAACGCAAAACTTCTAATTGTTTTGTTTCCGTTCTTTTTGCCAATGCCCGCACCTTCTTTCGTTTTTTTTAGTGTAGCATACAAAAGCGAACAAATCAAACAAGCGTTCGTATTCATTTATACTTTTAAGTTAGCATTTTTTATGTATAATTAGTAAGGAGAAAGAGGTGTTCAAGATGATTAATGATGAAACGATTGCACGTATCAATGAATTAGCGAAAAAAAAGAAAGCTGAAGGTTTAACAGATGCTGAAGCGAAAGAACAAAAGATCTTGCGCGAAGAATATATCGCGTCATTTCGAAGCGGCATGCGCCATCATATCGAAGGAATGAAAGTAGTTGACCCAGAAGGGAACGACGTCACTCCTGAGAAATTAAAAGAAATCCAAAAGCAAAAAGGATTACATAATAGAAAATAGATCTTTTAGTATTTTGTGATTGTAATGTCAAAATAAATCGGTTACAATAAATCTGTATTTAAAGTATTTATGACCAAAAAGGGGGAACTATTTTGTTCGACAAAATCGATCAATTAGGTGTAAACACAATTAGAACATTAAGTATTGAAGCAATCCAAAAAGCAAACTCTGGCCATCCCGGCTTACCCATGGGAGCAGCACCGATGGCTTACGCTTTGTGGACAAAACATTTGAATGTGAATCCAGCGACTTCATTAAACTGGCCAAACCGTGATCGTTTTATTTTATCTGCAGGTCATGGATCAGCAATGCTTTACAGCTTATTACATCTTTCAGGTTACCAAGTAACGATTGATGATTTGAAAAATTTCCGTCAATGGGAAAGTAAAACACCAGGACATCCTGAGTACCATCATACAGATGGGGTCGAAGCAACTTCAGGTCCTTTAGGTCAAGGAATTTCAACATCTGTTGGGATGGCAATGGCTGAAGCTCATTTAGCTGCTACGTACAATCGTGATGATTTCAAAGTAATCGATCATTACACTTATGCACTATGTGGCGATGGCGATTTAATGGAAGGTGTCTCTGCCGAAGCAAGTTCAATGGCAGGACATATGAAACTTGGAAAATTAATCGTGTTATACGATTCAAATGATATTTCTTTAGATGGACCAACTTCAAAAGCATTCACTGAAAATGTCGGTGCTCGTTATGAAGCCTATGGTTGGCAACATATTCTAGTTAAAGATGGCAATGATTTAGAAGCAATTTCTAAAGCAATCGAAGAAGCAAAAGCTGAAACAGATAAACCAACATTGATCGAAGTAAAAACTGTAATTGGTTATGGTTCTCCTAAACAAGGAACCTCAGCTGTTCACGGCGCACCAATTGGAGCTGATGGTATTTCTGCAGCGAAAGCAATCTATGGCTGGGAATATCCGGATTTCACAGTTCCTGAAGAAGTGGCTGCTCGCTTTAAAGAAGCAATCAACGATAAAGGTGCTAAAGAAGAATCAAATTGGGATACGTTATTTGCTGAATATGAAAAAGCTTATCCTAAATTGGCAAAACAATTCAAACAAGCCTTTGCTGGCGAACTTCCAGAAAATTGGGAAGAATCATTGCCAGTTTATGAAGAAGGATCTTCACAAGCAAGTCGTGTATCAAGTAAAGATGCGATTCAAGCTTTATCAAAAGCAATCCCCAACATTTGGGGCGGATCAGCTGATTTATCAGGTTCAAACAACACAACAATGACGGATGATAAAGAATTCCAACCTGAATCATACGAAGGTCGTAACATCTGGTTTGGTGTACGTGAATTTGCGATGGCTAGTGCAATGAATGGAATTCATTTACATGGCGGAACACGTATTTATGGCGGAACATTCTTCGTATTTACGGACTATCTACGTCCTGCAGTTCGTATGTCAGCTATCCAAGGATTACCAGTTATCTATGTGTTGACACATGATTCTGTAGCAGTAGGAGAAGATGGACCAACTCATGAACCAATCGAACAATTAGCAAGTGTTCGCTGCATGCCTAATGTTCAAGTTATTCGTCCAGCTGATGGCAACGAAACTTCTGCTGCTTGGGCGCAAGCACTAAAAACAACAAACAAACCAACTATTTTGGTATTAAGTCGTCAAAACTTACCTGTGTTACCAAATAGTAAAGATTTAGCTAAAGAAGGTGTAACTAAAGGTGGTTATGTTATCTCTAAAGCAGAATCTGACACACCAGAAGGTATTTTGATCGCTACTGGTTCTGAAGTTAATCTTGCAGTTCAAGCACAACAAGAATTGAAAGCCCAAGGAAAAGATGTTTCTGTAGTATCTATTCCAAGCTTTGATTTATTTGAATCTCAAGATGAAGCCTATAAAGAATCTGTTTTACCAAAAGCCATCAAAAAACGTGTAGCGATCGAAGCCGCTTCACCATTCGGTTGGGAACGTTATATTGGTACAGAAGGTAAAATGATTGGAATCGATCATTTTGGAGCATCAGCACCTGGTGATTACATTCTAGAACAATTTGGCTTTACTGTAGAAAATGTTGTGAATACATTTAACGAAATATAGACTGACAAAAAAAGACTGAGAAAAAATTTCTCAGTCTTTTTTTATGTGCTTTTTCTATATAAACAATACCTCTATAGAAAAAATTAACATTTAGCAGTTAAAAAAATAGTTAAAATGGACTAATAAAAAATATAGTCCATTGATATCGTTGAATACAATAACTTTTTTACAATATTTTATTTACATAAAAAAATTATCTATTACAAAATTAGATTCGCGCTTTCAATTTTTCCGTTTTCAAAATAAAACTTATCCTTTGTGAGCAAAATAATTTATACAGGTGATAAAATCTGTTACACTATCCTTGTGCAAAATATTGCAAACACAAATCATGATAAATGAAAGAGGGACGAAAATGAAAGTAGTAGTAGTAGGATGTACCCATGCCGGCACCGCAGCCGTTAAAAATATATTAGCAAACCACCCAGATGCAGAAGTGACGGTGTTTGAACGCAATGACAACATTTCTTTCTTATCTTGTGGAATCGCTTTATATGTAGGAGGAGTAGTTAAAGACCCCGCTGGATTATTCTATTCAAACCCCGAAGAATTAACTTCATTAGGCGCATCAGTGAACATGGAACATGATGTGACTAATATTGATACAGATAATAAAAAAGTAACGGCTAAGGATTTGAAGACCAATGAAGAAAAAGTGATCGATTATGATAAATTAGTCGTAACAACTGGCTCTTGGCCTATTATCCCGCCAATTAAAGGAATCCAATCAAAAAACGTTTTATTATGTAAAAACTACAACCAAGCCAACCAAATCATCGAAAAAGCAAAAGATGCTAAAAAAGTTGTCGTAGTTGGCGGCGGCTATATCGGAATCGAATTAGTCGAAGCGTTTGCTGAGAGTGGGAAAGAAGTAACATTGATTGATGGATTATCACGTATTTTGAATAAATACCTGGATCAACCATTTACAGACTTGTTAGAAAAAGAATTAGTTGATCGTGGTGTTACGCTGGCTTTAGGTGAAAACGTGAATGAGTTTGTAGCGGATGAAACTGGGGCTGTTACAAAAGTTGTGACGCCAAGTAATGAGTTTGACGCAGACATGGTTATTCTATGTGTTGGTTTCCGTCCAAATACTGATTTATTAAAAGATAAAGTTGAAATGTTACCAAGTGGTGCAATCAAAGTAAATGAATATATGCAATCGAGCAACCCAGATATTTTCTCAGCGGGTGATTCGACAGTCGTTCATTACAATCCAACTGGCCAACATCAATACATTCCATTAGCAACCAATGCTGTTCGCCAAGGAATGTTAGTCGGTAAAAACTTAGTTGAGCAAAAAGTAAAATATCGTGGTACGCAAGGAACTTCTGGTCTGTATTTATTTGGTTGGACGATTGGATCAACCGGTTTAACGAAAGAAAGTGCAGCATTGAACGGAATCGATGTCAATGTAACAGTCATTGAAGATAATTATCGTCCAGAATTTATGCCGACAACAGAAAAAGTACTGATGGAAATCGTTTCTGAAAAAGGGACAAATAAAATTTTAGGTGCGCAATTCCTATCTAAATATGATATTACTCAATCAGCGAATACATTATCTGTAGCGATCCAAAATAATATGACGTTAGAAGATTTAGCATTACAAGATTTCTTCTTCCAACCACATTTTGATCGTCCTTGGAACTACTTGAATATCTTAGCTCAAGCGGCTTTAGAAGAAGCTGAATAGAAAAAATGGGAAGCTAAGCTTCCCATTTTTTATTTTAGCAGCCGTTTTTCTAAGTGTTGGACTTCCTATTTTTTTAGTGTAAACTAAAAAAGTGAACGGAGGATTTTAAATGATTTCATTACAAGATTATTTAGCTGGAGGAGAAACAACGATTTCAAATCTGCTATTACAAAATTATACAGCTATCGGCCTGTCTACTAATGAGTTTATGTTGTGGTTGCAACTATATTCTGCTCATCAGGCTGGAGAGGATTTTCCTAATTTAACAGTGATAGCTCAGAATATGGGGCATTCGACAGAAAATATTTATAAAGGTCTGAACAGTTTAGTTGAAAAAGGGTTTATTCAATTACAAACGGCGCAAGATGAACAAGGTCGTCAAAGTGATCATTATGATTGTATGCCTGCCTTTGAAAAATTAGCTTTATTAAAAGAGCGACAACGCTTCCAAATAGAGGGAGAAAATGATCTAGCCGCTCAAAAACGGATGTTGCGCTCTTTTGAGCAAGAGTTTGGCCGGCCACTATCACCGATTGAGTATCAAAAAATCAGCTATTGGGTAGATGAGGATCATTATTCTCCAGAGTTGATTCAATTAGCGCTGCAAGAAGCTGTTTTAAACCAAGCCTATAATTTTAAGTATATTGAAACAGTCTTACAAAGTTGGGAAAAGAAAAATATTCGGTCAAAAGCTCAAGTTGAAGAAGAACAACGTCGACGTAAAAAAGTGTTGTTGCAAAAAGAAGAACAGCAACAAACCGAAGAGTTGCCCAAAGTTTCTTTGTATAATTGGCTAGAAAGGAAAGACCCGGATGCTTAGCAAAGAAAAGACAATGGAAGCGATGGAGCGGATGTATCAAATGTTTCCTGATGCTGTTGGAGAACTACATTCAAAGTCGCCATTTCAATTATTGATCGCAGTGATTTTGAGTGCCCAAGCAACCGATGTTTCTGTCAATAAAGCAACTCCTGCATTATTCGCAGCGTATTCGACACCGGAAGCATTGGCACAGGCACCCATGGAAGATGTTATTGCTAAGATCAAAACTATTGGCTTGTATCGCAATAAAGCTAAAAACATTAAAGCTTGTGCACAAATGCTTTTAGATGATTTTGGTGGAATCGTTCCTGAATCTCGCGAGGAGTTGATCAAGTTACCTGGCGTTGGACGTAAGACTGCAAATGTAGTGTTAGGTGATGCGTTTGGAGTACCGGCAATTGCTGTTGATACCCATGTGGAACGAGTAACAAAACGACTACGTATTTGTAAATTAAGTGCTTCTGTAACGGAAGTCGAGTCAACACTTATGCGAAAAATTCCAAAAGAACTGTGGGTAAAAAGTCACCACACACTGATTTTTTTTGGTCGTTATCATTGTACTGCACGTGCACCTAAATGCACTATTTGCCCGCTACTTGATATGTGCCAAGAAGGAAAAGACCGTTTAAAAGCCGTTCGAAAGTAATTTCGAACGGCTTTTTCTAATCGCTATTATTTGATTGACCTTGAGCTGGCATCGGTGTCTCTTCAGCAGAAGAAGAAGGTGTTGAAGGCGTCGGTGTCTCTTCAGCAGAAGAAGAAGGTGTTGTGACTGCCGGTGTTTCTTCGACAGCAGAAGAGGAGCTAGGAACAACTTCGCTGCTACTTGAAGGAACTGTTTCTGATTCTGAAATACTTGGTGTAGTAATTTCTTGATCAGTTATTGAATTGCTAGATTGACTGTAAGAATTATAATTATTATAGTATGAGCTTTGACTAGAATAATTAGATTGGCTTGGAACTGATGAAGCCCCTTTAACATATAGCTCATTTCCGATTCTTAACACATCGCTAGGCATCGTCCAATCCGCATTAGAAACATTTTGCGAGACATAACTCATCAATTCACGATAAACATCACTGGCAATCATATTGGATTGTGAGGTGATTGGTTCCATCCGATCATCATATCCCGTCCAAACAGATAATGAATAATGAGGAGTATATCCGGTAAACATCACATCAGGCGATACAGAATCATATTGTTGGATTTTCGCCAACTCATCATCAGTATAGTTAGAAGTTCCGGTCTTTCCAGCTTGAAACAGATTAGCAATTTGTGCATTTGTTCCTGTACCTTTTGAAATCACATCTTTTAACACATCTGTGATCATGTACGCTGTATAAGGTTCCATTGCTTTGGTTCCTTTACTTTCAAATGTTTGTTCTGATCCATCTTGATATTTGATTTTATTGATATATAGAGGTTCGTTATAAGTACCGCCATTAGCAAATGCAGCATAAGCGGCCGCCATTTTTTCAGTAGAGATCCCGTATTTGGAACCATCTTGTGTCTCAGTGTTACTGGAAATTGCATTAGCTTGCTGGATATCTTTATATTCGATTCCTAATTTATTTAAAAATTTAGTTACATTATCGACACCGACTTCATTGAATAATTTCACCGCAGGGACATTTCTTGAGTCATAAAGTGCTTGACGTAATGTAATATTTCCTTGGTAACTATTATCCCAGTTTTTGACAGGGGTTGATGTACCTTCATAATTATAAGCACTATCACTGATTCGGGTACCTGTTGATTTTTGTAAGTACTCAAATGCGGGTCCATAGTCTGTGACTGGCTTAACGGTTGAACCGAAATCACGATTAGTCGTAACAGCACGGTTCAAACCTAAATAAACATCATCCGCAATATTTCTTCCGCCGATTTGCGCATTTACTTGCCCGGTTTCGCTATCAACTAGTGTTGCGGCAACTTGTAGATTTTCGTCAGGATATTGAACATACTCATCACTGTTCACAATTTTATATAATTGTTCTTGAGCACTCATATCTAGGTTCGTGTAAATATCTAAACCATCGGTATAAACATTTTTTCCAGTTTTTGATTCTACTTGCGCAATAACTTCTTTCACATAATTATCTGTGACTTTTCGTTCTTGGTTATCTGTTTCTAACGGCTGTAATCCTTCGTCAATTGGTTCTTTGATTGCTTGGTCATATTCTTCTTGGGAGATCTTTTTGTTCGTCAGCATAGTATAAAGTACAGTATCTCTGCGATCCTTTGCGGCTTTTGGATGTTGATAAGGATCGTATGAATTTGGTGCTTGGGGCATTCCGGCAAGCAGAGCAGTCTGAGCAATACTTAAATGTTGTAATTCTTTGCCAAAATACGTTTCAGCCGCCGTTTCCATTCCGTAAAGACCATTGGCCATATAGACTTTGTTGATATAATAAGTCAAAATCTCTTGTTTTGAGTATTTTTTTTCTAATTTAATTGCCAGCCAAGCTTCTTGTGCTTTTCGCTTGATTGTTTGGTCGGAAGACTTCGTTGAGAAAAAGGATAGTTTGACTAATTGTTGCGTAAGGGTACTTCCACCTTGTAACCCACCTTTATTAGTAATGTTATGAACTAATGACCCAGCGATTCGTACCGGATCCACACCATTATGTTTAAAGAAGCGCCGGTCTTCAACAGAAACGATCGCATCATCTAATTCTTGAGGAATCTTATCTGATTCGACTTTTTCTCTTTTTTCAGCACCTAAGTCTTCAAAAATATTCCCATCTTTATCGTAAAGTTTAGAAGATTGAGTTGCTCCAAGTTTTGCTTCACTTAATTTAGGTGCATCTTTAGCATAGAGGAAGAAAAGTCCCATGCCGGCAATGAGGATGACACAGAGCAAACCAACGAAGCCAACGGCTATTTTCAGCCCTAAAGAGCCGCCTTTTTTATTTTTTGCTTTCATTTTTTTACCTGGAGTGGTTCGCCTATTTTTTTGCGAACGAGAGGTATTAGACATTTGTTTGACTCCTTTTTTCAAGATATTTTTCAACCGCAATCAAATAGGGGATACGCGGTGCAATTTGTGGAACAATTTCGATGGCTTCATTTTCAATGATGGATAAAGGAATCGATTTTCTACCATTTTCTTGTTCGTTCCAATAGTTTATCAGGTTTTCTGCTGAAAGGAAAAAGCAACGATTTAGACTTGAAAACCACAATAAAACAAAGCAAATCGCTTGTTGATTCACACATTTCTGCATATGGGTAATCTGGTGTTGATGGAAGTTCTTTAAAGGAAAAGAAGTTTTATTTTTAGTTTCCTTTGCTTCAAAATCTAAGTGATAGCCGCAATAGACGCCGTTATAATCTGTTGTTGAAGGTTGTCTGAAATAAGCTTCCTTAACAACAGCCGCACTTCTCTTAGGATAATCGACCTTGACGATTTGAAGTGGTGTTGGCTTTTTATGAACAACTGCTTTATCATGAGTTAAGTAGTACTCGTTACTCTGATTGATCGCCTCTTCAAAGTGCATCCCACGATTAGCAAATGTGGTTTCTTTTTGGAGAGCACGTCGAGTTGAATTTTTTTGGGGAAATGATTGCCCATTAGGATAATGAAAGGCCATTTTTTATCACACTCCTATCCAATATTATATCAAATTTTGTCCAAGATATTTTATTTTTAAGCGAAAGTAAGGAAAAAACAATGAAAGAAATAATAAAACGTTTGTATGTAACAGGTTATCAAAGCTATGAATTAGGAATTTTTAGCGAAAATGATCCACGCGTTCAAGTAATTAAGAATATTTTAAAAAGAGAATTAATTAATTTAATTGAAAATGGGTTGGAGTGGGTCATGATCAGCGGGAATCTAGGAACAGAAATGTGGGCTGGTCAAATTATTAAAGAATTAAAAGTGGACTATCCAGAAATTTCATTGGCAGTCATTCTTCCGTTTAAAGAATTTGGTAGTAATTGGAAAGAACCAAATCAATTGTTATTAAGCGAATTAGTTCAAATAGCTGATTTTGTTGATTCAGTTAGCCATCAAACGTATCAAAACCCGCTTCAATTTAAAAATCATATCAATTTTTTATTGCAGCACACTGATGGGGCGTTAGTAGTCTATGATTCAGAATACCCAGGCAAGAGTAAATTTTTTTTAGCAGATGTAGAACGTTTTCAAGCTAAAAATTCTTATGATTTGTTTACAATTACCATGGATGACTTAGAAAATTACTCAGACTTTGGTGATAGTGTTTGATTTCCTCAGGTATATCGGCTAGAATGTATAAGAAAGCAAATTAAGTTAAGAGCTAATGAGGTGGAAAAATGGCGAATTTAATCTATACTCCGAATGTTATCTTGGAGCAAGAGTTTAAAACAAAAATGCGCGGTTACGATCCAATCGAAGTCGATGAATTTTTGGATAACGTAATCAAAGATTATGAGGCCTATAACAAAGATTTATTAATGTTAAAAGAAGAAAATGATCGTTTGAAAGCAAAAGTTGAACAATTATCAAAAGCTCAACCAGCTCCTTCACGCGTGAAAGAAGCTGCGCCTAAAAGTTCTGCAGTGACAAACTTTGACATTTTAAAACGCCTTTCAAATCTTGAAAGAGAAGTATTTGGAAAGAAACTTGATCAACAAGCCAACAACCAAACAGCTTCAGCTGATTTAAGTCAAAATTATACACAAGACGAAAGTGATATTGAAAAAACTCGTCAATTTTAAAACAAAAAATGAATGATGCAATTTTTGGGTGATCGCGGTTTGTTTTACGCAAGCTGAGGAAAGTCCATGCTCGCACAGGCTGAGATGTCTGTAGTGTTCGTGCTTAGCGAAAAAATAAGCTAAGGTACTTCTTAGGAAGTAACGGCAGAAAAAAAGGCTAAGGAGTAATCTATGCCTGAGTATTCTTGAAAGTGCCACAGTGACGAAGCATTTCGAGAAATCGGAATGGTGGAACGCGGTAAACCCCTCGAGCGAGCAACCCAAACTATGGTAGGGGCGCTTTTTCTAAGGAAATGAACGATGAAAGAGACGGCAGTAATGTCGGAGATAGATGATTACCACGACGGTCACACTTCCCTGAGTTGATCGCCGTACAAAACATGGCTTACAGAAAATTGCTGCAATTCAGGGTGTACCTTCCAACTTTGTTGTGAAGGTTTTTTTATTGAAATAAGGAAGATCGAGCTAATGTCGGATCTCTTTTTATAACCACTAGATGGAATAAGGAGCTAATATGGAAAAACAATATAATCTAATCGCAACTGCCGCAGCGGGAATCGAAGCGTTGGTAGGAAAAGAATTAAAAAATTTAGGTATTGATTGCCAAGTAGAAAATGGCCGGGCGCGCTTTAAAGGGGATCTAGAAACAATCGCCACTGCTAATTTATGGTTGAGAACAGCTGACCGTGTTAAAATCATTGTCGATGAATTCGATGCCTTTTCTTTTGATGAGCTTTTTGAAAAAGTAAAAGCTATTCCTTGGGAAGAATTTCTACCGATGGATGCGGAATTCCCAGTAGCAGGACGTTCAATTAAGTCAAAACTTTATAGTGTACCGGATTGCCAATCAATCACTAAAAAAGCGATTGTCGAACGGTTACGTGAAGTGTATCATCGTCCAGCGCGTGTGCCATTACCTGAAACGGGTGCTTTCTTCCAATTGGAAGTCGCACTTTTAAAGGACCACGTTGTTTTGACAATCGATACAACTGGACCAAGTCTTTTCAAACGCGGATACCGGTTAGAAAAAGGTGGAGCACCGCTAAAAGAAAATATGGCAGCCGCTTTAGTCATGTTAACAAATTGGCGGAAAGACCGACCATTCTATGATCCGGTTTGTGGTTCAGGTACATTATGTATTGAAGCCGCACTGATCGGACATAATATCGCCCCTGGTTTTAACCGTGAATTTGCTTGTGAAGCCTGGGATTGGTTTGATCCTAAAGTTTTTGAAAAAGTCCGGGCAGCTGCAGATGAAGCAGCTGATTATGATATCGAATTAGATATCGCTGGTTCTGATATTAATGGTCGAATGGTCGAAATTGCTCGCGCAAATGCTGAAGAAATTGGATTAGGAGATTCAATTACTTTCACACAACGAGCAGTAAAAGATTTCAAAACAGAAAAAGATTATGGTGTGATCGTTGCCAATCCTCCTTACGGTGAACGATTGGGAGAAGAAGAACAAGTCCGTGTCTTATATCGTGAGATGGGGGATGTGTTCCGTCCATTAAAAACTTGGAGTAAATATATTTTAACTAGTGATTTAGCCTTTGAAGAATTCTATGGAGCAAAAGCTACAAAAAAACGTAAACTATACAATGGCGCTATCCGTACTGATTTATTCCAATACTGGGGAGAGAGACCACCAAGAAAGCCTCGGACAGATGGAGAATAATAAATTAGTTGCTGTCCGTCAATATGCTTATCAAAAATTAGGTCAAGATCGAAGTGGTCATGATTTTTATCATGTCGAGCGAGTGGCTAAGATTGCCAAAAAATTGGCGACTGAAGAAAATATTACTGATACCACTCTTATTCAAACAGCGAGTTATCTTCATGATGTCATTGATGACAAAGTGATAGAAAATGTTGAGAGTGAAAAAAGAGATCTTAAAAAGTTTTTAAAAAAACTTGAATTTTCTCATGGCGATATCCAGGAAATATTATTTATTATTGAAAATATCTCTTATTCTAAAGAACTTGAATATGGAAAAGCTGAACTTTCTAGAGCTGGTAAAATCGTGCAAGATGCAGATCGAATAGAGGCCTTAGGGGCCATTGGTATTTTACGTACAGCTTATTACGGTGGGCATACTGAAAGTCCATTGTACGATCCAACTATAAAACCGAAAGAATTTGAAACAAAAGCAGAATATCGCGAGAAAAGTACTGTAATCAATCATTTTTATGAAAAATTATTCAAATTACCGTTATCAATGAATACAGCAGCTGGTTTGAAAGAAGCCAACAAACGTATGGAATTTATGGAAGAGTTTTTAAAAAGATTTTATAAAGAGTGGGAAGTTTAAAGAAATGTTAAGTAATATGCTTGTGATTTCTCTTTTTAGGACATTTTATTTCCAGAGCAACTCCTTTTTTCCTATAATGTATTCAAGTTAGGAGGAGCTCTGAATGTTACATCGTGAAGTATTGAGTCCCGAAGAAGTTTTAGAAAAGATACCCGACTTAGATGAGGGCGTATTTGCCATTCGTTGTGAAATGCCATTAAAGACCTATCAAATTATTTTATATAAATATCAAGAAGATTTTTTCTCGATTGAAAATCCTGCATTGCTTAATAGTCTACTAAGTAAAAGTGAATATGATTTTGGTAGTTCTGACCAATTGCTAGATAAAATTGAACTATCTTTCGAGGATAATCATTACGAACCAACCACTAAAGATTGGGTAACATTAGACTTAAACACATTAAAGTGTAAAGATAATGTTGAAATACAATTTTTTGATTTAGAAGAATAACAGGGTCCCTGTTATTCTTTTTTTCTGAATTGACGGAATAAATAGTAAAAATTGATTACACTTAAAACTGCTCCTAATATAAGCGGTACGATCAAGCGACCTTGACTATAACCAAAGTTTGTAGTGAAACTATCTGTTGAAGTAATCTGTACGACTGATTGGCTATAGTTATAAACTTGATAGCTGAAGGTTGTTAAAAAAACCGATACTAAAGTTAAGACAAAACGTCGATAGTCAGTTTTTTTGGCTCTTTTAGCAAAATAAAAAATCATATAAATAATCATCAATCCGGCGGGAACGCCGAAAGCAAAAAGTGGGTTGAGCATAGGTGGATCCTCCTTGTTAATTATCAATTTGCGATGCATTTATTTTACCACACTCTATTAAAAATCCAGCTTGTTTCGAAAAGTTGGTAAGTAGTTTAGTTAAAATGAGGGATTTTAGTTTATGAGTAGTTATGTATTTCCAATCAAAGCAGCGGTATTGAGCTTTCCATTTTTAGCTATGCTGATAACAGCACCATTTTTGATTTATTATTATCGTAAATATGGTCAACTTGGGAAGTTACGCAGCTTGATTTTATATTCATTTGTTTTTTATTTACTATGTATTTATTACTTAGTAATTTTACCTTTGCCGAGCATTGATACAGTAGCACAAATGACTGGACCACGATATGAATTACATTTATTTCAATCCTGGTATAATTTTTTGAATCAAACGGTTCTGCAAGTAAGTAACCCAAGTACTTATTTACCGGCCATGAAACAAAGTGTTTTTTTAGAACCTATATTTAATATTGCGTTATTGTTTCCTTTAGGCGTCTATTGTCGGTACTATTTTAAAATGTCACTACTTAAAACGATAGTGATCAGTTTTTGTGTTTCTTTGTTTTTTGAATTAACACAGCTGAGTGGACTTTACTTTATTTATCCTAGACCGTATCGTCTTTTTGATGTCAATGACTTACTGCATAATACAATCGGTGGGACGATCGGTTTTTTATGTGCACCATTATTTACGTTCTTTTTACCAACACGAAATGAGCTGGATTCAGAGTCTTTGGCCAAAGGACAAAAAGTTTCTTTATTACGTCGTTTTGTCGCCTTTATGATTGATTGGTTCGTGATTGGACTTGCGACGTCATTATTGAGTCTTATCCCAAACCCATTGCCAAACAAGTTGATTACGTTACTAAATTATTCTTTTGTTTCCTTTGTTTTAGAAGTGATCATTTATTTTATGTTACTGATGTATTGCTGGAACGGCCAAACGATTGGTAAAAAAGTTGTCCGGATTCAAGTTGTAGAAGAGGGACAGGAACATATTCGATTTATTTGTTTGGTAAAACGTTATAGCGCCTTTTATATTTTATTAAATGGCTTATTACAAATTTTTCAGTATACAATGACCCACCTGCCGCTCAATAACCACACGGTTTTTATTGCTTATGTGACATTTGGTTTCATTAGTTTAGGAATTTTACTTTTATTTCTATTCAACTTATTGTATGCTCTCATAAGAAGTAAAACCCGCCTATTCCATGATAAAGCGAGTCAAACGTATACGATTAGTACGTTAAAGAAAGAGGTATAACATGCGAACTTTTGAATCATTCAATTTTCAACCATTTATTCTTGAGTCGATTAAGGATAAAGGTTTTACTGAACCAACTGCGGTTCAAGAAAAATTAATTCCCTTAATTAAAAAAGGAAAAAACGTTATCGGACAATCACAAACAGGTTCCGGTAAAACACATACATTCTTATTACCATTGATGGACAAGATTGATCCTAAAAAAGATGAAGTCCAAGTTTTGATCACAGCGCCAAGTCGTGAATTAGCGACTCAGATCTATCAAGCGGCGGTTCAAATTGCACAATTTTCAGCTGAAGAAATCCGAGTGACTAATTTTGTTGGTGGAACAGATAAACAACGCCAAATCGATAAATTAGGTTCACGTCAACCTCACGTTGTTATTGGGACACCAGGACGTATTTTAGATATGATGAATGAACAAGCTTTAAAAGTTCATACAGCAAATTATTTTGTAGTTGATGAAGCGGATATGACATTGGATATGGGCTTCTTGCATGAAGTCGATCAAATCGCTGGACGTTTGCCAAAACACTTACAAATGTTAGTTTTCTCAGCAACGATTCCAGAAAAATTACGTCCATTCTTATTAAAATATATGGAAAATCCTGTCATTGAAGAAATCAAATCAAAAGCGGTTATTTCAGATACAATTGAAAATTGGTTGATCCCAACTAAGGGGAAAGACAAGAATCGTTTGATTTACGAATTGTTGACAATTGGTCAACCCTATTTAGCGATTGTTTTTGCAAATACAAAACAAAATGTTGATGAAATCAGCGACTATTTAAAAGCTAAAGGCATGAAAGTTGCTAAAATCCATGGTGGAATCACACCGCGTGAACGTAAACGTGTGATGCGTCAAGTTCAAAACTTGGAATATCAATATGTTGTCGCAACTGACTTAGCTGCTCGTGGGATCGATATTGAAGGTGTTTCTCATGTAATTAATGCAGAGATTCCTCAAGATTTAGATTTCTTTATTCACCGCGTCGGTAGAACAGGACGTAATGGCATGTCTGGAACAGCCATCACATTGTATAGTCCAAGTGATGAAAACAGCGTAAGCATGATCGAAAATCTAGGGGTTACTTTCCAACCAAAAGAAATCAAAAATGGTGAGATTTTAGATACCTATGATCGTAATCGTCGTAAAAAACGTGAAAAATCAAAAGATGAACTAGATCCAACATTAATTGGTTTAGTGAAAAAATCGAAGAAAAAAATCAAACCTGGTTATAAGAAAAAAATTGACCGCGCAATTTCTGAATCAAATAAACAAAAACGTCGTCAATCACGTCGTCAAGAAGAACGTGGCGCACGTAAAAATAAAAAACGATCAAATTCATAAACCAAAAAAACCTTGTATCCTTATTATTTGGATACGAGGTCTTTTTTCATTTTTACGCAAGGAACGCCATCTTCTTCGAAAACAGCTGATACAACTGAATAACTATTTCTCTCGTAAAAAGCTTGTGCGGTGATCTCTGCTGATAGCTTTGAAGTTGTACAATTTTCATTTGAAGCTCGTGTTTCAATTTCTAATAATAAAGCTGTTCCTAATCCTAAATTGCGATAATCAGGATGGACACAAAGACGATCTGGATTCAAACAATTTTGCTCGGACTTTTGGTAACGAACAGTAGCGACCGGGAGAGGGCCATCAAAAATAACCAAGTATTCTCGATCGTTAGCGTCCAGTGGATCAAATTCTAAGTTTGGCAAAATTGATTGCTCCAATACAAAGACGAGATAGCGCAAATAGAAGGCTGACGCTCGAGTGCTTGGACTAGCATCAAATATTTTCTCCATCTAATTCCTCATTTCTATTGGATAATGGTATAATTTTAACATATGAGTGTTGGAGGAGGCAGAAAACATATGAACTTATTAGAACAATTGGATTGGTCATATTGGAAACGATTGACACCAAAAGAAAAACGTACCCTATTAAGCCAACTTTTGCTTCATTTTGTGAACCCCTTAATGAAGATCACCGATATTGAATTAAAAGATTTTGAATTGTTTGGAATAAAATGTCAAACCTTTCAATTAGTTATCGATGACGAAGAATTCGTATTTGTACCCGGAAATCAAAAAGCAATCTTAGGCTGGAATCTGGGGACTAAGGGATTATCTTGTTAGAAACAGCACCAAATTCTCATGAAATCACGATCCCTAAAGAATTACGTGGTCAGTATAATTTCTTTGACGTTGATTCCTTAGGAGAATTGATCAACGAGAAGACATCTAATTTACGTAAAGTCCAAATCCCCCCAATGTTCGTTCAGCGTCGGGCACTACCAGCGGGAACGAATTATTTAGGAGTTTATGATTCTGTGACTGGAGGATTTGAAGGTGAAGCGGATCAATTTTCAACGATCGAAAAAGAAATCAAAGATGTTTTATCGCCTAATCTGACGCCAGCAGAAAGTTTGACTTGGTCTTTTCCTAAAAATGTTTTATCAGATGGACAGTGGTATATTGAAATGATTCCTAATTCAGATTGTTATGCGGTCTACAACCACGAACGCCATACTTACGCTAGTTTAAGAAAAAAAATTCGTCGTAAAAATTTTGATTTATTGACTGAAGATCAGTGGGAATATGTAAACGGAGCAGGCAGCCGTCGTTTATTTCGTTGGGGAAATGATCTAGCAGTCAACGATCTTTATCGGGGCAAAAAAATCCAAAAAACGATGACAAGATCAAATATGTTTGGGTTGTATTTCGATACTTCAATGACTCGTTTTGAACTAACCGAAGATCCTGGCGTTTTAAAATTAAAAAATCAGCAAAATAATACAGGAATTCCAATCGTTGACTTTTTACCATTATCTACTTATTACGTGAATGATATAACGATGCTAAAAGAAGATGAAATTTTGGCGCCTAGTGAATATCTATACCGCAAGGCAATTTTAATCAATATCTAGTTTGACTTTTGTCCTAGTTTTTTCTATACTCTAAAAAGGATATGGTTTATTTTTTAACGCTCCCACAGAAAGTACACGATTGCTGAAAGCTGTACGTTGCGAAAGATAGATTGCTCCCGAAAAACTTTGATTGAAAAATCAACGCTGCTCAGCGTTAACGAGATGAAGAGGTAATGATCAAACTATCATTGCAATCAAGGTGGTACCGCGAATTTTCGTCCTTGACTGCAGTGGTAGTTTTTATTTTTTTGAAAAGAGGAGAATACATGAAAAAATTATCAAGCGCTGAAGTGCGCCAAATGTTCTTAGATTTCTTTAAATCAAAACAACACATGATCGAACCTAGTGCATCATTGGTTCCTGTCAACGATCCAACTTTACTATGGATCAATTCAGGTGTTGCTACAATGAAAAAATATTTTGATGGAAGTGTCGTACCAGAAAATCCACGGATTGCGAACGCTCAAAAATCAATTCGGACAAATGACATCGAAAACGTCGGGAAGACTGCTCGCCACCATACAATGTTTGAAATGTTAGGGAATTTTTCGATTGGTGATTATTTCAAAGTTGAAGCAATCGAATGGGCTTGGGAATTTTTGACTTCTCCAGAATGGATCGGATTTGATCCTGATAAATTATATGTGACTGTCTATCCAGAAGATAAAGAAGCAAAACGTATTTGGCTTGAAGAAGTTGGAATCCCTGCGGATCACGTCGTAGAGATCGAAGACAACTTCTGGGATTTAGGTGCTGGCCCAAGTGGTCCGGATTCAGAAATTTTCTATGATCGTGGCGAATCATTCAATGATTTAGCTGAAGATGATCCTGAAAATTACCCTGGTGGCGAAAACGAACGTTACTTGGAAATTTGGAATCTAGTATTCTCAGAATTCAACCATACACCACAAGATACGTATGAACCATTGCCGCATCAAAACATTGATACGGGGATGGGCTTAGAACGAATGGTTTCGATCATTCAAGATGCACCAACCAACTTCGAAACAGATTTATTTTTACCAATCATTGGTAAAGTAGAGGAATTAAGTGGTAAAAAATATGGTGTGGACAAACAACTAGATGTTTCATTTAAAGTTATTGCTGACCACATTCGTTCATTAGCTTTCGCAATCGGAGATGGCGCTCTTCCTTCAAATGAAGGACGCGGTTATGTTTTACGTCGTTTACTACGTCGTGCAGTTATGCATGGTAAAAAACTGGGTATCGATCAAGCATTTTTGTATAAATTAGTTCCTGTAGTAGGTAACATCATGGTGAGCTATTACCCAGAAGTCAATCAACAAGAAGCTTTTATTGAGAAGGTCGTTCGTACGGAAGAAGAACGTTTCCACGAAACAATCAATGATGGTCTAACAATGTTGAACAATGTGTTAGCAGAATTGAAAACAAAAAATGAAACAACTTTAGATGGTAAAGTCATCTTCAAATTATATGATACATTTGGCTTCCCAGTTGAATTAACTGAAGAAGTCGCAGAAGATGAAGGACTTAAAGTCGACCATCAAGGTTTCGAAGTAGAGATGCAAGCACAAAAAGAACGAGCACGCGCAGCACGCTCAACAGAAAAATCAATGGGTGTCCAAACAGCATTACTGGGAGACATCAAAGTTGAAAGCAAGTTCGTTGGTTATGATCATTTAGAAAGCGAAAGTGAATTATTAGTGGTCTTACAAAACGATGAATTGGTTTCTGTTGTCAATGAAGGTGAAGCACGTCTGATTTTCGCTGAAACACCGTTTTATGCTGAAATGGGTGGGCAAATTGCCGATAAAGGGATCATCGTCGACCAAGCTGGTAAAATCATTGCGAACGTCACAGATGTTCAAAAAGCACCAAATGGTCAAGCGATGCATACGGTTGAAGTTCTTTCAGCTTTAAATGAAGGCGAAAAATACTTCTTACAAGTGAATGCCGCATTCCGGAATAAAGTCATCAAAAACCATACAGCGACCCATGTCTTGCATAAAGCTTTAAAAGAAATTTTAGGTGACCATGCAAACCAAGCCGGTTCATTAGTGACCGATAAACATTTACGTTTTGACTTCACTCACTTTGGCCAAGTTACGGCAGATGAGTTGAAGGAAATGGAAAAAATCGTCAACCAAAAAATTTGGGAAGCTATTCCAGTTGTAACGATTGAAACAGATATCGATACTGCTAAAAATATGGGGGCTATGGCACTCTTTGGTGAAAAATACGGTCACGATGTTCGGGTCGTAAATATTGGTGATTGGTCAATCGAACTTTGTGGGGGAACTCATGTAGCCAATACTGAAGACATTGGTTTATTCAAAATCGTTTCTGAATCAGGTATCGGAGCGGGCGTACGCCGGATTGAAGCTTTGACGGGAAAAGAAGCGTATGAAGCATTCCGTGAAGAAGAAGAGCAATTAGTTCAAGTAGCTCAAATCGTGAAATCACCTCAAATCAAAGAAGTGGTAAGCAAAACAGAACAATTGCAACAACAATTACGTGAATTACAAAAAGAAAATGAACAATTAGCAACGAAATTAGCAAATCAACAAGCTGGCGATGTCTTCAAAGACGTGAAAGAAATCAATGGAACGACTGTGATTACTGCTCAAGTCAATGTTAAAGATATGAACCAACTTCGTCAATTAGCAGATCAATGGAAACAAAAATCGTTATCTGACGTTCTTGTATTAGGAACTGTTCAAGGTGAAAAAGTAAATCTATTAGCTGCGATGAGTCCTGAAGCAAATCAAAAAGGACTGAAAGCTGGCGATTTGATCAAAGCAATCGCACCTAAAGTAGGCGGTGGCGGTGGTGGCCGTCCAGATATGGCGCAAGCCGGAGGTAAAAATCCAGCTGGATTAGCAGACGCATTAGCAGAAGTAACTAACTGGTTAGCATAAAAATTAAAAAGTAGTCGCATTGTGCGACTGCTTTTTTTTCGTATGAAAAACTTCACATTTGTCATAGCATGTTTCTTTCAAAGCATAGAGAGATTCTGTATAATTCTAAGTGAAATCATTTTGAAAAGAGGAATTCATTTGGGAATTGTTGAGCAAATTATTTGGCTAATCTTTGTTATCAATGCAATCAGTGCGATTGTAACTGTATTTCGTAAACCAAGAAATATCACCACGATCTGGGCCTGGCTATTAACCTTGATCTTTTTACCAGTCTTAGGCTTTTTAATTTACGCTTTTTGTGGCCGAGGAATCGATGGCGAAACGATGTATCGCTTTGAACAAGAGGATGAGAAACGGGTAAAAGAAATCAATGAGATCATCCAGCATGACAATCGTCATGTCGATTACAATGCACCGGATCAACTTTATCCAGCAGCAAATGCATTAGTAAAATTCTTTAAAAATCTTGATGAATCGCCTTTATCGATTCGAAATGAAGTAGCGTTCTTTTTGAATGGGACAGATAAATTTGAACGATTGTTCGTTGATTTGCGAGCAGCAAAAAGTACGATTCATGTAGAATATTATGCTTTTTTTGATGATAAGATTGGGAATCGTTTTATGCGAATCTTAGAGGAAAAGGCAGCTGAAGGTGTAGAAGTTCGAATGATCTATGATCCTTGGGGTGCACCAAAAACAGATAAGAAGTTTTTTGAAACATTGATTAGGAACGGCGGGAAGGTTACTGCCTTTATCACTTCGAGAAATATTTTAGCAAAAACACGTTTAAATTATCATTTGCATCGTAAAATAGTTGTTGTTGATGGACAAATTGGTTGGACTGGCGGGTTCAATGTTGGCGATCAATACTTAGGAGAGTCTAAGCGCTTTGGTAATTGGCGCGATACACATGGTCGAATTGAAGGAACAGCGAGTTTTACGTTGCAAGAAATTTTTATCCGTGACTGGAACGCTTCGGTAAAAGACAAATCGCAACGGATGAGTTACTTACCAGAGTATTTTGTTTTGCCAGAAAAAGAGATCACTAAAGGTGTTGGGATGCAAATCGTAGCTGACGGTCCTGATACAGGAACTCAAGTAATTAAAGACGGTTTTGTTCGCTTGATTATGTCAGCAGAAAAAAGCGTTTGGATTCAAACGCCCTACTTAGTTCCTGATGAAACAATGATTTCTGCGATTTTGATCGCTGTTCGATCAGGGATCGATGTTCGAATCATGATTCCGAACATGCCGGATCATCCATTCATCTATCGGGCGACTCAGTATTATGCAAACTACTTACATCAACGTGGAGTGAAGATTTATCATTATGCCGATGGATTTATTCATTCGAAAACAATGGTCGTAGATGATGAACTTGCGACTTTTGGTTCAACCAACCAAGATATCCGCAGCTACGAATTGAATTTTGAAGTCAGTAGCTTTATTTATGATCCTGAAATCGCTCAACTGTTCAAAAAAATATTTGAAGACGATATGCAAGACTGTATCCTGTTAACAGATCAAATAATTGCGGACCAATCAAGATGGCTGACTTTCAAGCAACAGTTCTCACGTTTATTATCACCAGTTTTATAATTTTTTACGTAAACCTTGGCGGGCAAGATTGTCCGCCCCTTTATTTTTTGCCTCAGGGATCCATTGCAGTACTAGCAGAGGAAAATGTGGAGATAATTCATTAAACTCTGATAAATATGGCAAAAATTGCTTGTTTTTTGTTTGTCCTTGGTCTAAAATTTTTATTGCAGTTTTACTATCTGAATACAACAAAACAGACTGCTCATTTAAACGATGGTCAATCAAGTAATGTAAGGCATAAATGATTACAGCCAATTCTGCTTGATGATTATTGTCTTCTGGTAAGGGAAGAGAGAGCTGTTTTTGTTTGTCTGAAATAATCAAGATGCCGCCGCCGCTTCTTTGCGTATTGGTTGCAGCATCCGTATAAACTTTTAGCATATGTATCATCCTTTAATTAGAGTAGGAGCAGGTAAATGAAAAAAAAGCGTTATTTTTGGCAACCCGAACTATCCATTAGTATTATTTACTGGTCATTAACATTCATCATTCTATTTTATGGTTTGATTTTAACGCTTGAGAAGACTCATCCCTATTTACAAGGGAATATCTTTATTGGAATCTTTGTCGTCTTCTTGATCATGGGTTTCCATCGGTATCTAACCTTAGATAAATCAGGAGTCAAAGTTCGTTATATGCGCATATGGAGACTAGAAACAATCTCTCATGAGCATATAGATTACTTGATCGTGTGTAAAGATGGAATCGTGATTCAAAGAAAAGGCCTTAGTGGGGCAACCTTTCATTTTGCAATGAAGAAAAAAACGAAGAATACCTTTGTCGAAACGTTTGTCGACTATTTTCCTGAAATCGAAGTCAAAGAAATAAACGAAAAGATCAGCCGCAACTGATCCTTTCGTTTATTTTTTTTTCACATGCGCCGCTTGCATTCCGCGTGCGCCTTCGACAATTACAAATTCAACTTCGTCACCAGGCTCTAGAGTTTTAAATCCATTTTCTTCAATAGCAGTAAAGTGAACAAAAACTTCTTGGGTTTCTTCATAGCCGATAAAGCCATAACCTTTTTTTTCATCAAACCATTTGACAACGCCATTATTCATTACAAACACTCCTTTGCAATTGCTGGTTTTATTATACGTGATGAAAACAAAAAATGCGAATCTATAAGTTTGCAATCTTGAGTAGTGTTTTTCTTTCAGCAATTCGTTATAATAAAGTGAACGAATAAAAAAGTATATTTTTCTGAGTAATGTTCGGGAAAGGGAGTTTTTATGAAAACTGATATTGAAATATCTCAAGCAACGAAATTAGCACCTATTACGGAGGTCGCTGAGAAAATTGATTTAACTTTTGATGATCTGGAATTACATGGCAAATACAAAGCAAAGATTGAATTTGCTGCATTGGATCGAATGAAAGAAAATCCAGAAGGAAAATTGATTCTTGTAACTTCAATCAATCCCACTCCGGCCGGCGAGGGTAAATCTACCGTTACAGTTGGTTTAGGCGATGCACTAAACAAAATTGGAAAAAAAGCAGTGATTGCATTACGTGAACCATCTTTAGGTCCTGTTATGGGAATCAAAGGTGGCGCTGCAGGAGGCGGTTATGCTCAAGTATTGCCAATGGAAGATATCAATCTTCACTTTACAGGCGATATGCATGCCATCACAACTGCAAACAATGCGCTATCTGCTTTATTAGACAACCATATCCACCAAGGAAATGAATTGAACATTGATGCTCGTCGAGTGATTTGGAAACGAGCAGTTGATTTAAATGATCGTGAATTACGTTTTATTACAGTTGGCTTAGGAGGTCCGATCAATGGTGTACCAAGAGAAGACGGTTTTGATATTACAGTAGCAAGTGAAATCATGGCGATTTTATGTTTAGCGAATGGAATCAAAGACTTAAAACGACGGTTATCAAATATCGTTGTCGCTTATACATTTGATCGTGAACCAGTTACAGTAGGTGATTTACGAGTTGAGGGCGCGTTAGCTTTAGTATTAAAAGATGCCATCAAACCTAATTTAGTTCAAACGATTTACCAAACACCTGCCTTTGTTCACGGAGGACCATTTGCTAATATCGCTCATGGCTGTAATAGTATTTTAGCGACTCGAGCAGCGCTGCACAGCGGTGATTATGTAGTGACAGAAGCTGGATTCGGTGCGGATCTAGGTGCTGAGAAATTTTTAGATATCAAAGTCCCAAATCTAGGAAAAGCTCCAGATGCAATCGTGATCGTAGCAACCATTCGTGCCTTGAAAATGCATGGCGGCGTACCGAAAACAGAATTGAGCGCTGAAAATACAGCTGCATTAACTGCTGGTTTTAGTAATTTAGCCAAACATATCAGTAATATGCGTAAATATGGTGTCCCAGTAGTAGTAGCAATCAATGAATTTATTAGTGATACTGAAAAAGAAATTACGCTACTAAAAGAATTATGCGAAAAAGAAAATGTTAAAGTTGAGTTAGCAAGTGTTTGGGAAAAAGGTCCAGACGGTGGAATCGAATTAGCTCAAACAGTGGTGGAAACGATTGATACTGAAGAAAGCAAGTATCATTCGATCTTTACACATGAAGATGATGACTTAACTGAAAAAATCGAAACCATCGTTCAAGAAATTTATGGCGGAAACGATGTAATCTATACCAAAAAAGCGCAACAACAATTAGCGACCTTCAAAAAATATGGTTGGGATCGTTTGCCGGTCTGCATGGCAAAATCGCAATATTCATTATCGGATGACCCAAGTAAGTTAGGTGCTCCAAGTGATTTTGATGTGACGATTCGCGAACTTGTTCCTAAATTGGGGGCCGGATTTATCGTGGCTTTGACGGGCGATGTAATGACGATGCCAGGATTACCAAAAAAACCAGCTGCCTTAAAAATGGATGTTGACGAACAAGGTAATGCGATCGGTTTATTTTAAAAAAATTTTTTTCAGAGGAATCTCTCTATCAGAGGTTCCTCTTTTTTTGCATACAAATCTTTATTATTGAATATTTAATTATTTTCAAACCTATTTATTTAATAAAAAACCATTGACTTGTATATTTTGTAGACGTATAATCATCTGCAACAACAAGTTTGTAATTGTATTATTATTCAATTTTAAGGAGGGACTAATTTGAAAGTTTCTATTATTGGAGTTACGGGATATGGCGGAATGGAACTGGTTTGTCTTTTATTAAAACACCCTGAAGTCGAAATTATTTCTCTCCATAGTCATTCACAGTCCGGAAAAACAGTCAATGAGGTTCTGCCTCAACTAAAAAAATTGATTGATTTGCCGATTAAAACAATTGACACCAAGCAAATCATGAAAAATGCAGAACTTGTCTTTTTAGCGACACCTTCTGGGGTTTCTAAAACAATAGCATCAGATTTTATCGCGGCTGAATTTCCAATGATCGATCTGTCAGGAGATTTTCGTTTGAAAGAACCAGTCCAATATGAAAAATGGTATAAAAATTCAAGTGTTCAAGAAAATTATTTGGAAAAGTTTGATTATGGATTGGCAGATATTAAATCAGAATATGCAAAAAAATTCATTGCAAATCCAGGATGTTACGCTACAGGGACGTTACTTTCATTAGCGCCGCTAGTCCAAACAACTAACATCGACGTGAATTCGATTATTGTAGACGGTAAATCGGGATTGTCTGGTGCTGGGAAAAATTTAACAGAAACCAGTCATTTTGTAGCCGTTAATGAAAATATGAGTCTCTACAAGATGAATAGTCACCAACATATTCCTGAAGTTATCCAACAATTAAAAGAGTGGAATCAAGAAATTTCAGCAATCCAGTTTTCGACCTCTTTGATTCCAGTGACTAGAGGCATTTTTATTACGACGTATGTTAAAAGTAAACAACTTTTTGAAAATGGGGAAGTTGAAAAACTCTTTCGAACTTTTTATCAGGATAATTATTTTGTACGAGTCCAAGATCCGGGAAGTTATCCCAGTCTAAAGCAAGTAATTGGATCAAACTTTTGTGATATTGGTGTTGCTTACAATCCAGCTACTAAAATAATCACCGTTGTAACTGTGTTAGATAATTTAGTTAAAGGTGCTGCGGGCCAAGCAATCCAAAATTTAAATAAATTAGCTGGCTGGCCTGAAGAACTCGGCTTAAAAATGTGCCCAATGTATATTTGAGATAAAGAGATGAGGGATTAGAGTGATGGAAATAATTGAAGGAACGATCGCAAGTCCAAAAGGATTTAATGCTGCAGGCCTACATGCCGGTCTAAAAAAAGTAAAAAAAGATTTAGGCATGATTTATTCTGAAGTGCCCGCACAAGCCGCAGCAGTTTATACAACAAATCAAATACAAGCAGCACCATTAACGATTACTAAAGAAGCCGTGGCAGATGGCCAAATACAAGCTGTCGTCGTCAACTCGGCGTACGCAAATGCCTGTACTGGTGAAAAAGGTTTGGAACATGCTCAGGCGATGCAGAGAGCTGTTGCAAAAAAAATGCAGATTGCTGAAAAAGATGTGGCAGTAGCCTCTACCGGTGTGATCGGAAAAATATTGCCGATTGAAAAAGTATTAACGGGAATCAAACAAATCGATTTAGAAAATTCAGTACCGAGTGATTTCCATCAAGCAATCTTAACAACTGATACGACAACTAAAGAGATCGTAGTGACTGCGGAGATCAATGGACAAGTTGTGACGATGGCAGGGGTAGCAAAAGGATCGGGAATGATTCATCCTAATATGGCCACGATGTTAGCATTCATCACGACGGACGCGCATATCCAAAGCGGATTGCTACAAGAAATTTTGGCATCTAAAACCGAAACGACCTTTAACCAAATTACGGTTGATGGGGATACATCAACAAATGATATGGTTCTTGTCTTAGCAAACGGACTTGCAGAAAATCCACTGATTGAAAAAAATTCAACTGCTTATCGTAAATTTGTTGAGATGTTTGAATTTGTTAGTGAAACACTAGCTAAAATGATTGCTAAAGATGGTGAAGGCGCAACAAAATTAATTGAAGCGAAGGTTTTGAATGCAGCAACAGCTTCAGAAGCACGATTGATTGCTAAAAAAATTGTTGGTTCGAGTTTGGTAAAAACGGCGATATTTGGCGAAGATCCTAACTGGGGCAGAATCATTTGTGCTATTGGCTATGCCGGTTCTACCACAGACCCAAATAAAATCGATTTGTGGATCGAAAACCACCAATTATTAAGTCATAGTCAACCACTTATATTTGATGAAGTGCAGATGAAAGATCTATTGGCTCAAGAGAAAATAAATATTACGGTTGATTTGAATATAGGGAATGCTGAAGGGGTAGCTTGGGGCTGTGATTTGACCTATAAATATGTTGAGGTCAATGCACTTTATCATACGTAAGAAAGGGAGAAGTCTAATGGGAAAAATTGTGGTCAAAATTGGTGGGGTAGCCAGTGAGAATCTCACTAAAAATTTTTTTGCACAAATAAAAAGCTGGCAATCAAAAAATCATGAGGTCATTATCGTACATGGTGGCGGGCATTATATTAGTGACATGATGGAACGATTGCAACTGCCAGTTTTAATCAAAGAAGGGTTGCGAGTAACTAATGACCAAACGTTAAAAGTGACGCAAATGGTTTTGATTGGTCAAGTTCAGCCAACGATTACAACAATTTTTCAACAATCAGGTTTTGCGGCTGTAGGGTTAAATGCAGCTTGTGGCCATTTGATCCATGGAAAATTTATTGACCAAAAAAAATGGGGCTATGTTGGAAAAATCGTCAAGATCAATCCGCAAGTGATCGATGATACGTTGATGAAAAAATATATTCCAGTCATCGCACCGTTAGGTTTGACTGAAGATGGGCAGTGGTTGAATGTCAATGCGGATGAGACAGCATGTAAAATCGCGGAAACACTCCAAGCAGATCATTTATATTTATTGACTGATGTGCCAGGAATCAAGTCAAAAGGAAACTGGCTCAAAGAAGTGACTACGAACGAGTTAAATAGAATTTCTCGATCAGCTATGATTACAGGCGGGATGATTCCAAAAGTGAACAGTGCTTTATCTGCTTTGGAAAATGGCGTGAAACAAGTGCATATCACAAATCAACTTGAAAATTCCGGTACGATCATAAAAAAAGAGGAGGTCTACGCATGAGCCACTTATTTCCCAATTATGTTAGAGATGAGATTGAATTAGTATCGGGCAAGGGCTGCTATGTATACGATCAGCAAGGAAACCAATATCTAGATTTTGTCAGTGGTATTGCGGTCAATAATCTAGGACATCAGCATCCTAAAGTTGTCAATGCTCTTAATCAGCAAGCAGCAAAAATTTGGCATAGTTCAAATTTGTATACGAATTCGTTGCAAGAGAATGTAGCAAAAAAATTAGCTGCGGGTAAAGACTATGTCACTTTTTTTTGCAACAGCGGTGCGGAGGCGAATGAGGCGGCGATCAAAATGGCGAGAAAGGCAACGGGCAGAGAAAAAATCATCAGTTTTGAGCAATCATTTCATGGACGAACCTATGGTGCATTGAGCGCGACTGGACAGCCTCAATTGCAGCAAGGTTTTTTACCTATCGTGGAAGGATTCGAATATTTACCTTATAATCAAATCGAACCGCTAAAAGAAAAATTAGATGCTTCTGTGGCTGCTGTGATCTTAGAAGTTGTTCAGGGCGAAGGCGGTATTATTCCAGCTGAGAAAGAATGGCTAAAGAGTGTGGAGCATCATTGTCGAGCAAATGGCAGTTTATTGATTATTGATGAGATCCAGACAGGAATCGGAAGAACAGGAGATTTATTCGCTTTCGAAAGTTATGCCATTGATCCAGATATCGTAACGGTCGCTAAAGCTTTAGCAAATGGAATCCCCGTGGGCGCGATGCTAGGGAAAAAGAAATTAGCTGAGGTTTTTGGTCCAGGTTCGCATGGTACAACATTCGGTGGAAATAATTTAGCGATGAGTGTTGCAGCTACTGTGCTAGAGGAAATCAACCAAGAAGATTTTTTAGCTGCGGTGAAAAGCAAAGGCGACTATTTGATCAACGAATTGAATTCTTTGATCGATAAATCTGAAAAAGTGTTAGCAGTTCGTGGAAAAGGTTTGATGATCGGGATAGAATTAGATTCTGCTGATAGTTTGAAGCAGGTATTGAATAATTTGAAAACCAACAATATTTTAGCGCTGAAGGCTGGGGCAACAGTCTTACGATTATTGCCGCCATTGATTATTGATCAACAAACATTGGCGGAGGGCGCAAAAAAAATCAAAGAATCTATTTTAATCCTTAAGTAAAAGACGTTGGATCATTTGTCCATCGTCTTTTTTTGATGTTTCAGGCTTTCCATTGGTCTTTTTTTCACTTATACTGAAGCTATCGGACTGGTTAGTTATTTTTCCGATTTACAACAAGGAATAGCGTGGAATTACCAGCTTCAAAAAGAGCGATCATCGTATCTTTAAGACAAAGGAGTGCTAAGATGGGAGAACGTGCAGATACATTTTTAGGAGCATTCAATCGAATTGAAAAAGAACTTAAGCGCCAATTAGGAAATCCAATCAATATGAGCTTCAGCGAAGCCGTTCGACGTTTATCAAAACGCAAAGACAATTTAATCGGTGAGAATGAAAATGATCTATTACAATTGGCTCAATTACGTAATGCAATTGTCCATGATCAAATTTCAGAAGATTTTGTGATCGCTGAACCTAATGAATGGGCGGTTCGCCAAATTGAGAAAATCGAAAATAATTTATTGCGGCCTGAAAAAGTTTTGCCGCGTTTCGGAAAAAATGTGACTGGCTTCGAGCAGGATCTGCCTTTAGTTGAAATCATGAAAATCATCAGTGAAAAACGATTTTCGCAATTTCCAGTCTATGATTCAGGAAAATTTATAGGTTTGATCACATTGCGAACGATTGGTTTTTATTTTGCCCAGGAAAGTTTGTCCGGCTCAGTTAGCCTAAAAGGTCGTGTTGCCAAAGATTTGATTTCAGCAAATGGCAAGCGGGTCAATTTTAAATTTGTCTCAGCCGATACCAACGTTTCTGAAGTCGAAAAAATGTTTCGGACCGAGGGTATTTTGGAAGCAATCTTAATCACTGAACACGGAAATTCTGACGGAAATCTTTTAGGGATCATTCGTCCGCGAGATATTTATAGTCAAGAAGGGGAGCAATAAGGTTGTTAATTATTTACTTGTTATTAAGTGCGGGAATCATCGCCCTTGATCAATGGTTCAAATGGTGGATCGTTAATCAATATAGTTTTGGTGAAAGTCAAACGATCATTCCAAATGTGTTATCATTGACACATATTCGTAATACAGGAGGCGCGTTTAGTCTATTTGAAGGGCAACAAGTCTTTTTCATTTTAATTACGGTTGTAGCGGTCGTTGCGGTAATGTATTATTTAGTCAAACACTTGAATGGCAGCAAGTGGCTGACATTAGGTTTAAGCTTTTTCTTAGCAGGAGCGATTGGAAATTTTATTGATCGTTTTCGTTTAGGATATGTGGTGGATATGTTCCGATTGGATTTTATTAACTTTCCAATTTTCAATATCGCGGACATGTCATTGGTTGTAGGAGTAATCATGATTTTTATTTATATTTTATTAGATGAGAGAGACAAAAAAAATGGATAATCAAATTGAAGTAATTATTAAAGACGAAAAAGGTCGAATCGATAAAGTATTGAACGAACGTTTGGCAGATTTTTCACGTTCGCAGATCCAACAATGGATTAAAGAACAGCATGTATCGATCGATCATAAAGTAATCAAAGCAAATTATAAAGTTAGTGCTGGAGACAAAATCGTTATCGAGATTCCAGAACCAGAAGAATTAGATCTAGTCCCTGAAAATTTAAACCTAGCCATCGTTTATGAAGATGATGATGTGGTAGTAGTAAACAAGCCTCAAGGAATGGTGGTTCACCCATCAGCTGGACATCCTAATGGTACATTGGTCAATGGCTTATTATATCAAGTCAAAAATCTATCAACAATCAACGATGTCGTACGTCCAGGAATCGTTCATCGAATCGATAAAGATACTTCAGGATTATTGATGGTCGCCAAAAATGATCATGCACACGAATCGTTGGCGCAACAATTAAAAGATAAAACATCTTTACGTAAATATGTCGCATTAGTCCACGGAGAGATTCCTCACGAAAAAGGTCGTATCGAGGCCCCAATCGGACGTTCAAAAGTCAATCGTAAAATGCAGGCAGTTATTGAAGGTGGGAAACCCGCAGTCACTCATTTCGAAGTGTTGAAACGATTTGAAGGTTTTACTTTAATTGAATTGCAACTGGAAACTGGACGCACACATCAAATCCGTGTTCATATGCAATACATCGGTTATCCAGTAGCAGGAGATCCTTTATACGGTCCTAAAAAAACGCTAAAAGGAAATGGACAATTCCTACATGCCAAATTATTAGGGTTTGAACATCCAACAACAGGCGATTCAATGGTTTTTGAAGCCCCATTGCCAGAAATTTTCGAAAAAACTTTGGCAACTTTACAAGAAAAAGATTGATTTCTGTTTTTGAGAATAGTATAGTGTCTGTAAGCAAGAAATAAATAACTGAATATGATCCTTTAAGAGTAGTCCCGTGAGGCTAAGAAGGAACCCGATAGATGTTTGGACTAGGTGCGCCTAGGTGAACACTATTCATTTGACGAAGTCGATAACATTCCTCCTACCTAACTACGGGTAGGAGTTTTTTTATTGCCAAAAACAAGGAGGAAACAGGATGTATAAAAAAGAAGTTGTAGATGAAGTAACGATGAAACGAGCGTTGACTCGGATTACTTATGAAATTATCGAACGCAATAAAGGGGTTCAAGATATCGTATTGATTGGAATCAAAACACGTGGAATTTTTATTGCTCAAAGAATCGCGGAACGATTAAAACAACTAGAACACATTGAAGTTCCTGTTGGAGAATTAGATATTACTTTGTATCGTGATGATAAAAAAGCAGAAGAAGATGAGCCTGAATTACATTCATCAGATATTCCATTTTCAATCGAAGGAAAAGAAGTGATCTTAGTTGATGATGTTTTGTTCACCGGCAGAACAATTCGTGCAGCACTTGATGCAGTCATTGACTTAGGAAGACCTAATCGAATCTCTCTAGCAGTCTTAGTCGATCGAGGACATCGAGAATTACCGATTCGTGCTGATTATGTCGGGAAAAATATTCCGACAGCTTTGACAGAAGAAATCATTGTTGAAGTGGAAGAAAATGACGGACAAGACCGCATCTTGATTCAAAAAGAAGACTAAAAATTGTTTAGTAATTGGAAAGAGGAAGTTGAATGGAAAAATTTCATAATGATGACGTTGTTTTAGATATCCACGATCGTCCAAGCGCAGGACACTGGGTAGGTTTAAGTATCCAACATTTATTTACAATGTTTGGTGCAACGGTTTTAGTACCGATCTTAGTTGGGATCAATCCTAGTATCGCCTTAGTCAGTTCAGGACTAGGAACGTTGGTTTACTTAACTGTAACTAAAGGAAAAATCCCCGCATACTTAGGAAGCAGCTTCGCCTTTATCGCAGCAATGAAGTTATTGATGAAATCAGATGGTTATCCAGCAGTTGCTCAAGGGGCAGTAACTTGCGGACTAGTTTACTTGATCGTATCCTTCGTGATCCGCAAAATCGGATCGGGCTGGTTAGACAAAATTTTACCGCCGATCGTAGTTGGTCCAGTAGTAATGGTCATTGGATTAGGTTTAGCTGGAAATGCTGCTCAAAATGCGATGTACAACAATGGCGAATATAGCTTTAAATATGTGTTGGTCGCTTTGATCACATTAGCATTAACGATTTTCTTCAATATGTTTTTAACCGGCTTCATGGGCTTGATCCCGATCTTATTAGGAATCGTCAGCGGATATATTACCGCGATGCTTTTTGGAATTATTGATTATCAACCAATTATAGAAGCGAAATGGTTAGCGATGCCGGCGTTCAGTGTGCCTTTTATCAACTATCAACCAAAACTTTATATTAGTGCAATCACAACAATGGCACCTATCGCCTTTGTAACGATGACAGAACATATCGGTCACTTGATGGTTTTAAACAAATTAACGAAACGTAACTTTTTCGACGATCCAGGTTTGGATCGCACATTAATGGGAGACGGACTAGCACAAATCGTCGCTGGTTTTGTTGGAGGACCTCCGGTAACAAGTTACGGAGAAAATATCGGTGTCCTTGCTATCACTAAAGTCCATAGTGTGTTCGTCATCGGAGGGGCCGCAGTATTGGCAGTTTGTTTAGGATTTGTCGGAAAACTAAGTGCGTTGATTTTAAGTATCCCAGGGCCAGTCATCTCAGGAATCAGCTTTGTCTTATTCGGAGTAATCGCAGCGAGCGGACTTAAAATCTTGATTGAAAACAAAATAGACTTTGACCGCAAAAAGAATTTATTGATTGCTTCTACAATCTTAGTAATCGGCATCGGCGGTTTGGTTTTTGAAGCAGGTACATTCACTTTATCATCAATGGCTTTAGCAACAGTACTAGGAATCATCTTAAACTTGGTTTTACCAGAACAAGCACGAAGCGAAAAATAAAACACAGCTAACTATGAATAGGAGGAAATTTCATGATCATCCAGTCTGAGGAAATTAGTCTGAAACATTTACTAACAGTTGAAGCTCTAAATGACCAAGAGGTGATGGGGTTGATTCGACGAGGCCAGCAATTTAAAAATGGTGCTCGTTGGACTCCACATAAAGATCAATATTTTGTTTCAAATCTTTTCTTTGAAAACAGTACTCGAACCCATAAAAGTTTTGAAGTTGCAGAAAAAAGACTTGGACTAGATGTGATTGATTTTGATGCCAAAACCAGCTCTGTACAAAAAGGCGAAACACTTTATGACACTGTCTTAACGATGTCTGCATTAGGGGTAGATGTCGCAGTGATTCGACACGGCGATGAGCATTATTATGAAGAATTGATCCAAAGTAAAACCATCCAGTGTTCGATCGTCAACGGCGGCGATGGAAGTGGCCAACATCCGACTCAATGTCTACTAGATCTAATGACTATTTATCAAGAGTTTGGTCGCTTCAACGGACTGAAGGTGGCAATCGTCGGTGATATCACACACTCACGTGTCGCTAAGTCAAACATGCAAATGTTGAAACGCCTTGGTGCACAAGTATATTTTTCAGGTCCAGAAGAATGGTACGATAAGAGCTTTGATGTTTACGGGACTTATCGCACATTAGACGACTTAGTTCCCGAAGTAGATGTCATGATGCTTCTACGAGTACAACATGAGCGTCATGATGGGCAAGAAAGTTTTTCAAAAACCGAGTACCACAATAAATATGGTTTGACGATTGAGCGTGGAAAGCAATTAAAACCGCAAGCAATCATCATGCACCCAGCACCCGTCAATCGCGATGTCGAGATCGCAGACAGTTTAGTTGAAAGTCTGCAATCAAGGATCGTCTCGCAAATGACGAATGGTGTTTATATTCGCATGGCCATTTTGGAAGCAATATTAAGAGGGAAATCGTAAAGGGGCAGATAAAATGAAAACATTGATTAAAAATGGAAAAATCGTAACGAAAAATAATCAGACAACGACTTGTGATCTTTGGTTAGAAGATGGGATCATTGCCGGCATCGGAAAAGATTTTTCAACGATATTATTCGATCAAGAATACGATGCAAAAAATCAATTAATCACACCAGGCTTAGTTGATGTTCATGTTCATTTACGGGAACCAGGTTTTACTTATAAAGAGACCATCAAAGATGGAACGAAAGCTGCGGCACGCGGTGGCTACACAACAGTTTGTGCGATGCCAAATCTAAACCCAGTACCTGATACAGTTGAAAAATTCGAGCAGGTAAAAGCAATTATCGATCGTGAAGCTGTAGTCAAAGTTCTTCAATATGCGCCTATTACAGAAGAACTTAGAAGTGAAAGTTTAACTGATCAAAAGAGTTTAAAAGCAGCCGGAGCTTTTGCGTTTACGAATGACGGTGTGGGTGTTCAAAGTGCAGGAACCATGTATCTGGCTATGAAAGAGGCTGCCGAGAACAATATGGCCTTGGTCGCTCACACAGAAGATGAATCGCTGTTATTCGGTGGCGTCATGCATAAAGGTGAAATCAGTGAGAAGTTGCATCTTCCTGGGATTTTAAGCGCAACCGAATCGTCACAAATCGCTAGAGATTTGATTTTGGCTGAAGAAACGGGTGTACATTATCACGTGTGTCACGTTTCGACTAAAGAAAGTGTTCGGGTGATTCGTGAAGCAAAACAAGCCGGAGTTCATGTCACTGCTGAAGTCTCACCTCATCATTTGATTTTGATCGATGAAAATATCACAGAAGATCATGGCTACTGGAAAATGAATCCTCCTTTGAGAGCCAGTGAAGATCGCCAAGCGTTGATCGCCGGGTTACTAGACGGCACGATCGACTGTATCGCAACTGACCATGCACCTCACGGGTTTGAGGAAAAAAATCAAAGTTTTCTAAAATCACCCTTTGGGATCGTCGGAAGTGAGACGGCCTTCCAATTGATTTATACCCACTTTGTTGAAACAGGAGTATTCACATTAGAACAAGTAATTGATTGGATGGCTGTCAAACCAGCAGAAATATTCGGAATCAAAGCTGGAACATTGATGATTGGGCAACCGGCCGATATTACAATATTTGATTTAGAAAATGAAATAAAAATCGACGATAAAAAATTTTCTTCGTTAGGTGTGAATACCCCTTTCACGGGCTGGTCAGTCAAAGGTGAGACACTGATGACTTTCGTGGATGGTCAATTGGTTTATAACAAGGAGGACTAAGAGCTTGAAAAGACTTTTGATTTTAGAAGATGGAACAATATTTGAAGGTGAAGGATTTGGTGCGGAAACGAGTGTAGTGGGAGAAGTTGTTTTCACTACTAGTATGACCGGCTATCAAGAAACAATCACGGATCAAAGTTTTAATGGACAAATCATTACATTTACTTATCCGATGGTTGGAAATTACGGAATCAATCGAGATGATTACGAATCGATTGCTCCAACATGTAAAGGAGTGATCGTCAAAGAACATGCACGCCTAGCAAGTAATTGGCGTAATCAAATGACTTTAGATGAATTTTTAAAACGTAAAGGAATTCCTGGAATCGCCGAAATCGACACCCGTGCCTTGACTAAAAAATTACGAAATGCTGGCACGATGAAGGGCAGTATCGTAGACCCTGCAGATCAACTTGAACATTCTTTTGACCAGTTAAAAGCAACTGTTCTGCCGACAAATCAAGTTGCGCAAGTTTCGACTGTTACACCTTATCCGAGCCCTGGTGTGGGAAGAAATGTGGTCGTGATCGATTTCGGATTAAAACATAGTATTTTACGCGAACTCTCTCGTCGGGAATGCAACTTGACGGTCATGCCTTATAACACTGATGCACAAACAATTTTAGATCTTTGTCCAGATGGAGTGATGTTGACGAATGGACCCGGCGATCCTAAAGATGTGCCTGAAGCCATTGAGATGATCAAAAAAATTCAAGGAAAAGTACCGATCTTTGGTATTTGTTTAGGCCATCAATTGTTCGCCCTAGCGAATGGTGCAGACACTTATAAAATGAAATTCGGACATCGTGGATTGAATCATCCGGTAAGAGAAATCGCGACAGGAAAAATCGATTTTACTTCTCAAAACCATGGTTTTGCAGTAGATGAAAAAACAATTGATCCTCAAAAACTGATGATTACACATGTTGAAGTCAATGATGGAACGATCGAAGGCGTACGCCATCGAGATTTCCCGGCTTTTAGTGTACAGTATCATCCTGATGCTGCACCGGGGCCTCATGATGGGGTTCATTTGTTTGATGATTTTATGGAAATGATGGATGCGTGGAAGGAGCAAGCATAAATGCCAAAACGTACAGATATAAAGAAAATCCTAGTTATCGGATCAGGACCGATCGTGATCGGACAAGCAGCTGAGTTTGATTACGCCGGCACACAAGCTTGCTTAGCGTTAAAAGAAGAAGGTTATGAAGTTGTTTTAGTTAATTCGAATCCTGCAACGATTATGACGGATCAAGAAATCGCCGACACGGTTTATATCGAACCAATCACCTTAGAGTTTGTTTCAAGGATCTTACGTAAAGAATTACCGGATGCGATTTTACCAACTTTAGGCGGACAGACTGGTTTGAATATGGCGATGGAATTAGCCGATTCAGGCATTCTAACTGAATTGAACATTGAATTGCTCGGAACAAAATTATCCGCGATCGACCAAGCAGAAGATCGTGATCTATTCAAACAATTAATGGAGGAACTTCATCAGCCAATCCCAGAATCAGAAATCGTAACGACGGTAGAAGCAGCAGTGGAATTTGCGAATAAAATCGGTTATCCAATTATTGTAAGACCAGCTTTCACATTAGGCGGAACCGGTGGTGGTATGTGCGACAATGAAGAAGACTTACGCACGATTGCAGAGAATGGGCTGAAACTTTCACCTGCCACTCAATGTTTGATCGAACGATCAATCGCCGGTTTTAAAGAAATTGAATATGAAGTGATGCGCGACTCTGCAGACAATGCTATCGTTGTCTGCAACATGGAAAATTTTGATCCAGTCGGAGTGCACACAGGTGATTCAATCGTATTTGCACCAAGTCAAACATTATCGGATTACGAATACCAAATGCTTAGAGATGCATCCTTATCTATTATTCGAGCACTAAAAATCGAAGGCGGTTGTAATGTCCAGCTTGCCTTAGATCCGCACAGCTTCAATTATTATGTGATCGAGGTAAATCCACGAGTATCCCGTTCGTCTGCACTAGCAAGTAAAGCGACAGGTTATCCAATCGCTAAACTAGCAGCAAAAATCGCGGTTGGACTAACATTAGATGAAATGAAAAATCCTGTTACTGAAACAACCTATGCCGAATTTGAACCAGCCCTAGATTATGTAGTCGCTAAAATTCCACGTTGGCCGTTTGATAAATTTGAAAGTGGTGAACGGGTACTAGGAACACAAATGAAAGCAACCGGGGAAGTAATGGCGATTGGCCGCAACATTGAAGAATCACTATTGAAAGCTGTTCGGTCATTAGAAATCGGGACCTATCATGCGGAACTTCCAGAATTAGCTGAGGTAACCGATGATGCGTTAACGGAAAAAATGGTTAAAGCTCAAGATGATCGATTGTTCTATCTAACGGAAGCAATCCGACGCGGATATTCAATTGAAGAAATCAACGAATTGACAAAAGTTGACCTGTTTTTCTTAGATAAATTATTACACATCGTTGAATTAGAAACAGCGCTAGCAAAAAGTATCAATGATAGTGAGTTACTGAAACAAGCTAAACAGAATGGCTTTTCCGATATCAAAATCGCTCAATTATGGAATCAAACGATTGACGAGATTCGAGAATTTAGAAAGCAAAATCACATTCTTCCAGTATACAAAATGGTCGATACGTGTGCTGCTGAATTTGAATCACAAACACCGTACTTCTATAGTACCTACGAATTTGAAAATGAAAGTATTCGTAGTGAAAAAGAATCGGTGCTTGTCTTGGGATCCGGGCCAATCCGAATCGGTCAAGGAGTCGAATTCGATTATGCGACAGTCCACTCGGTCAAAGCGATCCAAGCAGCTGGTTATGAAGCAATCATCATGAACAGCAATCCGGAAACAGTCTCTACTGACTTTTCAGTATCTGACAAATTATACTTCGAACCGTTAACGCTTGAGGATGTCATGAATGTCATAGAATTGGAACAACCGATTGGAGTGATCGTTCAATTTGGCGGGCAGACAGCGATCAATTTGGCTGATCCATTAGTAAAAAATGGAGTCAAAATCTTAGGCACGACGATTGAAGATTTAGATCGAGCAGAAGATCGAGATCAATTTGAACAAGTATTAAAGAGTTTAGACATTCCTCAACCACCAGGTGATACTGCAACGAGTGCCAAAGAAGCAGTCAAAATTGCTGAAAGAATCGGCTATCCAGTCTTAGTTCGTCCAAGTTATGTTTTAGGCGGGCGTGCGATGGAAATTGTTGAAAATCAATCAGACTTAGAAGATTATATGGCCCATGCTGTCAAAGCTTCTCCAGAACACCCAGTCTTAGTCGATCGGTACTTGATCGGAAAAGAATGTGAAGTCGATGCCATCTGTGACGGCGAAACAGTGTTAATTCCTGGAATCATGGAACATATTGAACGTGCGGGAGTCCACTCAGGAGATTCAATGGCAGTATATCCGCCGCAAACTTTTTCTGAAGAGCTGAAAGCAACAATCGAAGATTATACTCGACGCTTAGCATTAGGAATGAACTGTATCGGTATGATGAACATCCAATTCGTCATTCATAATAATGAAGTTTTCGTAATTGAAGTTAATCCGCGAGCGAGTCGAACAGTTCCTTTCTTGAGTAAAATCACTAATATTCCGATGGCTCAAATCGCGACAAAAGCTATCTTGGGTCAAAGTTTAAAAGAACTAGGTTATCAAGATGGGCTGTATCCTGAAAGTGATTTAGTTCATGTCAAAGCGCCGGTCTTCAGTTTTACGAAATTACAAAAAGTCGATACTTATTTAGGACCAGAAATGAAATCAACTGGGGAAGTGATGGGAACAGATCGAAATTTAGCGAAAGCTTTATACAAAGCATTTGCCGCTGCTGGGTTACATCTTCCAGACTTCGGTGCCGTCTTGTTGACTGTCGCTGACGAGACCAAAGAAGAAGCTTTAGCATTAGCAAAACGTTTTAAAGAAGTCGGTTATAGTCTGATTGCTACTGCTGGGACGGCCGAGTTTTTAGCAACTAACGGAGTGAATGCTAAACGAATCGCCAAAATTTCTGAATCAGATGAGGACAACGTAATTGATCTTATCCGCAGTGGAGAGGCCCAAGTTGTGATCAATACGATGGATAAAAATCGGCAAAATGCCTCAGAAGATGGTTTTATTATCCGACGGGAGGCGGTGGAACATGGTGTTCCACTATTTACATCGCTGGATACAGCAGACGCTATCTTACAAGTGATGGAATCACGAGCATTTTCAATTCAAGAAATTTAAATCAAACAGAGTGAAGACACCCTTCACTCTGTTGATCTATAGGGAGGCCGTTATGAAGCAAGAAATGATGACGATCGTTCGTCAAAAAGAATTAGCACCAAGAATATATGAATTGGTATTAACCGGCGATTTAGTAAAAGAAATGAAAATGCCAGGACAATTTTTGCATATTAGTGTCCCGATAAACGATTTATTATTGCGGCGTCCAATCAGTATTAACCAATATGATCAAAGAGCTGGAACATGCACAATCATTTATCGTGTAGAGGGCGAGGGAACAAAAGTATTCTCCGAACTTTCAGCGGGGGATTTATTGGATGTGATGGGTCCGTTAGGTCATGGTTTTGAAATAGGTGAATTGAACGCTGGCGATACGGCCTTTATTGTCGGCGGAGGCATTGGTGTGCCGCCCTTATATCAACTGTCAAAAGAATTGAAGAAAAATGGTGTAAATGTGATCCATTTCTTAGGGTTTGGAACGAATGAAGTCGTTTATTATGCAGAGGAATTCGAAGCGTTAGCAGAAACGCGGTTTTCAACGGATGATGGAACGTTTGGACTACAAGGAAACGTCGGTAATCTATTGCTAGCCGAAAATAAACGACCAGATGCAGTTTTTGCTTGTGGAAATAACGGCTTATTAAAAACAGTTGAACAATTATATATTGAAGTCAATAATGTTCAACTGTCATTAGAATCACGAATGGCTTGTGGGATGGGCGCTTGCTATGCATGTGTTTGTCATGTACCTGAAGCTGAAAATCAAAGTGTCAAAGTATGTGAAGACGGTCCTGTTTTCCAAGCTGGGGAGGTTATCTTTTAGTGAGTATCGCAGTGAAATTACCAGGTTTAGATTTGAAAAATCCAATTATGCCCGCGAGTGGATGTTTTGGTTTTGGGAAAGAATATGCCGATTATTACGATTTAAATAAATTAGGCTCAATCATGATCAAAGCGACGACACCTAAAGAACGCTTTGGTAATCCTACACCGAGAATCGCTGAGACAACCAGCGGGATGCTGAATGCGATCGGTTTGCAAAACCCAGGAATGAAAGTTATGCTAGAAGATATTTTGCCTAGTTTAGAAAAATATTCAGAGTTGCCGATCATTGCCAATGTGGCGGGGGCTTGTGAAGAAGATTATGTTGAAGTATGCGCAAAGATTGGCGATGCGCCAAACGTAAAAGCCATTGAATTAAATATTTCTTGTCCGAATGTCAAACATGGCGGGATTGCTTTTGGAACGGATCCTGAAGTAGCTTATCGGTTAACTAAGGAAGTAAAAGCAGTTGCAAAAGTTCCAGTATATGTAAAATTGAGTCCAAACGTTACGGATATCGTACCAATTGTTAAAGCAATTGAAAGCGGCGGTGCCGATGGCTTTACCATGATCAATACCTTATTAGGTATGCGGATTGATTTGAAAACCAGACAGCCAATTTTAGCTAATCGTACGGGAGGATTATCTGGGCCGGCGATCAAACCAATCGCGATCCGTTTGATTAATCAAGTATCAGCAATCAGTGACTTGCCGATTATTGGAATGGGCGGCGTTCAAACAGTCGATGATGTTTTAGAAATGTTTATGGCAGGTGCAAGTGCGGTCGCAGTTGGAACAGCTAATTTTACTGATCCGTATATCTGCCCCAAATTAATCGACGAATTACCGATTCGAATGGCAGAGCTAGGAATTGAATCTTTAGAACAATTAAGAAAAGAAGTTCGGGAGGCGCGTTAATGGAATCACGACCTATCATTGCATTTGATTTTTCTACAAAAGAAGAAATCGAACAGTTTTTGCAAAAATTTCCTACAGCAGAAAAATTATTTATCAAAATCGGCATGGAATTATTTTATCAAGAAGGGCCAATGATCGTTCATTTTCTGCGAGCTCAAGGGCATGATGTTTTTCTTGATTTAAAATTACATGATATTCCGAATACAGTGAAAAAAGCCATGCGTGGAATTGCAAAATTAGGTGTAGCGATCACTAATGTACACGCTGCCGGTGGTATAGAAATGATGGAAGCAGCTCAACAAGGATTAATAGAAGGAACAAATCAAAATCAAGTTGTTCCAAAATTGATTGCTGTGACACAACTCACTTCAACAAGTGAAAAACAGATACATCAAGATCAATTGATCGATGTTAGCTTAAAAGAAAGTGTTTTGCATTATGCAAAATGTGCAGAAAAAGCTGGCTTGGAGGGTGTCGTTTGTTCTGCTCATGAAGCAGCAGATATTCATCAAGTGACCAAACCGGAATTTATTTGTCTTACTCCCGGGATTCGTCCTGAAGGTACTTCAGCAGGAGATCAAAAACGTGTGATGACACCTGCAAAAGCACGAGTAATTGGTTCGAACTATATCGTAGTGGGCCGTCCAATCACTCAAGCGACTAATCCTTACCAAAGCTATTTAAAAATTAAAAAAGAATGGAACGGTGAAATATAAATGATCGCAGAACAAATCGCTAAAGACCTATTATCTATCAAAGCTGTTACTCTAAGTCCAAACGAACCTTTTACTTGGGCAAGCGGCTTAAAATCACCTATTTATTGCGATAATCGAGTAACGATGAGTTATCCAAAAGTTCGCCGTGAAATCGCTCAAGGTTTAGCTGACAAAATAAAAATCACCTTTCCTGATGTGGAAGTGATTGCAGGCACAGCAACAGCTGGGATACCTCACGCTGCATGGGTGGCAGAAATTTTAGACTTACCAATGGTCTATATTCGCAGTAAAGCAAAAGATCATGGAAGAGGCAATCAGATAGAAGGTCGGATTACGGACAAACAAAAAATGGTTGTGATCGAAGATCTGATTTCGACTGGCGGTAGTGTTTTAGAAGCCGTTGCTGCTGCTAAACGTGAAGGCGCGGATGTCTTAGGTGTAGCTGCGATCTTTACTTATGAATTATCAAAAGGGAAAACGAACTTTGAAAATGCGGAGCTACCACTGATCACTTTAACTAATTATTCGACATTGATCGAAAGTGCATTAACAGAAAAATATATCGATCAGAATCAACTTGAATTATTGAAAAAATGGCGTCAAAATCCAGAAAACTGGTTAAATTAGTTGGAAAGCATCGCTTGATGCTTTTTTTATTCCTTTTTTTAGGTATACTAGAAACTGAAAAAATAAATTAATGTTATATATTTTTTAGGAGTATATTGAAAAGAGGCTACGGAATGTACGAAAAGTTTGTAAGTAATTTACGATTACGAAGATTTACAGTATTAGTATTAATTATTTTCGTTTTATTTTTAGTGAAAGATTTTATGACCCCGATTTTACTGACATTCATTTTTACGTTGATTTCTGTAAAAATTGTCAGATTTGTTCAACGCTATATTAAAGCACCAACATTTATTATTGCTACGGTTTTATATTTGATTGAACTAGTGTTGCTTTATTTATTGATATCGAAATATTCTACTATTTTGATTGACCAAGTTCTTTCAACCTATAATTCGATCGTGCGTTTCTATCAACACAAAGATTTTAATTCTGATTTAGTCACCAATTTTATCTCTAATTATTTTAAAAATCATAATTGGCAAGATAAAGTTGAAAGTGGTGCTGGAATTATCTTAGAGCAGTTGCAAAATGTAGGACGGTTGGCAATTGCCTTCATTATGTCGTTTATTTTGAGTTTTTTCTTTATGATCGAAAAAGAAAAAACGATTTTATTCTCGGAGAATTTTCTTCATAGCACGTACAAATGGTTCTTTCAAGATGTGTATTATTATGCCAAAGTATTTGTTGAAACTTTTGGTGTCGTAGTAGAAGTTCAATTATTGATTGCGCTAGTGAATACAGTCGTAACAACAATTGGATTAGGCTTGATCGGCTTTACCCAGTTGCCGACATTGGCGATCATGATTTTCTTTTTAAGTTTGATCCCAGTAGCCGGAGTGATCTTTTCTTGTATCCCGCTGACATTGATTGCTTACTCAACGGGTGGCATCCAAACAGTCGCTTATGTATTGATTTTGATCGTAGTTGTTCATTGTATCGAAGCCTATATTTTAAATCCCAAATTTATGTCGAGTCGGACGAAGTTGCCTATTTTTTATACTTTTGTCATTCTATTATTTAGTGAAAAATTCTTAGGTGTTTGGGGCTTGATCTTAGGAATCCCGATCTTTAATTTCTTCTTAGAAATCTTAGGCGTCAAGATTACGACAGCTAAAACAAAAAAAGCTAAAAAAACGGAACAGCCAGATTAGGCTGTTCCGTTTTTTCGTAATTGTTCAATAACGGCTTCTTCAGGTGTCACAAAAAGCGTTTTTTGATTTTCATAAATGACAAATCCTGGTTTGGCACCATTAGGTTTGTGAATATGTTTGACGGCCACGTAATCGACCGGTACTTGAGCAGATTGTCTAAATTTTGAAAAGTAGGCGGCTAATTCAGCTGCTTCTAACAAAGTTTCCTCGCTCGGCTGATCATTTTTGATGATCACATGAGAACCAGGAATATTTTTAGCATGTAGCCAAATATCTAATTTTCGAGCTTGTTTCAAAGTCAATTGATCATTCTGCAAATTATTTTTACCGACTAAGATTTCAGTGCCATCACTTGCTATAAAGCGTTCCGGCTTAGAAGGTGCGTGCTTCCTATTTTTCTTGGCTCGTTTTTGTTTCAAATAACCACTAGCAACGAGTTCCTCTTTGATTACTTCAATATCCATTGGTCCAGCAATTTCTAATTGGGCAAGAATTGATTCGAGATAGGCGATCTCATCTTTAGCTTCTGCAATTTGATCATAGATCAGTTTGACAGCATTTTTTAGTTTTTGATATTTTTGAAAATATTTCTGGGCATTTTGATTCGGTGTCAATGCTGGATTTAAAGTGATCGTGATCGGTGCATTTTCTTCATAATAATTTAGCAGTTCAACACTGGTTGTACCTCGAGGCACTTGAGTCATAAAGGTCGTTAGTAACTCACCATCACGACGAAAATCTTCCGCGTTTTCAGAATCTTTTAGTGTTTTTTCACGCTTAGCTAGTTTAGTTTGGTTTCGCTTGATTTCATTATCTACTTTGCGAATCAGTTCATTTCCTAACTGTTTGACGCGATCTTTTTCGGCCTTTTCGCCATAAAAAGCATCCAATAACATACTTAGCGTTGCATATTTTTGTGATTGCTCAAAGGTTTCAAAAGCTAGTGGAGCAAAGAATTCTTTTTGATTTTTGAGCCCAAGAGTCGGGGTTATTTGCTCTTTCAAGCTGCTGAAAAAAGCAGACCAGACCGCTATTTTTTCATTTGGACGTTGCGTTAAACGAACGGCTAATTCTTCAGCAGTATCTCTGCCGAAACCTTGAAACTGTTGTTGAAGATAACGACCGTCTAATACATCTGCAGTTGACAGCAAAGTAAATAATTGTTCTTTTGATACTTTGAAAGGATCAAGTTGTGATTGTTTTGGTGGCTCGATATATTCACTGCCCGGTAAAATTGAACGATACGTATTTTGTGAATGCCCCACATGTTTGATTGCATCTAAAATTTTGCCAGTTTGCTGATTCAATAAAACAATCGTCGAATGACGTCCCATTAACTCAACGATCAAAACGATGTCTTGCAAATCACCTAATTCATCCCGTTTACTAAACGTGAAGTGAACTACACGGTCATTTTCTACTTGATGAATGTCTTCTAAAATGGCACCTTCTAAATGTTTTCGCAACATCATCACAAAATTCGGCGGATTATCAGGATTGGTATAAGCAATTTCTGTTAATTGGATCCGGGCATAACTTGGGTGAGCAGATAGTAATAAACGTTGGTTTTTCCCACGAGCTCTAATGACTAAGACGACTTCATGGTCGTAAGGTTGATGAATCTTAGATATTCTTCCGGTAACGAGTTGATCTTTTAGTTCTCGTACCATTGCATGGGTAAAAATTCCATCAAAGGACATTTTTTATCCCTCATTTCTATTCATAATAGTTCTATTATACCCAAAAAAAGACTAGCGACCAAGTGAGTTGCTAGTAAATAATCAGATATTCAAATTTTCTTTGTAATTATTCAACTGATCTAATACCCAGCCTTGGCTATTAGCATTCTTGGGCTTCGTTTAAGGTGATCGTTGATTTTTCGAAACCAGATAAGCTAAAGTCCACTATGATAATAAAGGGTTTTGCTAGGTGATTCTTTTTCTAGAAACACGTTCAGTACTGCTCATTTTCTCCACCCTAAAACAATCATTTACATTAAAATGTCATTAAAACAAAGCGCTGACAATTGGATAAAAAAACAGTTGAATAATAATTATAAAAAATAAAATAGAATATAGTCTATATAGATAGCGCTTCTAAAATAAAAATAATATAATGATAAGAAGGAGGGGTGACAATGCAAAGATATATACAGATAATCAAAGAACAAATAATAGTTTTTTGGCAGAATCTTAGTGATATCTTGCTAGAAAATAAACAGCGTGCCATTGTCATCTTGAGCAGTTTAGTTTTTTTAGTTTTGCTTTTTTCTGCTTCGGTTGTCTTTGCACAAAAAACAATTCGGCAAGATCAATTAAATGAGCTGGTATTCGATTCAGTAAAATCAGACTATTTATTGCCATTGAATTATCAAGAACTTGATACAAAAATACAATCGACAAATGCAGTTTCGATCATGTTCAGTCAACCAATGGGGACTTCTTACGAAAAAGTTCTTTCACTGCTTGAAGATCCGAATCAAAAATCAATGTTGAATCGCAAATTTTATTTTTATCCGATCGTTTACGATGAAAAGCAGATGGAACAGGAATATAAAATTGATCCAAATAAAGTCACATTTATTTTTTTTCAGAAAGGTAAAGAAAAAAATCGATTTGTGGTAGAAAGTCTTGATGACGTCAACCATGAATTTATTCCGGAGTTGAATCGGCTGCCAATGTGGCAACTTAATAAATAATCTGAATAGTTAAAAAATAAATGAGCTTTCTGTAATAAAAAGTGTTGACACTTAATTTTTTTTCAGCTAAAATTACCTCAACATCAAAAAAGGAGTGACATTCATGAGACATTTGAACTTATCTATCAATCAATTGAATAGCTGGCAAAACTGGCGTAGATAAGTTGTATTTATGAATTCACTCATAGATACAACGTTTAGACAACTTCTAAATTTTGTATCTATGCTGGGTATATTTTTATGCTTATTCCCGCATAGAGACCATCTATGCGGTTTTTGTTTTTTTAGACAACTACCGTGGTACTTTAGGTAGTTGTCTTTTTGTATATAAAAAAAACAAAAATTTGGGGGAAAATAAAATGAAAAACAAAGGAATTATTGGATCAATCATCGCTTTAGCAATTGTATTAATCGGAGTTTTTGCCTATCAAATGGGCACTCGTCAAACGACAGCATCATCTACGGACGATAAAAAAATAAAAACTGTCGGCATTTTACAATATGTCAGCCACTCATCATTGGATCAAATCAAAAAAGGTGTAATCGCTGGTTTGAAAGAAGAAGGCTATACAGAAGGCGACAATCTAAAAATTAAATTTTTAAATGGACAAGGCGATCAAAGCAAATTGAATAGTATGAGCCAACAATTATTAGATAAGAAGTCAGATGTGTTAGTCGGAATTGCAACGCCAGCTGCGAAAGCATTAGCGAATGCAACAACGGATACACCGATCATCATGGGAGCAATCAGTGATCCAGTTGGATCTGGGTTAGTCAAAGACTTAAAAAATCCCGGTGGAAATGTAACAGGTGTAAATAATTTGACACCAGTCGCTCAACAAATCGATATGGCAAAAGAATTGTTCCCGAACGCAAAAACAATGGGTATCGTCTATTCATCTTCAGAAGAAAATTCAAAATCACAAGTCGAAACGGCCGAACAAAATGCTAAAGCAGCAGGATACGCAGTGAAAAAATTTGCCATTTCATCTAGTAATGATCTTTCAGCTGTGACTCAACAAGCTTGTCAAGAATCAGATTTCTTATATATTCCACAAGACAACACGATTGCAAGTGCCTTCCAAACGTTGATCAGCGAATCTGATAAAGCAAAAACACCCGTTTTCGTATCAGTTGATAACATGGTTAAAGAAGGCGGGATTGCCACAGTCGGACAAAACCAATACAAATTGGGTGTAGAAACAGGAAAAATGGCTGCAGACGTTTTAGATGGAAAAGCAAAACCAGCTGATACACCAGTGAATGTCATTGATTACGGAGATATGATCATCAATGAAGAAAAAGCCAAAGAATTAGGCATCACGATTCCAGACTCAATTAAAGAAAAAGCAGAAGTAGTTAAAGGAGAGTAATAACATGGTAATTTCAGCTATAGGACAAGGTTTTTTATGGGGAATCCTAGGTTTAGGGATCTTCATGACCTACCGGATTCTAAATTTTCCAGATATGACAACTGAAGGATCTTTTCCATTGGGAGGCGCCGTCTGCGTGACGGCGATCACGCATGGTGTTTCACCATTACTTGCCACACTTTTAGGAATTGTTGCTGGGATGTGCGCGGGATTCATTACTGGAATGCTCTACACTAAGGGTAAAATTCCTGTCATTTTAGCCGGGATTTTAGTTATGTCAGGTTTAAACTCAGTGATGCTGTTTATTATGCAGACACCAAACCTTTCGTTATTGAAGCAACCAAAGATCCAAGATTTTTTTACTAATTTAAATTTACCTGATTATTACGATGTTGTGCTATTAGGACTTTTAGCTGTTGTGATCATCATTGCATTACTGTTGTTCTTCTTCTTTACCGACTTCGGACAAGCATATATCGCAACTGGCGATAATGAAAACATGGCTCGTTCAATTGGGATCAATACAGATCGAATGAAAGTCATCGGATTGACTTTATCAAATGGTGTGATTGCATTATCCGGAGCTTTGATTGCACAAAATGATGGGTATGCCGATGTTGGTAAGGGCGTCGGTGTGATCGTTATTGGTTTAGCTTCGATCATTATTGGTGAAGTCCTTTATGGTGAAGTTACTTTTGCTGAACGATTGGTTGCAATCGTCTTAGGAAGTATTATTTATCAATTATTGATTTTAGTCATCATTAAAGTTGGTTTAGATACAACTTACCTAAAAATCTTTTCATCGATCATTTTGGCCTTATGCCTAATGATTCCTCGCTTGAAAGAAGCGTTACATTTGAAAACGGGTTTAGAAAAGGAGTGATCATATGAATGCGTTAGAAGTAAAAAAAGCGAATAAGACAATTCGTAATGGAATCAATGATCAGAGAAAAATATTGAACAATGTTGATTTGACGATTGCTCCAGGAGAATTTGTCACTGTGCTTGGAGGAAACGGCGCTGGAAAAAGTACGCTTTTCAATAGTGTTTCTGGTAATCTCCAATTAGACAGCGGGACGGTAGCTGTGATGGGAAAAGATTTAACAAAGCTTTCAGAAGAACAACGAGCTTCTTCGATTGCTCGTGTCTTTCAAGATCCGAAGATGGGGACAGCACCAAGATTGACAGTTGCTGAGAATCTTGGATTAGCTGAAAAAAGAGGTCAAAAGCGCCGCTTGAAACAACGTCAATTGAATCAAAAAAAAGACATGTATCGTGCGCTTTGTCAACAAGTTGGAAACGGCCTAGAAAATCACTTAGATACACCGACCGGTTTTTTATCTGGCGGACAGCGTCAAGCATTGAGTTTATTGATGGCGACGATCACCAAACCAGATCTATTATTATTAGATGAGCACACTGCAGCGTTGGATCCCAAAACAGCGAAACAATTGATGGAACTTACTGATCAGCGAATCAAAGAAGAAAACTTAACTTGTTTGATGGTCACACATAAAATGGAAGATGCGCTTCACTATGGCGACCGAGTAATCGTAATGGAAAAAGGCGAGATCATTCGAGACATTCGTGGAGAAGAAAAACGACGGATGACTCTGGCTGATTTATTCCTACTTTTTGAGACAAACGAGACTGCAGCTGAAGTAATATAAAATTTTTTTCAGAAAAATTAAAAAAATAGATTGACTTATAAAATAAAGAGTCCTATACTAAGTTCAATCTTAAAACAGTTTGGAGCGATTTTTTATGAATATGAAAAATAATACGCACACACAACTGAATAATTATTACTTTAGCTATTTTAGATAGGTTTGTATTCATGATTCATGGATGCAGACGACACGCGTTTGTATCTATGATGGCTAAGGATTTTAAGTATGACTTAATGCCACATAGATGAAAATCTATAGTGGCTTTTTTCTTTGGTATTTTTGGAGAGATGAGGTTCATTGTAGGTTTTCTACAATGGACCTTTTTTCGTACTTAAAACGGCAACGAATATTTTACTTGAAGGAGTGAAACAAGATGGAAAATGAAATAACTGGAAAAACACGGTTAGCCGGACTTTATGCTTTGCCGGCACGACACAGCTTTTCACCAATGATGCATACCACATCATTTCAAGAAACTGGAGTCGACGCTGTGTATCTTAGCTTTGATGTTCCACCAGAAAAGTTAGGATCCAGTATTCAAGCAATTCGGGATTTGGAAATGTTAGGTGTTAATTTATCGATGCCTCACAAAATGGCAGCAGTGCAATATGTTGACGAACTGAGCCAAGCTGCACGACTTATCGGGGCGATCAATACAATCGTGAATCAAGATGGTAAGTTGATCGGTCATACTACCGATGGTGTTGGTTGTATGGAAAGTTTGAAACAAAATCAAATCGATGTTATCGGGAAGAAGATCACGATTATCGGAGCGGGCGGTGCAGCAACTGCTATCATCACTCAAGCGGCAATCGATGGTGTGGCAGCAATCGATGTCTTTAATATCAAAGATGAATTTTATCAAAAAGTCGAACCTAAACTAGCAGAAATTGCTAAAGAAACAGATTGTAAGATCGAACTGCATGATTTAGCTGAGGAACAACAGCTGACCGACTCATTAGCTGATAGTTGTCTCTTGATCAATGCAACGAGCATCGGAATGGCGCCGAATACCGATCGAATCCCTTTACCTGATAGTAAATTGTTGCGAAAAGATCTAGCCGTTTTTGATGTGATTTATCATCCTGGTGAAACACAGTTGCTTCACGAAGCAAAAAAAATCGGAGCTAAAGCTGTTAATGGTTTAGGCATGCTGTTATATCAAGGAGCTGCAGCTTTTGAATTATGGACAGGTAAAAAAATGCCGACTGAATTGATTCAACCCCTATTGGAAAAAGAAATTAAAAAATAAAAAACGAAGGAAGTTATTATTATGATCTTAATTATTAAAAAAGGAATCAAAGAAGCAGAATTGGCACCAATCTTAAGCCGTATCGAAGAAGAAGGATTGGGCGTACAAATCAATCATGGAAAAGATCGTTTGGTTTTAGGTTTGCTTGGAGATCCAGAAGTTATCCAAAATGTTCCGTTCCAACGTTACAGTGTAGTCGAGCGTGCAGTACCGATTTCTAATACTTACAAATTAACTTCAAGAGAATTCCATCCACAAGATACAGTGGTTGATGTTGATGGCGTTAAAATCGGTGACGGCAGTTTCGTAACCATGGCTGGACCATGTTCAGTTGAAGGTGAAGAACAAATCATGGAAACAGCTCGAATGGCTAAAGCTGGTGGAGCAACTATTTTACGTGGCGGAGCATACAAACCTCGTACTTCACCTTACGCATTCCAAGGACTAGGTGAAGAAGGATTGAAAATCATGCGTAAGGCAGCTGACGCATACGGTTTGAAAGTAATCACTGAGGTAATGGATGAAGCACATATCGATGTTGTTTGCGAATACGCTGATATCATTCAAATCGGTGCGCGTAACATGCAAAATTTCCGCTTATTAGAAGCTGTCGGTAAAACAGGTAAACCAATTGGATTGAAACGTGGGATTTCAGGAACGATCCAAGAATGGTTAAATGCAGCAGAATACATTGCAGTTCAAGGAAACTCAAAAATCATCTTCATCGAACGTGGTATCCGAACATACGAAACTGCCACACGAAATACCTTCGATCTAAGTGCTGTGCCATTGATCAAAAAATTGAGTCATTTCCCAATTATTGTTGACCCAAGTCATGGTACTGGCGTTTGGGATCTAGTTGGACCGATGGCTAGAGCAGGTGTGGCTAGTGGTGCCGATGGTATGATCGTTGAGATCCATCCAGATCCATTGCATGCATGGTCTGATGGTGAACAATCATTAAATGAAAAGAACTACTTAAAAATGATGGAAGAAGTTAACATTCTTGTTGATGCGATGAAAAAAATTACCGCATTGTCTGAAGAACCATCACTTGCATAAAACGGGAGGCGGATTTCATGGAAATTGTTTTACCAGAAAAAAGTTATGAAATCATTGTAAAACGCCATGCATTAAATTCTGTTGGCGAATGGATCGCTTCACTTTGGCAAGATAAAAAAATTGCGATCATTAGCGATGACAATGTGTATCCGATTTATGGAGAAACTATCAAAAATCAGTTAAGTCAGTATGAAGTGTGTCATTTTTCTGTTCCCGCTGGCGAAAAAAGTAAATCCCTAGATATGGCTAGTAAACTTTATGAGTTTCTAGCCGATCAAGGTTTTACTCGCAGCGATGCAGTCATTGCTTTAGGCGGTGGTGTCGTTGGAGATTTAGCTGGTTTCGTTGCTTCTACTTATATGCGTGGAATCGCATTTGTTCAAATCCCAACTTCTTTATTAGCCCAGGTTGATTCTAGTATCGGTGGTAAAACAGCTGTGAATTCAGCGAAAGCTAAAAATATGATTGGAACTTTCGCACAACCAGATGGTGTATTGATCGATCCAGAAACATTGAATTCTTTACCAGCAATACGTGTCCGTGAAGGCATTGCTGAAATCATTAAATGTGGAGCAATCGCTGATCAATCATTATGGCAAGATCTTGAGAAACTAACAGGAATCGAAGAACTGTTGGCTCATAGTGAAATGATCATCACAAAAGCATTAAATGTAAAAAAAGCCGTTGTAGAAGAAGATCAATTTGATAATGGCTCACGTTTATTATTAAATTTTGGTCATACGATCGGTCATGCAATTGAAAATACAGCCGGCTATGGAAAAATTAGCCATGGAGAAGCGGTTGCAATCGGAATGGTGAAAATTTCTCAAACAGCTGAAACCAAAGGTCTTTCACCAAAAGGTATTACTCAGCAGATCATTGCGATGAATCAGAAATATGGATTGCCGATAGAGTATACGCCTTGGACAGTTGAGATGTTTTACCAAGCAATCACGCATGATAAAAAAGCACGTGGTGGCTTACTAAATATCATTTTGTTGGAAGACATTGGCAATGCCAAAATCAAAAAAATTAGAATGACTGAAATACGAGACTTTTTAATAGGAGGGGAATAAGTATGCGGTACTTAACAGCTGGAGAATCACATGGACCAGAATTAACAGCAATCATTGAAGGTGTTCCAGCAGGACTAGCACTTTCAATCGATGAGATCAATCAAGAATTAGCTCGGAGACAAGGCGGATACGGCCGTGGTGGACGAATGAAGATCGAAAAAGATCAAGTTCGTATCACGTCAGGTGTTCGCCATGGGAAAACAATCGGCGCACCGATCACTATGATCGTTCAAAACCGTGATTGGAAAAATTGGCAAAAAGTGATGTCAGTTGAAGAAGGCCCTGAGAAAGATCAACAGTTGAGAAGAGTCTCAAAACCACGTCCTGGACATGCTGATTTAGTCGGAGGGATGAAGTACCACCATCGCGATTTACGAAATGTTTTAGAACGTTCATCAGCTAGAGAGACTACGATGCGTGTAGCTGTCGGAGCAGTTGCAAAACAAATTTTAGCAGCAATCGACATCGACATCGCAAGTCATGTGGCTATTCTCGGAGGAATCGCAGCGAACATTCCCGAACAATTGAGTGTTAAAGAAATTAAAACAAAAGTTCAGCAATCTGCAGTGAATATGGTCGATTTAGAGATTGAAGAATCAGTTAAAGAATTGATCGATCAAACCAAAAAAGCGGGTGACACGATTGGCGGCGTCGTAGAAGTTCGGACAGATAATGTTCCTGCCGGATTAGGAAGCTATGTTCAATGGGATCGCAAATTAGATGGAAAAATTGCTCAAATTATGATGAGTATCAACGCTTTCAAGGGCGTGGAATTTGGAATTGGTTTTGAAGCGGCCCGTCAGCCGGGATCAAAAGTGATGGATGAAATCGTTTGGGACGACGGATACTCAAGAACGAGTAATCATCTTGGTGGATTTGAAGGTGGCATGACTAATGGGGAACAAATCATTGTTCGAGGTGTAATGAAACCTATTCCGACGTTATACAAACCATTAATGAGTGTTGATATCGATACGAAAGAACCATACAAAGCAAGTGTAGAACGGTCCGATAGTACGGCAGTCCCAGCAGCTTCAGTCGTAGCTGAACATGTCGTAGCAACAGTTCTAGCAGAAGAAATTTTAGATCAATTTCCAGCAGATACGATCGAAGATTTACAAAGAGCGGTTCAACAATACCGCGAGGACATCAAAAACTTTTAAAAAAAGGAGTGTGCGTCTATGAAGAAAAAAGTATTTATTTTAGGACTAGGTTTGATAGGCGCCTCCCTTTGCCGAGCGATCAAGAATCCGTCAATTGAGTTATTTGGTTGGGATCATTCAGCAGAAACAAGAGAAATTGCGCTGGAAGTTGGTTTAGTAGATCAAATTACTTCTATAGAAGAAGCAAAGCAAATGGATATTATTATTTTAGCGGTTCCTGTTTTAGCTAGTTTGAGTTATTTACAAGTATTAGCTGAGTTACCGTTAAAAGCTTCCGTAATTGTTACAGATACCGGAAGTACTAAAAATGAAGTAATGAAAATAGCAAAAGAGCTCCCGTTTACATTTATTGGTGGACATCCGATGGCAGGATCACATAAGTCTGGTGTAAAAGCAGGAAACCCTAATCTTTTTGAAGAGGCTTATTATATTTTGACTCCTTTTGAAGAAAGTGATGCTGTACCATTGATCGAATTACTTACCCCAACGAGAGCAAAGTTTGTCGTGATCGAACCAGAAGCCCATGATGAAATTGTGGGTGTCCTCAGTCATCTCCCACACATCGTGGCTGCTGGCCTGGTAAGGATGAGCGATAGTTTATCAGAAGAACATCCACGAGCCACACAATTAGCTGCAGGTGGATTTCGTGATATTACCCGGATCGCTTCATCAGATCCGCAAATGTGGACAGATATTTTATTGACTAATCGCCCAACGCTTTTACATTTAATTGAAGAGTGGCAAAATCAAATGAATCAAATCAAAAGTAATTTGCTAGCGAAAGATCAATCTGCAATTTATGCTTTTTTCGATCAGGCCAAACAATCACGGGATCTGCTACCAGCTAAAGGTCGTGGAGCAATTCCGGCGTTTTATGATTTGTATGTTGATATCCTAGATATTGTCGGAGCAGTTGCCAAGGTTATGACGATTTTAAGTGAAGCAGATATTTCGATCATTAATTTAAAAATTCAAGAAACGCGGGAAGATATTTTTGGCGTGTTAGAGTTGTCGTTCAAAAATCAAAACGATTTAGTAAAAGGTCAACAAATGATCGAACAAGCAGATTTTCATTGTCGGATAAGGAGTTGAGCAAATGGAATTATTGAAAACAAAACAAGGTCTACAAGGAGAATTGACTGTTCCTGCAGATAAGTCGATTTCTCATCGGAGTATTATGTTCGGAGCAATAAGTCATGGAACAACGACTGTTCATAATTTTTTACGGGCAGAAGATTGTTTAAGTACAGTTGCCGTTTTTAAAGCATTAGGCGTAAAGATCAAAGATGATGGGGAAACGATTACCGTTGAAGGCAAAGGTTTTTCTGGCTTAAAAGCACCATCAGAGATGTTAAATGCCGGAAATTCTGGGACAACGATGCGTTTAGTATTAGGTATTTTAGCAGGACAATTATTTGACTCACAAATCGCAGGTGATGCCTCTTTAAATCGCCGTCCAATGGAACGTGTGATGGGACCTTTACGCGAGATGGGCGCGGAGTTACAAGGAACAAAAAATAGTGAATTTCCTCCTATTAGCATTAAAGGTCATGAGCTTTCAGCAATTACTTATGAGATGCCGATCGCTAGTGCCCAAGTTAAATCTGCAATTATTTTTGCTGCGATGCAAGCTAAAGGTGAAACAACTATTATTGAAAAAGAAAAATCGCGCAATCATACAGAAGAAATGATCAAACAATTCGGTGGGAACATTACAGTTGCAGATAAAAAAATCACTCTTTCGGGCGATCAAAATCTAGTGGGCCAAACGGTTACCGTTCCAGGAGATATTTCATCGGCAGCTTTCTATTTAGTTGCGGCATCGATTGTAAAAAATAGTCAGCTTCTACTAAAACATGTAGGCGTCAATCCAACACGTACTGGCATTCTAGATGTATTAGCAGAAATGGGCGCAGATATTAAAGAACAAGCACGAGATGAAAAAAATCAAGCGGCTGATTTATTAGTGCAAGCAGCTGATTTAACGGCTTGTGAGATTAGCGGGGAGATCATTCCACGATTGATCGATGAATTGCCAATCATTGCTTTAGCGGCAACACAAGCGCAAGGAACAACTATTATCCGTGATGCACAAGAATTGAAAGTTAAAGAAACTAATCGAATTGATGCTACTGCAGCTGAACTAAATAAATTAGGAGCAGCGATCGAAACGACAGAAGATGGATTGATCATTCATGGACCGACACCTTTACATGGTGGTGTGGTGGATAGTCACGGAGATCATCGCATTGGAATGATGCTTCAGATTGCTGCACTCTTAACTTCAGAATCAGTCGAATTAACCAATCCAGAAGCCATCAATATATCTTATCCTGAATTTTTCAATGATTTGAGTCAATTAATAAAGGAGAATGCCTAATGGAATCAATTGTGTTAATCGGATTTATGGGAGCAGGTAAAACGACTGTCAGCCAAGCATTAGCTGCTAGTACCCGTGCAGAGGTTATTGATATGGATGATGTATTAGTTAAACGTATCGGTCAGCCTATCAATGATTATTTTGAAGAACACGGTGAAGCTGCTTTTCGCGAGCATGAAACAGCTTTATTAAAAGAAGCGTTGACCAATGACTCAATCATTGCTACCGGTGGCGGTGTGATCTTACAACCAGAAAATCAAAAAGTCTTAGCAGATAAATTAGTTGTTTATCTAAAAGCAGATGTAAATACATTGGTCCATCGTATTCGTAAAGATAAGGTGAATGTTCGTCCTTTAGCTATCAAAAATGATGATGGGGATTTAAAGCGTTTATTCTTTTCAAGAGAAAAACTATATGAAAAATTAGCCAAAATCACCGTTGATACTTCAGAAAAGTCACCGAATGAAATCGTGGAAGAAATCATGCAGCAGGTGGCCTCTTAATGAAAGTTGGTTATTTAGGCCCTAGAGGTTCTTTTACCTATGCTGCTGCCCATCAGTTTTTTTCTGCAAAAGTTCTAACACCTTATGAATCTTTAACAGCCTTGTTAGAAGCGCAACGCCGACGCGAAATAGATTATTGTGTCGTTCCGATTGAAAATACGATTGAAGGGTCGGTCTTACCAACGCTTGATTTGATTTTTAAAACGTTGCCGACGATTCAGGCAGAAATCGTTTTGCCAATCCAACAGCAGCTAATGGTCCATCCAGATCATCAGGAAGACTGGGAGCGAACGACCTTGATCTGCAGTCACCAACAAGCTTTAGCCCAGTCACAAAATTTTATTTTGGAACATTTTCCAACCGTTGATATCGAACAAATGGGTTCAACTGCTTTAGGTGCGCAAAAAGTCGCTGAACATCCAGAAAATAATTACGCAGCTATTGGATCGAGAGAAGCGGCTACCCAATTTGGTCTAACAATCGTCCAAGAGAATATCCAATCGATCGAGACAAATGAAACCCGTTTTTGGGTTTTAGGCACTCAACCGATTCAGAGTGATTTAGTTTTCGAAAAACGTAAAGCAACGATTTTGTTTGATTTGGCACAGGATCATCCCGGAGCTTTGTATAAAGGTTTAGCTTTTTTTGCTGAAGAAAAAATCAACTTAACAAAGATTGAGTCACGAACACGCAAAACAAAATTAGGGGAATATTTCTTCATTATTGATTTGGAAGTTCCAACAGGCAATAAATTAACTACTGTATTACAACGGTTAAATCAAGAAAAATTCACTGTAAAACTAATTGGTAATTATCCAACATACCTTACAAAGAAATTAGAGAACCTTAGTAGTTAAGGTTTTCTAATTTTTTTTGATAAAAATAAGACAAAAACAGCAGGATTTGCTATTTTTAATACATAGAGATAAAGATAAAGAGGTGCATCATGAGTAGTCGGATGGACAAATACAAAAAGATTCATGAAGAAAGTCAAAAGGAAGAAAAACAACCTTTTGGCTTTCGACGTGAAATAAAGAAGAAAGAACAAGCGGCCAATCCTCCAGTTAAAAATCAAGAAGAATTACTAGACCAGGAATCCGAATCAGCAGAGCATTTTTATTACGAAGATCAATCCTCCAATTCAAATAAAAAGAAACGTTTCAATTTGAATTTCCCTAGAGTTCATTCGCCATTTAAGCGCAAAGCAAAAAATCCTGACGAACAAAAACCGAAACGAAAAAGAAGCTGGAAGAAAATCTTCCTTACAATTTTAGTCGCTTTATTCGCGTATTCAATTGTTGCATTCGGAGTGGGAAATTTCGCGGCAAAACATGATTCTAGTATGCCGGCCATCGAGACGCAAGAATTTAGCGGTGCTGCTTCAGACGATGGGACAAAGAACATCTTGCTTTTAGGGAGTGATACACGCGACAATGTCAGTGGTCGTTCTGACTCAATGATGGTTTTGCAAGTAGATGGAAAAGGCAAACCGAAATTGGTTTCTTTTATGCGCGATATGTATGTAGATATCCCAGGGGTCGGACAAAATAAATTAAATGCAGCCTATGCCTATGGCGGCGCAGACTTAGTTCGCCAAACATTGAAAGAAAATTTTGGAATTGATTGTCGGTATTATGCGATGGTTGATTTTCAGACTTTTGAAAGAGGGGTAGATGCACTTTTTCCGAATGGTGTAAAAATCGATGCTGAAAAAGATATGAGTTCTTATATCGATGAGCCGATTTCCAAAGGGGAACAGCGGATGAACGGTCATACATTATTAAACTATGCTCGCTTTAGAATGGATGAAGAAGGCGACTTCGGTCGGGTTCGTCGGCAACAGCAAGTCATGACATCTGTTTTTAGTCAATTAAAGAACCCATTAGTATTATTACGTGGACCTTATGCAGCCGGCAAAATATGGGGCTATTTATCTAGCGATATCCCAAATACCTTTATATTAGGTAATTTATTTAACTTTGCGAAAGCAGTCGGTGGAATCGAGCGTTTGACCTTGCCGATCGATGGGTCATGGTCATACATCGATACAGACAATGCCGGTAGTGCCTTAGCGGTCGATACGAGCCAAAATGCTCAAGCAGTTAAAGAGTTTTTAGCAAAGTAATTGAGTTTTCATTTCCATGAAACTTGTAATATGCTATATTATACTTATTGTAAATTTGATTGAAACGAGGAACTAATTATGAAATTAGCGATCGTGACAGATAGCACAGCTTATCTGAATGAACGCACATGTAACCACAAAGATTTGTTTGTGATCCCAATTCCAGTCATCATTGATGGCGAGCCTTTTGAAGAAGGGGTGGATATTGGTTACGAAGAGTTTTATCACAAGCTAAAAGATAGTAAAAATTTTCCTAAGACGTCTCAACCAGTTTTAGGTGAAGTCTATGAATTGTATCGCTCGATCAAAGAACAAGGATACGATACAGTGATCAGTATTCATTTGTCTGAAGGTATCTCTGGCTTTGTTCGTACATTAACGGCGATTAGAGAAGATATTCAAGGATTGAATGTAATTCCCTACGATTCAAAAATCACCAGCGTTCCGATGGGATATATGGTTGAAAAAGCCTTAGAGATGAGTGATCAAGGCGCAGCTTTAGCAGATGTATTAACATCAATCGATAAAATTCGTGATACAACACATGCATACATCATCGTTGATGATTTAGACAACCTTGTTCGTGGAGGACGTTTAACCAACGGTGCAGCAATTATTGGTGGATTATTAAAAATCAAACCTATCTTAACGTTTGAAGATGGTAAAATTGTTTTATTTGAAAAGATTCGTTCATTAAAGAAAGCATTGCAACGAACAGAAGATATTATTGAAGAACATCGTCAAGAAAGCGACGAGGAATTACGAATTTATGTGATACACGGAAATAATCCGGAGCTAGCACAACAAGAAGTCGAAAAATTAAGCAAAAAGTATCCGGATGCCACGATTGATGTTGGAACGTTCGGTCCAGTTATCGGGACACATTTAGGAGATAAAGCTATTGCTTTAGGTGTGGCGAAGTAATCATCAACTCACTAAGAAACTTAGTGAGTTTTTGTTTGCAAAAAAACAAAGAATTTCGTATCCTTGCTTCATTAGTAGTTTAGTAAATTACTAAAGTAGTAAAGGTGATCTATTAAATAAGTGAATACATGCTAAGGAGGAACTTATGATGAAGATTCCGACAAATTTAAAACATAAACCAGTATTTTTAGTGGAAGATTATGACAAAATCGATGGCCATCATGCTTGGAATAGTGATGCAAAAGGTTTGACCTTGGGACTTGCCCAATGGAATGATCGAGGACAGGTAGATATATCAGGTAAAGTTTGGCGTCACACAGGAGAAAAGTGGTTGCGTCAATCAGAAGAATTACCAATTACACGTATCCTTGATTTAGCAATTTTAGTTGCCCAATCGAGTATTTATCTCCAAGATGCTTACCGCTATGAAAAATTCTATGATCCAGAAAATCCGACTGTTGATATTATCGGTGTGCAAGGTGGCCGCATGACAGTAGAAGTAGATACAGAAAATCCTAAGATAGATGAAGATATTATTTTATTCAATGATACGATGAATAAGGACGGCGATCTGATTGCACAACGTTATCGTACATTGAAACGTCTATTAGACGAGTTAGGATATTAGATAAAAGAGGTGACCGAGATGGAGAAACCTTTTGTAGTAACGAAAGGGCGCAGTTTTACTAAAGTAGAAGAGCAGATGATTTGGCAAAAGCCGACTAGCCATAAAACAAGCAAAGAGGAATTGCGAATTGCTGCTGAAATAAAAATGAATTGGCTAGATCCTGAAATGAAAGTAATGAATGTATTGTTGGAAGGCGATGCTGGATCTGGTAAAACACAATTAGCACGGGCGTTGTCAGCAGATTTACAACTTCCGTATACAAAAGTCACCTGTTTTGCTGATATGGATAAAACGGATATTTTTGGAGCGTTGCTTCCAATCGTCAAAACAGATAATGAAGAAGATCATGAATTACTAGAAGCAATTTACCAAACCGATTCTTTACAGGCAGTTCTTGAAGTCATCGAAAGTCATTTTCAAATCGATGCCAATCAAGCCAAAGTTCGATTTCAACAATTGGTCGAACGGATTGATCAAGCAGATAACGTCACAACTGTAGAGTATAAGTTCTATCCTTCAGAAATCGTTCGTGCGATGCAAAAAGGCTACCTACTGGAAATCCAAGAGCCGACAGTTATTCGTGATGCGTCAGTCTTAGTGGCATTAAATTCAGCTTTGGAGCCAAACGGCTTGCTGAATATACCAACAGGGATCATTCGTCGCCATCCTGATTGTGTGGTTATTGTGACGACCAACCGAAATTATCAAGGCAATCGTCCCTTAAATGAATCTTTGCGTGATCGTATGCAACATGCAGAAAAAATGGATCTACCATCAATTGAAGTGATGATTGAACGAGCGATCGCTAAGACTAATTATGAAGATCATGATTATCTGGAGATTATGGCACAGATTATTCGCTTATTAGATGAAACGGCAAAGGCCAATGCAATTAAAGGTGTCGCTGGAATGCGTTCATATTTCTTTTGGGTTAATAGTTTAAAACAAGGCCAAGATCCACTAGAAACGATCTTCCCTAAAGTTTTATATAAACTGACTACAGACGAAAATGAATTAAAAATTTTACAAGACGCATTAGAAGAGAGCCGTTTATTAACGAAGCTGCAGCAAATAAAAAATCAGCAAAAAATACAACAAGGCCGAAAAATTAGCCAAGTAGAAGCTGATAAACGCAATATTTTTGAAGAATCTGAGCAAGCAACGTTAGTCAGTGAACTCGATCAAAATACAGAGGAACGAGCTTCAGAATTAGCTATTGAGGAACAAGTAGATGAAACTGATAAAATCAAAAATATACCTCAAGCAGGGGCCAAGATCGATGAGGAAACAGAACGCGGCGATGCTGAAGCTCAGAGTACATCTGCTTCGATAGATGAGCAAGAAAAAATAGGTTCAGCGATGTCGTTAGATGAACTGACTGAATTGGATAAAACCAAACGAAAAGAGTTGAATCGAGAAATTCGAGCGACCTTAAAAGAAACGATCCATGCAAAAGAAGGAACAATTTTACATCGACCAAAAATCGATGCCTCAGCTATCGCAGAGGGGAAGAAATTAACACAGATTGTTCAACCTGAAGTAGCGGGGTTAAGCCGCGTCATCAATGATTTATTAGATAAAGAAGTCAGCACTGATTATGCTACTGGAAAATATTATGGTACGAAATTCAATCCAAGTCGTGTTGCCTATGGTGATTTAAGAAATTTTGATAAGAAAAATCCACCAAATGAACAACCTTCTTTAGCCCTAGCTGTCCGCGTCGATGAATCAGGTTCGATGTTGAAAGATGACCGGATTCAAAATGCAAAATTAGCGGCAGTAGCATTAAGTCTTTTTGCCGAACAAACAAATATTCCTTTAATGCTATATGGAGATTCAGCAGATCTTAGCCAGCGTGAGAAAACATCGATTTATTCCTACAAAGAATTTGATGATGGTTATGATTTCATAGCCGCTAAAATAGCTACCATGAAACCACGACAAAATAATCGAGATGGCGTACCATTAAAATTATTAGCTGAAAAATTAAGTCAGCAAACTGCTGATACAAAAGTATTGTTATCGATCAGTGATGGACAGCCCAAAGCATTGCCTGATTATACAGGAGCCAAGGCTCAAAAAGACATTCAAGAGGTACTTCACGACTATGAAGGCAAAGGAATTCTTTTTATCGCATGCGCAATTGGTGATGATAAAAAACAATTACGTTCTCTATATGGCGAAGGACACTTTGTGGATATTTCAGATATTTCAAAACTATCTGAGCAGTTATTACAATTAATTGCTCGTTTTGTTTAAATTTCAATAAATAATTTTTTTAATTTGAGTGTATCTTATGATAGAATTAATTTTATTACTAAATAAATAGGGGGATATTAATGGGAGTTAAAAAATTTTTTTTATTAGGGACTTTATTATGTGGAATAATATTTTTTGTATCAAATGTAAAAGCAGTTGAAGACGTAAGCGAAGAAGCAATTAATTCTACATTAGATAGTACTTCGGAAGTTAGTAAATCCGACGAAAGCAGTGATATAGAGACTCAATCAATAAATGAATCAGAGGATTTGACTGAAGTTATAAAAGATGAAGAGATAAATAACGCAGCTTATATGGATCCGCGTAATCGATCGGATTTAGGAGGAGGGAATTTACAAAGTAGAGCAAGAATGGCTTATTCTGTCCCTACAATCTCTGCAACGAACAATAATACTCCGACTAAAAGTTTTGTAGATATTTCTTCACATAATGGTGTTATTTCAGTGAATGATTTTTTGAATATGAAAAAATATGGCGTAACAGGCGTAGTAATAAAACTAACAGAGTATACTACTTATAAGAATGAATATGCAGCTTCGCAAGTAAAAAATGCTAAAGCTGCGGGTCTAAAAGTTTCTGCTTATCATTATAGTTGGTTTGCAACAGATAGTGAAGCACGAGCAGAAGCGGATTACTTTGCTAAAGCTGCTCTTTCTGTAGGTTTAGATTATTCAACTGTTATGGTAAATGATATAGAAGAACCCCAAATTCTTGGTAAAGGGAACCTTACCTCAAGTTCTATAGCATTCCAAAACAGGTTGAATCAGCTAGGATTTAAAACTGTTCGGCATTATTCCTCTTTAAGTTGGTTTACTTCTGGATATTTAAATCAGCAAACATTAGGACAAAAAAATATATGGGTTGCTGCTTATCCATATACCATCTCAAATACAAACAATTATACACAATATGGTTCCTGGCAATGGAATTCTCGATTGACTTTTCCTGAGATTGCTGGTAAAGAATTTGATATTTCTGCAGATTATACTAATACATTTACTCAACCCGACAATTCGTTGATATCCTATTCCAGCCATGTACAAAGTAAAGGATGGCTGAATCAGGTTACTGATAATGCTATTTCTGGAACAGTGGGAGAGAGTAAAAGATTAGAAGCGCTAAATCTATCCCTTTCCAATAGGCTAGATGGCAGTATTGAGTATCGAACTCATATACAAGGAAATGGCTGGGAATCCAATTGGAATAAAAATGGCAGTATTTCTGGTACTACAGGACAAGCGAAACGCATTGAAGCTCTACAAGTTAGATTAACTGGGGATGTAGCAAATAAATATGATGTTTATTACCGAGTTCATTCCCAATATTTTGGCTGGATGAATTGGGCTAAAAACGGAGAATCTGCAGGAACAGAAGGTTTTTCCTATCGATTAGAAGCATACCAAGTTCAGTTAGTACCAAAAGGACAAACTGGGCCTGTTGGATCAGGAAATAAATTTGTTAAGTATCAAGATGCAAATATTGAATACCAAACACATATTCAAACAAAAGGGTGGTTACTGCCAGTAGAAAGTAATCAAATCTCTGGTACTGAAGGTCAAGGGTTACGAATGGAAGCAATCAAGTTAAAGGTTTCAAATAATCCTTTAGGTTTTTCTGGAAATATTGAGTATCAGAGCCATATTCAAAAAGTTGGTTGGCAAAATTGGAAAAATAACTATAATTTATCCGGTACTGAAGGTCAAGGGTTAAGAAATGAAGCTATCAAAATTCGATTGACTGGTGATCTCGCAACTCATTATAATCTTTATTACCGAGTTCATTCTCAGAGTTATGGTTGGTTAGGATGGGCGAAGAATGGTGAAACAGCCGGAACAACCGGCAAAGGCAAAAGAATAGAAGCAATACAGATAATGATTGTTCGCAGAAATGGACTGCCGCCTGTATCAAATTTAGCTTCATGGATTGAATGATAGTTTCATCAGAAAATCAAAATGCTTATATAAATTATTAGATTACGTAAAAAGGCGACAGCAACAAAGTTAAATTAAGAGTTTAACTTTGTTGCTGTCGCCTTTTTCATCGATAATATATTGTTAATTTGACTAAATACCTAAATGTCGTTTTAGCTATTATTAAAATCTATTTTAGGTTAATAGGTAGCACGAGGTCCACCAATGTATTTAGGACGGCTACGTAATGCAGTCACGTGTGCGGCCCCTAATTCTTTGATAGATGGACGAACAGGAACTTGTACGTATTTTACATGCATACCGATCGAAGTATCGCCAATATCGATTCCGGCTTGCGCAACGATATGTTCAACTTCAACAGGATCAGTAAATTGCTCAAAAGCGGCTACAGAACATGATCCGCCAGCATGAAGAGCCGGTTTGACTGCGACGATTTCCCAATCTTTTTTAGCAGCCAAATCACGTTCAACAACTACTGCACGATTGATGTGCTCACATCCTTGAACGGCTAAATATATTCCTTTAGGATCAAGAATTGATTTCAATGTGGCTATGACCCATTGACCGACTTCTTGGCTAGAATTCTTGCCAATCGTTCCGCCAACGATTTCACTGGTTGTACAACCTAAGACAAATACATCTCCGCTTTTCAGTTCAGCCGCTTTGAGCACATCCTCGACAATTGTCGTTAAGTTCTTTTGTAATACTTCTTTTTCCATTTTTATTACTTCTTTCTATGATTTATTTATATTGGGGATGACGAATAACTTTTTGTAATGCTTGAAATAGCGGGACAGTTACTGCGATTCCAAAAAGGTTTTGAATACAATTTCCTGGTAAGGAAGCCAGTCCGGCTGGCCAACCAAATAATAAAGCAGTTGCTAAGGCGTAGCCGATGATCATGAATAAACTTGCGACGATAAAACCACTAGTGAGCCCCTTTTTATTTGGCATACGATTATACAAATAACCTAAAATGAAGCCTTGTAATCCATGGATCAGAATTGAAAAAATGGCCCATTCTGGATAACCAGAAATCAAGTCAATCAAACCGCCACTCATAGCACCTACTAATAACCCGCCGCCAGGACCAAAAAGCAGGGCAGAAGTATATATACCAACCTCACACAATGTGACAAATCCTTTTGTTGCGGGGACAGGGATAATAAATAAAATTGACAAGCTAACAGTCAAAGCAACCATCATAGCTAGCTTGGTCATATCTTTTGTCTTCACGATGATTCCTCCATTCATACATTTTTACCGTACCATACATTGCCTTCGCCATTTTTTAATTCAATTCCATTTCGAATCGCTTGATAAACAAATTCTTTACTTTTTTCAACGGAAAGTAGGAGTGAATCTCCCAAAACTAAATTAGATGCAATGGCTGAGGCAAAACTGCATCCAGCACCGTTGATTGTATTTGCAACTAATTTTGGCTTTGTAAAATATGTCATTTGATGACCGTCATGGAATAAATCTGTCGCAAGCTCACCAGAAAGACGTTCGCCTCCTTTGATAGCGACAGCATTTGCTCCTAATTCAATTATTTTATGGGCCGCAAGCTCCATATCTTTTTTGTTATGGATGGATTGTTGACTCAAAAGTTCAGCTTCTGTTAGATTTGGCGTAATGATCGTCGTAAAAGGGAACAGTTCAATTAATTTTTCTCGATAATCCTTACTATAAACGTTATTGGTCTCTTTAAAGGCCATTACAGGGTCTAAAACTACTGGGCCATCAAATGACTTAATGAACGTTTCAACAAATGCTACTGATTCCAACTGATGGATTAAACCAATTTTTATTCCGTCTAGTGAAAGATTAGCTGAGATCGATTGAAGCTGATCGTTAAATAAAACGGGGGAGATATCATTGATTTCAAATTGATCATTTTTACATGTTGCAATACAGCTGATTGCAGTGACCCCAAATAATTGATGGTTCTCGAAGGTTTTTAAATCAGATTGTAATCCACCACCAGCTAAAGTATCCGATCCAGCAATGGTCAAAATAGTTTTTGTCATAGCAAAACTCCTAATTATTTATCATAAAAAATAAATCTCTTACAACATAATGATAGTTACTATTATAATAGGCTTTTAAAAAAATCAAACAGCCAATTGGTTGTTTTTGAACTCATCCAATTAAAAGTAAAAAGATTTGTTTAAAGTGTAAAAATGGGTTAGCATATCATAAGAGAGGGGTTTTTAAGATGAAAATATTTATTGCCGGAGCAACTGGAAGAGTAGGCGAAGAATTGATTAAAGACCTGACAAAAAAGGGTCATTTCATTTACGCTGGTGCAAGAAGAGAGAATGAAATCACAGCAAATGAGCAGGTGATGCCAGTTCACTTAGATTTACATGCAACAGTAGATGAGATAGCAGAAAAATTATCTGATTCAGAAGTTGTGTATTTTGTTGCCGGATCTCGAGGCAAGGACCTGTTGCAAACAGACTTATATGGTGCTGTAAAATTAATGCAGGCTGCAGAAAAAAAAGGTATCAAACGCTATGTTCAATTAAGCTCATTGTTTGCTTTGCAACCAGAAAACTGGGGCGAATCATTAACTGAATATAATATTTCAAAATATTTTTCAGATAATTGGTTAGTGAATAATACAAAACTTGATTACACGATCTTACAACCGGGAAGTTTAAAAGAAACTCCTGGTAATGGAAAAGTAACGACTAATATAAAGAAACCATATGAAAACTCAATTGAAAATGTGGCATTAGTTTTAGCAGAAATAATAGAGCATGAAAACACGATTGGAAAAGTTATTCTAATGAGTGATGGGGACCAAACGGTTTCTGAAGCACTGAAAACAGTTTAATCAAACACGACTCAATTATTAGTTGAGTCGTGTTTTTACCTTGATTCAGTAATCATGAAAAATATTAAATTATTTCTTAGTCTTTCGTTTCGCTTAATGATAAAATAGGAATGTCAAATAAGGTTTTCGTGATTAAGGAGTATGTCACATGCATTTTCAACTTGTCCATGATCTTAGAATCGTAGAGGGGTTTCAAATGATCAAAAAACGAAATATTGAAAAATATTATATAAAAGAGCGGTATTTTCTTAAAGAAGAAGCGCATAAAACAACAGATAAAACATTCCCCGAATTTAAAGAAGCACGGGATATTTATTTAGAACTCTTCGATGAAACAAAACCAGCTTTCTCTGATCGTACAGAGCGTGAAAAAATACTAAAAGTGTATCAAGTATTTAGTGTGTTCGCCTTAGTTTGTTATATCATTTGGCTATTCAACCATGGGTATTTACAAGGCTCTAGTGTTGCGAACAATTTCCTTTTGATTGCAGTGATCATTAATGTAGGTATATCTAGTTACTTCAATGAAAAAGTAACCGAGCGGATCCATAATAAAAAGACTCATGAGCTCTTTAAAAATGATCAACAATCTTTAGTTAAATTAGCAAGAGTGGAAGAAATCAAACGCAATATATTTCGAGCAGAACATAGAGGTATATCTCTAGTAGAAGAACGGCGTAAAAGTGAAAATAAAGAACCCGAAAAAAGTGTAAGAATACAATTTCAAGAATTGGCAAAAAAAATAAAGAATAGAAACAAAAAATAGCGGATATACTTGGATTTTTTTTCAAGTAATCAGCTGTTTTCTATTTAACGAACAAAAAGAATATTAATATCGCATTTAAAATACTTCTTAAAAAATAAAATTGTCTTTAGGAGGTATTCACATTACTCATTTATTCACATTACGAAAACTGAAGTCTACAGATCGTACATTTTTAAAAACGATTCTACAAAATAAACAATTAATGCTTTTAGGCTGGGGCAAAACCTATACCGACATTGAAGTCGCTCAATGGTTTCAACGAATTCAAGCAGAATATATCAGCAATGGTTATAGTTACTATATAGTTGAAAAAATAGATTCAAACCAGCTTATCGGCATTGCGGGACTATTGAAAACAACGATTAATAAGCAAGAATACACAGAAATCGCTTACATAGTGAAAGAAGAATTCCAAAAACATGGTTACGCAACATTGATCAGCAAACAACTTATTGAACTAGCATTTAACAAATTTCAATTAACTCAAGTAATTGCTCAAAGTAATGTAGAAAATTTTGCATCTCAAAAAGTTATAAAAAATATTGGTATGACTTATGATTTTTCATATTTACGGCTACAAAATAATCGAGCCTGTGAATACCAAGTTTATTCAATTAAGGCTAATTCAAAGATTGAGTGAATTTTATTCAAAATTTATTAGCTAAAAACAATTAAGCCCAAGTAAAAAAGTTAGATAAAAAAAACGATTTAATGCAAAAAAAGCTATTAAAGTAATCAATGTAGTGCTAAATAGGCAAAAATAGTTAAGAAGAACTGTAAAGCGAGCCAAGCTAAATATAGCTATTCATTAGTATTGGATTCCATTAATCTACTTTTGTTAATGTATATTATGTAAACTTTGAAATAATTTTTTATATTGATAATCTATGTTATCATTACTTAGTTAATTAAAAAAAATAAATTAAGGAGAATTTTCAATGCAGAAAATAAAAAAAATACCCTTGGAAAAGAAAAAATACTTTAAAAACATCAAAAAAAATTTTTATCTATTTTTTTTGATGTTTTTAACTGTTGTGGTGATTTATTCACCTAAACTATTTTATAGTAGTTATTCCATAGATACAGAAAGGATGATTTCAAAACCTTACGAAACTCTGAGTTGGTGGTTATCTTTAAATAGATTTGGACTAGTTTTTTTGAAAAAAATTCTTCCTTATGGAATCAAAATTTATCCGTTGTTCATTAATTGGTTAACCTATATACTTTTAGTAATAATCATCTATTTGCTATGTTATCTGGTTTTTAACCAAGAAAAAAATAATTTTCGCTATATGTTTTTGGGAAGCTCATTAATAGCAATCACTACACCTATTACACTAGAACAGACTAATTTTATTTTGCAAAGCGTTGAGGTACAAATTGCGGTTATTTTACAAATTGCATCAGTTTTTTTATTAAGGAAAGGGATTTATAATTCAAAAAAAAGTAGAGTATTTTTTTTCGTTCTCTCCGTTCTTCTATTAAGCTTTTCTTTTTCTGTTTATCAATCTTTAGTTCCTGCTTTTCCTATATTAGCAGTGATATCGGTATATTTTGAAACATCTAATAAGAATGAAAAAATTATTAGTCTTTTTAAAAAATATGTAACGTATATTTTATTGTTTTTAGTATCTATCATTTTATATTTTTTATGCAATAAAATCGTTCATCAAGTATTTGATGTTATTGATGTTGGATATATTAGTTACGATTTTCAATTTTTTAAAGTTCCGTTAAATCAATTTTTTATAAATACATTGAGGGTTATTAAGCATACATTTTTTTCTATAAATACACCTTTTCTATTTATCATTACTACCTCATATATGGCGCTCTTATTTTTATTGATTATTTTTAATAGAAATAAAAATTTAGAAACAAAAGTATGTAATCTCATCATATTAAGCATTGTGGCTATTTCAGTTTTTTTTCTAATAATTACATTAGGCATTACTGGACCTATAAGAAGCTATTATCCTACAATACCTTTTGCTTTATTTTTTCTCTCTCTTGCTTGTTTTGAAGAAATTGAGCTAACATCTTTAAAAAGAGGTTTATTTTGTTTAACAATTATTTTAGCTATAATACAAGGAGTGTTTACTTACAAATTAGCTACAACAACTGCTATCATTTATAAAGAAGATGTGCAGTCCGCCAATGTATTAAAGAAGGAATTTAATAAATTGAACGTAACTCCTAAGGACGGCTATAAAATTGCGGTTTATGGAGGATTAAATCGTTCAGACATTAAATACACTCGAGGAGAAATTATTGGGTGCTCACTTTTTAATTATGATACTAACTTTACCCTAGGGAATTCTCAACGTATTTCTGATTTTTTAACCAGTCAAAATTTTAGAATTGGATTTATAGAAAACCCAGAAGAATACAAAAAAATGTCGTCTGAAGTTAAGAATATCCCCCAATATCCTGATAAAGGTTTTATAAAAATTTACGATAATTACTTATTAATAAATTTATCTACCATGCCTTAACTCAGAATTAATTCTGAGTTTTTTACTAATTTTTAATCATTATCTATAAAGATCCTATAAAATATTTATTGCAATGATTTTTATAGGATCTTATTATGCTGTTTTTACTGGCATGAAGTCTAGTAGCCATGACATCTGCTAATGATTGCAGTGATTTTAACTTATCGTCTGAATTATCTTCTACTTTCCGTGGAATTTTTTACTAAACTCTAGCCTGCACTTACGTAACGTAGGTATTCAGTCTGAAAACTGCTTGATTCTTCTAAAATTAAATTAGGGCGTCTATCAAAAATTAAATAAATTCAACTGTTTCAGTCACTTGAATTGTTGGATCTAATGATTGAATGACTGGGCAATTAGCTGGAATCAGTTTCAAACAATGAATCGCTCTGTTTTGATCCGCTTCAGGTACGTTGTTAGCAATAAATTTAAGTTGGATCTCACTGACAGGTTCTGCCTTTTTTTGTTCATTACGACGATAAGTGACTTCAATTTTGGAAATCGTTGCTTCAATTTTAGAATTTTCTAAGATTGAAATATAAACATAACCACCACAAGCCGCTACTGAACTCACCAACATTTGAACTGGGGAGTATCCCTTCTCCTTAGTTAAGATCCACTCTCCCTTTTTTGTATGCATTTCAAATTTATTCTCATCATGTTGATAAATTTCTAATGTTTCTACTGTCATCATTTTTGCTCCTTATACATATTCTGTTTCAACTCTGACCCATTTAGCTAATTTAGTCAAAAAAAGTGTATTATAAAAGCCCAGAAAGAATTCTTTCTGGGCTTTTTATCTTAGTCGGCACTTAGTGCAGCCATTGTAATATAATTATATGGTTGATTGAAGTGCGGTAAGAAGAAGATATCTAATAGTTTCAATTTATCGATTGTTACTTTTTCCTCGATTGCCAATGAGAACATATGAATTCCCATTGAAATATCCTCATAAGATGCCATTTGAGCACCTAAAATGCGTCTTGAGCTTTCTTCGTAAACGATCCGAATTTTTACTTTATTATTTTCTTTCATAAATCCTGGTTTTTGCAAGTCTTCGAATTCGGTATATTTAACATTGAAGCCAGCTTTCTCTGCGGCTTGAACCGTTAATCCAGTCGAAACCATATGATAACCAAAAATTGAAATTCCATTTGACCCTTGTACCCCAATTGATTCTAATGGTGTACCACCGATATTATGTCCTGCTACGATTCCTGAACGGACCGCGTTAGTTGCTAAGGCGATATAGGTTGTTTCTTCCAATGCATTAGAATAAATAGTTGAACAGTCACCCACTGCGTAAACATCTGGATCACTCGTTTGTTGATGGAGATCAACTAGATAGGCGCCATTATTGAATAAATCTAAGTGCGCTTTTCCTAAATTGTTATTTGGAACGAAACCAATCGCATTGATGACTAAATCAACTGGGTATTCTCCTTTATCGGTGACGATTGCTTCAACTTTTTCTTGACCAAGATATTCTTTCGCCAATTCATTGTAATGCAGTTCGATACCATTTTCACCTAGAACTCGATCCATATCTTGAGTAAACCATGTATCATAGTAATTTGGTAAACAACGTTCCGCCGCATCAAATAGCAAAACATTTTTTCCACGACGTTTTGCGGCTTCAGCTATTTCAACACCGATATACCCAGCGCCAATAACCGCTACATTTTTAACATCTGATTGTCCAATGGCTTTATCAACCGCTTGCCCATCTTGGAATAATTTTAAAAATTCAACGTTTTTTAAATCTTTTCCTGGAATATTCGGCGAGATTGGTTTAGAACCAGTTGCTAGAATCAATTTATCATAATTTTCATCGAATATGCCTTCTGCGTTCTCACAGTGGACAATTTTTTTAGTAAAATCAATGGATTCGACAGTTGTCCCCATATAGATTTTTGCTCCTTTTTCTTCAAAGGCTTCTTTATTTGTATAGAATAAGTTTTCATAAGAATCAATTTGTCTTCCTACCCAAAGAGCAGTACCACAACCTAAATAACTAAGATTAGTATTTTTATCAATCATTACAACTTCTTGATCTGAATAATTATCTAATAATGTATTTGCTGCTGCGATGCCTGCATGATTAGTACCTATAATAACTGTCTTGGTCATATAAAAAACTCCCTTGTGATTATTTTAACTTACAAATACATTATACACACATTACAGATTATATTCATTATCTTTTGATAATATTTTTTGTATTTAAATAACTTTTTATCTTCGAATCACTATATCGTCTAAAAAATATACTGAACATGACTTTTAATTCCTTTTCAAAAATTACTTAAATAACAAAAAATTCTACTTGTTAGTAGAGTTTTTTTAAGAGGCTACTTGTTATTCTGGTTTTTTTCCAATGGAAGCTAAAATCCCTCCATCCACATAAAGAATGTGTCCATTTACAAAATCTGATGCTGCAGAGGCTAGAAATACAGTTGGTCCCGCTAAATCACTTGTCTCACCCCAACGACCAGCTGGCGTTTTTGAAACAATAAATTGATCAAATGGGTGTCTAGATCCATCTTGTTGCCGCTCTCTTAGTGGTGCCGTTTGAGGTGTCGCAATATATCCAGGACCAATACCGTTACATTGAATGTTAGCTGAACCAAATTCTGAACAAATATTTTTTGTCAACATTTTCAAGCCACCTTTTGCTGCAGCATAACCCGAAACAGTTTCTCTCCCTAATTCACTCATCATCGAACAAATATTAATAATTTTACCTTGACCTTTTTCAATCATACTTGGTAAAACCGCTTTGGAGACAATGAACGGCCCTGTCAAATCCACATCCACAACTTTTCTAAAATCCTCTACAGACATATCTAACATCGGAATTCGTTTGATGATTCCAGCATTATTAACCAATATATCGATCGTACCGACTTCTGATTCGATTTGATCGATCATTTTTTTGACCGCCATTTCATCTGTAACATCACAAACGTAACCTTTAGCTTTTATTCCAGCTTTTTGGTAGCTAACAATCCCTTGATCTACCGATGACTGTCTTGAGCTATTAAACACAATTGTTGCTCCCGCTTTCGCAAGTGCTTCTGCAATTTCAAAACCAATTCCATAGATGGCTCCCGTAATCAAAGCAACTTTTCCATCTAATCGAAACATATCCATAGTAAAATCCATTTCATTCGCCTCATTTCTTACTTAGTATAATCTATTTTAATTAGTGTGACAGTCTATAATCAAATGTTGAGGGCTTATTTTTATCGTTTTGTTCGATTTATTTTTTTAATATTATAATATTTTATTTACGATATTTTTAGTTCTTTATTTGAAATACTTTTAATCTTGTCTTTTTGTTCCTTTCTTGGGTAAAAATTCATTTATAAACAACTAAATATCTCGTCATAATGTTTGATATATCAATTACTTTCACCTGTTTAAGTTTGACCTTCCCTCTGAAAACCGATAAACTATTTAAGAAATACTAAAAAAATTTATTAGGAGAATATACATGTCTCATTTTCAAAGGATTACTGATTTTATTAAAACGAGAATAGGTTTTTTTAGCCTGCTATTGATCCTCTTATGGATAAAAAATATGTTTGCCTATATAGTTGACTTTCATTTAAGTCTCCAAGGTCCAATGCAATTTTTTATTTTGCTGATCAATCCGATTAGCGTTTCGATGCTTTTGTTATCGATCGGATTATTCATTCGTCGACCTAAAGTTGCTTATACAACGCTTTTTATTCTCTATGCTATCTTGACGATCTGGCTATTTTCTAATGCTGTTTATTATCGTGAATTCACTGATTTTATCACGATCAATACGTTGTTAGGTGCCGGTCAAGTCTCTACTGGTTTAGGAGAAAGTGCTGTCCGTTTATTTCGCTGGTATGATATTTTTTATATTATCGATCTATTTGTTTTGCCAGTTCTTTTATTTAAGAAAATTATTCCCGTCGATCCAAAGCATCCACGTTTTCGTCAAGCAACTGCCTTGGCGGCTTTATCTTTACTAATTGGCAGCGGTAATTTATTTTTGGCAGAAGTCGATCGTTCGGGACTTCTAAGTCGTCAATTTTCACGGGAGTTTTTAGTTAAATATTTAGGCGTGAATGCATTTACGATTTATGATAGTTATCAAACGTATCAAAACAACCAAATTCGAGCGGAAGCAAGTCCGACTGACTTAAAAGAAGTTGAAAGTTACGTCAAAGACCACTACGCAGAACCAAACGATTCGATGTTCGGTATCGCAAAGGGGAAAAATGTTGTTTATATTCATTTAGAAAGCTTCCAGCAATTCTTGATCGATTACCAATTAACAGATGAAAACGGCGTGAACCATACTGTTACACCTTTTCTGAACAGCTTGTATCACGGCGAAAGTACCTATAGTTTCGATAATTTTTTCCATCAAGTTAAAGCCGGCAAAACATCTGATGCCGAGACATTAATGGAAAATTCATTGTTCGGTTTAAATCAAGGAGCCTTATTTACTCAAATGGGTGATAAAAATACGTTTGAAGCTGCACCAAATATCTTGCAGCAAAAAGCTGGTTATACCTCCGCCGTCTTTCATGGGCATTCCGCTTCTTTCTGGAATCGTGACAAAACATATAAGCATTTAGGATTTGATTACTTTTTTGATTCTTCTTATTATGATGTCAATGATGAGAATTCATTCCAATATGGGATGCACGACAAACCGTTTTTAAATCAATCGGTACAATATCTAGAACATTTACAACAACCGTTTTATGCTAAAATGATCACTGTTTCTAATCATTATCCTTATTCACGCTTTAAAAACGATGAAGATGGCTTCCCATTAGCAACTACAAAAGACGAAACGATCAATGGCTACTTTGCTACAGCGAACTATTTGGATACTGCGTTAAAAGAATTTTTCGATTACATGAAAGCTAGCGGACTGTATGATAATTCTATTTTTGTTTTGTATGGCGACCATTATGGTATCTCAAATACCCGAAATAAAGAATTGGCTCCATTGCTAGGGAAAGATTCTTCTACCTGGACAGATTATGACAACGCCCAATTACAACGAGTACCCTTCATGATCCATATCCCGGGTGCCACAAGCGGCGGAATCAATCATACTTATGGCGGACAAGTCGACGCTCTTCCTACTCTGTTGCATTTGTTAGGCGTCGATTCTAAAAAATATCTGCAGTTAGGACAAGATTTATTTTCCGATGAACATAAACAAGTCGTTGCCTTTCGAGATGGCGATTTTGTAACACCAGAATATACCTTTTACGGTGGAAAAATGTATGCTAATCAAACGGGAGCTGTGATTGATGATCCAACTCCAGAACAAGAAAAATTATTTACTCAATTGAATCAAGATGTTGATGAGCAATTAATCACTTCTGATAAAATCAATAATGGCGATTTATTACGTTTTTATCAAGATAGCGGATTGGAACCTATTGATCCATCAACCTTCGATTATCACAATCAACTTGAACGTTTAGAATCCATTGAAAAACAAGAGGGTTCTAAGTCAACTAGTCTCTATAGCCAGAACAATCAACAATCTACGGTCAGCCTATACAAGACGAAAACATTCAAAGAATACTCAGAATAAAAGAGCTTCGCCGAATCGGCGAAGCTCTTTTCATATATTATTATCATTAAATAAAAAGCTGTGGAGTTTTTTCTCCACAGCTTACGAATATTTTTTTATGCAATGGCTGTTGGTACTGGTTTACTGCCATCGTTGATGAAGTATACTTGATACCAAGTCAAGAAAGTATAGATCGTCCAAATTTTACGACGACCATCAGCGGTACCCGCATAGTTATCATCTAATAATTTAACGATTTTAGCTTGGTCAAAAAATTCTGATACAAAATCTTGTGTAAAGACGTCGCGGACGATTTGGTAATATTTTTCTTCACGCAACCAGTCTTTGATTGGAACTGGGAAACCTAGTTTTTCACGGTTGTACCATTCTTCTGGCAAGTGACGAGCCGCCGCTTGACGAAAGGCATATTTAGTATTTTCAGCATTGATCAAATATTTCGTTGGGACAACTTCAGAAACTTTCATCAACTCTTTGTCTAGTAATGGTACCCGAACTTCCAATGAGCTAGCCATTGATAATTTATCAGCTTTCAACAAGATATCTTTAGGCATCCATTGGTGCATATCTAGGTATTGCATTTTTTTAATTTCTGACATGTCTTGCACTTTATCATAATGTTTTGTGACGATATCTTTGATCGATGGGCTTTGTTTGAAAGCTGGTTGCAAATAGTCGATTGCTTCATCTTCTTCAAATACTTTAGCTTGACCGATAAAGAATTCTTCTGCTGGCGCTACTGAAGTATATAAATGCAAGGCTCCTTTAAACGTCTTTCCTTTCAATCCTTTAGCAATTGAATAACGCATACCTTTAGGTAATTTTTTCAAACCTTCAGCAACAACTTTTACTGCTTTTGATTTTGTGTGCATACCATACTCGGAATAACCGGCAAATAATTCATCTGCACCTTCACCACTTAAAGCTACCCGAACGTCACGGCTAGCAAGTTCAGCCAAGAAGTATAATGGCACACATGAAGGATTTGAATCCGGTTCATCCAAATGATATTGGATCAATGGGAAGTATTCAAATGCTTCATCCCCTGTAACGACACGAGACGTATTATTTAAGTCGATTAAATCAGCTAGTTTTTTAGCTTCAATCGACTCATTGTAAGTCTTATCACCAAATCCGATTGAATAAGTATGTTCTGGACGTAAGACAGCGGTCACGTAACTTGAATCTACCCCTGATGATAAGAAAGACCCAACTTCAACATCCGCATTTCGGTGAGCGTCAATCGATTCAACAACTGTTTTATCGATCAAATCAACTGTTTCATCTAAAGTCATATCTACTTCTTGTTCTTTAACATCCCAATATTGTTGGATGTCTAATTGACCATCTTTATAAATGAAGTAGTGGCCTTCTTTGATTCGATAAACATTTTTGAAGAATGTTTCATCTAAAGCAGAATATTGGAAGGTCATGTATGGTTTCAATGCTTCTTTATTCAGCTCTTTAACAAAGTTTGGATGTTGCAAGAAACTCTTGATCTCTGAACCATACATAAAGGTTCCATTCATCATAGCGTAGTATAAAGGTTTGATCCCGAAATGATCGCGGGCACCAAATAATTCTTGTTTTTCAGTGTCCCAAATCACGAAAGCAAACATTCCGCGAATTTTTTGTAATAACTCTACTCCGTATTCTTCATACCCATGGAGCAAGACTTCTGTATCTGAATGTGTCGTGAAAATATGGCCTTTAGCAACTAAATCCTCACGGATGCTTTGATAATTATAGATTTCTCCATTAAAAGTTAAGATTTTAGTTTCATCTTCATTTTTAATTGGTTGTGTTCCGCCTTCAAGGTCAATGATACTCAACCGTCGGAAACCAATTGCTGCTCCTTCATCAATAAATTGTCCCGCACTACTTGGTCCGCGGTGAACAATTGTATCCATCATATCTTTAACGATTTTTTCTTTTTGCGTTGTATTTGAACGATCAATAAATCCTACAATTCCACACACAATCTCTACCCTCTTTCAAACGTGGTAATCTGATACTCTTTCATATCAACTTTCAAAGTATATCATAGGATTTACGGACTTTCACGAGTGAACGTAATTTCCTAAAAAAAAAGCCATAAAATTTAAATTTTCCTCAAATACTTACTAGAAAATAAAGAGCAAAGAAACTTATCAGAAGTTTCTTTGCTCTTTATTTTAATCCGTAATCGTAAGTGGTACTAAAAATGGATAGCTGCCGAAAAATTCAATCAGTGATTTATTTTTTCTATCCGTGTTCATTGTTAAGCTGCAAGTCTGACTGGCATCATCTTGATTGATCGTCACCGTTTGTTTACTATCCAGCGCAACCAAATAATTTTCAGTCCCGATTTTTTTGAAATCATATTTTTCATTATTCATGGTTGTGATAAAGATTTGATCTAGTACATCCACTGGTATTTTATGCGGGATCGTCACCGTTCTATCCAGTGGTTTGCTATTATCCAATAAATTATCGTCGAATTCAAAGCCTAAATCTTTCATATGGCTGATCACATCATTCATCTCACGACTGAACATTGAATTCTGTCCGCTTGTATAAATATGATTGGTATAACAATCTTTTAATAAAGTCAAAATCGCCTCATCAAAAACTTTTACTGTCATTGATTCAGGATAAACTTCCATCAATTTGATTTTTTCATTGCGGAATTTTCCATCAGAAGTCGGCATCATGAAACTAAACCCAATTTCATTTTTATCCATCAAACGGTAAGAAAGATTGAAATACTTGCTTTCCCAAGTTGAGAAATCATTCGTTGACAGTTGCAAGCCATGACCTTCTAATGGTTTGATCAATTCAAAAGTGAAATATTCTAATAAAGCACCCTTCGCGATTGCTGATGCTTGTTCTTCTTTAGTCACAAAAATTTGATTGAAATATTCTAACAATGCTGAGAAATCAGATTCCATCAATAATTTACGAAATTTAAGATCTGCGAGTTCTTTTTCTGCATCATCGATCAATTCTAATAAGTCTTGATAACTTTGTTGACGATTGTCATAATAATTCAACGATGTTCCACTTACTGCTTTTTCTTGAGTTGAGGGTTTCACAGTATCACTCTTTTCTTCCGAGGCATTATCTTCCGGATGGAGAGTTTCTTTTTCGCGAATATTCAAAGCTGGATCTTCATCAGGATTGACTAATGTGTTATAGATTTGATTGAATTTATTTTTTTCATCTGCCATCTATTTTGCCCCCTTGTTTAGAAAATCCTCAATAAATTGATCAAGTGCGGCATCCATTTCTGATAAACCACCAAAACGCTGCTTGATCAAACGCAACTCTTTCAAAGCAATCGCTTGTTCTAAAGCTAAGGCAGCAATTTTATTGGCTATTTCAATTTTTTGTGATTCACCAGATAACTGATTACCAACGAAAGGTGTCCATTGACTACGTTGCTGTTTCAAGTCTTTGATAGCTTGATCAATCTCATCTACTTCGTCTTCAATTTTTTTACGATTCATAAAAGTTTTCGTTTCTTCTAATTCTGCTTTGCGTTTTTCTTGTTGCGAAATTTTATCGTTTAAATCACGCAACTCAGATTGAGCAGCGATCGATTTGGCATCGAAGTCATCTTGCTGATTTTGCAGCTCAGCCATTTCTTTCTTGTACTTGCCTGCATCAGCCTTCTCCCATTGTTCACGGACTAAGGGTAAAATTTTGATTGCTGGTTGTGTAGCGTCCACTTGCAGGACAGTCCGATCGCGATAGTAACTACCGATTTGATAATCCATCAAGACAGGTGAAACTACTTCACGCATGACCATAAATGGGAATGATCGTTGAAGCTCTTGATCTAACTTGCTCGTCAAGAAATTATCGATCTCATGATTTTCATTACTTGACTGTTGAATGGACATTGGCAATTCATTCCAATAAATCCGATAGACATCGCCCATTCGTTCCTCATTCATTGCTTCTTCTAATCGTTTGAGTTGCCCCATCAAACCGCCTAATACACCCGAAGCAGATTCTTTTACAGAATTAAACGATGTATCGTTTTGAAGCTCTTCCTGTTTCTCTGGAGTCTCCATCTAAGACCCTCCTTTATTTTTGATTGAATTCTATAATAAATATTACCATAATTATTATTTCCGCTAAATCATACACTGTTGATTGCATTTGAATTAAATTCACTCTTCTATTTTAACCTAGCAACGCCTGATTGATAAGCATAAACTGCTAAAGATAATAAAAAAAGATTGTGTCCTTCGAAAAAATGACACAATCTTTTTAATTAGTTTGTTAATCCGCTGAAGAAGCCTTTGATTTGTTGCCATAAATTTGTGAAAAATCCTTGATTATCTTCCAATGTTCCTTTTAGAGAATTACCAAAGCTACCTAATTGATCAGAAAGTTTATTGACCGTTCCTTTAAAATCTTCACTGATTTTATCAAGCTGAGCAATCGACTCTTTGTCTAATACACCGTCAGTTGTTTGATATTTTTCAGCTAATGAAACCAATTTGTTCACATCGTCAGTAGTAACATAGTCCGAAAGGTTATTTTTAGCCAATGCATCATTGACGATTTTTTCGACATCAGCTTTAGTTGCTAATTCGCCTTGCTTTTCTTTTAGATCAGCTAACTCTTTTTTGATATCGACCAATGTTTGGTTTAACTGAGCTTTATAGGCCTCATCAGCTTTTTCTTTCTCACTATCAGATAAATTTTGATTGTCGCTTTGCTCATTTGCTTTATTCACTACAGATTCAGAAACATCAGAAGTCGTGTCTAATTCTGTTTGCGCAAGTTGAGCACGTTCAGGGTCGACTGTTTCACCATTTGCTTCAAATGCTTTATAGACCCCGGTTAAAGCACTCTCACCAGTAACTTTGACAACACTAGCAACTTTGACTGTCGCATCAGTGATTCCCGCCGTTACTAACGGATTTTTATATTGATCGGCTGTAATTTGAGTAATATTTTCTGGTGTTAAGATTTTTACGTTGATTCCTTTACCTTGATCCTCACGATTAACCACAACCGAACTTAACATGACGCTATCATCGCCACTTCCGTAACCCAAGTATTTCACTAAATCCACACCAGTCGCCTGTTCCGTTTTGACACTGTCTTCTGTCACACCTAATTTATTCATCGTCTCCGACAATTGTGTTTGGTTCAAACCAGCTCCTGCAACAAAAGTCGGTTTTCCCCAACGTTCATTGATCGCGCCGTCATCAGAAGAAGAATCTGCATGAGCGATTGTTTGCCCAATCACACCGGATCCTAACGATAAGCCTAATCCTGCCAATAAAATATATTTATGAAGTTTCATTACTATTCCCTCCTGTTTTTCATACTCTTATTTTAGCTTACTTCATGCTATATATATCTTTGAAGCTTCTTTTTTATAAAAATTTTTACGATGCTAAGAATCTCTTAATGAATTTTTCAGCCTTTAGATGGAGGAAAACTTACGATAACTATGCATGCACTCTTTTTGAACATTATTCATAAAAAAAACTTCTCAACTAAAGTAAGCTGAGAAGTCTTCTTCATTATTTTTCTTTTGTAGTGAAATGAATCTTATCTTGAGCATCACGTTCTAAATAAGTCGTTTCTTTTAGATAGCTAAAGTGCAATTCTTTGATTGAAGCATCTTCTAACATTTTTTCATATCCTTCAAAAATTGCACGGATATATTGTTTGTATGCTTGTTTTTTTCGTTGCCGTTTGTTCATAAGACACCGTCCTTCTTGGTTATCTTACCAAGCATTGGCTTTTCAGACAAGTATTTTATTGATAAGTCTGGTGTAAATACGTCAATAAGTCTTTGGAAAGCTCCGTAGCAGACGTTCCTTCTGCCTTATTTTCTAAAAATTCAACAACTGAATAATTTTGATTTTCTGAATCAAAAGCATATAAGAAGCTGTTTTCTTGTCCTTTTTCATCTTGTTTTTGTTTGATTTCCGCCGTCCCAGTTTTTGCTGCTAACGGGATATTTAGCGCTGCTAAACTATGGGCCGTTCCATTTTCATCGCTTACAACTGCTTGCATGTCTGTTGTAATGGTAGCAGCTGAGCTAGCTTTAATGACATCTTTTTTCGTTTTTGTTTCTTTATCTGCAATCAACTTAGGATAAACCAAAGTTCCATTATTAGGAAAAACAGAATACGTGGTGATCTGTTGAATCGGATTCAACAATAATTGACCTTGTCCATAGCCCGTATCGGCTAAAGATATCTCGGAACTAAAACTGTCTTTACTTGATATTTGCGCTGCATCCATAGATATCGGTAAATCTAAGTCTTCACCAAAGATAAATTTATTTAATCCAGCCCGGAAAGTTTTTTCACCCATCTTCAAAGTTTCTTGTGCCATATAAATATTATCAGAATAAACTAACGCTGTTTTCAAATTCACTGGACTAACATCAGAAACACGAGTCACTTGATAAGAGCCCCATGAACTATCCTTTTGCCACTTTAATCCACTGATCGTTAGTTCTTCATCTGGATTCAATGTCCCAGCATCGATTCCGATTGCAGCAGTTACGGGTTTAAATGTTGATCCCGGAGCGTATCCTGTAGCAAACCGACTCATGAAGGGCTGGTTTGCGTCGTTACTATACGTATCATAATCAGTCTGACTAATGCCGTTCGTCATTTTGTTAGGATCAAAACTTGGTGAGCTGGCAGCAACTAACAAGTCACCTGTCTTAGGCGCCATGACAACGCTGGAACCAGCTTTTCCGCCTAAACTATTATAAGCGATCTGCTGCGCACGACTATCAATCGTCAATTTAACTGTTTCGCCATCTTTTTTATCGATTTTTTGTAAAACTTTCTTTTCGTTTCCTTTGCTATCGGTAATCGCTAACGAACCGCCGTCTGTTCCTCGCAATTGTTTATCTAATGCTCGTTCTAATCCGCTACGGCCGATTACACTATCTGTTGAAAGGTCTTCATTCTTTTTAATATCATCAGCGGTTACTTTGCCTACATAACCAATCAATTGAGCTGCGGCTTCTTTCAATGGATATGTCCGTCCAGTAGTTGTTTGAACTTCTAAGCCATCTGGCGTTTCCGTTAGCGCTTCAGATGTTGTTTTTAATGGGACAAAAAAATCATCTTGAACCCAGCTTTGGGATAATGCCGTCTCAACGTCTGTATCTGTTAAAGCTAAACTTTTGGCAATAGCCGCAATTTTGGTCGTACGATCTGTACCACTGCCTAAATTTTTAGGAATCACACCTAATTGGTAGACTGTTCCGTTCGTAGCTAATCCTTCACCATTACGGTCAACAATTTCACCTCGAGTTGCTGCATCGACTTGATAGTTAACTTTATCTTTTCCTGACATTCCTGGAAAGATCAAATTTGGTTTCCAATTGATTTGTTTACCATCAGCTGATAATGTCCCCGTATACTTCTGATTTTTTAATTGTCCAAAACCTGTATTGATCGACAGCTCATAAGAAAATTGATTTGTACCATTTTTCTTTTCAACTTTTAAATTTTTCATTTTGATGTTTGACGCTCTGATTCCGGTAAAAATTGACTGATACTTCTCAGCGACTTCTGCTTTCGTATAGCCAGCTGCTTTCACTGCATCGCCAGATAATTGATTTTTTGTCTCTGAATACTTCTCTTTTTGCAAATTTTTTACAAAAGCCTTAACAGTTGCTTCGCCCGTATTGGCTAATTGACGTGCTTGGTAATACCGAACACCAAAAAAGCCTACAATCAACAAAAGAACGACCGCTCCTATAATGACTGGTAGTTTTTTGTTTTGTTTCTTCGTACGTGTACTTCTCTCCATGAGAGTTCCTCCCTAGCTTCCTTTGGACTATTTCTTTATAATAAAGAAAAGGACGTGTTATTGATGAATCATTGCTATTTATTTATGGGACCTAGCGGATCAGGCAAAACAAGTCTGGCTGAAAAAGCTTTTGCTCCCGAACAAAAAATTATTTCGTATACGACCCGCGAACCTCGTCAAGGCGAAGTATCTGGTCGGGACTACTTTTTTATCACTAAAAAAGATTTTAAGCAAATGATCATGGACAATCAATTTGCCGAATTCGATGTCTATGATGAACATTTCTACGGTATTGCTATCGATACCTTACAAAAAGCTCTAGCTAAAGGACAATGTTATGATCCAATCACTGTAATGGGCTTTTTGAATCTGCACCAATTATTTGGTGATCAAGTGATTCCTATCTGGATCAATATTTCAAAAGAGACATTAGTTACACGCTTAAACAAACGCTCAACTCCAGCAGAAGTAGAACGCCGTTTAGCTCGCTTTGAAAGTGATCAGCAAGAATATGAAAAACTGAAAAAATTTCCAACGTTGATTGAAATCGATGGCGAGACATCCTTAAAAGAAATGATGCATCAATTACACCGTTCCCTTAATTAACTGAAAGGCTTTGCGTTCTCCATCTTCATAGGGAAAGTAAATCATCCCGCAGTATTCAAAACCCAATTTATCAATCAGCCCCAACATAGGTTGATTGGCTGGGTAGGTATCGATCCGAATATCCTGGAATCCTAATTCCTCAGCTTGCTTAATTGCCGCTCTCAATGTTTTTTCACCTAGTCCCGCACCACGATATTTTTGGCTAACCGCTACGTGATGCAATGCCACATACGGACCGGCCTGTTTCCAAGCACCTTCAATAGCTTCATAGACTGGATCGATTTCTGCAATCAAAGCCACCGTTCCGACGATTTCGTCATTTCTCGTCAATACGTAGCTGGCTGTTTTTTTTATATCTTCTCGGATTACCGCCGCATGTGGTTCATGACCATTCTGCCATTGAGGAGAGCCTTGTTCTTTCAAATAATTTTTTGCTTCATTAACGATCACACCAATCGTTGCAATATCTGATTCGTTACTTAACCGAAAAGTAAAGTCTGGTTCCTTTTCTTTAGGTTCTTCTATCTGTGCTTCTTCACCAAAAGACATAATTGCTTCTGTATCTTTTTTGCCCAAAAAACCACCCAAAAGTTCGCCCATTTGCTTGGCTTGTCTGACAATAAAATCTTCATCTTCATAACCCATTCATTCCCATCCTCTCTGCCAATGGTCTTTTTGCTCTAAGTAAGCCCCTATTAATTCTAAATGATGAGCTAATGACCATTTTTTGATACTTCCCAGCCCAGGGAATTTTTTTGTTTCTTGATAGGCTAATAATTCTTTTAAACCTAGTGTGAATAATAACTGATCTTGATTCCGCGAATACCACTCAGATAATTTAGCAAGAGCCTCAAAAAATTTTCCAGCTTGATCACTGGCAGCCTCATTGCTGTCTGAGACAAAGTGTTTCACTCGTAAATTAAGATAAGCATCAAAATAGCTGATATGCAAAGCAATTGCTCGACTTGGTCCACCTTTATCAAAGTAACGTGAGCCTTCTATTGTGTAGTCACTGAACCCTTTAAACGGCTCAGCTAAATAAAGGTGTTCATCGCTATAGAAATCATCTACTTTTTCCGCATAATTTGCAACATGTTTTTGCACTTGAAAAGCATCTTTCAATAAAATTTTATTGGGCAAAGTCATAACTCTAAAGCGTCCCTGATCAGGGATTACACATCGGGCTTCGTTTGAAATCATTTTTTGTTCCAGCACCCTGGGAGATCTCGAATTAAACAGATACAAATCTGCTAAAAAAGGGTTCTCCTGTGTCACGATCTCTGCAGGACGAACAGTCGTATCTGCTTTTAAAGACCATTCAAATCGTTTATCTTCAAAACGCTTAGCCGTGCCTACTTGAGGATTAGTAATCAAATAGCAAATCAGATCATTTCGATCAAATAACTCGACCGTTTTTTTTAACGTCGCCGAATCTCTCACTGGTTCGATGATCGGTAAAATCTTGTGTGACCAACGTTTTGCATTGATCAGTGTATTGATCGCTAACAAATCAAATTGTTTTCCTCGAATATAAGGATAATACATTTTTATCACTCCAATGGTTCCGTTGGTCTTCGTCGCACCTGACATTGTTGACGTAAAAATTGATAGTCCTGTTCTAAGGCCCTTAATTCTTCTTCTAAACTTTCGATCCGTGCATCGCGAACATCCTCAATAAATCGTTGATAATAATTATTTTCATGCAAACTATCTTGTTCACCTAAACGCCGACGCAATTCTTTATACAATTGTTCAGTCGAAAAGAAACTTGTCCCATAGTCCATCCGCTTAGCTTTTCTAACTTCACGAAACAAAGAGGCCATAAAGCGTTGTGTCAACGCCTGCTCAGCTACTTTCAATTCTTGTCTCAAAGGTTTCTTAGCTACAAAGAAAGTCCCTTCTGCTGGGAGTTCTTCTTCCTTTGTATAGGGCCGATAGACTAATACGCCAATATCATTAGGGAGATCCTCTTTGACCTTTTCATAAAGCGCTTCTGTCAGTACAAAGTAATTGTAATGACCAATAAATGACAATTTGGCTTTAGAATAAAAATCGGCTTTGGTTACTTTTAATTCGTAACAGCGCCACTCCGTAAATTCTGGCTTAAAAAAGCAGGCCAACGTATCCACGATTCCTTGGTCCTCAGGCATCGTAACTTCCTCTACCACGATCGCACCCAGTTCAATACAATAATAATACAATGCTTTTTCTATTTCTTGCGTTAATGTTGTTTTCATTTTCTTCACCACGGGAACATATTTTCGTAAACTGTAGCACATCTCAAATAAAAAAAACAGAGGAGTGCCCTCTGTTTTAAATAAAATATGAAAGATCACTAGCCGGACTAGGATAAGCAAAAATGAATTTTTCTAATTCATCATGTGTGATCTGCTTCGTCAAAAGAATGACCAAATAGTTGATCAACTCATCTGCTAATTGACTCAAACAAGTAATCGCGACGATCTTGTCCGCCTCATCATACACAAATTTGATTTTTGCACCTTGATCATTGATTCGTTTGTATGTGTACCAGTCTGACAAATAGATCGTCTGCTCATGGTACTTTTCTGAGTGATCAGCTAACTCTTTTTCGCTGATGCCTACGCGTGCCAAACGTTGGTCGCCAAAAACGATTGTCGGGATCAAGGGATAATCGATTGCTGCCGTGTGTCCATTCATTGCTTCTACCACATAGCTCGCTTCGTAACCTGCGACAGGTGTTAATTTAGGCGTTGTTTTTGCTAACACATCCCCACAAGCAAAAATATGAGCTTGGCTTGTTTGCAAGCGTTGATTTACCTTGATACCTTTTTTATCATAGTCAATCTTAGCTTTTTCTAAAGCTAAGCCATCAATATTCGGCTTGCGACCTGTTGCACCAATCACTAGATCAGCTGTCAATTCAAAATTATCTGCTGTAATCTGATACCCCTGTGCTTGCTGAGCAATTTTTTGCGTATCGATATTAAAGTGAAAGGTAATACCGGCTGCTTCTAAGTGCTTCACTAACTGATTGACTAAATCTCGATCAAATCCTTTTAACGGTTGATCGTTATGATGAATAATATGGGTCTCCGCTCCAGCCGCATTGGCAATAATGGCTAATTCAAATGCAATATAGCCTGCACCAATAAAGGCGATTTTCTTTGGTAATTTTTCTAATGCCAAAAAGTCAGTACTATTTCTCAAATATTCTTTGCCCTCGATCGGCAAAACGATTGGTGATTGTCCAGTTGTAATCAAGAATTGTTCAGCTGTTAATTCTTGATCTGCTACATGGATCGTCTGCGGATCGATGAAACTAGCTGATCCGTGATACGTAGTGATTTCTGCTGAAACGAATCCTTCTTGGGTACTGCTGGGAACTGAATCCGTATAACTTTTCTTGAATGCCATCAGTTCTTCCCAATTGATTTCGGGCGATCCTTCAAACCCTTTTCCTGTTAAACGTTCTACCCGCATCTTAGCTTCTACACCGCTCATCAACATTTTCTTAGGATCACAGCCGCGATTGGGGCATGTTCCGCCCCAAAGGTCTGCTTCGATGATCGCGACATTTTTTCCTTGTTCTTTCAAAGAATAGGCTGCTGCATTCCCCGCTGGTCCACTACCAATTACGATCACATCATACTTAACCATCTTAGCCCTCCTGACTTAAGAAACGAAAGACATCACTACGATCGACTACTCCGACAATTGTTTCATGCTCTTTAATATAAAAAGCATCCTGTTCTGCTAATAAATCAAAAATCTCACTCATACTAGTTTCGAGTGTTACTACTGGAAGCTCCTGTTCTCGCTGTTGTGCTGCTTGATAAAAGCCGCCATTATATAATACTTCTAAAGTTTGGGTATAGACTTCATCCGTAGTTTCGTCAAAGAACTCTTCAACAAATTGATTTGCTGGATTTTTACGAATTTCTTCAGGCGTATCGCATTGAATTAATTTCCCTTCATGCATCACGGCAATTCGACTGCCGATTTTCATCGCTTCCTTCATATTATGCGTAACGAAAATAATCGTATTGCCTAACTTTTGATGTAATTCGATGATTAAATCTTGCAAACTAGCTCGTGAGATCGGATCTAGTGCGCTGAAAGGTTCATCCATCAAAATAATATCTGGTTCGGCTGCTAATGCTCGTACGATTCCGATCCGTTGTTGCTGCCCACCGGATAATTCACTCGGCATCCGATCGCGGAAAAGTTCTGGATCCATATCCACTTCTCGCAACAATTCATCGACACGTTCATTTCGCCGATCTTTTTTCCAACCAAGCATATCGGGAATCACTTCAATGTTTTCTTTCACACTCATCGTCGGGAAAAGAGCAATTTGTTGTAGCACATAGCCGATCTGCCAACGTAACTTTTGAATATTATAATCTTTGATTCGTTTTTCTTTGAAATACAGATTACCATCTGTTGGTTCGATCAATCCGTTGATCATTTTCAAGGAAGTTGTTTTCCCACTCCCTGACGGCCCAACTAGTACAAAAATCTCTCCTTTTTTCACGGAGAAATTCAAATCTTTTAATACTACGTTGCCTTCAAATTCCTTACTGACATCTTTAAATTCAATAATTGATTCCATCTACAGATCCTCCCCAATGATTTTTTCTTTCACTAAGAAGTCATGCGCCACTTTTGCTGGCTGTTCTTTTTTGACGTTTACTAAGTAGTTCATTTCAACCATTTGATCTTCTGTGATTTTACCAGCTAAACGATTCAATGCTTTCACCACTTTAGGATGTTGATCAGCAAATTCTTGTTTCATTAACGGTGCACCTTGGTATGGCGGGAAATTATGCAAATCATCTTCTAAAGTTACAAGATCATATTGTTTGATTTCACTATCAGTTGAATAAGCATCGATCACATCCACATCTCCATTATTGATTGCTTGGTAGCGTAAGGCAGGTTCCATACTTTGGACAGAACTCAAATTAACTCCGTATTTATCTTGGATGCCACGGTAGCCATCTTGACGATCGATAAATTCCAATGTGAATCCAGCTTTTAATTGATCTTGTTGTCCTTTTAGATCAGAAATTTTTGTGATTCCACGTTTTTCAGCTTCACTTTTCTTCATTGCCAATGCATACGTATTTTCATATTTCATCGGTTTGATCAATTCCATTTCAAATTGATCTTTCAATAATTTATTAGCTTCTTTATATGTTTCATCTGGTGATAAATCATCACTAGTACTTTCCGGTACTTTTACTAAACTTTCTAGCACTGTTCCCGTAAATTCGGGATAGATATCGATTTGATCACTTTTCACAGCATTGAATAAGAAACTCGTTTTACCGAAGTTCGGTTTCAATTCCACGTTGATCGAAGAATCTTCATCTTGGATAACTTCTTTATACATATTGATCAAAATATCTGGTTCAGAACCTAACTTACCAGCAATCGTGACCGTTTCGCTTGCGGCTGGATTATGTTGTGCAAAGAAAATACCGCCGATTCCCAAACAAATCACACCTAATGCGATCAAAGTCGCTTTTCCGCTGCGGTGTTGTAAGAAACGAATCAAACCACTGAAAATTATCGCTAACAATGCTGAACTGATCGCACCGATCAAGGTTAAACTTGGATCATTTCGGTCGATCCCTAATAAAATAAATGTACCGAGTCCGCCAGCACCGATCAAAGCTGCTAATGTTGCTGTACCGATGATCAAGACTAACGCTGTCCGAATTCCTGAAATAATGACCGGCATCGCCATTGGTAATTCTACCCGCAATAATTTACGTGTTCGTGACATCCCAAAAGCATCGGCAGCTTCTTCAATCGAAGGATCTATTTCTGCCAAACCGATATATGTATTTTGGAAAATCGGTAACAAGGCATAAACGACTAAGGCAATCAATGCCGGTACGGTGCCAATACCCACAAAAGGAATCAATAACCCTAGTAAAGCCAATGACGGAATAGTCTGTAAGATACTCGTCAATTGTAAGACGACTTCCGCCAATTTTTTCCGCTGACTCAATAAAATCGCCAGTGGAATAGCGATCACTACTGCGATTAATAACGCACTTAATGAAATCGCCAAATGTTCAAAGATCGCACTTAATAATTCTTCTTTTCTTTCATTAAATGTATTGATTAATTCATTCATGTGATTTCCTTTCAAAAATATGACTTATTCTTAGTATAACTTAATCAAAATCAGAGGCAAAAAGATTGGCTTGCTTAAAAAGTAGTATAATAATAAAAAATTGAAAGCAGGGGAAAAATGAAAACCGAAAAAGAACTCTCAGCGATTATGTTAGACAAATATGGGAAATCCTATCACTATTTGAATTCTCATCACTATAATTGGTATAAAGCAATCGAACTCAATTTATTGAACAGTGATAGCTTCACAAATTATTTTTTACGCATCAAAAAGAATGAACCAAAAACATTTGCTGAACTTCAAACAACTGTTCAAGAAACATCGATTACGGCTTTTCAACAAGACTTATCTGATGCAGATACATTTATTTTATTGACTGCCGCCTGGGCAAATGGCTTCGTACCGGAAAATTCCGCTGCTGCGGTTCAAGATCTAGACCGCTTTTTGACCAACTACACCCTGCAAAAAGATTCCTTAATTGGTATCAATCAAATGAATGCTGATTTTAATCAAGCTTTGATCCAACACTTTCCGAAAGTCCGCCGGCAAGATTTACGATTGATCTATCGCATATTAGTCTTAAAAGAAGTACAAAACGCTGACTTGAAAGAAGAACTCGACAAATTGAATGAACCAACAAGAAAAAGAACAGAAAAATTATATAATTTATTCAAGCAAGTTTAAAAAAAGTGAGAAGATGCAGCTGACATCTTCTCACTTTTTTTATTTATCATACCCAAACAGATTCAGACGTCCAGATATATATTCACCTAGATAGACATCATTAATGCGCTCAAATCCTTGTTGCAGGATTTGTTGTTCAAGCCATTCCGGATCTTGATTGATCAATTCTAAAACATCTAAGTTCGCTTGACCATCCACGATGATCGGGTATTTGATATTTTCGTCCCCAAATTCAATCAATGTCAGTTGTCCATTTTGTTCCAAAACGGCTCGTTTGATTTTTTCAACTTCATAAATACCGTTTGCTCGTAATTTAAACATCAGTTCATTGGCAGATATGCCATTTCTGAGACAATCCGCTACATTCACCCGACCATTCTGGATCAAAGTGATTGGTTTGCCATCTACGACAAATTTGATATAGCGATTATGCTCTTTAGCAAATTTTAAAACCAATACTAACAAGGTCCAAATAATCAATACCAGCACAAACTGGATGACTGTGATCGATTCGTTATAGATCACTCCGCCAATGATTCCGCCTAAAACATAATTTTGAACTTGGTCCATCGCTGATGAAGGCGCCAAATTGCCCTTGCCCATCAAGTTGATTTGAAAAATCAAACAGATGATTCCTAAAGTAAGTTTAATAATAATTGGACTATATAATTGCATCTTCAGCGCTCCTTATTTCATATAATTTGCATTTTTATCGATCAAATAGCTTTCAGTCAACGTATAAGAGCTTTGGTCATTGCTCAATGTTACTTTGAAAAATTTCTTATCGATTTTAACAATGATTCCATCCGAAAACTGTGTCCCATTGACAAAAATATCCGTTGTATCAACGGATTCTTGTTTAGCCAAACTTTTAACAAAATTGACCATTTGCGATGATTGAGAATGCTTGGTCTGATTGGTTTGATAATCTGAATATTGAACGCCTAACGCAAACATCAATATCAAAAAGAAAATAATACTCAAATCTCGATATTTTGTTTGAATTCGATGGCGCATGTACAATGAAAAGACAAAAATCAAAATCAATAATGAGCCGAATATAATCAAGTATTTTAAATAATCATTGATATTCGATTGCCGTTCTAAATAGTCGATGCCATAAAAAGTCATCTTACGTTCCCCCGATCTCTTTCTTTGGATCATTTAATAAATCCTTTTTAATCATATAGTAAACAAGTAAAAAGGTAAATAATCAATGTTTTTAAATCAAAAAAGACACGGTCTCGATAGATCGTGTCTTTTAGATAGAGAAAGCTTATTTAATTGGTTCAGAAAAACTTAGCGCTGTCGGTTTCGCCGCATAATCTGCCATGTTAGCAAACAATTGTTTTAGTAATGGACTTTGATTGTGACGTTCGATCGCCGCTTGATCTTCCCAATGTTCGATCATTGCGAATTGATTTTTTGTTTCCACAGACTCATAAAGATTATAGCTTAAGCATCCTTCTTCAGAACGAGTAGCAGCAATCAACGCTGTCACTTCTGTTAGAAATTGGTCTCTTTTTTCTTCTTTGATATAGAATGTTGCTTGAATAATTTTCATATTTATTCCCCAGGCCTATTTAAATTCAGTAATTTTATCAGCTGCTAATCTTACAGAAGTATAACCCATTTCTTTCGCTTTACCGATTGAAAGAATCATAACGGGTACATAACGTTCTTTGTCTAAACCAAAGGCTTCAGCTAATTGGTCAGCTTCAAAACCACCGATAGGATTTGTTTCATAGCCGTGGGCACGAGCAACCAACATGAATTGCATTGCGATCAAACTTGAATCGATTTTTACAACATCGTTCATTTGTTCTTTTGTTAATTTTTCGTAATGAGGGATGATAGCCGCTAACTGTTGATCTCTAACTTCCGCAGGCATTTTACCTTCTTCTACTGCTTGGTTGTAGATTTCTTCACCATATTCATGACAATTCATATCTCCAAAAATCAAGACCATGGCTGAAGATGAATCATTTTGACGAGTATTGAAACGAATCAATGGTTTTAATTTAGCTTTTTGTTCATCACTTTCAACCACTACAAAGCGCCATGGTTGCATATTGACTGATGATGGAGCAGTTGCTGATTCTTGGATCATTTCTAGCATTTCTTCATGTGAAATTTTATAAGTTTCGTCGTAGACACGAACGGATTTTCTTCCAAAAGTGATATCTGAAAAATCATTGTTTACTAAGTTGTTTGACATGTTTCATTCCTCTTTCATTTAACTAATTTTATTAATAGACGCAATAATACTTCTGCTTCCTCTGATTCTAACGGTAAATCGATCGCATCCGGCTTATTGGCATGGTTCTCTTCACACGTCATTAAATCATTCAAAGCAGTATCAGTGATCGTCACTAATACTTCCCGATTGTTCTGCTTGTTTCTTTCACGTGTCACATAGTCTTTTTCTTCTAATACCTTTAAATGACGTGTAACAGCTGCGCTATCGATCAACAATTCATTTTGTAAAATAGTCTGCGTGCATTGTCCATGCTCTTTTAAAAACATCATCAGCTCATAACGAGTAAGACTAAAACCTGTTTCTTTCTCAAATTTAGTGGTCATCTCTTGATTCGCAAGTTTCAAGCGATAAAACAACTTACTAATTTCTCTAAGTTCCATCAGATTCTCCTCTCTAAATTTGATTCATCAACAATTGACTAGTCAACTATAACTGAAAAAAATAAATTTGCAAAGCTTTTTTGTAATTTTTTACAAAAAAACTAGTGACTTTATTTTAGCCACTAGAAATTTTCTTTATTTTATTTTTTAAATATATTTAGAATCTTTGCTCAAACACATCTAATTTGAACAAAAAAAGCCTATCTTACAGCATTGAGTAAGATAAGCATTTTATAAAATATATAATTTAGTTTTACATTAATCTAATTTGCAGAAACTTTTATCGAATCCCTAATGCAATTCGCGCATAGCGACTCATTTTATCCGTCGTCCATGCTGGATACCAAACTAATTTTACTTCAACATTCGTGACTTCTTCGATTTCACCTAATGCTGATTGGATATTTTCAGTTAAGATATCGGCTAATGGGCAACCCATAGTAGTCAACGTCATTTTAACAACTGTATTTCCTGTTTGTTCAAAATCAACTTCATAGATCAAACCTAGATTTACGATATCAATACCTAACTCAGGGTCGATAACAGACTCTAAAGCGGTCAAAATATTTTCTTTTATTTCTGCAACTTCTGCTTCAGTATACTTTTGTGTATTTTCTTCCATTTGTTCCACTCCCTTTCGAGTTTCACCAGTATTTTACTCTATCTATTGGGTTTTGTAAATGAGAATTGATACACAATGATTCTCATTTACAAATCTTTAGTTATTGAGCTTTAGACTTCTTCATTTGGTTTTGTTCGTCTTCTGTCAAGAAAGCTCCTACCACTGAATCTGTTGCCATAATATTAGTAAATGATGTTGGATCCACATCTGAAACTACTTGTTTTAGCGTATATAATTCATAGCGCGTCAAAACGATCATAATCACTTCTCGTTCTGTTGAGCTAAATCCGCCTCGCCCAGGAATGACGGTCATTCCTCTTAACAATTCATTGCTAAGGGCGCTGCACATTTCTTTACTTTTACTCGTCGTAATGAAGGCTGTCATTTTTTGGTGACTCGTATGGATAAAATCAACCACACTACTCATAGTAAAAATCGTAATAATTGTATAAAGTGCACTTTCCCAAGTAAAGAAGAAGCCAGCAACAACAACAATCATTCCATTCAACAACATCATATAATTTCCAACTGTTCGACCAGTTGTTTTTGATAACAGCAATGAAACAATATCTAAACCGCCAGTCGTAAAACCAAATTTCAATGAAAAACCGGCCCCAATCCCTAATAAAACACCACCAGTAATCGCATTCATTAAAACGTTATCAGTTACTTGGCCGACAGGAACTAGTGTTGTAAAGACCGACATTGAGATCACGTTGGCAAAACTTAAGATCATTGCGGATTTTCCTAATTTAATAAAACCTAAAATAAATACTGGAACGTTTAAAAGAAAAATCAAGATCCCGGTATCAAGTGAGAAGCCTAGATTTAAAAATAAGTGTCCCAAGATTTGGGCGATCCCGGTCATACCGGCTGAAAAAACATTGGCTGGAATCAAAAAATAATTCAACCCTACTGCGCCAGTCAAACCAGTAAATAAAATGACGATAATTTTTTTCGCCATGTCTTTCGTTGTATAGTTGATAACTCGTTGCATCTGCTAATCCTCCTTTAAATAGAAACCTCTAATAGAGTAACAGATTATTTTAATATTTAGCAATCGTTCTCAAGCACTTATTTGAGAATAATCATGGCTTTCTTATCATTTTTTGATAAACTATAAGAAATGGCTTTGCATAACACTTTTACTATCTAAAATTTCAGAATATTGTGTGATTGCATTGGCCTGATATAACAAAAATTTTCATTTTAAGATAAATAATTGAGGAGGATTTTTATGGCAAAAGATGCAAGTTTCGATATCGTTTCTGAGTTAAATAAAGAAGAAGTTAAAAATGGAATTCAAATTGCGTTGAAAGAATTAAAAAATCGTTTCGACTTTAAAGGGAGCGTTTTTGATATTACACTTGAAGGAAACCAATTAGTGATCAAAGCGGAAGACGACTATAAGATCGAACAAGTCAAAGATGTGTTGTTTAGTAAATTGATCAAGCGTGGTGTTCCACTTAAAAACATTCAATTTTCTGATTCTGAACATGCACTAGGCGGAAACGCTCGTCAAACTGCGGATTTAGTCAGCGGAATCGATAAAGATGTCGCTAAAAAAATTAACACTGCCATCAAAAACAGTAAAATAAAAGTAAAAAGTCAGATTCAAGAAGATCAACTCCGAATTACTGGAAAGAATCGCGATGATTTACAACAAGTTATCGCCTTAGTGAGAGAGCTTGATTTACCTGTAGATGTACAATTTACAAATTATCGCTAAAAAGAAGCTGAAACAAAAGTGAATTTCTTTTGTTTCAGCTTCTTTTATTTTTTAGAATCCCAAAAACGCTTAGCTGTTCGTTCAACTGCCGCTGGTCCATAAATTACTTTTCGATCTGCCCAATTGACTGGCAATAATTTTTGATAATGTGGATTCGTATAACGCTGATCAAGAAGTAAGATGATTCCTTGGTCAGACATCGTGCGAATGACACGTCCCGCAGCTTGAATCACTTTATTCATTCCTGGTAATTGATATGCATAACTGAATCCTTGTCCTCTTTTTTCATCATAATACTCTTTGATCAATTCTTGTTCATGATTTACTTGCGGCAAGCCGACACCAACAACGACCGTTCCAATCAAGCGCTCCCCGACTAAATCGATTCCTTCAGAAAATATCCCACCCAAAACACAAAAACCAATCAATGTTTTTTCAGGCTGATCGACAAAAGCAACTAAAAAAGCTTCCCGCTCTTGTTCATTGAATTTAGATCCTTGTATTTGGATCGCATATTCTGGATAAACATCATGAAAATAATCGGCTACTTGATCTAAATATTGGAAAGAAGGAAAGAAAACCATATAATTTCCGGTTTTCGTACTGGCTAATTTTTCAATTGAAGCAGCAATTTTGGGAATACTTTGTGTCCGATTTTGATATGTTGTTTGAATGCCCGCATCCACCATTACTAAACGATTATCATTTGGAAAAGGGCTAGGCAATCGATAAGTTAGACTCTCATCGCCGCCACCCAAAACCTCTTGATAATAATCTAAAGGTGAAAAACTAGCTGAGAATAAAATACTGCTGCCAACTTTATCCATCGTCTGTTCTAAAAACCACGAAGGATCGATACAGTACTCTTTAACAATCAAATCATAATTCTTAAAATCAACCGTTGTTTGATAATGATCATCATATAATTCGCTCATTCTAGTAAAACGAATAATCTCAAAATAGACCGGCAACATTTTTTGTTGGACTGGATGATCAGGATTTTCAGCTAACCACTCTTTGATCAATTCTTGCAATTTGAATAAATGATTGATCAAACTTTCTGGAGCAGCCGTTTGGTGATGATACGCCTTGCCGTCCAATGATTGATAGATTAATTCAAATTCATTATCGACTTTTATAAAAGCTTTTCTAAGTTTTTTAAAAGCCTTGTCCAACTCATTGCTGATGTAATTAAGATTCTTTCTTGAAATACTTGCAGAATACATTTCTTTAGAACGATTAACTAAATTGTGCGCTTCATCCACCAAAACTAAATTTGTCTTGTTTTCTTCCTCAAAAAAGCGGCGAAGATAAACAGTCGGATCGAACAAATAATTATAATCCCCCACAACAAGATCGCTAAAGCGACTAATATCTAATGATAATTCAAAAGGACACAATTCATGTTTGCGCGCATACTTTTCAATGACTGGACGCGTATATTGATCTTCACTATTTAGCATATCCCATAAGCCATCATTGACTCGATCGTAATAACCGTTAGCAAAGGGACAATGTTCCGGGGTACAATTTCGCTCTGTCAAAAAACATATTTTGTCTTTAGCAGTCAACGTCACACTCTTTACTCGTGCTGATTTTTGTGTGATTTTTGCAACGGTTTCCTCCGCCACTTGACGTGTGATCGTCTTGGCAGTCAAATAAAAAATTCGTTCGCCTAATCCCTCGCCCATCGCTTTGAATGTCGGGAAAAGTGTTGACATCGTCTTTCCTGTTCCTGTCGGCGCTTCAACATATAGTTTTTGTTGAGCATGGATAGTCTTATAGACTGCTGCAGCTAGTTCACGTTGTCCTTCACGATACGAATCAAAAGGAAAAGCTAGCGTTTTTAAAGATTCATTCCGCGTTTCACGCCATTCCATTTGAAAGACCAACCAATTTTCGTACTTCTCAATTAAGTCTTCAAAAAAACTTTTTAGTTCATCAAACGTGAACAGTCGAGTTTGACGCGTAATCTTTTCTTCAATCGTTTGATAATAAGTTAGACGTGTTCCGATTTGAGCAAGTTCTTCTTGTTCACTATATATATAGGCATACACCATCGCTTGATAAAAATATAAATTGATGATACCTTCTTCTAATTCTTCAAAAGGTGTTTCAGAAGTCTTGATCTCATCGATAAATACTTGTTCATCCTCAATATAGACTCCGTCAGCACGTCCTTCAACTTGAACTGCTATATTCGCAATTTCAACTGGCTTTTTCAACCAAACTTCTTTTTGATAACCTTTTCCAGCTTCTTTTTGTAGTTTACGATGAATCCGTGCGCCTTCTTGCGGTGTATGGTTACTGTTTTTTCCTTCATCAATACTCCCACTGCGTAGAATGAATTCCACGAGTTCACGAATCGCAATTTTTTTGACAGCCACCGCTTCACCTTCTTATAGATCGATTTTTGCTAAAAGTAATTTCTTCAGCTGTTCAACCATAGAAGATTTTTGCGCTATCGTCAAGTTTTAGTCTTCTTCCTCTTTATCTATAAAATGTGCCAAAAATTTTTGGAATAGCAGCGTCTTGATTCCCATTTTTTCGTAATTTTCAAGAATTGAATGTAGCTCCATCATTAAAAACGATAAGTAAAAAGCATACAAAAGTGCACTGCCGATTTGCAAAGGGATCAAGCTAGCAACTGGTAGAAAGAACAATAACAATAAAATACTAGCAATTTTACGTAATAATCCATTGATTCCGATTTTTGATGAGAGTTGCTTTGAAAGTTTAGCAGCAATCAATCCTGTTACTAAATCCAATAACATCGCTAAACAAATCAAAGATAACACAAACAATAATCGCGGCTCTTGCTCGATCATTTTAATCTAATCATTCATTTTCACTCCTCCTTATCCTAACTAACGGTACTTTTTACATGAAAGTTCAGCAAGTGAATTGGAATCGTTTATCTTTTTAGCTTTTAAGGTATAATAGAAGAGAAATCATTGCTATTTTGCACTAAAATAGTTGATGAATGAACTGACCTAGATGATTAACAGTTGCAATAGGAGGAAACTAATGATTCATATTGAAGGTTTTGTAACGGGCAGTGTCCAAGAAAACTGCTATTTGATTTACAATGAACAAAATTTATTGATTGTTGATCCTGGTTCTGAAGGGGATCGTTTGATTCAAGAAATCAAACGAATTGGTAAAACACCCCAAGCGATTCTTTTGACTCATACACATTATGATCATATCGGTGCGGTAGAACAATTACGTCACCAATATTCGATTCCAGTATATGTAAGTCCGCTTGAACAAGCGTGGCTGAGTGATCCCATTTTGAATTTATCTGGCCTTGGCAGACACGATGATCTACCAAATTTGGTCGTACAGCCGGCAGAATATGAATTCGAACTAAAGGAGTATACGATTGGCGGTATGACTTTCCAAGTCGTTCCTACTCCAGGTCATTCTATTGGAAGCGTCAGCTTCATTTTCGATGACTTTGCCGTCGTAGGTGATGCTTTATTTAAAGGCAGCATCGGTCGAACAGATCTATATACTGGCGACCTTCAACAATTGTTATACAGTATCAAAACCTATCTCTTTACCCTTCCTCGTGAATTGCCAGCATATCCTGGTCACGGAGAAGCGACCACTATTGGTCAAGAAATCGATACAAATCCGTTCTTTAACTAATCAACTTTTTGGAGGTTATAAATATGACAGAAACAAATCTTTATATTGTGCGACATGGTAAAACAATGTTCAATACGTTAGCTCGTGTTCAAGGTTGGTGTGATACTCCACTAACTCAAAGCGGCCGTGCTGGCATCAAAAACGTTGGACTTGGTCTACAAGATACAAAATTTGAAGAAGCATATTCTAGTGATTCCGGTCGTGCAATTGAAACGATGCGTATCTTACTAGGCGAACATCCTGCTGGCAAAGATATTCCTTATCATGTCGATCCACGTATTCGTGAATGGTGCTTTGGTTCTCTTGAGGGCGGCTACGATGCAGAAATGTGGGGCGTATTACCGCGTGTGTTGAACTTCCAAACAGAAGACGATCTTTTCGCTACAGATGTTACATTTGAAGAAATTGCGAATGCAATCGAAGTCGCTGATACAGCGAATTGGGCAGAACCATATGCGCAATTACGTGACCGCGTTTGGAATGGTTTTGAAGATATCGCTCAACATCGCGAAAAAAATGGTGGCGGAAATGTTCTGATCGTTTCTCATGGATTAACGATTGCATTCTTACTAAGTTTGATTGATTCAAAACAACCTGTTCGGGCCAACCTTTTAAATGGAAGTATCAACCGCATCAAGTATGAAAATGGTGAATTCTCCATTCGCGCAATCAACGATATCAGTTATATGGAACGTGGAAAAACTATTTTAGACCAAACAAAGGAATAATAGCTACAAAAAAACCTGCCCACTTAATATTGGCAGGTTTTTTTATATAAAGCTTAGCGATTTTCCAATGGTTTTTTTTTTAGCAAAACGGTATACTGATTGTTGTTACTAATTTGAAAGGACGTATACTATGCTTATTGCCAATATCTTTAAAGCAATCATTCTCGGAATCATTGAAGGAATCACGGAATGGTTACCGATTTCATCTACGGGTCATTTGATCTTAGCAGACGAATTTATCAAAATGAACATGAGCTCTGCCTTTACTGAAATGTTCAATGTCGTGATTCAACTAGGTGCTATCTTAGCCGTAGTCGTTTTGTATTTCAATAAACTAAATCCTTTTTCTTACAGCAAAAATAATCGAGAAAAACGTGATACCTGGACATTGTGGTTTAAAGTCATCATTGCTTGCCTTCCAGCAGCGATTATCGGAATTCCTTCTGATGATTTTCTAGAAGCACATTTCCATAAATTTTTACCTGTAGCGATTATGTTGATCGTTTATGGGATCGCCTTTATTGTCGTTGAGCGGCAACATAAAAATAAACCGGCTAAAATTACTACATTAAATGATTTTACTTATAAAGCTGCTTTGCTTGTTGGTGCTTTCCAATTACTTTCGTTGATTCCTGGTACTTCTCGTTCTGGCGCAACGATTCTTGGTGCAATCATCATCGGATGTTCGCGTTATGTCGCTACTGAATTTTCTTTCTTCTTAGGAATTCCCGTGATGTTCGGTGCGAGCGGCTTAAAGATCGTTAAATTTTTAATGAATGGAAATACTTTTGGCTTATCAGAAACGATCGTTCTATTAGTGGGTATGATCACTGCCTTTGTCGTGTCGATCGTCGCAATCAAATTCTTATTAGACTATATCAAGCGCAACGACTTTACTGTCTTTGGATGGTATCGAATTATTTTAGGTATTATTTTGATCGCCTATTGGTTAATCGCTATGTAAGATCTGCATTTATGCAGGTCTTTTTTATTTTATTTATAATTATTATAATTTAAAATTGAACTCTCAAAATTTTTATATTTTCCTCAATTCCATTTAAAAGCTCTCGTTGCTAATGATAATCGTTATCATCACTAATTGATAATTACTTTCGTTCTCATTTAGAATTTTTCATTATCAATTGAATGCTTATTCGTGATAGGATAAAAATCGAAAGGAGGAATAGTTATGAGCAAAGAAGAACGTACGGCTTTTCTCTCTACCCTATTCTGTCTCGGATTATTAATTATTGGTAAGTTATCGATGCTTTTGAACCAACCAATCTACCCACTTTTTTTTATCGCTGCCATTATTAGCGGCGGTTGGAAGCAAACCTACGAAGGAATCAACGAATTGATCCACGATAAAACATTGAATGTGGATCTATTGATGGCTTTAGCTGCTATCGGTGCCTGTCTAATTGGTAACTGGTTTGAAGGTGCAATGCTGACCTTTATTTTTTGTTTGAGCGGTGCTCTTGAAGAATATGCAACGAATAAAAGCACTAAAGAGATCACTGCTTTGTTAAATGCCGCACCTAATGAAGCGGTAAAAATTGTTGGTGAGCAACATATCGTTGTTCCAGTTAAAGAATTAACTATCGGAGATAACGTATTCGTAGCTAAAGGAGCCGCCATTCCAATCGATGGATTGATGCAATCAAGATCTTCGATTGATGAAGCAGCAATAACTGGCGAATCGATTCCAGTTGAAAAAAATATTGGCGATGAGGCCTTTGGCGGAACGATTAATCTTGGTCAAGCTTTTACGTTAAAAGTGACTAAAACGAGCGAGGACACTTTATTCGCCCAAATATTACGCTTAGTAGAAAATGCACAAAGTGAGCAAAGTGCCACGGCTACATTTATTGAGCGAATCGAAAATGTTTACGTTAAAATTGTTTTGATCGCTGTGCCTTTGATGATTTTATTCACTCATTTGATTTTGGGCTGGCCTTTTACAGAAAGTTTCTATCGCGGAATGGTTTTATTAGTTGTTGCGTCACCATGTGCTCTCGTCGCCTCTGCTACGCCTGCTACACTCGCAGCAATCTCCAATGGTGCCAAAAAAGGGATTCTTTTCAAATCTGGCAAAACTTTAGAAAAATTGGCAGATTTGCGGGCCATCTCCTTTGATAAAACAGGAACATTAACCCAAGGAAAACCACGTGTAACTGATTATCAAACTTTTTCAGACGATTCGTTGATTCCACAACTATTATTTTCAATGGAGCGTCAATCAAATCATCCGATCGCCAAAGCGATTACACAATTTTTTAATCGTGAAGAAAGTATTCCTGTGGAAATCAATGAAATTGCCGGTGCGGGCTTAGAAGCAGTCTATGAGGATCAGATTTGGAAGCTAGGTAAACCAAGCGCTTCAATGAGTCAGCCATTAGTCAGTAAGTGGCATGAAGAAGGCAAAACAGTCATCAGCTTGACTTGTGACGATAAGCTCGTCGCATTGCTGGCTTTGATGGATTTGCCAAAACCTTATACAAAAGAAGTAATTGATTATTTCTCCGAGCAGCATATTCAGACAACGATGTTGACCGGTGACAATCTTGGTGCAGCCAGTTTCGTTTCTCAACAGTTAGGATTGACAGAATTTCATGGTGAGTGCTTGCCTGCTGATAAGACTGAATTAGTTAAACAGCAACAAAAAAAATTCACTGTGAATGCGATGGTCGGTGATGGGATCAATGATGCCCCCGCTCTAGCTACTGCAGATATCGGCATCGCGATGGGCGAAGGAACGGATGTTGCAATGGAAGTTTCTGATATGGTACTGATGAAAAACGATTTAACAAAATTAGTCTACAGTCATCGCTTGGCCAAAAAAATGAAACGAATCGTACGACAAAATATTTTATTTTCTTTATTAGTTATCGTTTTATTGATCAGCAGTAATTTTTTACAGTTTTTGACACTACCATTAGGTGTTATCGGTCATGAAGGTAGTACGATTTTAGTTATCTTAAATGGTTTAAGAATGTTGATGCCATTAAAAGAGCCTATCCAATCTCGTGAGATGAACTGTCAAGATTGTCCTCTTCATCAAAATATTCATTAAAGTAGATAAATAGGTTTAATAAAAGTACATTTTCTATTTTATTTTCTGTTAAGGAAAAAAACTTGTCACGATTTTATTGCATTGAAATGCTGCTTTATGTATAATGGGTAATGTTGAATTGTACGGCTATAACCGTATAAGTCTAAATCCGGAGGTGAAACCCATGCCAAACATTGAATCTGCAATCAAACGTGTTCGCACTAGCGAAGCTGCTAACGCAAAAAACTCATCACAAATGAGCGCAATGCGTACTACTGTTAAAAAATTCGAAGAAGCTGCTGCTGCTGGATCAGATAACTTAAACGATCTTTACAAAGAAGCATCTCGAGCAATCGATATGGTTGAATCAAAAGGTTTGATTCACAAAAACAAAGCAAACCGTGATAAAGCACGTCTTGCTAAAAAATTAGCTAAATAATAAAAACCGATCGTATGATCGGTTTTTTTGTACCTTCTATTTCGCTTAGCAGCTAATAAGTTCATTTTTTTACTTTTTCGTTTGGATGTACTGGTCGATTTGATTAGCTGCTATTTTCCCAGCACCCATTGCTAAAATTACGGTTGCCGCTCCAGTAACGATATCTCCACCAGCGAAAATACCTGGAATCGAAGTTGCACATGTTTCTTCATCCGCAGCGATATATCCCCATTGATTAAGCGCTAATTGAGGAAAGGTATCTAATAACACCCTATTCGCATCTTGACCAATTGCTTCGATTGCTGTATCTGCTTCAATAATAAATTCGCTATTTGGAATACTGACTGGGCGACGGCGTCCCGAATCATCAGGTTCACCAAGTTCCATACGAATGCATTTGACTGCCTTCAACTTCCCTTGATCATCTCCTAAATATTCGATTGGATTAGATAACCAATGGTAATTGATCCCTTCTTCAACCGAATGATGATATTCTTCTACTCGAGCAGGTAATTCTTCTAAGGAACGCCGATAAATAATTGACACATTTTCAGCACCTAAACGTCTTGCTGAACGTGCCGCATCCATCGCCACATTTCCTCCCCCGATCACCACGACATTTTTCACTTTTTGAAGAGGTGTATCGTACGTTGGAAATTGATACCCGTGCATCAGATTGACCCGTGTCAAATATTCACTAGCTGAATACACACCATTCAGTGCTGTGCCCTTGACTCCTTGGAATCTTGGTGCTCCTGCCCCGACTGAGAGATAACAAGCATCATATTTATCTATGATTTCCTCTATCGTGATTGTTTTCCCAACAACGACATTCGTTTTTATTTTCACACCTTGTGCTACAATTCGTTCGATTTCTTTTTTTACAATTTTCTTGGGCAAACGAAACTCAGGAATACCATTTGTTAGCACACCGCCTGGTTCGTGTAATGCCTCATAAATTGTTACTTCATAGCCCAGCTTAGCTAAGTCACCGGCAGTTGTTAACCCAGACGGCCCTGATCCAATTACAGCAACTCGACCTTTATCCATGGCAGTTACAGCGACTTCAAAAGGTTGTTCTAACGCCCAGTCAGCGACCAGTCGTTCTAACTTTCCGATTGCTACGGGTTCAAATTTTTTTGAACGTCCTAATCGACAGGCCATCTCACACTGTTTTTCTTGTGGACAAACACGACCACAAATAGCAGGCAAATTCGTATATTGACTTAAAATTTTCTGAGCTTGTTCCATTTCGTTCTCTTCAATAGCCTTTATAAAACTGGGAATATCGATCATCACGGGACAATTAGTAATACAAGGTGCATTTTTACATTGTAAACATCGCGACGCTTCTTGTTGTCCTTCTTCCAACGAGTATCCTAGGGTGACTTCTGCGAAATTATGGGCGCGGATTTCTGGTGCTTGTTCTTTCATCAAAGTTTTGGTATAACTACGCTTAGCCATTGTTCATCACCTGCTTTTGATAACTTTTGAACGCTGATGTCTCTTCTCCTTTATACTGTTTCATCCGGTTGATAAATTCATCCCAATTGACTTCAGAACCTAAAAATTCTGGTCCGTCTACACAAGCAAACTTGATCGTATCAGCGATCGTTACTCGACAACCACCACACATCCCAGTACCATCGATCATAATCGGATTCAACGATACATATATTGGAACATCATATTTTTGTGCCGTCAATGTGCAGAATTTCATCATGGTGCTGGGACCAATCGCCCAAGCTGTTGCAATACTTTGTTGTTGAAAGATTTTTTCCATGGCTGCAGTAACTACACCGGATTCTCCTAGCGAACCATCATCAGTCATAATGAGCAATTCATCAGAATAAGTTTGGCATTCTCTTGCCAAAATGACCAAGTCAGCGGTTTTAGCGCCTAAAACAGTCGTCACACGATTCCCAGCTTTTTTCATAGCTTTGATGATTGGAAATAGTGCTGCGATCCCTACACCGCCACCCACCAACAAAACATGTCCAAAATTTTTTATTTCTGTTGCTTTACCTAATGGCCCCACCAAATCTTTTATAAATTCCCCGGTTCTGATCGTTGCTAATTGAGCAGTTGATTTACCAACTACTTGAAAAATCAGCCGGATGGAACCTTTTTCTGGTTCAGTCTCTACAATCGTTAAAGGAATACGCTCACCAAATTCATCGATCCGTAAAATCACAAATTGTCCAGCTAAAGCTTTTTCGGCAATGTGAGGAGCTTCGATAACCATTTCTACTTCATTAGGAGCTAGTTTCGATCGTCTAATTACTTTAAACATATCTATCCCCTCTTTTTTTAGCCAACAGCTGCAACTAATGTTTTAACAAATGCAATCAAGACTTCTTCATCTTCGTCATCCGCTTCGTTTTCAATTTTTACGACTTCAGCTGCTTTTTTTGCCCCTGTTTGGGCAAAGGTAGTATCAAAATCAAGCGCTGCTTGACAGAAATAATCTGGATATAATTCACTATCACCGGTTCCAACTACACCATAAATTTTTCCTGCTAGGTCTTCACCTAGCAATTCATCATAAAAATCTTCTAAATCAAAAGGTCGCTCTCCGTCACCATCTGTATACGTTGCTAAAACACAAATATCTGCATCTTCATAACTATCAGCTGTAGCATCATCTGCTTCGATCCGCTCTACATCAATATTTAACGCTTCAAATGCCTCTTCTAAAATTTCTGAGATTCCTTCGGTGTTTCCAGTATTTGTAGCATAAATAATTTTTGCGACTGTCATTTTGTTCATCCTTCCCGTAAGATTTATCTATATATAAGCCAATATGACTGATATATCCTATTTTTAAGCGCTTTCTTAAATGAATAGTTTTATCATACCTTAAAAATATGGATAGGTGAATAAAGGAAACATTTTTTATCAAAAAAGTTTTAACAAAAAAAGACTAAAACAAAAGGAGGATAACCTTCTGTAATAGTCTCTTTTTATAAATAGCTTGTATTTAAACTCAGGCTCTTTTTTGCTTGATCTGCTCCGTCGTTTTTAAAATAAATAATTGGAAATTCAACTCTTTTTCTGCTTGTCCTGTTTTGACTTCATAATCATTTTCGACTAATTCATCATACATTGTAACCAATAACTGCAAAGGAAATTTCGCTACTTGCTGCATCGCTAATTTCACTCGATAAGGATGGACACCCAACGTTTCAGCAATATTAGCTTGCTGATAACCTACTTTTTGTAATATCTTCGTTTGTAACAATAATCGGATCTGACCAATCAAAATTGCTGTCAATTTGATTGTCTCTTCACCTTGCAGATGTAACTCTTCGTAGGTCTGATACGCTTTTCCTGCATCACCTTTTAAGATTTGCTCCGTCAACTCAAAAATATTATGTTCCAATGTCTTTGGCACCAAATCTTCAACTAATTGCAGCGTGATTGTTCCGCCCTCACCTGCTAAAAGTAATAATTTTTCAATTTCATTCATTGCTTTTGATAAATCGAAGTCAGTCAATCTTAAAAATAAATCAAAAGCTTCACGTGAAATTTTTACATTTTCATTACTGATATAACGTTGTAAAAAATTACGCAAATCTCGTTCTTGCAACGGTGCAGCATCAATGACGGTCGCTTTCTTTAATGCTTTCGTTGCTTTCTTTCGTGCATCTAATTTAGGATAATTCGCCCAAAAAACAACTACCGAAGTTTCGACGGGCTGTTTCAAATAAGCCAATAAACTATCGATGTCTTGTTCTTGATTATTACTCTTTTTTTCCCCGGTTAAAAAACTAGGCTTTTCGACAAAAATCAAGCGATAATCTCCAAAAAAAGGCAATGTTTCGGCTTCATCGATCACTGCTCCTAAGTTGGTCTCATCCATATCAAAAGCCATAAAATTCAATTCTTCTAAATCATCTATTTTCATTCGATCCATAAATGCTTGACGGATCTCTTGGACTAAATAATCTTCCGTTCCCGTAACCAAGTAAACGGGTGCTAACGGGGCTTGCCGAATTTGTTGCACGGCTTCTTGTGTATTCATATATTTACTCCTTGTACGTCTCACTATGACTAATTTTAAGTGACACTTCTTCACTTAACGATAATCAGCTGCTTATCCATGCTACCACGATTATCGTGGAAAATCTATCAGGAGTTTGAGTTTTCCACGCTTTGTTATCGGCGACCATTGGTAATAGACCATGCCATTTTGATCTGTTCGCAAAGTGTAGATTTTTCGACTTGCTAATTTTTCAAAGGTCTCAGGAGTAGGATGACCATAGCGATTATTCCGACCAACCGAGATGATCGCATATTTTGGATCCATCATTGCTAAAAATTGCTCACTCGTAGATGTATTACTGCCATGGTGCCCAACTTTTAAGAAATCGACTCTCAAGTTGGGATAATCCTGGATCAATTTTTCTTCTCCCGTTATTTCAAGATCCCCCGTAATTAAAAAACGTTGCTGATTAATTTCGAAATAGGTAACGAGCGAATCATTGTTCTCACCAGTACTTTTTTGCGGTGACAAGATGCTCAATTTCAATTTTTGACCAACTTGATCGCCTTGTTTTACTAAATGAACGGCTGTTCCTTTAAGTGGCTCTAATAGTTCTCTTAATTCCATTTGTGAACCTGTGCCTAGATATAGATTTTTGACCCGTACATTAGCTAGAATATTTTCTAATTCTCCCATATGATCTTCATCATTATGCGTCACGATCAAATGATCGATTTTTTGACAACCAATAGATCGTAAAAACGGTAGGATATTATAATCAGAGAGTGCTTTGGACTGTCGCTGTTTCCATAGCTCCTGTTCAAAACGCAAACGTCCACCCGTATCAATCAAGAATGTTTCTTGTTTGAATGGTAGACGAATGAATAAACAGTCTCCCTGCCCTACATCAACAAAAGCAACGATCCCTCTGAAAGAATAGGAAATAGAAAAAAGCAACCCAACTGCTAGTAAAATCAAAAAATAATACGTTCGTTGGTACTTAATCCGATCTAGCAAAGTGAGCACAAGGATGGATAAACATAAAAATATAAAGATACTAGGTTTCCCAATTATCAAATTCGGAAGAGAGAATTTGATTAGGAACCATTCTAGTAGTCGTAAGCATTCATCAAATAAATTACTGAAATAATGTATTCCCGGTAAAAAACAACCCGCAAATAGCAGCAAGCAACTAGGCAGGATCACCCATTCAAACAAAGGAAACAGCAATAGTGTTAACACGCCACCCAGAATCGACCATTCACTAAAGCTATATATTAAAATCGGAAGCGCTAAAAAAGTAAACATGAGCGAGTGCTGCCATTGTTTTAATTCTAAATCTGTCATATACAAAAGGATCATAGAAAAAAATACGCTTAATTGAGCACCCACAGACCATAACGCTAGCGGGAAACAACTTACTAATAAAAACAACATGATACTCCATTGATCAAGCTTAGATAGAGCAACATCAAACGTAAGACAACTAAAAGCAATCAAAAAACTAAAAACAGCCCGAATCGTACTATAACTCCCTCCAGTCAAAGGAATCACGAACAAACTAACTAAACAGAGAATACCCAAACGCGATGCTCTAACTAACCTCAGCCGTTTTAAAAGTACGTGTAATCCACCTAGATAAAATTGGATATGCAATCCCGAAAGTGTAAAAAGATGGAGCAAGCCATTGGCTTTATAGCCATCCATATATTCATCGAATTGCAAATCTTTGTAACCAATTACTAAGGCTTTGATATAACTTGCTAAATGATCGGAGTACCGCTGATCGATTCGATCAATCAATCGGTGTCGCAAGCGGCTGAGACTATACTTTCTAGAGTCCACTGGTCTCAATGAATCGGCTTGTAACGATTGAGAAATGCCGATGCTATGATAGTATTTTTGTTCATCAAAGCCATTTAAATTACGAGCCGGCGAAAAATTTTCGGTCTTTCCGCTGATTATAGCGTAGTCAGGAGGCGCTTGGTTCGACCAATTCAGCTTTTCGTTTTCGGACGCCAACGTGTAGTAAATCAAATACATTTTTCCATCGATCTGACCATAAAATTTCAAAAGATTTCCATCTATTTTAACGGTATCTACCTGAATGTTTATTCGCTCATTTGTTATCACTAATTGGTCTGCTGAAAAATTATTAATATATAAATAGGATCTGATTCCAATAAAAAAACTGCACAAAAAGACCATAACTAGCAGTTTCGGTCTTTTCATACAGCAAATTCGTATCAACAAGATTATCAGCAAAATCAATAGCCAATAATTGAATTGATACATGAGTGCGCCCGATAATATGGCGCAAAAAATCGGCAAAATTAAATAATTACGTAATTCGCTTATTTTTCAGGTGATGTGGCAGCATCTTCTCCTAATTGCAATTTCGTAAAATATTTACTTTCTAAATGAACTTGGTGAACACTGGCGCCTACTTGGCTGATCAATTCAATCGCATAAGGATCATTATGATAATCTTTCAAATAATGGATTTTCTTGATACCCGCTTGCAGCAAAGCTTTTGTACACGCCAAGCAAGGAAAATGTGTGACGTAAATTTCGGCTTGATCTGTAGCAATACCTAATTTTGCACATTGTAACAAGGCATTCATCTCTGCATGGATCGTCCTTAAACAATGACCATCAACTACATAGCAACCGTCATCGACACAATGGACATCGCCACTTACGGACCCATTATATCCTCCCGCAATGATTCGCTTATCTCTAACGATCGTAGCCCCCACCTCAAGGCGAGTACAGGTACTTCTTAATGATAACAATACGGCTTGCGCCATAAAATATTGGTCCCATGGAATTCTTTCTGTCTTCAAGGTGTTCATCCTCTCATTTAGATCTTTTCTATATTGTAATCGAGTCCTTCAAATTTTCAAGTGTCTTTTCCCCGATGCCCGATACTTTCATCAAATCTTCGATCGCTTGGAAACCGCCATTCCCTTCACGAAATTTAATAATATCTGCTGCACGTTTTTCGCCGATTCCAGATAATTGCTGTAATTCACTTGCATCCGCTGTATTGATATTGATTTTCTTATTCGTATCCTCAGTCTTATTTTGTGCTGATTTTGTTTCTTCATTGATCGTTGGTATTTCTTCTCCTACTTTAGGCACATAGACGATTTCTTGATCAGCTAACAACTTGGAAAAATTGATTTGATTTTGATCAGCCTCAGCAGTAAATCCTCCAGCTAACTCAATGACATCCATCAAACGCATGCCTTCTTTGATCCGATACATGCCAGTCTTATTTACAGCTCCTTTAACGTCAACATACCATTCTTCACTAACAGTGGCACTAGTTGTTTCTAATACTGATTGACTGGTTGAAAAAAGCGTTGGTTGACTAATTGTTTCTTCTTCTTTTTGAAAAATAAAGAAACAGACGCCGAATAAAGCGACCGGAATGAGTAATAAATATGGATATTTTTTTAAATAGTCTTTCATCATAACCTCCTTTACAAAAAAATACGCAAAGGAAATGACTAAATGAAGTCTTCCTCTGCGTATTCAAAATAGATCGTTAAATTTCAAGTTCATGGATCAAATACATCATACTTTACTGTTGTGATTTTCTATTTCATTTGTTCTAAATAATCTAAAGCATCTTGTGCTGTTTTAACAGGAACAATTTTCATATCAGTGCCTAATTTTTTAGCTGCTGCTTTAGCTTCTTCATAATTAGATTTAATTCCTGGCTGTGCCTTTTTCATTTCTTTAGTGATTTCATCATTTGGAGCAAAGAAGATTTTTGCGCCGCTAGCGGAAGCACTAGCTACTTTCTTATCAATACCACCGATTCGTCCAACATTTCCCGCAGAATCCATCGTACCGGTACCTGCGATTTTTTGGCCGTTTCTCAAGTCTTTATCAACTAATTGTTGATAAACCTCTAAGGTGAACATCAAGCCCGCAGAAGGGCCACCAATGCTTCCAGCATCGATTTTCACTTTCTCCTGCGATTCAATTTCAGTATGGTCGGTCAGACTGATTCCGATGCCTGGTTTTTTATCGGTTGGAAGTTTGATTAATTTTTCAGTCGCTTCTTTTGTTTTGCCATCATGGATGTAGGTCACTTTCATTTCCTGACCAACTTTTTGTGACTTCACATATTTCATAAATTCCTCACTGCTTGCAAATTCTTTGCCATCAGCTTTTGTGATCGTATCTCCAATCGAGATTTTTCCAGCAAAATTAGAATTTTTTTCTACTCCTAGAACATAGACCCCTTTATATTTCATTTCATAAGGTTTATTTGCTAATTTCATTGCTTGCTCAATCGCAAAATTTTGAGAAGTTTCCATATTGAACTGTTGAATCTGCATATATTCTTCATCGCTAGCTCCACCAGTTAGATCTTCAGCAGAAATAATTTCGTAAAACGGTTCAAATTTGGCTTTGGCCATTGTAAAAACCGTTGCGCGACGAATACCGACTGAGGTCAAACTGAAGGAACCTTTTTGATCATCTTTGTTATCATTGACCGTGATCAATTCTTTTAAATTGATAGTATCTCCCGGCGCTTCAATATAATATGGCAAAGGTACTATCACACAGGCAACTGCAACTAATGCAATGAAAATCAGCAGGAGCCGCTTAACTAATTTATTATTTTTCACAATTGTTCACGCTTCTTTTCCAATGCTCGAAAAACAGGTTCCGGCAAGTATTCTTTTATATCTCCATTGAAAGTCCAAACTTCTTTTAATAAGGAGGAACTAATATGACTGTATTTCGGTTCAGCTAATAAGAAAACAGTTTCTAAGTCTGGCGCTAAATGCTGATTCATCAGAGCGATTTCTTGCTCGTATTCATAATCTTTAATACTACGAATCCCCCGTAATAAAAATTTAGCTCCTAATGTTTTAGCTACGTTTACAGTTAGATCACTCTCTTGTGCCAATACACGAACGTTGGCTAAATGACTGACCGATTCCTTAACGATCGTTACTTTTTCTTCCGATGTAAAAAAGCTTTTTTTATTAGTATTTACGAAAACACCAATAACCAATTCATCAAATAGTTGTGCTCCACGTTCAATCGTACTTAAATGACCCATCGTTAACGGATCAAAACTACCAGGAAAAAGAGCGATTTTTTTCATTTTAATCCTCCCAATCGTAAATAGTTACTGCTGTGATCCCATAATCTTGCCGCTTACGTTCTTTTAAGTTTCCTATTTTTTCTGGTAATTCAACTGCTTTGTCCGTTTCGCAAACAATGATTGCATTTGTTGTCAGTAAATCATGATCTAAAAGCTGCTCAATTTGTTTTACAATTTCTTGCTTCGCATACGGAGGATCCAGCAAAACTAAATCAAATTTTGTTTCTGTTTCTACTAAACGTTGAATCGCTTGGTTTGCTGGCATTTTCAGTAATTGAAAAGTTTCCTCATTTTTAGTCATTGCGACGTTCTCACGAATAATTTCCATCGCTCGAAAATTCTTTTCTACTAATACCGCTTTGTCCATTCCACGAGAGACCGCTTCAATCCCTAAAGAACCACTTCCAGAGAAAAGATCCAATGCTGCACCACCATCAAAGTAAGGGCCAATCATATTAAAAATCGCACCTTTAACTTTATCTGTTGTTGGTCGTGTATTGTTTCCACTTAAAGTTTTTAATTTACGTCCACCGTATTCACCTGAAACTACCCGCATGTTTTGTCATGCCTCTCTTTCCTCATCTAACAAACTTAATTTTTTAAAAGATTCTCTTATAGATTCACTGACTTCTCTATTATCAAAGAAAAAGATGAAAAATGTTTGAATAAATCAGACATTTTTCACCTTACTTAGACTGTTTCAGCTAGTCGAATCTTTGTATTGGCTTCTACGACATCCAACTCATCGTCATCTTTAACTTGGTATGCAGCTTTTGTTCCGATACGATCAGCAAAATTCATTTCGATATCTGGTCGGTAAGAACGTTCAACTTGACGAACAAAATGCAAAGCTTGCAATTTCTCTTCCGTTTCGTCTGCAACTTCTTCATTCACATACAATACAACATATTTCATTTTTCTCGAAACAAAATGAATTAAGCCAAAACGTTTCAATGTTTTTAATTGTTTCAATGAATAGACCCAGACAATCATCCCACGTCTTTTTTGTACTACGAATTCTGTATTATCCATGACAATTCCCCTTGCAACCATGATTTCCCGTTTCGAAAAAGGGATTTCCAGCATCTACTTTGATTTCATTTGAAATGGTTGTTGCCAAACGTTGACCAATTTCATCCAATAGCTGCTGCAACTCTGTTTCAGCAATTCGAAAGGCAGCAACTTTTTCATTTAAGTCTAAAGCACGTTTGCTTGATCGAACACTTCGTTGTTGTTCACGATATCCCGGCGCGTACTCGCCATATGAAGAAATCCGTTCAAATTTATCTTTTGTGGCTTGAAAAACTTTTCTTAATTCAGCTACTTCAGGACAATCATCCATCTCTTTTTTAGTCAGTAAATAATTTTGATAATTTTGACTGGCTAAGATAGTTTGAATCAGTAGGCGATTTTGGTCTTCTAATTGGAAGAACGCTTCATTAATAATCAACTTACTCACTATCCTTTGTTTTTTCTGGTTCTTGTTTCAAGATTAGCACACTTTCTTGATCAATTGCAACGCCTAACTCATCTGCCTCAGAATCGTCAAAAATATCGACTAGATGACTATGACTGATCCATTCAAATAGATTAAATAAAGGATCTACTGTAGGTGTATAGCTAAATCCAGTTTTATATTCAACTTGATTTTCTTTAGCCAATTTTCTAAATTCACTGTCTTTGAGTTCGAAAGATAAATTACTCAAATGTGCGCTTTGGTCTGTTTGCCACTCTTCTAAACGTTCCTTATTCAATACTTTTTTAGGACTATTTAAAAATTCAGAGAGCATTTTTTCACTATCGCTTGTTGCACGTTCTGAAACCAGATTAGTAGTCTTTTTGTGTAATGAACGATAGAGATTGATTGCTTCAGCTAAATTTTGTTGTTTTTCTCGATTTAAAGTGGGCCAATCAAGATTGCTTTCTTGAACACGATTAGCCAACGGATTGCCACTGTTGATTTGATAAGGCATCAAGCGCAGTAGACTTTCCAAGTCGGCATAGACTGCTCCAATCATTTTTTCGGTTTTGCCATTGAAAAAAAGCATCGCAAAAGTATTATTATCAAACGCGATCAACGGTCGAAAGCGCATATCGCTTTCACTTAATTCAACTGCAACCGGTTCTTCATCATAAGTCAAAGAAAAATCCGCTGATAGATTAATTTGATCCGATAATTGATTGCTCGTCATTCCAAATTTAAACGGCTGCGTGTCCGCTGATTTAGCCATTATCTTTATCGTACTTATCTTATCCGCTTCAATGTTCACTTCTAAGATTCCCTTTTCAAAAGGATACTTTCTAGTTTGAAAAAAGAAACCACTATTCTCAATTTTCGTTGGTTGTCCAAAAACTTTTTCAAATTCAGCTACAGGTTGAGAAATATATTGTGCATAGCCAGCTGTTTTTATTTTTTGAAATTGCAATGCCTTATGTTTTACCACTTGGTTTGTCGCAGGTTCTACACTAACCTTTTTTTGAGCGGGTGGAAAGAGGACTGGTTGCAAATAATAACCAATCAATACAGTACATAGGATACTAATAAAACCAATCACTCTTTTCACTTAACAACGCTCCTTACTTTTCGACAACTTCAATCAATAAATCACCAGAAGAAATGCTCTCGCCTTCTTCAACATATAAATGAGATACTTTACCTGCAAAACGAGCATCGATCGATGTTTCCATCTTCATCGCTTCAGTAATCATCAATGGTTGCCCTTTTTCAACGCGATCGCCATTTTTAACTAAGACTTTTAAGACCGAACCAGACATCGTGGCACCAATTTGTTCCCGATTTGTAGGTTCTGCTTTACGTTTTGTTTGAACGGCACTCTTGATAGAAGCATCTTTAACTACGATTTCACGACGTTGGCCATTTAAGTTGAAGAACAACGTACGATTTCCTTCAATATCCGCCTCACCAATTTCATCTAGACGAATAATCAGGATTTTGCCTTTTTCAATTTGAACATTAACAGTTTCACCTAAACGCATACCGCTAAAGAAAGTCGGAGTATCTAATAAAGTAACATCTGCAAATTGCGCATATGATTTTTGATAATCTAAAAATACTTGCGGATACATCAAGTAACTTAAAACATCTGTTTTACTTGGTTCAAAACCAATCAATTCTTGTAGTTCTTGTTTTACTTTGTCAAAATCAACAGGTTCAGCAAATTTACCTGGGCGTTCTTGCATTGCGGGACGTCCTTGTAAAATAATTTGTTGTAATTTTTCTGGGAATCCACCCACAGGTTGACCCAATTCGCCTTGGAAGAAGCTAATGACTGAATCAGGATAACTCAATTCATTTCCACGTTCATAAATGGCTTCTTCAGTTAAGTCATTTTGAACCATGAACAATGCCATATCACCAACCACTTTTGAAGATGGGGTTACTTTTACGATATCACCAAACATTAGATTTACTGTTTGATACATCTCTTTGATTTCATCCCATTTGTCACCTAAGCCAACTGCTTTCGCTTGTTGCTGTAAGTTTGAATATTGACCACCAGGCATTTCATGACTGTAAACTTCTGTTTGAGCCGCTACTAAACCATTTTCAAAACTTGAATAATATGGGCGTACATCTTCCCAATAATGATTGATTTGACGAACATTTTTAAGATTTAGTTCTGGTGCACGGTCACCGTATTGCAACGCATAATATAAACTGCTCATACTTGGCTGACTAGTAGCTCCGCTCATCGCGCTAGTCGCTACATCGACCACATCAACACCTGCTTTGACTGCTGCTGATAAGGTAATGATCCCATTTCCAGCTGTGTCATGAGTGTGCAGATGAATCGGTAGATCCGTTGTTTCTTTTAATTCGCTAACTAAACGATACGCGGCTTGTGGTTTCAACAACCCAGCCATATCTTTAATAGCAATCATATGTGCACCGATAGACTCTAGTTCTTTCGCCATATTTTTATAATATTGCACATTATATTTTGTCCGTGATGGATCTAAAATATCACCGGTATAACAAATCGTACCTTCAGCAATTTTTCCAGCATCTCGGACATATTGAATGCTTTTCTCCATTTGTGGAATCCAATTTAAGCTATCAAAAATTCGGAACACATCAATTCCATTATGGGCGGCTTCTTTGATGAATTCTTCTAGAACATTGTCTGGATAATTAGAATAACCCACGGCATTTGAACCACGGAATAACATTTGAAGTAATGTATTCGGCATTGCTTTACGCATCAATTTAAGACGTTTCCAAGGATCCTCAGTTAAAAAGCGATAAGCGACATCGAATGTTGCCCCGCCCCACATCTCACTAGAAAACAACTCCGGAATACCTTCGCCAGTTGCTTCAGCAATCGTCAATAAATCATGGGTCCGCACACGCGTTGCTAATAAACTTTGATGTGCATCACGGAATGTTGTATCCGTCAATAGGACTGGATCTTGTTCTTTGATCCAATTAGTTACCGCTTCTGGACCGGATTGATCTAAGATATTTTTTGCAGTGATAATTTTTTTATTTTCGATTTTAGGCATCCGAGGATTTTCAAAATAACGTTTTTCTTGTTTGTCGATACCAGGAAAACCATTTACTGTGATTTCTGAGATATAACGCATTGTTTTATTCCCACGATCACGTACACGTGGAAAATTGAATAGTTCCGGCGTGTTATCAATAAAGGTAGTTTTTGCATTTCCGCTTTGAAAAACAGGATGACTGATCACATTGTGCATGAATGGGATATTGGTTTTAACACCCCGAATTCTAAACTCAATCAAACAACGTTGCATTTTTTCAATTGCTTGATCAAAAGTTAACGCATGGGTACATACTTTAACCAATAATGAATCAAAATAAGGTGTTACAGTTGCTCCGGCATACGCATTCCCTACATCTAAACGAACACCAAAACCACCTGGTGAGCGATAAGTATCAATTTTCCCTGTATCTGGCATAAATCCATTCAACGGATCTTCTGTCGTCACACGACATTGAATAGCCGCCCCTGAGATTTTTATATCTTCTTGTTTGGGCAAACCGATTTCTTCATGTAAATCTTTGCCTTGAGCTATTAAAATTTGTGAAGTTACGATATCTACACCAGTAATCAATTCAGTGATAGTATGTTCTACTTGGACACGAGGATTTACTTCGATGAAATAAAAGTTGTTCCCTTCAACTAAGAATTCGACTGTTCCTGCATTAACATACCCAACATGTTTCATTAATTGAACTGCTGCTTGACAAATTTTTTCACGCTGCTCATCATTTAAAGATACACATGGTGCAACTTCTACTACTTTTTGGTGGCGACGTTGAACCGAACAATCACGTTCAAATAAATGCAGAACATTTCCATGTTCGTCACCTAAGATTTGGACTTCGATATGTTTAGGATTGGCAACATATTTTTCAACGTAAATCTCGTCGTTACCAAAAGCTGCTTTCGCTTCACTTTTTGCACGGTCGTATCCCTCACGAGCTTCTTTCTCATCATGGGCAACACGCATTCCTCGACCGCCACCGCCTAATGCCGCTTTGATCATGATTGGGTAGCCATGTGACTCTGCAAAAGCTAAGACACCTTCAATTGTATCAACTGGACCATCAGAACCGGGAATTGACGGAATCCCTGCTTCTAAAGCAGCTGTTTTAGCTTTGATTTTATCGCCGAAAATATCTAAATGGTGCAAGTTAGGTCCAATGAAAACTAAGCCCTCTTCACTACAACGTTTAGCGAACTCAAGATTTTCTGATAAGAAACCATAACCAGGGTGAATCGCATCGACATGAGCTTCTTTTGCTACTCGAATGATATCTTCAATATCTAAGTAGGCATCAATTGGTTTTTTACCTTTACCCACCAAATAAGCCTCATCTGATTTAAAACGATGAACAGAATAAGCATCTTCCTCTGCGAAGATTGCGACTGTTTTGATATTTAATTCATTACACGCACGAAACACCCGCGTTGCGATTTCTCCTCTATTTGCTACCAATACCTTTTTCATACACTTCACTCCTGACTTTTTAAGTATTCATACTCGAATGCAAGTTTTGTTCGTTTCTCATCAGCACTGATATTCAACGCAAAAGCAACGCCGACAGACAAGACGAGTAGACTGTTTCCTCCTTGACTTAAGAACGGGAAAGTGATCCCTGTCAAAGGAATAATTCCTAAAATACCACCAAGATTAATAAAGACTTGTAATAACAACAAACTGCCAATTCCAATACAAATTAATGAATTGAATGATTTCTTCGATCGAATACCTACTAAGAAAATTCGAACGATCATAAATATCAAGATTCCTAAAATAATCAAAGCACCAATTAATCCAACTTCTTCTACAACAATCGCAAAAATAAAGTCGGTATGGGCTTCACTTAGAAAACCTTTTTTCTCAATACTATTTCCAAGTCCTCGACCGAACCAACTACCATTATACATGGCATAATAACCATTTACCATTTGGTGGCCTTGGTCAAGCTCATATTTGAAAGGATTTTTGAAACTTTCAAAACGACTAAAAATATATTGCAACCGGGCAGGGAATATTTTTTCTCCAAAGTGGGTCAACATTTCGATCACTAAGAAGCTCCCAACTATTCCTCCACCACCGATGATCACACTGTAAAACCAATTGATTCCGCTCGATAATAATAATACAACAGCTAACAACGTAATAATGGCTGCATTTCCCATATCAGGCTGGATTGCAACTAACAAAATCATGACGATCACTAAAATCATTGGACGTTTCATATCAGTCACAAAATTATTTTGAATGGTATCTTGACGTTTAGAAAGAATATATGATAAATACCAGACAACCATAATTTTAAGGTACTCGGCCGGCTGCATACTAAAGGAGCCAATTCTGATCCAACCTTTGGCGCCATTTACCTCATCCCCGACAAAAAATACAATAATCAACAGCAAAAAAATAAAGTAAGTAGCTATAATAATCAACTGCTGACTTTTCAATACATCTGTTTTCATTTTATACATCAAACTAATCAAGATTAAACTTAAAACCCAAAAAATACCTTGGTTCAATACCAAGCTCGTTGGGCTTACATTGTTCGATATTAATAAATAGGAAGTTGAACTGTATACAAAAATCAATCCGATAACCGTTAAAATCAAATACGGTATCAAGATACTATAATCTAAAAAATGACGTTTCTTAATTTTCGTTGGCACGAGTTAAGCCTCCCAGCCGGCATCCGTCAAATCTTGACGAGTTTCGTACAATTCTGTGTAAAGACGATTCAACTCTGCTTCTAATTCACTCAGCATTCGTTGCCCTTCTCCACGATTTAGAATACCAACTTTTTCTGCAAAAAAAACTTGGCGTGAGAAGCCGTACATTTGAGTGTCAACGACCTCTTCAAAAGCTTTACACTGAGAAATACAAAGACTATTGGTCTGATTGCGGATCAATAATTTGATACGATCTGCATCCTCTTGTAATACTTTAATGGCAAAATCAGAAGAAATATTTTCCATTTTGCTTCCCCTCCTATCTTGATTCCAACATTATAACATAGAAAAAATTCAAAAAGGAAAAAATTACGCGAGACTAAGCTTTTTCTAAAGCTTTCGTTCGGATTTAGACTTTTGCACAACCTATTAAATATTACGATAAGGTTACAAACCCAAAAACTATGCCAAAAGTGCAGAAAATCAATTCTTTTGCGTAGTGTATTCGTGAAACAAAACTCCAATATGAAACATAACGTTTTTTTGCCATTTAATATATTCAATTTAATTTGAGTAAAATTAAAAAAAGCCACGCTTCATTTAGCGTGGCTTTCAAAGATATTTAAAATCTATTTACGTTTTTTTGCAGCTTTTTCACGTTCAGATTTATTTAGAATTTGTTTACGTAGACGAATAGATTCTGGAGTAACTTCACAGTATTCATCGTCGTTCAAGAATTCTAATGATTCTTCTAACGTTAAGATACGAGGTTTTTTGATAACAGACGTTTGGTCTTTGTTCGCTGAACGGACGTTAGTCATTTGTTTAGCTTTAGTAATATTAACACCAAGGTCATTATCACGACTGTTTTCGCCGACGATCATACCTTCGTAGATTTCTGTAGTTGGTGCAACAAAGACCGTTCCACGTTCTTCTACACTCATGATTGAGTACATTGTTGCTTTACCATTATCGACAGAAACAAGTGCACCGTTACGACGGCCACCTAAACCACCTTGGATCATTGGTAAATATTGATCGAAAGTATGGTTCATGATTCCGTAACCACGTGTCATTGATAAGAATTCAGTAGTGAATCCAATTAAACCACGAGCTGGGGCTAAGAAAATCAAACGTACTTGACCATTTCCAGAATGAATCATATCTTGCATTTCAGCTTTACGTTGTCCTAAAGCTTCGATTACACTACCCATATATTCTTCAGGAGTATCGATTTGTACACGTTCAAATGGTTCACATTTAACGCCATCAATAACGCGTTCAATAACTTCTGGACGTGATACTTGTAATTCATAGCCTTCACGACGCATATTTTCAATCAAGATTGATAAATGTAATTCGCCACGACCAGAAACTGTCCATGCATCAGGAGAATCAGTATTTTCTACACGTAGTGAAACGTCCGTGTGCAATTCTGACATTAAACGTTCTTCAATTTTACGTGAAGTAACGTATTTACCTTCGCGTCCAGCAAATGGTGAGTTATTAACTAAGAATGTCATTTGTAATGTTGGTTCATCAATGTGTAACACAGGTAGTGCATCTTGATGGTCTATAGGTGTCACTGTTTCACCAACGAAGATATCTTCCATACCTGAAACGGCAATCAAATCACCTGCTTGTGCTTCTTGAACTTCTAAACGTTGTAAGCCGAAGAAACCAAAGATTTTTGTTACACGGAAGTTTTTGATCGAACCATCAAGTTTCATAACAGATACTTGGTCGCCGACTTTCATTTTCCCACGGAAGACACGGCCGATACCGATACGTCCAACATAATCATTATAGTCTAATAATGATACTTGGAATTGTAAAGGTTCGTCGCTGTTGTCAACTGGCGCTGGAATTTTTTCAACGATTGTATCAAAAATTGGTGCCATTGTTGCTTCTTGTTCAGCTGGATCATCTGACAAGCTTGATGTTCCGTTGATTGCTGATGCATAGATGACTGGGAAGTCTAATTGTTCATCATCCGCACCTAATTCGATAAATAATTCTAACACTTCATCAACAACTTCTTCAGGACGAGCTGAAGGTTTGTCGATTTTATTTACAACAACGATTGGTGTTAAATGTTGTTCTAAGGCTTTTTTCAAAACGAAACGTGTTTGAGGCATTGTACCTTCATACGCATCGACAACTAAAAGAACACCATCAACCATTTTCATGATACGTTCCACTTCACCACCGAAATCGGCATGTCCTGGTGTGTCCATGATGTTGATTTTGAAGTCTTTGTAGTTTACTGCAGTATTTTTGGCTAAGATCGTGATACCACGTTCTTTTTCTAATGCATTTGAATCCATTGCACGTTCTTGTAAATTAACGTGACTGTCTAGGGTATCAGATTGCTTTAACATTTCATCAACTAATGTTGTTTTACCATGGTCAACGTGGGCGATAATTGCTACGTTGCGAATATCTTCTCTGTATTTCAAATTAATTGCTCCTTTTCTTGTAACGCGAGACTCACTCGATTGACAATTATAACAGAAAATCGTAGTGAGTGTTAGTAAAACATTTTCACTTTTTCAGAAAAAATCATTTCTTAAGAATTTTATTGATCAAAAGCCTGTATTTCCGCCATTGCTGCAGCAGTCCCGCCAATAAAAAATTCACGCGTATTAAAATGTAATGGTTGCGCGTTTGCGCCATGGAAAGTCATACCTAACTGCTTCATCATGATCGTCCCTGCAGCATAGTCCCAAGGGCTCAAAAGACTCATATAGCCAATTTGAGTTCCTTTTAAGATGGCAATAAAATCTAAGCCTGCACATCCCAAAACTCTAATTCCCATTGATTCTTTTGCGATTGTTTGGGCATGATAGTGATTTTCACGATATAAACCGGCATTCATCCCCATTAAACCTTGACTTAATGATTTATTTTCAGGTTTCGCTAGTTCTTTATGATTATAAAAAACTTTCCCCACCTTTGGACCACCCCAGAGAAGTTCATCACGCATAACATCATAAATGAATCCTAATTGACCCACACCTTCTTCATAGACCGCAATCATAATACAAAAATTTTCTTGTTGCATCACGAAGTTTAGTGTTCCATCAATTGGATCAATTAAAAAGACCCGTCCTTTATCGATGGGTGTTTGATCTTGACCATTTTCTTCACCTAATATCTTCGCATCTGGATCAAACACATGGATTTTATCGACAATAAACTCTTGTACAGCTTTATCCACATTTGTAACAAGATCTGTTCTACCGCTCTTCTGATCAACTTTTAGTGCTTCGCCCAATCCAGCTTTTATCTTTTCAGCAGCTTCATAGATCCAATCAATAATCTGTTTTTCCATAATCTCCCTCCATATCTGCTAGTAATCTTCACCTCAGATTTTAAAACGTTTAGAATCAGTCATTTTTGCCTGTTGAACTGTTCGATATAAAGAATAGCCACTGATTTGTTCAAAATCTCGACCGAGTCTTTTTTCTTCTCCGATACTTTTAATAACTGTTTTAAATTCTTTATAGCCAACCATAAATTTTTCTTTGTCAACACTTGTCTCATTGGCTTCTTCAACAAGATTTAAAAAAGTAATTACTTTCGCTAATTCTTCATGTGTCCAATCCTCATCGATTGGATAACTATAATTTGCCATTTGTTTTCCACCTCATTCATTAGCTAGTTTACCACAAGAATGGAATCCACTTTACTATAAAACCTATCCAGCTAAAAAAGCTGATTACACAACTATGAGTAATCAGCTTATTCAACTTATTCACTTGGAAAATAATTGATCAGAGCATCGCTAAAGACTGCTTTTTAGTAGGTTTAGGATATATTCGATCAATTTCAGCTAATTCATTTTCAGTCAAACTTATTTCGGCAGCATTTATATTCTCAATTACATGCTTACTGTTACTTGATTGCGGAATAGCCAATGTATTATTATTTCGAAGTGTCCATGCTAATAGAATTTGAAATACAGTCGCATGGTGGTTATCTGCGATTGCTTGTAAAATTTTTTGTTGCTGAAACTCATTTCCTAGCGTATCTCCTTGGGCAATCGGTGAATAAGCAATCAAAGGCAGCGCATGTTCTTGCATCCAAGGAAGTAAATCATATTCGATACCTCGGCTACCTAAATTGTACAAAACTTCATTAGCAGCACAATATTGGCCATTAGGTACTGAATAGAGTTCTTCCAAATCTGCAACATCAAAATTTGAAACGCCCCATGCGCGAATTTTACCGGCTTGTTTTGCTTGTTCTAACGCTTCTACTGTTTCTTCTAAAGGAATCGACCCACGCCAATACAGTAGATATAAATCGAGGTAGTCTACTCCTAAACGCTCTAAACTCTGATCAAGGCTGACGGGCAACTGCTTTTTTGAAGCATTCCAAGGATAGACTTTTGAGATCAAATATAAATTGTCACGATTTAGCGAGTTGATCGCTTCTCCTAACATCAACTCAGAATTTCCTTCTCCATACATTTCTGCTGTATCAATGACAGCAATACCTGCTTCGATCCCCTTTTTAATCGAATTAATTTCTTGCTTTTTTAAACGAAGGTCATCGCCCATATGCCAACTTCCTAAGCCAATAATAGGCACCCGTTTTTCTCCAATTTTTATTGTTTGCATACTTTTACCTCCTAATAGAAAAGCACCGTACAACAATTGTTATACGGTGCAACATTCATTTAAATATGAATCGGCATTCCTAATGCTAATTCCGATGCATCCATTACGATTTCACCTAATGATGGATGGGGATGAATTGTCAATGCGATATCTTCAGCGTTCATACCTGACTCAATCGCTAATGCAAGTTCTGAAACCATATCACTTGCACCCACTCCAGCAATTTGACCACCGATGATGACATTGTCTTCGACAGTAGTCACTAAGCGAATAAATCCTTCTGTTTTTCCTAATGATAACGCACGACCATTACCAGAGAACGGGAATTTGAAAGCTTTCGCTTCGATTCCGGCTTCTTTCGCGTCTTTGATTGTCATACCGACCGTCGCTAATTCTGGATCAGTAAAGGCTACTGCAGGCATCGCTTTGTAATCTACGGCCACTTTCTTACCAGAAATTGCTTCTGCAGCAATTTTAGCTTCATAACTAGCTTTATGAGCTAATGCTGCGCCCGGCACGATATCACCGATAGCAAAGATACTTGATACATTTGTACGACCTTGTTTATCTACAGTAATCATACCACGATCGGTCATTTCAACGCCGGCTTGTTCTAAGCCCATGTCATTTGTGTTCGGACGACGACCTACTGTTACCATAACGTAATCCGCATCGATCGTTTGTTCTTTTCCATCCACTTCATAACGGACAGTTACGCTGTCTCCATTATCAATCGCTTCACGAGCCATCGCTGAAGTAACAATATTAATTCCTTTTTTCTCAAAATCTTTTTCAACTAATTGAACCATGTCTTTTTCATAAGTTGGCAAAATTTGAGGTGTTCCTTCAAGAATAGTAACTTGAGAACCTAGGTTAGCATAAGCACCGCCTAGCTCAGCTCCGATTACACCGCCACCAATGATAACAAATTTTTCTGGCACTGATTCTAAAGCCAAACCGCCAGTAGAATCTAAAACACGGCCGCCAAATTTAAATCCTGGAATCTCAATAGGGCGAGACCCAGTTGCAATAATAGCATTATTGAAAGAATAAGTTTGAGCTGATTCTGGATGGATCACACGTAGTGTTTGTTCATCAACAAAGAAAGCTTCTCCTTCAATAATCTCTACTTTATGTTTTTTTAATAAGAATTTAACACCGCTTGTCAATTTATTAACGACTTCATTTTCTTTCCACTCTTGTGTTTTAGAGAAATCGAGCGAAACGTTCTCACTGCTGACTCCAAACATTGAAGAATCTAAAGAATCTTGAAAATGATGGCCCGCAGAAATCAATGCTTTAGACGGAACACATCCGACATTCAGACAAACGCCGCCGATGTATTCACGTTCAATGATCGCTACTTTTTGTCCCATTTCTGCAGCGCGGATAGCAGCGACATAGCCGCCAGGTCCCGCACCGATTACAACTGTATCTAATTCAATGGCAAAATCTCCAACTACCATGATTTTATCATCCTTCCATTAATAATAATTCTGGATCAGCCAATAAACGTTTGATATTATTCATGGCTTTTTGCGCTGTCGCGCCATCAACGATTCGATGGTCGAAGCTTAATGAAAGTTTCATTACGCGTCCAACTGCTAATTCACCTTCGCCATTAACGATCGGTTGTTGTGCGATTGTTCCGACTCCAAGAATCGCTACTTCAGGGTAGTTGATAACAGGTGTAAACCAACCGCCGCCTACTGAACCGATATTTGAAATAGTAATCGTTCCATTACGCATATCGTCTGCTGCTAATTTCCCATCATGAGCCAAAGCGGCTTTTTCATTGATTTCATCAGCAATGTTAAACATGCCTTTTGTGTCCGCATTTTTAACATTTGGAACATATAATCCATGATCCGTATCTGTCGCAATACCAATATTATAGTAATTTTTATAAACGATCTCTTGTGCTGAATCATCGATTGATGCATTTAAGACAGGATATTTTTTGACTGTCGCTGTCAAAGCTTTAACAACATATGGCAAGAACGTCAATTTAGTCCCATTATCCAAAGCAACTTGTTTGAATTTTTTGCGGTGATCCCAAAGTTTAGACACTTCTACTTCATCATGTAATGTTACATGTGGTGCAGTATGTTTACTATTGACCATTGCTTTTGCAATTGCTTTACGTGTTGGTGTCATTTTTTCACGTGTTTCCATTTCACCCATAGTAGATACAAATGGTTGCGCAGGTTTATCTGCTTTGGTTGGTGCTGACGATTCTCCTGCTGTTGATTTAGATGCTGTATTTTCTGCTTTTGCTGGTGCTTGTTGGTCACCAGAGATAAACGTATCGATATCATCTTTGATGATTCTTCCACCTTTACCTGTCGCAGTTACTTGAGTAATATCAACATCTTTTTCACGTGCGTATTGACGAACAGATGGCATAGCCAAGACGAGCTTATCTGGATTGCTTGATTCGACAACTGTGGTATCACCCTTTGCTTCAGCTTTTGGTGCTTCAGCAGTTGATGATGATTCTGTCGGTGCTGCACTTGAATCATTGTGCCCTGGTGCATCGATTTCGACTAATACGTCGCCGACATTAGCAACTGTTCCTTCGTCAACAATGATTTTCTTGACTGTTCCTGTTACAGGTGATGGGATTTCTTCAACTGATTTATCATTTTGTACTTCTAATAATGTGTCGTCTTCATTGATTGTATCGCCAGCTTTAACGAACCATTTTACAATTTCGCCTTCAGCGATTCCTTCACCAATATCTGGTAATTTAAATTGGAAAACACCGCCGCCAGTACTTTCAGCATTTGTATCTTCACTTTTTTTAGTATCTTCTGTTGGAGTAGCTGCTGGGCTTGATGGTGTTTGTGATTCTGCGGAAACACCTGAATCTCCTTCATTGTCTTCATGTCCTGGTGCATCGATTTCGACTAATACGTCGCCAACATTAGCAACTGTTCCTTCGTCAACGATGATTTTTTTGACTGTTCCTGTTACAGGTGATGGGATTTCTTCGACTGATTTATCATTTTGTACTTCTAATAATGTGTCGTCTTCATTGATTGTATCGCCAGCTTTAACGAACCATTTTACGATTTCGCCTTCAGCGATTCCTTCACCAATATCTGGTAATTTGAATTGATAAGCCATGATATTCGCTCCTTATTTTACTAATGTATTTATTTTTCGAAAAAATAAACCGCTTGTCTCCATTATAAGTACCACTCATCAAAACACTTTCAAGCCGCATTTTGACGAATGGTATTAGTACATCAAATTAAAATGTTGCGATTTCTCTTGCTTTCGCTTCGATATCGGATGCATTTGGCAACCAAATACCTTCAGCTTGTCCAAATGGGAAAATTGTATCTGGAGCAGAAACCCGACCGATTGGCGCTTCCAAAGAAAGAATTGCACGTTCTGAAATCTCAGAAATAACTTGTGCAGAAACACCAGCTTGTTTTTGAGCTTCTTGAACAACAACTACACGACCAGTTTTTTCAACTGATTTGATAATTGTTTCTACATCTAGCGGAGCGACAGTGCGTAAATCAATGATTTCAGCATTGATATTATCTTTAGCTAAATTATCGGCTGCTTTGATTGCTTCACGAACCATTGCGCCATAAGTGATGATTGAAATATCACTGCCTTCTTTTGTAACAGCTGCTTTATCCAAGGGTACTTCGTAAATTCCTTCTGGAACTTCTTCACGGAATGAACGATAAAGTTTCATATGTTCTAAGAAAACAACTGGATCATTGTTACGGATTGAAGCAATCAATAATCCTTTTGCATCATAAGGATTTGAAGGAATAACCACACGTAAACCAGGAGATTGAGCCATCAAACCTTCTAAGTTATCTGAATGTAGTTCTGGCGTATGAACACCGCCACCAAAAGGTGCACGAATTGTGATTGGTAAATTACGGGTATTTCCCATACGATAACGAGTACGAGCCATTTGACCTACGATTTCATCCATTGCTTCAAAGACGAAGCCGAAGAATTGGATTTCTGGGACTGGACGGAAGCCTTGTAACGCAAGACCAAAACCAAGTCCGGCAATTCCTGATTCAGCTAAAGGTGTATCAAAAACTTGATCTTCGCCAAATTTTTCTTGAAGACCTTCTGTCGCACGGAAAACACCGCCATTTTTACCGACATCTTCACCGAAAATTAAAACTTCTTTGTCTTTTTCAAGCATCAGAGCTAAGCCATCTGTAATTGCTTGGATCATTGTTTTTTGTGCCATGATTATTTCGACTCCTTCGCTTCATAGAATTCAACTTGTTCTTTAATATTTTGCGGTTGTACTTCATACATATTTTTCAAGAAATCAGAAACTTTTTGTTTTGGTACACGATCAGCCTCTGTAATTGCTTGTTTAATTTCTTCTTTAGTATCTTCGATCACTTTTTCTTCTTGCTCTTCTGACCATAAACCTTTTTCAGTTAAATATTTACGGAAACGAACTAATGGATCTTTTTTCGTCCATTCATCATCCATATCTTTTGTACGGTAACGAGTTGGATCATCACCTGACAATGTATGTGGACCATAACGATAAGTTAATGTTTCAATCAAGACTGGGCCATTGCCATCGGCTGCCCATTCACGTGCTTTTTTCGAAACATAATACACAGCTAATGGATCCATTCCGTCAACTTGAATACCAGGAATACCTGCTGCAACAGCTTTTTGAGCTAATGTTTTAGCTGCTGTTTGTTTTTCACGCGGAGTTGAAATAGCGAAACCGTTATTTTGAATATAGAATACAGCGTTTGCATGATAAGCCCCTGCGAAGTTGATTGCTTCATAGAAGTCACCTTGAGATGATCCGCCATCACCAGTATAAGTAAAGACAACATTTTTACTGTTGCGTTTTTTCAAGCCTAAAGCCACACCAGCTGCTTGCACATATTGAGCGCCGATAATGATTTGAGGTGGTAAAGCATTTAAATCCTCTGGGTAATTATTTCCAGCTACGTGTCCGCGAGACCATAAAAATGCTTCTTTTAAGGGTAAGCCATGCTTAATCAATTGTGGTACATCACGATATCCCGGTAATAAAACATCTTCTTTATCAAAAGCAAATTGACTAGCTAATTGGCTGGCTTCTTGACCGGCAGTCGGCGCAAAGAAACCTAAACGGCCTTGGCGGTTCAAAGCAGTTGAGCGTTGATCCAAAACACGAGACCAAACCATTGAGGTCATTAATTCAACAAGTTCTTCATCAGATAGATCAGGAACAAGATTTTTATTTACTACTTTTCCTTCTTCATCCAACGCTTGATACACGGGGAAATCCGCGTTTACATCTTTTAGTAAGGCTTCAAAATCAATTGATAACTTTTTTTCTGCCATGGTGTCACACTTTCCTCTCTTAAATAAGTTAAGTTTTGTTCATAGTGCAACAGCAAGTCAATCTGTATTATTGCTATTGCCCCTTCTTCTCTAAGTTAGCATTTTTATATTCAATTGACAACAAACTTGCTCGTCATTTATGAAGTAATTGAAGCGTTTCACTTTTGAAGGTTGTGAAATTTAGTTCATTATATTTAATGTCCTACTTCTATGTATATTTATTGAAAAATTGCAAAACACTCTTTTTACCTATCTAAAGCTTTCTTTTGAAAACCATGAAAACAAAAAATTGATTTCTTTTGTGAGTTTTGATACATTCAAAAATAATTGTTATATTTTTTCACAAAAAAAAGTAACAGAAGAAGGCTGTACCTTCTTCTGTTACAATTTAAATCCATTCTTTAGCAAGTTTTATATATAATACTTTCCCTAATTGCGTAGCTAGCATGTAGGCAATAACAATCCCGACATACCATAACCAATAAGCATTAGGTAAAGAAACGAAATCGAATTGTTGAGCTAGCGGACTCATTACTACGATTGCTCCCACTACCACTGCCATCAATAGACTAGCAAAAACTTGCGGAGCTGGCCGGCTTTGAATAAAAGGAATTTTTTTCGTCCGTACCATTAAAACGACTAACGATTGTGTTGTTAAACCTACCATAAACCAACCCGTTTGGAATAAGTTTTGCGTTCCAACAGTATTGGCACCGAAGACAAACCACATCACCCAAAACGTTAGTAGATCAAAGATTGAACTGATTGGCCCGATACATACGGTGAATTTTAGTAACCCACGTGTTTCCCATTTTGTTGGAGCACTTAACTCTTCTTCATCTACGTTATCCCAAGGAATCGTCAACTGAGCGATATCATAAATCAAATTTTGTAATAATAATTGAATTGATAGCATGGGTAGAAATGGTAGAAATGCACTGGCTACTAGAATAGAAAAAACATTCCCAAAGTTTGAACTAATCGTGATCTTAATATACTTCATCATATTACTGAATACTCGACGGCCTTCAATGACACCATTTTCTAACACGCCTAAGCTTTTTTCTAACAATATAATCGAACTAGCATCTTTAGTAATATCTGCAGCAGTATCCACTGAAATCCCAACATCTGCTTTTCTCAAGGCTGGAGCATCATTGATCCCATCACCCATAAAACCAACCGTGTGCCCTTTCGTTTGGAGCGCTTCGATGATTCGTGATTTTTGCATCGGATTAAGTTTCGCAAATAAATTAGTCGTTTCTGCTGCTTGCTGCAATTCTTCTTCTGACATTTGGTCTACTTGATTGCCTAAAATAAAACTTTCTGCTGGAATACCCACATCTTGACAAACTTTTTGAGCAACGATCGCATTATCACCAGTTAATACTTTTACAGCAACTCCATGTTGTTGTAATGATTCGATAGCAGGTTTTGCTGATTCTTTTGCTGGATCCAAAAAGCCCATAAAGCCAACTAACGTCATATCTTTTTCATCTTCGGTAGAGTAGATCGCTTCATCATGTGCATCTCGTCGAACAGCAACCGTAATGGCACGCATCCCTTGGCGGTTCATTTTTTCATTGACTGCTTGCAACTCTTGCCGGATTTCTGGTGTCAATTCCATTGTTTCGCCGTTGATCTCAACATACTTGCAAACAGCTGACATTTCTTCGACTGCACCTTTTGTGATCATCAATTGATGATCATCAGCCTTCATAACTACTGTTAACCGACGACGTGAAAAATCAAAAGGAATCTCATCAATTTTCTTGACCGTTTGATAAGGTAAATGCCGTTGCTGCTCTTCAAAAAAGTTGATCACCGCAATATCCATTAAATTTTTCCAGCCTGTTTGATAGCTTGAATTCATGAATGCTAAATCTAATACTTGTTCATTTTCATTTCCTAAAGGATCTAAATGTTGGACTAAAACGACACGGTCTTCTGTGATCGTTCCTGTTTTATCTGTGCAAAGAACGTCCATGCTTCCTAAATTTTGGATTGAGGCCAATTCTTTTACGATTACTTTATGCTTAGATAACGTCAAGGCACCTTTTGCTAAATTAGAACTTACGATCATCGGTAACATTTCAGGCGTCAAACCGACAGCTACCGCAATTGCAAAGAAGAAGGCACTACTCCAATCCCCTTTTGTTAAACCGTTGATTAAGAAAACTAATGGGAACAAGACTAAGACCATTCGTAATAATAATTTGCTTACTTTGGCCAAACCGATATCAAAAGATGTTTTACCGCGTTTCGTCGTGGCATTTTTCGCAATATCACCAAAGAATGTTTGCTGTCCAGTTTTTAAAATAATGGCTTTCCCTTGACCACTTAATACATCCGTACCCATAAACACGAGGTTTGTTAAGTCCAACGCCGTTGTTTCTTCAGTTACTTCACGTGTTTCTTTTAAATATTTTTCAACAGGCATTGATTCTCCCGTTAACGATGATTGGTTGACGAATAAATCTTTTGTCCAAATCAAAACGGCATCTGCTGGAATCATATCGCCAGTCGCTAACGTCAAAATGTCACCAGGAACAACTTCATCCATCGGAATTTCTTTTGTTTCACCATTACGAGTGATCGCAGCGGTATTTTCGATCATTTCTTTTAATTCAATACTTGCTTTTTGCGAACGATATTCTTGAATAAACGTAATTAAAACACTCGCTAAGATCATGATTGTCATGACGACAGACGCTTCTATATCATTCGTTGCTAAAGAAACGATGGCTAATAATGCCAATACATAAACAAATGGGTCTTTAAAGGCATGTAAAAATAATAGAATACCTGGTGTTGGTTTTTGTGCTGATACTTCATTAGGACCATATTCTTCTAAGCGGCTTTGAGCATCTTCTTCAGAAAGTCCTTGCATTGAAGTACGTAAATTTAAAAATAAATCCCGGTCAGATAAAAGTGCTAATTTTTTAAGTTCTTGGTCTTTGTTGACTTGGCGAGCAAGAAGGTTTTTTTTGTTCATCATAGTGGTTCCTCCTAAATTTCAGGACAACCAAAGCCGCCCTGTTATATTCATTTTTGGGTCGACTGTCCTCATGATCCATCTTCCTCACATCCTCTCTTTTTTGAGCACTTTATATGCTTTTTCTATCTTTTAAACAATTATTCCCATTAAATAGCACACAAAAAAACGCATACTCGAAAATGAGCACGCGCGAAAAATCCATCGATGTTCATCGTCGAGCTTTAGCACTATAGGGCGTAGACAGAATTGTCAGCTACGTTATGAATCACCTTCACGATGATCCCTGTTCTACCCATTGGCGTCTCTCGACATTTTTGGGCAGTAGCCTGTGTCCATATAGGAGCCTCACCTAACAATTATTTAACTTTCATAATTAACTATAAATTACTTACATAGGGCTGTCAATTCTTAGCATGAAAAAATTTGTTTATTTTCAGAAATGCATCAACCTTTTTATTGGGAGAACTACTAAAATAATCCGCAAACTTTTTACTCCAGCGTTTCGTTTCCCGAGCTTCCGCAAATTTTTCCATTGTATCATCGTAGTCTTCAATTAAATTATAATCGTATTCTTGATACGTATCATAATGAATCACTGCGGCTTCTGGAAGGCGGGGCTTAAGATTCATCTCTACGATTGGTTTTCCGATACTTAATCCAGCGACCGGAAAAACTTTTTCAGGTAAGTTTAGTAGCGCGCTCACTTTTTCGATATCTTTACGGATCGAACCTACTACCACGGAACCTAAACCTAACGCTTCGACTGCAATCACTGCATTTTCTAAAGCTAAGGCTGTATCTGTTACTGCAGTGATCAAAGGATCGACACTTTCTTCAATCAAATAATCCATTTGATAATGTTGCGCTACCTTTTCCGTTCGATGTAAATCAGCAACAAAAATCAAGAAGACAGAACTTTGAAGCATATGCGGATTTCCTGGGTTCAATTCAACCAATTGTTCTCGTATTTTTCGGTCTTTTACCACGATAATGCTGTACATTTGACCATTCATCCAACTCGGAGCTTGGCAGCTCGCTTGTAAAATTTGTTTTAGTTCATCCTCTGATAATTGATATTCTTGATCGAACTGACGATATGACCGGTGATTCTTCATTACTTCCAATGCATCCATATTATTTCCTCCTCAATTCAGTTGAGATTTTCTGCAACCTTTCGAAAAATACTTGTTGGCCATGTTGATCCATACGAGTATAATTTATGCGCATCGCCATCGTATCACTACTAAATAGGAAGGACGGCGCAATTAATACTTTGTGCTTAATAAAAATATCCCAATCTTTTCGTGTTAACTTTTGATGTTTCCACTTTAGGTACACATACATTCCACCACAAATCGATGAGATTTCCCAATCGTCAAAAACATTTTTTGCTTGTGCTTCAAAGTCACTAGCTCTTTGTTTCAACGTCTGGACTAATTTTTTTTGGTGCGCTTCAAAGTTTGGATCTTTAAGTGCTGTATAGGCAATAACTTGTGGGAAAACACTGATTGAAAAATCCATTATCTGTTTTGCTTCTGATAAGCGCTGAATTAAATCCTGATCAGCAACGATCCAACCAATTTTGATCGAAGAACCAAATATTTTTGATAGCGACCCTAAATGAATCACTTGATGCGGAGCTAATTCTTTTAATGACGCTGGAACTGTTTGAAAATTCAATTCACTAAACACTTCATCTTCCACGATTGGCAATTGATATTTTTGACTAAGTGCGATTAATTCTGAACGTCTTTGCTCAGACATTGTCGTTCCAGTTGGATTTTGAAACGTTGGATTAATAATGATTAATTTGATTTTTTTTGTCAAAATCAACTGTTCCAATTTATCGATACGCATCCCTTGATCATCTAATTCTACTCCATAGAGTTTAATACCTGCACTAGCAAAAATGGGTAATGAATATAAGAATGACGGGTCTTCGATAGCTACACTATCCCCACTTTGTAACATGACCTGTAGTAATAAAAACATAGCTTGCTGGGCTCCTGAAGTAATCAATACTTGGTCTGAAGAAACTTCAATTTTCTGTTCTCGCTTTATTCGTTCACAAACCACTTTTTGCAAAGGCTGATAGCCTAAAGTTCCTTGTTTTCGCTCTTCTAATAATAATTCTTCCCATGTATAAGAAGGAAAACGGAAATCTGGAATCAAACTTAACGGCAGTTCGCCTGAATAAAAATCGATTGCTGTTGGATCTTGAAGTAATTGTTGGATTTTTTCTGCATACGGATCTTTTCGCAAACTATCTTGGGTAAAAAAACTCCGCCAATCGACACGCGGTATCGTACTGCGTCCCCAATTTCCTTCGTTGATAATCGTTCCACTGCCTTGCCTCCTGATGACCCAGCCGAGACTGACTAATTCATCTAATGCATGGACAACCGTTGATCGATTAACTTGATAAAAATCAGCCAACTTTCGCTCTGCCGGCACCTGATCTCCAGGCTGTAACGTACCGTCTTGAATGTAGCCGATAATTTGTTCCATGATCTGCTGATAAATAGGTATTGCTTTATTGTCATTTAAAGTCCACATGCTAATCCCTCATTTATTATTGGATGATTTAAAGCTAAACCAATCTAATAAGACTGTCAATGAATCGCTGAAATAAAGTTTAAAATAGACGAATCGATTGCTTTACTTTTTCATTTTTACTAAATAAAATAGCTGGAAAATAACTCTAGAATATTATCTGTCAATTTTCATATAAAAAAAGCGCGTATCTTGTTTTTCAACAACCATACTCGCTCTTAATCGCTAAATTTTCTTCTGCATAATGAAATCGATTTGTTCATCCTCACCCATGAAAAATGAATGTTGTCCCACTTTTTCGAAGCCCATTTTTTTGTAAAATTCCATAGCAGCTAAATTGTGCTCCCAAACGCCCAGCCAAATAGAATCTTTTGATTGCTCAACCGCTCTTTTAACTGCTAGTTCATACAGTTTTTTTCCTAAACCATTTCGTTTAAAATCTGGATCAATATAGATCCGTTCAATTTCAAGTCCATTTTTAGCAAAATTTTCAGTTTGCGCTGAATCAACATTTAGTTTTAAATAGCCAGCTACTCTAGCATCTAAATAGATAAAATAGAATTCAGAATCACTATTATTGATTTCGTCAGTCAGCACTTGATCTGCATAAGCTAATTCCAAATAGTTGTTTAAGTCTTCTTCCGTATTATCTTTTCCAAATGTATCCGTAAATGTTCTAATGCTAATTGTTTGAAGCTGCTTCAAATCAGTACTATCAATCTTTTTAATGTCACTCAAAATACTATCCCCTTTGCCTTAGAACTATCTAACGATAATAACAATTAAAAAATAGGATTTCAAAAAAATAGCTTAATTTATTCAAATTCTATTTCTGCGATTTGTTCCTCAAAACTAACTAAAAATTCACTTTTCTCGATAAATTCCACCCAAGCTTCATAATTTTTCCGATCTTCACCTTTTATATTCATTGATAAAGAATTATGGATCGTACTAATGACCCCATCCCACATTTTTTCGACACTACGGTCTACTTTCCGTTCATTCCAACGCTTCGCAGGCTGTCTTTTTTGATTTTTTTCATTTTGATATTCTTTTGCACTAGCAAAAAAAGTTTCATACGCATTCGGTGCTTTTTCATCAATATATTCTTTTAACTCTTTGGGATTCATAATACCCTCCAATAATTACTTGTTTTCGTTCATGACCCATTATAGAACGAATGTTCTCTATTTGAAAGGATTCTTTTTCTATCTAATTAAACTAAATGCGAAAAAATTTATGCGTCCGAGTTTTATCCTAAAAATTTGAATACGTCCTCTCTATTATATAGGTTTAAAATTTCCTCAAAAATAAATTGTAAAACCAAAGCTACGATAACGGGAACTACGATCCAGCAAAGAACGACTAATCCAATATTTAGACCAGCATCTAAAGAAGCCAGCGGACCCACTAATCCCACTAAACCAAATCCGGCTGAACCTGGCGTTCCTGAAATAGATAATAAAGCCACTGGGATTGAACAAACTATAGCAGTCATTAAACAGGGAACTAAAATAATTGGTTTTCTAAATAAATTAGGCATCATCATTTTCATAGCTCCTAAAGCAATTGCGATAGTTATCCCTGACCTATTTACTTTCCATGAATTGACGACTAATACAATTGTTGTAGCAGCGACACCCATAGCAGCAGCGCCTGCAGAAATACCATTTAATTGAATCGCAGCTCCAATCGCTACTGTAGATATTGGCGAAATAATCAAAAATGCAAAAGAACAAGCAATTAAAATCGACATTAATAACGGCTGCAACGTGGTAAAATTATTAATGATCATTCCAATCGTTGAGGTGATTGCAGTCACATATGGATATAGATAAAAACCAATCGTTCCGGCCCCAATACCTACAACAATGGGTGTTAATACGATAGCTACCGATCCAAATCGATCACCAATTACTAAAATCAGTAAAACAGCAATCGAAGCAGTGATCATCGTATTGATAATATCCCCTGTTCCTGCTCCGACATAAAGTCCATTTTCACCCAAGTCAGGTGTAAATTTTATAACACCTGAACCTACAAACGCCGATCCAGCTACCACCATCATATTCATCGGGTTAAAACTAAATTGTAAAGCAATCAACGCTCCAATAATCAACGGAGTAGCGATTTGAAAAATTGCTGCTGATTGAGCAATTGTAGTTGCTAAACTATATTGACTAAGATATTTTAAAACAGCAACTAAGACGGCATTGGGGATTAGTCCCACGATAACCCCCGTTGCTGTTCCTGCTAAAATTCTATTTATGAAAATTTTCGGCACTATTTTTGTTTTTTCTTTCATATAAAATTAACCTCCTTTTAATAAAACATTAAAGTAAATTAAACCATAAAATTTGCCCTTTATCCACTGAATTTTTAATTTATTTGACAAAAGATTCGAATTATAGAATATATAAGCTTACTATTCTATTTAAAAAAGAAAGGTGAACTTTCCCCGTACAATTTACGACCTTGTAAAAAGAGAAGCATGACTTTTTTCTTCAGGTTTAATAATATGAGATAAAAAATAACCTTGCTGATATTAGCAAGGTTATTTTCACTTATAATTCTTCACCATTTGTGGCAATAACTTTCTTATACCAATCAAATGATTTTTTCTTACGTCTTTGTTTAGTACCATTGCCTTCATCATCTTGATCGACATAGATGAATCCATAACGTTTCGACATTTGAGAAGTAGATGCACTAACGATATCGATACATCCCCATGAAGTATAGCCAAATAAATCCACGCCATCATGAATGGCTTCTTTCATTTGTTCAATATGTTGCTTAAGATAGTCAATTCGATAATCATCTTGAATACTACCATCTTTTTGAATCTCATCAACCGCACCCAGCCCATTTTCAGCAATAAATAATGGCTTTTGATAACGATCATATAATTGATTTAATGCAATTCTTAAGCCTTTAGGGTCAACTTGCCATCCCCATTCACTACTTGGCAAATGAGGATTTTTAATTCCACCAGTAATTAAATTCCCTTCAGCATGTTCTAGCTTTTCTGGATGGGCGGACACTGCTGAAGACATATAGTAGCTAAAAGAAATATAGTCTACCGGATGCTGACTTAAAATTTCTTCATCTCCTATTTCTACTTCTAATTGTACACCTTTTTCTTCAAACATCCGATTTGTATAAGCTGGATATTCACCTCTGGCCTGAACATCTGAAAAAAATAGTGAATCCCGTTGACTTGTAACTGTTTTTTGCACATCATCAGGATCACATGAATAAGGTACTAATAATTGATAACTGATCATACATCCCACTTTAGAATTTGGAATGATTTTATGGCAGGCTTTTGTGGCTAGTGCACTAGCTACGAATTGGTGGTGCACCCCTTGATATTTAGCTTGTTCAATATCAGGATGATTTTCTTCGATTACTCCAATACTGACATAAGGATGATGTTTCACACAATTGATTTCATTGAATGTCATCCAATACTTTACTTTATTTTTATAACGTTCGAATACCGTATTTGCAAAATTAACATAAAAATCGATCACCTTACGATTTACCCAGCCACCATATTCTGTGGCCAAATACAATGGCATCTCATAATGAGAAAGTGATACAACAGGTTCTATTCCATATTTCAATAGTTCGTCAAACATATTATCATAAAACTTTAAACCTTCTTCATTCGGCACCAACTCATCACCATTAGGAAAAATACGAGTCCAAGCAATAGAGGTCCGATAACATTTGAAACCCATTTCTGCAAATAGAGCAATATCTTCTTTATAATGATGGTAAAAATCATTTCCATGTCTTTTAGGATAGTATTTTTTACTCTTTGGATCTTGCGCTTCTTCCACTTGCTGATGTGTCATTAAATGCCATTGATCTGTCCATTGTTCTCTGGGAAGTCTGCTATCAAATGTATAAACATCGGACACTGAAAGTCCTTTTCCACCTTCTTTATATCCACCTTCAACTTGATGGGCAGCAGTAGCGCCGCCCCATAAAAAATCTTTAGGAAATTTTGTCATTTCTATCTACTCCTTAAACTAAAACTTCATCAAAATTCGCATCAATCGTTACACTTTGATTGTCATCCACAAATTCTATTTTTTCAAAAGTTGAACTATTAGTCACTAAAACCATAATTGTGGGATCGTAGCCATTTTCTTTAATTTTTTCTAAATCGAATTTCACTAATAATTGTCCTGCACGTACTTGAGAATCCTGCTCAATAAAAGTTTCAAAATATTTCCCACCTAAATTGACCGTATCAATACCAATATGAATCAAAATCTCTGCACCTTCAGCTGTAATTATCCCAACTGCATGTTTGCTTGGGAAAATGGATGAAATCATCCCGTCAACTGGACTATAAACTTCCCCTCTAGTAGGAATCACGGCAAAGCCCTCACCAAGTACTCCACTTGAAAAAGTAGGATCATCAACTTTTGATAACGCAATAGTTTTTCCTTGTGCGGGTTTTTCTAATATTAATTCTTTTTCGTTATTTAACATCTTTTGTTCTTCTTTTGCTACTTCATCTTTATAACCGAATAAGAAAGTTAATATACAAGCAGCTATCATTGCTAAAAAGTAGCTAGCTACTAACCAGACAAATCCTTGACCGATATATATCGGAAAGGACAGTATACTTCTAGTTGCAACAGCTAACGCGCCCGCTCCTGCCGCTCCTGCGACCCCTCCAAAGATGGCACCGACAATACAAGCAATATAAAATGGTTTTTTATATTTTAAAGTGATCCCATACACAGCGGGTTCCGTGATTCCAAACAAGGCACTGATAAACGCAGACAATGCTAAACTTTTTATTTTTTTGTCTTTTGCTTTTAAAAATACTCCTAAAACAGCACCCGCTTGTGCTGCTACTGCAGTCATACAACCAGGACCTAATGTATCTCTACCGTAAAAAGAAATATTATTGGTCATGACCGGTACCATACCCCAATGTAAACCAAAAATAACTAAGACTTGCCAAAAACCACCAATTACTGCTCCAGATAAGATCGGACTGAAATTATAAACTGCTAAGTAGCCATTAGCTATCAATTGACTAGCTGAATTAGCAATTGGTCCAACGACCATCAAAGTCAATGGAACCATGATAATCAAACAAATAAAGGGCGTTAATAAGTTCCGAACACTTTCATGTAATCTTTTACGAATAAAACGTTCCAGATAAGATAAAACATACACTGCTAGAATAGCTGGTATTACCGTACTGGAATATTTAGCTAAAGAAACGGGTAATCCTAAAAAGTTGATGGCTGTGCTATCTGTATATGCAGCAGTGATTGTTGGATATACTAATGCTGCCGCTAAAACCATTGCAATAAAAATATCTGTTTTAAATTTTTTAGCTGCTGTATAAGCTAAGAAAATCGGCAAGAAATAGAAAAATGCATCTGCTGCAGCGTTTAAAACAACGTAAGTTCCGCTTTCTACAGATAACCAACCTACACTCGTAAATAATGCCAAAACACCTTTAATCAGACCACTCCCCGCTAATACGCCTAATGTAGGTGCAAAAACTGCAGCGATCATATCAATAAATGAGTTCAATAAATTTTTCTTTTCTTTTGGTGTATTATCCTCTTCCGTAGACATGCCTAAATCAGATATTTTGGTGATTGCTTCATAGACGTCATTGACGGTGTTTCCAATTACAACTTGAAACATTCCTCCTGCTTCAACGACAGTAATAACTCCATCAAGATTTTCTATCTTCTGCTTCTTAGCTTTTTTATTATCCTTCAATGTGAACCGCAATCTTGTTGCACAATGGTACAAATTACTGACATTTTGCTCCCCGCCAACATTTTGTAAAATATCAGCTGCTAATGACTCATAACCCATTTTAATTCCTCCTTTTAAAATGTATTCGCTTTCTATATTGTTAGTATAGGGAGTTGATGAGTCTTTCGCCATTCAAGATAAATCGTTAGTAAAAGCGAAATTGCTTGAACACTAGATATTATTTAAAAGCCCACTAATTGCAGAAAAATTCAAAAGAATCAACGGATCTTTAGCATAAGAAACATGAATTAAGATTTGGATCTTCCGCTGCTGATAAATGATTGGCTCATGTAACTGATAAATACGAATTTTAGTTGTTCCCTTATCTTTAATTTCACATGTAAAAAGCATCTTTGAGGTGATCGGCAAAATAACCGTCTCTTTGTTCGTAGGAATTAATGATTGTAAGTCAGCAATTTTTTTCTTTATAATTATTTGACATTCTTCACTACAGTACTTTTTAAGAAATTTTTGCTTAAATTCCTCCTTTTTTTCGTTGATAAACAAATACAAACTTTTGCTTAATTCATCTAACTCATTATCAGATAAAACACTTGGAATAAATCGAAAGTTAGGATAATTGAAAACAATTTCCTGTTCTGTTGTCAACGCCAAACTAAACTGTTGATCCTCTTCGTTTCTTGCTTCAAAAACATAGGCTGGTTCAACACGTACTTCTTTGACTTTATGAAGTAAGGTATCTTCTAAATTTCGTTTTAAGGCATTTAAAACACTAAATGATTGATTGCTAACAACTAATAATGTTTCAACGCCTTTAAATTTTTCAAGACTTTCTGCCAAATATAAAACTAGATAAGAAAGTTCTGCTAAATTGGGTCGTAAACCAAAGTAAATAGGAAAAAAGCGCCGAATCAAATAGGCTTCTAATGGATAATTGGCTAATGTCTTTTGGGCATAGTGATTTAGAACATTGTGACCAGCCGTCATTCGTAATTCCATCTGCTGGATGTGCATCACTAAAACATCACTTCGATCAAACAATTTTTCTGTAGGAAGATTCAAAAATTCAATAATCGATTTTTCAAATTTTAATAACTTTTTTTTAATTACTAAATTTTCTCGGTCATTTAAAAAGAGATAGTTTAGTTCTAACAAACGATTTTCTAAAGCGTTATGTTCATTGATTATTACATCATAATTGAATTCTATTTTCATAGCTTTAACAATTCTTTCTATCACTGGAACAAACATATTATTTACCGGTAGTTCTTCCAATTCATAAGAACGTTTTCCTCTAGCGATGGTCAAAGCAATATATCGAACATAGCGTAAAAAATCTTCTCCAGATATTATATAATTAGCGGCTACTAATATTTCTTGTAAAAAATTTTGGATGGAAGGAATCATTTGAAGTATTTCTTCAATAAAATCTTGTGGCAATCGACTTTCTGATAAAACCGACTCTGTCCCCACCATTGAAACAAATATCCGACGCATATTTTCTGTTGCATAAATTTTCAAACCTTTTTGATTGGATATTTCTAATTCTAAATTGGCATTACGAGCAATCCAACGTTGAATGGTTTTGATTTCATTAGAAACTGCTGTTTTTGAAAGAAAAAAAGTATCAGCTAAATGTTGCATACTGACATAATCTTCTTGACATATCATGTAAACAACCATTGCTGAAGCACGAAAATTCATGCTTGAATACATCTTATGTTTTTTTACTTCTAAAACAATTTGTGTCTGTAATTCTGGAGCTAGATACACTAATTGATAGCCTTTGCGCTTATTACTATCTATAGCTATATCTTCTGGGTACCTATCTATCATATCTTTGATTTCCGATTGAACTGTTTTTTTATTTGCATGAATTTGCTCAGCTAATTTTTCACTATTTACCCACAGATTAGTATTCGCCAAGTAAACTAACAATTCTAATTGTCGCCGTGTTAAATCCATTGTCATCTCTCCTTTCTTTGTCATTTTAGGTAAAAATAATGATGAATGCTACAAAAAGAGCCTAAACTATTATTCATAAAACTTTCTTATAAGAAAGAATTTTTAGAAATAGTTTAGGCAAATGCTTTAAAAATTAATTGTTAAATCTACACCATTCGTTTCAATGATTTGCTTATAATAATTAAAACTTGCTTTTTTTAAGCGTTTAAAACTTCCACTACCATCATTATGGCGATCAACATAGATAAAACCATATCTTTTTTTCATTTCTCCCGTTCCTGCTGATACAATATCGATTGGTCCCCACCATAAATAACCAATCACTTCGCATCCATCTTTAATGGCTTCAGCGACTTCTTCTAAGTGCATTTTTAAATAATTAGCTCTTTCTATATCTAAAATATGACCGTTCTCATCCGGAACCTCATCAATACCTAATCCATTCTCTACTAAAAATAGTGGTAATTCATACCGATCTGTTAATTCATTCATAACATAACGCAATCCCAAAGGATCAATCGGCCAATTCCATGGTTCAGGAGCTTTTTCAGTCAAAAAAGGATTATCGAATCCTTTAGCTCCACCGGTATCTACTCTCATCTCAGCATCTTTACTAAAAACAGTACTACGATAATAACTGAATGCGATATAATCAGAAGTATAATTTGAAAGTAAATCAAGATCCTCTTCTTCAATATTTGGGGTACAGTTTTCCTCGCGCCATATTCTTTTAACATAGCCTGGATAGTGTCCACGACACATGACATCGGAAAATAAATAGGAATTACGTTTAAATTCCATCGCACCAAATATATTTTCTGGATTGCAATCTAATGGGTAAGTAGCTAATGAAGAAAAGCTGCACATGACACCCATCATAGCTGCTGAATCGATTGTTTTCATTCTTTTAGTTGCTAATGCATTTGCTACAAATAAATGGTGAACTGCCTGATAAATTTCTTTCTTAGTTAGTGTAGTAATTGGTTCACTCGGATCTGTTGCTGGAAATTTTATGACACCCGCTGCAGCGTATGGCATTCTAAACGCATTATTGATTTCATTAAAAGTCATCCAGTATTTCACTTTTCCTTTATAACGATTAAATACAGTGGTAGCATAACGATCAAAAAAATCAATCAATCGCCTATTTTGCCATCCACCGTACTCTGCTACCAATGCGAGTGGTGTTTCGTAATGACTTAGCGTAATCACTGGTTCCATTTTATATTTTAGTAATGTATCAATCATGCGATCATAAAAATTTAATCCTGCTTCATTTGGTGTTTCCTCATCTCCGCGTGGAAAAATACGTCCCCAAGAAATGCTTGTCCGAAAAGCCTTAAATCCCATTTCGCTCATCATTTTTATATCTTTTTCGAAACGGTGATAAAAATCAACTGCTTCATGCGATAAATACGCACGGTCTTTTTCCAAATTTAATTTCCAAATGCCTTGTTTATCATCCCAAATAACACTGGGATTCTTGTTCATGATACCAATTAAACTATCTGTTACATTTGGCAATTTTCCACCTTCTAACCAAGCACCTTCTACTTGATTAGCAGCAACTGCGCCACCCCATAAAAAATCTTCAGGAAATACATTTTGCATTCTCTTGTTCCTCCTAAGTTTAGAAATCGTTCTTTTTTTTATTTTATAAGTCGAATACATTTCTATCCATACTTCTTTTTTCTCTTGTAAAAAAGAAATTATGTGAACAAGCGTTTTAAATTGTAGAATGTATTTAAAAATTTCAAGTTTATTAAACTATTCGTGACCAATATTCTACAAAAAAAAGACCTCATATACTATGAGGTCTTTAAAATTTTAAAAACGAAAATTCATATTAAATTGTATCACCATTAAAAATAGAATTTTTAACTACAACGTAATCAACTTTTTGTAATGCCTCGATGTCTTTTCCACCAGCATAAGAAATCGATGATTGTAAGTCTTGCTGCATTTCTACTAATGTATCTTTTAATGAACCTTTGTAAGGAATCCAAATTTTCTTTCCTTCAACATTCTTCTTTTCGCCTTTTTGAAATTCTGAAGCACTGCCAAAGTATTCTTTATAAAATACACCGTCTTCAACCATTGTTTCACCTGGAGATTCTTCGTGACCCGCAAATAGTGAACCAATCATGATCATGGTCGCACCGAAACGAATTGATTTGGCAATATCGCCATGTGTACGGATGCCGCCATCCGCAATAATTGGTTTACGCGCAGCTTTGGCACACCAACTTAACGCTGCCAATTGCCAACCTCCGGTACCAAAACCTGTTTTAATTTTTGTGATACATACTTTACCAGGTCCAATGCCAACTTTTGTTGCATCTGCACCCGCATTTTCTAATTCTCGTACTGCCTCAGGTGTTCCAACATTCCCTGCGATCACGAATGTTTCGGGTAAATAGACTTTGATATGTTTGATCATATTGATCACAGCATCTGAATGTCCATGAGCGATATCAATCGTAATAAAATCAGGATTTAATTTTTCTTCTGCTAATTGTTTAACGAAATCATATTCGTATCCTTTCACTCCAACACTGATTGAAGTGAATAAACCACGTGATTGCATTTTTTTGATGAAGGGAATTCGTTCTTCTTCGTAAAAACGATGCATAATATAGAAGTAACCATTTTCTGCCAAAAATTCTGCGATTGTTTCATCAATAATCGTTTGCATGTTAGCTGGTACTACTGGCATCTTAAATGTAAATTTTCCTAATTGCACCGTTGTGTCGCATTCTGAACGACTGTCAACGATACACTTATTTGGAATCAATTGAATATCTTCATAATCAAATACTTTCATAATGGCCTCCAATAAATAAAAATAAAAAAACATAAGGCGATATCGCCCTATGTAATTTACAACATATTTAGATAAAAATCAAGTCCATTCGATACGATTTCAAAATAAACACGAACATTATGTACTAAACGACCGGATTACGTAATTTTTTAGCCTGCAAGCTTATTAAAAAGATAACATCTTCCATTTCTTCTTCGTTGGTTACTTTCATTTCGATTTGTTGAGTATTTTCGGTAACTTCTTCAAATTTTTCTTTGAATTCTAACGACATAACTTGAACCATCGGCGTTAAGTACTTAATACCAAAATCGGGAAAAGGTGTAACGACTGAAAAATAATCTTTATGAATTTTAATTCGACATAATAAACCTTCTTCTTGTTCAATTACTAATTGCCAGCCTACTTGCTTTTGAAAGATATACTTGATTTCCGGATCATAGTGTCGAATTACTTGGGCCAATAAAATTTTTAGATATTGTGAGTTGGGTAATCCTGAAAATATCTCTTGTAATTCACGTTTTTCATTGTTTGTTCTGGAATGGTCGCTTTTCATGGTTTTCACCTCTTTCACTCCATTTTTTTACAAAATAGCCTTAACTATTGTATACACTTATATAAATAATTTCCACCCTTTTTTTTCATCTTTTATACTTTTTTCTAACTATTTTTTCATCTTTAGTTTACCATTTTTAAACATGACTGTCATTTTTATAACCTCACTTCTTTTTTGACCATAAAAAAAGAAGCAACCACTGATTGCTCCTTTCTCATTATTAGATTGAGGCTTTAGCACCGATATCTTCCCGATAAAAATAATCAGTAGTATCTACTTCTGTTAATGATTGATACGCCTTTAATTGTGCTTCAGCCAATGAATCGGCCTCGGCCACTACAGAAAGGACCCGTCCGCCAGAAGCAATCAACTGGTTTTTACTTGACGAAACACCTGCATAGTATAGTTTAGTTTCTTTAGTAAAGTCTGGTAAAACCATTCCTTTTTTATGCTCATTTGGATAACCATCTGCAGCTAAAACGACCCCAACTGCTGCGCCTTTGCTCCAAGTTAATTCTGGTTCACACCCATTAAATAAATCTTCGATCACCTGTACCAAATCACTTGTCAATCTTGGTAAAACAACTTGTGTTTCTGGATCTCCAAAACGTGCATTGAATTCGATGACTTTTGGTCCAGTATCAGTGACGATCAGCCCAGCATAAAGAATTCCTGTAAATGGCGTTTTATTAGCCATCATTCCTTTAGCAGCTGGTTTCAACACTTCCTCAATTGCTTGTTCAACAATTGCTTCTGAAATTTGCGGAACAGGGGAATAAGCCCCCATCCCGCCGGTATTCGGACCACGATCCCCATCGTAAGCCCGTTTATGATCTTGCACAATCACCATTGGATAAACTTTTTCATTTTTTACAAATGCTAATAACGAAAATTCTTCTCCTGCTAAAAATTCTTCAATCACTACTTTATTTCCACTTGTCCCAAAGCGATGGTCTGTCAACATATCTTTTAGTGCTTGCAATGCTTCGGTTTCACTCTTTGCTACAACGACCCCTTTACCTGCAGCTAGACCATCTGCTTTAATAACGATAGGCGCTCCAACTTCTTTTGCATACTTACTTGCCTGTTCAAAATCACTAAATGTACGATAAGCTGCTGTCGGAATATTGTTTTGATCCATTATCTTTTTAGCGAATTCTTTTGATCCCTCAATCATAGCTGCTGCTTTGTTTGGACCAAATATCTTCAGTCCTGCCGCTTGAAAAGCATCCACGATTCCATTTAACAATGGGATCTCTGGCCCGACAAATGTCCAAGCGATCTCATTAGTTTTAGCAAAAGTTATTAGCGCAGAATGATCATTTTCTGGAATATCGACAAGTTGAATCCCATCTTTTTCCATTCCTGGATTACCCTTAGCACAATAGACCATTGTTACCTTCGGACTGTCTAACATTTTTTTTGCAATTGCATGTTCCCGTCCACCACTGCCAATAACTAATAGTTTCATATATTTCTCCTATCTATCAGTGTCTAAAATGACGAACATTTGTAAAGACCATCGCTACACCATATTTATTTGCCATATCAATAGATTCTTGGTCGCGAATACTCCCTCCCGGTTGAACAATGGCTTTGATACCATGCTGAGCTGCGTACTCGACACTATCATTCATTGGGAAATAGGCATCGCTAGCTAGGACCGCCCCGTTCATCTGATTCTTCGCTTGTTCCAAAGCAATTTTTACTGAACCTACGCGATTCATTTGACCGGCACCGATTCCAAGTGTTTGTTTTCCATTTGCCACAACAATAGCATTAGATTTGACATGTTTAACGGCCTTCCAAGCAAACGCTAGTGCATTCATTTCTTCTGCTGATGGTTTTCGTTCCGTAACGACTTGCCATTCACTCGGAACTTCAGCAATAATATCTTGCTCTTGAACTAAAAGACCACCTAATACTGAGACCAGCTCAGGAGTTTGTTTAGGCTCATCAGAAAAATCTAATGTTAGCAACCGTAAATTTTTCTTTTTGGCTAATAGTTCAAAGGCTTCCTTCTCAAAACTTGGTGCAATAATGATTTCTAAAAATAATTTATGCATTTCTTGAGCAGTCAACATATCAATTTCTCGATTTGCGACTAACACACCGCCAAAAATCGATATTGGATCGGCTTCATAGGCAGATTGGTACGCCTCTGAAATCGTCGTGCCACTGCCGATGCCGCAAGGATTCATATGTTTAAGTGCAACAACTGTTGGTTCCTCGAATTCTCGGGCAATACGGATCGCTGCATCAGCATCTTTAATATTATTATAGGACAGTTCTTTGCCATGCAATTGATGCGCGCTAGCAATTGAATAAGAACTAGGCAAGGCAGATTGATAAAAAGACGCAGTTTGATGACTATTTTCTCCATAGCGCAATGTTTGTTTCAAATCATAAGTCAACGTCAGCTTCTCTGGCTCTGCTTCGTCCACTAAATTAGTTAAGTATTCAGCGATCACCGCATCATAAGCCGCTGTGTGTCGAAAAACTTTTGCAGCCAACCGTTTACGCGTAGCGAGCGTTGTTTGTTGCTCATTTTCTATTTCAGTTAAAACTAACGCATAATCCGCTGGATCGACTACGACAGTAACTGCTGCAAAGTTTTTAGCTGCTGAACGTAACATGCTGGGGCCACCAATATCGATGTTTTCAATCGCAGCTGCTTCAGTCACGTCTACTCTAGAAATGGTTTCTTTAAAAGGATATAGATTGACACAAACATAATCGATTGCTTGAATATCATGCTCTTTCATCGCTGCTTGATGACTTGTAAGGTCTCTTCTTCCCAACAATCCACCATGGATTTTAGGATGCAATGTTTTTACACGGCCATCCATCATTTCTGGAAAACCAGTTACTTGCTCGATACTTAAAGTTGGAATAGCCGCTTCATCTAAAACTTTTTTTGTTCCGCCAGTTGAAATAATTTCGATTCCAGCCTGGATTAGGCCTTGGGCAAATTCTACGATCCCTGTTTTATCTGACACACTGATCAATGCTCTTGTCATTAATGACACTCCTTATATGCGCTAGTCTTTTTGCTAGTTGTTTTACAGCTTTAATTCTTTGATCACCTTTGCTAAAACTTTCGGATACAACTGATGTTCTGCGTGATGGATCTTTAGTTCTAATGCTTCCAAACTATCTTTTGAATCGACTGCTACTTTTTCTTGAGCAATAATGGGACCTGTATCAACACCATGATCAATATAATGAACGGTCACACCCGTTTCCTTAACTCTATCTTGATAGGCATCCTTGATTCCATGTAAACCCGGAAATGATGGTAGCAATGATGGATGGATATTGATAATTTTTTTAGGAAAATTTTGTAGTAAACCTTCACCTACGATTCGCATATAACCCGCTAAAACTACTAATTCGATCTCATAAGCCTTTAGTAGATCAAGTAAGGCTTCCTCATAGACCTGCTTATTGGGAAACTCCTTTAATTCAAATGTTTCTGTCGGAATCGAAAATTTTTTCCCTCGTTCTAAAACATAAGCGTCCCTACGATCCGAAAAAAGCAACGCTAGCTCGGCGTCAATATCGCCTGTTTTGACGGCTTGAGCAATCGCTTCAAAATTCGAACCATTCCCTGAAGCTAGTACAGCAAATCTCATAGAGTCGCCTCATTAAACATAATCGATGATTCATTTTTATCTACAATCCGACCGATAGTATAATATTTTTCTCCTCGTTCGGCTAAATTGGCTTTAACTTCTGCTATTTTTTCTGGTGATACCGCCAATACCATGCCGATGCCCATATTAAAAATTTCATACATTTCTAGTTCAGGAATTTCTCCATATTTTTCTAAAGCTTTGAAGATCGGTAAAGTCGGCCAAGTATCTAAATCAATTTCACACGCAAGGTTTTCTGGTAACATTCTTGGTAGATTCTCAACAAATCCACCACCAGTAACATGAGCGATACCATTGATCAATTGTTCTTTGACTAATGGTAAAACAGCTTTCACGTATAGCCGTGTAGGTTCTAATAGTTCTTCACCCAATGGACGTCTTAATTCTGGTAATTCTTCTGTAATAGAAAACTTTTGTTTTTCAAAAAATATTTTACGTACTAAAGAATAGCCGTTTGAATGAATCCCCGATGAAGGCAATCCTATCAAAAGATCCCCCGCTTGGATCGTATCTCCTGTTACCAACTGCTCTTTTTCTGCTAAACCAACTGCAAAACCCGCCAAATCATAATCATTTCCTGTATACATTCCCGGCATTTCTGCTGTCTCACCACCGATCAAAGCGGCTCCTGCTTGAACACAACCTTCAGCGACACCTGCTACTACTTTTTCTAAACGTTCAGGAATATTTTTGCCTGTTGCAATATAATCTAAGAAATACAATGGCTTAGCTCCTTGTGCTACGATGTCGTTGACACACATCGCAACACAATCAATACCAATTGTGTCATGCCTATCCGCTTCAATAGCTACCATTAATTTTGTTCCGACGCCATCGGTTCCAGAGACTAATATGGGCTCTTTCAAATTGAATTGACTGAGATCAAAACATCCGCCGAAACCGCCAATCGCTCCCATCATTCCTAAACGAGTTGTTTTCTTCACGTGTTTTTTGATTCGTTCTACTACTTCATAACCAGCCTCAACATCGACGCCAGCCTTCGAATACGCGTTTGCCACTGAATTAACTCCTTTTAATAGTTTTTTAAATAACTTTTAAACGAACGATACTTTTTCTGTCAATGTCATTTGATAGTGTTTTTCATAATCATAAAGTGGTGTCGGATAATCCCCGTTAAAATAGGCCATACACAAGCCTGAATAAGGAGCATCAAAATTTAGGCCTATCGCTTCAATCAATCCTTCTTCACTTAAAAATGATAGTGAATCTGCGCCGATTAACGATTTTATTTCATCAATCGAATGATTTGCTGCAATCAATTCTCGCCGTGTTTGAATATCAATTCCATAAAAGCACGGATATTTTAATGGTGGCGATGCGATGCGAACGTGTACTTCTTTTGCACCTGCGTCTTTTAAAAGACTTACGATTCGACGACTAGTTGTCCCGCGGACGATCGAGTCATCTACCATAATCACTCGTTTGCCTTCAACAACACCACGGACAGCAGACAGTTTCATTCGTACTCCTTGTTCTCTCAATTCTTGTGTCGGTTGAATAAAAGTTCGTGCAATATATTGATTTTTTACTAGACCCATTTCATAGGGAATCTTTGATTGCTCCGCATAGCCGCTTGCTGCAGACAAAGATGAGTTGGGAACTCCTACTACCATATCTGCTTCAACAGGCGCTTCTTGTGCTAAAATCTTCCCCATATTTTTTCTTGCACTATGGACATTGACACCTGCGATATTTGAATCTGGTCGTGCAAAGTAAATATATTCCATCGAGCAAATTGCTGGTTGAGTCTGTGTGGTGAACGATTCAATAGTCAGCCCTTCATCATTGATTGTAACTATTTCACCCGGCTGAACATCTTGAATAAATTTAGCTCCTACTACTTCTAATGCACAAGTTTCTGAGGCAACGACATAAGCACCATTGAACATTTGACCAATTGATAGCGGGCGAAAACCATTAGGATCTAAAGCAGCAACCATTGATTTTTCAGTTAGCATCAAATAAGCAAAACCGCCTTTAACCGTATTCAGTGCTTCTTTCATTCGTTCGCACAACGTAGTCTTCATACTTCTACGGATAAGGTGCATCAAAATTTCTGTATCGGAATTCGAATGAAAAATGGCCCCATTTTGTTCTAGCTCTGTCCTTAAACTTTTTGCATTGGTTAAGTTGCCGTTATGCGCTAATGCAAAATCTCCATCATAGAAGTTAAAAAGAAATGGCTGGATATTATCAACACTTCCGCTGCCGGCAGTTGCGTAACGAACATGGCCAATCGCTGCATTTCCTGTTAAAAAGCTTAATTGACGTTCATCTTTGAATACTTCAGATAACAATCCTAATCCGCGAGTTCCTTTTAATTTTCCATGATCATTGCTGACGATACCGGCCCCTTCTTGACCGCGATGTTGTAAACTGTGTAAGCCGAAATAAGTGACAGTCGCAGCATCTTGATGGCCGCAAATTCCAAAAATGCCACATTCTTCATTTAAACTTTTTGCTTCATTAAACATGGAATGGCTTCCTCCCAAACTGCTTTCGCTTGCATCGTTTCTACTTCAATCGTTTGACCTTCAGCTATGATTCTCAATAGTTTGGAATCTGTTACTTTTCCTACATGTTGAGCAGTCTTACCCATTAATTGTTCAAAATGTTGCTGATTTTCTGACTTAATAGATACGACAAAGCGTGACTGAGTCTCTGCAAAAAGATTTTCAGGCGGCATCGCTAACGAGACTTCGATTCCCAGTTCATTGTCAAAAGCAGCTTCGGCTAAAGCGATTGCCAGCCCGCCTTCTGAACAATCATGAGCACTTGCGACTAAACCAGCTTTGATGGCAGAAAGAACTAAATCTTGATGTTTTTTTTCTGTTTCAAGATCAAAATCCATCAAGGTACCTTCAATTTTATTTTTTTGCATTTTTTGAATTTCACTACCATGAAAATCCGCCTCGGTTTTCCCGATTACATAAATCAAGTCGTCCACTTGTTTGAACGCTTGTGTTGTGATATGAGCTATATCCTCAATCAGACCGACCATCCCAATCATTGGTGTAGGATAAATAGCTTTACCATTCGTTTCGTTATACATTGACACATTTCCTGAAATCACGGGGGTATCAAATGTACGACAGGCTTCAGCGATACCATCAGCAGATGTCCATAATTCCCAAAAGCCTTCTGGTTTTTCTGGTGATCCGTAATTTAAACAATCTGTGATTGCTAAAGGTTTGCCGCCAGAGGCAACGATATTACGCGCTGCTTCAGCTACTGCTATTTGACCGCCGATCTCAGGATTCAAATACAAATACCGAGCATTACAATCTGTCGTCATTGCTAGGGCTTTTTTGGTTCCTCGAACCCTCAAGACTGCAGCGTCACTTCCTGGACGAACAACGGTATTTGTTCGTACTTGTGAATCATAAGTTTCATAAATCATTTTTTTTGACGCGATCGTCGGCTGTTTTAGTAATGCTAATAATGTTTCTGTTGCATTTTCAACCACCGGAACAAATTTTTCCATTTCTGAAAATTCTTTTATTCGCATAGGAATTTGTTTAGCATTTTCATAAACAGGTGCGTCCTCTGCTAATGCATCCACTGGCAGATTAGCGACCTCTACACCGTGATGATACAAACGATATAATCCGTCATTTGTTACTTTCCCAATGGTTACGGCATCTAATTCGTAACGGTCAAATAATTCTATGACTTCTGCTTCGTGGCCTTTTTCTACACAAAGCAACATCCGCTCTTGTGATTCAGAAAGCATCATTTCATAAGGCGTCACACCTGTCTCACGCTGCGGGACGTCATCCAAATAAAGCTTCAAACCAGAACCCGCTTTCGAAGCCATTTCTGAACTAGAAGAAACTAGACCTGCTGCGCCCATGTCTTGAATTCCCACTAAGATATCCGAATGTTCCAAGATCAATTCTAAGCAGGCTTCCAATAATAACTTCTCCATAAATGGATCCCCTACTTGGACTGCTGAACGTTGTTGTTCTTCACCTGCGGTAAATTCTTCCGAAGCGAATGCGGCTCCATGAATCCCGTCGCGTCCTGTTTTCGCTCCGACATACATGATCGAATTGCCTACACCTTTAGCCTGACCTTTTTGAATATCTTTATGATCAATCAAACCAACACACATCGGATTGACTAGTGGATTGCCTTCATAACAAGTATCAAAGGCTACTTCTCCGCCAACAGTCGGAATGCCAATACAATTTCCATAGCCACTGATTCCGGCAACAATTTCTTCTAATAAATATTTTGTTCGAGAAGTATTTAATTCTCCAAAGCGCAGCGAATCCAATAAAGCAATTGGCCGTGCCCCCATGCTAAAAATATCACGAATGATCCCACCGACACCTGTGGCTGCCCCTTCATACGGCTCTACTGCTGAGGGATGATTGTGGCTTTCGGCTTTAAAAACAACTGCTTGTCCATCACCGATATCAACGATACCAGCACCTTCACCTGGCCCTTGCAAAACTTGAGTTCCGGAGGTTGGAAACTTCCGTAGAACGGGTTTTGAATTTTTATAGGAGCAGTGTTCACTCCACATTACTGAAAAAAGTCCTGTTTCTGTATAATTTGGCAAACGTCCCAAAATTTTTTCTGAGATCATTTGATATTCGGTATCAGATAATCCCCAGCCAGCGTATATTCGTTGCTCTTTGATTTCTTCAGCAGTCGGTTCTACTTTCATCATTGATTTGCGATCACCTTTCCAAAATTATTTATTATCGAAGCAAAAAATTTCTTGCCATCTTCAGAGCCCAAAAGTTCCTCCATCGCTCGTTCCGGATGCGGCATCATTCCTAATACATTTCCAGCTTTATTCGTGATTCCTGCGATAGCTTCAACACTACCGTTAATATTTTCGCCTTCATAGGTAAGAACAATTTGATTATTTTCTTTTAGTTCAGCAAGAGTCTCTTGATCGCAATAATAATTGCCTTCTCCATGGGCAACAGGAAGATGGATAATTTCATTCTTCTCATATTCAGAAGTAAATTTCGTTTGATCGTTCAAAACCCGGATCGGTACTACCTTACTGATAAATTTTAACGAATCATTTTTCCGTAATACACCTGGTAAAAGTCCCGCTTCAGTCAAAATTTGAAATCCATTGCATGTACCAAAAACCGGTTTACCTTCATTGGCAAAGCGGATAACTTCTTCCATGATCGAAGCAAAACGTGCGATTGCACCACAACGCAAGTAATCACCGTATGAAAAGCCACCCGGCAACAATACACCATCAAAACCTGCTAAACTATTTTCATCGTATCGCACATACTCACACTCAACACCCATAACTTCTTTCATCGCCCAATGTAAATCTAGATCACAGTTTGATCCTGGAAAAACAATCACAGCAAATTTCATCTTAAACTTCCTCCGCTGTAACTATTTCATAGCGATACGTTTCCATATTGACGTTGGCCAACAATTTATCACACACTTCTTCGATTGTCTCTTCGATAGAACGGTCCCTTTTCTCTACTTTAAGCTCAAAATATTTTCCAATCCGGATTTCTTCGATTTCCTCAAAACCCAAGCGATGAACAGCGCCTTTGACTGCTTCTCCTTGAGGATCTAAAACAGAATTCTTGTATGTCACATAAATTTTTACAAAATACATGGTTATTTCCCTCGCTTTTCTAATCGGTTTAGTACTTCTTGATAAACAGGTACGATGTCACCTAAGTTACGACGATAAATATCTTTATCTAAATGTTCGTTCGTCTTTTTATCCCATAAGCGACATGTATCAGGAGAAATTTCATCGGCTAATAAAATAGAGCCATCCTTTTGACGACCAAATTCTACTTTAAAATCAATCAATGCAATCTCGATAGAATTGAATAATTCATTTAAGGCCTGATTGATTTTTAATGCCAATTGGCGTAATTGCGCTAATTCTTGATCAGAAGCCAATCCTAAATAATTGATATGCGCATCAATCACCATCGGATCATCTAATTGATCCTCTTTGTAATAGAATTCAACAATTGGTTGATCAAGTACCTCACCTTCAGTAATTCCTAAACGTTTTGAAAAACTTCCTGCAGCTACGTTCCGCACAACTACTTCTAATGGAATAATTTCTAAAGGTTGGATCAATTGTTCAGTGGATGATATTTTTTTGATAAAATGATTGTTTATTTCTTTTGTGTTTAAAAAATCAAAAATGTAAGCTGTAATCTGATTGTTAAGTTCGCCTTTTCCATTTATTTGATCTTTTTTCAGTCCATTTAAAGCTGTTGCCTGATTCAAATATTCTGCCCATACAACTGCTGGATCAGTTGTTTTAAAAAGTTTTTTAGCCTTGCCTTCATAGAGTAAAGTGCCTTTTTCCAAGATTTATCGCCCCTTTTAATCAATAATGAACCATCTAAAGTCAAAATATTCCATTTGCTCTTTTCATTTTTAGTGTAACAACCTCAAAAAAGCTTTTCAACAAAAATCGTATATTTTTAGCTATAAACACATTTAATGTTCGTGTTTAAAAATAAGATTAAAAATTTTATCTTTTCTTATAAAAGATAACGTTTACAATTATTTGAATCGGTGTTATATTTATCTCGAAAGAATTTAACGGGGGAATTGCTTATGCCAGATGCATCTTCAACAGCTCATCGTTTTCTTAATTCAATGAGCGAATGCGAGAAACAACAGTTATTCAATGCCTTAATAGGTTTAGATGCCACACATTGTGTCAACTGCAATACTAGTTTTTATTCTTATCGAAACTTAAAAAAAATTTTCCGCTCAAAAAAATCACAAGAAATGCAATCACTAACTTTTGTTAATGATCGCAATGAAAAACTAGTAATCAAACAATTTAAAGATTTTACTTTCCTGAAAAACTCTTATCGAATTGAAGTCTTAATTAACAACAAAATTTATGATTATCATTTGATTGACGAGTTTCTTAACTTGTTAACCCAACAGTTTTGCGAAGACATCTATTCATATGCCTAAAAAAAACTCTTGCCAATGGCAAGAGTTTTTTTTATTTAATTCCGATACGATCAAAAATTGCATCTACGTTTTTCAAGTGATAGTTGTAATCAAACGCATCATCTAAATCTGATTCAGATAAAATAGCCGTGATTTTTTCGTCTTCTTCTAGCAGCGGACGGAATTGTTTTTGATGATCCCACGCATACGCAGTCTTTGGTTGAACTAAATCATATGCTTCTTCACGCGTCATTCCTTTATCAATTAATTTCAACATTACACGTTGGCTATAGATCAAGCCGTAAGTCGCTTGCATGTTGCGCTTCATATTTTCAGGAAAAACAGTCAAATTTTTAACAATATTTCCAAAACGATGCAACATGTAATCAATTAATATCGTAGTATCTGGAGTGATGATTCGTTCGGCTGATGAGTGGGAAATATCACGTTCATGCCATAAAGCAACGTCTTCAAAGGCTGTAATTAAATGGCCACGAACGACTCGAGCTAAACCGGTCATATTTTCTGAACCGATAGGATTACGTTTATGTGGCATGGCTGATGAACCTTTTTGACCTTTTGCGAAAAATTCTTCAACTTCTCTTGTTTCAGATTTTTGCAAGCCGCGGATTTCAGTCGCAAAACGTTCAATAGATGTCGCGATTAAAGCTAAGCTTGAGAAATATTCAGCATGTAAATCACGCGGTAATACTTGTGTAGAAATTTCTTGTGGTCGAATCCCTAATTTTCCGCAGACATATTCTTCAACAAATGGCGGAATATTAGCAAATGTACCAACTGCTCCTGAGATTTTACCCGCTTCTACTCCCTTTGCAGCATGTTCAAAACGTTCGATGTTACGCTTCATTTCTGAGTACCAAGTTGCTAATTTCAATCCAAATGTTGTTGGTTCGGCATGAACACCATGCGTCCGCCCCATCATTACTGTGTATTTATGTTCAAGAGCTTTCTCACCAATGATTGTTAAAAATTCTTGCAGATCTTGACGTAAGATATCATTTGCTTGTTTATAAAGATATCCATAAGCAGTGTCCACTACATCTGTACTGGTCAACCCATAGTGAACCCACTTGCGTTCCTCACCAAGTGTTTCAGAAACAGCACGTGTAAATGCTACGACATCATGTCTTGTTGCTTGCTCGATTTCTAAGATCCGATCAATATCAAAGCCTGCATTTGCGCGAATCTTCTCGACATCTTCTTTAGGTATTTCGCCTAATTCTGCCCAAGCTTCATCTGCTAAAATCTCGACTTCTAACCAAGCTTTGTAACGATTTTCGTCGCTCCAAATATTTCCCATTTCTGCTCTTGTATATCGCGTTAACATGACAATCCCCTTTTTTTATAAAAGATAAAAGAATCGATCAGACCCTTTATTTTCACAACTTACTTTTTAATCCTTTAAACAATTTAAATACTTAATGATACCAACTATTAATTCCAAGTTTCTGTTTTTTTGATATCATCCAACGTTCGTTGAATGCTCTCAGTCAATACAGTAATATGTCCCATCTTGCGTCCTTTTTTAGGCATCGCTTTTCCATAATAATGAAAATGCCACTCGGGCCATAAATCAATCAATTCATAGGTTTTCAAAAGATTTTCCCCTAATATATTGATCATCACAGCATTTGATAATAATTTAGGTTCACTTAGCGGCCAGGCGCAAATACCTCGAATATGCGCTTCAAATTGGCTCATCGAGCAAGCTTCAATCGTATAGTGTCCCGAATTATGTGGGCGTGGCGCAATTTCATTCACATATAATGCACCTGATTTAGTCAAAAAGAATTCCACACACAGAGTACCTATTAGTTCCACACCTTCGGCGATAACTCTAGCAATCCGGCTTGCTTCTTTTGCAACTTCTGGATTTACTCCTGCTGGAACGATTGTTTCGTGTAAAATATTATTGCGGTGAACATTTTCCACTACAGGAAAGGTCACATAATCGCCAATATTATTTCCTGCTACTTGAACAGATAATTCTTTCTCAAACGGAATCCAGGCTTCAAGCACACATGTTCCTTGGCGCAAAAGATTCATCGCTGGCGCTAAATCAGCTGTACTTTTCAATACATATTGGCCATGTCCGTCATAACCGCCGCGAGTTGTTTTCAAAACACAAGGATAGCCGATGCCTTCAATGGCATCTTGAATATCTGTTGGGCTAATGATCGTAGCATAAGGCGCGATTACGATATTATTATTTTCTAAGAATGATTTTTCCAGTAAACGATCTTGACTGATTGCCAATAAATCGGTGCCTTGAGGTACGTTGGCAAAATGTTGGATTTGATTGATCGTATCAACATCAACATTTTCAAATTCATACGTAATGACTTGTGATCGACGAGCCATTTCTTCTAACGCCATTTGATCATCATAATCGGCAACAATATGCCAATCTGAGACTTGTGCAGCCGGACAATCTTCTGTTGGGTCTAATACACCGGTGCGAAAACCCATTTGTTTTGCGCTAATAGCCATCATACGGCCTAGTTGTCCTCCGCCCACGATTCCGATCGTAGAGCCGGGTTGTAAAGATTTAGCCAAGTTGTTCACTACTTTCTAATACAGTTTCTGTCATTTGCTGACGTTTTTTTTCTAAACGTAAAGCTATATTTTTATCATACATTGAAAGCATCTGCGCCGCAAGTAGTCCAGCGTTAGTTGCACCAGCTTTTCCGATTGCCGTTGCTGCGACCGGTACACCGCCAGGCATTTGTACAATTGATAATAATGAATCCAATCCATTTAATGCTTTTGATTGAACAGGAACACCAATAACAGGTAATGTCGTTTTCGCTGCTACCATTCCTGGTAAGTGTGCGGCACCGCCTGCACCAGCAATAATGACTTTTATCCCACGATCTCGTGCTTTTTCGGAAAAGTCGAACATTAAGTCCGGTGTCCGATGTGCTGAAACTACTTTCTTTTCATAAATTATTTCTAGTTCATCAAGACTTTGACAAGCATATTTCATTGTTTCCCAATCAGATGTACTTCCCATAATTACTGCAACTTCAGGCTTCATAAGCAGCTCCTTTCATTTCTCATTTTTATTCTATCAACCTGAAGTTTACAAGTCAAAAAATATTCGAATAATAAACTATAAAATTATTTTAATGTTCGCTTTATTGGTAAAAAAAGAAGAATGCGGTTCCCCGCATCCTTTTATTTTGTGTTTCTATTATAACCATGAAAAATTAAATTCAAAATGATTGCTGATAAACTACTCATCACGATTCCATTACCTGTAAACATTTGAACTGTTTCTGGCAATTTAGCGAACAACGTCGGCACTGAATTAAATCCTAAGCCAAAGCCGATTGAAATAGCAATGATCAATAAATTTCTTTCATCATTAAAATCAACTTTTGATAACATCTTCATTCCCTGTACAGCGACCATGCCAAACATCACTAACATTCCGCCACCTAAAACAGCTTCCGGAATTACTTGTGCTAGAGCACCAATTTTAGGAAACAATCCTAAAATGACCAGAAAAATTGCCGAGAAATAAATTGGGCGTCTGGTTTTGATTCCTGACAATTGAACTAAGCCGACATTTTGTGAGAATCCTGTATAAGGAAAGGTATTGAACAAACCACCCAAAATAACTGCTAAGCCTTCCGCACGATAGCCACGTTTCAAATCATCTTCTTTTACTTCTTTTCCAACGATATCACCTAAAGCAAAATAAACTCCAGTTGATTCCACCATGCTGACAATTGAAATAATGATCATTAATAAAATAGAGAATGGTTCAAACTTAGGTGTTCCAAAATAAAAAGGTTGAGGCACATGGAACATTGGCGCATGTCCGATTGCAGATAAATCGACTTTCCCTAAAAGAGCTGCTAAAATCGTTCCACCAACTAAACCAACAAGTACCGCAATCGACCGAACAAAACCTCGTCCAAAAACTTGGATTGCCAAAATTAAACCAATCGTTACAAACGCTAATAATAGATCACTGGGATCACCGAAGGATTTGCTCGATGCGTCTCCACCGCCCATTTTTGTTACAGCTACTGGGATCAATGTCAAACCAATCGTTGTGATCACTGTTCCAGTAACGATTGATGGAAATAATTTTTCTACTTTCGAGAAGAAACCAGATATCAATACCACAAAGATTCCCGCAGCGATAATTGATCCATAAACCGTTCCGATTCCATGCGTTTGGCCAATCAAAATCAGTGGTGCTACTGCTTGAATTGCACAACCTAAAACAACGGGTAAGCCGATTCCAAAAAATTTATTGACAGTTAATTGCAGCAATGTCGCAATCCCGCACATAAAAATATCGATTGAAATCAAGTACGTCATTTGCGCTTCATTAAATCCTAAACCAGTACCGATCAAAAGTGGTACTGCCACTGCTCCTGCATACATCGCTAAAAGATGCTGCAACCCTAATACTGCTGATTTTCCGTTTCCCGTTTTGCTTGTCACGCTATGCGTCCTCCTCTAAGAAAGTTACTTGACCGTCACTCAAGGAAGCGATTCTTGCTAAAGAAACAACTGGAATGTCCATATCTTCGATCAACTGACGGCCGTCTTGGAATGATTTTTCAATCAAAATTCCGATTCCGGCAACATTCGCACCAGCTTGTTGGCACAATTCAATCAATCCTTTAGCTGCTTGGCCATTTGCCAAAAAGTCATCGACTAGCAAGACGTTATCATCTGCAGATAAAAATTTACGAGAAATAGAGATCGTGCTCGTTACTTGTTTCGTAAAAGAGTAAACAGAGGCAGATAATAATTCTTCATCCATCGTTAAACTTTTTGATTTACGAGCAAAAATCATCGGAACTTTCAAAGCTTGCGCAGCATAGACCGCCGGAGCGATTCCTGACGCTTCGATCGTCACAACTTTCGTGATTTTCTTTTCTGCAAATACTTCAGCTAAACGTTTACCCATTGCATCCATCAATTCAGGATCAACTTGGTGAGTGATAAATTCATCGACTTTTAAAACACCTTCGCCTAAAACCCGTCCATTTTCTTTGATGCGATCTGTTAATTCTTTCATTTCTTTCGTTCTCCTTCTCTTGTCGTTTTTTGAAAATACAAAAAACGCACCTCATCTGCAAAGCAAAAAAGATACGTAACCGTACGATTTTTACTTATAGTCTTGCGTTTACGGCACAAGGTAGAAACTGTCATCCATATCATGACGATATATAAGTTTAGTTTCAATGAAAATTTCATTGAAGTTTCGAAATATGAACTTTATTATAGCAGATACTTTTCTTCTGTAAACTAGAATCATTTTAAATGAGAAGAATTCTAAGCAAAAAGTTCTTTTTCTCACTTTTTTAAGCGTTTTCCTTATTTCAACATCCTTTGTAACGGTCACGAACATTATCTGAGATGATAGAATTACTGTTATTTTATAATTTCAAGGTAACTTCAACTACTTGCTTTAAAGCTATCTAATGAAATTTACTCTATAAATTTAAGGAGGGATTTTTTGCTTGATTACTATACAATCTCAACTGAAGGTGTTCAAAAAAGTGACCGAACAGGCAATTGGCTGGTCGTGACGGAGCCGAACGATCGGAAAAAAGACCAACTCCATCAAACTTATGATTTACCACGAGATTTTTTTATTTTAGGAGAAAAATATTTCAATGTGTCCTATTTTAAAAAATATCAGGCTGAAAATAAAAAAGTGTATTCTTTGATGATGTTTGTAAATATCCAATCTATGGATGATCCCGAGCTAACACCTTCAACGATTACGGTTTTTTTGACTCCTGACGTTTTGATCACTGTAGCTGACCAACCACTAATCGAAGAAGTTTTGCAAAAATATCAAACAGAAATTTTCACTAAGGCGGCGCTTATTTTATACATGTTAGAAACAATCAATGAACATTACCTGATCTTCCTGCGACAACAACGTGAAATCATCGAAAGTATCAGTGATGTAGCTTCTAAAAGATCCAACCGGGATATTTTAGAAAAAACGACACACACAGAAAAGAAACTTGTCTATATCGACAATCTGCTAAACGAACAATCTAAAACAATCAATCGCTTATTAGATTCCCAGTTAGTGGCCTCTGATCGTGACTTAGCGATTCAAATTGAATTACAAACGAAACAAGCAACTGTTTCTGTTCAGATTTATCGAGAGATGTTGGGATCGATCAGCGGATTGATTGACAGTATGATGGATAATCGATTGAATCAATTAATGAAATTTTTAAATACTGCCTCATTACTATTAGCTATGCCGACTTTGATTTTTAGCCTTTGGGGCATCAATACTGGCGGACTCTGGTGGCGACATTCAGAAATTGGTTCGATTGCAGTCGTACTATTAGCTCTATTAGTCTCGATTGTTAGCGGTATCTATCTATTCAAAAAAGATTATGATGCATAAAAAAGAAGTAACGGAAATCCCGCTACTTCTTTTTTGCAGTCTTATTTTAATTCGTTTGCTACAGAGAAGTGTCCAATAACATCTGTGATACGTTTTAAGTCTACGTTCCCGCCAGATACGACAGCAACTACTTTTTTACCATTTACGTATTGATCAACTTTTCCAGAAAGAATTGCTGCAGTCGCCAAAGCGCCCGCACCTTCAACGACGATTTTAGTACGTTGGATTAAGTCTTTCATCGCTAATTCGATTTCTTCTTCCGATACAGTAACCGTATCATCGACTAAACCTTCAACAACTTCGAAAGTTAGATTGCCTGGGAATTCTACTGCACATCCATCAGCGATCGTAGCTGATTCTTTGTGTCCGACTTTTTTGCCTTCACGGAATGAAGCAGTCATCCCATGAATGTTATCTGCTTGAACACCAATGATATTGATATTTGGGTTGAATGTTTTCAACGCTACTGCGATACCCGCGATTAATCCGCCACCGCCGACAGGAACAACAACTGTATCGACATCCCAGATAGAATCTAAGATTTCAAGACCGATTGTTCCTTGTCCAGCCATTACGTATTCATCATCGTAAGGAGGAATATATGTTACGCCTGTTTCTTCAACGATTTTTTCGCAATAAGCTTTAGCTTCATCAAAACCTGAACCATGAAGAATAACTTTTGAGCCGTATCCTTCAGTTGCTTCAACTTTTGCTTTCGGAGCAGTTTCCGGCATTACAATCGTGCTTTCGATTCCTAATAATCTAGAAGTCAAAGCAACACCTTGAGCATGGTTACCAGCAGAAACAGCGATAACGCCTTTATCTTTTTCTGCTTGTGTTAAATGAGCGATTTTATTAAACGCACCACGGAATTTAAACGATCCTGTCAATTGCATATTTTCTAATTTCAAGAAAACTTGTCCACCAGTTTGAGCAGTCAAGAACATTGATTGAATCAATGGTGTTACACGTCCGTATTGTTTTACAACATTTTTCGCTTCATGGATATCTTCAATTGTTACAGGTAATTTTGTAAATACATCTGTCATTACAGAACATCTCCCACTTCAGTATAAGGAACATCAATTGAATCTGCTAATGCTTTAGAAACTACTTTACCATTGTAAACACTTAAACCTGATACTAATGATTCGTCTGATTTCAACGCTTCATCCAATCCTTTGACACTCACATCTTTAAGGAATGAGATATTTCCTTTTGCCAAAGCAATTGTTGCTGTTCTTGGAGTTGCACCTGGCATATTTGGAACAGCGTAGTGGATAACGCCATGTTTAGTAAATACTGGATCAGCATGGTTTGTTGGTTTGTCGATTGTTTCCACAGTACCACCTTGGTCGATTGCAATATCAACAATAACTGAACCTGGTTTCATTGATTCAACCATATATTCTTTAACTAATTTTGGTGGTTTAGCTCCTGGAATCAAAACAGTTGAGATAAATACATCTGCTTCTTTGATTTTATCTTCTAAGTTTTCAGTATTTGAAACAATTACATCAACGTTATGATCTTTGTAACGATCTTGTAATTGTTTGATACGATTTTCGTTTACTTCAAGAATGATAACGTGGCAACCAATTCCTACAGCCATATCCGCTGCATTTTCTGCTGCGTTACCGCCGCCTAAGATGACAACTGTTCCAGCTTCAACGCCTTCGATACCTGGAAGTAAGATTCCTTCACCGCCGTGTTGTTTTTCAATGTAGTATTGACCTAAGTTAACGGCACGACGACCAGCGATCGCACTCATTGGTTTTAACAATTCAAGTACACCATTGACTGAAATATTTTCTCCTGATAAAGCAGTTACGCCTACTTCCATCATTTTTTCCACACATGCTTTGTTTGCAGCTAAGTGTAAGAAGCCCCAAATAATTTGACCTTTTTTGAAATAGTGATATTCACTTTCCATAGGTTCTTTAACTTTTACGATTAAATCAGCAGTCCACGCTGTATCTGTATCTACGATTTTACCGCCAGCTTCAACATATTGTTCATTAGTAAAGCCAGAACCTGCACCAGCATTATCGTCAACTAGTACTTCATTTCCTGCTTCAACTAAAATTTTTACATTTTCAGGTGTCATGCCTACGCGTGCCTCACCTTGTTTTGGATCTTTAATTACGCCAATTTTCACGGTAAATCACTCCTAATATATTTTATATTATTATGAAGTTCTCTTGGGAACATGTTTAATATATCACAATCACTTTTTTAAGCAATAATTGGTCTATAAGTGTTATTAATCTCTCATAGAAGATTGTTTATTATTCATTTATTTTAAAGACAATAAACAAAAAACACCTTATTATAAGGATTTATAAATTAAAATTTTATCATTTTAATTTATAAATTTCTCTTTAAAATGTTTTGACGGTGAATAAAATTGCAATCGTTATCAGATTTTTTTGTGATATCTCTCATAAGTGGGTGTCTAATATTTCTGATAACAAATGAAAACGCTCCGCTTTTTCGTTGATCTATCAGCTTTTTGCGCTTTGTGGATTTTCTAATCAAATTTTTGCTAGCGCTCATAAAAGAAAGAGCATAAAAAAAAGCCGAGGAATTATTCCTCAGCTTTTTTTTGACAATCCGGACAAAGTCCATAAACTTCTAGACGATGATTATTAACTTCGTAACCTGTTAGCTTACTAGAAGCCATCTCTACATCTTCTAATCCTGGATAAAAGAAATCAACAATCTTTCCACATTCTGTACATATCGCATGATAATGACGCCGATTCGTGAAATCAAAACGACTAGCGGCATCACCATAATTCATTTCTTGTACAATCCCGATTTCGACAAATTTTCTCAAATTATTATAGACAGTCGCTACACTCATATTAGGAAAGCGGCTTTCTAATGAACGGAAAATCTCATCGGCTGTTGGATGGCTGCGATAATCGATTAGATATTCTAAAATGGCATATCTCTGCGGCGTTATCCGAATTCCTCCGGCCTTTAATTCTTTGACGGCTTGGTCAACTGCCTCATTTACCATACAAGCCCCTCCTGTTTATATTATCTTTTAAAATGATACTATTATTCAGGGGGAAATACTAGGCAGATTCAAAAATTAATAACTTTCATAAACTTATTGGTTGAATTGGAACAATTCAGTTGATAAGTAGCGTTCTCCATTATCTGGCAATAACACTAATACTTTTTGATTCGAAGACATCTTTTTAGCAATTTCAATTCCAGCAAACAATGCCGCTCCCGAAGAAATACCGACCAGAATGCCTTCTTTTTTAGCAATTTCTCTCGCTGTTTCCATTGCATCGCTTGCATTTACTGGTAATACTTCATCATAGATTTCACTATTTAAAATACTGGGTACAAAACCAGCACCGATTCCTTGGATTTTATGAGGACCCGGCTGACCACCTTCTAATACTGGCGATTCTTCAGGTTCCACGGCATAAATTTTTACATCTGAATACATTCTTTTTAGCTCATTTCCAATACCTGTGATTGTTCCGCCGGTACCAACACCAGCAATAAACGCATCCAATCCATTCTTTTCAAAAGCATTAGCAATTTCTCTTGCAGTTGTTCGTTCATGAACCTTAGGATTCGCAGGGTTATCAAACTGTGCCGGTACGAACCAATCATTTTCTTCTGCGAGTTCTTTCGCTTTAGCGATCGCCCCCTTCATACCATCTGGCCCTGGAGTCAAAACAAGCTCTGCACCATAAGCCTGCATCAATTTACGTCGTTCTACACTCATTGTTTCTGGCATAACTAAAGTTACAGGGTATCCTTTAGCCGCTCCGACCATCGCCAAACCGATGCCTGTATTTCCTGAAGTAGGCTCAACGATTGCCATCCCTGGTTTTAATTTACCAGTTTTTTCTGCATCTTCGATCATACTCAAAGCGATTCGATCTTTTACGCTACCACCAGGATTAAATGATTCTAGTTTTACGTAAATTTTTGCACCTTCATCAAGTCCTAAATTTTTCAATTTGATGATAGGTGTTTCTCCGATTGTATCTAAAATAGAATTATAAATTTTTGTCATAATTATTCGCTCCATCCCTTACCATATGTAAGTACATAGTAACGAATAAATGAGATTTTTACGAGAATTTAGTCTTTTTGGAATCGATATCATCTCATCTTAATTTAATTTTTGTTTTTAGAAAAATCAAAATCTATTTATTAATAAATTTCCGCGTAAAAAAAAGACGAGAAATAAATTCTCGTCTTTTTTTAAATTGAAATAGTATCTCCAGGCATAATTGTTACCGACTCCGAAGACCAGCCGTTGTCAGCTATCAATTGATCAACACTGATACCAAACTGTTCAGCGATTCCCCAAACAGAATCTCCAGATTGGACTGTATACATTTGACCACTTGATTGTGACGTCGATGTCGTCGTTGTAGTAGTTGTTGTCGTTGTTTGTGTTGAGGTGGTTTGAACTGCTGTTCCAGCTCCCGGTGTATCGAAACGTGTTAAATTATACGTTTGGATCAATGAGATCAATTTGCTAGCATAACTTGGATCTGTCGCATAGCGTCCTGTTAAATAAACTGCCGCATCTTGATAACTATTTGTATGGCTTTTTCGTGCACCTGCGTAATAATTACCAGTTAATAAAGTCGCATGTGCTTGAAAAGATTCCGCATAACTATTATATACAGCAAACGGTTCATTCATAGTTACCCATTGTCCATTTAAATATTCTTGCGTGCTCATCGTAACAGACGGGCCACCGCTATATTCTTTTACTCCAAATAAATTATAATATGGCGCACTCGATAATTGTGATGATCCGAATCCAGTTTCAACTAATGCCTGTGCAACCATGATTGATGCATATAGATCATTTGATGAAGACACTTGCATTGCAGATGCTCCCAATTGCTCGATAAATGCTGATTGATTTTGTGTTTGAGCTGTTTCAGCAGCACTTACTTTTACAGCATTCAGACTGATTGCTGCTGGCGAAAGAATCATAGCTGTACCTAATAATGGTACCGTTCTTTTCGCAGCTTTCACGCGCTTAGCTTTTTGTTGCTGCTTCATATAGTTATATTTTTCTATTCGTGATTTGAATTGGTTCATTATATAGTATACCTCCAGGAATCCTCGACTAAGCTCTTATTTGCTTCCTTTTAAAGTATAAGCTAAGAATGCGATGCAAACAATTTAATCACTGTAAATTCACTAATTTGTCATTAATTCGTAATATACGTAATGAGAATGTTGTTATTTATTTTTTTCAATAGCTTGCTTTTTATAAAATTAATGAAATTTTCGATTATTATAAAAAAAGCGATAACTCCATTTAATTGAAGTTATCGCTTTTTTGTTTACATAATTAAATTATATATCTGCTGTTTCATTTTGGAAAACAAGTTGATCATCTAGTAATTCAATAGCTACTTTGGTTTTCGGCAAAACTCGACCTGCAATGATTTCTTTTGCTAATGGTGTCTCTACCTCTCGCGTAATGAATCTTTTTAGTGGCCGAGCTCCGTATTGTGGTTCATATGCTTGTTCTGCGATCCAACTCTTCGCATCTTCAGTAATTGCTAATTGTATTTCTTGTTCTTCTAAGCGTTTAGAAAGGCCTTGAATAATTTTTTCAACAATTCCTTTAACGTTTTCTAAACTCAATGGTGTAAATAAAATCGTATCATCGATTCGGTTTAAAAATTCTGGCTTGAAGTGACCTCTCAATAAATTCAAAACTTGTTCTTTGGTCGCTTCAGGGATCGTCCCTTCTTCAGTCACACCATCTAACAATACTTGAGAACCGATGTTACTAGTCATAATCAAAACAGTATTTTTAAAATCGACTAAGCGACCTTTAGAATCTGTCAAACGACCATCATCTAAGACTTGCAACAAAATATTAAAGACATCTGGATGTGCTTTTTCAATTTCGTCGAGCAAAATAATCGTATACGGATTACGACGAACTGCTTCTGTTAATTGACCGCCTTCTTCATAGCCAACGTAACCTGGAGGTGCCCCGACCAAGCGAGAAACAGAATGTTTTTCCATGTATTCACTCATATCGATTCGTACCATGTGGTCTTCTGAATCAAATAAATTTTCAGCTAAAGCTTTAGCTAATTCTGTTTTACCGACTCCAGTTGGTCCTAAGAATAAAAATGATCCTAACGGTCGATTTGGATCTTGCAAACCCGCACGAGAACGAAGAACAGCGTCACTAACAGCGTCGACGGCTTCGTCTTGTCCAATTACACGTTTATGCAGCGTACCGTTCAAACTTAGGAGTTTTTCACGTTCGCCTTCAACTAATTTAGTTACTGGAATACCGGTTAAACGGCCCACGACTTGTGCAATTTCATTTTCGGTTACAGATTCTTGGACCATTCTGATATCATTTTGTTTATTTTTTTCTTCCAGTTCAGTTAATTCTTGTTCCAATTTTGGTATCGTTCCATGTCGAAGAACGGCTGCTCGTTCTAAATCATAGTTGTTTTCTGCATATTCCAATTCATGTTTGGCTTGATCAATCTCAGCTCGTTTATTGGAAACTTCATTGACTTCTTCTTTTTCGGTTTCCCATTGAAGTTTCATCGCATTTGCTTCTTCACGAAGGTTAGCTAATTCCTCTTGTAAGTTTTCTAAACGTTTCTTGCTGGCATCATCGCTCTCTTTTTTCAAGGCTGCTTCTTCGATTTCTAATTGCATCAAACGACGAGTGACTTGATCAAGCTCTGTCGGCATAGAGTTCATTTCGACACGAATACTAGCACTGGCCTCATCGATCAAATCAATTGCTTTGTCAGGTAAGAAACGATCCGTAATATAGCGATCTGATAATGTAGCCGCCGCTACTAAGGCATTATCATGAATATTTACTCCATGGTGGATCTCAAAGCGTTCTTTTAGTCCCCGTAAAATACTGATCGTATCTTCAACGGTCGGTTCCTTGACTAGTACTTTTTGGAAACGACGTTCTAAAGCTTTGTCTTTTTCCATATATTGACGGTATTCATCTAATGTTGTTGCTCCGATCAAATGTAATTCTCCACGAGCTAACATTGGTTTCAATAAGTTTCCGGCATCCATGCTACCTTCTGTTTTACCGGCTCCGACGATATTATGAATTTCATCGATAAACAATAAAATTCGTCCATCTGATTTTTTTACTTCTTTTAAAACGGCTTTCAATCGTTCTTCAAATTCGCCCCGGAATTTTGCTCCAGCGATCAACGAACCCATATCTAATGAAAAGACTGTTTTGTCTTTTAAATTTTCCGGAACATCTTTACGAACGATCCGTTGCGCTAGCCCTTCCACGATCGCCGTTTTGCCCACACCGGGTTCGCCGATCAATACCGGATTATTTTTAGTTTTCCGAGAAAGGATCCGAATAACGTCGCGGATTTCTTCATCACGACCGATAATCGGATCTTGTTTTCCATTTTTAACTTGTTGAACTAAATCAACTCCATATTTTTCTAAGGCTTTGTATGTTTCTTCTTGGTTTTGCGAAGTCACACGATCTCCTCCCCGCATCTCTTCAATATTTTTTTGAATCTCTTTTTCATTGATTCCTTGTTGATTCAAATACTTCGTTAAAGGATAATTTTTTAGTTTCATTAACGCTAAGATGACGATTTCGGTTGACAAAAAGTCGTCTTGAAATTTTTCTCTTAATGAATCTGCTTCATTTAACAGATTGAATAGATTTTGACTTAAATTTTGTCCATATTGAACATTTCCACCACTAACTGTTGGGTATTCATCCAACAGATGATCTACTTCCTGTTCAAAACGATCAACATCAAGCCCAGCATCTGTATAAAAATTTCTACCAAAATGATTTGGTTGTAAAAAAATTTTCCATACATGGGCGATATCGATTTCTTGGTGGTGTCTAGTTACTGCTATCTGCTGCCCTTCAGCAATTGTTTCTTGTAAAGTCGTCGTCATTTTTTCGATATTCATAAACATACCTCCGACATTATTAATTATTTACAAATCATAGTATATATCATTGGTCAGTAAAGATCAAAAGATATACTCACCAAGTATTAATGTTTATTATTGGGAAGAAAAACGAAATAATGCTACAATTCTTTCATTACTAGAAAGAGAGTGATTCAATGATTTCTCGTGTGATCGGCTTTGAAAAAGGATTCCAACTGTCGAATGGAAACCATTTTGAAACATATGAAGTAATGCTTCCTAAATTAAATAAATTTGATGTAGTCGTAAAAAATTTAGCTACATCGATCAATCCTGTAGATACTAAACTTAGGCAAAGTGGGAAAGGAACCGCACAACCACATGTATTAGGTTTTGATAGTGTCGGTATTATCACTCAAATTGGTAGTGACGTTGAAAAATTACAAGTCGGTGATCGGATCTTTTTTGCTGGCACAACGACACGTTATGGCAGTTACAGCGAACAACAAGTAGTGGATTCTCGAATTACTGCAAAATTGCCAAGCGACCTTTCTACTGATAGCGCTGCAGCATTACCGTTAACTTTTATTACTGCTTATGAAATGCTATTTGAAAAAATGAATTTGATTCCCGAAGAAAAACAAAATGAAGGTACACTTTTAATTATAAATGGGGCCGGCGGCGTTGGTTCAGTGGCGACTCAATTAGCTAAATGGGCTGGTTTAACCGTAGTCACTACTGCTTCTCGTAAAGAAAGTAAAGCTTGGACCGAAAAAATGGGTGCTGATCATGTTATCAATCATCATAAAGATTTGACAAAACAATTATCAAAACTAGGGTACAAGAGCTTGCCTTACATTTTGATTTTGCATTCTACAGATCGCTATTTTGATGAAATGTGCGACTTACTTGAACCTTTTGGTCATTTAGGTTCGATCGTCGGTGCTACCAAAGATTTAGATATGACAAAATTAAAAAATAAATCCGGCAGTTTCGATTGGGAATATATGTTTTCAAAAACAGATCATGATTTCAATGTCGCTTCTCAAGGAAAGATTTTAGAATTTCTTGTTGAGTTGCTTCAAGAAAAAAAAATCCAAAGTACCTTAACAAAAATAATTCCTGGTTTTTCGCCGGAAGTTTTTTATCAAGGTCATCAAATCGTTGAATCAAACGAAATGATCGGTAAATTAGTCATTCATTATTAAAAAAAGAAAGCTAACGCGAGCGTTAGCTTTCTTTTTTTACTGCTTTGATTTCATGTTTAATTTCACGTTGCTTGGTAATGAAAACGTAAACCATTCCAATCAAAAATGGCATCAAATAAGTTGCATAACGATACAACAGCAAGGATGAAACAGCATCGACTTTACCGATGACATGGCGGAACAATAATACATAAACAAATTCGAATCCACCAATCCCTCCTGGTGCTGGTAAAACACCTCCGATAATGACTGAAAAACTGATCAACGCTACCGTTAATAGCAAATCGATTTGAGGATGATCATGAACTAGGATAAAAAATGGAATACTATACCAGACAGCTAATTTAGCCATATTTGAACAAAATACACGAATGACCGCATTTCGATCATGGATAAAGGTCTGGATCGCTTCTCTTAGTGAATAAATTTGTTCATTCAAACGATCAACGATATCTCGTAATTTTTGCTTTTTCAAAAAACGATTGCAAATACGAACAAAGAAGACTTGCGCATTGATATTTAAGCTTAGAATAAGCAAGGTTGAGATAATCAAAATCGTTACTGCAATTCCCGCGATCACCCAGACAATACCATTAGCGATTTGAGCCTGGATAGCGTTGCTCTTGATAAACAGAAAAAAGATTGCCCAAACGATCAATGCGATTTTATATGTGATCATCCGCAAGGTGCTCGTCCCTGTGCCTTCAGAAAACTTCAATCCTTTTTTATGATAATAGATCACTTCAGCAACAATTGATCCTGTTCCAAATGTTACTACTCGATAAAAGGTCGAGTATGCTGAGGCAAAAAAACCATCTCTAATAGTAAATTTAGGATTAAATTCACCAGCGATTGTTTTGATCGAATACCCTTCAATTATTTGACTAACTACTCCTAATACCGTTACTCCAACCAACACCGGCAATGATGTTTTTCCTAATTCAGTAAATATTTCGCCTAACGAATCACGAATCACAAAAATAATGATTCCAATCATGACTATAAATAGGCCAATATTTAAAATCAGTTTACGACTGACTGATAAATTCATTGATTTCCCTCATTTTTCATTTATTACTCTAGCCTAACATACGGTCCGCCGCAAAAAAAGAAAAAGCGCTAAGTTTCCTTAGCACTTTTTCAAAAAAATTATTTCCCGTTATTCTCAACGATTTTGACGATCACATCGACAGCTTTTTCCATTGTTTGTAATGAAACAAATTCAAAACGTCCATGCATATTTTCTGCACCAGCAAAAATGTTTGGTGTAGGTATTCCCATAAATGAGATCTTAGAGCCGTCTGTACCACCACGAATTGGTTCGATCAATGGTGTGATACCCACTTCTTCCATCGCACCTTTTGCTAATTCAATCACGCTCATATCTTTTTCAATGATTTCGCCCATATTATAATATTGATCATACATATTGATTTCAACACGTTCTTGATCAAATTGACTATTCATTTTTGCTTGAAGATCGGTGATGATTTGTTTACGTTCTTCAAATTTATCACGGTCATGGTCACGAATAATGTAAGTCATTTTTGCTTCTTCCACATTACCGTCTAAGGCTAATAAGTGGAAGAAGCCTTCACGACCCTCAGTTTTTTCAGGACGATCTGCTTCTGGTAGTTGATTGTGGAAATCGATTGCCATTTGCAATGCATTGATCATGGTATTTTTAGCTGTTCCTGGATGAACATTCTTACCATACATAGTGATTTCAGCTTGGGCAGCACTAAATGTTTCGTATTGCAATTCACCGATTGGTCCGCCATCCATTGTATAGGCAAAATCCGTGTTGAATTCTTTGACATCAAACTTATCTGCGCCGATACCGATTTCTTCATCTGGACCAAAACCAACTCGTACTTCCCCGTGTTTGATTTCTGGATGTTTAATCAAATATTCCATCGCTGTCATGATTTCAGCAATCCCGGATTTATCATCTGAACCCAATAACGTTGATCCATCTGTTGTGATCAATGTTTGGCCTGAATAATTTTTTAAGTTAGGAAAATCTTTGGTATTTAACGTGTATTTTCCATCAGCGTCTAATTTGATCGTTGATTCGCCATCATAGTTTTCAACGATTTGAGGATTTACTCCTTTTGCATTGAAATCAGCTGTATCCATGTGAGAGATAAAACCGATCGTCCGCGCTTCTTTATCTAAATTACTTGGTAAAGTTGCAATGACATAGCCATTTTTTTCATTATAAGAAATATCGCTCATGCCGATTTCTTCTAATTCTTTCATCAACTCATGTGCAAAAGCAACCTGTGTTTGTGTTGATGGTGTGGTCGTACTTGTTGCATCTGATTGAGTTTCTGTCTTCACGTAGCGTAAAAAACGCGGTAATAAATTTTCGTACATTTTTCTCTCTCCTTTAATGCTGTTTATTTAAATGAGAATGGATTGGTCGATGTTTCAGAAATAAAGAAATCAACGCTCCAACCTTCTTCATTTTTCCATTGTTCAAATAGTTCCACCATTTTTACTTTGCATAACGACTCAATATAATGACCTGGATCAATTACTAACATGCCCGTTTCCTGCATATCATGGGCCGTATGATAATAGACATCGCCTGTGATATAAACGTCGGCCTCCGCGGCTACAGCATTGCGATAAAATTTCTCGCCACTGCCCCCGCAAATCGCAACTCGTTTAATGGTTTCTTTTTCTTTGTGCGGATAAACGACGCGCAAACCAGATAAATCAAACGTCTTTTTGACTTTTTGAATAAATTCTTCGGTCGTCAACGCTTGTTCCAATTCACCAACTCGACCGATACCATAGGTTTGCGTTAGATTATCTAAAGTATAAACATCGTAAGCTGGTTCTTCATATGGATGTGCTGCGAGCATTGCTGTAATAATTTGTTTTTCTTTTGTTTCTGGAAAAACCACTTCGATTTTACTTTCTTGGACTTGTTCCGGAACATTTACTGAACCGATTGTCGGATTTGCAGCCGTTTCAGGCGTAAAACGTCCTGTTCCATTGATAGTAAAAGACGTAGCATGATAATTCCCTTGTTCTCCAGCCCCAGCTGTTGATAATACTTCGCGCATTTTTTTTGCTTCTGTTTGTGGCGTATAGACAGCAAGCTTTTTCATTTTTACTGTGTGTGTCGGAATCAGATAGCTTGTATCTTTTACAGATAAAAGCTCACAAAACCAATCATTCAATCCACTATCGATGATATCCATATTCGTATGGGCGGCATAAACCGCAATATCATGTTTAATCAGTTCTGCATACATATTTGTTTGGATATCATCTGTGACTAACCGATCGATAGGCCGAAAAATCGGCGGATGTTTTACTATCAGTAAATCAATCTTTTTTTCGATTGCTTCGGCAACAACTGCTGGACGAACATCTAAACTCATCATGATTCGCTCAACTTGTTTGTTCAAAGTACCGATATGCAGGCCAACTGGGTCGCCGTCTTCTGCTAGCCATTCTGGACAATAGTCATTAAAACGTCGAATAAATTCAATCCCTTGCACTGGCAATTACCTCCTGGATCCACGTAATTTCTTGTTCTACTTCTTTGATTTTATCAGCCACATCTTGATCGCTGCGTTTTAGACTTGCTAATATTTTTTCACTTTTGATCAATTTGTGCTGCCATTTTTCAATAAAAATCTGATTTTTTTCTTGTAATAATCGTGGACCAAAAAATAACTCTTTTAATGAATAGGTGGTGGCGGCAGTATTTTTTTCAGCTACGATAATTTCATAAACTTTTTGATTTTCTTCAAGGATTGATTCAGCGATAATCGTATAACCTTCTTGAACTAGCCATTCACGTAATTGGCGTTCCCCAACATTTGGTTGTAAAATCAAGCGTTCATTACCAGATAGGCGTTGCTGTTCTTTTCCTCGTTGTAAAATATCTCGAATCAAAACACCGCCCATACCACAGATAGTGATTGCTGATACCTCATCCGCTAAAGTGACTGCTTCTAGGCCATCCGCTAAGCGAACATCGATTTTATCTACTAAACCATTTTTTGCTACTTGACGTTTGGCTGATTCAAAAGGACCTTTAACTACTTCACCGGCAATTCCATATGAAATTTTATTTTGTAACATCAAAGCGACAGGCAAATAAGCATGATCAGAGCCGATATCTGCCAGTCTAGCTCCTTGAGGTACATATTCTGCAGCTTTTTGTAAACGCATTGATAAGTCTTTGGCATTCATTTAATCCACATCCCATTTTTAATTATAACACTCATTAAAAAAAAGCCCCCTAAAAAAGAGCAAAATGATAGCGCTTTTTAATAGGGTATTAGCTTTTTTCTTAGAAAAATTTCTTTTTTTTAACCATTTCGGCGATTTTCACCAATCACCCAAACTTCTCTACTTAAATATCGAACGCGTTCCATGATCCGTTTTGCTTTTAACGGTTCTTCATCGCCGCGCTGTGTAACGGATAGATGTTGCTCCAATTGATTCATATTGAAATTCGATGAAAAAAAGGTCGGTAATTGTTCTTGCATTCGATGTTGTAAAATGACACCTAAGACTTCATCGCGAATCCAAGCGCTCATCGAATCGGCTCCGATATCATCGATCATTAAAATCGGTGCTCGCTTGACTTCATCCAATTTAGGACCAACTTTATCATTTGAGATCGCTTGTTTCATCTCACCCGCAAATGTTGGAAAATGAATCAAGGTCGTTTCAAAACCCTTAACAGCTAATTCGTGGGCAACCGCACCTAATAAATACGTTTTACCTACACCGAAATCCCCAACTAAATAAAGTGCTTTATGAAAATTTCTAGGATTCTCTTCATATTGATTAATAAAATCTAAGGTTGCTTCTAATGCTTCACTTCGACCCGAGGTCACTTCAAAATTACGGATGGAAGCTTTACGAATATCTTTTGGCATATCAACAGAATTCACCCGATTGCGGATCTCTTCTTCACGTTTGCGGCGAAGCAAGTCATCTGTCGGCACATACGTCACATCGATAAAGTGAAAATTCAAACTCAATTGCGGCTCATAGCCTGGTGCGATCATCGTCGGATCTGAATTCAAATATTTTTTCTTTTCTTGGACGAATTCGTATAGTTTTGCAAAAGACTTTTCAATGTCTTCTTGTGTCAGTTTTGCTTTATGCACTTCGATGAATTGATTCACGTCCGGATCAGCTAACACTTCTTCCATCATTTGTCGGTAACGACCATCGACACCGCGACTTTTAATGATGCGATTTAATTCTTTTCCTACATCTTCCATTAATCGTCACCTTCTTTGTTTAAATATGCTGCTAATTTACGATTCAGCTCAGCTTCCTTTTCAGGGCTGAGTTTTGTTTCTTTTGGCGGTTGTTTGATATGTTCAGGCAGTGCCTCTTTTCGTCCGGCTCCTCTTTTTTGATAACTTGGCCGAGTCGCTTGCGGTTTACGAACAAGCTTTTGATTGTTTTCTCGAACATGATTAATCGCATCTTCCGGCGTTGCGATTTTCTTTTGGGCCCAATCATTAGCAATCGCATTGAGATAGTTCGCATTGATCACTGCTTGATTTTGGATGACTAAAATATAATTGATGATGATATTGATCACACTCTTCGGTAATAGATTCCGACCAATCAGTTCTTCTAATAAACGGACTTCCGTATTTGTCTCAAAGCCGCCTTTTTCACGTTTGATAGCTCTTAAAAAAGTAACTGGCGCAATTTTTTTACTTTGAGCAATAATTTCTGTTTCTTGGGGTGAAAAATTATTTTCAGCACTCGTTGATTTCTCAGTAGACTGTTCTTTCACCTTTGTCGCTTCTGCTGCAACATTCGGCCGTTTTTCTTTGTTCATCAATTGACGTAAGTAATTAAAGTTCAGGCCATTTTTTTCACCCGCACTTGCTTTAGCTACATATTCAGCTAAGTCAAGTTCGTTCAAACCATAAAGTGTTTGAAAAGTTTGTAGTTTTTCTCGTTCTTCAATCGTTAAAATCAAATTGAACCGGCGCAATTGTTGACTGAAAAGCGACCAGTCAAAATCACTTTTTTCTGTAAAATCATCTTGTGTTTGTTCTAGGATCTCACTCTGGCTAGCAAAGGCTTGTTCATCTAAACGATAGACTTCTCGAAAGCGTTTAGTAATATTTTGGGCTTCAGACCTATCGATCATTTTAGGTTTGAAACGTTCAACTAAACGCCCATAGCGACGTTTGCCGATTTTATCCATCAATAAATAAGACATTAAAGGATCTTGGAAAAATTTTTCCGGCGTTAATGGCGCACGCAAAGCATAAAGTAATTGCATCCCTAATTCCGGGTCTTCCTTTTGATACGTTTCTAATAACCCGATACCTTCTAAGTGTTCTCGTGCTTTTAAAAAGTGCATCAACCCAGTATCGATTGCGGATAAAAGATCAGCGTGCATAAAACTAGCGCTCATCCCTTCTGCATCAATATCACTTTTCATTGTAAAATAAACACTTAATGCAACACTACCGATAATCGGTTGGTATAAATACACTAAGGCATCACGCTTGCTTTCATCGAGCTGTGGCTCACCATAAACAGTGTAAAAGGTGCTAGGTTTTAATTCTTCTGCCACAAAAAAGCCTCCTAGTCATTATCTGTTGATTTTGCTTTATCAACAATTTCTTGTAATTCTTTCAAAAAGACGGACATATCTTTGAATTGTCGATAAACACTTGCAAAGCGGATATAGGCAATCTCATCAACACTCATCAAATCTTCCATAACAAATTCTCCGATTTTACTCGTTGGCATTTCATTTTCTCCCATGCTGCGTACACGATTTTCAACATGATCAACGATTTGTTCCATCTGCTCCATCGCAACTGGGCGTTTTTCCGCTGAACGAATAAGTCCGCGTAAAATTTTATCACGGCTGAACTCTTCACGATCACCATTGCGTTTTACTACTAATAAAGGAACGACTTCGATTCGTTCAAAAGTTGTGAAACGAAATCCACAATTTTCGCATTCTCTACGACGACGGATCGCACGTCCATCGTCCGTTTGCCGGCTATCGATCACTCGAGAATTATTATGATTGCATTTTGGACAACGCATATTCTCCCCCACACTTTCTTGACTATTTATAAATTCACTTTAATTTGTGAAAATTGATTTGTTCATTCATTTTTTATTCCACAAATAACCTTTTGCTACTTCTAGTTATTCGTTTATATAACAAGAGTTTACCATAACAAAGCGACTAAAAAAAGCGTCGTACTGCTACGACGCTTAATTCTTTAAGAAACAAATTGATTTTTGATCAGCCAATCGATAACTTGTTTTCTCAAATATTCGAGAGAGCCGCAATTATCAAAAATAATCTCTGCTTTTTTCTTTTTCATTTCCAATGACATCTGACTGTCGATCCGTTTTTGTGCATCTGATTGTGATAGTAAATTGCGTTTCATCAAACGTTCCAACTGATATTCGGGAGTAACATAAACAACGGCTACCGCATCCATCAACTCTTCATAACGGCCTTCATACAATAAAGGAATATCTACGATCACTAAATTGCTGAGTGACTTAGCAGCCATTGTTTGTTGTGTGATTTCTTTACGTATAAAGGGATCCAGTACGTGATTTAATTGTTGGCGTTTTTGTTCATCGTGAAAAACGAGATCGCCTAATTTTTTTCGATCTAATCGGCCGTCAGCTTGCAAAATTGCTGGACCAAATGTATCGATCAAAGCTGCTAACCCCGGTGTCTTAGGTTCAACAACTTTTCGAGCGATCAGATCACCATCAACGATTGGAAATTGTCTTTCGGCAAAAATTTTTACTACAGTCGACTTTCCGCTTGCGATTCCGCCGGTGATTCCTAGTACAAAACTCATCGCTTTCTATCCTTTCGACTCGTTTAATTTTTGACAATGCGGACAAAGATGGGTACCGCGTTGAGCTACTTTGATTTTAATGATCGGTGTCCCACAGCGGGGGCAAGGCGTACCTGTTTGTCCATAAACATGTAATTCCTGTTGGAAATGACCTGCTTCGCCCAAAGCGTTTAAATACGTACGAATCGTTGTCCCGCCAGCTTCTTTAGCTTTTGCGATGACTTCAATAATCGCTTCGCGTAATTCGGCAACTTCCTTGGGTTTCAATGTATTTGCTGGACGTTCTGGGTGGATTTTAGCTAGCCATAATACTTCATCGACATAAATATTGCCTAGCCCAGCAACGATTTTTTGATTTAGTAATAGCGGTTTGATCATTGTCTTCGCTTTCCCTAAGTTCTTTGCGAATTGATTTAACTCAAAGTCTTCCTCAGTCGGCTCAGGTCCTAGCTGTGACAATCCTTTATACTCTTTTGCAGTTCCTTTTTGTAATAACGCCATTCTACCGAATTTTCGAACATCATGATAGATCAATTCTGTCCCATCTGTAAAAATAAAACGAACATGGCTGTGTTTGTCTAGCGGCGTTGCCTCTTTGAAAAATTCATATTTCCCTTCCATTCTCAAATGGGAGACCATCTCATAGTGAGTAAATTCAAAAATCAAATATTTTCCTCTTCGCGTTACTGTTTCGATCGTTTCGCCAACTAATTGACGATTGAAAGTTTCTACTTCGGGAAATTCAATGATCCGCGGCCAATAAACATCGACTTTCGCGGTCGTTTTGCCTGTTACTAATGAAACCAATCCTCTTCTTACTGTTTCCACTTCAGGTAATTCTGGCATTCTCTACACGTCCCATTCTATCTAAAAATAGTCATTCGTAAAACCGACTGGAAATTTATTTAAACTAGTTGCTTTGAAACGGTATAAAAGAAGCTGGAATCTCTTCCAGCTTTTTTCTATTTCGCTTCGTACCACGTTTCGCCCCAATTACTATCGGTTAACAATGGCACATCTAATTGTACCGTATTCTCCATGACATCTTTTACTAATTGATCCAATGCTTCTAATTCACTTTCAGGAACTTCAAATACTAGCTCATCGTGAACTTGTAACAACATCGTTGCTTGTAAATCAGATTCTTTTAGTCGTTTGGCCATTTCGATCATCGCCAATTTCAATATATCGGCCGCACTACCTTGGATTGGTGTGTTAATAGCCGTCCGTTCAGCAAATGACCTTACATTGAAGTTTCGTGAATTGATATCGGGTAAATAACGACGACGATTATACAGTGTGGCTGCATAGCCTTTATCTTTGGCTTCTCTGACACTTTCTTCCATATAACGTTTTACATCCGGATAGTTTTCAAAATACGTATCGATGTATTCTTGTGCCGCTTTACGTGTGATTCCTAAATTTTGCGACAAGCCATAATCAGAGATCCCATAAACGATCCCGAAATTTACCGCTTTAGCATTGCGCCGCATATTAGGTGTCACCTCAGCTTCAGAAACGTTGAAGACCCGCATCGCCGTACTTGTATGGATATCTATTCCGTCACGGAAAGCTTGCTTTAAATGTTCATCGCCTGAAATATGCGCCAATACTCTCAATTCAATTTGCGAATAGTCCGATGAATAAATCAACCAATTTTTTTCTCTCGGTACAAAGGCTTGACGGATCTTGCGTCCTTCTTCTAAACGAATCGGAATATTTTGCAAGTTAGGATCTACTGAACTCAAACGGCCGGTTTGAGTTAGAGTTTGGATATAGCGCGTATGGATCTTGTTGTCTCCTTGAATCACTTTCAACAAGCCTTCAACATAAGTAGATTGAATTTTTGCTAATTGACGATAATCTAAAATATGCTCAACAATTGGTGCTTGTTCTTTTAATTGCTCTAAGACATCCACTGCTGTCGAATAACCTGTTTTTGTTTTTTTGATTACTGGAAGATTCATTTTTTCAAATAAGATCACACCTAATTGTTTCGGTGAATTGATATTGAATTCTTCTCCAGCTTCTTGATAGATTCGTTGTTCGATCTCTTGAAGACGTTTTGAAAATTCTCCCCGCATTCCTTGTAAACGTTGAGCATCGACTGTAATCCCCGCAATCTCCATTTCAGCTAAAATCCGTGAAAGCGGCAATTCCATTTGATAAAATAATTTGTCTTGTTGTTTCTCTTCTAATTCTTTTTCCAACTTTTCACTCAGGAACTGGATTGCTTTGATTTTACGGGCTAAATGACCATAAAAAAGTTCTGGATCTTCGGGTAAGCCTTTTTTAGCTCCTTTACCGTATACTTGTTCATCTGTTTGGATTTCTGTATAACCATAGTATTGAGAGACTCCTGCAATATCATTGCTGTTGTCATTTGTATCTAATAGATAGGCTGCTAGTAAAACATCAAAATTAATCCCTTCTGTTTTACCAATGTAACGATTCAGCGCCACATATGTCCGTTTGGCATCATAGACTTTTTTACCATTAGACTGCTCCAACCATTTTTTAAAGGCTGCATTTTCAAATAAAGCCAATTCATCCGTCACATAAATTTTTTCTTTAGTTCCCCAAGCGACAGCTACGATATCTGAAAGATGATAATTATCTTCTAACATCTCTACATATAGAGCTGCATCTGGTTCAAACATTGATGTATCAAACTCATTGACTACCTCAAAGACGATATCTTCTAGTTCGACTTCTTCTTCCACATTCAGTTTGCTAAGAAAACCTTTGAAATCCATTTCCTTATAGAAAGGAAACAATTTATCTAAATCTTTTCCATGGTAAGCTAATTCATCGATTGAGATCTCGACTGGTGCATCTACTGCGATTGTCGCCAATTCCTTGGAAAGAAATGCCTGTTCTTTATCGTTGATCAAGTTTTCTTTCATTTTACTTTTCTTTAGTTCATCGATGTTTTCGTAAACACCTTCGACAGTTCCGAATTGTTTCAATAATTTAATTGCTGTTTTTTCGCCGACTTTTGTCACACCAGGATAATTATCCGAAGTATCCCCTGCTAAACCTTTCATGTCAATGATCTGGTTTGGTGTTAATCCATCATACTTTTCAGCCACATGTGCTGGTGTATAAGATTCGATTTCACTAACACCTTTGACTGTGATATCGACTTTCACTTTATCAGTGGCTAACTGAGTTAAATCTCGATCTCCTGATAAAACGACCACATCAAAACCTTGAGCTTCTGCGCGATGAGCCAATGTTCCAATAATATCATCAGCTTCATAATTTTCCAGCTCGTAATGTTTAACGCCTAAACCTACTAATAACTCTCGTAAATAAGGCATTTGTTCTCGGAATTCTCCCGGTGTTTTTGAACGACCACCTTTATAATCTGAATACATTTCTGTTCGAAAAGTTGTTTTGCCTGCATCAAAAGCAACTAAAACGTGCGAGGGCTGCTCACGGTCCATGACATTTTCGAACATATTATTAAACGCATAAATGGCATTTGTATGTAAGCCATTTTGATTTTTGAACCGCTCCAAAGAATTGTGTAACGCAAAAAAAGCACGGAAGGCCACGCTATTTCCGTCAACCAGTAATAATTTATTTTCATTCATAATTTCTACTCCTAGTCTCATTCCTAATTTAAGGCATCTATTTTAACTTTTCGTTTGTCTAAATCTCCACGTTTTATTTTAACAAAGTATCACTTGAAAAGAAAAGATTGAAACTGCTCTATTCAGTTATTCTTGAAAAATAAGGCAAAAAAATAGAGGCGATCGATCGCCTCTATTTAGTATTACCAAAAATTCTTAAGAATGAAATGAACAAATTGATGAAATCTAAGTAAAGTTTCAAGGCCATAAATACCGCGGTACCATTTCCAGCTTGACCATTTGAACTGACATAGATTTTTCTGATCATTTGATTGTCATAGGCAGTGATACCAGACATGATGACTACCATCAAAATCGAAATAAAGAAATCAACCGCACTACTTTGTAAAACAAAAACATTTAACAGCATGGCAATGATGATCCCAAATAAACAACTTAGACCCGCACGACCGATTCCTGATAGATCACGTTTGGTAAACGAACCGATCAATGACATCACTAAGAAAGTTGCGGCAGCTGTTACAAAGGCTTGCGTAACTGTCCCTAGATCATACATGGCTAACGTTACTGCTAACGTCAAACCATTAAGCGCTGAATAAACAACAAATCCGCCGATAGCCAGTGTTGGATTTTTTTGAGCTTTTACACTTAAGAAAATAACCAAAGCCATTTCAGCGATCCATAATCCCCAAAAGCCTAAAGGAAAATGATTGATAAAATTTGATACTTGATAAATCCATGGTCCTAAAGCCATATAGGAGATCACAGCACTGATACCTATTCCTAAAGCTAAAAAAGCATAAATTTTTCCATAAAAACGGTTCAAACCATATACTTGTGTTTCTTGATTATTCATTTATATCATCTCCTATTGGATGGGGCTGCGGTGGTTTCACCATAACAACTGCATCTAAGATACGTTTCTCTTCATTATCTGTAGATTCGATAGCTTCAACAGAAATGGTAACAACATCTTTCATTTTATCAACTTTGATCACTTCGAATTTAAAGGTCAATGTTTCATAATGAAAAACAGGATCAATAAAATTGATCGAAAAATTCACAACGTGGGAACCCGGTCCTGGTAAATGTTTTGAAATCGCACTTGTAATGATCCCCATCAACATCACTGATGGCACAAGTGGTTGTTCATATTCGGTGTCTTTAGCGTAATCGTGTTGGATATATAAAGGATTGGCATCATTCGTTAATCCTAAATACAAAAGAATCTGATTGTCTTCAATGGATTCTGTTAACGATAACGAGTCACCTTCCTCGATTTCATCAATCGTTTTTCCAATTTTCCGAGACTTCATGTTATACAAATTTATTCCCTCCGTATATTAGTTATACTACTGATTATTTTAGCAGAAAGTGTTAAAAACACAAGCGTGGGTCTTTTGAAGTTTTAATTTTTCTAAAGTAATCTTCATTTTTCATTAAAAAAGACTCGATGATTTCATCGAGTCTTTTAAAAGTATCATCTGCAATTATAATACGTTACGAGTCGTATTACTTAATAAATCTTCATACGCACGTTCAAATTTTTGAACATCGCCGGCACCCATAAAGATAACAACAGCATTTTCATGATCCAATAATGGAGACATGTTTTCTTCTTTGATGACTTGGCCGCCTTTTTGGATCTTCGCGCCTAAATCTTCAATTTTTACATCGCCAGCTGTTTCGCGAGCAGATGAGAAAATATCACAAAGATAAACTTTATCTGCACGATCCAACGCTTCAGCAAAATCATCCATCAAGGCGATCGTACGAGTGAACGTATGTGGTTGGAAGACAGCGATCAATTCTTTTTCAGGATATTTTTGACGAGCGGCATCAATCGTCGCTTTGATTTCTGCTGGATGGTGCGCATAGTCATCCACGATCGTCATATCAGCGACCGTTTTTTCACTAAAACGACGTTTGACACCAGAGAAAGTCAACATTTCTTCACGGACTTGATCCATATCTAACTCTTCAAAGTACGCTACTGCAATCACTGACAAAGCATTTAAGATATTGTGTTTGCCAAATGACGGAACTGCAAAACGACCAATGAATTTTTCATTATGATAAACATCAAAAGCAGATCCATTGGTTGTACGAACGATGTTGCGGGCTTGAATATCATCATTTGCAGACAAACCATAGTAGTAGATTGGAACATCTGCTTTTAATTTACGCAAGTATTCATCGTCACCATAGGCAAAAATACCTTTTTTGACTTGAGATGCCAACGTTTGGAAAGCATCGAAAACATCGTCGATACTCTTGAAATAATCAGGATGATCAAAATCGATATTTGTCATGATTGAATAATCAGGTGAATAAGCTAAAAAGTGACGTTGGTATTCACAGGCTTCAAAAGCAAAGAATTTGGCATCTGGAACACCATGGCCTGTACCATCACCGATCAAATAACTTGTTGGAGCTAAGCCATTTAAAACGTGCGCTAATAAACCTGTCGTACTTGTTTTCCCATGAGAACCAGTTACAGCAATGCTTGTATATGGTTGAATAAATTTGCCGATAAAATCATGATAACGAATGATTTCTAGGCCTAATTCTTTGGCACGAGCGATTTCTTCATGTGTATCTGGAAACGCATTTCCTTGAATGATCGTCATACCTTCTTTAATATTGTCTTTACTAAATGGCAAAATAGTAATGCCGGCTTTTTCTAAATCGCGTTGAGTGAAGAAATAATTTTCAACGTCAGAACCTTGTACATTGAATCCTTTTTCATGTAAGACCAATGCTAGAGAACTCATCCCTGATCCTTTGATTCCGACAAAATGATAAAGCATATCTTTTTTATTCATCTAATCCTCTTCCTTATATGTACAAAATTGATTGCGGTTCACATTATCATATAAAAATACAAAAATAGCAATCTTTTATCCTCCAGCTGAGACTGGATTCTTCTACATTTCAATTGTCTTCAAAAATTTCAGTCTTCCTTGACAACTTCCGCAAACATAGCGGGCGGTATTGATTTTACGTCGACGTTTGATTTCTTGCTGACACGTTTGGCAACGATACACTTGATAAAGTGACGTACTAAGCGGCGGTGTAAAACGAGAACCGCCTACTAACTTGAGCAACTGTTTAAATTCCCTATCTTTATGTTGATAGCCTCGACCTGTGATATGCAAATGGTAATGACACAACTCATGTTTGATCACCCTGATCAATTCTGGCTCGCCGTATTTTTCATAGACCAATTGATTAAAATCTAAATCATGGCTGGACAGATGATAACGACCACCCGTCGTTTTTAATCGCGAATTAAAACTTGCTTGATGACAAAATGGCTGGTGAAAAGATTCTCGCGAAATCTTTTCAACCAAAGCCTGTAATTCTTGATTAGTCATTTTTCTCACTTTGGATCATCGTTAAGCTGATACGTCCTTTTTTCACATCGACAGCCTCGACCCAAACAGTCACAACATCACCGACAGAAATGACATCGGTTGGATGTTTGACATAATTTTTACTTAACTTAGAGATATGGACTAAACCATCTTGTTTCACACCAATATCTACGAAAGCCCCAAAATCGATCACATTACGAACGGTGCCTTGCAATTCCATCCCAGATTTTAAATCTTCCATCGATAAAACATCTTGACGAAGTAATGGTGCTGGCATTTCATCCCGCATGTCTCGTCCTGGCTGTACCAATGCTTGCAACATATCTTTAATCGTTTCTTTCCCGATTTCAAATTGCGCTTGCAAGTCACTGACTTGCAGTTCATTGATTTTCGCTGTCGCTTCATCAGAACCTAGCGCTTTTAAATCTACATTAGCCAACGCTAAAATTTCTTTCGCACTAGTATAACTTTCCGGATGGATCGCTGTATTATCTAAAATATTTTTTGCATCAGGAATTCGCAAGAAACCAATGGCTTGTTCGTAAGCTTTTGGTCCTAAGCGGGGAACTTTTTTCAATTGTGGCCGCGAAGTGAACGCACCATTTTCTTCCCGATAGTTCACGATATTTTGAGCAGTAGTTTTATTTAAGCCTGAAACATATTGTAGTAACTGCGGACTTGCAGTATTCACATTGACACCGACTTGGTTGACCGCTGTTTCAACAACGAAATCTAAACGTTCTGATAAACGTCTTTGTGAGACATCGTGTTGATATTGACCGACACCCACTGCTTTAGGATCGATCTTAACCAATTCAGCTAATGGGTCTTGCAGACGCCGAGCGATACTTACAGCACTGCGTTCCTCGACATGTAAATCAGGAAATTCTGTTCGCGCAATATCACTGGCTGAATAAACCGAAGCTCCCGCTTCATTGACAATTACGTAAAAGACTTCTTGTTCAACTTGTTTCAGCTGTTCAGCCACAAATAATTCTGATTCACGGCTGGCTGTACCATTCCCGATGGCAATCATTTGGACTCCATGTTTCTTGATCAATGCTTGTAACGCGGGGCCGGCTGCTTGGCGTTTGGCTTGAGCTGCTGGTTTATGCGGATAGATCACTTCGATTGCTAAGACTTTTCCAGTCTCATCAACCACTGCTAATTTACAACCTGTCCGATAGGCTGGGTCAAATCCCAAAACAACTTTGCCCTTCAACGGTGATTGCAATAATAAATTACGAAGATTTTCGCCAAAAATATTGATTGCTTGTTCATCTGCATTTTCAGTCAATTCATTTCGGATCTCACGTTCGATTGCTGGACCAATAAAGCGTTTATAGCTATCTTTATAGGCTTCGCGAATAAATTCAACCGTAATCGAACGATTATTGGTAACTAATTGACGCTCTAAATAATCAGCGATTCTGTCTTCTTCAATAACAATCGAAACTTTTAAGATTTCTTCTTTTTCTCCGCGATTAGAGGCTAATACACGATGAGAAACCATTTTATTGATTGGTTCTGCAAAATCGTAATACATTTCATAGACTTCTTTTTCATCTTTTGCTGCATCTTTGACTTTGCTTTGATAAACCCCATTTTTCTTCGTGTAGTTGCGGATCCATGTTCGATAATCAGGATTATCACTAATTTGTTCAGCAATGATCTCATGGGCGCCTTGTAAAGCAGCTTCCGCTGTTGTTACTTCTTCACTGATAAACTCAGCAGCCTTAGCAAAAACGTCACCTGATTGAGGAAAGCTCAATAAATACTCAGCTAGAGGTTCTAAGCCGTTCTCTTTGGCAATCGTTGCTTTCGTCCGTCGTTTTTGTTTATATGGACGATATAGATCCTCTACTTTTTGAACTTTAAACGCTCCTTGGATCTTTTTCGCCAAGTCTTCAGTTAATTTTCCTTGTTCATCAATTAAACGTAACACTTCTTGTTTGCGTTTTTCTAAGTTCTCTAAATAGTTATAACGTTCTTCGATTTCACGAAGTTGAACTTCATCCAAACTGCCTGTCATTTCTTTACGATAACGTGCGATAAATGGAACAGTATTGCCTTCAGATAATAATTTCAATGCCACATTGATTTGCTGTGGTCGATAAGCTGACAATTCTTTGTTCAGCAGTTGAATGATTTCTTGATTTAAGCTTTCTGCCATTTCATTTCCTCATTTCATCCAAAATCTTACCTATTTTATCATATTTTCTAATAGATTGCTTCTCTTAGAAAAGTAAAAAACCTTTACTTTCAATCAAGTAAAGGTTTCTGCTTCAACGCGAAAATTTCCTTTGATGCAAAAAATTAGGCAATTCAGATAAAAATAAACCGGTCAAAGTCAGTAAAATTCCTAAAATACTCTTTACGTGCAAAGGTTCTTTTAAAATCAAGACAGATGCAAGTGTCGTGAGCATAGGGATTGTATAAATATAAACAGCTGCACGAACCGCTCCTAAAGTCTTGACTGAAAACCCCCAAGTCACAAAGCAAATAGCTGAGGCTCCGACACCTAAAAAAATCAAGTTCAAAAGATTTTCTGGAACCCAAAGCCTCGAGAGATTCAGCGAATCAACCGAAAAGAACACTACTGGAACCATAAACAATAATCCGTATAAAAAAATCTTTTGGGTTGCAAAAAATTGATTGTAACCAAAGTGACCGATTTTATTTAAAATCAGTGAATAAGCGGCCCAACAGACAGTCGCTAATAAGGCTAACCCATCACCGATTGGATTAACGTTCAAAGTTCCCGAAAAACTAATTAATGCAACACCGGCCATCGAGCAAATAAAGCCTAAAACAAAGACTCTTGGAATTGTTCCTTCTTTTAATACGAAACGACTAATCAAAGCCGTAACGAATGGACTGACAGAGCCAATGATTCCGACATTCATTGCTAGTGTGTAGGTTAACGCCACATTCTCTAAATAGTAATATAGGAATACGCCAAATAAACCCGCAAAAAGAAAGTATTTTTCTTCTTGCCACCCATTGAAACGGATGCGTTTTCTGGAAACAAGTGCTAAAACAAAAAAGCCCATCAAAAAGCGAATAAATAAAATTTCGATCGGTAGAAAATTTGTTAATAAGATTTTGGTTGAAATAAAGGTCAAGGCCCAAATCAATACGGTTAGACTCGCTGCCAGATGCCCTTTTACTGTCTGAGACATTCTTACCTCCTTTTATTTTAAAAAGATCATTTGTAAAAAAAGTGAGATCCCAACGAATCTCACTTTAGCTTAAAAATCAGGCTGCCAAGGATGATCAGCATTTGAAAGTTCATAATCCTCAACGATTCCTGTCTGATTAAAAACTACACCATGAAGACTTCCGCCAAACACCGCTCCACCATCAATCCCGATTTTTCCATCTGATTGCCATAAAGCGGTTGTTTGCATATCCCCATAAAGCATTGGTGTGATCGTATGCCCGAAGACAATTATTTTTCCTGTATTATTTTTTCCTTGGTGGAAAGGTTCACGGATCCATAAGAAGTCAGATTCAGCAGTTTCTATCCATGCTTTACTTAAATCTACACCGGCGTGAACGAATAAGTATTTTCCCCATTCGCAATAAAAAGGCAACACTTCGAGAAACTGAAGCATTTCTTTGTAGCGACTGCGAATCAACATTGCGATTTCGGTTGGTGAATATTCCTCTGTTGCTCCTTTATGCAACAAACTCTCGATCGTTTCTTTTCCGCCATTGTGAAGATAGCTTGGATACCAATCTTCTGGAGCTGCCATAAATTCTAAAAAGTATTGTTCATGGTTACCTCGTAAATAGATCGCTTGGTATTTTTTTACCAATTCCATTGCTAATAACCAGCAGTCCTTACTCTTAGGCCCTCGATCATTTAAATCACCGATCAAAATCAATTGTTGCGTTTCAGGTTGAAAGTTCTCTAACATTGTTTGAAACAGATCATACTCACCATGAATATCTCCGATTACAAAAACTTGTTCCATACTTACCCGCTCCTTTCGCTCAAAGGTGCTAATTAATTGCCAGATACAACAAAATAGTTGCCATCTAAATCCACAAAGTTAAATACATATTCTTCGCCGATTTGAGCCAAATCCCCTAATTGGACTTCGACTGTTTGTAATTTTTTGTATAAAGCAAATACATCATCACTGCCGAAAATCAAGGCGGGAGCAGGCTCAGTTACTTCATCATCATTTTTTTCTACGAAGGCCCGATCATAAATCACCAAATGAGTCGTACTATTTTGACTCATTGCTACTTCCGCAACTTGTGATCCATCAAGCTCTTCAAAACTGATTTCAACAAACCCTAAGCTTTGCCAAAATTCACTCGCTTTTTTTACATCATCTGCATATAAAATCACTTTTACTTGTTCATTAAACATTTGATCTCACTCCTAAATATTCACTCTGATAATCTAATCCAAACGCTATCATCACTAATTTATTTTCTATTAACTAACAATTGGCTTCGATTCTTCTCACAGTATATAAAAAAAGACTTGGTCGCGCTAGCCAAGTCTGTTAAAAATTATGAATTTGCTTCGATCGATGCATTTTCATCTTGCAAAATATCACGATCTAATTCATGAATGCGTTCGCTAGTAACTACACCCGCAACCATACTACCACTTACATTGACAGCCGTACGTGCCATATCGATCAATGGTTCAACTGAGATAACCAACCCAACAATAGCGACTGGCAAGTTCATAGCACCCAGTACGATCAATGAAGCAAACGTTGCGCCGCCGCCGACGCCCGCAACACCAAATGAACTGATCGTAACGATGGCAACTAACATCACGATAAATTTCAAATCAAAGACATTTACACCAACTGTTGGTGCAACAATCGTTGCCAACATCGCTGGATAAACACCGGCACAACCATTTTGACCAATTGAAATCCCAAAACTTCCAGCAAAGTTTGCTGTCGCTTCATCGACACCTAACGCTTTCGTTTGTGTTTCGATATTCATCGGCAATGTCCCTGCACTCGAACGTGAAGTAAACGCAAAACTCAATGCTGGGAAAGCTTTTTTGAAAAATGTGAATGGATTGACTTTGACGCCAGCTAAAATCAATGCGTGAACGATCAGTACTACGATCAATGCACTATAAGAAGCTAAAATAAATTTACCTAAATTGACAATTGCTTCAAAATCACTCGTTGCTAAGACATTCGTCATCAATGCCAACACACCATAAGGCGTCAAACGTAAAACTAGTGTGACAATACGCATAATGATTTTATAAAGACTTTCGATCAAATCCGCAAAAAACGTCGCTTCTTTCGGCGCTTTACGTCGTACACCAAGAAAGGCAATTCCGACAAACGCAGCAAAAATCACCACTCCGATCGTACTTGTCGAGCGCGTTCCTGCAAAGTCAGCGAATACGTTCGTTGGGATGAACGACAAAATTTGTTGCGGAATCGAGAAATTTTGGACCATTTCTTGGCGATCCGCTAATTCTTTAATCCGAGCAGTTTCTGCAGCTCCTTTAGTGAAGGTTGCGCCATCAAGATTGAAAATCATTACCATTGCAATCCCAATCAAAGCAGCGATTGCTGTAGTAGCTAATAATGTACCTAAGACATTGGCACTGATTTTCCCAAGTTTATTACTTGTTTTCATCTTAGTGAATGCACCAACAATAGAAATAAAGACTAAAGGCATAACCAACATTTGTAATAATGAAATATAACCATTACCGACGATCCCGATCCATTCCATCGCTTGAGTAATTACTTTGTTATCGTTCCCTAAAAGCAATTGTAAAATCCCGCCAAAAATAATTCCGGCACCTAACCCCGCAAAAACACGAGTAGAAAATTTTACATGTTTCTTTTGCATTTGATAAAAAGCAACTAGCAATGCAACGAATACTAAAATCACCAATACAGTGAACAGAGTTGTCATAGTATTCCTCCTAAAAATAATTCCTAATAATGACAAGTCTGTCAAAGGAAGTAAAGGTTCCCGGTGAACACTCTTCAGTGAACCACCCTAAAATCCAGTTGCGCGATTTCTCAATTTTAGTGACTCAAAAAGTATAACGTAGATTATTTAATTTGTCTTAATTTTTGTTTACTTTCATAAAAATTTTCTGTTAAACAATAAAAAAACCAGTTTGAATTGTGCCTAAATCACATAAGCAGCAATCAAACTAGTTATTATTTAAATCGTATTTGATGAAAAATTAATTTTAATACCTGGTTGATCCAAAGCAATCTCGGTTACTTCATAAACCATCCGTTCGATCAAACGTAATAATGGCGCAATCATTTCGTTGGCTTCAGCTTCTGTCAAATCGTTTTGCCGTCTTACTTGACGGTTGATCACATGAACGACTTGAGAAAACACGCCGCCGATAATAAAATTTTCAAACGGAAGGACGAATTCAATCCTTACACCCATAATACTATTTTCAGCTGGATACCCTGGATCTACAGCATCTAATGGACTGAAATTAATCTGCAACTTTTGTTTTACTTCTTGATCTTTTGGTGGCAATCCATAATTAAATGATTCCACGACTTCTTGATCACGTTGTAATTCCATTTCGCACCTCCTTAGACTAATTATAGCTTTCTGATGAAAAAATTTGTACCATTTCTTTTAAATTATTGATGAAATATGTCGCGTTGATGGCTTGATCAAAATGATCTAAATCAATGAAACACGTAGCCACATGTGCATTATTTCCCGCATCAATATCCAGTTCGCGATCTCCGATCATCACGGTTTGATCTCGGTCCATTTGATAGGTTTCAATCAAATAATTTAATGCCGTTGGATCAGGTTTTCTCGGAAAATTCGAATCACTTCCAATAATATCAACGATCAAATCTTCTAGCCCATCTCTTTTCAATAAATTCCAAGTTGATTCGACTGTCCGATGTGTCAAAATAAAATGTCGACCACCCATCGCTTGTAATTCTTCCAACATTTTTCTCGTTTCAGCAAATGGAAAAGAGTCTTTATTTTGTTTCGCTTCATAATCATGGTATTCACGATCAAAATCCGGCACTGGTAATTGCCAATCGATGATCATTTGGCGGATCGATTCTTCTTTGATCTTGCGATACACCATTTTTTCGTCTTTTTCGATCTTAAAATCTTTGAATGTTTTCATCAATGACTGCATCATGATCGGATATGTATCATACAATGTGCCATCAAAATCCCAAATAAAATTCATTGTCTACCCTTCTAAGTTAACATAATAATTTTATAAAATTTCTTTTTTGATAATTTCTAACCGTTCATTGAACGTATAGATCACTGGCGCTGCATTGGGAATGTCGATTTGATCGACTTGGTCAGTCGGGATCATCTCTAAAAATTGAACCAATGCTCGTAAACTATTTCCGTGCCCGCATACTAAAACCGTTTTATGATCCAACAGATTCGGCGCAATTTGATCTTGCCATAAGGGAATTACTCTTTGTGAGGTCATATGTAAGCTCTCCCCTTTTGAAATCAATCGCGGATCTAATTGATCGTACCGACGATCAAAATGATTGTCCACTGTTAATGGCGGAACTTCATCAAAATCGCGGCGCCATTTTTTTACTTGAGCAGCGCCAAATTCTTTTGCCATTTGGTCTTTATTTTTTCCGACTAGAGCTCCATAATGTCGCTCATTCAAACGCCACGTCTTGTATTCAGGAACAAAAGCTGCATCTGCTTCATATAAAATAGTTTCAGCCGTTTTAATCGATCGTTTCAAGACAGATTCAAAAGCAATATCGATGGTTAATCCGCTATTCTTTATTTTTCTACCAGCCAAACGAGCTTGTTCGATTCCTTTTTCAGTTAAATCGACATCTAGCCAACCAGTCCAATAATTTTCAAAATTTGCTTCACTTTCGCCATGTCTAACAATAATTAGTTCCATCATTTCACCTTCTCATAGTAAGAATAGCAGAAAAAGCCTAGTTTTAAAAACTAGACTTTTTTGACAAACTGCGTCTGGCAATTTTTACAAGTAACTTTTATTTTCCCTCTACCTTTTGGTGCACGCATTTTTTGTTTACATTCTGGACATTTGAAGTAACGATACGTTCCTTTTTTGCCCTTTAGAAAATCTTTTGTTCGTTCAATCAGTCGAATAAATTTCTGATTTTCATTACTCCGCGGATAGATTCGTTTTGAACAAAAACGATACAGGATCAAACCAAAAGCTATGATAGCTAAAATATTACCAATATAGAAAGGAATCCAGCGATCAACAATCAGCATCACTACCCAAAAAATCACCAACGCTTTATTGATTTGGTCAAATCGGCCGTAGCGACCGCGCATCAATTCCGCATACTTTTGATAATATTTCATCATTCGTTGCATCCAGATATTTCCCAATCGAAGATCGCTCCTTTATTACTTATTATAAATTTTTGGACCTTTACGCATATTTTTACGGTCATTTTTAGGCGTCTCCATTTTTTCTGAACGTCCGCCGCCTTGTTTCTTTTTGATTAGTTCTAACATTTTTTCTTTTTGATTCATTTTTTACACCGCCTTTACAAGTAGAGTCACTGATTCTACATGGTGAGTTTGCGGGAATAGATCGACTGGCTGAACTTTTACCGCATGGTAACCTAAATCTTCATATCTTCTAAGATCGCGAGCTAATGTTGCCGGATTGCATGAGATATAAATGATTTTGTCTGGATTAACCGCAGCTGATGCTTCGATGAATTTTTCATCCAAACCTTTACGTGGTGGATCCACAAAAACGACTGTCGGTTTGATACCCTCACGAGCCCAACGAGACATGATTTTTTCAGCTTTACCAATTTCATAATTGGCGTTTTTGATCCCATTTGTTTCAGCATTTGCTTTCGCATCTTCGATCGCTTGGGGAACGATTTCCATTCCATAAACATGTTCCACTTTATCTGCTAAAGATAATCCGATCGTTCCGATTCCACAATAGGCATCCACGACCACATCATCAGCTTTCAAATCAGCAAAATCAATTGCTGTTTGATACAATACTTCAGTTTGTTGGGTATTTACTTGATAGAACGATTTTGAAGAAATTCGGTACGTTTTACCTAGTAAAGTATCATCGATCGTGGCTTTTCCGTATAATACTTTTTCTTCGCGTCCCATAATGACATTTGTCTTCTCAGGATTGATATTTTGAATCACTGAAACCACTTCTGGCAATTCAGCGTGGATTGCTTCAGCAATATCGATTCCCTTAAAGAAACGTTCTGCACGAGTGACTAAGATGACCATCATTTCATGACTGTAATGACCACGGCGAATGACGATGTGACGGATAAAACCAGTATTTTCACGTTCATTATATGCCTTAACATTGAAACGTTGTAAAATATCACGCACTGCAAGAATTGCTTGATCAATCTTAGGATCTTGGATCAAATAATTTTCGATTGGTAGCAATACATGTGAATTTTTACGATAAAACCCAGTAGTTAATTTGTCGTTTACTTTTTGAACAGGGATTTGCGCTTTATTTCGGTATGCGAATGGATGTTCCATTCCTAAAGTTTCTGCTACTGATAATTCAGGTAATTTAGCAATTGATTTCAAAACTTTTTCAATTTGCTCTTGTTTGAAACGTAATTGATAGTCATATGTCATATGACTTAACGGCGCGATCCCACTTCTCAACAAGTCCAGATCTTTGACTTCTTGGCGTTCTGGATTTGCATTGAATCGTTCTACGACTTTTCCATAACCGAATTTTTTTCCGACTTTGACTGCTTTGATCGAAACTTCTTCGTTAGGAAGGGCATTTTCTACAAAAAGCGGGTAACCATCGATATGAGCGACACCCATTCCTTCATATGACAAATCATCGATCGTTACGGTATAGGTTTTATTTTTTTCTACTGTGGTCATTATATTCTCCTTCAAGGCTGATTTATACATTCTAATGAATTCTAGTTGAAAAAGCAAGATAATACTAGCTTTTCACATTTAAGACTTTTATAAATCTCTTTCAAAACAAAAACGTTTCTACCTCGGGCAGAAACGTTTTATTTTTACTCTTCAGAATCTTCGTCTTTGATTTTTTCAAATTCTTTGACAAGTTCAATTCCTGCTTCGCGTTCTTCGATTTCATTTTCGCCAATGATAGCTGATTCTTTGATTTCATCCGTATTGGCATAAAATTCAATATGCTGATGAAGATTTTCAAAATGCATTGGTGCATCGCCACCATATTCTCCATCCAAATTGATCATCATTTTTTTATCCGTATCTACTAAACTAGCCTTTAGGAAACTTGTTTTGACATACAAAACTTTTGAATCATTGACATGTTTCCCGCCATTTAATACCAACGTGATCAAACGAACGATTTCAAATAAGTTTGCCGTCTTGACAATGATCAAAGAAAATTTCCCATCATCTAATTTTGCATCCGGGGCAATCGTTTCAAAACCCCCGATTGAATTCGTTAATCCTAGGAAAAACATCGAAGCGTTACCTTCATATTCTCCTCCCTCATAAACCAATCGCATTTTAGTAGGCTTGATCCGCGGCAGCATCTCTGCACCTTTGACCAAGTAAGCTAAATACCCGAAAACACTTTTTAGTTCTGAAGGTACGTCATACGTCAACTCAGTTAATGATCCGCCAGCTGCAATATTGATAAAGTATGTATCTGCTGCTTTACCGATATCCATTTTAACAGTTTGTTGTTTTTGAATAACTTCGGCTGCAGCTTTTACATTATTACGAGGGATCTTTAAAGCTCGCGCGTAATCATTAGTCGTTCCTGCTGGGATGATCGCCATTTTAGGGCGATGTTCTAATCCGGCGATGCCATTGACTACTTCGTTGATCGTACCATCTCCGCCTGCAGCAACGATCAAATCAAAACCTGCCTTTGCAGCTCGAGTAGCTTCTGTTTTTGCTGAATCAGGCACTGGAGTCGTAGCAAAGGCACTAGCTTCATAGCCTGCTTTTTCGATAGCAATTAGAATATCTGCTAAATTGTTACGCATGATTTCTTTTCCAGATACTGGATTATAAATCAGTCGTGCTTTTTTCATAATCGAACTCCTTGCTGTTATAGAATTTACATTTACCGAAAACAATAGAAATTCCCGTCATAGATTATTTTACTAAAATACGACGGGAAATAACAATAGCTACTATTGATTTCTTTCTAGCGTTTAGCTAATTCTTCTTGCAACAATTTGTTCACAACACCTGGATTGGCTTTTCCTTTAGTTGCTTTCATGATTTGACCAACCAAGAAACCAACGGCACGGTCTTTACCATTTTTAAAGTCTTCAACAGATTGTTCATTGTTATCAAGTACTTCATTGATCATTGGTAAAAGTTGTGCTGGATCTGATAATTGAACCAAGCCTTTTGCTTCAACGACTTGTTTCGCATCGCCACCATTTAAGATCAATTCACGGAAGACTTTTTTCGCAATTTTAGAACTGATTGTTCCATCAGCGATCAATTTGATCATTCCGGCTAAATTGTTCGGTGTTAATTTTGTTTCAGCTAATTCAAGTTTTTCGCTGTTCAAGTAGGCAGAGACTTCACCCATCAACCAGTTAGAAGCTTGTTTTGCGTCAGCTCCTTCTTTTAATGTTTCTTCAAAGAAATCTGACATTTCACGACTCAATGTTAAGACCATTGAATCATATTCAGGTAATCCTAAATCATTCACATAACGTTCGCGACGTGCTGCTGGTAATTCGGGTAATGATTCGCGGACTTCTTCGATCCATGAATCAGCAATTTCAAAACGTGGAATATCTGGCTCTGGGAAGTAACGGTAATCACTAGAGCCTTCTTTGACACGCATCAAGATTGTTTTGTTTGTTCCTTCATCGTAACGACGTGTTTCTTGTTGGATCGTACCGCCTGAAAGTAAGACTTTTGTCTGACGTTGAACTTCAAAGGTCAAACCTTTTTTAACAAAGCTGATTGAGTTCAAGTTTTTCAATTCGGTTTTTGTTCCAAATTCTTCTTGACCGTAAGGACGTAAAGAAATATTGGCATCACAACGCATTGAACCTTCTTCCATTTTTACATCGCTGACGCCTGTAAATTGGATAATTGAACGTAATGCTTCAAGATAAGCATTTGCTTCTTCTGGAGAACGCATATCTGCTTCTGAAACGATCTCGATCAATGGCGTACCTTGACGGTTTAAATCGACATAAGAATAGCCGCCGATTCCATGCATGTTTTTACCTGCATCTTCTTCAAGATGGACACGTTCGATCCGGATTTTTTTCTTCTTACCATTTACATCGATTTCGATCCAGCCATCATGACCGATTGGTTCGTCGAATTGAGAGATTTGGTATGCTTTGGGATTATCTGGATAAAAATAGTTTTTACGGTCAAAGTGCATATCTTTAGAGATTTCACAGTTCAACGCAAGTGCTGCACGCATTCCAAATTCGATAGCTGTTTTATTCATAACTGGTAAAACACCTGGATAGCCCCAGTCAATAATATTTGTATTTGTATTGGCTTCCGCACCAAAGTGAGCGGGCGCTGGTGAGAAGATTTTAGAGTTTGTTTTTAATTCTACATGGACTTCAAGCCCAATAACTGTCTCTAAATTCATTATTTGTCTCCCCCTAAAATCACTGGTTTTTGTTTATGGAAATCAGTTGCTTGTTCAAAAGCATAAGCTGCTTTATACATTGTTGATTCATCGAAATGTTTACCGATGATTTGTAATCCGACAGGAAGTCCTTCTGAAAAACCAGCCGGTACAGACATCCCTGGAAGCCCAGCTAAGTTTACTGGAATCGTCAAGATATCATTTAAGTACATTGTGATTGGATCATCGATATTTTCACCGATTCCAAATGCAACGGTTGGTGAAGTTGGGCCAATGATCAAATCATAATCAGCAAAGACTTTATCAAAGTCCTGTTTGATCAACGTACGGACTTGTCCAGCTTTTTTGAAGTACGCATCGTAGTAGCCTGCTGATAATGAAAATGTTCCTAACATAATACGACGTTTTACTTCATCGCCAAAACCTTCTGTACGAGTATTTACATAAACATCTTCTAAGTTTTGAACGTCTTCTGAACGGAAGCCATAACGAATACCATCAAAACGTTGTAAGTTTGAACTAGCTTCAGATGACGCGATAATGTAGTAAACTTCTACTCCGTATTTAGAATGTGGTAAACTAACTTCTTCAACAGTTGCACCTAATGCTTTGAATGTTTCAACTGCTTTTACGATAGCCGCTTTTACGCCTGGTTCAATTCCTTCAGCCATAAATTCTTTTGGCAAGGCAATCTTCATACCTTTGATATCTCCAGTTAAACCAGCTGCAAAATCAGGGACAGCTGTATTTGCCGAAGTACCATCTTTAGGGTCATACCCACTGATAGCATTCAATGCTAAGGCATTATCTTTAACTGTACGAGTAAATGGACCGATTTGATCTAGAGATGATGCAAAAGCAATCAAACCAAAACGTGACACTCGGCCATAAGTCGGTTTCAAACCAACGATTCCATTGAACGCTGCTGGTTGACGGATACTACCACCTGTATCGCTACCTAGTGAAACAGGAACTTCACCGGCTGCAACTGCGGCAGCTGAACCACCTGAAGAACCACCGGGAACTTTTGTTTGATCCCAAGCGTTTTTCGTATTTTTGAAATAAGAAGTTTCGCTTGAACTACCCATTGCAAATTCATCCATGTTTAGTTTACCGACTGGAATCAAGTCTGAACCATACACTTTTTCCATGACAGTCGCGTCATAGATTGGATTGAAATTTGATAAGATTTTAGAAGCAGCTGTAGTTAAGATCCCTTTTGTCACGATATTGTCTTTGATTCCGATTGGAATACCCGCCATCGCATTTTCTTCAGTGATCCCTTTAGCATCGATTGCTTTAGCTAAATCCATTGCTTTTTCTTCATTCAAAGTAATAAATGCATCGATATCTTTTTCTGTTTCTTTGATACGAGCATACGTTTCGCTTGTTAGATCAGTTGCTGTGATTTCTTTTGAAACAAGCAGACTGTGTAATTCTTCAATCGATTTATCATATAATTTTTCCATTACGCACCAGCCTCTCCATTGTCGATGATTGCCGGAACTTTAATGAAACCATCTTCACTTTCCGGTACATTTTCCATCAATTCATCACGTGACCAGCCAGGTGCAGCTACGTCTTCGCGCATAACATTGATTAATGCTGAAACATTAGAAGTAAATGGAACACCTTCCGTATCTACCGCTTCTAATTGTTCAACCATATCGATTATTTTCCCTAATTGATCGGTAAAGCCGGCCAATTCATCATCTGAAAAAGAAAGTTTCGCAAGTTTTGCTACATGTTTGACTTGTTCTTCATTGATTGCCATAATATCCCTCTTTCTTTCGTCAATTTTAAATCATTCTATCATATCTTTATTAGGATTCACGTTTTTTTCTTGAAATTTTTTGAAAAATTGTACAATTCAAAAAAATAATCAGAAAAACGTAATTTTGTCTAGCACGACGCTTTTTATAATACCCGTTCGTTAACGCTAGCGTCAATCATCTTCTAAAAAAAATGTTAATTTGAGTAACTTTCTTCAATTGCATCGATCATTTGCCGTTCATTCCATACTTCGATACCCAGACTTTCTGCTTTTGTAAGCTTGCTGCCGGCATCTTCTCCAGCAATCACTAGATCCGTTTTTTTAGAAACACTTCCGGTGACTTTTCCGCCGAGATTTTGAATTTTTTCTTTTGCTTCTTCGCGATTATAATCGATCAATTTACCGGTCAAAACGATTGTTTTATCTTTAAACGGTGACTCCACTTCTGCTAATTGACTCGCGCGAATTCCTTTATAGGTTAAATTCACTCCGCGATCTGCTAGTTCTTGCATCAATTCGTGGACTTCCTCGTTCTCAAAATAAGTCACCACACTATCCGCAATTGTTTCACCGATCGTATTTAGATTGACGATTTCTTCTTTGGTCGCTTGACTAATAGTGGCTAGATCCCCAAAATGTTCGGCTAAAATCCCAGCCGCTTTCGCACCGACATGTCTGATCCCTAAACCAAAAATCAAGCGTTCCACTGAATTTTCACGACTAGCATCGATAGCATTCAAAATGTTTTCGGCTGATTTATCCTTGATTTTATCTAAAGTCAATAATTGTTCTTTTTCTAGACTGTAAAGATCAGCAACGTCTGAGACCAAGCCCTTATCAAACATTTGCGCCAATACGCGCGGACCCAATCCGTCAATATTCATCGCGTTGCGAGAAACAAAGTGACTTAATCCTTCTTTGATCTGCGCTGGACATTTTGGATTGATGCAGCGCAGCGCTACTTCTTCATCCAGATGAACCAGTTCACTCTCACAAATTGGACAATGAGTTGGAACAGGATAGGATTGACTATCTTCTGGACGCTTTTCTAAAATCACCCGAGCAACTTCAGGAATAATATCTCCCGCTTTATAAACTAAGATCGTATCATTCAAGCGAATATCTTTTTTCTCAATATAATCACTATTATGCAGGCTTGCACGGCTAACAGTTGTGCCAGCTAAACGTACGGGTTCCATAATTGCTGTAGGTGTCAATACTCCAGTCCGTCCAACTGTCCAATCGATATCGAGCAATTTCGTCTGCTCTTCTTCCGGCGGAAACTTATAAGCTGTCGCCCAGCGTGGCGCTTTGACTGTGAAACCTAGTTCATCTTGTAATGAAAATTCATTGACTTTAATGACGATCCCATCGATTTCATAAGGAAGATCTTCCCGCGTTTCGTGGAACCGCTCTATGTATTCCCATACCTCTTCGATTGTCTCACATACTTGATGTTCAGGATTTGTCCGAAATCCTAACCGCGCCATTTCATTCAATGCATGATCTTGCGTAGTCGATTCTAAGGGTCCAAAATCAGCGAGTGTATATAAGAAAGTGCTCAAATTTCTTTGAGCTGCAATTCGCGTATCTAATTGCCGTAAACTACCTGCAGCCGCATTCCGTGGATTAGCAAATACTTCTTTACCTGCTTCTTCTCGTTGTTGATTCAATTTTACAAAAGAAGCTTTGGGCATATAGCATTCTCCACGTACTTCGATTGAGAGCGGTTCTTTTAAGCGCAACGGAATTGATTTGACCGTTTTTAAATTTTCAGTGATATTTTCTCCTACAGAACCATCGCCCCGAGTTGCGCCTTGAACAAAAACACCTGCTTCATATTTCAAAGAAATGGATAATCCATCAATCTTTAATTCACAGCAATAAGAAACAGCCTGTCCTAGCGCTTTTTTTACCCGTTCATCAAAGGCAATCAACTCTTCTTTACTGAACACATCATTCAAACTATACAACGGGATCGTATGAACAACTTTCTCAAAACCCGCTAAAACTTTCCCTCCTACTCGTTGAGTTGGAGATTCTGGTGTGATCAAATCGGGATAATCCGTTTCGATTGCGACAAGTTCATGATATTTTTTATCATAAACAGCATCTTCAACAGAAGGTTGATCTTGCACATAGTACTCATGGGCATATTGATTCAATTCTACTCGAAGTTCTGCTGACCGTTTTTCGGCATCTTGGAATGTCATGGGTTCCAAAGAAAATCCCTCCTATTTTATTTATTGACTAATTGATTAGATTTTTTCGATTGGGGCAAAAGCAGCCAATAACCGTTTGACTCCTTGTTGTGGAAATGCAATATCTAATTCAACATCTTTTGAGCTGCCACTCACTTTCACAACAGTCCCTGTGCCCCATTTTTTATGTTGGACTTTATCGCCTGGATTCCAATTTTCGTTTTCTCCGCCAGAAGCGGTTTTGTTGGTCATTGGTTCGCGAGTTGCGTGCTGATATTTAGCTTTCATCGTATTTTGATACGAATTTGTACTATTAAAAACAGCCGCTTTTTGTTGTGGTTGGATACCAATGGGATTCAACAAACTTTCATCGATTTCTGCTACAAAACGTGAAGGTTGATTGTATTGAGTTTTCCCATAAAGAGTTCTTGAAAAGGCATTCGTCAAGTATAAACTTTCTTCTGCTCGGGTGATGCCCACATAAGCTAAGCGTCGTTCTTCTTCCAACTCAGACTCTTCCATCAATGAACGAGATAACGGGAAGATTTTTTCTTCCATCCCAATTAGAAAGACGATTGGAAATTCTAACCCTTTTGCCGCATGTAGCGTCATCAAAGTAACTTGGGCACTTTCTTCTTGGTAGTCGTCTAAATCAGAAACCAAAGCCAAGTCATTTAAGAAGACCGCCAATTTTTCTTCGGGTGCTTCCGCGTCTTCTTCTGCTTGAGCTGCGTTACGTTTATCGAATTCTTGGGTTACTGAACGGAATTCTTCCAAGTTTTCTAGTCGTGACTCTGCTTCTAACGTTCGTTGATTTTTCAATTCATCTAAGTAGCCTGTTCGTTCTAAAACTTGATCGACTAGATCTGTAACTGGAAGGTAAGCAATCATCTCTTGAAATTGGGTGATCATTGCGCCAAATTCACCGATCATACGGCCGGCTTTACCTGAAATATTTGCCAAATCGACATTTTGGGCTGCTTCTACCATTGACCAGTCATGCATTTGAGCAAAATTTCGTAATTTTTCAACTGATGCCGCACCGATTCCACGTTTTGGCGTATTAATGATTCGTTCAAAGCTAACACCATCACGGGGATTATTGATGATATTCAAATACGCGATAATATCCTTAATTTCTTTACGATCATAGAACTTATGTCCGCCGACCATCGTATAAGGTACATTTGATTTCACTAATGTATCCTCGATCACCCGTGACTGAGCATTGGTTCGATAAAGAACCGCAAAATCATTATAACTACGATTATTGGCTTGAATTTCTTCTTTGATCCGACTCACGATAAATTGCGCTTCATCACGTTCACTGTCTGCACGATAATACGTAATTTGGTCCCCGGCTTGGTTGTCTGTCCAAAGATTCTTGTCACGGCGATTGCTATTGTTTTTGATCACTTGATTTGCGGCATCTAAAATGCTTTTAGTCGAACGATAATTTTGTTCTAATAAGATGACTACAGCATCATTATAGTCTTTTTCAAAGTCTAAAATATTTTGCATATCGGCACCGCGCCAACCGTAAATACTTTGATCAGCATCACCAACGACACAAAGATTACGAAAACGCGCTGCTAACATATTGACCAAAGTGTATTGGGCATGGTTCGTATCTTGATATTCATCAACATGCAAATAATGAAATTTATTTTGATAATAAGTTAAAACATTCTCGTTTTCTTCAAATAAACGAATCGTATTCATGATCAAATCATCAAAATCCATGCTCTGATTATTTCTTAACGCTTTTTGATAAGCATCATAACAACGAGCAACGATTTCTTCAAAAAATGAACCTTGGCGTTCTGCATACGTTTCTGGCGTCAGCAATTCATTTTTTGCATTACTGATACTGCCTAAAATCGAACGCGGATCATATTTTTTAGGATCGATATTTAAGTCTTTCAAAATCCGCTTCATCAATGTCAATTGATCCGATCCATCTAAGATCGTAAAATTCCGATCATAGCCGATCGCATCAACATCGCGTCTTAAAATACGCACACACATTGAGTGAAAAGTAGAGACCCAGACGTCTTCTCCTCCTTGACCTAAAATACCGTTCACACGTTCTTTCATTTCTCGTGCTGCTTTATTCGTAAATGTGATCGCTAAGATATTCCATGGATTTACATTCTTTTCTTCTATTAAATAAGCAATGCGATGTGTTAAAACTCTCGTCTTTCCACTTCCCGCTCCAGCCATAATCAATAACGGTCCTTCGGTATGAAGCACCGCTTCTTTTTGTTTAGGGTTTAGTCCTGCTAACAATTCTTGCTTGCTTGGCATGCAAAACGTCCTTTCTCTATTCAATCTTTTTTATTATAGCATCTAAGAAAGTTTCGCGACACTAGCAACAATTCATAAAAACGAATTCATTGATTCCTTCTTGAATTAAAAAAAAAACGCGCTACATTTATTAAGATACGGAGGAGAAACAATGGAAAAAGAACATGAAATCAAACGCTTGGACAGCACGAAAGTCATTTTTATTTTAAAAGGCATCCTGATTGGAGCACTTGCTGGAATCATTGTCAGCTTATTTCGGTTAGCAATTGAAAAAACGATGGAATTGACCGTATCGATCTATCTTTGGTTCCACGACAATCCACTATGGATGATTCCTTGGACTGTCTTGATGCTGTTTTTTGCTTTTATTATCAGTCGCTTGATGCAGTCTGAAAAAAATATCAAAGGCAGCGGTATTCCTCAAGTCGAAGGCGCTTTGCAGGGCGATATTAAATTGAATTGGTTTTCCATCTTATGGAAAAAATTTATCGGAGGTATTTTATCCGTTGGTTCTGGATTATTTTTAGGTCGTGAAGGCCCATCGATTCAATTAGGTGCTATGGTCGGACAAGGTTTTAGTGAATTCACCCATACGACTACCTCCGAAAAGAAAATTTTTATTTCTAGTGGGGCAGCTGCTGGATTAGCTGCTGCGTTTAACGCGCCTATCGCTGGGCTATTATTCGTGATCGAAGAAGTCCATCATCATTTTTCTCCACTGATTTGGTTGACCTCATTGACCGCTGCTCTAACTGCAAACCTTGTTTCTTTAAATTTTTTTGGGTTACAGCCCGTTTTATTTATTGCCGACGTTCCTTTTTACCCATTGAAAGACTATGGTTGGCTCGTTTTATTAGGCATTGTTTTAGGTGTGTTGGGTTATCTTTATCAAAAAGTCTTATTAGCTTTACCAAAATGGTATCGTTGGACTCATCTACCCGAATCCTTTTATAGCATCGTTCCATTTTTATTGATCATTCCGATTGGTTACTTCTTCCCTCATTATCTAGGTGGCGGAAATCAAATCGTTTTAGCCCTTGGTGAGCATAATTTTTCATTATCACTCTTAGTGTTCCTTTTTTTATTACGTTTTATTTTTTCTATGATTTCATATGGCGCCAATCTCCCTGGTGGAATTTTCTTACCTATCTTAACTTTAGGCGCTTTGATCGGTGCGCTTTATGGTACAGTCTTGAATCAACTATTCGGAATCGATACGGATTTAATCAAAGATTTTGCAATTTTTGCGATGGCTGGATATTTTACTGCCATTGGAAAAGCTCCTCTAACTGCGATTATCTTAGTTACTGAAATGGTTGGAAATATCACCCATTTGATGCCCTTAGCAGTTTGCTCATTGACTGCATATGTGATCAATGATTTATTAGGCGGAAATCCTATTTATGAATCTTTATTAGAACGTCTCGTAAAAGGTCATTTGCCAAGTATCACTGGAAATAAAACCATTATTGAATTTCCAGTTGCAGCTGAAAGCACCCTCGATGGAACCATGGTACGCGATTTTAATTGGCCGAAAGAAATGCTTTTAGTCTCTATTCGTCGAGGTTCCAATGAAATGATTACCCACGGTGACACTGTGATGAAAGTTGGCGATCTTTTAATGATCCTAACCGATGAAGAGTATACTAAAAAAATCAAAACTTTGATTTCTCAGCGTTCTCATCCAGCCATCGCAAGAAAACAAGAAAAAGCAATAAGGGAGTGAGCTTAGGCTCACTCCCTTATTTTATTTGCTAATTTTTCATTGATATAAACAGAAACTTGACCATCATTTACTGGGAAGACTCCCTGACCATTTTCATCTAAAGTAATCTTAGCATCATTGTTACCTAGAATATCGACAAAAGTCTCTCCTTCATGGATCGCACTGATCGTCATCTGTTTCTCGCCGCCCTGACTATTTGTCATAATGACTGCCATGCCAGATTCCGCTTGCTCAAAATCACCGGTGCAAGTCCAACCAATAATGTCTGGATCGTCGAAATAATCAACTTGCCCCCCGAATGTTAATTGTTCTCTTAAACGTAATATGGATATCAGTCCTTCTCCGACCGCTTCTGATTTTTCAGTTCCATAAAGATCCCCCCAGAAAACAACCGGTGTTCCTTCATTACGTAATAAAATCAAACTGTAAGCCTGTAATTTAAACCAGCCCTCGACCCAAGATTCTAAACTTTGACCTTGTTGTGTATCATGATTATCGACAAAGGTGACTGCCCAATCAGGACGCGTTTCAAGCAGTGTTCCAGCAAACAGCTTACGCATATCAAACTCACCCATCGTTGAGGCTGCTTGGAAAAGATTAAAATGCAGCGGGACATCAAATAATGAAATCAAATTTCCGGATGAATCTAAATACTCTTGCAGTTTGTCTAGTTCATCTGACCAGTATTCTCCGACTACAAATAATTCCTCGGCTTTTTCTTCACGACGATGTAAAAGCCAATCAACAAATAAATCAAACCGGATATGTTTCACTGCATCTAATCGATAACCATCGACGTCGGTCAGCTCTTGGTACCATTTTCCCCATTGATCTAATTGATCAACCGTTTCTGGATTAGTCATATCCAAGTTACAACCCATCAAATAATCAAAGTTTCCATTTTCATCATCGACTTGAGGCTCCCACCCCTTATCAGCAAAATTGAAAATCGCATGATCTTTGTTTCTAGCATCGTAATCGACACCAGAAAAGTTCTTCCATGTCCATTGATACTCATTATATTTTCCATTTCTTCCTGGAAAAGTAAATTTTGTCCAAGCCACGATTTGTTCTTCATCCCCAGCAGGTTTTGTCCGATCATCGAATTCATAGGCCACAGCAGAAACTTCTTCTGTTTCATCTGCCCCCATAAAATGGTCAAATACAATATCTGCATAAACTTTTATCCCAGCTTTTTTTAAAGTACGAATACTTTCTAAATACTCATCCTTAGTTCCATATTTTGTTTTTACGGAACCTTTTTGATCAAACTCACCTAAATCATATAAATCATAAGTGCCGTAACCAACATCATTGGCGCCTTCAGATCCTTTGTAAGCTGGCGGTAACCAAATGGTATTGATCCCAAATCCTTTTAACTCTTCTGCTTTTTCAGCTAAATTTTTCCAATGTGTGCCATCAGCTGGAAGATACCATTCAAACCCTTGTAAAATTGTTTGTTTTTTCATAGCTTTCACCTCGTTTTCTGATTACTATCATACCTAATATTTACAATACTACCTAGTAAGATGATTAGCTTATATTCTTTTGAATGTTTTTGATTGATTATGAATGTTTATGGTTGAAAACTAAAATAAAATATGCTAATATTTCAGATGAAGGAGGATTGAAAATGCTTACAGAGGAACGACATCAAAAAATACTTGAATGGTTAGAACGTGACGGATTAGTTAAATCACATGACTTAGTCAATTGGTTGGACGCTTCTGAATCAACCGTAAGACGCGATTTGCAAGAACTGGAAGATCTCGGTTTACTCGAACGAGTCCACGGTGGAGCAAAGCGCCCTCAACATTTGGAACAAGAACTTGGAATGATAGAAAAATCATCCAAAAACGTTCAACAAAAACAATTGATTGCACAATTTGCTGTTGAAACGATCCATGAAGGCGATGTGATCTATCTAGATGCCGGAACGACTACTTCTGAAATGGTTCCTTTTCTAAAACAACGAACTGTGACTGTCGTGACTAATTCCGTTGGCCTTGCTGCTCATTTAGTGGAAGCACAGATTGCAACAATTGTTTTGGGCGGGCGAATTAAGCTTACTACCGATGCGATCATTGGTTCGCAAGCAATCGAACAATTAAAACAGTATCGCTTCAATAAAGTTTTCATGGGAATGAACGGCGTAGATCCTATCAGTGGCTACTCCACTCCAGATCCAGAAGAAGCTATTTTGAAACGAACAGCGATCCAGCAATCCGAAGAAGCTTACGTTCTGGTAGATCACAGCAAATTTAATCAAACAAGTTTTGTCAGTGTCGCTCCATTGTCAGCAGCTTCAATCCTCACCGATACCTGTCCTTTGGTTATCCATGATCAAATCACAGAAAAAACTACCTTGAAGGAGGTTTCTGTATGATCTATACAGTGACACTTAATCCATCGATCGACTATATCGTACATGTTGATCAATTAGAAATCGGCGATGTGAATCGCATGAAAAATGACTTTAAATTACCTGGCGGAAAAGGCATCAACGTTTCTCGAATTTTGAAGCGAATCGATAATACTTCAACAGCTTTAGGCTTTTTAGGTGGCTTTACCGGCACTTTCATTAATGATTGGATGCAACGTGAAGACATCGAGACAAATTTTACAACTGTATCTGATGACACACGAATCAACATTAAATTAAAAGCCGGCGAGGAAACAGAAATCAATGGCCAAGGCCCAACAGTTTCAGAACAAGAAATGGCTGAACTAAAAAAAGTCCTTAGCCACCTTGAGGCCACTGATATCGTTGTTTTATCTGGTAGTAAACCAGCGAGTGTTCCTACAGGCTTCTATCAAGAATTGATCAAGATTATCAAAGCCCAAGGTGCTTCATTTGTCATCGATACAACTGGCGCTGATTTAATGGATGCTTTAGAAAAAAATCCACTGCTTGTTAAACCTAATAACCATGAGTTGGCTGAACTTTATCAAACAACCTTTACATCTGTTGAAGATATTTATCCCTTCGGGCAACGCTTATTAGATGAAGGTGCTCAATATGCCTTAGTTTCAATGGCTGGCGATGGCGCCTTGCTATTCACTCAAGATGGAGTTTATCGTTCAAATGTTTTAAAACGAACAGTTAAAAATTCTGTTGGTGCTGGTGATTCAATGATCGCTGGTTTTGTCGGAAACTATACAAAAACGCAGGATCCTGTTGAAGCATTCAAATGGGGTGTCGCTTGCGGAAGTGCAACTACCTTCTCAGACGACTTAGCAACTGCTGAATTTATTCAAGAATTATTACCAGAAGTGGAAATCTCAAAAGTAAAATAATGAAGATTTTTATTCTGTAAAAATTATCAAACAATAATGGAGGAACAATGATGGATATCAAAGATCTATTGATTAAAGATGCCATGATCATGGATTTGCAAGCGACAACTAAAAAAGCTGCGATCGATGAAATGGTACAAAAAATGTATGACGCTGGCCGTATTTCTGACATTGATGTATATAAAGAAGGTATTTTGAATCGTGAAGCTCAAACTTCAACCGGTTTAGGCGACGGAATTGCAATGCCACATGCAAAAAATAGTGCTGTTAAAGAAGCTACTGTTCTATTTGCTAAAAGCAATTCAGGTGTCGACTATGAATCATTAGATGGTCAACCAACTTATCTATTCTTTATGATTGCTGCTCCTGAAGGGGCAAACGACACTCACTTACAAGCTTTAGCTGCCCTTTCAAGACTTTTGATTGATCCTGATTTTGTAGCAAAATTAAAATCAGCGGAAACTCCTGAACAAGTTCAAGCAACGTTTGACGAAGCGGAAAAAGCTAAAGAAGCAGAAGAAAAAGCGGAGGCTGCACAAGAAGCCGCTGCTGCATCAGTTAAAACTTCAGATCGTCGATACATCGTTGCAGTTACTGCCTGCCCAACCGGAATTGCTCACACTTATATGGCTGAAGATTCATTGAAGAAAAAAGCCAAAGAAATGGGTGTGGATATCAAAGTTGAAACAAATGGTTCAGAAGGAATCAAGCATCGCTTGACCGCTGAAGATATCGCTCGTGCAGATGGCGTTATTGTTGCTGCAGATAAAAAAGTCGAAATGAATCGTTTCAATGGCAAAGAACTAGTTAATCGTCCTGTTAGCGACGGCATTCGTAAGCCTGAAGAATTGATCAACTTAGCATTAAGCGGTTCAGCTCCAATTTATCATGGTGACGGTGAAGCTTCATCAAGCGAGGAAAAAAGTGACAACGGAACAGTCGGACAACGTATCTATAAAGATTTAATGAACGGTGTTTCACACATGCTTCCATTTGTCATCGGCGGCGGTATCATGATCGCTCTTTCATTCATGATCGACCAATTTATCGGTGTCCCTCATTCTGAACTTGCAAATTTAGGTAACTATAATCAAGCGGCTAGCTGGTTCAATCAAATCGGTAGTGCTGCCTTTGGATTTATGCTTCCTGTTTTAGCTGGTTTCATTGGTTCAAGTATCGCTGACCGACCTGGTTTAATTGCTGGTTTTGCAGCCGGTGCATTAGCGAACACAGGTGGGGCTGGTTTCCTTGGTGCATTAGTTGGTGGATTTATCGCTGGTTATGTCATCATTTTCTTGAAGAAACTTTTCAAAAACTTACCTAAATCACTTGAAGGAATCAAGGCAATTCTTTTCTATCCATTCTTTGGATTACTGATTACTGGATTTTTGATGTTGCTAGTTAATGTTCCTATGAAAGCAATTAATGATGGCTTGAACGGTTTCTTAACAGGTCTTAGCGGTTCCAATGCTATTTTACTAGGTGCATTACTTGGTGGGATGATGGCTGTCGATTTAGGCGGTCCAATCAATAAAGCAGCGTATGTCTTCGGTACTGCAACCCTTGCTTCGAGCGTTGCTCAAGGCGGATCAATCGTGATGGCGGCTGTTATGGCCGGCGGTATGGTTCCTCCATTAGCAATCTTCGTTGCTACTCGCTTATTCAAAAATAAATTTGAACAAAGTCAAGTTGATGCTGGTCTTACTAATATCGTTATGGGACTTTCCTTTGTAACAGAAGGTGCGATACCATTTGCAGCTGCTGACCCAATCCGTGTCATTCCAAGTTTCGTTGTCGGTTCAGCATTAGCTGGTGGTTTAGTCGGCGCATTCGGCATTAAATTATTAGCTCCACATGGTGGTATCTTCGTCGTCTTACTATTGAGCCACCCACTACTTTATCTTGTCTTTATTGCAATCGGTGCTATCGTTTCAGGTGTCATCTATGGTTTGATCAAAAAACCTGCTGCAAAATAATTCAAATAAAAAAAGCACTCTCAGTTGAGAGTGCTTTTTTTATAACCAACGATCCTTCCGACGAACACGAACAACTTGAGGTTTGGGCTTGAAAGAATATAAAATCATACCGACAAAAAAAACTGCGATTGCTAAAGGAATTTGTAAAGATGCTAGCGGCAAGGCAAAAATCATTGCAACGATCAACATACAACTACCCATTATTTTGATATATTTCCAATCCATAATAACTCTCTCCTCTCAATTTTCGAGTATATCTAATCGATTTTTAGCAGCTACCTTATTTTGATCAATAAAATAGACCATCAAGTGCTTTCCTTCCTTCTCCAACGAAAAAATCAATGAATCATTCTTACGGCTGATTTGATGGATCGTCATATCTTTAAGTATTTTTTTCAATTCATCAGTTGGAAAATCTAAAAAAGCTCGTTTAGGGATAAATAATTGTAGGATCGCTGTATAATCTTGATAGCGAAGATCTTGAATTTCATATTCAATCGAATTACGGATATAATACTCGAATGCACTCAATCCTTTGTCTAACGTCAATTCAGGATATAAAACACGATAATTCATCATCCGCTCACTATCATCATCGATCCAAGGAAAGTATGCTAAAGCATTCAATCCACCTTTCATTCGATTGACTTGATATTGCTTAGTCAAGAAATCATAGGTCCGAGTTACAAAGTAAGTTGCCTGGCTTTTTTCTATTGGTTGAAATTGATCATTTTGATACTGGACAGTTTGGACGAGAGTATCATCAAAGGCAAACTCAATATACGGTTGCTTCAGAATGCCGACGCCATTTGTATAAGCTAGTTGAGAAATACCCAATTGATCTCGAAATAATTGTTGAAACTTTAAATTAGCTGCTTCTTTCCACTGAAAAGGATCTTTATAGAGTTCAAACCACACGCCCTCTCCAATTTCAGTCACACTCTCGATTTGTTGAACTTCTAAAAGCAAAGGTTTAGCAAATATTTTTTGGTAAGGTGATCCTAAAAATATTCGCCAACAAGAAGTAAGACAAACGCCTTTGTAAAAAACATCGTAGCCAGGAAAATTGTTGCAATCGACTGACAAATCACCGTTAAGCCCTTTCATTTTCGGAAGCACGTGTGTTTCTTCTGCGGATTCAAAAGTACGACGTTCAGATAAATCGCTCGTATTATGGAACAAATATTCTTCATAAGAACGCAAATAAGCAAATGATCCAAATCTTTCAAGCCGTTGATTCAAATAATCCAAATAAACAATTTCCCAATACTCAAATGTTTTCTTTTGTAAAATGCTCTTTTCAAGTAATGTATCACCTAAAAGATGGAGCGATGTTTCTTCATTATTATTTTTTAATTGCACCCATACATCCTCATTGATTTTACAATCAGCTAACAATTGCTGCAATTTTATTTGTTCAAAAGGTTGTTCTAGTCCATTGATGACCATTTCATCCGGTTCAAACAACAGACGACTGATAATCAACCAATCGGTAAGTAGCACTTGTAGATCTTTCTGTTCTAAATGATGCAGCTGACTCAAACTGTATAATCGTTGTTTCGTATCCATCGTCTGCCCCCTTTCTCATCCTTATATCATAATTATATCTTAAAGATTTAAAAACCCCTAAGAAATTGATTATCCTTTACTCCAAAAGAGGTATAATAGACATTAGAATACAAGTGAATACGGAGGTGTCTCTATGGGATTAAAATTCGAACGGTCTGACGATTTAGATAAATTATTCGATGCATTTGCTGTAGATCCAAATAAAAAAGTTGAAAAAAACGATGCTTTAGAAAAATTTTTGAAGCCAGAAAACGAAGTAAAAGAAAAAAAAGAAGATCAAGCTTAAATTTAAGCTTGATCTTCTTTTATTGCTTCTTCAATTGCTTGCCAAGCCTCTTCTTTTCCTTGTTTTGTTTCTGAAGAGAAAAGAATAAAGGTGTCATTGTTATCAAAGTTCAATTTCTTTTTGATTGCACTAGTGTGCTTATTCCATTTGCCGCGAGGAATTTTATCCGCTTTTGTTGCCACCACGATGACTGGAATATCATAGTATTTAAGGAATTCATACATTTGGATATCTTCTTTACTTGGATCATGACGAACATCGACTAACGATACGACTGCTCTTAATTGCTGACGGCTCGTAATATATGTTTCGATCATCTTTCCCCATTTTGCTCGTTCCGTTTTAGAAACCTTCGCATATCCATAACCTGGAACATCGACAAAATGCAACGCATCTTCAATCAAATAAAAGTTTAACGTTTGAGTCTTTCCGGGTTTTCCGGAAGTCCGTGCTAAATTTTTACGCTCGATTAAAGTATTGATAAACGATGATTTTCCTACGTTTGAGCGTCCAGCTAAAGCAATTTCTGGTAAATCTGTTTCAGGATATTGCGCTGGAGAAACAGCACTGATTACGATATCCGCATTATTGACTTTCATTTTTTCACGCCTTTCAAAAAGGGTTCACAAATTATTTTGTGAACCCTCCATTTGCTAACCTGCTTTTTTTTCGTCATTTTGGTATTGAATCAACGGTTCGCCTAGTCCTTCGACAGAATCTTTTGTTACAGTAACTTTTTCGATTGTTTCATCAGAAGGAATATCAAACATCACGTCCATCATTACATCTTCAATAATAGAACGCAGTCCACGAGCACCAGTATTACGCTCGATTGCCTTATCCGCGATTGCTCGTAAAGCATCCTCATCAAAGACTAATTCTGTTTCATCGTAAGATAGTAATTTTTGGTATTGTTTTACCAAAGCATTCTTAGGTTCTGTTAAAATCCGAACCAAATCTTCAGTCGTTAATTTTTCCAAAGCAGTCGTTACAGGTAAACGTCCGATAAATTCAGGAATCAAACCAAACTTCAATAAGTCTTCCGGAATAATTTGTTGCATAATACTTGCTTCTTCATCGATTTTTTTATTATTTGTACCAAAACCGATTGTTTTTTCACCTAGACGATTTTTTACGATCGTTTCGATCCCATCAAACGCTCCGCCAACAATAAATAAGATATTTGTCGTATCGATTTGAATAAATTCTTGATGCGGATGTTTACGTCCACCTTGTGGCGGAACACTTGCAACAGTGCCTTCAAGAATTTTAAGCAATGCTTGTTGGACGCCTTCACCAGAAACATCACGTGTGATCGATACATTTTCGCTCTTACGAGTGATTTTATCGATTTCATCAATATAGATGATTCCTTTTTCAGCACGCTCAACATTATAGTCAGCCGATTGCAATAATTTCAAAAGAATATTTTCTACATCTTCCCCGACATAGCCCGCTTCAGTCAAACTAGTTGCATCTGCAATCGCAAATGGAACATTCAACGTTCTCGCTAAGGTTTGGGCCAAGAATGTTTTACCTGAACCTGTCGGCCCGATCAAACAGATATTACTTTTTTGCAATTCGACTTCATCGACTTCTTCAGCTTCTGTATTCACACGTTTATAGTGGTTATATACTGCAACTGATAAAGCTCTTTTAGCACGATCTTGTCCAATAACATATTGATTCAACACATCAAGTAATTCTTTTGGCTTAGGTACATCGATAAACTCACGAATAGCTTCTTCGTGGAATTCTTCATCTATGATTTCTTTACAAAGGTCGATACATTCATTACAAATATATACTCCCGGACCTGCAACAACTTTTTTTACTTCTTCTTGGGTTTTGCCGCAAAATGAACAACGAACTGTTTCCCCTGCGCCTGTGCTCTCATACATGGCTTTCACCTCTTGCTTCTTTATCTACAAGTGTTTCCACGATTGCAGTCTTTATCTATAATACCACAATAGCTCTAAAAGACAAATAAACCATTTGGAATTACAAGGATTTCTAAAGAAAAAAGTTCTCGTCATACGAGAACTTTTTAATCTATTATCTTTTTTACAAAAAAAGAGCGGATCTCTCCGCTCTCTAAAAATACAATTATTTTTCTACTGCTGTACCTGTTACGATTTCAACAGCTTTTTTCATTTTGATATCGTGTTCTAACATATCTTCTGTTAAGACGCGACGGATTTGTTCTTCTGGCATTTGGTACATGTCAGCTAATTCTTTGATTTCAGCAGCAACATCTTCTGCTGAAGCTTCGATTTTTTCAGCTTCAACGATTTCTTCCATCACTAAGTTTGTTTTAACACGGCTTTCAGCTTCGCCTTCAAATTGTGTATGAAGATCTTCTTCTGTAGAACCAGTTAATTGATAGTACATTTCAGGAGAGATTCCTTGACGTTGCATATTGTTCAAGAATTCATCCATTGAACGGTGGACTTCGTCATGTACCATTGAATGTGGAAGTTCAACGATTTCAGCATTTTCGACTGCTTGTTTGATCGCAGCTTCGTCTTTTGCTTCTTTAGCAGCTTCTGCTTTTTGTTTTGTTAATTCGTCACGGTATTTTGTTTTTAATTCGTCTAAAGAATTTACTTCTTCATCAACGTCTTTAGCAAAATCATCATCCAATTCAGGTAATTCTTTTGCTTTTACTTCATGGATCGTTACTTTGAAGACTGCTTCTTTACCAGCTAAATCTTCTGCTTGGTAATCTTCAGGGAAAGTAACAGTTACATCTAAGCTTTCGCCGGCTTTATGGCCAACTATTTGTTCTTCAAATCCTGGGATAAATGAACCAGAACCTAATTCAAGTGAATAGTTTTCACCTTTTCCGCCTTCGAATGCTTCGTCGCCGACGAATCCTTCAAAGTCGATAACAGTTGTGTCGCCGTTTTCAGCAGCAGTATCTTCTTTAACAACTAATTCAGCTTGCGCTTCTTGTTCAGATTTCAAACGTGCATCAACGTCTGCTTCTGAAACTTCCACTTCTTGTTTAGGAACTTCAAGTTCTTTGTAATCACCTAATTTAACTTCAGGTTTTACAGTAACTTCAGCTTTGATAACCCATGCTTCGCCTTTTTCCATGCTTTCAACATCGATTTTTGGTTGAGAAACAGGATCGATTCCCGCTTCTTTTACCGCAGCTTCATAAGCAACTGGTAATACGTCGTTCAAAGCATCTTCGTACAATGCTTCTTCGCCGTACATACGGTTAAATACTTGGCGAGATACTTTTCCTTTACGGAAACCAGGTACGTTAAGATTTTTTTTCACTTTGTTGAATGCATTTGTTAAGCCTTTTTGAATCTCAGTTTGTTCAATTGAGAAAGTTAACACACCATCATTGGTGCCTGTTTTTTCAAATTTTGCAGTCAAGTTTGTTCCCTCCGAATACTAATATACTTGCATTTTGCATACTATTAAATATTACACTACTGATTGTGAAAAGTAAATATAAAGCTTTTACTCTCAACGCTTTTTAATGATAACCCAACATCAGTTCTTTTATCTTTTGACGTAGTGCTTCAATTTGCGGATTTAAGTCTGCTTCAATTCCGGCATAATCAACTAGATAGCTATTCACCCATGCTTGTGCGTCATTATAAGAACTTTGTAAAGGATAAAGAAATGCCATCTCTAAATTGACTTGTTCTATCAAATTACTTAATAAAACAGGGTCTTCATCCAGCAAAATTGTGGTCAATAACTCATCAATTGTTTGCTGAAGCGTCGTGTCAAACCCAGTTTCCACAGGAATTAATTCTACGACTTCTTCCTGAAACGTTAAATAGCGAAATCTTTCATTTACGCCTAGACGCGCCAAACTTTCAAATAAATAGCTACGAACCAATGGGGACACTGCCGAGTTCAACATAAAATCAGCAGCCCAAAATTTCAACCGTTCATTGGTCAGGCCCCTAACTTTACGGATCAACAACAACTGTTCCATATTGCTTAGCTTTGGTAACTCTTTTAATTCATCTTCAATTACTTTCATCGCTGCTTGCTGCTGTTTTTGATAAAAATCTTCTTGGTCATCGATTCGAAATAACCATAGATTCTTCTGCTCTTCGGTAATCGATTTTACTTTTTGGGCTTGCCATAAAAACTCCCGCGCTGCAAAAAAACGATGCGCCAATAGTTGTATTTGTATATATAGATCAATGGATTCAACACTTTCCAAATAATCTTCAGCCGCTTCTTTAGCATATTCCAGAGCAACCCCGAATTCACCTTGTTCGACTGCTAAACTAGCAATCAAACGATTTAATTTGGGCGATGGGTTCTCTTGATACGCTAATTTATAATTTTCTAATGCTATTTTGTCTTCACCATTAGCAAAAGCTTCTTCAGCTAATGTTAAGTAATAATGATCGTTATTCGGAAATTCGATCGGTTTCATTCGTATATAATTCCTCTCTAGCTGCTAACAAGTTTATCGTAACGACACTCGTGTCTGAAAAATAATCTCCGATGTGTTGTTTATTTGGCGTAAAAATCGTCACTAGATAACCTAGCATGAACAATGATCCTCGTAAGATAAAACGACAAGCGCCTTCTCGTACAAAGATTGTTTTCCAGCTTAACTTTGTCTCATTAAAGCAAACTACTTGAATACCAAAAATCATCTTACCAATCGTTTGTCCATGATTAATTTTAGTCATTACGATAAAATAAACTAAATAGATTACTAATGCCAGCGCACCATAAATAGTTGTTAGCTCAAAACTTTTATCCCAACCAATAAAATAAGCTGGAAGCCCTAGCACAACTGATTGAATTGCTGTAATGCAAAGTAAATCGATCAAATAGGCAAACAAACGTATCCAAAATCCTGCATAAAAATAATTGGGATACTGATGAAATTCAGGCTTCTGCATCTTTTTTTTCAGTAATGTTTCGACCGGCCCAACAGCTGGACGCTGGCGTGTTTCTTCGACCATCTTTATTCACCTCCATAAAGATACATTGCTTTAGGAGCTTGAGGTGTACCTACACTCTCAACAATCTTTTTCACTAAGTCTTCTTGGGAAGGTTTAATTCCTTGAAATTCTGCCAAACTACTGCCTAGCCATGTATTGATAAAGTTTGTAGCACCTGTTGTATAAGTCACAACTTGCGCATCACTTAATTTTTTATCTTTTTTCAATGCTTGTAGCGCCTGATCGGGATAACCGATTTCGTCCACTAATCCATTATCTACAGCTTGAGCCCCATCATAGATACGACCATCTGCTAACTTACGGACATCCGTTTCATTCATCTTTCGGCCTTCAGCGACTACTTTTACAAATCGTCCATACATACTGTCAACAAAAGCTTGCAAGACTTCTTTATCTTGTTCAGTTTGTGGTCTTGAAGACGAACCAATATCTTTTAACGCTCCACTTTTGATGGTTGAATCAGCAATTCCTAATTTCTCCATTAACCCTGAATAGTTCATGCTAGACATGATCACACCGATCGACCCCGTCATGGTGTCTTCCGTTGCAAAAATTTTGTCAGAACTTGCAGCAATATAGTACCCACCGCTAGCAGCTTGACTTTCCATCGTTGCATAAATCGGAATTTTTTTATCCTTTTGAATGTCCTTTAATGCCCGTGTTATTTCAGCAGTCTCATAGACAGACCCGCCAGGCGAATTAATTTCCAGTAAAATACCCTTTACTTGTGGATCTGCTTTTATAGCAGCTAATTGTTTCATAAATGATTCATGATTATAACCACCTGAAGAAAACAATCCACTTGTTCCATCATCCACGATTGTTCCCTCAACTACTAATTTAACGATTTTCTGATCACTTGTTCCTGCTTCTTCGACTTGTTCTTGGACATCATCGTTTCCATAAAGCAACTCATTTATTTGTCCCATCTGCTTTTCATTTTCTGATTTTTGCGTAATCGATGACGATACGATTGAAAATACCAACAATACAACTGCAATAATAATTGCTACCCAACGCCGTTTATTCATTTCATTCCTCCTAATTTAATATAAATTACGAATAACCAATACTTTTTCGATTGGTCCATTACCGTTCATTTTTTCAGCCTTTTCTGTTAGTGAATATCCGCCAAAAGATTCGTGAGTTAATGGATCTTCAATTTGAAAAGATTGTGCCTCTTCGACACTCAAGGCGTCAGGGCTGATTTCTTGGATACTGTCCCATCCAGTGTCCAAAAATATTTTCGTTTCATCGTTTATTTCTGGCTCATTTTCAAGTTGCGCCAAAAATTTACGTAATTCTCCTACAGTTAAATTATCCGGTTGATTCATTTATTTTCCCTCCTTGATTTAGATCGTTCCGATAGAATCAATGTATGACTAGATCAGCTACTTATTACCCATCCAGTGTACCATACCATTTTAGCTTATTCTGCGATCAGAAGAAACGAAAAAATCTCTTCCCTTTCGTGTAACAAAAACTAATAAATCGTATATACCAATTCGATTAAAATAAAAAAATATTTGACTTGTCCAAGCATTTATATTATATTATTGTTTGTTTCCGGTATTAAAAAAATGAAATCTTAAATGTACCAATAAGATAGCGCCAGGCCTTATAACAGGTGACGAGGATGAAGTTTATCGAAAGATTCGGCGGATGACTTCAGGGTTGCTGTGCTCTAAAGATTATTTTAAAGACTTGATAAAAGAACAAAAAAATAATCAGACAGCTCGGAAACATATAATGATAGGAAAGTAGGAAAACATTATGTGTGGAATCGTAGGGATCGTAGGCAATCAACAAGCAACTAGTATTTTAGTGAATGGATTAGAAAAACTTGAGTATCGTGGATATGACTCAGCTGGTATTTTTGTAGCAGACCAAAACGAAGATTTCTTGATTAAATCGCAAGGACGAATTAAAGAACTATCTGACAAGATCAGTGAAGATGTTCATGGAACTATCGGCATCGGACATACTCGCTGGGCTACTCACGGTGAACCGAGTGAAGAAAATGCTCATCCGCACACTTCACAAAGCAAGCGCTTCGTTTTAGTTCATAATGGCGTAATTGAAAATTATGATGACTTAAAAAACAATTTTTTATCAGAAGATCGTTTCTACGGTGAAACAGATACCGAGATTGTTGTTCATTTGATCGAACATTTTGCTGATCAAGGATTAACTACAAAAGAAGCTTTTCGTAAAGCTTTAGCAGAAATCCACGGCTCATACGCCTTTGGATTGATCGACAAAGAAGATCGCAAAACAATTTTTGTTGCTAAAAATAAAAGCCCCTTATTGATCGGACTTGGAGATGGGTTTAATGTAATCTGCAGTGATGCAATGGCGATGTTGGAGCAAACAAATCAATTTGTTGAAATCAACGATGGCGAAATGGTCATTGTCACAGAAGATCATGTTGAAATCGAAGATGCTGCTGGTAATGAGATTCAACGTGCCCCTTATGAAGCAAAAATTGACCTTTCTGATATGGAAAAGGGCACTTATCCTTACTACATGTTAAAAGAAATCGATGAACAGCCTGCTACAATGCGTCGGATCATTAGTGAATATACTGATGAAACAGGAACCGTCGTTATTGAAAAAGCGTTGTTACAAAGTTTATTGGATAGTGACCGAATCTATATCGTGGCCTGCGGGACAAGTAATAATGCTGGCTGGGCAAGTAAACAAATTATTGAAAGCTTAGCCAACATTCCCGTAGAAATTCATTTATCCAGCGAATTTGGTTATAATATGCCATTGCTCTCAGAAAAACCGTTCTTTATCTATTTGACTCAAAGTGGTGAAACTGCAGATAGCCGTCAAGTATTAGTCAAAACAAATGAACTAGGACACCCTTCACTTACAGTCACAAACGTCCCAGGATCGACATTATCTCGTGAAGCTAGTTATACGATGTTATTACACGCTGGCCCCGAAATTGCTGTTGCTTCTACAAAAGCATATACGGCACAAATTGCCGCTTTAACTGTTTTAGCAAAAGCTGTCGGTGAAGCTAAAACCATCAGTGCAGCTAAAGAATTTGATTTAACAAAAGAATTAGGAATTGCCGCAAATGCAATGGATGTTATGATTGCTGAAAAAGCCATTATTGAAGAAATAGCTGAAGAATACTTAGCAACGACTCGTAATGCGTTTTATATCGGACGCGCTGAAGATTACTACGTCTCAATGGAAGTTGCGCTAAAATTAAAAGAGATTTCATATATCCAAGCAGAAGGCTTTGCTGCTGGTGAATTAAAACATGGAACGATCGCCTTGATTGAAGAAGGAACACCCGTTATTGGTATTATTACCGAAGCTGTGACAGCTCCACATACCCGTGGTAATTTACGTGAAGTAGAAAGTCGTGGAGCACATACTTTAGTTATTGCATCAGAAGAATTGAGCAAAGAAGGCGATCAAATTACGCTTCCAGTTGTTCATCAATTCTTACGTCCGCTAGTATCCGTCATTCCAGGACAATTGATCGCTTATTACGCGACACTTTTACGTGGCTATGACGTTGATAAACCTCGTAATCTAGCAAAATCCGTTACCGTCGAATAAGCAAAAAGGTTGAGAAAATTTCTCAACCTTTTTTATTAAAAAAATAGCACCTTGATCATTTTGATCAAAGTGCTATTTCAATTAATCTAATCCGATTTCTGCTCGAACAACAGCAGCAATTTTTTCGACATAGTAATCGACTTTTTCGTCCGTTGGCGCTTCAGCCATTACGCGTAATAACGGTTCTGTTCCTGAAGGGCGAACTAAAATACGACCGTCGCCATTCATTTCAGCTTCTGCTTCTTCAATGGCTTGTTTGATTGCTGGGACATCCATCGCGCCATATTTGTCACTCACACGAATATTCACAAGTTTTTGCGGATAAATCGTTACTTCACTAGCTAATTCAGATAATTTTTTCCCAGATTGTTTCATGATGTTCAGTAATTGGATTCCAGTTAACATCCCATCGCCTGTAGTATTGTAATCTAAGAATAAAACGTGTCCTGATTGTTCTCCACCAAGATTATAATCATTTTTACGCATTTCCTCAACAACGTAGCGGTCACCAACTTGCGTAATCACATCTTCTAAACCAATATCTTCGATCGCTTTATGGAAACCTAGATTACTCATTACTGTTGTGACAACAGTATTTTTCTTCAGACGTTTACGTCCGGCTAAATATTTGGCACAAATAAACATAATGCGATCACCATCGATGATATTACCTAATTCATCTACTGCGATCACGCGGTCGCCATCTCCATCGAAAGCTAAACCAGCATCTGCTCCTTTTTCTATGACCATCTTAGCCAATTCTTCAGGATGGGTCGAACCAACACCGGCGTTGATATTCAACCCATTTGGTGAAGTACCCATTGTATAAAAATCAGTTTCTAAATCGGCAAATAAACGATTGACACTTGTAGCAGTTGCTCCATTAGCTGCATCTACACAGACTGTCACGCCTGATAAATCTCCAGAGATTGTTTGAACCAAAAATTGAGAATATTTCAACAGACCTTCATGGAATTCATCTAATGTACCTAAGCCATCAGCTGATGGACGTGGCAACGTGTCTTCTTCCGCATCGATTAATGCTTCGATCTCTGCTTCTTGTTCATCGACTAATTTGAAACCATCTCCACCAAAGAATTTAATTCCGTTATCTTCTGCTGGATTGTGAGAAGCTGAAATCATAACGCCGGCTGAAGCTTTTTGCAATCTTGTTAAATAAGCAACTCCTGGCGTTGAGATGACACCTAATTGAAAGACTTCGATTCCGACTGATAATAGTCCAGAAATCAAAGCTGTTTCTAATAGCTCACCTGAAATACGCGTATCTCTTCCGACTAACACTCTTGGACGACCATCACCTTCATGATGCTGACTTAAAACATATCCGCCGCAGCGACCTAGTTTAAAAGCTAATTCTGGTGTTAACTCTTTATTCGCGATTCCGCGTACCCCATCTGTTCCAAAATATTTACCCATTAATTTATAATTCCCTTCTTCATCTAGTTAATTGGTTGATTGAACTGTTCTCTCTTGAGAGACACTGGTTGTAGTAGTTGTCGTAGAACTCTCAACTGTAGTAGAACTTGATTTTTCACTTGAAGAATCATTTCCAGTTGAGTGACTCGACTCACTCACCATTGAACTAGAATGATTCGTACTACTTGATTCTGTTTCTTGTGTTTCTTTGAATGTCGGTGCTACTTGGGCACTCACTGTCTTAGGATCCACTTGGAAATCACCTGATACAGGTACGTCAATAAACTTTTTAACTGTTCCTTGTATCTGACTGACATCAACTGGAATGCCGATCGAATCAATCTTATCGATCACTGATTGTGCACCGCTAATCGTTGCTGTCGTCCGATTTAAATCGATTTGGACACTGTCGACATTTGAAGGAAGATCCCCTTCTTGAATCGGATATAAAGATACTTCTTTACTAGGTGTTTCGATTTCAAAAGTAACAACTACATTTTGTGGATTCGATTGGATCGCCAAAGCCTCACCGCTAGAGTTCAACGCTTGGACTTGTGCTTCAATGCTGTCTTGATCCGTTGTTAATTTGCTGCCGTCCACCGATGCCACTACACGATCGATTTGTTTCATCGTATCCTCACCCGTAGTGATTTTTACTTTGCTGGGTTTAACGGACATTTCACCGATTTTTAAGCCATCATTACTAGTTGTACTGCTTAAAACGGGTGAAACACTGTATTCTTTGGTCTTTTTCTTTTCAATAGTTACAGAAATAGTTTTTGGTTCGATCTGCGCATATAATGAGCTCGATAAATTTTTAGTTTTCAATTTAACTTCATGCGTTCCTGGACCAAGATTTGACAGATCAGCAACGATCGTAAAATCGCGTGTATCTGAATCAACTTCTTTATTTAATTGAATTCTATTTGCACCGTTTAATTTAACAGAAACAGTAGAAGAAAAACCATGAACAAAGTATTTATCCGAATCATATTGCACATCAATTGGTACGTTTTCAATCGATTTTTCATAGTTAGTATCCGAAGAAAAAACTTGACTAACATTTTGACTATTCACGTTGAAGAATAAAATCAAACTAAATAATAAAGAAATCAACATATACGGCAAGTTGCTTTTTTTAAATTTAATTTTCATTTTTTGCCTCCTTTAGTCAATCCTTCCAAAAAGGTTTGCAAGAGACTTCTTTTGTTCAGATCTTTTTCATCCGGTAATAATTCCCGACGCATCACTGCTAAATATTCTTCTTGCGATAAATCATGCATGAAATCATTATTCAACGTGATACTAACACCGCCAGTTTCTTCAGAAACAATAAAAGTTAATGCATCACTGACTTCACTGATACCGACTGCGGCACGATGACGTGTCCCAAACTCCTTTGGAATCAGCATACTATCTGATAATGGTAAATAAGCGGAAGCAACAGCGATTTTTCCATTTTTTACAATTACAGCACCATCATGCAACGGCGTGTTAGGAATAAAGATATTGATCAACAATTCGCCAGTGATGTCTGCATCGAGATCAATCCCAGTTTCAATATATTCTTCCAAGCCAGTAAAACGCTGAATCGTTACTAAAGCACCAATTTTACGTTTTGACATGTACTGGATCGCTTTATCGAAAGCTAGAATCATCCGTTCATCATCGCGCTCTTCTTTCTTGCTTGGTTTAAAAAACGAACTTCGACCTAAATGCTCCAAGCCTCGACGAACTTCCGGTTGGAAGATGACGATTGCTGCAATCACCCCATAAGTGATGATTTGATTCATCAACCAAGATAGCGTATGTAGACCAATCAATTCTGCTACGATTCTTATTCCGATGAAAATTGCGACACCTTTGATCAATTGGACAGCTTTTGTTCCACGAACAATTTCAAACAAGCGATAAATTAAATACCAAACGACAAAAATATCTAGCAGGTTAACGATAATATCCCAAGTTGAAAGATTCTCAGAAAAAAGGCTCAGCCAATAATCAGCTTTAAATAATTCCATTAGATGACTAGGCATATGTAACCTCTCTTTCTATCTAAAATTCTCTACAATTATACCACAGTGGCTTAAGTCTAGCATAAAATTTAAGAAGGGAAAGAGCCTTAGAAGACTAAGGCTCTTGCTAATTAGTTATTATGATTTATTACGTTTTTCTGCTCGAGCTGCTCTGCGAGCTGCACGACGAGCTTCCGCCTCAGGATCGATTTTCTTTTCCCGTTTTGACTTTACTGCTACAGCTGTTTTTTCAACAGTTTCTGCCGTTCCAGCTAATTTTGCACGGATTTTTTCTTCTTGTCCAGCTAAGCGTGCGTAATTATAAAAACGTGTTTCCGCATCATTGACGGTTTTTTGATACAAGCGTTGGGCATCATCTGGTTGGATACGTTCTAAAGCAGAGAAACGATTTTGTTGTTTCATAAATCCGATCATTTCACTAAAATCTGGCTTCTTATAATCTAAAGTCATTGGATTTTTGCCTTTTTCTCGTTGTGCTGGGTTGTAACGATACAATGACCAATAACCAGACTCTACCGCTTCTTTCGCTTCACGTAATGTTTGACTCATCCCACCACGCAATCCGTGATTGATACATGGAGTATACGCAATGATCAATGAAGGTCCAGGGAATTTTTCAGCTTCTTCTAAGGCTTTAATCGTCTGCATTTGGTTGGCACCAGATGCAATTTGAGCAACATACACATTGCCATAAGTCATCGCCATCATACCTAAATCTTTTTTAGATTGGTATTTTCCGCCCGCCGAAAATTTTGCGATTGCAGAAGCAGGTGTTGCTTTTGATGTTTGTCCCCCGGTATTAGAATAAACTTCATTATCCATTACTAAGATATTGACATCCGCACCGCTGGCTAAGATATGATCGATACCACCAAAACCGATATCATAAGCCCAGCCATCGCCACCAAACATCCATTGACTTGTTTTAACAAATAAATCACGATCATCATAAATAGCTGCCAATTGAGGATTAGTCAAACCTTCCTCTTCCAATGCTGCAGTCAACTTGGTTGCACGCTGTTGTGTGCCTTCAGACTCAAACATGTGATCCATCCAATCTTCCATCAGTTCACGAAGATCTTCAGAAACAATATCTAATACATTATTGATCTTATCTGCTAATTCTTTTCTTCTGGTTTGATTAGCTAAAAACATCCCATAACCGAATTCTGCATTGTCTTCGAATAATGAATTGGACCACACTGGACCTTGGCCTTTGTCATTTGTTGTATAAGGACTGACTGGTGCTGCCGCTCCCCAAATCGAAGAACACCCAGTAGCATTTGCGATCATCATCCGATCACCAAACATTTGCGTCATTAATTTTACATAAGGCGTTTCTCCACAACCAGCACAAGCACCTGAAAATTCTAATAATGGTTTATTGAATTGAGAGCCTAATACTGAATTCGTTTTGGCTGGATTTGCTTTTTGTTTCAGTGTCATTGAAAATGCCCAATTGATTGCTTGTTCTTTCTCTTCTTCATATGGCTTCATGACTAACGCTTTTTCTTTTGCGGGGCAAGCTTCCACACAAAGACCGCAACCGGTACAATCTTCAATCGATACTTGGATCCGATATTTTAACCCGTCAGCACCTCGCATCTCGCGAACAATATAACCTTCTGGGGCTTCCCCTAATTCTTCTTCATCCGCCAAGAATGGACGAATCGCTGCATGTGGACAAACGAATGAACATTCATTACACATCGTACAACAATCGCTGATCCAATGAGGCACTTCTAATGCTACACCACGTTTTTCAAACGTCGTTGTACCTGTTGGGATCGTTCCATCAGTCATGCCGTTTTTAATTAAGTCATTGACGGTTAAATCATTTCCTCGCATTGAATTGACTGGTTCAAGAATTTCTTCGACATATTGAGAAACAGGTGTTTTACGTACCTTCTCTGGGATCTCAACTGTGCGCCAAGTTTCAGGAACTTGGACTTGGTGTAATAATTCGACGGTTTGGTCGATTGCTGCTTGGTTTTTTTCAACAATCTCGACTGATTTACGGCGATAACTCTTATCCGCTTCTTCTTTTAAGATACCTAAAACTTCATCAAATGGAATAATACCTGTCAAGCTGAAGAAAGCCGTTTCCATTACTGTATTGATCCGTTGACCTAACCCGACTTCCATTGCCAACTTCGCCGCATTGATCGTATAAAATTTGATATCATTTTCAGCAATGTATCGTTTCATTCTTGCTGGTAATAATTTATCCATTTGGGTATCATTCCACATCGTATTCATCAAGAAAATACCGCCTGGTTTCAAGCCTTTTAATAAATCATACGTATGAATATAGGCAGGTGTATGACAAGCAATGAAATCGGCACTTTCTACTAAATAAGTCGAACGGATTGGTGTATCTCCAAAACGTAAATGTGAAACCGTCAACCCACCAGATTTTTTAGAATCATAATAAAAATATCCTTGAGCATACTTGTCCGTATGATCACCGATGATTTTGATTGCTGATTTATTGGCACCCACAGTCCCATCAGAACCAAATCCCCAGAATTTAGCTTGGAAGGTCTTAGGATTCGTTAGATCGACGATTTTTTTGCTTTCTAAAGACATATATGTGACATCATCAACAATACCGATTGTAAAACGTTTCTTCGCGGATTGTTTGTCTTTTAATAACTCATCGTAAACAGCGATGATTTGATCTGGTGTTACATCTTTAGAACCAAGGCCAAAGCGACCGCCAATAATTTTAGGACGGACATCTGATTCATACATGGCACTTTGGATATCTAATAGTAAAGGTTCACCATCAGCACCAGGCTCCTTAGAACGATCCAAAACAGCAATTGATTTTACAGACGCTGGCGATTTTTCTAAAAAGTTCTCCGTTGGGAATGGACGATAAAGATGGATATTCAAGAAACCAACTTTACGACCATTTGCATTCAAATAATCAACCGTTTGTTCAATCGTTTGAGCGACTGAACCCATCGCAACGATGACTTCTTCTGCATCTTCTGCTCCATAGTAAGTGACCAGATCATAATTTGTTCCACGCAATTTATTGATTTCAAACATGTATTTTTGCACAATCATCGGTAAATCTTCATAATAACGATTGACTGTTTCTCTTTGTTGAAAATGGATGTCAGGATTTTGGTTAGTTCCGCTGATAGTAGGATGATTAGGGTTCATACTACATTTACGGAATGCCTTCAATTTCTCTTGATCTATCAACGGTGCTAATTCATCATATTCGATGACTTCAACTTTTTGAATTTCATGACTCGTTCTAAATCCATCAAAGAAATTCATAAATGGAACACTGCCTTCAATCGCAGCTAAATGAGCGACTGCTGATAAGTCCATTACTTCTTGGACACTGCTTTCTTGCAACATAGCTAAACCGGTTTGACGAGCAGCCATCACATCGCCATGATCCCCAAAGATATTTAATGCATTGGTTGTTAGTGCACGACTGGCAACATGAAAAACACCAGGTAACAATTCACCAGCAATTTTATACATATTCGGAATCATTAATAACAATCCTTGCGAAGCGGTATAAGTTGTAGTCAGTGCACCCGTTTTTAATGCACCATGTACCACACCGGCCGCTCCTGCCTCTGATTGCATTTCCGTGATCGATACAGGCTGACCAAAAATATTTTTCTTTCCTTGGGTTGCCCATTGATCAACTAATTCAGCCATCGTTGAACTAGGAGTAATTGGATAGATTGCTGCTAACTCAGTGAACGCATACGAGATATATGCCGCCGCTGTATTGCCATCCATCGTTTTTTTCTTACGCATGATTTTCCTCCTTAAATATTTTACCTATGAATGGAACAAATGCTCTTTTTAACAAACAAAAAAAAGACAACATTCGTATAAACTTTATAATGACGCACTTATTATAAACCACTGCAACAAAATTTAAAATAATACTTTCGTTCTTTTAATTTGAATAGTTAAAAAAGTTTTGTTTTCTATTCATTTTTTTGTACACTAGTAATAGAAAGGACGTGTTTTTGTGGATATTTCTGTAATCAAAGCATCACTTGTTAATGACTTCAACGGAATCAAAATCGGTTCGGATGATGCGCCGAAAAAAATCATCGAATTTATGAATCTGCGCTGTCCCTACTGTAAACAATGGTTTGAGGAATCGCGTGCAACACTCGATCGAGCAGTTGCTGATGGAAAAGTTCAACGGATCATTAAATTGTTAGACAAAGACAAAATCAGCTTACAGCGCGGTAATGTCATGCACGAATACATTAGCCCGGATGCTGACAAAGCATTGATACAAATCCAACAAGCCTATGATACTCAAGATACTTGGGGTGACTTTGAGCTTGAAGATGTGGCAAAATACGCTGAGAATACTTTGCATTTTGAACAACAAGCCAACCGTGAACTTCAACAAGAGATTCGCAACGAAGCTGACCAAGCAACTATCAAGTTCGTTCCGACCGTAGTGATTGGCGAACATATTTTTGATGAATCAATTGATGAAGCCACTTTAACAAGTTACTTGACTGAATAAAAATGGAAAAAAACCGTTTGTTGATCAAACGGTTTTTTTTCTTAGGTTATCCGCAAAATCATTGATTTTTCGAACGCGATGATTGATACCTGATTTAGAAATCGAGCCAGAAGGAATCATCTCTCCTAATTCTTTTAGACTGATCTCAGGATTTTGCATTCGTAGTTCCGCAATTTCTTGCAGTTTCTCGGGCAATGCTTGTAATCCCACCGTCGATTCTATAAAACGAATGTTATCGATTTGCTTCGAAGCAGCATCGATCGTTTTATTCATATTCGCCGTCTCACAATTTACTAAGCGATTCACTGAATTTCGCATATCACGAACAATACGAGCGTCTTCAAATTTCAACATTGAATTGGTCGCACCGATCAATGTCAAAAAGTCCGCAATTTTTTCCGCACCCTTCAAATAGGTGATAAAACCATTTCTGCGTTCAAGTGTTCGCGCATTTAAATCAAATTGATTCAATAAATCACAGATATCTTGATTGTGCTCTTCGTAAATTGAAGATATTTCTAAATGATAGCGGCTAACTTCAGGATTATTCACCGAACCGGAAGCTAAAAATGCTCCCCGTAAATAAGCCCGCGTTTTTTCATCAGAATTTTTGATATCTGGCGCAATATTAGGTTGGAACATTAGACCATCCATGATATCCAAGTCTAATAATATTCTTTGGGTCTCTTGTTTAAGTCGTACAATGTAAACATTGTTTTTCTTTAATTTCATTTTTCGACGTACGAGTAATTCACTCCGGACGCCATAATGTTCTTTCATTAAAGTAAAAATTCGTCGAGCAATCGCTGCATTTTCTGTTTGGACATTCAAAACAAATTGATGATTGCTCAAGCTGAGAGAGCCGTTCATTCGAATCAAAGCAGATAACTCAGCTTGTGCGAGATTTTTTTTGACTTCAAGACCCGTTAATTCTTTTTTAACTTCCGCTGCAAAAGACATGACGAGTCCTCCTTCTTAAATTTTCGCTCCAAAAACGATACGGAACAATTCATCAACTACTTTGTCGCCATCATGAAAGACGCCGCCATCACGAAGTTCTAGAAAATCGGTCGAAACGACCCGACAGCCTTCTTCTCTTAGCCCATTGAAATCATGAGTGACTTGTACTAGATATTCATCGTAAACCTCTGGATCCATATATCCATCAGGGACATGTTCTGTGTTTACTAGAACTGTATCGATAAATTTACTTTGTAAATGTTTGTGAAGCACCTGGATATGGTCTGCATCACTAAAATGTTCCGTTTCCCCTTTTTGGGTCATGATATTACAAATATAAACAACTTCAGCAGCTGTTTTACGAACAGCCTCGCCAATTTCTTCAATCACTAAATTAGGCAAGATACTTGTGAACAACGATCCAGGACCTAATACGACCATGTCGGCTTCTTCAATCGCCGCAACAACTTTGCGAGCAGCATGAACAGCACGATCTCCATTTTTTTCCGTTACATAAACATAGTCGATCGTTTTTCGATCAAGAGCGATCTTAGATTCTCCAACCGCGCTTGTTCCATCAGTAAATTCTGCATGCAATACTAATGGGGTTTCAGAAGACGGATAAATATGTCCGTCCACATGAAGCATTTTCGATAGTAGTTGAATCGCTTCATAAGTACTATTGCGCATTTCAGATAATGCCGCAATCAAAAGGTTGCCAATCGTATGATTAGCTAAAAAATTATCACTTGCTTGGAAGCGATATTGAAAAAGATCTTCATACAATTTCGGCATATCAGACAGCGCAGCTAGCACATTACGCAAATCGCCTGGCGGTGCCATATCGATTGAATTACGCAATTCACCACTGCTGCCGCCATCGTCTGCTACGGTTACGACTGCAGTGATTTCGGCACTTTGATTGCGCAAACTTTTCAAAATAACGGGCAGACCGGTTCCTCCGCCGATCACAACAATTTTCGGTTTGCGAATACGGTACGTTTTCATTTTCATGAGCGATTCACCGTCTCTTTCCGTTTATCTTTGTCGCGGTGCGTGATATTCACTTTGTAATCTGCTTCTTTGATCGCTTTGCCAATACGTTCCGATAATGCCACCGAGCGGTGTTGTCCACCAGTACAGCCGATGGCGATCGTCAAAGAACTTTTTCCTTCTTTGATATAGCCCGGCAAAATATCCATGATCAAACGAACAAAATTGGAATAAAATCCTTCTGTCTCTGGAAAAGACATCACATAATCATAGACCGGTTGATCTAAGCCCGTCTGCGGTCGCAATTCAGGAATATAATGAGGATTTGGCAAAAAACGCACATCCATTACGATATCTGCATCGATGGGCAGGCCATATTTAAACCCAAAGGAGAGCATTTCAACGTGGAATCCCGCATCATCTTTTTGTTTAAATGATTGATTGATTTGTTCCCGCAATTGACGTGGAGTCAATTCAGTTGTATCGATCGTAAGCGTTGCGCGCATTTTTAAATCTTCCAGAATAGCTCGTTCTTTACGAATCCCTTCCGTCACCAAACCATCCATCGCTAGCGGATGAGCTCGACGGGTTTCTTTATAACGAGAAACTAATTCTTCATCTGAACAATCTAAAAATAAAATACTCGTGTCAATGAATCCGGTATTCTCGATCTCTACTAGCATTCTTTGAATATCTTCAAAAAATGAACGAGAACGTAAATCGACTACTAAAGCAATCTTGGTTACTTTTCCAGATTCACGGATCAATTCCCAAAATTTTGGAATCAAGCCCGGAGGCATATTATCTACACAGAAATATCCCATGTCTTCAAAACTTTGAATCGCAACGGTTTTCCCGGCACCGCTCATACCAGTGATGACTACCAAATGTAAACTTTCAGTCATTTGTGTCACTCCTCTCTAATTTAAGCACTATTCAATCATAGCTGAAAAAATTTTTTCGCTATATATACTCTTTATAAATCGATCCATTGAATCGATACGAACATTTTATTGTTTAATCATTTTTGCATGAAAAAAAGGCAAACTTCTTTGCCTTCTAAAAAATTATAACACTCCTGGCGTGTCTTTGCTACTTTTTTATTGTTCTTTCACTTTTTTTAAGTTTTTAAGTAAAAAACAGACCTTCTAGTTAGAAGATCTGTTTTTCAAAGCTAATTCAATTGTACGATCAGCTAAGATCGATTGAGCATCGATCACTGGATATGGCACATCCTTCGTTAATTCTTGTACTAAGGATAATTCTGTACAGCCTAAAATCGCATTTTGACAACCGTATTTTCCCATTGCATCTGAAAGAATCTCTAGATACAACTCGCTGTTGATAAAATCATTTTCTTTTACGTCATGATAAATCAAATGATTGATTTTTGCTTGCAAATCATTATCAGGCACTAAAACTTCGAAGCCTTTTGCTTCTAAAGCTGTTTGATAAACTTTAGCAGTCATGGTGCCAGCAGTAGCTAACACAGCTATCTTATCTCCCACTTGATGACGTTTCGCCACTTCATTGACCGCTTCACGCGGCATGTGAACTAACGGGATCTCAGTAGCTGCTTGTAATTCATCAAAAAAGTAATGTGCTGTATTGCAAGTCAACACAATAAATTCGGGCTTTAACAGATTTTGCTTTTCAATATCGTCCATTAAAAATGGTAAGGGATTATCAGCCGAATGGTCTAAGATGTATGAAGTTCTATCAGGTACCGTTGCATGATTGAACATTACATAATTCAAATATTCTTGATCATTATGGGCGTTAGTTCGTTGATTCAAAATACGAACAAAACTTTCTGTTGCCATTGTTCCCATGCCACCGAGAATACTAAAGAAATTCTCCATCTCTATCCTTCTTTCTCTTTAAAGAATAAATCAAAACGTCCTTTGTATTTGCTGAACATATATTTCATTAAGATCCAACGCATGATCGACATATCTTTTTTATAAAAGACAGTGGTGCCCCAATGGTCATTTTTGATCATCTCTAAGGCTTTTTCTTTGTCTGCATTGTTGCGAGCAAATTTTTCAAAAACGCCTTTAGGTACGCCCATCCATAACATCGATGTTTTAGGCTCTGCTTTCCCATAAATCGTTTCTGTAAATGGTGTTTCAAAGACCCGATCTTCAGTAACATATTGAGCCAAGTTAAAGCCGTTCAAGGTCACGAAGAAACTGCTGCGGCCTTGTCGCAAATTGATTTCGAATAATTTATACTCACCATCACGAGGGTCATATTTCATATCAAAATTCGCAAAACCAGTATAGTCGATTTTCTCAAGGAAGCCTTTGATCGTTTGATAGATTTTTTCATTGTAATCCGGCATGATCGTCACATAATTTCCGATCGCTTCAGGTGAAGGATCTTCTAATAGCGGGTGACCTAGACACATCATCCGAACTTGATGATTTTGATCTACATAAGCATTCAATACACGCATATTGCTGTCATCACCAGGAATAAAGTCTTGGGCGATCATTTCACTCGTATAGCCTGCTTGGTAAATCCGTTCAATAATGACATCGAATTCATCACGTGTGTCCAAAATAAAGGCCTTTTTACGGCCTTCAAAGTCGATTGATAGCCATTCGACACTGTTTGCGGGTTTCAATGCGACTGGAAAATCAAATGGTAAATCTTGTTTCAATTTTCCAGCTTCCAACATATCTTCCGTAATGATAAACGTATTTGGATAAGGCAGATCGTAAGTTTCGCAAATTTCATAGAAGCTTACTTTACTGATTAAACGTTGCAAAAGATCAAAGTTGATATAAGGGCAAATAAACCATTCAGAAAGCTCTTCTTTATGTTGTGAAACTAGTTCTGCATACCCGTCACCACAAGCGATCAAAAGATATTTAGTCGCAGGATCATTGTAAGTATTTTTTCCTAATTCACGCATCTGTTCTAAGAACACTGGATCTTTATCAAAACCAGGCACCACGTGAACATTGACGATTTTACTATATTTTGTCGGTGCTAATTGCAAGCCTGCATAAGCTTCCGAAACAATTCCGTAAGCTTCATGAAAGGAACGAGCCATCCCGTAAACGTTGATGTCGCTTCCTAACAAAATCGGTACAAATTTTTGTTTTTCAGTCATATTATTTTTACACCTTCTCATTCTAAATCCTTGATAATCATACCATAAAGAAAAATGCAAGCAAAGAAGAATCCTTTACTTGCATTAAGCTTTATCAGTTATTTATTTTTTAACACTCGTTTTAAGTAATGACCCGTATAACTTTCAGGTACTGCCGCAATTTCTTCCGGGGCTCCAGTAGCTAAAATCGTCCCGCCGCCTGCGCCGCCTTCTGGACCTAAGTCGATCACGTAGTCTGCTGATTTGATTACATCAAGATTGTGCTCAATGACTAAAACAGTATTTCCAGCATCAACAAAACGTTCCAAGACTTTCAATAAACGAGCAATATCATCTGTATGCAATCCAGTTGTTGGCTCATCCAAAATATAAAAGTTTTTTCCGTTAGAATTTTTATGCAACTCACTAGCTAACTTCATTCGTTGGGCTTCTCCACCTGACAAAGTCGTAGCCGGTTGTCCCATCGTCACATATCCTAAACCAACATCGACGATCGTTTGCAATTTCCGGTGGATCTTTGGAATATGTTTGAAGAATTCGACTGCATCTTCAACCGTCATTTCTAAAATATCAGCAATATTTTTCCCTTTATAATGAACTTCCAATGTTTCTGAATTGTATCGTTTGCCATGACAAACTTCACAAGGGACATAAACATCTGGTAAAAAGTGCATCTCGATTTTGATAATTCCATCGCCCCGACAGGCTTCACAACGCCCGCCTTTAACATTAAAACTAAAGCGGCCTTTTTTATATCCGCGAATCTTCGCTTCATTGGTTTGTGCAAATAAATCACGAATGTCATCAAACACACTCGTATACGTTGCCGGGTTACTGCGGGGAGTTCGACCAATCGGACTTTGATCGATGTCTACAAGTTTTTCAATATGCTTATAGCCAGTGATTTTTTTGAACTTACCAGGTTTATTAGAATTACGATTCAACTTTTGTGCTAATGATTTTTTCAAAATTTGATTCACTAATGTTGATTTACCCGAACCTGAAACCCCAGTCACGGCAACAAATTTCCCTAATGGAAATTCTACATCGACATTCTTCAAATTGTTCTCTACCGCACCGGTTACTTTTATTTTCTTACCATTGCCTTCGCGACGCTCTTTTGGCACCGAAATTTCTCGTTTACCTGATAGATACTGTCCTGTTAGGGAATTTGGATTAGCTTCGACTTCTTTTGGTGTTCCGGCAGCAACGATTTCTCCACCTTGATCACCTGCTCCAGGGCCCACGTCAATTAAATAGTCCGCTGCACGCATCGTATCTTCATCGTGTTCTACCACGATTAATGTATTTCCTAAATCCCGCATTTTTTTCAATGATTCGATCAAGCGATCATTGTCTCGTTGATGCAACCCAATCGACGGTTCATCTAAGATATATAGGACACCTGACAAATTAGAACCAATTTGCGTAGCTAAACGAATACGTTGAGCCTCTCCGCCAGATAAAGTACCTGCTGCTCGACTCAATGTCAGATAATCCAATCCAACATTGCGTAAGAAACTCAAACGATCTTTGATTTCTTTTAAAATCGGTTTTGCGATCACTTTTTCTTGTTCACTTAAAATAACCGTTTCAAAAAATTTTAACGTTCCATTGATTGAGTCTTCACTGACTTGACCAATATTGGTATCGTTGATTTGAACTGATAAGGCTTGAGGATTCAAGCGATAACCATGACACGTTTGACAAGTCAATTCCGTCATATACAAACGCATTTGATCGCGCGTAAAATCACTATTTGTTTCTTTATAACGGCGATTGATATTATTGATAATTCCTTCAAATGGAACCTCTACATCTCGCACGCCACCAAAATCATTCTCATAATGGAAATGGAAATTTTCGCCATTCGATCCATTTAAAATAATCTCTTGTTGCTCTTTTGGTAATTCTTCGAAGGGTGTATCCATATCGATATTGAAACTTTGACAGGCTTGTTCTAACATTTGCGGATAATATTGCGAACTGATGGGATTCCAAGGAATCAACGCGCCTTCACGCAATGTTTTACTTTGATCAGGAATTACTAAATCCATATCGACTTCTAATTTCACACCTAAGCCATCACAGTCTGGGCACGCGCCAAAAGGTGCATTAAATGAAAACAAACGTGGTTCTAGTTCACCAACAGTAAAGCCACAGTAAGGACAAGCATAGTGTTCACTGAACAACATTTCTTTTTCACCGATCACATCAACAATCGCATACCCTTCTGCCAGACGTAATGCTGCTTCGAATGAATCAAATAGTCTTGAGCGTATGCCATCTTTTACTACGATCCGGTCAACAATGATTTCAATATCATGCTTTTTATTTTTCGTTAATTCTGGTGCTTCGGTCACATCATAAAGTTCACCATCAACACGCATCCGAACATACCCTTCGCGTTGGATCATTTCAAACACCTTTTTGTGCTGACCTTTTTTCTTAGCCACAACCGGTGCTAAGATTTGGATTTTTGTACGTTCAGGCAGCTCCAATACTTTATCAACCATCTGTTCCACCGATTGAGAAGTAATTTCAATATGATCGTTTGGACAGATTGGATGCCCCACTCGTGCGAATAACAAACGTAAGTAGTCATTGATCTCAGTTACCGTTCCAACAGTCGAGCGAGGGTTTTTACTTGTCGTTTTTTGATCGATTGAAATAGCCGGACTAAGGCCATCGATACTATCAACATCCGGTTTATCCATTTGACCTAAAAATTGGCGTGCATATGCAGATAAACTTTCCACATAACGGCGTTGGCCTTCGGCATATAGCGTATCAAAGGCTAATGAACTTTTCCCAGAACCAGACAAACCAGTAACAACTACCATCTTGTCACGAGGGATCGTGACATCGACATTTTTTAAATTATGCGCACGCGCTCCATGAATCACTATTTTATCATTTGCCATTTATTTCTCCCATTTCATTTTTAATTTCGTTTTTCTTCTATTATATAGAGCATTTTTTAACAAGATTTATTAGTATACTGAGAAATAAAAAATAGTCAATAAACTGAAACCAGCCGATAGTCTATTCGGCTGCCTTCAGTTCTAAAATCGTATCTCTCAATGTTGCAGCTGTTTCAAAATCTAAAGCCTTAGCTGCTTCACGCATTTCTTCTTCCATCTTCGCAAGTAATTCTTTACGTTCTTCTTTAGATAGGTCTTCATAAGAAGTCGTATCATAGTCAGCTGACTTTTCAGCCACCTTGCTGATTGAGATCAAATCACGAATCTCTTTAATAATCGTTTTTGGTTCGATTCCATGCTCTTCATTATAAGCTTCTTGAATGCTTCGGCGACGCGTCGTTTCATCCATCGCACGTTGCATTGAATCAGTAATTTTATCTGCATACATGATTACTTTACCCTCAGAATTTCGAGCCGCCCGTCCAATCGTTTGGACTAGCGAACGCTCACTCCGCAAGAAACCTTCTTTATCTGCATCTAAAATAGCTACTAATGAAACTTCCGGAACATCGATACCCTCACGTAATAAGTTAATTCCGATCAAAACATCAAATTTACCTAAACGCAGATCTCGAATAATTTCAGTTCGTTCTAACGTTTTAATATCACTATGCAAGTATTTTACTTTGATGCCTAATTCTTTAAAGTAATCTGTCAAGTCTTCTGACATTTTTTTCGTCAAAGTCGTGACAAAGACCCGTTCATTCCGTTCTGCTCGTTCGTTAATTTCTCCAACTAGGTCATCGATTTGTCCCATAATCGGTCGAACATCGATCACTGGATCTAATAAACCAGTCGGCCGAATGATTTGTTCAACAACAGTGTCCGTTTCTTCATGTTCATAAGGACCGGGCGTAGCTGAGACGTAAACGATTTGATTAACTCGTTCTTCAAATTCTTCCAAGCGTAACGGACGATTATCTAGAGCGGACGGCAGGCGGAATCCATAATCAACTAACATTTGTTTTCGTGCTCGGTCACCGTTATACATTCCGCGAACTTGAGGCATCGTCACATGCGACTCATCGATTACCATCAAGAAATCATCTGGAAAGAAATCAATCAACGTATACGGCGGCTCTCCTTCTTTACGTCCATCCATATGGCGCGAATAATTTTCGATGCCTGAAGTATAGCCCATTTCCCGCAACATTTCGATATCATAATTTGTTCGTTGCTCTAATCGTTGAGCTTCTAGCAACTTATTTTCACTATTCAAGACTTCTAAGCGATCAGCAAGTTCTGCTTGGATATTACTGATGGCATGTTCTAAATGATCTTCATTCGTTAAAAAGTGAGTCGCTGGAAAAATCGCCACATGCTCCGTTTCGCCGGTAATTTCACCGGTCAATGCATCGACTTCTCGAATACGTTCGATTTCGTCACCGAAAAACTCTACGCGTAGCGCATGTTCATCACGAGAAGCAGGAAAAATCTCTACTACATCCCCACGAACACGAAAACGTCCCCGTTGAAAATCAATGTCATTTCGCTCAAATTGAATGTCGATGAGTTTGCGGAGTAATTGATTTCGATCCATTTCCATCCCAACACGTAACGAAACAACTTGTTCCATATATTCTTTCGGTGATCCTAAACCAAAAATACACGAAACCGAGGCAACTACGATCACATCATTTCGTTCAAGTAATGAACTGGTAGCTGAGTGACGGAGTTTATCGATTTCGTCATTGACACTAGAATCTTTTTCTATATACGTATCACTTGAAGGCACATAAGCCTCGGGTTGGTAATAATCATAATAACTGACAAAATATTCTACAGCATTGTTGGGGAAAAATTCCTTGAATTCTCCATACAACTGTCCAGCTAATGTTTTATTATGAGCAATAATCAAAGTTGGCTTGTTAACTTCTTTGATCACATTTGAAATGGTATATGTTTTCCCAGTACCCGTAGCACCTAACAGTATTTGTGCTTTTTTTCCATTGACGACACCTTCGGTCAATTGCGAAATAGCTTCCGGTTGATCGCCAGCAGGCTGATATTTTGAATGGAGGTCAAACTCATTATCTGTTACTCTTTCAATCACGCAAAAACCCTCCTTTTAATAGTAAGATAAATAATCTCTTATCCAAAAATTATAGCATACCGAACATATTTTCGCTATTTATTCTCCTTGTGCTAAACGATTTCTTAAACTAGCCATGTTAACTTTCCTTACATTTCGTGTCATCAAAATTTAGATTTTTTTCACATAGACAGTCCAACTACTTGTATTTTAGTATTAGGCTAACTTATAATAAACGAATGATAAGTATATAGGAGGATTACTATGAGAAAAAACAAATTAATTCCTTTCGTATTTTTCTTAGTGGCAAGTCTTTTAACACTCGGCTTCACTACGAAAACTCACGCGGCGGAAAAAACTTATAAAATTGGGACTGACTTAACGTTCGCTCCTTTTGAGTTTCAAAATTCTGACGGGGAATATATCGGGATCGATGTTGATTTACTTAAAGAAATCGCAAAGGATCAAGGTTTCAAAGTGGACTTGAATCCTTTAGGTTTTGATAGTTCGATCCAAGGAGTTCAATCAGATCAATTAGATGGTATGATCGCGGGCATGAGTATTACTGATGAACGTAAAAAAACTTTCGATTTTTCTGATTCTTATTTTGATAGCGGAATTCAAATGGCTGTTAAAAATGACAATAACGATATCAAAGATTATGCTGATTTAAAAAGTAAAACAGTTTCTGCAAAAATTGGGACCGAAAGTGCTACTTTCTTAGAAGATAACAAAGATAAATACGGTTATGAAGTCAAATTATACGAAGCTGCTGATGCTATGTATAATGCTTTAAGTAACGGAAATTCTGAAGCAATTTTTGATGACTATCCAGTATTAGGCTACGCCGTGTCAAATGGACAACCTTTCAAACTTGTCGGTGAACCTGAAGAAGGTAGTGCTTATGGCTTTGCTGTTAAAAAGGGTGAAAATCAAGAATTATTGAAAAAATTCAATGCTGGATTGAAAGATTTAAAAGAAAATGGAACTTATGACAAAATCGTCAGCAAATATATTTCAAGCGGCTCAAGCGATAGTACTTCTACGAGCCAAATGAAAAAAATTGAACCGAAAAAAGATGTGTATGTTATCGCCAGCGATTCAGCTTTTGCACCGTTTGAATATAAAGACAGTGACGGAAAATACAAAGGGATCGATGTTGATTTATTAACTCGAATCGCTGAACTTCAAGGATTCAAGATCGATTTCAAATTTATTGGCTTCTCCTCTGCTATGCAAGCATTAGAATCTGGTCAAGCTGACGGTATGATCGCCGGTATGACTATGACTGATGAACGAAAAGCAAATTATGATTTTTCAGATCCTTATTTCCAAAGTGGAATTCAATTAGCAGTTGCTAAAGACAATAAAGATATTAAAGAATATAAAGATTTAAAAGGCAAAACAGTTGGTGCTAAAGTTGGAACAGAAAGTGCTGATTTCTTAGAGGCTCATAAAAAAGAATATGGCTACACAATTAAGAGCTTCGATGCGGCTGACCAATTATACGATGCCTTAAAAGTCGGTTCGATCGACGCTATGATGGATGATTATCCAGTTATCGGTTATGCCATTCAACAAGGCCAAGACCTAAAAACACCAATCAAGCGCGAAGTCGGCGGTGAATATGGTTTTGCTGTTAAAAAAGGTGAAAATCCTGAACTTCGGGAAATGTTTACAGAAGGTTTGAAAGAATTAAAACGAACTGGTGAATACGATAAGATCGTTGATAAATATATTGGTTCAGGCAGCGAAGAGAAAAAAGATGCTGTCGATGAATCCACAATCACTGGTTTATTGAAAAATAACTATAAATCATTATTAGAAGGTTTATGGAAAACAATCGTCTTAGCTTTAGTTTCATTTGCTTTAGCTTTAGTAGTAGGTGTAATTTTCGGTTTGTTCCGTGTCTCTCCTTCACGCCCATTACGATTATTAGCAGGCATCTATATCGATATTATCCGCGGGATTCCAATGATGGTATTAGCCTTCTTCATTTTCTTCGGCTTGCCAGGAATCACAGGAATCAAAATTCCAGACTTTGCAGCTGGGATCATTACATTAACGTTGAATGCTAGTGCCTATATCGCCGAAATCGTACGCGGTGGTATCAACGCTGTGCCCGTTGGTCAAATGGAAGCCTCTCGTAGTTTAGGTTTGCCATACAATCGAACCATGCAAAAAATTATCTTACCGCAAGCAGTTAAAATTATGATCCCTTCTTTCATCAATCAATTCGTTATCAGTTTGAAAGATACAACGATTATTTCTGCTATCGGTGTTGTAGAGCTTCTGCAAACTGGTAAAATCATCGTGGCTAGAACAACTCAAAGTTCATACGTTTACTTGATCATCGCGATCATGTACTTGATCTTGATTACGATCCTAACTAAATTAGCTAACCGTTTAGATAAGAAGGTGAAATAAATGGAAAATACAATGGATAAAAAAATCGTCGTAAATCATTTAGTCAAAAAATTTGGTGATAACACTGTCTTGAATGACTTGAATATCAGTATTAGTGAAGGTGAAGTTGTTTGTATCATCGGACCTTCAGGTTCAGGTAAAAGTACTTTCTTACGTTGTATGAACCGTTTAGAAGATCCAACTTCTGGTGAGATCATTATTGATGGACAAGATTTGACAGACAAACATACCGATATCAATTTAGTCCGTCAACATATCGGTATGGTATTCCAACATTTCAATCTGTTCCCGCACCTTACTGTGTTACAAAATATCACTTTAGCTCCTATCGATCGTAAAGGTGAAAAGAAAGATGCCGCTGAAAAACGCGGCATCGAATTGCTAGGTCAAGTTGGACTAGCTGAGAAAAAAGATGTTTACCCAGATAGCTTATCGGGTGGACAAAAGCAACGGGTTGCTATTGCTCGAGCATTAGCAATGAATCCAGATATTATGTTGTTCGATGAACCCACTTCTGCTCTTGACCCTGAAATGGTCGGTGATGTGCTGAAAGTTATGAAAGATTTAGCACTTCAAGGAATGACGATGGTGATTGTAACTCATGAAATGGGCTTTGCTAAAGAAGTAGCTGACCGTGTCATCTTTACTGATGGTGGAAAAATCTTAGAAGATGGTACTCCAGAACAAGTCTTCAGTAATCCACAAAATCCAAGAACCCAAGACTTCTTGAACAAAGTTTTGAACGTATAATCCAAAAAAAAACCGCGAAATCATTTAGATTTCGCGGTTTTTTTCAATAATTTCTTAATACATGAAAAATAGCCTCTTGATCAATCTCAATACGATTACGAACAATCCCATCTACACTTGAAAGTGCCTTTTCAGCAATCATTTGTAGTTCTGCTGGTGTCGGGAAATCGATAGTGCTTTATAGCTAGTTGGTGTCGTCCCTACTATATTGATTCCTTCATTTTCTCTTACCGTTCGTGCTTCGATGAACGGTGATAATCATCAACTATTCCTGCTATTAGAAAATTAGTTGGACTATTAATCAAAATATCCATTCTGGTACATTATAGATATCCTATATCTTTTTGCACAAAAAAACGTAACGCATGACTGCGCTACGTTTTTTATTTTGATTATGCTTCAATCTCTGTAACGATACCAGAACCAACAGTCCGTCCGCCTTCACGAATAGAGAAAGTAGTTCCCTTTTCCACTGCGATTGGATGGATCAATTCAACATCGATCGTTACATTATCGCCTGGCATAACCATCTCAGTACCTTCAGGTAACACGATATTCCCTGTTACGTCAGTTGTACGGAAATAAAATTGTGGACGATAGTTATTAAAGAACGGTGTATGACGTCCGCCTTCTTCTTTCGTTAATACATACACTTCAGCTTGGAATTTAGTATGAGGTGTGATTGAACCTGGTTTAGCTAATACTTGACCACGTTCGATTTCATCACGAGTAATTCCACGTAATAATACACCGACATTATCACCAGCTTCACCATAGTCTAATGTTTTACGGAACATTTCAAGTCCGGTAACGACTGCTTTTTGAACTTCAGGTTTGATCCCGATAATTTCAATTTCATCGCCGACTTTGACTTCCCCGCGATCGATACGTCCAGAAGCAACAGTTCCGCGACCAGTAATTGAAAAGACATCTTCAACTGGTAACAAGAAAGGTTTGTCTGTATCACGTTCAGGTGTTGGGATATATTCATCAACAGTATCCATTAAGTCCAAAATAACTTGTTCTTGTTCAGGATCACCTTCCAAAGCTTTCAATGCAGACCCTTTAAGTACAGGAATATCATCACCTGGGAAACCATATTCAGAAAGTAATTCACGTACTTCCATTTCCACTAAATCAATCAATTCTTCATCATCAACTAAATCAACTTTATTTAAGAAAACAATCAAATGTTTTACTCCAACTTGACGTGATAACAAAATATGTTCACGTGTTTGGGGCATTGGGCCATCAGTTGCTGATACAACCAAGATCGCACCATCCATTTGAGCAGCACCAGTAATCATATTTTTTACGTAGTCCGCATGTCCTGGGGCATCAATATGTGCATAGTGACGTTTTTCTGTTTCATACTCTACGTGTGCCGTGTTAATTGTGATTCCACGTTCACGTTCTTCCGGTGCAGCATCGATACTAGCATAGTCCTGAGGGTTTGCTAGACCTTTCTTGCCTAATACCGTTGTAATTGCTGCCGTTAATGTTGTTTTACCGTGATCGACGTGACCAATGGTACCAATATTAACATGTGGTTTACTTCTATCATAATGTTCTTTTGCCATAATAAACAAACCTCCTAAAAAATAAAAACTTTTACGGATATAGTGTAAATCATTTTTTGCTAAATGAAAAAGATTAACACTTTTACTTTTTGTAAGTAATTAACTATCCGAAGTCATCATACATCAGAATTGGTCAAACTCCAAATATTTTGTCTCTCATTTACTGGACGATAGAAATTTTTTCAGACATAATGGATTTAAACACTCATTTGTTAAGGAGTTGACCACGATGGTTTCGTTTGAAAAAAGGATTTCTCAAGTACCACAAGAAATACAGCAAGCTTGGAGTATGGGGTTTGTTTTTATGTATAATGGAAAAAATTTTCAGCATTTCCCTGCTCGACAATGGACCGATGAGCAAATAAAAAATTATTTTTTTGAACATTTTGACGCCCAATCAAGAATTATTTCACATCCTGAACTACAGCTCAAAGAATTACAACTTAATGATCATCCTGAATTATTAGTGATCATTCCTTACTAAAAAAAGCGAACGCTGCAACGTTCGCTTTCCTGAAATTTATTATGGTAAGAAACTAGTTTGTCAGTCTAATCTTTATGTCCTACAAAAGGCATCATTTTTCTTAATTCACTACCCACAGCTTCAATTTGATGCCCGCCATTTTTAGCACGCATTTCTTTGAATTTCGGGAATCCATTTTGGTTGTCTGCAATAAAACCTTCGGCAAATTTTCCGTTTTGGATATCTGTTAAAACAGCTTTCATATTGGCTTTTGTTTCCGAAGTGATTACTCGTGGACCAGAAACATAATCACCATATTCGGCTGTATTTGAGATAGAATGGCGCATATTAGCAAATCCACCTTCATAAATCAAATCAACAATCAATTTCATTTCATGACAAACTTCAAAATAAGCTAATTCTGGTTGGTAATCTGCTTCGACCAAGGTTTCAAAACCTGCTTCGATCATGCTCGTCAAACCACCACACAAGACAGCTTGTTCACCAAATAAATCTGTTTCGGTCTCTTCTTTGAAAGTTTTTTCCAAGACTCCTACTCTAGTTGCACCAATTCCTTTTGAATAAGATAGTGCTAATTCTCGAGCAGTTCCTGTTGCGTCTTGATGAACAGCAAATAAACAAGGGACTGCAAAACCTTCAACAAATGTCCGGCGAACTAAATGTCCTGGTCCTTTTGGTGCGACTAAAAAGATGTCGACGTTCTTAGGCGGTTTGATTACATCAAAATGAATATTAAACCCATGAGCAAATGCTAATGCATCGCCTTCATCCAAATTAGGGGCAATCTCTTTTTCATATAAACTCCCTTGGATTTCATCTGGAGCTAAAATCATGGTTACTTGTGCAGCTTTTGTCGCTTCTGATACTGGACTTACATTAAAGCCATCTTTTCTAGCAGCATCCGCTGACTTTCCTTCACGTACGCCGATCACTACTTGATGTCCTGTATCTCTAAGATTTTGCGCATGCGCGTGGCCCTGTGAGCCATAACCTATGATTGCGATTGTTTTCCATTCTAAAGCGTCCTTTTCTACTGCATCATCATAATAAACTTTAACCATGAATTATTCCTCCAATTTTTTTCTAATTTTCTAATCTATTAAAAGCAATAATTTGCGATTAACCTCTACTAAAACCAGTAATACCGGTTCGTGCTAATTGTTTGATTCCATAAGGTCTTAAGACATCGATGCACGCATTGACCTTTTCATCAGAACCAGCTACTTGAACGACAATTGTTTTCAAACTAACATCGACGACATCTGCTCGAAAAGGATCGATCATTGCTTGAATTTCTGATCGAATTGTCGTCGGAGCATTGACCTTGATTAAGGCCAGTTCTCTTTCCAAATGCGGTTCATCTGAAATATCAGATACTTTGATTACATCAATCTGCTTATTCAACTGTTTTGTTACTTGTTCAATATCAGCCAAATTGCCTGCCCGAATCATAATCGTCATGCGTGATTCTCCTGCTATTTCAGTTCGACCAACAGAAATACTTTCAATATTAACTTGTCTTCTATTCAATACACTGGAGATACGACTCAAAACACCTGCTTTGTCTCGCACCATTGCCGTAATCATTCGTTTCATCAATCAGTCAACCCCTAGCATTTGATCATTTGGCATCCCTGCCGGAACCATGGGCAGTACATGTTCTTTGTCTGAGACAACTACTTCAATCAACATCGGCCCTTTAACTGAAAAAGCAGTTGCTAAATCTTCTGATAAAGTGGCCGGATCACTAATCTTAGTACTCGAAATTCCATAAGCTTCAGCTAATTTCATAAAATCAGGTTGTTCGTCGAATACTGAACGAGATCTTCTCTGATTAAAAAATGTTTCTTGCCATTGACGAACCATGCCTAAAGAATGATTATTCAATAAAACAAATTTAATATCTAAATTATTCAGATTTAAAATAGCTAGTTCTTGATTTGTCATTTGAAATCCACCATCTCCAACAAAAACAACGACAGAATCTTCTGGCTTGGCGATTTTCACGCCAATACCTGCTGGGATACCATAGCCCATCGTTCCAAGCCCACCACTTGTGATCAATTGTTTGGGAAAGTTAAATGGATAAAATTGTGCCGCCCACATTTGGTGTTGGCCTACATCTGTAACCACATAAGAAGAGCCTCCTGTAATCTCACCAACACGCTCAATAACTTCTTGCGGCTTAATAACTCCTGATTCAAAAGAATACTTTAACGGATACTTTGCTCTCCTCTTTTGACACAAATCACGCCAGGCCTCACAATCAATCGAAATCTCATCGCAGGCAAGCAGTTGTTCTAAAGCAATCCGTGCATCCCCAACAATGGGAACATCTGTCGTAATAACTTTTCCAATCTCTGCAGAATCAATATCAATATGAACGATTTTGGCATACGGAGCAAATGACTCTGGCGAACAAGCTAATCGATCATCAAAACGACTACCAATATTAATCAACAGATCCGTTTCCATCAATGCTATGTTTGCTGCATAAGTGCCATGCATCCCACCCATTCCTAATAATTGTGGATGATCATGAGGCAATAGCCCTAAGCCAAGTAAAGTACAAACAGTTGGTATTTTATATCGTTCAACAAATTGGCGAAGTTCGTCTGCTCCTTCTGCTGCTATCACTCCTGCACCTATCAGCAGGACTGGTTTTTTAGCTTTCTTCAGCAGACCCATCAAACGTTCAATCTGTAAAACTGCCGGTGTCACTGTAGGTTGATAGCTATCCAATTTGACCACATTGTCAATTTTGGGGAATGTTTTCGAGATAGTCATTTCCTTAGGTAAGTCAATCAATACAGGTCCTTTTCTTCCAGTTGTTGCAATATGAAAAGCCTCATTTACAATTTTCGGTAATTCGGTGACATCTCTAACTTGAAAATTATGTTTAGTGATTGGTAAAGTAATCCCCAGCATATCTGCCTCTTGAAAAGCATCTTTTCCTATCCCGTCGGTTGCTACTTGCCCTGTAATAACAACTAATGGAACAGAGTCACCCAGAGCATCCGCGATTCCTGTGACAACATTTGTCGCACCTGGACCACTAGTGACAACCACTACCCCAGGTTTTCCAGTTGCTTTAGCATATCCTTCTGCTGCATGAACGGCACCTTGCTCATGCCTAGTCAAAACATTAGGGATTTTTTCGTCATACAATGCATCATATAATGGTAAGACTGCACCACCGGGATAACCAAATATTAGTTCCACCCCTTGATTTGCTAGACAGTCTAATAATAAATTGGCTCCAGAAATTTTTTTATCTTCTGCGTTCATTTGTTTAATAGTTTCCATTCACAGTCCTCCTATTCAGGTAATCTCATAACCCCGCCAGTATGTGCTGAGGTAACCAATGCTGAATAACGTGCTAACCATCCCTTTTTGACTTTAGGATAGAATTTTTCCAATTTTTCTTTCCGTTGATCTAATTCTTCTTCTGAAATTTCAACGTTCAGTGTGCGATTGGTTAAATCAATTGTAATTTCATCTCCATTTTGAACTAAAGCGATTGGTCCGCCCGCTGCTGCCTCAGGAGAGATATGTCCAACGGCAATTCCTCTTGTTGCACCTGAAAAGCGTCCATCAGTAATCAATGCCACGTCTTTACCCAATCCGCGGCCAACGATACTTGAAGTAGGTGCCAACATTTCTGGCATACCAGGTCCTCCCTTAGGTCCTTCATAGCGAATCACAACGACATGGCCTTTCTTAACTGTATGATTATCAATTGCATCAACCGCCTCGTCATGAGAAGAGAAACAAATTGCTTTACCTTTAAAGACCTTAATACTAGGATCGACACCACCAACTTTAATGACACTTCCTTCAGGAGCAATATTCCCATATAAAATCGAAAGCCCGCCTACGCTACTATATGGATTACTCTTTGGATGGATCACTTCAGGATTATTGATTTTCGCATCCGCTACATTTTCTCGAATCGTTTTTCCTGTTACCGTTATTCGGTCTGGATGGATAGCCCCTTCGATAGAAACTAATTCATGAATGATTGCTGAAACACCACCGGCTTCATGGACGTCATGCATCGAATAACTAGAAGAAGGAGCAATTTTTGAGAGATACGGCACACGTTTCGCAATCTCATTGATGTCTGCTTGGTTATAAGGAATTTCTGCTTCATTAGCAATTGCTAGTGTGTGTAAAACAGTATTTGTTGATCCGCCCATAGCCATATCTAATGCAAAGGCATCATCGATTGCTTCTTTTGTCACGATATCTCGCGGCTTAATTTGTTTTTTGACTAACTCCATTAAGTGTTTTGCTGATTTACGAACTAATTCACGACGTTCATCAGAAACAGCCAATACAGTTCCATTCCCTGGTAAAGCCAAGCCTAATACTTCTAACAAGCAATTCATTGAATTAGCAGTAAACATACCCGCACAAGAACCACAAGTTGGACAAGCGTTTTGCTCCATAAATTGAAAATCATTTTTTGTCATTTTACCGTCTTTATATGCTCCTACAGCTTCAAACATTGAAGATAGTGTGGCCTGATGTCCACGAGGATCAATTCCAGCCTTCATTGGGCCTCCAGAGCAAAATATTGCCGGTACATTTGTTCTAACAGCTGCCAAAATCATCCCTGGTGTGATTTTGTCACAATTAGGAATATAGAATACTCCATCAAACCAATGTGCATTGATCACTGTTTCTGCAGAATCAGCTATCAGTTCCCGACTAGGCAAAGAATACCGCATACCAATATGACCCATGGCAATACCATCATCAACACCAATCGTATTAAATTCAAACGGAATTCCTCCTGCTTCACGAATTACCTCTTTTGCTATATCTGCCAACTCACGTAAATGTACATGCCCAGGAACAATATCGATATAAGAATTACAGATAGCAATAAAGGGTTTATCCATATCTCTTATATTTTTTACTTGACCTGTTGCATATAATAAACTTCTAGCCGGTGCCGCATCGATACCTTTTTTGATTTGATCGCTTCTCATAAATACATCTCCTTAAATAAAAAAGTATCCCATCAATAATTGATGGGATACTTTAGCAAGAATCCCATTCGTAACACAAACAGGACTCAAACTAACGGTTTAAAACTACCGCGTTCTAAGTCCTGGACATAATAATTAATAAGACGTATTGGCTAAAATCATCGTGTCTGTTCTTGCGCATAAAAATCTTCCCCTTGCTTTTTCTAATAATTCTTTAATTATTTTTTTATACTATACTGCTTTAAAAATTAAAAGTCAATGAAATTTATTGAATTATTTTTGATAATTTTAATTAACTTCCTTACAAAACAAAAAAGCCTCAACAATTGTTGAGGCCTCTAAAACTTTTTAATACTAAATAAACATTAAACCATTCTCAAATTAGTTATAAGAACTAGGTCTAAGCATGAACACTCTCTTATTTCATCGAATTTCTATTTTACTGAGTCATAAATAAAATAGAAATCAATAATGCTAGTATTCTTATAATAACAAATAGTTATAAGGTTTATTTGTACATGTTTACTTATATTTTGATAAACAAAAAAAGACAAAGTACTAAATATTAGTACTTTGTCTAAATCTGAAACTCAAAAACTCAGGAGTTTTTTAGGGCGAACGATGGGAATCGAACCCACGAGTGCCGGAGCCACAATCCGGTGCGTTAACCACTTCGCCACGATCGCCATATTACCTATTCAATTTCAAATAAAAAACTAAGATGAAATAACATCTTAGCTCTTTAATACCGGCGGCCGGGGTCGAACCGGCACGCCCGTGAGGGCACTGGATTTTGAGTCCAGCGCGTCTGCCAATTCCGCCACGCCGGCATGTCTATGATACTATTGCTATTTTAGTACTAAGGCGGTAACCGGATTTGAACCGGTGATGAAGGTTTTGCAGACCTCTGCCTTACCACTTGGCTATACCGCCATTATACTATTTTTTTCTTCTCAGAACAATAATTTTCAAGAAAATTTCTTAACCTTTTCTGAGGAAACTGGGGTAGCTGGATTCGAACCAACGCATGAGGGAGTCAAAGTCCCTTGCCTTACCGCTTGGCTATACCCCAATGAAAAGGGCGAACGATGGGAATCGAACCCACGAGTGCCGGAGCCACAATCCGGTGCGTTAACCACTTCGCCACGATCGCCATATTAGAAAAACAGGGGCAGCAGGAATTGAACCCACACTAACGGTTTTGGAGACCGCTGTTCTACCTTTAAACTATGCCCCTGAAACAAATGGAGGAGAGTGGATTCGAACCACTGAACCCTAAGGAACGGATTTACAGTCCGTCGCGTTTAGCCACTTCGCTACTCCTCCATGGTGGCGCGGGACAGAATCGAACTGCCGACACACGGAGCTTCAATCCGTTGCTCTACCAACTGAGCTACCGCGCCATAAATAATAGTTTAAAGTTTTTAATTAAATGGCGGTCCCGACGGGATTTGAACCCGCGATCTCCTGCGTGACAGGCAGGCATGTTAACCCCTACACCACGGAACCGAATGGAGGTTAACGGGATCGAACCGCTGACCCTCTGCTTGTAAGGCAGATGCTCTCCCAGCTGAGCTAAACCTCCATATTTAATTAAATGACCCGTACGGGACTCGAACCCGTGTTACCGCCGTGAAAGGGCGGTGTCTTAACCGCTTGACCAACGGGCCAGTAAAATTTGTGTTACGGAGAGTAAGGGATTCGAACCCTTGAGACAGGATTACCCGTCTACATGATTTCCAATCATGCTCCTTCGGCCACTCGGACAACTCTCCAAGAAAGGAGCACAAAGGCCCAATACTCTATAAATTCTCTTTCGAGAAACTCCGGCAGTAGGACTCGAACCTACGACATCATGATTAACAGTCATGCGCTACTACCAACTGAGCTATGCCGGAATAATTACAGCGTGGCGACGTCCTAATCTCACAAGGGGCAACCCCTCACTACAATCGGCGCTAAGAAGCTTAACTTCTGTGTTCGACATGGGAACAGGTGTATCCTTCTCGCTATCGCCACCACACTATTTGTTTGAGTAAACTTCGTTCACTCAAAACTGGATCAGAAACATTCAAACAGCCAAGATCAATTTTTTTGGTTAAGTCCTCGATCGATTAGTATCAGTCCGCTCCGTACATCACTGCACTTCCACTTCTGACCTATCTACCTGATCATCTCTCAGGGATCTTACTTTCTTAAAGAAATGGGAAATCTCATCTTGAGGTGGGCTTCACACTTAGATGCTTTCAGCGTTTATCCCTTCCCTACATAGCTACCCAGCGATGCCTCTGGCGAGACAACTGGTACACCAGCGGTAAGTCCATCCCGGTCCTCTCGTACTAAGGACAGATCCTCTCAAATTTCCAACGCCCGCGACGGATAGGGACCGAACTGTCTCACGACGTTCTGAACCCAGCTCGCGTGCCGCTTTAATGGGCGAACAGCCCAACCCTTGGGACCGACTACAGCCCCAGGATGCGACGAGCCGACATCGAGGTGCCAAACCTCCCCGTCGATGTGGACTCTTGGGGGAGATAAGCCTGTTATCCCCAGGGTAGCTTTTATCCGTTGAGCGATGGCCCTTCCATGCGGAACCACCGGATCACTAAGCCCGACTTTCGTCCCTGCTCGACTTGTAGGTCTCGCAGTCAAGCTCCCTTGTGCCTTTACACTCTGCGAATGATTTCCAACCATTCTGAGGGAACCTTTGGGCGCCTCCGTTACCTTTTAGGAGGCGACCGCCCCAGTCAAACTGCCCATCTGACACTGTCTCCCACCACGATTAGTGGTGCGGGTTAGAGTGGTCATAACACAGGGGTAGTATCCCACCAGCGCCTCTGTCGAAACTAGCGTTCCGACTTCTACGGCTCCTACCTATCCTGTACATGTGGTACAAACACTCAATATCAAACTGCAGTAAAGCTCCATGGGGTCTTTCCGTCCTGTCGCGGGTAACCTGCATCTTCACAGGTACTAAAATTTCACCGAGTCTCTCGTTGAGACAGTGCCCAAATCGTTACGCCTTTCGTGCGGGTCGGAACTTACCCGACAAGGAATTTCGCTACCTTAGGACCGTTATAGTTACGGCCGCCGTTTACTGGGGCTTCAATTCGTACCTTCGCTTACGCTAAGCACTCCTCTTAACCTTCCAGCACCGGGCAGGCGTCAGCCCCTATACGTCATCTTTCGATTTTGCAGAGACCTGTGTTTTTGATAAACAGTCGCTTGGGCCTATTCACTGCGGCTGATCGTTAGATCAGCACCCCTTCTCCCGAAGTTACGGGGTCATTTTGCCGAGTTCCTTAACGAGAGTTCTCTCGCTCACCTTAGGATTCTCTCCTCGACTACCTGTGTCGGTTTGCGGTACGGGCCATTGTTTTCTAACTAGAAGCTTTTCTTGGCAGTGTGACATCAGGAACTTCGGTACTATTATTTCCCTCCCCATCACAACTTGTCCTTAAAGATGCAAGCATTTGACTCACTTCAAGACTTGTTGCTTGGACAGACATTTCCAATCGTCTGATTCCTTAGCCTCCTGCGTCCCTCCATTGTTCAAACAAAAACAACGGGTACAGGAATATCAACCTGTTATCCATCGCCTACGCCTTTCGGCCTCGGCTTAGGTCCCGACTAACCCTGGGCGGACGAGCCTTCCCCAGGAAACCTTAGTCATTCGGTGGACAGGATTCTCACCTGTCTTTCGCTACTCATACCGGCATTCTCACTTCTAAGCGCTCCAGCAGTCCTCACGATCTACCTTCAACGCCCTTAGAACGCTCTCCTACCAACACACCTAATGGTGTGTTCCACAGCTTCGGTAATATGTTTAGCCCCGGTACATTTTCGGCGCAGGGTCACTCGACTAGTGAGCTATTACGCACTCTTTAAATGGTGGCTGCTTCTGAGCCAACATCCTAGTTGTCTGTGCAACCCCACATCCTTTTCCACTTAACATATATTTTGGGACCTTAGCTGGTGGTCTGGGCTGTTTCCCTTTCGACTATGGATCTTATCACTCACAGTCTGACTCCCAGAGATGAATGGATGGCATTCGGAGTTTATCTGAATTCGGTAACCCGAGATGGGCCCCTAGTCCAAACAGTGCTCTACCTCCATCATTCTTACTCTGAGGCTAGCCCTAAAGCTATTTCGGAGAGAACCAGCTATCTCCAAGTTCGTTTGGAATTTCTCCGCTACCCACACCTCATCCCCGCACTTTTCAACGTACGTGGGTTCGGTCCTCCAGTGCGTTTTACCGCACCTTCAACCTGGACATGGGTAGATCACATGGTTTCGGGTCTACGACCACTTACTCATTCGCCCTATTCAGACTCGCTTTCGCTACGGCTCCGTTTTTTCAACTTAACCTCGCAAGTAATCGTAACTCGCCGGTTCATTCTACAAAAGGCACGCTATCACCCATTAACGGGCTTTAACTTGTTGTAGGCACACGGTTTCAGGATCTATTTCACTCCCCTTCCGGGGTGCTTTTCACCTTTCCCTCACGGTACTGGTTCACTATCGGTCACTAGGGAGTATTTAGCCTTGGGAGATGGTCCTCCCGGATTCCGACGGAATTCCTCGTGTTCCGCCGTACTCAGGATCCTCCTAGGTGCCAGTCAAATTTTGTCTACGGGGCTTTTACCCTTTCTAGCAGACCTTTCCAGGTCCTTCGACTATCTCACTGGACTACCATATCGGAGTCCTACAACCCCAAGAGGCAAGCCTCTTGGTTTGGGCTTTTCCCGTTTCGCTCGCCGCTACTCAGGGAATCGAATTTTCTTTCTCTTCCTGCAGGTACTTAGATGTTTCAGTTCTCTGCGTCTACCTCTAATCAGCTATGTATTCACTGAAAAGTAACATCCTATAAAAGATGCTGGGTTTCCCCATTCGGAAATCTCCGGATCAAAGCTTACTTACAGCTCCCCGAAGCATATCGGTGTTAGTCCCGTCCTTCATCGGCTCCTAGTGCCAAGGCATCCACCGTGCGCCCTTATTCACTTAACCTTATCAACCTTTCGGTTGGGTCTTACTAATTTCCATGAGCGATCATGTTCCTTAGTAATAAAATAAGCAATTGAACTTATTAAAAAACTCATTCAACGCGGTGTTCTCGGTTTGTTTGGTTTGTTTCTGTATCCAGTTTTCAATGAACGATGATGACTAGTGTCATCAATGGAGCCTAGCGGGATCGAACCGCTGACCTCCTGCGTGCAAAGCAGGCGCTCTCCCAGCTGAGCTAAGGCCCCAAGTATTAAATTGAGAGTAAACCTCTCAAAACTGAACGAATAAAATAACCTGTGTAGTCTCCGTAATATTCCTTAGAAAGGAGGTGATCCAGCCGCACCTTCCGATACGGCTACCTTGTTACGACTTCACCCCAATCATCTATCCCACCTTAGGCGGCTGGCTCCAAAAGGTTACCTCACCGACTTCGGGTGTTACAAACTCTCGTGGTGTGACGGGCGGTGTGTACAAGGCCCGGGAACGTATTCACCGCGGCGTGCTGATCCGCGATTACTAGCGATTCCGGCTTCATGTAGGCGAGTTGCAGCCTACAATCCGAACTGAGAGAAGCTTTAAGAGATTAGCTTAGCCTCGCGACTTCGCGACTCGTTGTACTTCCCATTGTAGCACGTGTGTAGCCCAGGTCATAAGGGGCATGATGATTTGACGTCATCCCCACCTTCCTCCGGTTTGTCACCGGCAGTCTTGCTAGAGTGCCCAACTAAATGATGGCAACTAACAATAAGGGTTGCGCTCGTTGCGGGACTTAACCCAACATCTCACGACACGAGCTGACGACAACCATGCACCACCTGTCACTTTGCCCCCGAAGGGGAAGCTCTATCTCTAGAGTGGTCAAAGGATGTCAAGACCTGGTAAGGTTCTTCGCGTTGCTTCGAATTAAACCACATGCTCCACCGCTTGTGCGGGCCCCCGTCAATTCCTTTGAGTTTCAACCTTGCGGTCGTACTCCCCAGGCGGAGTGCTTAATGCGTTAGCTGCAGCACTGAAGGGCGGAAACCCTCCAACACTTAGCACTCATCGTTTACGGCGTGGACTACCAGGGTATCTAATCCTGTTTGCTCCCCACGCTTTCGAGCCTCAGCGTCAGTTACAGACCAGAGAGCCGCCTTCGCCACTGGTGTTCCTCCATATATCTACGCATTTCACCGCTACACATGGAATTCCACTCTCCTCTTCTGCACTCAAGTTCCCCAGTTTCCAATGACCCTCCCCGGTTGAGCCGGGGGCTTTCACATCAGACTTAAGAAACCGCCTGCGCTCGCTTTACGCCCAATAAATCCGGACAACGCTTGCCACCTACGTATTACCGCGGCTGCTGGCACGTAGTTAGCCGTGGCTTTCTGGTTAGATACCGTCAAAGGATGAACTTTTTACTCTCATCCTTGTTCTTCTCTAACAACAGAGTTTTACGATCCGAAAACCTTCTTCACTCACGCGGCGTTGCTCGGTCAGACTTTCGTCCATTGCCGAAGATTCCCTACTGCTGCCTCCCGTAGGAGTTTGGGCCGTGTCTCAGTCCCAATGTGGCCGATCACCCTCTCAGGTCGGCTATGCATCGTTGCCTTGGTGAGCCGTTACCTCACCAACTAGCTAATGCACCGCGGATCCATCCTCAAGTGACGCAAAAGCGCCTTTCAAAAGAAAACCATGCGGTTTTCTTTGTTATGCGGTATTAGCACCTGTTTCCAAGTGTTATCCCCCGCTTGAGGGTAGGTTATCCACGTGTTACTCACCCGTTCGCCACTCTTTTTCTTTCGGTGGAGCAAGCTCCGGTGAAAGAAAAAGAGTTCGACTTGCATGTATTAGGCACGCCGCCAGCGTTCGTCCTGAGCCAGGATCAAACTCTCATAAAAAGTGTTTGAAACAATCTTGCGATTGTTAAGCTCAATTTTAAAAAATTGACTTGCTAGCATATTGCTTGCTATGTTTTGTTTGTTTCTATTAAAAGAAACGCCCTACACATTTGGTTTGTTTTATTCGTTCAGTTTTCAAAGGTCTACATCGTTTATCGCTTTGTTTCAGTAACCTTTATATCTTAACAGATTTAAAAGTTAATGTCAACAACTTTTTTGAAGTTTTTTTAATCTCAAAAGTTATTATTTAATTTCCGCTGTATCAGCAACTTTTAAATCATATCAGGTCTTCAATCAAAAGTCAAGAACTTTTATTTAAAAACTTTTTATAAAAAAACAAGTTAGCTTTTCTTTTTGTTCAAGCGACTTTATAAAAATACCACAAGTTTCAACATCCGTCAATAATTATTTTTAATTTTTTTCGAGATGTTTTTTCTCTTGGGAACAGATAATAATATAGCAATTTTAAAGCTATAATGCAACTATTTTTTATATGTTTTTTTATCTTTTTTATTTTTTCGAACGTTTAATTATTTATCTGAAATAACGTTCGATTTTAAAACAAAAATAACGTTATCTTCTCAAAAAATAAATTTGAATTTTCGCATAAAAAAACAGTTGAGAAGTTACTCAACTGTTTCTTCTTCTACCATTGGAATAAAAATTCTAAAAATTGTTCCTTTTCCAACTGCACTTTCCACAGAGATATTTCCTTTATAGCTCTCTAAAAGTTTATGTGCAATCGATAAGCCTAGTCCATTTCCACCCTTTGTTCGAGCGCGGGCTTTATCTACACGATAAAATCGATTAAATACTTTATCTATATCTTCATCTGGTATTCCTTCACCAAAATCTTGAATCGCAATTTCAAACTTATTCAATGTTGAAGAAACTGAAATGTGAACTTCTTTTCTATCAGTAGAATATTTTACTGCATTATCTAAAATAATAATCAAAATTTGTTCTAAGTGATTTCGATAAATTTTTAGGATCTTTTCACCATCAAGGTCATCATCCAAAGTGAACGTAAACTCAGGATATAAAATGTTAAAGTTATTGAACACTTGATAGGTTACTTCCTTAGCTTTTGCTGTTTCATTACCATAATAAACATCCACTTGTTCTGCACGTGATAAATCTAGCATTTCTTGCACTAGGCTCTTCATACGGACGAGCTCTTGTAAACTTGCTTGAATGGATTCATCTAAAATTTCTGGATCATCTTTGCCCCAGCGGTTCAACATGTTTAGATGGCCCTCTATCACTGCTACAGGAGTCCTAAGTTCATGAGAAACATCTTCAACAAACTGTTCTTGTTGTTCAATATACATCCTTATACGGTCAATGACATCATTAAAAATGACTGCTAAATCTGATAACTCGTCATTTGTTGTAATTTCTGGCACGTGCACTTCTGCTTGAGGATCTTTCCGAATGATTTCCATTGTATCTCTCAATACTTTTACTGGTTTCAAGAAATATGAAGATAAAATAAAGCCTAAAAAGCTACTTAACAATAGAGAGACAATTTCTAAAATGATTAATGTAAGTAGTAATCTACTGCGCATTTCATAAAAATCTGATAACTCATAAAAAATTTGCGCATAACCTATTTTTTCTCTCGTTTTTTTGGAATAGATGGGTTCGACTGATAAAAAACCACTCTTTTCATCTACTGTAACGATTGTCGGACTCTTATGTTTTGTCTGTATCAATGGCTGATATTCATTTTGAGTCTTGAATATCAGTTTCTTATCCAGATTGTAAATATCTAACGAAAGAGGACGTTGACCTAGTTCTGAAATAAAATCATCAATCCGCATCATATTACCTTCTAGCGTCATATTCTGATCATATAATGCACTCTCTTGGCCAATGGACTCTGTCAATGTTCGATAAGTGTTTACTAAAGTCAGCTCTTCATCGGCATTTGATAGACGCGAAGTAACTTCTGAGATCGTCCGTTCAACATTCTTTCGTTCTTTTGTTACTATTAAATTCACTGAAGATTTATACGTAATAACTGCAAAGATAGTAAATACTACGAATATAAAGAAAGAACTTGTAAAGGCCCACTTGATGGTAAGTGAGGGCCCCTTCAGTTCTCTTTGTTTCTTTATAAATTTTCTCATGAGCGCATAACGTAACCAGTACCGCGGACAGTTTGAATATAGCTGTCTTCACCCGGTACATCAATTTTATTACGCAAGTAACGGATATATACATCCACTACGTTTGTCTCTACTTCAGTTTCATAACCCCATACTTTATTCAGTAAAACATCACGTGCTAACACGACATTTACATTTTCCATAAGAGTTAATAGTAATTCATATTCACGTTTTGTTAATTCAATAATTTCATTACCACGACGAACAACACGATTTTCTTTTTCAATTGTTAAGTCACGGTAAGTAATCGTTGTTTGTTTTGCAACGTTTTTATCGCCCTCGATATCAATACGACGAAGTAAGGCACGTAAACGAGCTAATAATTCTTCGATAGCAAATGGTTTGACGATGTAATCGTCAGCACCATGATCCAACCCTGAAACACGATCGATCACAGAATCACGTGCTGTCATCATGATAATTGGTGTATTTTTCACTTGACGAACACGACGACAAACTTCTAACCCGTTCAATTCAGGTAACATCAAGTCTAATAAGATGGCATCCCAATCGCTTTCAAGTGCTGCTTCAAGTCCAGTTCTGCCGTTATAATGAACTTCGGTATCATAGCCTTCATGTTTCAATTCTAATTCGACGAAACGAGCTAAGTTTTTCTCATCTTCAATGATCAGAATATTACTCATTTTTTTAGTTCCTTTCCTGGTTAAATTTCATTAAACCTATACTATTATAGGGCTAAAAAACTAAAAAGCTACATTTAATTGTATAGACCTATTATAATTAACATTTTTATTCTTCGTCATACCAGCTGTAATGATATGTTCCTTCTTTATCAGTGCGTTCATACGTATGTGCACCAAAGTAATCTCTTTGCGCTTGAATCAAGTTTGCTGGTAAACGTTCTGCACGATAAGAATCATAATAAGTAATAGCAGATGAGAATGTTGGTACAGGAACACCCGCTTGAACCGCAATTGCTACTACTTCACGTACAGCTTGCTGATACTTAGCTGTCACTTCTTGGAAGTAACTATCTAACATCAAGTTTGCTAAATCTGGATCTTTTTCATACGCATCAGTAATCTTTTGTAAGAAACCTGCACGAATAATACAGCCGGCTCGCCAAATTTTAGCAATTTCGCCAAACGGTAATGACCAACCAAATTCTTTTGAAGCCGCACGTAATTCAGAGAACCCTTGAGCGTAACTCATGATTTTACTGAAATAAAGAGCCTCACGAATTTTTTCGATCAAATCTTTTTTATCACCATCGTATTTGTAAGGAGCTGGTCCTGTAAGGACTTTGCTAGCAGCAACACGTTCTTCTTTGTATGCTGAGATAAAGCGGGCAAAAACGGATTCAGTGATCAATGGTAGTGGTACACCAAGATCTAATGCGCTTTGAGAAGTCCATTTACCTGTTCCTTTGTTTCCAGCAGCATCTTTGATGACATCAACAATTGCGTGATCTGTTCCTTCATCATCTTTACGCGTTAAAATATCTGCAGTGATTTCAATTAGATAGCTATCTAATTCCCCTTTATTCCATTCAGAAAATACTTCAGCCATTTCATCAACTGAAAGGCCTAATAAACGATGCATTAAATCATAGGACTCAGCAATTAATTGCATATCTCCATATTCAATACCGTTATGAACCATTTTTACATAATGTCCAGCACCATTAGCACCAATATAAGTAACACATGGTTCGCCATCTTCAGCTTTGGCAGCAATTTGTTCAAAAATAGGAGCAACTAAATCATACGCTTCTTTTTGACCACCAGGCATCATTGAAGGACCTTCTAATGCACCCTTTTCACCACCTGAAACGCCAGTACCAATGAAATTGATTCCTGAATTTGCTAATTGTTCGTTACGACGGATTGTATCTTTAAAGAATGTGTTTCCGCCATCAATCAAAATATCCCCTTTGTCTAAATGAGGTAACAATGATTGAATCGTTGCATCTGTCGCAGGACCCGCTTGGACCATCAACATGATGCGACGAGGTTTTTCAATTGCTTGAACAAACTCTTCGATTGAAAAAGTTGCTTTTAAGTTACGTTCTGGATGTTCTGCTACTACGGCTTCAGTTTTTGAACCTGTTCTATTGTATAAAGCTACAGAATATCCACGGCTTTCAATATTTAGGGCTAGGTTTTTCCCCATTACTGCCATACCTACGACACCAAATTGTTGTTTTGACATAAGAATCCTCCTATTTCAAGTAGATAACGATTGCCATTTCGTTAGAGAACAATCTTCTCTACTTTACATGTACTATTCTATTATGCATATCTTCATCTAATAAATGGACGAATCAATGATCTCTTCGTCTGTTCTGTTATGCAAAAGATGTTTAAAATGCATGATATGTTTACCTTTCTCATTATATCCTAAGAAAGTAAGAATGGAAAACGAATTGTGTTTTTTCTAAGAAAAAAACCTCAAGACTCCATGGTTAGTCTTAAGGTTTTAGCTTCTCTATTAAAAAGTGCTTATGCTTCTTTAGACATAACATCTTTTCCATCGTAGTAGCCACAGTTGCCACATACGTGATGGCTCTTCTTCATTTCGCCACAGTTAGGACATTCGTTTAATCCTTTGATGGTTAATTTGTAGTGAGTACGACGTTTGTTCTTTTTAGCTTTTGATGTTTTTCTAGCTGGTACTGCCATTGGGTGTTACACCTCCTTATAAAATGAAGTATCATTACTGATACATTTTATTCCAATCTTACTCGTTATCCTCTGATTCATTGAATAATTCAGACAATTTTGCAAGACGAGGATCAATTGTTTCAGCAGATTCTTTTTTTTGCAAGTATTCTTCTTCGCTCACGACTACCCAATCGTTACCTTTTGGTAAGTCTTTTGATTGAAGCTCTTCTTCAGAAAACACTTGCAGCGGAATCGCTAATAATATGTTATCTTCGATAGAATCTGTTAAGTCGATCGTATCATTGTCTATGACAAGGATCTCTTCGTCTCGTTCATCTTCTAGAGAAGACCATTGCTCCCGTGTCATGAATACTTCATCTACTGATAGATCAAGTGGCAGATCAACTGGTTCCAAGGAACGTGCTGAAGGAACAGTTACAACAGTTTTCAAACGGTAATGTAAAATATATTCATTTTTTCCAACGGACAAGATACCTTCAACAGCAACAGGTGCTACTGCTAAAACTTCATTATCACGACGAATCAACGTTTTATTTACATCAATCGTTTCTGAAAAATTTAATGCTTCTTCTTTATAGCGGCGTAATTCGCCAATCGACCATTTCATTATTCATCACCTCTAAGCAACAATCGCTATTATACAGGTGTAAAAAACCTTTGTCAATGAAATTTTCTTGACACCTATAAAAAACGCTCGTCTGCATTTATCTATTTTATTTAGTGTAAATACTCATAAAAAAAGCGAACCAATAAATTGGTCCGCTTCGCAACAGTCTAAGATTTAGATAGCTGTTGTTTGTCCACGGTAAACAATGCCACGACGAGAGTCGACAGTCACTAATTCGCCATCAACAACAGTTGAAGTTGCATCTTTTGCTCCAACGATTACTGGGATATCTTGAGCGATACCAACAACAGCAGCGTGTGAAGTTAATCCACCTTCTTCAACGATCAAAGCAGCAGCTTTTTCGATTGCAGGCATATATTCTTTATCAGTTGTTGGAACAACTAGAACCATACCATCTTGAGCTTTTTTGATTGCTTCTTCAGCTGAACTTGCAACAACTGCATGTGCAACAACTGAAGATTCGCCGATTCCTTGTGCTTCTAATAATTTAGAACCGATCATTTGAACTTTCATTACGTTTGTAGTTCCACGTTCACCAACTGGTACACCAGCAGTGATCAAGATTAAGTCGCCTTCTTCAGCAAAACCTAATTCTACAGCTTTTTGAGCAGCTAAGTCGAACATTTCATCAGTTGTTGAAGGTTTTTCAGCAACTGTTGGGTATACACCCCAGTTAACCATTAAGCTACGTTTTGTATGTTCGTCAAATGTTACAGCTAAAATGTCAGCATCTGGACGGTATTTAGAGATCATACGTGCAGTGTGACCTGATTCAGTAGCAGCAACGATTGTTTTAACACCTAAGTTTTTAGCAGCGCGAGCTACAGATAAACCGATTGTTTCAGTTACGTTTGTTTTGTCGAATTCGTTGATTTGGAATGAACCTAATTCGTTCAATGCAGCTTCAGCTTCCATATCGATACGAGCCATTGTGCCAACAGCTTCAACTGGGTATTTACCATTTGCAGATTCACCAGAAAGCATTGTAGCATCAGTTCCGTCAAATACAGCATTCGCAACGTCAGATGCTTCCGCACGTGTTGGACGTGGGTTTTCTTGCATTGATTCTAACATTTGAGTAGCTGTGATAACTGGTTTACCAGCAAAGTTACATTTTTTGATGATACGTTTTTGAACCATAGGTACTAGTTCAGGCGCGATTTCAACACCCATGTCACCACGAGCGATCATGATACCATCAGAAACTTTGATGATTTCGTCGATATTATCGATACCTTCTTGAGATTCGATTTTAGGGAAGATTTGAACGTGAGTCATGTTCTTTTCTTCTAAGATTTCACGAATGTCTAGAACGTCTTGCGCTTTACGTACAAAACTTGCAGCGATAAAGTTAATGTCGTTATCTAAACCAAAACGGATATCGTCAGCATCTTTTTCAGTGATACCAGGTAAGTTGATTGAGATACCAGGTGCATTAACACCTTTACGAGAACCCAACATACCAGCATTTTTAACTAACATGATTAATTCACGGTTAGCAGCGTCTTTTTCAACGATTTCCATGTCGATAAGACCATCATCGAATAAGATGTGTCCGCCGATGTGAGCATCATCGAATAGACCTGGGTAAGTTACAGCGATTTTTTCTTTTGTTCCTTTAAGTTCAGAATCCATTGAGATGCGAGTTTTGTCGCCTACGTTGAATTCGATATATCCAGCACGACCATAGTCAGCTTCAGTAGTATCTTGAACAGTAGTACGGATTTCAGCACCCTTTGTATCTAAAAGAATACCAACGTCTTTACCAGTTTTTTCTACTGCTTCACGAACCATTTGCATACGAGTTAATTGTTCTTCATGGTCTCCGTGAGAGAAGTTGAAACGGAAGACGTTAGCACCAGCTTCGATTAATTGAGAAATTAATTCAACAGTATTACTTGCTGGTCCTAATGTACTAACGATTTTAGTTTTTTTCATTGCGTAAACGCTCCATTCTTGGTTGTTTATAATATATAGTATTCAACTATTATTAACGAGATTAAAATGAGATTTGGTTATTTAAGTCATATAATGATAAATCAGGTTTGTGTTTGTTGTTTTCTAAAGTTTCAACGATATCAGAAGCAATAACTTTATTGTCTTCCATACCAATACACAATCCACCTTTACCTTCTAACAATAAATCTACGGCATATGAACCGAATTTACTTGCCAATACACGGTCACGAGCGCTTGGAGAACCACCACGAACAACGTGTCCTAGAACACTTACACGTGTATGGAAATCGCCGTATTCAGCTAATTTATCAGCGAATTCATTTCCGCCCATAACACCTTCAGCTAAAATGATTAGACAATGTTTTTTGCCACGATCACGGCCTGCTTGGATTTTTTTCGCAATTTTTTCAATGTCGAAGTCATGTTCAGGAATGACGATTTCGTCAGCTCCACCAGCAACACCAGACCATAAAGCGATATCGCCTGCGTTACGTCCCATTACTTCGATAACAAATGTACGGACATGTGAAGTTGCAGTATCACGGATACGGTCAACAGATTCAAGGACTGTATTGATAGCAGTATCAAAACCAACGGTAAAGTCAGTTCCTGGAATATCATTATCGATTGTTCCTGGGATACCTACAGCTGGATAGCCATGTTTCGTTAAAGCTAATGCGCCATGGTAAGAACCATCGCCACCGATAACAACTAAACCTTCAATACCGAATTTTTTCAATTGTTCGATCCCTTTTAATTGACCTTCTTCAGTAGCAAATTCTGGGTAACGAGCTGAATATAAGAAAGTTCCGCCTCGTTGGATTTTATCACCAACATCGGCAACATCTAAACGACGGATGTCTCCAGCAACTAGTCCGGCGAAACCATAATTGATACCATATACTTCCATGCCTTCGAAGATCGCTTTACGAACGACCGCGCGAACAGCAGCGTTCATTCCAGGAGCGTCTCCTCCACTTGTTAAAATTCCAATGCGTTTCATTTTCTCACCTCATAAATATTATCAAAAACATACATTGCTTAATTCATGGTACATTCTACCAAAAAACATCCCAAAAGTCTTGGGATGTCCACGCTAAAAGCTTATATTTTGAAAAAAGTTTTTGAAAGTTACAAGAAATCATCTTATTACGACATTTTGTTCCCCTAATATGTCACGTAAAGCAGCTATTAAGGAGTCATTAACCCCTATCCAAAACTTTTTAGCCAACACAATCTTTCGCTGATTTTTTTCATAATAGATAATTACCGGAACATTTCCAGGTGATAATTTGATTTGATCAGCGATTTCTCGTTCAACAGCAGTTGACTCTTTTTCAGCTTTGACACGTAAATACAATGTTTGATCACTGATTGCCTTTTCTGCTGTTTGTGCTAACTCAATTTCTTCTACTAATAATTGAATCGTTTGATCATAGCGACTGCGTTCAACTTTTCCTTGTACCACATACACCTGTTCTACCACTAATAAATTACGGACTCGGCGATACATTTGCGGAAAAATCGTTAAGGAAACCTCACCGCTTTGATCATTTCCAGTCAAGAAAGCCATTTGTTCACCTTTTTTTGTCCGTATTTCGCGAATATCCTTTAAATAGAAGAGGATTTTAGCTTGGCTGCCTACAACTAATTCAGTAATCGCTTGAAGATCTTTTTGTTTCAATAGTTTAGGATAATTCTCTGTCGGGTGCCCCGATACATAGAGCCCTAAATACTGTTCTTCATAATCAAGCCGTTCAGCTAATGAAAAATCAGCACTTGCTCGTTCTTTAAGACTCATTACATCCAGCAGTGACATACTTCCGCCGCTATATTGCACATTTTGAATCTTCCCTTCCAAACCATCAGATAATTCTTTTCGGTTCGGATGTAATTCATCAAAGGCGCCTACTAAAATCAACGGTGCCAGATATTCGTTTTTCAACCAACGTGATTCGATGCGTAATAAAAATTGATCGAGTGATTGGAAAGATCCATTTTCTTTGCGTGCCTTTACGATATCACTGACAAAATCTCGTCGCATACCCTTAATAGCATCTAATCCAAAACGAATCACATTTTTTTCTACTAATGTAAAACTGTACCCGCTCCGATTGATATCAGGAGCCAATAGTTTTACTCCTGCTCGATTAGCTTCAGCGATATATTCTCTTAATTTTTTAAGATCGTTACGAACTGACTGCATCAATGCAGTATATAAAGCACCTGGATAATGAACTTTTAAATAGGCTAATTGATACGCTACAAAAGTATAGGCCACGGCATGAGATCGATTGAATCCATAATTTGCAAAACGCTCAATATAGTCGTATACCTCTTCCGCACTTTTTTGACTGTGTCCATGAGCTAAGGCGCCTTCAACAAAATGTTTTCTTTCCTCATCTAAAAGTTCCTTTTTCTTTTTGCTGACTGCTCTACGTAAAATATCCGCCTCGCCTAAACTAAAACCAGCCATCTCAGATGCCACTTGCATAATCTGTTCTTGATACACAATGATACCGTACGTCGGTGCCAAGATTGATTCAACGGAAGGATCAGGATAAACCACTTTTTCTTTCCCATTCCTTCGAGCGATAAAGTGATCGATATTTTGCATTGGACCGGGACGATAAAGTGCATTAACAGCAATAATATCTTCTATTGTTGTTGGGTGAAGTTTTCGTAAGACATTTCGGATACCTGCGGATTCAAATTGAAAGACACCGCTTGTTTCACCTCTTTGGAATAGTGCTAACGTCTCTGGATCATCTAACGGAATATCTCTCAATATTAAATCCTCTTGATAAACACGTTGAATATTTTGTAATGTATTGTCTATGATCGATAAATTTCTTAATCCTAGGAAATCCATCTTTAATAATCCGATCGTCTCGACATCGGTCATCGTAAATTGAGTCAGCAATATATCTTCTGATCCATTTTGCAAGGGAACGATGTTCATTAAATCAACGTCGCTGATCACTACTCCACCCGCATGAGTCGATACATGGCGAGGCAAACCTTCTAAGTCCAATGCTGTCTCAAATAATAATTTACTGCGTTCATCATAGGCCACCAATTGTTTCAACGATTCTGATTTTTCATAGGCGGCCTTTAAAGTGATCTTTAACTGATTCGGAATCGCTTTTGACCAACGGTTGGCCTCGCTTTGAGACAGTCCGAAGACCCGACCAACATCACGAAGCACCATTTTAGCAGCCATCGTTCCAAAGGTGGCAATTTGCGAAACATGAAAGTGGCCGTATTTCTCATGAACATAATGTAAAACTTGATTGCGCCGATTGTCAGGAATATCTAAATCAATATCAGGCATGCTATTTCGTTCAGGATTCAAAAACCGTTCAAATAATAAATTATAGGCAATAGGATCGACATCAGTAATATTAAGCACATAGGCTACCAACGAACCTGCAGCCGAACCTCGACCAGCTCCTGAAACGATTTTACTACGATGAACGTAATCCATCACATCCCAAACAATCAAGAAATAGTCATCAAATCCCATATGATGAATGATTTTCAATTCTCGTTCTAACCGTTGACGATAAACTTCTGTCACTTCGAAAACACGCTCAGGAAGTTTTTCCCAACAAAGTTTTTGCAAATATTCTTTAGCAGATTGCTCGGTGGGTACTGGGTAATGCGGTAATAATTTTTGATGCAACGGAAGTTCAAAATGGCATTCGTTAACAAATTTTTCAGCATTTACTAAAGCTTCCTGATCATCAAAACGCTCAATTAGTTCCTGCATATCAAGTAAATAATGCTCTCCAGATTGCGCAATCAATTCTTCTCGGGGAATTTGAGTTCCAGCTTGAATATGACTCATCACGTTAACTGAGAAAGCCTGAGATTTTTCTAAATAAGCTACTTCATGCAAAGCAACTTTAGAACAACTGGCTGGCAAATTACTAAGCTTCGTCTCAGGTGTGATCCCTAAATAAAAATCCGTTTGAAACAGTTCTTGAAATTCATTTATAAGCGGTTCGAGTGCTTCTTTGATTGAGTCTACGGGCAAAACAACCAATAAGTTATCTTGTTTGATTTGATATTCGCTGATTTTTTGAGGCTTTTCTGCCATCATTCGAGTACTCGATAAACGCATGAGTTCCTGATAGCCTGCTACATTTTTTGCATAGAGCAATACCGTTTCAGTTGATTCAATCGAAATAAAATCCAATTCTAATCCAATGATCGGTGTTAATTGATTTTTTTGACACGCTTGAAAAAATTCTACCGCACCGTATAAAACATTTTTATCTGTAATAGCAATTGCTGAATACCCACGGGCTTTTGCTGTTTCTACATATTCCTTGATCGTTAAGGTACTATTTAATAATGAATAGGAAGTTTTTGTATAAAGTTGTGGTAGTTGCATAAGGTCCTCCTACTTCGTCTATCTATCAGTATTTTTTCTATTTAATCAGTATTCATTGCTATCATTCTTTTAGCGTTCAATTAATGTAAATAGGTACTAGACTTTTCTTTACATTTTCAAAAAAAATGCTAAACTAAACCTAAATGTTACTGTGAAAAGAGGTGCTCTTGATGAAATATCTAGTCACACTATTTTGGGCTTTCGCAATTGGACAAGCCGTTTGTTATCTAGGCGGTGCCTTGCAAAGTGCTTCTTATAATTTTGAAATGTCTACTATCATTTCACTTGTCGTTGGCGTGATCGCAATTATTACTGCTCGTTTCGTCTCACCAAAAAAAGTAAAAGCATAAAGAAAACCAGTTACTTAATTGTAACTGGTTTTTTATATATTTCAAATTAATCGCAAAACTTTTATCAAATTTCGTTTTGATGATAGTAATTTGCTAAAAATTCTTTGGTTCGTTCTTGTTTAGGGTGCTCAAAAACTTCTTGCGCTGTTCCTGCTTCGATGATTTTTCCATGCTCTAGAAACAGGACACGATCCGCAACTTTCCTAACAAAATTCATCTCATGAGAAACTAGCAACATCGTAAAACCATCCTTTGCCGCCTGTTGGATCGTTGCCAATACACCACCGACTAATTCAGGATCTAGTGCAGAAGTTGGTTCGTCTAACAACAATAACTCTGGCTGCATCGCTAGTGCGCGAGCAATTGCGACTCGTTGTTGTTGGCCGCCAGAAAGATGTTTTGGATAATAATCTGCTCTTTCTAATAAGCCCACCTTTTCCAACTGGCTTTCTGCCATTTTGCGTGCTTGGTCGACTGGTATTTTTTTTACAACAACCAACCCTTCCATAACATTTTCCAATGCTGTCTTTTGGCGAAACAGATTAAATGATTGAAATACCATAGCGGTTTGCTTTCTTAGTTGAATGATCTGTTCTTTTTTTGCCGCTGCAATTTCTAATGAAAACTCATCGATCGTAATCCGACCGGTATCTGCTTTTTCTAGAAAATTAAGTGTACGCAAAAGTGTTGATTTACCTGCCCCAGATGAGCCAATCAGCGCGACCACTTCTCCAGATTGAATCTCAAAGGAAAGATCATTCAATACTTGATTGCTTTGAAAAGATTTAGATAAATGTTCGATTTGGATCATAACCAATCACCTGACCTTTTTGATCGTAAAACTACTTCATCGGGCACCGCAATTTTTTTCTCAATCAATCGAATCAGCTGTTCGATGATAATTGTTACTACCCAGTAAATCAATGCTAACGCTAGATAGACTTCAAAATAGCGAAAATTGGAGCCTGCTAAAATTTTTGCTTGAGCTGTCATCTCGACTACAGCACAAACAAAAGCCAAAGAAGTTCCTTTTAACAAACCTATCAATGTATTTCCCAAAGTTGGCAAAGCGACCACGAATGCTTCAGGTAAGATCACGTGTTTCATTACTTGACCGTAAGTCATCCCTAAAGATTGTGCGGCTTCGATTTGGCCTCTATCTACTGATAACAAGGCTGCACGTAAACTTTCCGAATTATAGCCAGCTTCATTGAGACTGAAAGTGACTAAGACAAACAGCAGTGCTGGAACATTGTTGACATTTAAGTCAGTCCCGTGATGAAGATTATAGTATTTTAACAATAATGGAATGCCAGTATAGCTTAAATACAGTTGGACGATCAGTGGTGTTCCTCGAACAAAAGAAACAAAGATCGTCGTTAGTTGTGACAAGGCCGGAATCCTATTTATTTTGATGATTGCTAATAACAAGCCTAAAACAAGCCCGAAAAACATCGACAATACCGTGATCTGCAATGTCATCGGCAAAAATTTTATAAGTTCTGCGATGGCATTAAAAACATAATTAACATCAAAAATTTTACCCAAAAAAACTGCCTCGCTTTCTATTCCAAAGAGCGTACTTTGATAACACCATTTTCTTCAACGATTTCGGTTAGGTATCGTTCTTGACTGACTGCATTCAAATGAGAGATCAGATTGCGACGTGATCGTACATCTGCAATGATTGGGAGCCCTCGTTTGGTCACCCTATCATTACGTAATTGCAAATTAGTTGCAATCAACTGAAATTGCGGTTCTTGTCCACTTTTTAAATCAAATGAAACTAAAAAATTTTCTTCAAATTTAGGATCACTATAAAATCCTTGCCAATTTCCATCTGAGTCTTTAACACGATTACCATGAAGCGTTGATGGCAATTCAGCAGAAGCATAACCATAAGCTTCATTCATTTCTGAAGGCAAGAGTGATTCGCCCGCTTCAAACTCCATCAGCAAACTGCCAAGATTATAAAAAATCGTACCACCATGATAGTTTTGAATTCCCCGAGTAAAATGCGCACCGTGTCCAAATATGATATTTGCGCCTGCATCGATCGCAGCTTGAGAAAACTGTTCAATAAATGCAGCAGGATACTCGCTATACCAGTTTTCATTTTCTCCCTCATGAGTATGAAGACTGACAAAAACAAAATCGCTTCTTTTTTTCACATCTTCAATCGAGGCTAAAATAGCCTGACGATCACTTTCTTTTGCCGTTGTTTCTACGCCCGGCTGCTCTCCTGCAACAAAACTGATGTAGCCTTCAAAAAACGAACCTAGATCTAATTGTTCTCTTGAATCAGCTGCTTTCCATAATTCGATTTTTTTCGCTTCATCCATACTCGCTGAAAAACCGCTGCGCTGACTGATTGCTTCTAATGATTGTAGATCCTTGGGACTGACTACATATTTACGATCCCATCGTAATGGATTCACTCCTGGACGTGCCGGCAATCCATTGGCACTATCAAGTGCAGCAAAAACTTCGCTTCGTGTGACATCAACGGTGATAAGAGCGATTCGGCAATCCGCATGATCAATAAATACTGGTTTTCTGGCGTTGTATAAATTCTCAGCAATCCCCAAAGGAATAATGTTGCGTTTCCGACTTTCTTCTAATGTATCTAACATCCCTTGAATCCCAAAATCTCCTGTATGATTATTGGCAAATCCAACATAACGAATATTTAATTTTGTAAACTCATCTAACAATGCTGGACGAACACTTGTTACATATCCTCTGCCGGCTGCGGGAGGAGTTGCTAAATTCGGCGTGACAAATTCGGCATTAGTAAAGACTGCATCAGCGGTTTGTAATTTTGCTACTAAAGCCTCATCTATCGTTTGCGTTAGATTTTGACTTGAAAAAAGCGAATCTCCGGTAATTATAAAATTCATGTGTAACCCTCTCTTCTCTTTACGGTTGTTTCAAATCAGCTGTTTTAGGAACGTAATCTCCACCTAGCTGTTCTTGACTGATTTTAGCTAATGTACCATCTTCCACTAATTCCTTAATCCGATCATTGACTGTTTTTTGCAAGGCTGGATCTGCATCTTTTCCTAGCAAGACATAAGCATTGGCATTGGTTCCTTCGCTAGTAAATGCAACGGTCTTTAAATCTTTAAAGCCATGTTCTTTGATCCCAGCTTCGGCAGAAACTTTAGAAATGATCCGTACATCATATTGTCCAGCTTCGATTTGCTCGAATTGTTTGATAAAATCTACTTCTGAATAGGTGATATTTACTTTATTATCTGGATTTTCTTTATTGTAGTTTTCAAGAATCGTTGCTCCAGAATTCCCCACCTCTGTGACCGCCTTTTTCCCGCCTAAATCACTGATTTCTTTAATAGAGTCACCATCTTTTCTGACAGTGAAAACATTAGGATTTGTAATAATCGGGTAAGAGAACGTATATTTGCTACCTCTTTCTTCATTATAAGAAAAGTTATTGACTCCTAGTTGATAACGTCCGCTATCTACACCTGATAAAATCGATTCGAATTCCGTTTTTTCAAATTTCACTTTATAATCAGTTCCCTTGAAAATAGCTTTAACTACTTCCACATCATACCCTGTTAATTGCCCGTCTTTTTCATAACTAAATGGTTTGCTGACACCACTCGTTCCGACAACGATCGTTTTTTTTACATCACTCGAATTCGTTGTTGCTGTTTTTTTTGTGCCGCAACCTGTAAGTATCAAAAAACTGGTAAGAGCTACCAAAACCAACGCTATTTTCTTCATATTTTAAACTCCCTTTATTTTCAACTTTTTTATAAATAATTATCAATAATGTATTAATTAAAACTAACAAATTATTAGAATTGGTTTTTAGTATAGCATTCGGAGTCATTACCGAATAATTTATAAATTTTATATCTATCCATCAAAAAAACTTATACATAAATAAAAAAGCAGGTAGAGTCGAAAAAATTTTCAACTCTGCCTGTTTTTTATGAAGTCTATCTTTACTTATTGCTTAGATTTTTGTTTTAGTTATGAGCAACTTACGAAAATTGAAGAAGCTTAAAATGATATTTCCAAACACACAGAGGCTAGTCACTAGAAATACTGACGGGTAGCCCATTGAATGTGCTACAGTCGACCCTAACATTGGTCCAATAACTTGTCCAAAGTTGTTGAACATTTGATTATAACTAAAGATCCGACTGACTCCTTCTGGTGGGCTGATTTTACTGATCAACGTATTGATCGATGGCATTAGTGCTCCAGTGGAAAAGCCAAGGAAAAAACGCAACACGCCTAATTGAAAAGGTGTTCGAACAAATGCCATTGGAATAAAACAAACGAACGAAAGAATCAAGCCCGCTAATAGTACTTTATGATTTCCGATGCGGTCACCAATTTTTCCTAACGTTGGAGAAGAAATGATTGCTGACACACCCGCCACTGAAACAATCAAGCCGCTAATGAATAGCGTATTACTGCTGGATCCATTTAGGTCCCTGATATATAGCGTCAATATCGGACTGATACTCGTAGCGCCCAATTGCAAAATCAATGAACTAATAAATAGTCCCACTAAAATCGGCATATGATCGATTCGTTGACGCAATTCACTCATGCTGACGATATCAGCTTTCTCGATTGGCTCGAAATCTTCTTTGACCATCAAGATCGTTAAAATTGTACAAATCAATAAAATAATTCCTGTAATAATGAAAACATTTCGTAAACCAAACCACTGCGCCAACATCCCGCCGATCAACGGTCCGATCAAATTTCCTGCGACCGCTCCAGTAGCCAATGTGCCTAACGCCCAGCCGCTTTTTTCTTTTGGTGCTTGAGAAGCAATCAATGCTGTTGCATTAGGAATATATCCTGATAATACTCCTGTCATAAAGCGCATGATCAGCAGCCAATAAACATTAGGGACAAAAGCTAATGAGCCCATTGTTACTGTCATCCCCGCCGCTGCACGCACCATCATTAAACGCCGTCCTTTACGATCGGCTAAATTCCCCCATAAAGGAGATACGATGGCGGCGGCAAATGCGGTAACTGAAATCGCCAGTCCCGAAAACAAATCAACTTGTGATTTTGCCGTTCCCAATTGCTCGATATAGACCGGTAAAAACGGCATTACTAAACTGAAACTCGCCCCAGTAAAAAAACACCCAATCCAAGAAATAAATAAATTTCTACGCCAATGGATTTTCATCTTCTATTTTTCACTTCCTAGCCATTAATTAGTTCTATACTATAACAGAACGAAAAAAAAAGAAACGTATCTTCCTCTAGCGTGTATTTAGATATTCATTAATATTCTTATTTTTAAACGCTCTGCAGTTGCGTTTTTTGATGAGTATGCTAGACTTAAACAAATCGAAATAAGGATTTTGGTCGGTGACAACTTTATTACTGAGCCTAAATTTTCTCAATATTATCTTAATTCGAAATCGTTTCCTTATCTATAGAAGGGAGATCCTATGAAAAAATTAATTGCACTTGATTTAGATGGGACAACATTAAATCCCGAGTCTAAAATTACTGATAAAACGGCTAAAGTATTACGACGCGCAATCGCGGAGGGACACTCTGTTGTCATCGCTACTGGCCGACCATATCGGATGAGTAAAAATTTTTATGAACAATTACAACTAACAACACCTATGATCAATTTCAACGGCGCACTTGTCCACTTGCCAGAGCAACATTGGATCGGTGAACAAGAAACTTCTTTCAATCGAAAAATTGTTTTTGACTTAATGGCGGAAAAGAAAAATTTAAAATTAGATTTTATCGCCGCTGAAAATCGTGAAACTTTCTTCATCGATGATTTGAATTTCTTTGATAAACATTTTTTTGCGAGTGATTTTGCTACTGATGAAAACTTACTAACCATGAATACCTTGCGAACAAATCCAACTTCCGTGTTACTTCGCAGCCAACCTGAAAATGTCGGCAGTGTTTCTGAAGAACTAAAACAGCAATTCGGACATGAAGTAGAAGTGAACACTTGGGGCGGACCTAATCCTATCTTAGAAGTTGTGGCCAAAGGAATCCAAAAAGCACATGGCCTACAACGTGTGATCGAAACACTTGATTTTCAACGTGAAGATATCGTTGCCTTTGGAGATGAACACAATGATGTTGATATGTTGAAATTTGCCGGTTGGGGTGTAGCGATGGCTAACGGTACAGATCAATTAAAATCGGTAGCCAACGATATTACTGAAAAAACAAATGCTGAAAACGGTATGGCCGACTATTTAGCTAAATATTTAGATTTATAAAAAGCTGAGACACAGAATGTACCATTCTGTATCCCAGCTTTTTTAGTTTACGACTGAATAAGCATCGATCGTTTTTCCCTCTTTATCTTTTAAAACTAGCCAACCATTCGTTCCAGCAAAATAAAGAAAGATTCCCACTTCATTCACACTTTTTAAAATGATATCTTCCACCGTTACATAATTCTTGATTTTATCACCGTGATCGGAACGTAATTTTTCCGTCAACCGAGCACTAAAACCCACTGAGCCCTCTTTATTCAAAGGGATTTCTTGTGCTAGAACCGCTCCTGACTTAATCCGCATTTCATTGCGTTTTTGCCAAACAACTTCTACTTTTGCTCCTTTGTAATCAATATAAAAAGGAATTTCACTTAATGCTTTTGACCAACGATGCTGTGCCTTTGCCGGCTTTGTTTTTATCTTTTCATTCTCATAACCAAAGGTCTTTAGTATCGTAAACAAATCTGTCTGATATTTTTTGGCAACAGCGTATTGGTTACCGGTAACTTTTTGTGGTTCAAATAAGGCTGCAACTTCCAGTCCTTTTTCGGTCCACGTATCGAGCATTACTTGGGCAAGATCTTTTGGCTCTGCTTCCCATCCGAGTTGGATTTCTGCTAGACTGTCCGCTGTATTCAAGCTCTTTTTATCAATTGCATGGTCAAAGGAGACTGCCACTGGCTTCCGCCCATTATAATAGACCAAAAGAGCATTCTCGTTTGCTGGCTTTATATTATCCAATTGCTGATAAAGAATCACTGATCCTTCCTCTTCAAATGAAATCATCGTCTTATTTCGAGTGATTTTCACTGTTAAATCGATCATGACTTTCACCTCTCTTGTTTAATTGCTTGTTGCTATATTATAGCAAAGCCGATTATTTTTTACGCGATAGTTGTCCTAGCAACTTGGATCAATCCAATAATTTTTTGAAGAAAAAATAGTCGCAATGAGCTACCGGTACATCTTTAATCTTGCCAAAAGTTTCAAAGCCATTTTTTTCATAAAATTTAGGTGCTTCAAAAGAAAAAGTCTCTAAATGAATCACTTTGCACTTTTCTCTTTTAGCGATTGTTTCCATTGCTTCTAATAATTTTTTTCCTTGTCCCTGTCCCCTTAATCGTTCATCAACCCAAAAGAAGTCGATATGCATGATATTCCAAAAACAATGGGCAGTGATTCCTCCCAATAAAATATCTTCTTCATCAAGCAAATAGCACCCAAAAGTACTTTCGGGTAACGTATCGATCGTCGAAGGCAAGCGATTATTTCCAAAATCAACAATTTTCTCTTTGATTCGTACTTGCATCTCACTTGTATTATTTTCAATAATTTCCATAAATACCTCCACCTACTTTGATAAATGATTTTGCTCTTACTTTCGAGTATAACAAAAAGAGCCCCATTATAAATGAGACTCTTCTTATGATAAAAATTATACAGCACTTTGTTTTTTTGACACTTGAGTGTAAACCAAACCGATCAAGAAACCGATAAATGCTGGTAAAATCCAGCCCATTCCAATCGAGAAAAATGGTAAGTAATTACCGACAAAGGTTAACAATGTGTTGACGAATGGAATATCTAAAATTCCTTGCGGACACGCAGCTAAACCATCAAAAATAGCCGCAATCAATGTGAAGGCCGTCGTTGTTTGATAAACTATTTTGCGATGTTTGAACAATGGACTCAAAATGGCTAATAAAATCAGAGTCATCGCCAAAGGATAAACAAACATTAAAACGGGTAATGAGATTTCAATGATTTTAGTTAACCCGACATTTGCAAACAGGCATGGTAAAACACTTGCTATAATAATAAAGAATTGATAGCTGCGACTCGGAAATAATTCGACAAAAGTTTCCGAAAAAGCAGTAATCAAACCAATTGCCGTTTTTAAACACGCTGAGATCACAATCAGTGCCAACAAGACACTTCCGACCGTCCCTAGATAATAATTAGAAATTTGGGCCAAAGCAACGCCGCCATTTTCGCTGATAGAAAATTGACCTAAACTCATTACACCAAGATAAGCTAATAACGTATAAATGACCCCCATCAATACGATACTGATAGCACCTGATTTGATGGTATCTTTTGCGATTTGATTTGGTTTTTCTACTCCCATCGATCGGATTGTTGTAACAATAATGATCCCAAAGGCTAAAGAAGCCAACGCGTCTAAAGTATTATATCCTTCTGTAAATCCCTTGATGAATGCATTTGCTTGATAAGCTGGTTGGACTGCTGCTCCACTAACTGAACCCATTGGACGAATAAATCCTAGAAAGAGGACAACTCCTAGTAAAACTAGAAAAATCGGATTTAAAAATTTGCCTACATAATCTAAAATTTTTGTCGGTTTGCGTGAAAACAAGAAAGCAACTAAGAAAAATAAGATGCTGAAAACAGCTAAAAATAAAGTCTGATTATTACCTTTTAAAAATGGAGCGATCCCCACTTCAAAAGAAGTAGTTGCTAAACGAGGTAAAGCAAAAAATGGTCCGATAACAAGATAAATCAAAATAGTAAAAATATAGGCATATGTTCGATTTATTCTTAGCGCTAAATCAAAAACTCCTTTGCTTTGCGAGACACCAATAGCTACCACACCTAAAAAGGGCAAACCTATTCCGGTAACCAAAAATCCTAAATTGGCTAAGAAAATATGACCTCCTGCCAACTGCCCCATGTTAACTGGAAAAATTAAATTTCCTGCTCCAAAGAACAAGCCAAAGAGCATGGAACCCACGTAAATATACTGCTTCAATGAAAGTTTTTTCTCCATATAATCCCCTACTAACTATAAATTTATGATTTCCTGGTTAATTGTACATAAAAATCTAATCTATGACAAAACTTTTTTCTATTTAAGTATTAATAATAGTTTATTTATTTTAAATCTTTTTGCCTCAACAGTAACTAAAAAAGCTGAAGATCCTTACAAAACTTTTGTAAGGGATCTTCAGCTTTTCAATAGTTAAGATAAAAGGAAGGTACGGGATTTGAACCCGTGCACCACATTACTGCGGCTCGCCGGATTTCGAGAATAGAATTATAGGCTGATTTTAAGCAACTTACGCTTGCTTTCAGTCTTTTTGCTTTTCTATTTATAACTTATAAACACTTCCAATTACCTTATGGGGTATTCAAAAAGGTATTCACTTTATACCATTATTTCATAAGCGTGACAGATTTATTTCTAGATATAGTAGTTACTTTATTTCATTTAATGATACAATACTTTTGTTAAAAATTATTTTGATGGATGTAACATTAAATTTAAAATAGAAGAATAAATTAATAATAGCCCTGATAATTCGGGGCTTTTTTTATTTATATTAAGGGAAAGTGTTGACTAACTATACTATGCATAGTATTATATAAATATAGTTAAGGGAGGTGAAATGATGAAATTAGATGAAATAGGAAAAGCCGTTGCCATTGTCTATGGAATTCTCCAGTCCGCTAAGACTCTGAAAGAATTACTAAAAGACAAAAACAACGACAAAGCTTAGAGGGATTAACTTCCCTCTTTCATCTATATTTTATCATGAAGCATATGAAAAACAAAGTTATTCAAGCGTTACTGTTGATGATACTTTTAGTTGGATTAGTTGCTGTAATAACTAACCACATGTATTGGCTACATTATTTAATGGCTGCTATATTAATCGGATTTATTTCTAGGAGGTTTTCCAATAATGGAGAAGAAAAACACACAGACTGAAGCAAATAAGCGTTGGCAAGAAAAAAACAAAGAGCACGCCAAATATTTGAGTAATCGATCTAGATCTCGCTCGTTCATCAAAATGCAGGCCACAATCGACGATCTGGCGGAGTTAGAACAACTGATTGAGGATAGAAAAAAAGACCTTAGCGAGTGCTAGGGTCTTTAAATTTAAAATAAAAAAGGAACCATTATAAAAGGCTCCTAGTCAGCTACCATGTAGCTCTTCTATATAATAACTTAATTATGCGTAATTCAATTGGCTTTCAATATTTCTTGAGAAGCTACTTTTCATTGTTGAGCTTTTAAAGAAATTTATCTGCGCTCTTAATGTTTTCTTTTCTCTTTTTGGAATCAATCCTTTTTCTAAACCAAATAAAAATACCTCGACTAGTATTACCAAAGCCAGTTCGTAACCTAAAAGAAAACCAATAACAGCCTTTTTTCTATTTACTTTATTATGCCATTGTTCTTTTATACTAGATATACTTGTTTTACCTATATAAAGTGGAATATACAATTTCATAATAAAGCTTAAATCAATATTTTTTTTCTTAAAAGCTACTGTTGCTAAATAAGAAAGCCCTAACCAATAAATTAAAAGAAATAGAGTAAAAATTATCATTACAATCATCTTTTCTCATCCTTCTTTCTTTTCAAATTTACAATAAAAGAACGTTTCTTTGCATTATTATCAGAACGCTTATTTCGTTCTGAATAAATTTTTTCATTTTTATCATGTTCATATTGAGTGGCTAAATCTTTGTGTACTGCTTTAGCAAGACTTTTTTCTTTATTAGTAACAGTCTCAGAACCATCTACGAACGAAAAATACACAACTAACATAGAAAAGATAATTAAAATTGTTTTCACTATGTTAAGTACTATTCTATTTATTGAACCTTGTAACTCAATTTTGTTCACTACCAATAAACAGGCAACAATAACTGCAATTAACCATATTGCTGAATTAACCATTATACTTCGACGTTTCTTTGATTTTTCTGTTTTAGGATCTAGCGAAAAAAATGTTAACCCTTGAGATGATATATAAGTAAAAGAATTTAACAATATCGATAGAAAGTCAATGCTCAAGATAATATTCAAAAGAAAAACTATTGACGAAAGAGTTACAATAGCATTCTTGATAGTTTTTACATAGTTTTCCTTATTATCTTGCATTAATTATAGGACACCCTTCATTCTTTTACAATTAATTGAATTGTATCAAAGTTTTATATTTAATCAAGTTTGATTAAATTCATTTATATAACTTTTAAAATTACTCTAATAAAACAGCCAGGTAGATGACATACCTGACTGAAGGATAAAACATTATGGATTACAACAAACATTGATAGAATTATTCTAATACTCTGATCAATGTATTTCAAGTTAAAGATAAAAAAACTGGCTAAGAAGTCAAGAACTTAGCCAGCCGAAAGTGAGGGTAAGTAGCCATCTAACCCTACTTAAATAGTATCACAAATCATCTACCAAGCAAATTTTTCAGTAAGCATTTCCGTATACAACAGACCAATCTAACGTGCGTCGTGCGACATAGCGCCGTTCACCGCTGTAACTTACATAAGATACCCAGCGTGTTCCTTCTGAATCCACATATGAATCATAAGTAAACGTCTGTCCACCATAATAAGTCGCGACCACACTTGCAGTAGTTGATGGTGCCGAGCGTACGTTCATTGTTCCTTTAGCTTGATAGGTGCCATCTTGTGCAACTCTATTTTTCACCGCTGGTGCCGGACTTGGTGTATTTTGTCCACTTCCCTGCCCTGTCATAGCGATATAACGCCGCTGACCACTGTATGAGATATAACTTAGCCAGTCATAACCATCTACATTGTGATAAATACGATCATAACTCACAGATTGACTGGCTTCGTAAGTCAAACCAGAATCTTGTCCATTAAGACCCACACCATTGCGTATTCTAGTTTCATAGGCAAATGTATAGGACCCATTTACATTTTCGTAGGTGTCTGTTGGCTTCGGTACAGGAGTGGGTGCTGGTGTAGGCGTAGGTATAGCTGTTGCTCCATTATTGCTTTTGAGTCCCTCTTGAATATCTCGTGCAAATTTAGCTTGAGATACCCCCATTGAGGCTAGATATCCATAAGGGTCTGTATGATCGCCACCGTAATTATTTGTTACCCATAGATGAGATTTAGCGCCGTTTGTACCATAAATATTGTCCAATGTTTTCGGAATTCCAAAACGGTCACACATATCACGAATTAATTCAATATACACGGGATAATTTTTTGCAAACATGCTTCTATCTGGTGTAGCTTGTAATTCTATCTGTGCTGGTGCATAGGGGTTTGCATTCAATGCTCCCCACGAAACATAGCCTGGCTGTCCAACTTGATAAACGATACCGTCTCCGACAATATGAGTGGTATAAGCATTTTGCCAATTTCGTTTCATATAAGTTGCTTCATTACGACCTGTTGCAGATGGATTCGCAGTATCGTGAACGATAATATAGCGATTTTGAGCAAGTTGTGTGCTGCCTTCATTTGGCCCTAAATTAAATTCATTGTTCACTGTGTACCCATGTACTTGAATGGGCAATAAAAAAAGAGCCATCAATAGGCTCAATAAAACAATTTTCCTCTTCATGTTAGTCCTCCTTATTGTTCATTTGAGTATAACTACGATTGGTCACACCTAATATGGTTCCTAAAAAAGTACCTATGGCAGTGATTACAATGACAGTTAAATCTGTATACTGCCAATTTGTAGCTTTACCTACCACACCAACAAAGGTTGCTAAAGCTGGAATGACAATAATTGCAATCCATTTTAATTTATCAAACGTTGTATTTTGCATTTTTCCTACCCCCTAAAAAATTTAAGTAATTCCATAATGAATGCAAAAATTACTGCTGACGAGCCTCCGATTCCTAGAATCAATTTCCACAGATTAGTTTTGTTTAACATATCTGTTTCATGGGCAAGCCCTTCTTCATATTTCCTTTTTTCATATTCGAGTTCTTCGCTACGAGTATTTCGTTCAAGAATTGCACTGAGTATTTCCTGATTTTGTTCAGACTGTCGTCCGTTTTGCTCTCGAAGGAATTTGTTTGACTCATCTACACGGGCAAGCCCTTCATTCATCGTTCGTTGCATTTCTAATGTTGCATCATTTAGACGGCTTAATTCTTTGTCATGTTGTTTGAGTTTATCTTCATGCTGCTTGACCTGAGCTTCTAACTCCATCTATAAATTTCACCAACTTTCTTAAAATAAAAAGCACACCCGAAGGCGTGCTACTCTGTTAATTCTGGCAACTCCATATCAAGCAATAACTCTTTTACTTGATCGTGGATTAAACTCGGTACATCAGACAATTGACGACGATTATTAATAATAAGATTCACATAAACTTTAACCATTAATTTCATCTCCTTTAGAAATCATTTCATATACATCTGCAATAGCCGTTTGTGTTTCGAGTAATTGATTTTTTAACTCGTCATTATCTTGCTTCATCTTTTCGATGATACTGTCTTTGTCTTCAATCCACATGCCTTGCACATTATCCCAACGTGGGAATAATAGATTTTCAGGTGGAGCAACTAGCACCATACCTTCTGGAACAGGCATTCCCTCTGAAATCTCCCACTCGTTGTACCACAATCCTGTTTCTGTATTCTTCACTTCTAACGGTTGATAAATTTTCATCTAGTTTTTCCTCCTCTTTCTACGCTGTACGTTTCCACATGTACACTGCAATGTACGGTTGCAAGTTATTATGCGGTTGATCGCCACCAACTGAACCACTATTTTTACCGCCTGACGCCACATCACCCCAAAGATAACCACCGGTCCCTGAACCTGACGCTGATGGATTTGGTCCTCTGTTTAAACCCAAAGGGACAGTATGTTTTGGTAACTCATTAATTGTTAGCTTGTGTGCTTTGGTACCGCCAGCTTTCCCTGCAGCAAAATCGCCATCCGATTCATCAACACCTACCAACACTTGTCCTTTGGCGAACCGTTCCCATGTACCGCCGAAAAGTAGCTCTGGATTTACACTGGAAATACTTGGATAAATAGAACCGATCGGATATGTTTTATTCAATAAATCCTCTGGTGTTACAAATTTTCCTTGTACCCATTTGGCGATAGCTTTAAACACAAGAAAAGGTGTCATGAACTTGTCTTTTGCTAGTCCAGATTCCGCTTCTTCCAGTGTTGCCGTTGCGTAGTTATCAACGTTACCAAGATTAACTTTTTCCTTAGTCAAATCAGTTTTTTTAGCAAATAGATTATCGGACTCTATCTGTGTATAGAAAGCGCCCGCTTTAAATTCATTCAACGCTTCATCAACTGCGCTTACAGCATCAGATGTCATTTTACCAACCGCTTTTTCATAATTATCAATCTGCGTTTCTAAGTCAGTTATTCTTGCTTGAATGGCTTTAAATTCATCATCACTTGATTGAATGTAAGCATTTTGTTGCTTTTGTAGGTCACTAATATTTTGCTTCTGCAACTTTTGAAGATCATCAACTAATTTATTGTATTCGGTAATAATAGTCTTTGCTTCTGGCGCATCGATATCGGCATTTCCTGTCACCAATATATCAAAATCAGCAGTCGTATCACGTTTTCCATCTTTTGTAATAGAAAAATAAGCTCGATCATACTTTCCAGCTACTGCAAACGCCATGTTTGGAAAGGTATAGTCAAAGGTCCCTTTCTTTAATCCTGGTGATGTGGAAGAAACATTATTAGTATCAAACACTTTTGTTTGACCGCTATGTGTTGTTCCTTCAAAAGTAATCTTACAGCCCGTAAGATCTGCCACTTCGTCTCTGCGCGTGATATTAACAGTGACTGTTTGCATTCGATCATCTGCAATACGTCCGTAAATAATCGCAGGCATAATGGGATCTTTTGAAAGATCTAAGTTCAAAATTTTATTTGCCATCGAATCCCTCCTTTTCACTTAGAAATTGTTCGATTTTAATTAAACGTTGTTCTTGTTCTTCGACAAGAGCAATCAATTGCTTATTCGTCATGCTGTTAAGCATGATTTGCTTATTCATATCGATTCTCAAGTAATTGTCTTCTTCACTTTTTACGCTTAAAAAAGGCGAATATTGTGCAATTAAGCCTAGCTCTCTTTGTGCAGAGGGTTGTTTCTTTGGGTCTTTACTTTGATAATTTTGTTTCCGATCAAATTCAACGAAGTTTAATTTCTTCGTTTCTTCAATACCGTTGACAGTTGAATCTTCTATGTTTTCTTTTAATCGAATATCCGATTGATTTTGAATAGCATAACCATGCATATTTAATGGGGAATAAAAATTAGTTGAGGTATCGCCATACACTGTCAGCTTTTTTAAAATATCTAACCCCTCATATGCCGTTACCACTCCCCGAAGGAAAACACCATTTTTATCTATCTCGACACCAGCACTTATTGATTGGTCACCTGCATAATGAAACCACAATGGTGTATTTTCCCCAGTTAAGCTTGTTACATGAGCATCAGAAGCGTAACCTCCTGTCATTGAAAATGTGGTGTTTTTAACTTTTCCATTTCCGGCAACTAGCATTATGTCGCCTGTCGAAGACATCATCATTGTTAATCCAGAGCTCCCAGCATTTGCTGGACAAAATAAGCCAAATTCTTTTCCAGTATAATCTTGAAATTTCATGCTGCCGCCAGACATAAATATTTTCCCGTTATTGCCGGTGGTTTCAAACGTACTACCAGAAATAGCCACACCAATAATATCAATGGCTTTTAAAGTACCTGTGGTTATTCTATCTGCTACTATGGCGCCGTTATTAGTCATAGCTAATCCGTAACTGCCGTTATAGCCAGTAGAGCTAAAGCCTAATCCTCCAGCGTTCCAACGCCATACCTTTTTAGCAGTATTGATATCTGTTGTATCCATAATCAGAATCTCTTGAGGGTCTGCAAGTGAAGGGTAAATAACGACATGTCCTACTCCTGGATTTTTTAGGATATTAGAAGCTTCATTCTTCGCTTTTTCTAGTTCAGACAAATGACTATTAATAGCCGTAGTATCTGTTTTTGAATCTTCTAGAACTTTTGAAAAGTCTGTTCGTGCTTCTCCTAATTCGATCGATTCGTATTGGTCAAGAGCCACATTCCAAACTGTCTTAATTACTTGTGCAGAAGTATTGATATCCAATTGATTAAACGCGACATTTACCCAATCGCATAAGTCTAGCTGCTCTAAATTCTTTAATTGTTTATCCATGACCGCACTTGCAAGGTCAACAAAACTCGTTTTGATGGATACTTTAGGAATCCCTACATTGTTCGTTTTGATATAATTCTTCATTAGATTTCTTAATGTGGAAACGTCTTTTGGCTCTTTATCACTGAAATCGACCATCTGTATACGGCGCTCTGTATAGTTTCCTACATACTCACTATCTATAAACGTTTCAGGCAGTGTTAGAATCTTTTCATCGTCCCCGTTGCCTATTTTTGCCCAACCATAAATGGAGGTATAGGTATTCTCAATCGATTCTTCTTGTTGAATGTCTGTAAGATTTTTACCGTAGGCAATGATAATATTAGTGTCTATTCCTGCCCTATTGAGTAATTGGACTTCATTATTATTGAATCGATATTCCCCACCAAAATTGTCTAGTATGGATCCCTGAACACCGCCTAATACTTCTTGAGCATTTTTGAATTTTGCTGGATCGGTAAAATCAATAGAGCTCTTAGTTAAAACGTTGCTAAAGAAAGTAAACTCTCCCTTTGGTTCCATTCGATCTTTTAATTGATTAAGTGCTGTTTGGGCAGGGATATTACTAAAAGTTGAGCCTATCTTTACAATGGTTCTCAGTAATTTATATCGATAATGTTCCCCGTAAACTGTAACGATTCCATTAATGGGCTTTGTAATTTGCGCTATTTCAAAACGTTGACTTTGCGCTTGAATCGTCGGGCCTGCATCTGCAACAAACCAACGACCAACTTTGAGTTCTTTGAAAAGTGGACCAGTAACAGGGTATTGAAAACTAAGATCATAGATGCCGTTTTTTTCTCTGGTAGCAAGTGGGTTTATCGCATCTTTTAATGGCCCAATCCCTAGTGAAGACCAGTTATTATTTGTTTTATCATGTAAGATAATGGTGCTCATATGGCTAAATTCCTCCATCTAGGTTTGATTTTAAATTGATTGATATTCGTATAAGAAATTTCATTTTTCCCAGGTTGTAAAATAAGTGGATGATAGCCTTCAGTATTTAAGAAACATTGTTTTGAGACGTTTACCCCGCCTTCTTTGTAAGCAATTCCGTTCTCACAATCCATTGTAATGATTCCTATCCCTGCTTCTTTCGCTATACGAAACTGTTGGCCATTAATGTAAATATTACTGTCTGTAGCACTTGAAGTTTTATTGAGGGTAACAATCGGCAGACTAGTAAACAATTCAGGATTAGTAATAGATTGACCACTTGAAACATCTCGCTCATCTTCACCATCCAAACGAAAAACATAAGGCTGGCATTTGAAGGTAAAGTCCACATCGACCCAGTTTTTACTTTCATCTTTTATAGTGATTGTTTTATAACCCAAAGCTTTGTAATAATACTCACCATAGCCACTAAAGAGTAATGGTAAATATTCATGGGATAAATAAAGCCACCCAGCTATATTTCTAAGCTGAGCGGCTATTGTTGTATCTGATTCTTTGTAAATTCTGACAGGGAAGGTCTTTTCAATATCTTTCAATCTTCCTCTATCAAAGATTATGTCTGAGCTTCTGCCATCCACTTCTGTAAAATCCAAAGTGGTTTCTGGAAGGACAAATTCCATATCATGGCGAATGACCATGTTAAATTCATTTGAACGCCTTCCCCTAAACTGAAAGTAAGGCATTTTATTAAAGTTAATCATGCTAAACGCCCCCTCATTTGTTTCTCTACTAATTTTGCTAATTGTAAAGAAGTATCCTCAATTCCACGATTATTTGATAAATCCACATGTTCTATATTAAAGCTAAAATTAAAAATAGGTTGATCAGATACTGTTGGTTTTCCAGATAGCTGGCTAACTTGCGCACGTTTTTGCTGGTTCACGCTATTATTGGTAACTACTGCATCTGCAGCTAAATTAATACCTACATCCGTTCCTACGGTATCTTGAATCATGTCATTTAAATCATAAATCGTATTTTTCACATTGCTAAAGCTATCTTGTAGGCTAGCATTTAAACCGCCCATGATCGCTTTCCCTGCAGGAATCAATAATTTCTTATCATATGATATAGGCCCTTTGTGTTCTTTGATCCAGTCTGCAATTCCGCCAACAAATTTTTTAACACCTTCAAAAGCCTTTTGAAGACCATCCAAAAAACCATTAATAATGGCTTCACCAGCATCAACTAAACTATCTGGTAAAAAGACACGTAACATGGCATCTAATAGATTATGAGCAGCACTCTTTATTTCATCTTTTCTATCCCGAATATTATTGGCAAATCCATTAATCAAATCTATTGCTGCATCCATTAATCGACCTTGTGCCTGTAATACACCTCTGACTATTGCATCGACTAAATCCATTGCCGCATTCACAATGTCAGGAATCTTACGTGCGATTCCTTCTAAGAACTTAACAATTAGATTCACCGCAGCATTGATAATTTCACCAAGATGATCAGCAATTCCATTAATAAAACTAGCAATTAAATTGGCTGCAGCGCCTATAATATCGTTCATTCTTGATGCCAAACCATTAGCAAAGCTTACCATCAAATCCACTGCGGTATTAAGAATTGTCGGCATGTTTGAGATAATCACTTGAGAAAAATTAATGATAATATTCAACGCCTGTTGAGCAACTTGCCCAATATTAGAGGCAATTCCTTGAAGAAAGGTAATCAATAAATTCATGCCTGCTTGTAATATCGAAGGCAAATATGTGTTTAACGCATTTAACCAAGTAACGATCAAATTTGCTCCATTTTCAATAATGCTTGGTAATTGTTGCGTAATTCCTTGCAACAATGAATTGATTAATCCTGCACCAGCTGCAATGATTTGTGGTAAGGCATACGATAGACCTCCGATGAATGCTGTAATAAGTGTTGTTGCTGACAGAGTAATCGTCGGCATCAGCATCAAAAGAGAACCAGTAAACGCTCCAATCAATTGTGCGACTGCAATAGTTAACTGCGGTAATCCTTGAACAATTCCTGTAATGAGTCCAGCAATTATTTGTAATCCTCCTGCAATTATTCCAGGTAACGCCGTTGCAACTGCTCCTAAAATTCCTTGCAATGCATTACCGAAAGATTCACCAATCTGTGGGCCTTTAATTGCTATTTCATTTGCTAAAGTTTCAAATGAGGTGGACAACGTATTTAAACCACCTTTAATCCCTTCATTTTGAAACACTTTAGCAAGTTGTCCAATAATTTTTATGGCTAATCCTGCTGGCCCCATCAGTGCACCCAACGCAAGTTGGAAAACATCTAAGCCTTTTGTTGGTGAACTAATTTGTGTTGTTAATCCCGAAAAGATATTTCCTAATGTTTTACCGATATTCCCAAAACCATCAAAAGATGAAGATAGCTTCTCACCTATACCTTTTATTGGTTCTAAAGCAGAACGGAATAGATTTCCTACACCTTCTTTTACATAAGGAACTGCCGCTTTAAAGAAAGTAACGAACGCTCCGGGCAAGGCCTTTAAAATATTCCCAACCATTGGCAAGAAGTTTCCAAAAAGAAAGGTTGACGTTGTTTTGGCCAACTCATTAAGTTGTGGTTGTATATTTTGTCCTAATGCTAATTTTCCTAGAACATTTTGGAAGGATGCCTTCATCGAAGCAAACGAGCCACTTAGAGTTTCTGCCGCTTCTTTTGCTGTGGTTCCAGTAATACCCAATTCACCCTGTACAACATGAATGGCTTTGTACACATCATCTAGGTTATTAATGTCATATTTAACACCAGATATTTTTTCCGCATCTGTGAGTAAACGCTGCATTTCTTCTTTAGTACCACCATAACCTAGTTTAAGGTTATCTAACCATTTATACCCCCACTTTCGCGGTATTTAAAAAGGCTTACGATTTATCGTAAACCTTAAGGGATTAGACTATATCTTCAACTTTTTCAAAAATCCAGCCTTTTTTATCATGTGCATTTGGATTCGTCCTTTTTTTAGATGAGTGTCGCTGATATCGCTTGTTATAAACAACTTCACTATCAGAAGTTCCAAAATACTTAGCGCAGGCTTGTCTTGATTCGAAAATGATTTCTTCGCCATCGAGATGTGTCGCTCTAACTTTTCTCTGTTTATTTATGGTTCTTTGTTCATGGCCAAAAGCCAGTCTATTTTCTGATGGAGTAACCCATCTCAAATTAGAAACATCATTGTTAGAACGATTTCCGTCTATATGATCTACCCAAAGGTGTTTTTTATTTTCAGGGTCGTCAAGAAAAGCTTTGGCTACAAGTCTATGGACATGTTTAGCAACAACAATTCTAACGTATCCGTTGTTCTTGCCCAACACCATAATTTGACCTGTATCATTTTTCATGACTCTTCCTTTATTGCTTACAGAATAACCTGGTAAATCTTCTATATCCTTCCACATCTCCATAGCTTTTCATTCTCCTTTTAAGTTGGTGTGCGCTTCCCATATCGTACTAATAGATACAGTACTGAGTAACAAACTCATAGTCGTTTGACTTTCTTTATATCTTTATTATACCAAATTATCATTTATCAGCCTATTTGATTTGGATAAAGAATAAAGCTTAGCACAGGATAATCATGACGAAAGCTATAATCGTTTTAGACTTCCCCTGTTAGCAAAGTTATCTCAATAGCCATTTACTGCTATATTCTAACTTCACACCCTTAGTAAGGTTCACACACTTTCATCTACATAGTCACCTATGCAGCGGACATTAGTTCTATCGTATAGTTTTGTTTAGCAAATCCTTGATAGGCATTTTGGATATCGCCCATGTTGGTACCCATCTTATTGGCATTATCAGACATATCGATCATGGCCATATTAGCTGTATCTGCGGCTTTTTCTGTATCACCACCAACAGATTGAAGCAAACTTGCACTAAAACCTGTGACATTTTCCATGTAATCATTAGCAGACAGTCCCGATGTTTTATAGGCTTCATCTGCATACTTTTTAACTTTGTCTGCACTACCTTTGAATAATGTCTCCACACCACCGAGTGACTGCTCTAATTGAGCGCCCTCAGAAATAGTAGCTGCGAACGCTTTACCAATGGCAGCAGTTGCAACGACTCCTTTAACTACAGAGACAAGTCTTCCTGCAAGATTACTACCAGCACTTTGTCCTGCCGCACTCGCTTCTGGGTCTAGCTTTCCACGAATGGCACCACTAATACCTTTTGCAGAAGGAACAATTTGTACATATGCTTGTCCTAAATCTGTTGCCATTACAACTCACCTCCATCAATTAAACGTTGTCTCATTTGTTCAAATTCCTCACCAGAATCAAAAACAATCTCGCTTTTTTCTACAGTATTTTGCCCATACATAGACGCTACGACCGAAGTCGGGCGATTTTTTCCTTTTTGCCCATCATCTGTTTTAGCCCAAAATAGCAAGGCTAATTTATCAGAGATATCTGCCAACAAAAGAGTTTTTAACGGGATTGTTTGCTCACTTAAACGAAGCATAATCCGTGATTCTTCCCTTAAACCACAAGAAAAAACAGCCACCGTTAGTGCCGGGAACTGTTTGTAGTCATAAATTTGATAGGTTTCAGCAAGGTCGCAAATCAAAGCATCTTCGTCAATTTTAAGCATTCTGGCAAGGACCACTAGTTTTTTACTTGTGAAATACTTGTAAACATTTCTGTCATTTCTGCTTCCATTTTGTCCATTGGAACAATATCTTCTGCATTTCGGACATGATCTTTTAATTGTTGGGCTTGTTTTTTACCTAACATTAAATTCAATGCTTTAGACAATGCTAACGGAGATTCTTCCACTTCTCCAATAGCTTCTAGCAACTCATAATTATTTAAGCGATCTTTAGATAGCTGATAAGAAAATCCTGATTTTGTTACACCTTTTATCACATTGTTTTTAGCCATTACTTGCCACCACTTTCATTGGAATTTGTATTGGGTTTTTGAATATATTCATAGTGCGTATTTTCTTTATCATCTGGAATTGCGGTTAAAGTCGTTTCGTATCCGATTGGATCACCATCTGTATATGTGATATCACCAACTTCGGTAACTTTCCCACAAGGAATCGTAATCCGTTTCAAGATTCCACCCTTTAATACCATATCTACAACAAGTGCATGTTCTTCTAATTCTTTTGCATTTGCCAAGATTGTAATCATCGTATCGATGGAACCTGAAACGTTTTCCGGTCCATAGACCTCTTTCAAAACATCTGGATTCAATGGTTCAATTAAAGTATATGCAAAAGTGTCTTCTTTTGCTGTTTGTGTCGTCCCGACGGTCTCTCCACCCCATGCTTTAAAATTATCCGATTCTGGTGAATTCGTATTTGTTAGCCCATCCTCTGAAATATATCCTAAGCTTTTAAATTTAGCATCTAAGGCCATTACTGCGTCGGTTGGTAGTTTAGTTCCTAATGGTGCTGAATAAATAGCACCCCCGACTTTAGGTTTTGCTGTTGAAACGTTTTGTGCGTTTGACATTCGTTTCCCTCCTAATAATGATTAATATCAAATACCGCTTGGTAACGATATTCTTTTGTTGTGGTATCCGTAAAGTTGTAATCGCTGTTTAACTTGATTCCGCTTATATCATCAAGAATAATCATGCTTTCAACCACTTCTTTTAATTCTTCATTCAACTTTGCTGCTTCATACATAGATGGTGCGTAGCTTTGAAAAATGAAGGTTGACGTAGGCAAATAATTCCTTTTGCCACTTCCTGCCTTTTCTAACAAAATATATTGTTTTGGTGGCTTGCTTGGACGCTCCAAAAAAGACGGTACAGATAAATGGCCATCAAGAAAGTCTTTAATTACAATCTCAATCATTTATCGCACCGCCTTTAGCAATGTATTATTTTTTAAATTGTCTCTTTTGGCTTGATAAGAATCCGCATAAATCATAGCATTTGCACGATTTTTACCGACATAGATATCTTGTTTATACCCTTCGCCCGCTCGATTACGGATACTTGTAGCTTTTTCTTCTAAAATATTTTGCATTTCTGCTGATTTCAGTAATTGACCAACACCAGCATAATTCATCTTAAATTTATTCTTAGCCATAACGTTCCACCATCACCTTCTTATTCCAATCAAGTGGAATGAGCGATTCAATCCCCTCTAACGAGAGACCAAATGTGCGCCATTCTTGGCCAAAGAACTTCACCTTTTTATCTTCCCAATCATGCGTGTCTCCTTTAGGAATTCCCAACGTATAAACAGCCTTTTTCCCCGTCAGACTTAACTGATTAACAATATCATCTGATGAAGTTGGGGCAATTAAGACGTTTTCTACCGTTACTACTTTATCTTTGTAGATAGGATTTCCAAATGGATCTATGCCTTCTGTGATTGGATTGACTAGTTGAACTGTAATGCCTTTAATCTTCCCCATATAAGGTAATCACTCCAAATCTTTGACGACGTAATCCTAAACGGTTAAGTTCGCTATTTTTGATGAATAGACCCCCACCAGGTATCAGATAAGATCCCGATACGCTATAGCCCATTGCACCCTCTGCAAATTGCGTCATCGGTTCCTGATCTGTTGAAGTCATAAGCGTACGAGCAACAACATCAACCGTCACAGACTTAACGACATTCTGAAACGATGGTCGTTGTTCGATCATTACATCTAGATCTTTTCCGACTTTGAACGCCTCTTCTCTCAATGAGTCTGAAATTACTTGAATCAATTCGGCCGTTCGTACTTTTTCATCACTTTTTAGCGTACGCCATAACAATTCGACATCTTCAATAGTTGCAAAAACAGTCATGGGATCACTCCCCAATCATTAATTTATAAAGATCATCCTTTTTAGCTTTGGCATCATAATCGATACCCATAGCATCCAATTCTTGCATAATTTCTTTCTTGGACACTCCGCTAGTTGATTCGTTTGTTTCTTCAATATCGGACTTCTTTTTTTCTTTTTTTACCGAGTCATTAACATCGATTGAATCTAAATTTTTTTTCTTTTGATTGCTAACAGCTTCCCAATGTTCACCAGAAACAACAAAGGAACTGTCTAAGACAGCTCCTGTTTTAATATTTTTATATCGCATCTTTATTTGCCACCTTCTGCAGCGACTTCTGTAATACGTGCAAATTTTTCAGGAGCCATAATTCCCCAACCCAAAAATGCCTCTGCACGTACATAAATTTGGTTATAACCTTTTAAATCCATTCCTGAATTGTCTGGATCACCATATTGAATGATTTCCATTGGAATTTCTTTTGCATATCCCCATTTAAATGCCTCAGAAAAATCACCAATAATTGCCCGATCATTTAATGAGTTCATATCTGAAATTGTTCGATTGACATCAACTGCCAGTCCATTAATAGTAGATGGTGCGTTACCCCAAGCCAAATCAGGAAACATTGGATTTCCTTGTTTGTCCTTTTGTTTAGCCAATGCTGAACGGAATGCTGGATTCATTGCCATGCCAGAAATGTCTCCTTCTGAGCCATTGACAACTTCTATTGCTGATTCAATCGCTTCATTTGGTTCTGCCAAACCGACTGGCATTTCGACTTTTTGAGTTACTTTCGCATCAAAATGATTAGCTCCGATTACAGTTGAAGCTTCTCCAGTTCGAGGATTAACACCATGAAAAGCCATTAAATCAATACCACGAGAAACTTTTTTAGCAAACCCATCATTGAAGGCCTCTAAAATTTTAATTTGTTCTTCTTCGGATGCATACATAAACTCATCAGAAATGCGAGCGCCGTATTCAATTTTGATCGGCATCATTGTTTGTGGTGCCAATGACATACCACCATGCGTTTTTTTACCACTTTCTGCAACGACATCAATTTCTGAATCCATCGTAAAAGTGAAAACTTTTTCACCATTGAACGGAATAGGTGTTTGAGACGATAAACGTGCTAATGAACTTTTCCCCGTCACTTTGCTAATTAAATCTGTTACTAATTTTGGATCAAATAATGTTCCTCTTTCTAATGTCATAATAATTTACTCTCCTTCGTTTTTAAGACCACTTAATAAATTTTTATACGCACTACTTTTTTCATCACCTAAAGGCGACTCAGTATTTTTCAAGGGCGGTACTGGTTGAGCGGGTTTTACTACATAACCAGCAAGTCGCTCAGCATCGGCCTTCAAACTTTTTTCATCGGTACCTACAAGTCTTTCTGCAAGATCAAACGGTAATCCGTTTTGTAAAGCAATCTTTGTTCGTAAATTTGCTGTCTCATAGTCTGAAATTTTTGCACTCAATTCAGATTTTTCTTGATCAAACAATTTAGATTTTTCGTTTAACTCTTCTACAGTTGATTTATAAGAACCCACTTCATTTTCTAACTCGTTGTTACGTTTCTTGATTTCATCGTAATCTGAATATTTACTTTTTTCACGAATTAATCTATCCTGGATAACTCGGTCCAGTTCCTCTTGTGTTTCGATTGCTTTAAATTCTGACATAATAAAAAATCCTTTCCCAGCTTACCCGGCTGTCTCGGTAATTTTGTGTATTAAAAAAACGACCTTCAACGAAAGTCGTTTAATACCTGATTTGTTGTTTCTTTTTAGGCTTCACACTACTGCAAGCCCAATGAGCTAAAAGTGCACTGTCCATAAGACTAATATCCATATCATCGAATTGCGATTTATACCCAAAGCCTCCATTTGTTCCAATGTTTCGTTTCTCACAATTTGTAACGACGGTTGTTAATGAAGGTTGATCGTTATGACAAATTGATTTTTGATAAATGGATTGCTCCCAAAGCGAATTGGCATTAATAATCTCTTTGACCGTTGGCAGAATTGGGTCTTTTAACTTAAAGTCTTTCATTTCGCTCGAAAGTATCGACTGACCGCCAGCTCCATCAATGACAACCGATTGCACTTCTGCCTGTCTCAAAAAGGCAACAATCCAATTATTTCCGTTTCTAACAGACTGGCAATCAATTGTTTCAACGAATATTTTCCCTGATAAAGTTCGGACAGCAACACTCATGGCAACGTTTGTTCCATCATTCCCATACTTAATTCCAACAAATAACGGACCTTTCAAAACAGGTAAATTATTAACTTTAAGAACTGACCATTCTCTTTCAGAAATAGCAGACTTCTGATTATACTTAGGCCAATAGCCAAGACGTTGAACGTTATGATCGAGTTTATCCTCACCTAATTCAGCTTCGATTTTCCGCTCATTCAAGTGATAGCCCATTGAGGGGTTCGAGTTATACCAAGCATCAATATCATGGATATCTTGAATTTCCTCTACCGACCACTCTGCCCAACCGGCATATTTTGTCGAGCCTGCTAAAGTTGTCTCTCGATAGTGAGTAAACACCGTTCCACTTGATACCGGCGTAGGTGGCGTTCCACACATAATCGTCATAGGATTATCACTGTCAGTTACTGTATATTTCAAAGCTGATTCCTGTTCAGTCGTGTACTCCTGAGCTTCATCGATGACTAAAAAATCAAATCCTTCACCAAGTCCGCCACTAGATGTCCTCGTTCGAAATTGAATGACCCCTCCCGTTTCGTATAGCTCTAATCGTTCTTGACCTTTTGCTTTGATTGAGTTGAAATCTTCTCCTTCAACATATCCGCTATCTTCAAGATACTTTTTGAGCTTTTCATAAGACGAATGAGAAGTGCTAATCCGGTGCGCCGTGTGTAGTGTACTTAACCCTTGTTTTAATGCCCATAATTCCAGCATGTAAACAATTTCTGTTTTACCATTTCGGCGTGGGATGGAATAACCAAACTTTTGATGTACCCACAATCCGCTTTTGTCGATTGCCATAATATCTTTCAAGATATTAAGCTGCCACTCGTAACAATTTCGCTTTGTTTTCTTGTATAGTTCGATCGCTTCAAGATATTTCGTTGTGTCATACGGCAGAATTACCGATTGAGTAGGATGCTGATTACCAAATCTTACTTTAGTAGTCATAGCTTGCTCCTTTCAATCACCTTCATGCATGATAACCCTATCGCTGGGATAATTTTGGGTATAAAAATAGCACCTATCAACTTTTTTTAGTTAATAAGCGCTTTTCATTCTGAATCATATATCATATCTAATTTAAACTGTTCCCACTCTGGTGTTTCTCTAAAAATAAGAATCCCCGTCGAGGTTATTTTATCCACGACCAAGAAAAATGGCTGTCCAATTGTTGGCTCTATATAACCATAATCGGGTAAAAGATACATAAAACTAGGAGTATTTTTTTCAATAGTCCATTTTTCTATACTGTTCTTAATGAAACCTGGAATATCTACCGCATTAATGATAGAGTCTAAATCCTTCATTAGTATCAACCTTCCCTTTTGGCCATAACAATTTTTTCTAAGATATTCAAATTAATTTCAGTGTTATCTATTCTACAATAATTGAGACTTTTAGGTTGTGCTTTTCGAATAGCAAAATATTCATCAATCGGTGCAATTGATCCACTTTGTGCATCTACAATTGAAAGTACCCCATCGATTCTTTCCATGTTGACTATATGAGCCCCGCCTCGTTTCCATGCCATGGACAGTGAATAACGCTCATCCTCTTTTACAATTTTTTCCAATCTCGAAAAATTTTGTTTCATTGTTCTACCCTCAACAAGTGTCGAACTAATCGGCTCTTTTGTCGTTGGATCTACAAATGCATTTATTCCTCTAATTCCTTTTTTTCCAAAGCGTACTACTGTTGAATTTGGTTCAGACCAAATACTTTCATCCGCAGCTGATAAAGCTTCAACATCTAGCCCTCTTCTCCGTAGCTCATAAGTTGGTACGCACCGCTGACAATTGACTTGGTATTCTCGTCCCTTATAAAAGTTTGGATTAGCATTTGTTCTATCAGCTTTTTCAACAGTCATTGGTTCGCCCTTTTTTGCATTTAGAATATTTGCTATATCTCTATTTCCGGCTTTCGTCGATTGGTTTAGATCTTTTTCATTTGCTAACTTAATTCTATCATCCTTTTTGGGATCTTTCCATGTCTTCGACCATACATTTTGCCTTTTCCCATCCTTTGGTACATACTCAACAATACATCTGCAACGCTCATGTCTTCTGTAAATATCATCAGGAGCACTCTCATAGTCATATGCTCCAGCGAGATTTTGACACCATTTACAGGCATGGCCAGATACTTTTCTTATTAATTTAGGATTTAATCCTGCTTGTTTATGAAATCCTGCATTTTCTTTTATAGCATTATCAACAATGCTTTGGCTAAAATTTATAATCGGCTCATTAAGTAGCCAGTTTGTATTTTCATAATCTTGATCACTGGATAATCGGTTAACAATCCCATCTACTCTATCTTCATCAAATATAGGGCTTTGTACTTTCAAATTAATACCTGCTTGTTTATTCAATAGCGACTGGACATCAACTGCATATCCAGAAATTAGTTCATAATTTTTATTCAGTGTTGGTGTGACTATACGATCAGCGATATTAAAATACATTTTGCCGTTTGGTAAAATTTCAGTCGTGATATTTTCCCCTAGAGCATTTGCAGCTATTGAACCGACCTCTATCGCAAACTCATTAACCTCTTTATATGTCGCTTCCCCGCTTTTTAAAGCATGTACTGATTGTTTGATTTTTTTATTTTTAAGCATTTGATTATTGAATTGAGATTGGATATCTTCTAACAGTTTTGGAACGACATCATCCATTATTACCAGCTCCTTTTACTCCAGTAAGATCTCGAATGGTGTCTTCGTCAACAAATCCTTCAATCGCTTGATTTAATTTAATAGCGCCATCACCAATTAAACTCAACATACTTGCATCTGCTTCGAATAATGGTTCCCACTTAGGGATCGTCTCATTAAATTGGTATCGATTGTAAGGATAGCTATCTCTTAAACAAGCTGCAATAAACGCGACATTGAGGAAGCCCGATCCTAACGATCGTTGTGCTTTTCGACCAGCTAATCGTAAATTTTCATGGCTTGCCTTGATAGCTTCTACGGATGAAGGATTTTCAGAAACAAAACCTAAATCATCGAGCGTCAGTCCCGTTTCTCCAGCAAAACCTGCAGCTGCAGTTTTGAGTTGTTCTGTAAAAGGCGACATGCTTGGTGTAGTGAATTGCCCTAAAACTGGTTTGTCACCCTCGTCATCTTTTGTAAACTGCAACATTGAGGATACAGTAGCTTTCCATGTTTCCATGGGATCTGCATCTTGGCTTAATCCTGTAACATATTTTTGCGGAAATGAATAAAACTCTGCTGTAACATCTGCACGTTCTAGTGTACGCTTTGCATATCTTTGAAAATACATACCTGAACGAGTAATTCTTGAACGTCCAAACGGTCTGACTGCATCCGGTCTATGGATGATTGGAACCAACAACGGATAGCCAGTAGGATTCGCAATTGAAAAATTTTTCTTTGACTTATCAGCATAATAATAAAATGTTTGTTCAGGAGCAAAATAGGCTTCCACTAACGGTTGCCCTCTGTCATCTCGCTCTAACACTGCATACCCTTCTGTAAGTATGCCTGTTATCGGATCAATGATTCCTGTGGCGTTACTTGCTTCGATAACCTGTAATCGCGGCATATCATCTTCACCTTTTGAGATATAAACAAATGAACATGATGCAATAAGTGCCGACAATACTGCACTATCGAAAAAAACATCCGGATTATTAGCATCAAATATTTCTTTTACTTCAAAATTGTCGTTTGCAAATTCTCGAAATACCAACCGATCTGCAAGACTATCAACTCCTTTAGCACACCAGCCTAAAATAGATTTATAATTCATCTTCATTTGATTTGGAATTGTTAAGCTTACATCAAAATCCTTATGTTTCATTGCGTATTGGTTATACCGCATTTCAACACGACTGCGCCTTGTATTAAGCTTTTTCTTCAGATAATTCATACCTTGTAATGACATTTCATCTCTCCTTTCAATGTCGCGCGAGAAAATATGTACAGTGACTGCGTGAACGACGGCGCTCAGCCGGGAGGGGGAGGTATGCCCCCTTAAACTTTCACTCGGTTGATTTAAAAATAAAGTCAAATAAAATTACACCAAAATTATTTAGGCCTTATACAAAGTCCAATTTAAGCTTTGAGGAAGGTTTCTATTACCTAATACTTTTGTATCTTTTTTATTGTCTTGTTTATTGTTGAATAACTTGTCAGACTTCTGTCTGTTGCATGTCCAGTGTGCTAACTGCAGGTTCTCAATGGCAGATGGATGACCACCTTTAGAAACTGGTATGATGTGATCTACTACTGCACTTAAAGGATCTGGTGCTTTCAATCTTTTATCAATCGGTTTACCACAGATACCACATACGTTCTCAGTCTTTAACAGCCTCTTGCGATTCTTCTCAAAAGCTACTCGATGTGCACCTTGTCTGTCTGCTCTCAATGCCATAGGTAAGATCCTTTCTATTAAGGTGGATTATCATTAGTTGATATAGCCATTCAACGTAGATTCATGAAGTACACAGGGGACGGACAAAATAAAAAGACCACTCGTGTGAGTGATCTCGATTATGTATAACGTCTCCGCTTGGGACACATTGTAAAGAGGTGTGCGAAGTTCTATTAAAATTAAAGCAACCTTACTCCATTATGGAACCCACTGTTTACCCCTGTCTGGCAGATAGGAATGCTCGGTTGCTGCATCATTCGTTCACGCTTAACGGTGGTGAAACACCTAAGTCACTGGAGTGGTACTGCTCCACTCGGTAATACGGACTGGGAACTCTCTGCTCCGTTGAATTACACTCTATATCTCATGATTGCTCACGCCCAAGTTGTGCGGATCTATCCGCCACAGTGACATAAAGACGACACGTCCTGTTGAGTAGAAATCATTATTCGTGCCGTCAATTAAGTTTCTAACTGCACCTAGAAACTCGTTTGATTCATTGTGCAGATGTTTGCCTTCTCTGTTTCCGCAGAGTGGCAGTGTAGTCAAAACGAAATAATCTATCAAGCTAGACGGTGTATGTTAACTAATTAGAAAGGAGAACTTTCAATGACAGTAAGTTTGAATTGCCTGCTTGATAAATTATCTACTCTATCATTTTATAGCGTTTTAAGGGTGGTCTACCACACATTTTAGAACACTTTGCCTTGTTGAATAGCTAAACTTTCTAATATTTTGTACCTTTTTTTATATACTGATGTTTTAGAGCAATGAATTCGTTCAGCTACATCACGCCATTCGAGATAATTCAATTCCCCCCACATATAAATATCGACAATATATTTCAGTTCTTCGCTAAGTGAATCGTAGGCACGACTAATATCAGCATACAGTTTTGAATAGTAAAGATAACTTTTATTATCTTCTCGTTTAATTAAATCGGTTAATGCTCGTTCTGTATGCGTTTGGCTTCCTTTTATCCACGCATTAGCATCTTCTGGCTTCCATTCTTTAGCAATCAACGCTTCTGCTATTTTACTCGGTATTTTTTTGTATGCTCGAAAATCTTCTTCTAGATCTGCTAACTTCGTCTTTGTTAATTCAGCCAATCCTTCACCCTCCGATAATAGGTTTTTGTTTTTAATTAATAAATACAAGGTGTAAAATAATAGTGAGCTAGGTTCCTTCTTTTTACAACGACTTTTTTGGTAGGCATCGAAAATCTAGCTCACTGGCTGTCGTCCTACTCTTCGGCAGTCTTTTTTGTGTTAAAATGTAGTTGAGCTAGGACTTTCTTAATTCATGCCAATTTTAGGGGACACTTCCAATACCTAGCTCATTGACCACTGATCTCATCGAACAGTGGTCTTTTTTACATATTAGTCTTCACTTGATATTGGTTTGCCTTTCATAAGCTTCACTCCGCACATAGGGCAGCAGTTGATTCTATAGTCCAAATCTATATCTGCATTAATTTCACCAGCTGCAGTCACTGCTTCTACATGAAAGATGTTCCCCTTTATATTTGCACAATCATCGTCTTTAAAGCCGAATCCATCTTCTTGTGCCATATCTTTAATCTTTTTACCTTTTTCACAATACTCACACATCATTCAAAACCTCCATGATTTCATCGGTTAGCGTAGAAACAATCTTTTAATACTCGTTTTAAGCATTTCAATAGCACCGTCATGTGTTTTTTCCAAATCTCTTATATAATTCTCTGCTCTTTCGATTCCGTCCAGGTAGCCTTGTGTATAGGCATCTTTATAGGTTGGATAGGTTGAGTCAGCCAGATTGATTTCTTCTGATTCATACAGCCGTTCTAATTCATCTGAGAACTTCATTCAGCCACCTCCGTTAAATCCCTCTTCATAAACCATAGAGATTCTCCGTTCTGAAACTCTAATCTCACTGCTAAAACTTTTGAATCAATCACATCCACACATTTACCGATTGAACCTTTTGGCACGATGCTGGTATATCTAGTTTTATATTTTTTATTTAGCATTGCTTCATTCCCCATTCCGCAAAGGCTGATAGGACTTGAAATTGTTCTTGCTCTGTCAATTCTAGCCACGCTTTTGTTTGCTCAGAAACACTATATGTCGCAGGCTCCTCATAAACATTATCAGTGAATTCCCACAAAACATATTGGAGGTCATTCCCGACCGAAACCTGTTCTTTCAACCACTCCAACACGATCTGCTGGTTTGAGTTCAAGGGAGGTTTCGCCGGCACAAACCCCTCAATATCAAACCAAGTGTCTAAAATGTCTTTGAATAAAGGAGAGCTTACTTTACTTATTGAGCCGCACGATCCTACAAGCTTTCCATTAATTTGTATGCCAATTCTTCGCATAGTTTGCATTAAATCACACCTCTACTTTCTCGATTGGCACCGCAAACGGCCAGTAGCGTTCATCAATCGATTTGATTGTTTCTTCATCAAGTTTCGTTTTAAAGTCTCTGTATCCTTCTTTTAGCGGCGTGAATCTTGTCTCGTCACTAGTTATGTCAAACCCTAAGTAAAGCTCAAATTGCTCTAGTTCAGCAGCTTCTTCGTTCCATTCAATAAATGGGAGCTGAACATAATACTTCGGAGTTTCTTCGACCTCGTAGCCTTCGACAAAAGCTTTTACTGCAATTAGAAATCTACGATTGTTTTCTTTCTCACTGTTGTTATATAGCCATTTATCTACGGCATCGTTGTCAGCAAGCCAATCACCAATAAATATTCCAGGACCCCACTTACGATGTGCTTCAATATATTCAGCAACATACGCTGGTACTTTGACTTTTTGCGGTTCGTCAAGTTGTTCGACGTAGTTTATAGCAGTCATATAAGCATTTGCCCTTGATTCACATCCCGAATGTCCTTCTGATAGAGGCTCAAAAATTTGTTGGAACTTTAGTGTTTCACTCAATTTATTATTTAATCGTTCAATTATTTCTTGCTTATCCATTTCATACCTCTTTTCTCTTTGATAGGGTGAGTTAATGTAAGTTTTTAATAAACACCAACCAATGTGTTTTACTTCGTTTATTACCAAACAGTGGTTGCTCTCCAATTGCTTCCAGTACATCAGAAAGTGGAATCTGATCCTCATTCCACTTAAAGATTAATGATCCCGAAGGTCTTAGAACTCTCAAGCATTCGGCAAAACCTTGCCTGATGTCTTCTGGCCAAAGTTCATCTAGCCGGCCATACTTCTTAGCTAACCAGGAAGTTTCGCCGGCATGGATCAAATGCGGCGGATCAAACACTACCATGTCGAACTCACTATCTTCAAAAGGCATATCACGAAAATCAGCGACTACATCTGGGTTAACGTTAACCACATGCCCTGTTGGTAGTTCTTCGTAATACTGCCGGCAATCCATAAAAGTTACATCTGGATTTTCCTTATCAAACCAAAACATGCGACTGCCGCAGCAAGCGTCTAAAATTTTAGGCAATTTGTTCATCCTTTCCATGATTCGGGTGGTTAATGTAAGTTTAGTTGTCCATGTCATTAATAATTTCCACAATTTCTGACCTAGCAGATTTACTTAATCTATTGAAAATAAACTGATTTCTATTACTAAATTTCATATGTGCGTATTCTCTTCCAAGCGCTATTCCTAAAATGAACAGAATAATAGTCCATATCATTTGCCGTCCTCTTCTTTCAATAATTCACTAAACTCATTTAACATTTCAGCCCGTTTATCATTGGTTGGATTATTTTCATATCTTCTAATTTCTTTAACCCTCCACAATCTAAACCATTTTTCCATGTGTTCACGGCACAAATCATGTGGGCAATACGTTTCCCCAGTCGGGTTACCATTTACACGTGAAAATGTAAAAAATTCACCATCTGCTTCTTTGCCACATATATCACAAATAATTGTTTCAATCGTTTCAATTTTTTTCATTATCGTTCCTCCTTGATAGGTGTCGTTAGTTGACTTTTTCATACGCCTAAAACTTCTTTTTCGATAAAGTCAATCCAATATCTAGCTTCTTTGCCACATGCTTGAATTGAATTTTCTTGTCTATCTTCATAAGCATTAGCTATTCTTTCTAATTGACAAACTAATTCAGTAGCTACACTTCCCAATAGTTTAATGTTCGGTTGTATTTCATCCATATCAATCCCATGCGAACCATGAGGTGTAGTTCCACCGATTGTTAATTTTAATAGCTTTAAAATTTCTTCTTCATTCATTTGAGTTCCTCCTTGATCTCGTCCGATTACGGACTTTGTGACCATCATTTTTGAGGGTCGCAAATACTTCAACTGACCGACAAAAATGTCGGTCAGTTAACCTTTTCTATTTAAAAAACGGCTTTGTTGTTTCCATCAATCTAATTCCAATAGAATAAAATAAATCGTCCAATATCAGTTACATAGACAATGTTTTCAATGTCTTCACGATCAATTTTTTTATCATTAACGCAAATGGTAATTTCAAAAGGAGTTTTTGATTCGTAATAACAAAGCACTTTCAATATAATCACCTCTTTACATTTTCTATGTGATAGCACCAGTTAGCGTACTAATCTCAACACTTCATTAGTGATAAAACTGAATCGATCTTGATGTAACATATCTTTCCAGTGATAAATTTTATTTAGATAGTTCATTTCGTCTTTTATTTTATTGATTTCATTGATACACAATTCCGACTGACTTACTGCTTGCCAGTATCGTTGAGTAGTATGTGCTGGCGCCAGAGCTAAATCTTGGATCGTTTTATCTGCTCGCTCTTTTTTACGTTCGTATAATCGTAATTGTCTTACTTGTTCTTTCAGAATTAACGTGTAATAACGATCTACTAAATTCATCGTAATTCTCCTATCCAATAAACTTTTCTTTCTTGTATCCGACTTCCAGCAAGAACTCTTCTCGCTGATTCAACGCTGTTCGATAACTCGTTTTCGATTCGATGCTCTTAGACACTTGCTTTGCTTTCTCAACACTCGTGTAGCAGAACAGCTTTCTATCTTCGTCTACAACGATTGCTGCAATATTGTCGTGATATATGCGATACATTGAATCACCTCGAATTTAGGTTTCGTTTGGCTGCTTTGGTCTTGATACCATACTTCTTTAGCCAGTAATAGATAGTTGGTTTTGACGCTTTGAATTTTTCACTAGCTTTTGTTAAACCTAGGTAGTTATAGTAATAGCTAAGCTCCTCTTTACTTGGTGGTTCTATTCTGTGATGTCTTTCAATACAATACTTAGCTCTCAAATAAGTGAACATTCTGTCGCTAACAGAATAAATTTCTTTCATCTCAATAAAAGTTTTTCCCTGTTTTAACAGCGCAACTATGCCGTCTTCTAAACCTGGATGCTTATCCAGATATATTTGATATCTATTTTTTTCACGTTCTTTTGCTTTCGGTTTATCTTTGTCTTCTGATTCTATAATCTTCATTAATTCTTTGTGCTTCCTTTTGGCCTCTTCGTCTAAGTACCATTCTGAATCATTTATCAATACCAATAGTTCGCTCCACGCTTTTTGCTTTTCAGGGCTTTTACGACTCCTCATGTAATCACGCTCCTTTTAAAACGGAAGATCATCGTCACCGATATCAATTGACGAACCACTAAATGGATCTGAATCACGATTGAAGTCTGGCTTAGTATTTTTAGACGATTGAGAAGGTTGATTATAACTGTTTCCTCCACTTTGATAACTGCTATCGTTAGAACTTTGATCCTGTCGTTGTTCATTAGCAGAACGAGACTCCAATAACTGAAAGTTCTCCGCAATAACTTCTGTCACATAAACACGTTGGCCTTGCTGATTTTCATAATTTCTAGTTTGAATACGACCAGTCACGCCTAAAAGAGTTCCCTTGCGGGCATAATTTGCTAAAGTCTCTGCAGATTTACGCCAAATTACACAATTAATAAAATCTGCTTCACGATTCCCACTCTGATTCGTAAAATTTCTATTCACTGCTAAAGTAAAGGCTGCTACGCCTGTTCCATTGGCTGTATATCGTAAATCAGGGTCTTTTGTTAATCGTCCAACTAAAACCACATTGTTTATCATTTAAATTCCTCCTTTAAGTCCAATTCGTTTTCTAGCGTTGTAGTAATCGTTTCTAGCGCTTCTTTATAATCTTTAATAGTTTCTACTACCACGCCATCTGAAAGCACGTAATCTCGTTGTATCGCCACCAAAGCTTTACTTAGATTACTGTAATATCCAACAAGAACTTGTGACTCTCTTTCATTGCCCTCTTTATCTTTTAAAATGGAAATTTCTCCATCTTGATTTCTGCGGGCTTTATTTACGATTACCTGACTGCTATCACTTGTGATTCGATAGTCTAAAGTTTTCATGTTTAGCATTAATTAATCCTCCAGTTTTGTAATTTCTATTTCTATTCTCGGATTCAATGAATAAAGTTTTTGTGCAGACAAAGCGGCTACTTGTCCATCATCTTTAAACAATAGTTCGTTGCTACAATCCAGAACTGCTTTGATATAGTTATCTATATCTGGGCGTTTATCTACATATATGCTTTCTGATTCAAGCTCTGATCGTCTTTTTTTCACTTTGGCTATCCGTTTAGGTGGATAGATGTAAAACGTCGTAGAGACGAATACAGGACCCTTATCTATGATTTTAGGTTTCAACAATCTTAATTGGCTCTCGCAATTTCGTTTCCACTGCTTCATCTTTGATTCTTCATAGGTTCCATTACGTCCAAATCTAGGTCTTGATTGTGGTTTAGGTTCTATATACAAAGTATATTTTGTCATCCAGCCACCCTCATTTTCGGAGCGTAACCAAAGGACATCTCATACATTTTTTTTGCAAAGTTTAACTGTTCCTCATATGGCCTTTCGTTCAATTCCCAAAAATCATACTCTTTGGCTCTTACTTGATAATGATAAATAAAATAGCCTACCCAATATTGTTTAAAAATCTGTTTTGCGCGATCATCATTCACATGCCCTCCTTGAACAATATATTGGCTATATCTTTTTAAATAAGGGCCTTGTATCTTTTTGTAATCTGGAGGCAATTTGTTATGAACACATTTAAGGAGTTCAAAATCATTCATTCAGCTCACCTCTTTCAGCAAGTGTCCGTTCAGCCTCTGCTACCCAATCTATTTCAGGTTCTTTCACTTCTGGCGCTACAGATATATGGTCTGGTAATTTTTCTACTCGTGTATTTTTATTGTAGCCATTCAGATTAGATTTTCTTGAATGATCTTTCTTGGACCAGTTTCTAATCGTAGCAAGATAGTTCTTATAGGTTTTACCTGTTGATTCGCAATATGTTGAAATTTTTTCTATCCGTTGGTCCCAGTCAGAAGGAAATTCATTTTTCAGTTTTTCTAATTGTTCATCACTTAAAAGAACATTTTTGTATTCGCCATACTTATGACGGACAGGTTCACTTTTCTTTATCTCTTTATCTATTTCTTTATCTTTATCTAATTCTTTATCTATATCTGTACCGTCGCGTGACGTCACGCTAACGTCACGCTCTAACATTAGCTTTTCTTGTTTCTTCCGTTCTCTATATTCTCTGTTTCTAATAGCATTTTTTAGTCTAACTTGCTCCATTCCTTCAACGTTTTGATGCTTTTCCCAATTCGTAATCGCTATACTTCCATCGGTATTTAAATCAATCATGTTGAATTTTTCCAAAGTTATTAATGCTAATCTGACAACATTCACTGGCTTGCTAAACAAAGTTGATAGCATTTCCTCTGAATAAGGCATATTTCTTTGTATATAAATCAAGCCGTCATCATTAGTTTTACCAGCTAACACTAGCAACCGTATCCATATCACTAAGATTGCATCGGACTCAGGCACCGCTTGTATGAGCCTAATTTTTTCATCATCAAACATTGTTGTTTTTAGTTTGATCCAACTTATTTCAGCCACTTCATCAGCCTCCAATCCTCAATTTCTTTATTTCTTTCTCGTTCAATTTGATTCCAATAACATGATGTTTTCTCTTGAATTCTTCTAAACCAATCTGATGCTTTTCGCTATGATGTGTTCTGCATAGTGCAGCAAAGTCGTATTCAGAATGATCTACAGATTTGCGTTTTCGTCTGCCTAACGACTTGTTAAAATGATCAATATCAGCTCCACGCTTTCCACAAACGCAACACGTTCTAGTCATTACACACTTGTAAAAGTAATACTCAACGTTTTGCGGCGGTATCTCATAGCCTTCTCTAAAAGGAATATCGTTCTCAAAAATGAAATCTAGTATCAATTCAGACAGTGTAGATACTTCATCAACTGAACTTTCTGACTCATTTGATAAGCTGATGTTTTTACCTGTGAAGTATCTAAATTGCCAATAGAACACGTCTTTCAGGCTTTCTAAAGGTTCGCCTGTGTAAATGTAGATGTCTTGCATTAAAGCGAACACAAAGCGTCTCTGTTGCGGTGTAAAGCCACGTGGATCTTTGATGAACAGTTCCGCTTGTCTCTCGCCATCAAATCCGTTGAAAATCGTCTTCAATCTTTTGATGTTCAATTCTTCTTTGAGTTCTAAAACAAGTTTATTGCCTGATATTTTCACTATCTTTGTGAGATAAGTTAAGTTGTTCATTTACATCACTTCTTTGAATAAGCTTTTTCAAGTTCATCAGCGTACCTAGTAGCAGTTAAGAATTGCTCTGTATCTAATTCTGCTAATGGAATTGCCTGTAAAAATTTTGTATCAGTAATTTTTTCGGCCATTTGAACGCCTGTAATATGTTTCTTAGTCTTAAAAGTGACAAGCTCTGCTAATTTATCAACTTTAGTCTGCAACGCCCTCGCTTGCGTCTTAGTGATTTTTTTAGATTTAACAGAATCAACTTGCTGTTTGTACTCATCAGTATCAGCATCCTTTGTATCATCAATCTGATACAAACCATTCATGGCGTATTTTCGAGCATATGAAGAAGCGGTTCCTGTTATTTGCGACTCATCCATTCCCTTTTTAGATTCAGGTTCTCTAGCAAATCCGTTTGCTTTCTCAGTGTTAATCCCATCGGTGATAACTGCTTGAGCTTTAACATAATATCTATCGCCCACTTGGACTATTTCGTCAGTTAGCATAGGAACTAATCCATATTTATTAGCTAATGGCTTTACTGCTTCTAAAATATCCTCTGCACTTCTATAGTTGTATTTACCAAAGTTGTTTCTTTGTCCTTTGGGAGCCTTGAGCTCTGTAATTAATGCAGATAATTTTTCGTAAAAGCTCATTTCTTTTTCTTCACTCACCGTATCGCTCCTCCATTTCTTTCTTGAAGTCTTTTCCATTTTTATATCTCACGAGCTCCGCTCGCTTAATTTCTTCTTCAAATAGATCAAGTGTCTCTTGCGCATTTTCAAAGAGTAGATAGAACTCTTTAGTTTTTATTTCGGTTTCTATTCTCAAGCGCCAAATTGTATCAGTGTTCCAGATAGGCGATTCACAATCGTCTTGATTGCACTCGACGTTCTTTTTTAGCTCAGTGTTTCTGAACCCATCTTTTATAAGTACCTTCTTTTCATCAGGAGTTTTTGTGATGTCTTCGTCTAGCTTCACTTTTTCTTTTTCAGTTAACATGAAACATCCCTCCTAATCTTTATGAGGCTTTTTCTTTTTAGTTTTTCTCCAAGGCTTATCAAGTTCGATGAAGTAAATATTTTTTTCATCATGTTTTACATCAAATTGATAGTTGTAAACATTTAAATTAACAAGATCTGTCGTTTCCATTAAATACCCTGAAACGCTTGAGAATGCTGCAGTTATTGCTTTTCCTTGGTTTTTAGCCTGTCGAAGCGTTACACAATCATCTTCTTCATCATGTAAGAATTGAATACCAAGCATTGACCCTGAACGCATAAAACGAGCATATTTATAACCTTTGTCTAATAGGGTTTCGCCTAAAAATGACCCGATTCTAATAGTCGTGTTGTTCATACTAAGAATCGGTTTTTCAATTCGTGCATAGCCTTCATTCCTCTTTTTTATTTCGATAGGAACAAATTCACCAAAATTACTTTTTCTTCCTGCATCTTCAAAATTAAATCTTCCCATGTTATAATCCTCCTGTGCGTTTTTATTCTTGACTAGCTAACTTTGGATGGTGGGCTAGTCTTTTTTGTATTTTTCAAGAAGTGGTTTAAAGTATTTTTCTTCTGCTTCTTTGCGCGCGTTAATGGCGTGTTGTTTATTTTTAAAGTAACCCAAAAACATTCTTTGCTTCTTCACTGATATATAAGCCAACCAAAGACCTCTTCTTTCTTCCCAAAAGACACCTTTAAATCCACTTTTATTAGTTTCTGGCATCTTGCTAGTTAATAAGCTGATGCGCGTACCTTCTTTAGTGTCTGTTTCTCTTCCTGTTCTAAGTGCCCGCGAAATATCTTTATTTTTCCACTTTTCTCTATTCAATTGCGCTTTTAGACATCCGCAACTTTTTGTGTTTCCACTAATCAAATTTGTACCAGAAACATTTTTATGATTTCCACATTCGCACTCACACCTCCAAAGAACTCTTCCGTTTTTTGTTCTGTCTCCGCTATCTTCAATCACAATCAATCTTTCAAACCGTTGTCCTGTTAAATCATGTTTTTTAGTCATCCTAGTCAACCTCCTCGGTTGGCTTTTTTTGTTCATACTCCGCAACATCGTAGATCAATATCAATCCGAAAACTGCTGTGATGTATGCTACTTTTAACCAATCAGGTACATTTCCTGTTAGTGCCGCACCAATTCCAAACATGAACAACATTGCGCCAGTGCGCCGTAGCCAATAGATTTTTTTCATTTCAAAATTCCTTTCTGTTGTATAATTTTCTTATCAGCAAGTGGTCTGCTGAAATAACTGATAAGGTGGTGAAAAAATGAGTGATAGTAATGATTTACCGAAAATAATGTCTAAAGAAGAACTTTTACTAAGGAGAAAACTACTAGAAGTCACCGTCAATTTTATGAAAGAACACAAAATTAAATCTACATCCGAAACTGGTATCCTAATAAATGAATTAGACATATTATTGGCTAATACAGCAGTTAGACATCTTCTTGATAAGAATTAAGCAGTTTATTAATGGTTGCTAATCTTTCTTCTACACAAGAATTTTGTTTTCCTTGTACGATTTCAATTGTTTTATAAGTGTTGCTTTTATTTTCCTCTCAACTACTTTCGATAGTTGAGAGGACACTTTTGATTTGTTCAGACGTTCCTTCTAATATGGTTACCTTCATCTTGTTGCCTCCTTTACTATTTATAAATCCAAGCTCATTTGTCGCACTTGCATCTTAGTGGCTGTCGACGGTTCCCAATCGTTAATGAAATCCAACACTGTCTCATAATGTCTATTGCGCAGTTGTGTTCGTGTTGACACTCCCGTTACTGCTTTGACCCCTGAATTAATGTCTTTATGAAGCTTTCCTCGTTGTTCAGAAGTTAGTTTTCCAAATCCTCGAGCAACTTCGGCTACACGTTGGCTGATTCGACGGCTGATATATCCATAATTGCCAGCACTTAGAACGGTGTTTTCTTCTAGTTCTGCTACACGATCATCTAGTTCATCCACTCGTTGATTTGTTTCTTCATTTGCTTGTAAAGCCAAAATAACTTGATCTCGTTTAGAAATTGCAATTTTAGGCTGTTGTTTGATGTGCTCTTCCATTTGATTGAAAGCTTCAATATATTTCAGTTTGAATGCGTCAGCCTTACGTCCATTAAATCCCATTGCGACGAAAACAAAGCCATCTCGATTCATGTAATACAATCGTTGAGTTCGTCCACGAGAATCTTTGTATTCTCCTTCTGCGAACATGTTTTGGTAATGAGCGGAATTTTCCGCTGATTGAAGTTTGCTATCAATAGCTTCAAGAACGTCTTTATGGTACTTATCGAATGCTTCTGCTATTTGTAAACTTGTTGTGACCGCTTGGCGATCTTTCATGATTACTAGATCTGTCATTGTTATGCTCCTTTGCTAAATTTTGTATTTTTCCATAAACTCATCTATATCTTTTTTGTCGTATCTAAGAAATCCATCTACACGTACTTCTTTTAATCCACGAGATATGAGCTTCTCGAAGCCATTTTCGTTAACCCCGCCGACGTATTTTCTAGCTTCAATTTTTTTCAGATATCTTTTTTCTGTCGAGCCAGACTTTGACAATGAAATTAGTGCATCTTTAACTACTTCAACAATTGCAATTCTGAGTTTTGTCAAAAATTCTTCACTGAGAATATTCATGGTTAATCCTCCCTACTCTTTTTTCAGCAAATCATCTAAAGGGATTTCTAAATACTCAGCAACTTTAACCATTTTTGAAAAAGAAGGTTCAGAATCGTTCCATTTAGAAATAGCCCCGTTGCTAAATTTTAAATCTGTCTCGATTTTCCGAATAGAAACACCTTTCTTTTCTGCAATTTTTTTTACTCGATCGTAAAACATTATCTCACCTCCGAAAATAATCTAAGAATATTAACCACAACTATTGACTAAGTTTAGAAATTTTTCTATACTAAGTGTATAGGAAATAAACGTATCTATTTCAACGATACGACTTAGAAAATAATGCGTGGTTCATTTGTACTTTGCTTGCCAGCCTCGGTACATTTGTATAATATCACAGAATATTTTCAGATGTCAATGATAAAGTTAGAAAAAATTCTGAGGAGTTTAGAAAATGGGATTATACGAGAGAATAAAAGATGTTGCTAAATCTAAAAAATTAAGTATTGCTTACATAGAAAGAGAAAACAAACTTTCTAATGGCTCTATTTCTAAATGGAGTAAAAATGCTCCTAGTATAGAAAAATTGGATACCGTTGCTAATTATTTAAATGTTTCTACAGATTACTTGCTTGGAAAAACAGAAAATCCCTCAAGGATCAACAAATTAGCATCATCTGATTTAGATGATATTTTAGATGATATGATGAGTTTCGATGGTAAGCCAATGACTGATAATGATCGCATTGCTATACGCGCATATTTAGAGGGAAGATTTAGTAGTAAGTGAGGTTTTTTTAGATGGAAAATGTTAAAGCTATACTGCAGAATAATGGAATTGAACTAATAGAACTTACCCTTGAAAACAAAGGTTATTACAATTGCGTTCTAAAAATGATGTTTGTTAATCAAGAGCTGGACGAATTTGAAAAATTAAAAGTCATACTTCATGAAACTGGACACGCTTTAAAGCATTCTGATTATATGATTCTCTATAATCTCAGCACTTATAAATCAAAAATGGAGTATGAAGCTAATCAGTATATGTTGAAATATTTAATAAATGAAAGTGATGGGCATTACAACTATTCAAATGTTATTGAATCTTTCAACCTAGGATTAGGTTGGGAATTTAAATAAAAAACACACTCACATTCATCTTGGCGGACGAGTGAGCGTGGCACACAAATAACCAACAGTAAAGTAGGTCTATTTGTCGTACCTATTTTACCATCTCGAAATCCGACGTACAACCGAACGCTTGTGCGGAAAGGAAGTTAAAAAATGGCAAAGAAAAAAATTGATCCCCGAGTAAAAGAATACTCAAACAAAAAAGGTGAAAAGAAATTTTTATTTAATGTATATCTTGGCATCGATCCTTTGACAGGCAAAAAGAAAAGAACAACAAGAAGAGGTTTTTCTACTGCAATAGAAGCCGAAAGAAATCTGCGTAGGATAGAAAGTGATCTAGAGCAAAACGGTATTAGTAGCATCAAGATAAAGCAAGATAAGAAATTTGAATCAATGTATGATCTATGGTTTGCAAACTATAAAAAGACCGTTAAAGAAAGCACCTGGGCTTCTACTAAACAAATTTTCGACACACATATATTGCCAGTATTCGGTGATAAATACATTGGTAAAATTGACGTTACTTTCTGCCAAACTATAGTAAATGAATGGGCTGATAATAAACCTAAAATATTTAAAAAAATAAAAAACTACACCTCAAATGTATTTGATTACGCAATGTCTATTGAAATAGTTAATAAAAACCCGATGCGAATAATAACTATTCCTCGTGGAGAATCAATTATAAAGGACGAAAAAATAATTGATTTTTATGACAAAGACGAGTTGTTAAGTTTCTTAAAAGCGATTGAACACGACAATAGTGAAAGATTTACGTTCTTCTCTTTATTAGCTTTTACAGGTTTAAGGAAAGGTGAAGCTTTTGCACTTACATGGTCAGATGTTGATTTTAAAAATAAAATGCTGAATATTGATAAAACAATTACTCGTGGATTAAACGGTAGATTGATCACTAACACACCAAAAACTAAATCTGGAAAAAGAAAAATTCTTCTTGATGACAATACAGTTTCAGTACTTAAAAAATATTATACTGAGAGTACAAAGGTTCTTTCTATAAATAGAGATGGTTCGATTTTTAATCACGATGGTACTCCTTATAATCCTACCGTCTCAAGATCATGGTTAAATATTATTTATAAGCGCCACCCCGAACTTACAAAACAAATTACTACTCACGGTTTTAGACATACTCACGCCTCTCTCCTGTTCGAATCTGGAGCACAAGCAAAAGATGTCCAAGAAAGATTAGGACATTCAGATATCCAAACTACAATGAACATCTATACACACGTAACAGAGTCTCAGAACAAAAAAGTTATAAGTAACTTTGCTGCATTTATGCACAATTCTATGTAAAGGGTATTCAATTGGGTATTCAATTGATGAGGTACTCAAAAAAATGGCACAAAAAAAGCGTGATAAAAAATCACGCTAAGGCTTGATATGAAAGGAAGGTACGGGACTTGAACCCGTGCACCACATAACTGCGGCTCGCCGGATTTCGAGTCCGGTGCATTACCACTCTGCCAACCTTCCGCACCATTTATCTTACCTTTTCTGATTGAAATGTCAAGATTTTATAATGAATCTAAAACAGAAGTATCTTCCTCTTCTAACAAATCTTTGATTGAACGATTGATCAAATGAACGATTTCATCTTGTGTTGGTTCGATGATTCCAGAAGACATCAATGTAGCAATCCCAGTAACAACGATCCAAGTACCTACATGTAACGCATTGATCCGTTTTTCAGATAATTGACTATACTTAGGATGTTCTGTAATTAATTGATGGAAGTAATTGTAAGAAAAGTCATGCATTTTTTTCCCGCCGCCATACTCTTGAACAAATAAAGCATTATATAAATTACTTTGCTCTTTAGCGAAGTAAATATAATTCAATCCTAAATCAACGATTGTATCGCCAGTACGGACTTCTGGGAAAAAATCATAATACAAGTGATTACAAATCTCATCTAACAAGGTATTTTTTAAATCGCTCATGTTTTTGAATTCTAAATAGATCGGTTGTGTGCTGATACCCATTTTCTTTGCGATGTTACGAGCGGTAAATCCAGAAAAACCTTCATTTTCAACAACTTCATATGCAGCTTTTAGAATCTGATCTTTTGTATATACTTTTCTTCTCATTTTTATTCCTCCCAGAATGTTATTATTTTTATCGTCATTTTATTTTAATCAAAAAGGGATTAGTTTTGCAACCCCTATAGAGAATGTTATCTAACAAATGAGGCAATTTTTAAATAATTTGTGTATTATGACAAAAAATCCACGTTTTTTAGTGCAAATTTGTACTTTTTTCATTATTGGGCTTCGAATAAGTCTAGTTGATTTTATGGTAAACTCGTTATAATTTTAACTAGTCGTTTGTTTCTTTAAAATCATCGGATTTTATCAGAAATAGAAATTACGTGTTACTTTATTATACTTATTCTAAGTAATTCTGACAAACGTAATTGTTTTTCTTGTCTATTTAGTTTATTTTATCTACTATTGAATACGGAAAGCAAAAAGGAGGTATTTTTGATGGAACAGCAAAATTATTCACAACTTGTGCTGAATACTTGTTTAAAAGCCGGGAAAATCATGATGGAATCTGGCTCTGAGGTTTATCGTGTAGAAGATACAATGAAGCGAATTGCCTTAAATGCGGGGTTAAATGATATCCAGACTTACGTAACTGCTACTGGATTAGTGGTCGGATTTCCTTCAGAGCATACAAGCCAAGTTGCACAAGTAACCCAACAATCCATCAATTTAGAAAAAGTAACAGCTGTCAATTGGGGCTCAAGACAATTTGCAGACGGTGAACTTTCATTACCTGACTTCTATCATTATTTGATCGAAGTGGATCAAGATACGCCGGACTTTCCTTATTTATGGAAAATCATTGCTGCCGGAATTGTCAGCAGTACTTTGATGATCATTTTAAATGGGACGTGGTTCGACTTCATTCCAACATTTATAATTGGAATAATTGGCTTCTCTGTTCATACTCTTTTTGGTAAAAAATTAAAAATGAGTTTTTTAAATGATTTTATGGCAGCCTTAGTCATCGGCCTTTTGGCAATACTCGCGGTTTCTAATTCCTTTGCCAAAGATGTCAATAGCTTGATTATTGGTTCGATTATGCCCCTAGTTCCAGGATTAGCCATCACGAATGCATTTCGTGATATTATGGCAGGTCATCTCCTTAGTGGTGTTGCTCGTGGAACCGAAGCTTTATTTATTGCGGGAGCCATCGGCGGCGGCATCATTGTAGCGTTTAATTTCTTTTAGGAGGATGGGTTCTATGACATTTATAGTAAATTTCTTGTTCAGTATGTTTAGTACGATCGCCTTTAGCGTGATCACTAATATTCCTCGCCGCGCATTTTTATCTTGCGGCTTGACCGGAGCGGCTGGTTGGATGACCTTTTGGATCTTGCAAACGCATTTCCATCAAAATATTGGTACCGCCAATTTCTTAGGTGCTTTAATGATTGGATTGATCAGTATATTATTTTCTCGCAAAATGCAGATGCCCGTCATTGTTTTTAATGTTCCTAGTCTTGTCCCATTGGTTCCCGGTGGACCGGCTTATATGGCTGTTCGTTTTATGATGAATCAACAATTTACGGAATCAATGGAAAAAGTCGTCGTTGTTTTAGTTACTTCTGGCGCGATTGCTTTAGGCTTTATGTTTACGAACTTAATTGAACGCGCTCTGAAACGAACACGCTCAAGTTTCCAGCCAAAATAATCTAAAAATAGTTTAAGATTGATTTGATTTTAGAAAATTCCGTCTTTAGACCTATGCCATTTTTTCTTTTATCCCTTATACTTTATTTAGAAAGAAAAGGAGTTGACTGCGATGAGTGTCGTGCAATCTAGAAGATTATTAAATATTGTTTCTTTGATGGGAATAGCCGTCTCAATAAGTTTGACTATTTACTTCTATCATTTAGGAGTCTTTAAAGATGTTAATTCACTCCAGCAGCTTGTCGGCAGTTCACCAATTGCAGGCCCTTTGATTTTTATCTTGATCCAAATCATTCAAGTGGTGATTCCGATCATTCCTGGTGGTATTAGTTTAGCTGCCGGTGTATTGATTTTCGGCCCATACTGGGGTTTTGCTTATAATTATTTAGGTATTTGTATCGGTTCCCTGATCTTATTTTTGCTAGGTCGCCACTATGGCAAGCCCTTGATTACTCACTTAGTTAGTGATAAGGTTTATCAAAAGTATAATCATTGGCTGGATGACCAATCTCGTTTTGAAAAAATGTTTGCCTTAGCGATCTTTTTACCCGTTGCACCAGATGACGCACTTTGTTTGATGGCTAGTTTGACAAATATTTCTTTTAAAAAATATAGTGCTATCATCTTTTTAGCAAAACCAGCATCGATTTTTCTTTATAGTTGGGCTTTGTTACAAGGCGGCAGCTTCTTATCTCACTTACTCGTCCACTAATCAGTGGGCTTTTTTTATGTCTCAAATTGTTTCTAGGAGGTTTCATGTCAACTGTACGTATTCATTTTTCCACTTTTCTCCATTCGAATCTAGCTATTTTTTTTAGTTTAGCTTTTTTTAATCAAAGTTTGTATTTACTTTATCAACATGCTTTTAAATATAATAAGTTTTTCTGGTTATATTATTTAGGGCTGCCTGTTTTGATTGGCTTATCCGCTGTTGTCTTTACTTATTTACAATCTAGGAATCAAACACTTCGACACCCTTTTTCGTTAAAAGCTTTTGGACTACGTATCTTAATTATTGTTTTTCTATCGCCTATTTTATACTGGCGTTTTTATCAACTCTTTTTAATCTGGCGGGCTTTACCAGCCGAATGTTTATCTTTTATTTTCCTTTATCGTTGGAAAATTCTTCCGATCGTTATGATTTTGTATTTTGGACTGTTATATCTTGTTTATCGTTTGATTTTAGCAGCACTTTTTATTCAAGACGGTGCTACTTTAAAGACAGCTTTATTATTAAGCTGGAAAAAGACGATTCAACCCGTAAGACGCCAGTTATTACAATTTTTTGTTGTCCCAGCCTCTATTCTAGTAAGTCCTATTTTGTTGAAACTATGTTTTATTATTTTATCTCAATTATTGCATAACAATATTAGTGCTATTTTATTCTTGACCGCTTATCTCCTATTAAAAAATGGGATTCAGCTAGTATTTTTATTTTATTTAGCTTCTATTGGAAATAACTCTGTCAAATTGATACAGTTAAAATTTACGCATCTAAGTGTCCTTTTTTCTTTTCTGATTTGTTGCGGATGTTATTCTGTTTCTTCTTATCAGTTACTGGATCAACACAATGACACACAAGCATTGACCATTTCTCATCGTGGTGTTTCTGCAGATAATGCGCTGCAAAACTCACTGACAGCTCTGAAAAAAACGCATGCTGAAGAACAACCAGACTTTATCGAGATGGACATTCAAGAAACCTCCGATCATCATTTAGTAGTGATGCATGATGAAAATCTAAAAAAACTAGCGAACATCGATGCTCGTATCGACGAACTGTCTTGGGATGAGTTGAAACATCTGACGTTAAAAGAAAATGGCTATCAAGAATCTATTCCTTTATTCTCAGATTATTTAAAAACCGCTAATGAGATCCAGCAAAAATTATTGATCGAACTAAAAGTCTCAGCTAAAACTAAAAATACTATCGTCCAACAATTACTCCCTTTACGTTCTCAGCTTGAACAACATCAATTTCAAAGCATGGATCTTGAAACAGCTGAGAAAATCAAACAAGCCTTCCCCAAACAGCAGATAGGCTATATTTTACCATTTGATTTATTAGGCAGTCCGCGTAACTCATTAGACTTTGTTGCCATCGAGTCACGTACGGCATCTAACACGCTCATCCAGGCGCTCAAGCAGCAACAACAGAATGTTTATGTCTGGCCAGTGAACTCAGCAATCACTGCCTCAGCTTTTCGCTTGTACAACGCTGATGGTTTAATCAGTGATGATTTATCTGCTCTAAATAAAAAAAATACTTCGCTAACAAATAAACTTGTTTCTATCCTTTTATTGAATTAAAAAGCCTCAGACCGAATATTCGGTCTGAGGCTTTTTAGACATCCAACTAAAGAAATACTTCACATGCTTTTATAAAAAATCAGGCAGTACATTCAACTTGGATACAAGCTGAAATATCTTCATATTTAACAAGCAACCGATTTTGTAACTCAATGATCGCTGTACGATCTGTCGGCTCGCAATCAACCACATTGATCAATACGGTGTTATTGTACAGCTGCTCAACCACTCCTGTCACTTCTTTTTCGATTCCAATTGCTTTGCATTCATATGTAAGTCCAATTTCAACATTATCCATAATAGATCCCCCTTAATTTCTTCGTTTTTATAATAACACAATAATAAAAAAATGAAAACGTTTTGTGTGAGTTTTTTTGCTTTAAAATCAAGGATTTAATTTATAATTTTCTGACAATTCAGAAACGATAAATAAAAAAACAATTGTTATTTTTAATTATTTATTCATATTAAATTTATGAAAAACCAATTCTTTAATTATATCGTTTTTTCACTTTCTTATCGTAAACAGAAACGTATTTTTATTCATTATACTTTTGTAAGTACTCCTATATTTTTTATAAAATGATGACTACTAACAGCTAATATGTGAAATAAAGCACTAAAATAATTAAGATAATTTTTATATTTTACGATCTTTTTTCTAAATAACAATGAATTAACCTTTTAAAAATTAGTACCTAAATTAATTTATAAAACAAAAAAAGCGCTCAGATGAGCGCTTTTTAATATCGATTATAAACGATCGTTTAATTCTTTAGCTAAATCTTCAAATCCTGGTTTGCCAAGCAAAGCGAACATATTTTTCTTGTATGCTTCAACACCTGGTTGGTTGAAAGGATTTACGCCTAATAAGTATCCTGAGATACCTACAGCGATTTCGAAGAAGTACATCGCATAACCTAAAGTATATGCATCCATTGTAGGAATGTTTAATACAAAGTTAGGTACGCCTCCATCAGTATGAGCTAATAATGTACCTTGGTAAGCTTTAGAGTTTACGAAGTCTACATCTTTACCTTCTAAGTAGCCTAATCCATCTAAGTCAGATGATTGAGCTGGAATTTCAACTGATTTGCGAGGTTTTTCAACTTTCACGATTGTTTCAAAAATGTTGCGGCGACCTTCTTGGATGTATTGTCCAAATGAATGTAAGTCAGTTGAGAAGTTAGCACTTGATGGGTAGATACCTTTCAAGTCTTTACCTTCTGATTCGCCGTATAATTGTTTCCACCATTCATTGAAGTATTGCATACCTGGTTCATAGTTGACCAAAATTTCAGTCACTTTACCTTTACGGTATAAAATATTACGTAGAGCAGCGTATTGGTAAGCTTCATTTTCATCTAAATTATCGCTTGAATAAGCTTCACGAGCATCTGCTGCACCTTGCATCAAGGCATCGATATCTGCTCCACTAACTGCGATAGGCAATAGACCTACTGCTGTAAGAACTGAAAAACGTCCGCCAATATCATCAGGAATCACGAATGTTTCCCAGCCTGCTGCGTCTGCTTCGACTTTAACCGCTCCACGAGCTTTATCAGTTGTAGCATAGATACGTTTGTTTGCTTCTTCTTCACCATATTTATTGATCAATAATTCTTTGAAGACGCGGAATGCGATTGCTGGTTCTGTTGTTGTACCTGATTTAGAGATTACGTTAACAGAGAAATCACGGTCGCCGATAACTTCGATCAAGTCAGCAATATATGTTGAGCTGATTGAGTTTCCTGCAAAGAATACTTGTGGTGCTTTACGATCTTCTTTGTCCAATACATTGAAGAAACTTTGGTGTAAGAATTCGATTGCTGCACGAGCACCAAGGTATGAACCACCGATCCCGATAACTACTAATACTTCAGAATCAGATTGAATTTTTTCAGCTGCTTTTTTAATGCGAGCAAATTCATCTTTATCATAATCAACTGGTAGGTCGATCCATCCGCGGAAGTCGTTTCCTGCGCCAGTTCCTTCGTGTAATTCTTTGTGAGCTAGAGCTACTTCAGATTTGATGTAGTCCATTTCATGTTCGCTCACGAATGGTGCTACTTTCGAATAATCGAAATGAATGTGTGCCATTGTTTTTCCTCCTTGAAAGTCACTTCATACAACCTATACTTTACGTTTCTTTTACAAATTTTTCAAGTTAGAACATAAAAAAAATTAAACTAATCCTTGGGCAAGCATTGCTGCAGCAACTTTTTCGAACCCAGCAATATTTGCGCCAGCGGCAAAATTATCTTTTTCAGCATATTTTTCAGCGGTATCCCGACAAGTTTCATAGATATTTTTCATGATATCATCTAATTTTTCATCTACTTCTTCTTTCGTCCACGCCAAACGTTGTGAGTTTTGACTCATTTCTAATGCCGAAACAGCTACACCGCCAGCATTGGCTGCTTTACCAGGTCCATACAATACACCTTTTTCATGATAAAGATGAATCGCTTCTTTTGTACTAGGCATGTTCGCACCTTCAGCTACGATTTTTATACCATTATTGACTAAAATTTCGGCTTTATTTTGATCAATTTCATTTTGAGTTGCACATGGTAATGCAATATCAGCAGCTTGTTCAAGTTCCCATATAGAACCTTCATGGTATTCTGCTGATGGACGTTCTTTCGCATATTCAGTTAAACGAGCCCGTCGAACTTCTTTGATATCTTTCAATAAAGCTAAATCGATCCCTTCTTTATCATAGATATAACCATTTGAGTCTGAACAAGTAATTGCTGTCGCTCCTAATGCTTGGGCTTTTTCAATTGCATAGATAGCAACATTTCCGCTACCCGATACTAAAACTTTTTTACCTTCAAAAGAATCTTTACGATCTTCCAATAAATGTTTAACGAAATAGACTGCACCGTACCCAGTTGCTTCTGTACGACCTAAGCTTCCATTAAAGCCCAACGGTTTTCCTGTTAAAACACCGGCATCGTATTCCCGTAATCGTTTGTATTGGCCGAATAAGAAGCCGATTTCTCGACCACCAACACCAATATCACCAGCGGGGACATCTAAATTTGGACCGATGTGTTTTGATAGTTCAGTCATGAAGCTTTGACAAAAGCGCATGATCTCTGAATCTGATTTTTCTTTGGGATCAAAATCAGAACCACCCTTGCCGCCGCCAATCGGTAATCCAGTCAGACTATTTTTAAAGATCTGTTCGAAACCTAAAAATTTCAAAATGCTTAAATTCACACTTGGGTGGAAACGCAATCCACCTTTATAAGGACCGATTGCCGAATTAAATTGTACTCGGTAACCGCGATTTACTTGCCAATTGCCATTATCATCTTGCCAAGGTACACGAAATTGGAATAATCGCTCAGGTTCAATAAGAATCCCTAGGATATTTTTTTCGACATACTCTGGATGTTCTTCTAGAAAAGGAATGATTGTTGGTAAAAATTCATCCACCGCTTGTAAAAATTCTTCTTGATTCGGATCTTTAGCCACTAGCTCTTTTTGAATCTGCTCAACATATTTTTGTACTTCCATCAAATTCCTCCTCACATTTTGTACTCATAGTTTACATCATTTTCTAATAGAAGGGAAAAATTATTCATGCTAAACTTCAATTTGTAAGCTAATTGTTCGTAATTCCGCTTAAGATATTTAAAATGTAAGAAGAAATCTATTTATGAATGAGGTATTTATTATGACAAAAAAATTTGACGTGGTCGTTATTGGCGGCGGACCTTCAGGGATGATGGCTGCCATCACGGCCGCAATGAACGGTGCACAAGTTGCGCTATTTGAAAAAAACAAACGCTTAGGAAAAAAATTATTGATGACTGGCGGTGGTCGTTGCAACGTCACTAACAACCGACCAGTGGATGATCTTATTTTTCACATCCCAGGAAATGGTCGCTTTTTATATAGTACATTTTCACAATTTGACAATCAGGATGTCATGAATTTCTTTAGTGAACGCGGTGTCGCATTAAAAGAAGAAGACCATGGGCGTATCTTTCCTGTCTCAGATAAATCAGCAACGATCGTTAATACATTAAAAACTGAACTTGAAACCTTGAATGTCGCTTTGCATTTTAAAGAACCGGTTGAAAAAATTATTACTGATGGGGCAACGATCCAAGGTATCCGCACTTCCGAGGGAGATTATTCGGCTAAAAGTGTGGTGATCACTACTGGTGGGATCACTTATCCTTCTACTGGATCTCAAGGTGATGGTTATCGCTTTGCAAAAAGTGTGGGTCACCATGTCACTCCTTTATATCCGACGGAGTCTCCAATCTTTTTAACAGATGATTTCGTTGCAGCTAAAACGTTACAAGGACTTTCTCTCCAAGATGTGACTCTAGCTGTCATCGATGAAAAAAATAAAACCCTCGCAAGTCATGAAATGGATTTATTGTTCACTCACTTCGGCATTTCCGGTCCTGCTGCATTACGTTGTTCAAGTTTTGTCAATCAATTATTGCGCAAACAAGAGACAGTTACTTTGACCCTAGATTGTTTTCCTAGCCAATCACAACAGGAGTTACTAGAAACCATCCACGAACAGCTAAATGATTCTACAAAACAATTAAAAAATGCATTGAGTGGTTTGTTGCCTGAACGATTGTTACTCTTCTTCTTAGATCAAGTCGGTATCAGCGATTTAACTTATGCCCAAACATCCAAAGAACAACTAGCGGCTTATATCGCCTATTGTAAAAACTGGAAAATGACTGCCAATAAAACTTTTGGGTTAGAAAAATCATTTGTGACTGGCGGCGGTGTCGAGCTAAAGGAAGTCAATCCAAAAGATTTATCTAGCAAAAAAATCCCCGGCTTATTTTTCGCCGGGGAAGTCCTTGATGTAAATGGTTATACAGGCGGTTATAATATTACCACCGCTTTTTGTACCGGAAACGTTGCAGGTACTAATGCTGCTTACCATGCATTCGCCTAATTCGTAAGCTCTATAAATTGTCCTCGAGTCAATTCAACTATGGCATCGGGGGCAATTTCCATTTGGAGCCCTCTTTTTCCTGCAGAAATAGCGATCCGCTCAAAATTTTGAGCGGATACATCCACAAAGGTCGGAAATAATTTTTTCATCCCAATTGGTGAACAACCGCCTCGGATATATCCGGTCGTCGTTTCTAAGTTTCTGAGATGCAACATCTCTACTTTTTTATTGCCACTAGCTTTTGCTATTTTTTTCAAATCTAACTCATGATCACTAGGGATGACAGCAACAACTGGTCCTGTCTTATTTCCTACTGCCACAAGTGTTTTAAAAATACGGGCAGGTTCAATCATTACTTGTTCAGAGACATGGCCTGCACCTAAATCTTCTTCGCTCCAAGCATACTCATGTTCCACATAAGGAATTTTTTTTTGTTCTACTAATCGAATCGCGTTGGTCTTCTGTATCTTCTTCTTTGCCAAGCTGCACCCTCACTTCATTACTATTTTCTAAAGTCTAGCAAAAAAAAGCCTGTGAAACAAATGATCGTTTTATTTGGCCTTTTAAATCAAAAAGCCTACACTAAAATCAGTAAAGAAAGGAAGTCAACATCATGAAAAGAATCTCAAGAGGAAAGTTCGAAAAAATGCAAAAATTGTCAAATGACCATGGGGTCATTGCCGCGTTAGCGATCGATCAAAGAGGCTCTATGAAAAAAATGATGCAAACAGCCGTCGGCGAAGACCGATTCTCAATGGATCAAGTCTACGAATTTAAGGAATTAGTTTCGCAAGAATTAACCAAGCAGGTCAGTGCTATCTTGCTAGATGAACAATATGGTTTTAAAGGCATTGCCGCAAAAGATCAAACGTGCGGATTGATTTTATCCTATGAAAAAACAGGTTACGACGCCAATACACCTGGACGCTTACCCGAATTGCTACCAAATGAATCCCTCGATCGTTTGATTGCCAAAGGTGCCGATGCAGCAAAAGTATTGGTCTATTACAACCCGGATGATCCAAAAGAAATTTTAGAAGACAAACATGCTTTCCTAGAACGATTGGGAACAGAAGCCTTAGCTGCAGACATCCCGGTTTTTGTGGAGCCTATTGTGTACGATAATGAGATCACAGATGATCATTCGCCAGAATTTGCCGCTATCAAACCGCAAAAAGTCATCGATACAATCAAAGAATTTACGAAAGATAAATACCATATCGATGTATTAAAAGTTGAAGTCCCAGTCTTATTCAATTATGTAGAGGGTTATAATCATGCAGGTGAACCTGTCGTTTATACTTTAGAAGAAGCCGCTGCTTACTTCAAAGCGGCCGGCGAAGAAGCTACCCGCCCATTTATTTATTTAAGTGCTGGTGTTCCAGCAGACATATTCCGTGATGAGTTAAAATTCGCTGGCGAGCATGGAGCCAATTATTGCGGTATCCTTGGCGGTCGTGCTACTTGGCGTGATGGCGTTCAAGTGTACGCTGATAAAGGAAAAAAGGGCTTGATTGACTGGTTAGATACAAAAGGCCGTGAAAATATCGAGGAACTAAATGCGATTTTAGATCAATATGCAAAACCTTGGTATGCTATTTATGGCGGACTTGATAATATCGAAGTATTTGACATCGACGTGATGGAATAAAAAAAAGATGGCACAGAAGTTTATACCGCTTCTATGCCATCTTTTTATCTTAATTCATTAATAATCAAATTTAATTTCTCAGCTTCAATCTGCGCATCTGGATAGACATTTCCTTTTAGACAGCCATATGCCATACAAGAGCCATCTAAAGATCCGCAAACTTGTGATGTCTTACCGATTCTTCCTAATGAGACTGAGATGACTGGCAACGTAACAAATGTCTGAGCTTTCATCACGATCCCCATTTGACGTAAGACATCGGGTTCACTTTCTGGCTGTAAAACGATTTTAGCAATATCAGCGCCTAAATGTTCCATCAAATTTAAGCGGAATAGGATGACTGCATCTTCTGGTGTTTCATCAAAATTGTAATAACTTAAAATGACCCGCACATCTAAAGCTTGTAGCCATTTAATAAATGTTACAGATAGCTGATCGATGACCGAAACTTCGACATCAGCGAGATCGATTGCTCGAGTTGAGACGGCAAACTCATTTACGTGTCGGTATTGATTTAAATTGATCTCAAGCTGTCCGCCCGATTCTTTTGTTCGTAAATTGAAAATCAAAGGAATATTCCTGATTTCATCACGCAACGCTAGCAACGTGGTATTCAATTTGTCATCATCTAAAATATCATCATAATAATCCGCACGCCATTCGATTACTTCGGCATATTTTTTTGCTTCCGTTGCCTGTTCGATAATCTCATCAAAAGTTCTACCGGTCAGCGGTACACAAACTTTAGGTTTTCCTGCATCGAAGCGAGTCTCTCTCACTTGAATATCCATCATATACAGCCACTCATTTCCTTTATTTTTTTATCTCATAAAACAATACTTTCAAATAATTGCTTTCTTCAAAATCACTAGCTGGAAAATCTGCCGGCAAGCGATATGTTTCGACTAATCGATAGCGAACGTGTTTATTTTCCAATGCAGCTTCAATCGATTGTTGGAATTTCTTAACTGGCAGATTTGCGGCATTAGTCGACGCAATGATCATGCCCTCATTAGTTAAAATCTCAACACTATCTTCGATCAAGCGACCATAGTCTTTCGCAACAGAGAACGTTTTTTTCTTATTCCGAGCAAAACTTGGTGGATCTAAAATGATCAAATCGTAATTAAAGCCTTTTCTTTTAGCATAACGGAAGTATTCAAAAGTATCCATAACAACGATCTTTTGTTGATCTAACGGCAATCCATTCACTTGGAATTGTTCTTGTGTTTTTGGCAGACTGCGCTGCGCTAAATCTACACTTGTTGTTTCTGCGGCCCCACCGTATGCAGCAGCAACAGAAAAAGCTCCCGTATAGCTGAACATATTTAAAACTGTCTTACCAGCGGCAAGCCCTTCAGTTAATCTTCCACGAACTTCTTTTTGATCTAAGAAGATTCCCGTCATATAGCCTTCATCTAAGTATACAGCATATGAAACACCATTTTCTAGCACAAGCAATGGTTCTTGCGGCTTTTCTCCAGCCAACCATTGGCTCTCTTTTTGGTCACTCTTAAAACGAATTTTTTCGACTGTTCCTTTAGCTTGTGGAAAAGCTGCTAATAAACTATTGACGACACTGTCTTTCAAATGATAAATCGTTTCGTTATACCATGAAATAACTAAATAGTCTGCATAATAGTCTACAGTCACTCCACCTAGACCATCGCCTTCTCCATTGAAGAGACGAAACGCAGTGGTTGATTCATCAACAAAAAAAGGTTGGCGTTTTTGAATCGCTTGGTCAAATTTTTCAATCAAAAATTCATCATCGATTGATCGATTCGATTGGTCAATCACCCAACCGAAGCCTTTGTTTTGTTTTCCTAGATAGCCAGTCGCTACATATTGCTGTTTATTATCAACGAAGGTCACCCATTCCATCGGAACAGTGGCTAATTTTTTCTTTAAATCCTCTACTTGAATCAAAGGGTTTCCTTGTCTGATCCGTTTGACTCCGTAGTTATTTAATTCTATTTTCACATTCATCCCTGCTTTCTTTTTTATTATAGCAAAAAATTATCTCAGTTTTCGCTTATAAAGTTTTCTTTAAGGCGGAAACAGCAACTTTTAATAAGAATTGACGAGGTTGCTCTAACCAGTTAAACTGTTATTAAGTGAACATACCGTTTTTTTACGGCAGAAAGGAAGTTACAATTGAAAAAACTAAAAGCTCCTGGATTTTTGAATAAGCGGCTTGGCTTTTACGCCTTACTGACATTCTTACTGTGGGCAAAGAGCATATTTGCTTATCTCTTTGAATTCAATTTGGGCATCGAAAGTCTCACACAGTACTTTATCCTATTCATTAACCCGATCGCATCGACAATGTTTTTACTGTCGATTGCTTTGTATGTACGTCGCGCAAAAGCATCTTATCGAACGATGCTAGTCATTTATGGATTAGCCAGTATCCTGCTTTTTTCAAACGTCGTTTACTACCGAGAATTTACTGACTTTATTACAGTCAATACTTTCTTAGGGGCTGGTAAAGTTGCTAGCGGTTTAGGGGAAAGTGCCATTCGTCTATTCCGGCCATATGATCTTTTATATGTAATTGATCTAGTAATCTTACCAATTTTATTATGGCGTAAGGGAATCAAGGAAGAAGAACGTCCTGTTCGCGCCCGGATGGCTTTTGCCATGACTGCTCTTTCTGTATTAGTTTTCTCAGGAAACCTATTTTTAGCAGAAGCAGATCGTCCCGAACTATTGACTCGTACCTTTTCACGCGATTACTTGATAAAATATCTTGGGGTTAATGCTTTTACTGTTTATGATGGCATCCAAACCTATAAAACCAATCAGGTTCGAGCCGAAGCTAGTCCCAATGATTTAAAAGAAGTAGAGTCTTATGTCAAAGAACATTACGCTGCGCCAAACAGTGATTATTACGGCATTGCTAAAGGACGCAATGTTATCACGATTCATTTAGAAAGCTTGCAGCAATTTGTGATCGACTACAAATTGAAGGATGAAAACGGTCAGGAACATGAAGTAACTCCGTTCTTGAACAGCATCTTTCATAGCAATAGTACATTCTCATTCGATAACTTTTTCCATCAAGTAAAAGCAGGAAAAACTTCAGATGCAGAAACATTAATGGAAAATTCATTGTTTGGTTTGAACCAAGGGTCATTGTTCTCACAATTAGGCGGTAAAAATACGTTCCAAGCGGCACCAGATATCTTGAAACAAACGGGTGGTTATACAAGTGCTGCCTTCCACGGGAATTCTGGAAACTTCTGGAACCGGACAGAAACCTATAAAAATCTAGGATATGATTACTTCTTTGATTCATCCTATTATGATGTCAACGACGAAAATTCATTCCAATACGGATTGCATGACAAACCGTTCTTCCAACAATCTGTTCAATACTTAGAACGTTTGCAGCAACCATTTTATTCAAAATTTATTGCTGTTTCAAATCACTACCCCTATAGTGAATTCAAAAATGATGAAGCTGGATTCCCTCGTGCAACGACTAGCGATGAAACAATCAATGGGTATTTTGCCACAGCGAACTATCTAGATAAGGCGGTTGAAGAATTCTTCAACTACTTGAAAGCTTCTGGTTTGTATGACAATTCGATCATCGTCATGTACGGCGATCATTATGGAATTTCAAATTCAAGAAATCCTGAATTAGCAAGTTTGCTTGGCAAATCAAAAGATACGTGGTCAAATTATGACAATGCTCAAATGCAACGTGTTCCTTACATGGTTCACATTCCTGGTCAAGATAAAGGCGGTATCAACCATACGTATGGTGGTGAAGTAGATGCTTTACCAACACTCTTGCATTTACTAGGTGTTGATACTAGTAAATATATTCAATTAGGGCAAGATTTACTATCTGAAGACCATGATCAAATCGTTGCATTCCGAGATGGTGATTACGTTACACCAAATTATACGTATTACAGCAGCAATTTATATGACAATTCAACTGGATTACCGGTAACAGATCCAAGTGAAGAATTACAAAAACAAGCAGATACTTGGAAACAAGCAGTCTCCACACAGTTGAGTACTTCCGATAATATTAACAATGGTGATTTATTACGGTTCTATTCTGCGAGTGGTTTAGAACCAGTCGATGCTACTCAATTTGATTACAAAGACGGTCTCAAGAAATTGCAACAAGTTGAGAACAAGCTTGATGATAAATCAACAAGCATCTACGATCAAAATGGTAAGAAAACGACCCAAAGTTTGTATAAGACAGAGACATATAAACAATACCAAGAAAAAGCACAACAATAATTATCAAGAAGCCCTCTTCTCATATTCGAGAAAAGGGCTTTTTTTCTTATATTTATTCCGATAGAATTCATATTTCTTTCAAACTAAGATTTTATACTCTTTATAAGAGGTGGAATTTATGGGATTTTTATCAACTACAATGTCGACAATCAAACAGCACCGTATCCGATTTTCAATTTCTTTAGGGATTTGTTGGCTCGCTCTTTTTTCTTTAACTACTCTAGGTATCTTGAAAGTAGCGATGAGTCATTTGAATACCTCTACTCCGATCAAATTATTTTCAAGTGCTGAAATCGATCAATTACAACAGTATTTCTCAAACGGATTGATTGCTTGCAGTATCTTTTTAATTGTCTCTCTGTTCCTCTTTTTCATTCTGCGTTTCAGACGTTGGAAAAATCAAGATCGTACAAGTGATACGATGATTTATGAAGCAGGGCTAGAATGTTTTTTAAGTTTATTGCTCGCTACAATATTTTTAATTTTATTATTTGCTCTTTTTGAACCAACTTACGAAATAGTATTACAAAATATTTACCATAAAGGCCTTGATCAAATCAGTGATCTTCCCAATTTTGTGATCAGCAATGGAACAAACGGGATCGTCTACTCTACTCGCTCTTCCCTTTCGTTTGATTTTTCATCAGCAACACTGTTAGATATGTTTTTCAAATCGCTCTTCCGATCGATTCTCTATATTCTCTTAAACTTAGTTGTTTTAACTGCTGGATTCAAAACAATAAATTTATTGAAAAAAAAGCGTAATGTTCGTTAAACACGAACATTACGCTTTTTATTTTCTTTTTTACACTTATTTTTATTGAAAGTCGATTATTTATTATATACAATCAAAAAGTATTCGGTTTTAACCAATATAATGAACTTATTCTTAAGGAGCGTTTATAAAAAATGGAGAAATTCTTTAAATTGAAAGAACAAGGCACGACCGTTTCAACTGAAGTGATGGCAGGAATCACAACATTCTTTGCTATGAGTTATATTTTGTTCGTTAATCCAACGATTTTATCTGCATCAGGGATGCCGTTCCAAGCAGTCTTTTTGGCAACGATCATCTCTTCAGTCATTGGAACTTTAGTTATGGGATTATTTGCTAATGTTCCCTATGCACAAGCTCCTGGTATGGGATTAAATGCTTTTTTCACTTATACAGTTGTCTTTGGTTTAGGTTATTCATGGCAGCAAGCTCTCGCTATGGTCTTCATTTGTGGAATCATAAATATTTTGATCACAGTTACAAAAATTCGTAAATTGATTATTCACGCGATCCCTGAAAGTATGCAGCATGCAATTGGTGGCGGGATTGGGATCTTTGTTGCTTATGTTGGGATCAAAAATGCAGGACTGCTTTCTTTCAGTGCTGACTCTTCAGCTATCACCAATAGTGTCGTTGAAGGCGGAAAAGCAACGGGTGTTTCGATCAACAGCGGTATCGTTCCTGCTTTAGCTAATTTCAATAATGCCCCCATCTTATTAGCTGTTATTGGATTAGTTTTAACAACGATTTTAGTTGTCAAAAATGTTCGTGGTGCGATTTTGATCGGTATTATCGTTACAACGGCTCTAGGAATTCCTATGGGAGTGGTGCAACTAGGAGCGGTGGATTTCCACGCGAATTCATTAGGAAGCTCAATCAATGAATTGGGAACTACTTTCGGTGCAGCTTTTGGTGCACAAGGAATGGGCTCGCTATTTTCTGATTCATCAAAACTTCCGCAAGTCTTAATGACGATTTTAGCATTCAGCTTATCAGACACATTTGACACTATCGGAACATTCATCGGAACAGGTCGTCGAACAGGTATTTTCTCTAAAGAAGATGAAAAAGCGCTGGACAATGATTCACGTGGTTTTAAAACAAAAATGGATAAAGCCTTATTTGCAGATGCTATCGCTACTTCGATCGGTGCTATTTTCGGTACATCCAATACAACAACGTATGTTGAATCAGCTGCTGGTATCGGTGCTGGTGGACGAACAGGTTTAACTTCTGTTGTGGTTGCTATTCTATTTGCACTAAGTAGCTTCTTCTCACCATTAATTTCGATCGTTCCTGCCCAAGCAACTGCTCCAGCACTTATCTTAGTCGGCGTGATGATGTTAGCTTCATTTGCCGATATCAATTGGTTGGATCTAGAAGAAGCCGTCCCAGCATTTTTTGCCAGCATCTTTATGGGGCTTTGCTACAGTATCTCTTATGGGATTGCCGCTGGTTTCATTTTCTACACGATCGTTAAAGTGATCAAAGGAAAAACCAAAGAAATCTCACCGATTTTATGGATCGTTGATATTCTTTTCATTCTGAATTTTATAATTCTAGCCATTTTATAAACAAAAGAAAAAAGCGTAAAGCCAAATGGTTTTACGCTTTTTCTATTTCTTCAGGTTTATTGGGGAAAACAACAGTAAAGGTTGTTCCATGTTCGAGTTCACTTGTTACACTGATCGTTCCTTTATGCAGTCGAACCAATTCTTGGACAATCGAAAGCCCTAAACCAGATTCACCATATTTTGTATTCTTACGTGACGGATCTGCTTTGTAATAGCGATCCCAAATATTTTTGACCTGCTCCTCACTCATTCCGATTCCTGTATCTGAAATAGTGATTTGTGTTCCTTGCTCGATCGTCGAAATCCCAATAGAAATCGTTCCATTTTGAGTAAATTGGATCGCATTTTGAGTCAAGTTGACCATGACTTGGACAAACCGATCATAATCAGCATAAACATCAACTGCCTCTTCTGTCGTTAAAAGCAATTGATCATTAGACGCCTGAGCCTTCCCTTGCAGTTGAGAAACAAGCGTTGCTAGAGCCTCAGTCGCATTGAACTTCTGTAAAATGATACTGATTTGGTTCGTTCGGATTTTTTCGTAATCTAGATTCTCGTTGACCAAGCGAATCAAACGTGACGTTTCATTTTGCATCAATTTGATTGCTTTTTCTTTTTGGTTTTCTGGAATCGCATTGTATTCCATTCCTTCTAAAAGCCCATTGATCGTGGTCAACGGTGTCCGCATCTCATGAGATGCATCTGCCATAAATTGTTTTCGTCGCTCTTCTTGCCGCTCGATTTCTTCTTGCGACGCTTTCAACGAAACGGTCATTTGATTAAAATCATCTGCTAAATCATCAAATTCATCTCGGTTACGGTTAGGGACAATCACATCAAAGTTCCCTGCTGCTACTTCTTTCGTTGCGGAACGCATCCGATTGATTCGTTTCACTTGTTGAGTCGCAAAGAAGTAACTTACAATGATCGCAAGAATCGAAGCAATGATAAAGGCTTTAAACAGATCCGCTACGATTGAATTGACACTGTTTTCGACATTGGTCGCTGGCTGACTAACTAAAAGAACGCCATAAAATTCATTGTTGGCCACAAAAGGCACCATTGCATAAGATGTTGTTTGATTTTCACCATGAATATTTTTAGCGCTAGTTTCCTTTTGACGCTGTCCAGCTTTTAGTGCCGCCCATTGTTTATTCGTCACTAGATGTTCACTGATCTGTTGTCCGTCATCACTTGAAGGATAAGATACTTTTTTATCGCTATCAATAAAAACAAACCGCACACTTTGTTGATCCAAACTACGTTCAGTCACTAAAATTGAAAAACGAAAGACATCCGTATAAGAACTACCCTCAAATTGTGGACTGCTGCTCAATGCGTTTTGATTTTTTTCCATTGCTTCGGCATAATCGAACAAATTCTTATAATTATTGTCTTCAATCGTTTTTCGAGTAAACTGCGTGAATGAAATCCCTAAAGTCAAAAGTATCAACAAGATCAATCCGCCAAAAGCTAAGAGTTGTTGATAGAGGTATTTCATTGACCAACCTCATTGTCGTCAAATTTGTAGCCGACCCCCCAAACAGTTTGGATCACTTGTGGGCCCACCTTTTCAATCTTTTGGCGTAGCTTTTTAATATGGGCATCTACAGTTCGTTCATCACCAAAATATTGGTAATCCCACACTAATTCTAATAATTGTTCTCGCGTAAAGACTTGACGCGGTTTTTTAGCCATCGTATACAACAAATCAAATTCTTTTGGTGTTAAACCATCGATTGATTTTTCATTTAAATAGGCTTCACGTGTTTTCAAATTCATTTTGAAGTGATCGGTATGAATGTCAAAAGTTCCGCTTGCGTCTTCTGAATCTTGTTGCGCGTCACTAGCTAACTCACTGCGGCGATGCAACGCCTTGATTCGCGCAATCAACGTTAGCGGTGAAAAAGGTTTCGTTACATAATCATCGGCCCCCATCTCAAGACCAATTACTTGATCACTCTCTGAATCTCTAGCAGTCAACATAATGATTGGGACTGTCTTAGAAATTTTACGGATTTCCCGGCCAACTTCCATGCCATCCATGTTTGGTAAATTTAAATCTAGTGTGATCATATCCCATTTTTCTGGAGCGGCTTTGAAGGCTTCTAGCCCCTCTTTTCCATCGTACTTAAATTCAGCTTCCCATCCTTCATTTAGGAAAAACATCTGCATCATTTCCGAAACAGATTCATTATCTTCGATCATTAAAATATTCATTGTTCAACCCCCTGGTATCATTTGGTGCTCTTTTCCAAGTATACTCTATTTTATTTTAATCAACCATTACCTTACCTGTATCTTCATTAACAATTTGTTTTTTCTTCAATTTTTACAGTACAATTCGACAAAATCTTCATGTTTAAGCATTAATTCAATGGACGACTAGTCTAGCTTTGCTTTGCTTTTTTTCATTTTAAATGGTATACTTTCTTCTGCAACAAATTATTAAATAAGGGGCTGTTACGGATTCGACAGGCATAGTTCGAGCTTGAATTGCGCTTCGTAGGTTACGTCTACGTAAAAACGTTACAGTTAAATATAACTGCTAAAAACAACAATAACTCTTACGCTTTAGCTGCCTAAAAACAGTTAGCGTAGATCCTCTCGGTATCGCCCATGTGCTCGAGTAAGGGTCCTATTCTAAGTGGGATACGTTTCAACTTTCCGTCTGTAAGTTGAAAAAGAGCTCATCAGACTAGCGATGTTCGCGGCCAGTCATGCGGCAGAGAACAAAGCGAAACTTAAATAGTATGACTATGAGCGTAGATTTTTAGGTGGTCGATATGTTTGGACGCGGGTTCGACTCCCGCCAGCTCCATTAATTGATTTTCTATAGTTTTCAGGTAGTTTTTAAACGGTTGAAATCCTTTTTGAATAAGGGTTTTGATCGTTTTTTATTTTCTATCAATTTCACTTAAAAATATATATTGGCATTCAAAATGGCATTCACTTAGTATCTTCTTAGAGAGGATTCGTTTTTTCGATTTAGTGGCTTCTATTACTCGTCAATATGCTATACTTCATAATGGATTATTAACGAAAGGAGAGTCTTATGATTACATTAATCGTCCCCTGTTTTAACGAAGAAGAAGCTATCCCAATTTATTTTGAAGAAATGGAGAAAGTAAAAAAAGAAGTTAATCATGATTTCGAGTACATTTTTATTAATGATGGTTCAAAGGATAGAACATTGGATATCCTACGTAAATTAGCAGCTCAATATAATTTTGTTCGCTATATTTCTTTTTCACGTAACTTTGGAAAAGAGGCGGCTTTGTATGCCGGATTACAAGCATCTCAAGGAGAGTTAGTCACGGTAATGGATGTAGACCTTCAAGACCCACCTGAGCTGTTGCCACAGATGATCGATATGATTGAAACATCTGATATTGACTGCGTTGGCACGCGGCGTGCTGATCGCAAAGGTGAACCTCCAATACGTAGCTTTTTCGCAAAAAGATTCTATCAATTAATCAACCATATTAGCGATACTGAAATGGTAGATGGCGCTCGTGATTATCGTTTAATGACTCGCCAGATGGTAGATTCAATTCTTGAATTAACAGAGTATAATCGTTTTTCAAAAGGTTTGTTTAGTTGGGTTGGTTTTAAAACAGAGTATCTTTCATTTGAAAACCGTGAACGGTCAGCCGGAGAAACATCGTGGTCCTTCTGGAAATTATTTAATTACTCCATTGATGGCATCATCAATTTTTCTGATGCACCATTGAATATTTCTTCATTTATCGGTGCCTTCTCTTGTGTAGCTTCTGGAATTGCAATGATTTTTATTATTATTAGAGCTCTTATTTTTGGAGATCCTACTGCAGGCTGGCCATCACTAGTCACGATTATTCTTTTTATCGGTGGTACGCAACTACTAGCGTTAGGGATCATTGGGAAATATATTGGAAAGATATTTTTAGAAACAAAAAAACGCCCTATATATATAGTCAAAGAAACTGAAAATAAGGAGTTACTATGAAACCGAAATTAAAAGTTGCGATACCAATTATTTTTCTTGCAGTCAATTTTTTATTTGTAATTCTTAGTTTTAAATCTTCACCTTTTTCAAATGTACTTAACGAGCATGACTCTACGATGTTTATGTATTTTGGAAAAGCTATGAATAACGGAATGACTCCATACGTTGATATGTTTGATCATAAAGGAATTGTCCTTTTTTGGATTCAACAGATAGGTGTGTCTATTGGGTTTGGAAATTTTTCAACTGGCATATGGATAATCGAAATATTATTTTACTTAGTAACATTAGTTTTTCTTTATAAAACTTGTATGGCTATCACAGAAAATAAAATTGCTAGTAGTTTTTCAATTATGCTGCTTACAGGAGCTATGGTAATTCCTTTTAGTGGAGGAAATTATTCGGAAGAGTTTGCATTGTCCTTTATCGCAGTTGCCGGATATTTATTTACAAAGATATTAGTGCATGAAAAACAAAGTAAATTGTCGTTAGTTTTAATTGGAATTACTGGCGCATTAACTTTTTTTATACGATCTAACATGGTTGCGCTTTGGTTAGTTTTTTGTATTTATTTTATTTTTGAGAGCTTTCGAGAAAAGAACTTCAAACTTCTTTTTGAAAGAGCTTTGTAAATATTCATTGGTGGTATTCTAATTTGTGCTGTAATTATTATTTACTCTATAATCCATAATAATTTTCACGAAATGATTTACCAAACATTTGTTTTAAACGCGCAATACTCTTCCGGCAATAGCACAATAGAAAAAATTAGCACTGCGAAATCATTTTTAGAATTTAGTTCAAGGATAGGCATAATACCGCTTATTGTCTTAACGACTATATATTTAGTGTTAAACAAAGATCTTATAAGTTCGAAAAAATTTACTTACTTTATGGTGACGTATGTTTACCTGATAATAAATTTTATTACGGTTATAATTTCTGGAAGATATTATAACCACTACTATATAACAATGATTTTCCCTGTAGTAGTAATATCTGTGGTAGGCATAAATGGATTTTTAAGCTTTATTAAAAATGATATTCGACGTTTTATTTTTTTATTCGCTTTATGTTCTCTTACTATGAGTTATAGTTACTTATCACTAAGAGATTTAGTAAAAAAACCTTTGACAACTAGTCCAAATCAGAAAGTAGAATCTCTGACGATTAACCAAGCTGAGTATATTCAAACTCACTCAAATAAAAACGACTCTATTTACATCCATAATATTGATGCGAATATTTATTTGTATAGTAATCGATATTCCAACTCAAAATATTTTGTTTTACCATCGTTAGACTATACAAAATTTAAACACTTGAAAAATGAATTTTTAGATGATATGGAATCTAATCCGCCTAAATTCATTGTTTTAAGAAAAGAAACGTTTGAAAAAAATAGTGATACTGACGAGAGAATTAATTTAAGCCTAAAAAAGATCATCAATGAAAATTATAAAATAGTACCTAAATATAAAAATACTGAATACTTAATGTTTGAAGAAAAATAATTATTAATTCTCGTACCTTCTCTTTGAGGAGGTATTTTTATGTACTTTAGAAATTCGATTCGAATCCGGTGGGCATACGATGATTTTATATCTATCCTAATCACGATCGAGAAAGCACAAAAATAAGCCCCCTACAAAATTGTAGAGGACTAGTTAATACACATACTTTTAACTAACGTTATTATATCTTGTAGTTTTTTTTACAGGAGTCCATGATAAGTATAAACCTATTCACAGAATTACAACACACGGATTTAGGCACACACATGCTAGTCTCCTTGTAGAAATGGGCGCTTTTTTAAAAGATATTCAATATCGTTTAGGTCATACCGACATTCAAACTACTATGAATGTTTACTCTCATGTTTCTAAATCTGCAAAGGAAAAATTAGCAAATAAGTTTAATGAATTCATTGATTTTTAACTCAATAGCATTCAATATGGCATTCAACATACTTTAGAAATTGATTTATGAGCATTTAAGCGACTCCCGCCAGCTCCATTAAAACCAATTCGATTTATTCAACTAAAGTATTGATCTTTTGATCAATGCTTTTTGTTTTGCTCGCTGATCTATCAGTCGACCATATTCTCTCTTCTCGTTTATAATGAGAATTATCTATAGTAAAGGAAAATAAGCTCTAATGAAAACAAAAGATTTAATACTTTATGCACTTTTGACTGCTATTTGTGTGGTTGGGCGCTTTTTGACGCAAGTAATTCCCAATGCTCAGCCAGTGACAGCCATTATTTTATTGATTACGTTATATATGGGTCCGCGTCCGGCTGTCATCATTAGTGCTTTATCTATGATTATTACCAATTTTTATTTAGGAATGGGGATTTGGACAATTGCCCAAGTGGGTGTATTTATTTTATTGATTCTCTTAATTCATCAAATCACACGCATAACTCCGCTCAAGCAAAAACTTTCGTGGCAATTGATCACTTGTATTTGTGTGAGTTTACTTTATGGATTTTTAATTTCATTATTTTTAGCTCCTTTTTTTGGAATCACCCATTTTTGGCCATATTATTTTAGCGGTCTACCCTTTGATCTACTACACGCTGGAGGGACGCTTGTCTTTTATTTTTTATTGAAGCACCCTTTACTTACTGTTTTTGACCACTATTTAAGGAGGAATAATTACCATGACGCTTAAAGAAAAAATCATCGCTGAAAGCCAGCGCCTCGGTATCGATAAAATCGGGTTTGCTTCTGCAGAACCATTTGATCATTTAGAAGATTCATTGCGAGAACAAAAAGAACGCGGCTATACTTCTGGATTTGAACATCCAGTAATAGAAGAACGAATTTATCCTGAACGAACATTTGAAGGCCCTAAAACGATTATTTCAATCGCTCTGGCCTACCCGACAAAAATCCACGAGGAAATTCCAAAAGATGAGAAACGAGGAATGTTTGCTCGGGCTTCTTGGGGAATTGATTATCACGACATTTTACGTGATCGTTTAAATCAATTGATTGCCTTCATCCAATCAGAAGCCGCCGCCGAACCCGGAGCTGAAGAATGGCGTTTCAGACCACAAGTAGATACAGGTGAGCTGGTCGATGTTTCGGTGGCGCAACGGGCGGGTCTTGGTTTCATTGGCCGAAACGGCTTATTGATCACTGAAGAATTTGGTTCTTTTGTTTATTTGGGAGAAATCGTCACGAATATTGATTTTGAAGTCGATGAACCGGTTCCTTTCGGTTGCGGCGAGTGTACCCGCTGTATCAAAGCCTGTCCGACGAAAGCACTCCTAGGCGACGGACGGATGAATGCAAAGCGTTGCTTGTCTTACCAAACTCAAACAAAAACGATGATGCCTGAAGAATATCGAAAAAAAATGAGCAATGTCATTTATGGTTGTGATATTTGCCAACTTGTTTGTCCTTACAATCAAGGCAAAGATTTCCATTTTCATCAAGAAATGGAACCGCAAGTCGATACGGTCTATCCAAAATTAAAACCGATGCTAAGTCTTTCTAACAAGGAATTCAAAACACAATTTGGCCATTTATCTGGTACTTGGCGTGGAAAGAAACCCTTGCAAAGAAATGCTATCATTGCATTAGCTAATTTAGGTGATCGCACAGCATTGCCAGACTTATACCAAATAGCACAGCAAGATGTTCGCCCGGTGATTCGTGGAACGGCCTTTTGGGCAATTGGTCGGCTAGGAAATAAAGAACCTGCGTTATGGATCGAACGTTTAACCGAGCTATTAGAAAAAGAAGTCGATCCTGAAGCGCTTCAAGAATTGACTCAAGCCATTGAACAACTAGAAAAGAAAAATAAACGCAAACGTTCATAAATAAAAACAGCAGTTCCTTTAAAAGGAACTGCTGTTTTTATTTAAAAGGGTTATAGAACCTTCCACCATTGACTACTAATAACCAAATACCCACAGAACATAATAAAACAACGACGATGATCGCTAGATAATCATTCCGTCTAAGTGGTTTAGCTAATAGCCAACTACGACTTTTTTTCTTACCAAACCGTCGTAACTCCATCGCTGAAGAAATCGTTTCAATCCGTTCCAAACTAGAAAAAATCAATGGTATCGCAATCGTTAGATTTCCTTTTACACGCTTCATCAACGAAGCTTTATTGGAGAGTTCGTTTCCTCGAGCTTGTTGTGCTTTAGAAATCGTTCGAAAATCTTCTTGGATATCAGGAATATAACGTAATGCTAACGAGAAAGCATACGCGATTTTATACGATCCACCCACACGATGAATACTTGAAGCAAGCTCGCTTGGGTTAGTGGTCATAATAAAAATCAGACCCGGAGGAATCGTCACAAAATATTTGATCAAAAGATTCAATTCATAAAACAATTGTTCTTGAGTCAATGTGTAACGGCCAATGCCTTCAAAAATCACATGACGTGTTCCATAAATCGTCACCCCATACTCTGGAGCAAATAAATACACTGTCAAAAGATTCAAGATAGAGAAAAAGGCAATAAATTTTAAAACAAAAGAAATTTCGCTATAACTGATCTTAGCACAGTAAAATAAGATGGCCGAAAAAACTGCCAAACCTAAAAGAAACCGTGTATCATAAGAAATCATTCCAACTACAGAGATCAGCAAAAAGCAGAGCAACTTAGTGAAACCGCTCAATCGATGGATCATCGTTTGTTTTGGGATATAACCGATCAAATTATTGGTTTCCATGGAGTCCCTCCTCCTGTTTGATGAACGCTGATACAAAACCTGTCGCATCTGTTAAACGATTATTTTTTGCTAAACGATACAAACTCGTTTCCCGTAGACTAGCTGATGCAACTAATTCTGATGAAGACAATACTGACGCTGGTGCTTCATCAGCAATGATTTCTCCTTGTTTTAAAACTACTGTCCGTTCTGTATGTTCTAACATCAAATGCATATCATGAGTGATCATCAAAATTGTGATCCCTGACTGATTTAATTTACGTAAAAATTGCATCATCTCATTGTAATGATAATAATCTTGACCAGCAGTTGGTTCATCTAAGATCAGCAACTCTGGTTCTAAAACTAAAATCGCCGCGATCGCTACCCGTCGTTTTTGACCATGACTCAACGCTGAAATCGGCCAATTTCGAAATTCATACAATCCACATACTTTTAATGTTTCATAAACTTTTTCTTGGATCACATCAGGAGCAATATTCCGATTTTCTAAACCTAAAGCAACTTCTTCAAAAATCATATTTTTGGAAAGCATTTGACTGCTATTTTGTAAAACATAGCCGATTTTGTCGGCTCGTTCTTTGATGCTTTCAGATGCTAGCGATTGTTCTTTCCACATTAATTCACCTGATTGCAATGGATAAAAACCTGTGATCACATTTGATAACGTCGATTTTCCAGCACCATTATGCCCAACTAAACTAACCATTTCTCTTTGATACAAGGTCATATCAATATTTTTTAAGACCTTATCTGTGCGAAAACCAAACGAAACATTCTTCAATGTTACTAATGATTTGTCTTTTATTTCTGGAGCATCGAATGTTGATTGAGAGCGTCTTAAAGCTTCCGCTATTGTCGGCGAAACCAGCTGATCGACTTTAGTCAGATCATCAAAATCTGCTAAAGAAATCCCTGCTCGTTTTAATGCAGTGATATACAGCGGTTCGCGAATACCATATTGCGCCAATAAATTACTTTTTAATAATTCCGTTGGTGTCATATCGGCAATAATTGTTCCCTCGTCCATCAAAATGACACGATCAATCGGAGCTGCTAAAACTTCTTCTAGGCGATGTTCAATGATGATTGTTGTGAACTTTTGTGATTGATACAACTGATCGATCATTTGAATTGCTTCATAACCAGTTTGTGGATCTAAATTGGCTAATGGTTCATCAAATAATAAGATTGGAGTCTCGTCGATCAAAACTCCTGCCATCGTCACACGTTGCTTTTGACCCCCAGAAAGATCTTGCGGACGTTTTGCCAATTGTTCTATTAAATTAGTTTTTTCTGCCCAATAATTGACTGCCTCACGCATCTCAGCTTGTTTGACCATTTCATTTTCTAAAGAAAAGGCAATATCCTCTGCTACCGTTAGTCCCACAAACTGGCTATCCGTATCTTGCAATACCGTTCCCACGTCTAAAGAAAGATTATAGATCGAAGCCTCGCCAAAAACTTTATCGTTAATGGTCAAAGTTCCAGTGAAACTGCCTTTTTCATTTTGTGGAATGATCCCGTTCAAACATTTTCCTAATGTTGATTTTCCAGAACCGCTGGGCCCCATGATCAAGATTTTTTCGCCTTGATCAATCGTCAAATTGATTTCTTTTAATGTCGGCTCGGCTTGGCTATCATATTGAAATGTAAAATCATGAAACTTGATCATCATTTATCCTCACGTTCTATGCTTCCTTATTCAGACTGCCTTTTTTAGTTTTTGTTTGAGCATATGCTTTTAGTAAAATAAAACCAATGATACCTGTTACGATTGCATTAGTTATCCCTGCGACGACACCTTGAGTAAATACTTTACTAGGTGCTTCTGCATAAATCAAAATATCGCCCAGCGGAGCAATGATCACCCACGTTACTAAATTGGCAATTGTTTCTCCTACTAAAAAGGTTGTTACTTGTTTTTTACCAAAAATCCCTTGTTCGATTGGAATACGTTTTGCTAGTAATCCAAAGAATACTCCTAAAATCCCTGTCGCAATGATCCATGACCACCAAGCACCATAAGTTGTTAAATCACCTAAGGCATGACCAATAAAACCGGCCAAACCAGCAACAACGGGTCCATAAACTACACCCAACAAAGCTAAGAACGGATATGCTGTTGCGATATCTGTGTTAGGAATTCCCGTCGGAATCGTCACGAATCGTTTCAAGATGAAGAAAACTGCTGCACCAATCCCGATTGCTACAATATGCTTGACTGTAAATTTTTTATTCATACTTTTATCCCCTTTATTTTTTAGTGTCTTATCCGCTAAATCTTTGTTAGTTCAACCGTCCAATCATTACCAGTACCTATTTTATACACTGCAGAAAATGAATCCAAATTGATACCTAAACCTACATTTAATAATGAATTGATGTAAAGAACCACTTCTTTGGGTGCAACTTGAGCAAAAGAACGACCAAAGATGACCTCGTCTTGATAACGAACCACACCTTGATAGTATATTTTTACTAATAAACTTTGTCCATATTGAACTTGCCAATTTTTGAAAAAAGATACCGGAATATTCGTCCATAATGAACCAAAACGAATATCTGTGACATCGATAGTCCCGCTAATTGAATCTTCTGTTTGCATTGGAGGATTCAAGGGAAAGACGACAAGTTCGTCCGGCTTAATCACTGAACCTAGTTCCGAAAATGCTACTTTTCCACTCGCCAAGCGAGCACCATTATAAACATAAACATCTCTGCCATGAAATGTATGACTTTCAGAAGATCCAGGTAAACGTTGCGTCTCCTCATCGATTTGCCTTACCTCTTTTATCCCAGTATTCCAAGCTAGATAAGTCAATGTTCCATTGTCCGGAGTAATGACATATTGACCACCTTCAAGTTCTGCTACTACACTACGGCGTGTCGAGCCTACGCCTGGATCGACTACAGAAACAAAGACTGTTCCTGCTGGCCAATAACTAACTGCTTGCAACAAACGATAACTCGCGTCATGGATATTATACGGTTCAATTTCATGCGTTAGATTATTGATCGTCAATGAAGAATCCACTTGGTATGCTACTCCGTACATCGCATTGACTGCTCCATCTTGTAATCCAAAGTCTGTTTGTACAACTAAAAAACCTGCCATTTATTTTCCACCTTTCTGCTATTCTGCTTTCTATGTCTGAAAATTGACTATAAAAAATACCCTTAGCAAATATTGCTAAGGGCATTGGACATGCGTTACCACCTTTTAATGTGAAGACTTTACAGACTTCACCTCGATCAGTACCCAAATTATTGGAGACTGTGCCTGATTAACGGGGACAACCGTATTTCCTTAAACGTTTCAGGAAATCCGCTCAAAAGCCATTTTCAAATAAGTCATTTGCATTCCCTTTCACCAGTCAGGAACTCTCTTTGGCACACAATCTTATTTTACTTTCTTTTTCATCGCGTTATCATTAATTGTTAATAAAATAGCAGAAATAATTTGACTTGTCAATTTCAGTTTAACTTAACCTCGTTTATTCTGTTTCTAATAATTGACCTTTTTTTCTTGGCATCCGCATTGATAAAATCCACGTTATCATCGTAATGATCGTTAAAACAATCAATAACTTCCAGCCATTTTGATAAGAACCCGTCTTGTCATAGATACTAGCTATAATCAATGAGCCTAACGTCAACCCTACTTGGGAAATACTGCTGATGATTCCATACACCTCAGCATAATGCTTTCGGCCATAAATTCTTGCTGTAATCAGCGGTGGCGAGACTGTTCCGATCGGCGTACCTAGTCCAAAGCAGAAGGCCATTAAATAAATCATCACTAATTGATGGCCATTTAATAATAATATAAAGGCCAAAGTCATGAATCCGCAACCGAAAATCGTACTTTTTACTGTTCCAAATCGGTCATCAATCCAGCCTAAAATTAATTTGCCAAAAATCCCAACTAATGAATATAGGGAAATGATCGATGATTTCACAACGACTCCGTGCATTTCTTCTAGTGCTGGTGGAAATTGTCCTAAAGAACCCGAATTTAATAAACCATTACAAAAAATGCCGAATACTAACATCAAGAAAACAGGCTGTCTAATCAACTGATGGACCGTTAAAGTAGATTCTTTTTCCTCGTGTGTCGTCTGTTCTGCTTTTTTCGTTGCCCCATATGCTTGTAATCCCATTTCTGAAGGGCTCTTCTTTAATACAAATAAAGAAATTGGAATCGTAATAGCTAAAAGTAATATAGCCATGATACGGTATGAGGCACGCCAGCCAAAAGTGGTCAATAAATAACTTAATACCGGACTGAAGATAAAGCCACCCAACCCTATCCCTGCCATTGCAATACTCATTGCTAAACCACGTTTTTCTTCAAACCAATTAGTGATCATCATACTTACTGGAATCAAAGTACTACTCGTATAGGCAATACCCAACACGATAGCTAATAAATATAATTGCCAAACGGAAGTTGCGAATGAAAAACTAAAGTAGGCTCCCACAAAAGCAATCAAAGCAATCGTTTGGATCTTTTTTAAATCTCCGGTCGCTAGCTTTTTAGCTACGATTGGAGAAAAAATAATCCCCATTGATTGTGTGATCGTATTGACTAAAGTAAAAGCACTTCGAGATATTGCCATATCTTCTGTTACTGATAAAAGATAGACATTTGCTAATGACATAACCATCGGTACTACAGTCGCAGTGATACAAACACAGCCAAGAACAACAATCCAACCATAAAATATTTTCTTTTCTTTCATACTATTTCTCCTGATTAAAGTACTCTGAAACAACTGTCGCCATCGTTTTGGCTGCAATTAATATAGATGCTTCATCAATATCAAACTTTGGATGATGATGCGGATAGGCTACTTGTCCTTCTCCTGTTGCACCAACATAAAAGAAACAGCTCGGACGTTCTTGGCAATAATACGCGAAATCTTCAGAAGGAGCGATTGGACCGCTATCCACTACTTTTTTTAATTCTGCAAATGGATGCTGCTCTAAACTATTAGCAACAAATTCGGTTAACGGTTGATCGTTCATCAAGACCGGATAATCATCTACATAATCTAATTCATATGTAGCGCCATACACTTCACAAACACCTCTAACGGTATCTTCAAAGGTTTCTTTGACCAATTTACGACTTGCTTCATTCATCATTCGGATGTCCCCTTCTAAAAAGACTGCATCCTTTAAGACATTTGCAGAGCCTTTTCCATCAAATGACCCTACAGTTAATGTCGTCATATCAAATGGGTTTACACGACGACTGACAATACTTTGTAGATTTACAACAATTTGACTCCCCACAAGTACAGCATCAATTCCGGCATTAGGCATTGAGCCGTGACTTCCCTTTCCTTGTACTTTCAACTTGAAAGTAGCTCGACCGGTTTGAGTCGCACCTGCGTGATAGTAGATTGTTCCTAAATCAAATCCTGACATTACATGACAACCCACTACATGGTCTACGCCATCAAGACAGCCGTCTTTGATCATTTGAATCGCTCCCCCCGGAGGTGTTTCTTCGGCAGGTTGATGGAGGATAGTAACTTTACCGGAAAACTGTTCTTTCAATTCAATTAAACATTCTGCTAAAATCAGCATATAAGCTGTGTGTGCGTCATGGCCGCAAGCGTGCATAATTCCAGGATTTTCAGAAGCAAAAGGCAAGCCGGTTTCTTCTTGGATTGGCAATGCATCAAAGTCCGCTCTTAAAGCAAGATTTTTTCCTGGTTTTCCACTATCGATTTCAACGACTACTCCATATCCGCCGACATTCTTCTTAACTGTACACGCTAGATTTTGATAGAAGTTCACGATGTATTTAGCTGTTTCCTGTTCTTCAAAAGACAACTCAGGATGTGCATGTAAATAACGACGAATCTCAACCATACGTTTCTTTTTTGAATCAATTAAGCTTAGTAGATTTTCCGCAAAACTATTCATAATATCCTCCTTATTTGAATATATTTTATGATGAATAAATAGTAGCATGAATCTTTCTACAGAAACAAGCCGTTTTAAAGTAGATATAAAAAAATGAATATTCTAGTTTTTTCAACATTTTAAATATTTTTCTAAGAACAGATATTGTTATATCATTTATTTAAGAAAGAAAAACAGCTACAATTTTTATAAAAATAAATTATTATTTTATAGTTATTCTTTTTCGCTGAATAATCTGATCATCCTAAATGACCTTTTTCTGGATAGTCAAAACTTATTAAAATTTCTGTTTATACATTTTTTCGTTGTTCCTTTATACTTAATGAAAAAGTTTATTTATCAGGAGGGATCTTATGGATAATTATCGTGTCGCTTTTTTCGATATTGATGGAACATTAGCAGATAATCAATTACCTCGTGAATTACCATTCACTGAAAGAGTGCCTGAATCAGCCAAAAAAGCCTTAAAAAAATTGAAAGAAAATAAAATTGAACCTGTCATCGCTTCTGGTCGTCATTATCGAACGTTACTTGAACTAGCTCACAGCCTAGATGTCGATAGTATTATTTCTTCGAATGGTAACTGCGTCCACTATCGAGGTGAATTAATTCATCAAAATACGATTCCAACAAAAATATTGATTCCTTTGATTGAACAATTAAAACAAGCAACAATCGAGTTTATGCTTGAAACACCTCATGGAATTTATTACTTAGAAGGCAGCACCTACCGCGGTGAGCATCCGACTGGAAAAGTTAGACTAAATGAACAAGATCCTTTACCAAAAGATATCGTTCAATTGATTGTTTCCTTAAAAAATCTCAGACAGTTAAAATTGGCTGAAGATTCCCCTTTGATTATAGAAAAGGTAGCACCTTTTACTGCAAATATTCATTTGAAAAATGGCACCAAAGCTGAAGGAATCCAAAAAATTTGTTCGTCTATGGGAATTGATGTTGTACAAACTCTTGCTTTTGGTGATGAAGAAAATGATTTTACTATGTTTCACACGGTCGGTTTTCCAATCGCTATGGGTAACGCCACACCTTCTTTGAAAGAAAAAGCAGCTTACGTAACAGACAGTGTTTCCGATGATGGCATTTGGAAAGCTTGCTTACATTTAAATTTAATTTCAGAATAATAAAACAGGGTGTGACTTTATTGGTCACATCCTGTTTAGATTATCGTTCATTCAATTGGAGATAACTATTATCCTCAGAAACTTCCATATAAGCTGGACGGATAATTTTTTGCGCATTGACGAGTTCTTCAATTCGATGGGCGGACCAGCCAACGATTCTTGCAGTTGCAAACATAGGTGTATATAATTCTTGCGGCAAAGCCAGCATATGATAAACAAAACCACTGAAAAAGTCGATATTGGCACTCACACCCTTATAAACTTTCCGCTTTTGTGCGATTACTTCTGGAGCAATCCGTTCTACTTTTTGGTATAAATTAAATTCTTTATAGGCATCGGAACCTTTTTCTTTCGCTAATTTCTCAACATATTGTTTAAAAATTTCAGCTCGCGGATCTGATTCTGCGTAAACTGCATGGCCCATTCCATAAATCAATCCTTGATAGTCAAATGCTTCCTTGGCTAAAACTTTTTCTAAATATGCTCGAATAGCATCTTCATCATCGCAATTGGTTATACTTCTTTTTAAATATTCCATCATTTGAGTCACTTTGATGTTTGCTCCACCATGCCGCGGACCTTTTAAAGAACCTAGCGCTGCTGCGATCGTCGAATATGTATCCGTCCCACTAGAAGTAACGACTCGTGTTGTAAAAGTCGAATTATTTCCTCCCCCGTGTTCCATATGGAGAACTAAAGCCATATCCAGAGTTTGCGCTTCTTGAAAAGTATATTTTTTATCAGGACGCAGCATCGTTAAAATTGCTTCAGCTGTACTAAGGGATTCGTCAGGACGATGAATATACATGCTTTCATCTTTTGCATAATGATTATACGCATGATATGAATAAACCGCCAGCATCGGAAAAGTCGCAATCAAATTCAATGATTGATCCAAAACATTCTCGATACTGATATCATCTGCTCGCGGATCATAACAACCTAATGTTAAAACACTGCGAGCCATGACGTTCATAATATTATGCGACGGTGCTTTCATAATAACATCTCGCACAAAATGAGTTGGAAGTGTTCGTCTTTTACCAATTGCTGTACTAAAGTTTTTCAATTGATCATTTGTAGGAAGCGAACCAAATAATAACAAATAACTAACTTCTTCAAAGCCTAAACGTCTTTCAGATACAAAACCATCGACTAACTGGTTGATGTTAATTCCACGGTACCTTAATTCACCCAAATTTGAGATAATTTTACCGTTTTTCATTATTTGAGAATGAATGGTCGATATATTAGTAAGCCCTGCCAAAACTCCTTTTCCGTCAACGTCTCGCAGTCCCTTTTTAACCTCATACTTTCGATACAAAGAAGCATCTAGATAATCCCTTGTTCGACAAATTTCAGCTAATTGATTCAAATCTAACATCACTACGTCCTCCTCACTTTGCCGATAATTGTATTTCGATTACAAAACATTATAACATCATTGTTTTAAAATGAAATACTTTTAATAATTTGATTTACTTTCTTTTTTTTTACTCGTATAATAAACCAAAATAATTATATTAGATAACGGAATCAGGAGGGATTTTTTGTTTGATTGGAAAAAGACGTTAGAAATAAAAAACGAACAATACACTTACTTTGATCTTTCAGCTATCACTGCCTCTTATGGAAAAAGTATTGCTAGTTTTCCTTATAGCATTCGCATATTACTCGAAAGTTTGGCTCGTCATCAAGAATTTGGTGCTTTAGAGAACTTAACAGCTTTTGATCCGCAAAAAACCAATGGTGTCGTGCCATTTCGGCCTTCTCGCGTTGTTTTACAAGATTTTACTGGAGTGCCTGCAGTTGTAGATTTAGCTGCGATGAGAGATGCAGTCGTAAAATTAGGCGGTGATCCACGAGTAATCAATCCAGAAATCCCTGTAACTTTAGTAGTTGACCACTCTGTGCAAGTTGATTCTGCTGGCAGCAAACAAAGCCTAGCTTTTAATACTGAAAAAGAATTTGAGCGCAATCATGAACGTTATCAATTTTTAAAGTGGGCACAACAAGCTTTCGATAACTTCGAAGTCGTACCACCAGAAACAGGCATCATCCATCAAGTGAATCTAGAATATCTATCCGATGTGATTATAAAAAGTCCTGAAAATTTATTGTTTCCAGATTCTTTAGAGGGCACAGACTCACATACTACGATGATCAACGGCTTAGGTGTTCTTGGTTGGGGTGTCGGAGGTATCGAAGCAGAAGCAGCGATTCTTGGGGAAGCTTCCTACTTTCCTACTCCTGAAGTGATTGGTGTTGAAATCACTGGGGAACTTAGCCCGGGAGCATCTGCTACAGATTTGGCTTTATTTCTGACAGAACTTTTGCGTAATGAAAAAGTTGTAGGAAAATTTGTTGAATATTTTGGTGATGGCTATAAGCGTTTAAGTCTATCTGACCGCGCAACAATCGCCAATATGGCACCTGAGTATGGTGCTACTTGCGGATTCTGCCCCATCGATGAAGAGACTCTTCAATATCTTCGTTTAACTGGCAGAACAGATGAATTAGTTACAATCGTCGAAACTTATGCCAAAACCAACCATCTTTTTTATGATGGAAGTGAGCAACCAAATTATACTCGTATAATCAAAGTTGATCTCACTACAATCACATCGTCAGTTTCCGGCCCGAAGCGTCCGCAAGATCGTGTGATACTTTCTGAAGTCGCTAAAAATTTTTCAACTTCATTAACCAACGAAAAAGGGCCACAAGGATTTGGTCTAACTAATGATGAACGCTTTCGCAAAGAACCTATTGGTGGAACAAATAGTTCGATTCAAACAGGCGATTTAGTTTTAGCAGCCATCACTAGCTGCACCAATACCAGCAACCCTTCTGTGATGGTGGCGGCAGGTCTTTTGGCTAAAAAAGCAGTCGCTTTAGGACTATCTGTCGCTCCAACTATCAAAACGTCTTTGGCACCTGGCTCAAAAATCGTTACGCAATATTTAGAAAAAGGACAATTATTAGAACCGTTAGCTCAGTTAGGCTTTGATATTGTCGGTTATGGTTGTACTACTTGTATTGGAAATTCTGGACCGCTAGATCCGGCCATCGAAACAACACTTAGAGAAAGTGAATTAGTCGTCTCAGCTATTTTATCTGGAAATCGAAATTTCGAAGGTCGAATCCATCCCTTGATCAAAGCGAACTACCTGGCCTCGCCACCTTTGGTAATTGCTTATGCGTTAGCTGGAACTATACAAAAAGATCTTACTACTGAAGCCATCGCAATCGTTGATGGTAAGGAACTTTATTTGAAAGATCTTTGGCCTACTCAAGAAGAGGTAGCTTCTTACATCACTCAATATTTGGATCCTGAAGATTTTCGTAATGCCTATCAAGATATTTATCATTCCAATGAACGTTGGAATAAAATCAAAACTTCAACTGGAGATTGTTATGAATGGGATGAGACTTCAACTTATATTGCTAACCCGCCTTTTTTTACTGCGATTGACCAAACGACTAAAAAATCTATAGATCTTAATAATCTTCATGTGCTGGCAAAATTTGGTGATACCGTCACTACAGATCATATTTCCCCAGCCGGAAATATCGGACTTCGATCACCGGCCGGAAAATATTTGAAGGAGCACGGATTAGCATATAAAGATTTTAATTCTTTTGGTTCCCGTCGAGGAAATCATGAAGTAATGATGCGCGGAACTTTTGGTAATATCCGGATTCAAAATCAATTAACACCAGACACAAGCGGTGGGTTTACAAGATTTAGACTTACTGGAGAAGAACTTTCAATTTACGATGCAGCAATGAATTATCAATCAGAAAATATCTCTACCATTATTTTAGCTGGAAAAGATTACGGAATGGGTTCTTCCCGTGACTGGGCTGCTAAAGGAACTAATCTTTTAGGAGTAAAAGCTGTCCTTGCAGAAAGTTATGAACGGATTCATCGCAGCAACTTAGTCATGATGGGCGTGGTTCCTTTTGAATATTTACCTGGTCAAACGGCTGATTCACTTGGTCTAACTGGCTTTGAAATATTTAGCTTCGATTTTCCTGCAGAACCTACAATCAATCAGTTGATTACCGTAACAGTCCAAGGTGAAAAGGAAACATCATTCCAAGTAAAACTGCGGTTTGATTCTGATGCAGATATCATCTATTGGAAAAATCAAGGAATCCTTCCTTTAGTGATTCGTAAAAAAATGAATGCAGAGGTGTTTTAATAATGACAAATCCAATCATTCCTTATATCGAAGGTGATGGTATCGGCCCTGAAATTTGGCAAGTGACAAAAAAAGTTGTCGATGCCGCTATCGCCTCAGCATACACTGACGAAAGAAAGATTAATTGGCTTGAAGTTTTAGCCGGTGAAAAAGCTTTCCGGCAAACTGGTGATTGGTTACCTGAGGAAACGATCCAAACAATCAGAAAAAACAAAGTAGCGATCAAAGGACCCTTGACGACCCCAATTGGCGAAGGGTTCCGCTCCTTGAATGTAACTCTGCGGCAAGAATTGGATTTGTACGCCTGTGTTCGACCAATTCGCTATTTTGCTGGTGTCCCTTCTCCATTAAAGCAACCAGAAAAAACAGCAATCACAGTATTCAGAGAAAATACAGAAGATGTGTATGCCGGTATCGAATTTGCTAAAGGTTCTGAAGAAGCAAATAAATTAATTGATTTTTTAACTACACAACTACAAGTGACAAATATTCGCTTTCCTCACACAAGTGCTATAGGTATCAAACCAATATCACAAGAAGGCAGCGAACGTCTGATTCGTGCGGCAATTGATTATGCGATTGATCACCATAAAACACGCGTCACTTTAGTCCACAAGGGAAATATTATGAAATTTACTGAAGGTGGTTTTAAAAACTGGGGCTATACATGGATAGAACAAGAATATCCAAATATCTTTACTATGAACCAATATAAGCTGATAGTAACGGAAAAAGGCAAATTAAAAGCACAGCAAATGTTAGAACAAGCAAAAGCAGCTAAAAAGATTATCGTTGATGACGTGATTGCCGATAATTTTTTACAACAAAGTCTTCTTTATCCTGAAAACTATCAAGTAATAGCGACAACGAATTTAAACGGCGATTATATTTCAGATGCCTTAGCTGCCCAAGTTGGCGGCATTGGTATCTCCCCGGGAGCAAATATCAATTATCGATCTGGCCACGCTATTTTCGAAGCCACCCACGGGACCGCTCCCGATATTGTTGGAAAAGGTTGGGCCAATCCTTGTTCATTGCTGTTATCAGCAACGATGCTCTTAGATTATTTAGGCTGGACTGAAGCGAGTCAGAAAATCATATCAGCCATCGAGCAAGCGTTAGACAATCAGTTAGTCACTCATGATTTTGCTCAGATGTTGCAAGTCAAAGAACTATCGACTAATGAATTCGGTAATGTACTGATTCAAATAATTAATAAGGCTGATTAATCCTAACTAAATATGTCTACAAAATAAAAACACTTAGCAAACCAAGAATGGTTTGCTAAGTGTTTTTGCTAACGTAGGTAACTATTATTTGTGACGATTCCCGCCACTTCATCATATGTGATTGCTACTTGACCATTTTGAGCATCGATTTTATCAGTATCTAAGCCGCTAAAACGCTCAACATTTACTACACAACCAGTATCATCTTTATGAACAACTTCTCCAATGATTGGCCGAGCAAAATCAGTCTTACGGCATTCATAGTTTTCTCCTACAATAATCGCTTCTTTATTCATTCAACCACCTCATTAATGTTTTATAATACATTTATATAATAGCATTAAATATAATAAAAAACCACAATAAAGGTGCTATTTATTAAATAACCCTCTTTTTTAAATCTTAATACGTGCTTTAAACAAGATTATCTAACAATAATGAGACATATTGTTCTAAATAAAACTGATCGATTTGATCATACATGCCTATTTCTGAACTATCTAAATCTAGCACACCAATCAACTGCTCTCCCTTTTTCATAGGAACAACGATTTCTGATCGCGCCGCTGAATCACAAGCGATATAATTTTTATGCTCCAAAACATTTTCAACAATCAATGTTTGATTTTTTTCTGCTGATTCTCCGCAAACACCTTTGCCCATGGCAATATGCACACATGAAACATTTCCTTGGAAAGGCCCTAAAATCAATTCATCATTTTTAAATAAATAATATCCTGCAAAAATCGTTGCTTTCAATGTTTGATTCAATAATGCAGAAGAATTTGCTAAATTCGCAATTAAATCTGTTTCTCCTTCAAGTAATGCTTTTTGTTGCAATAATAATAATTGATAGGCCGCTTCTTTGGCTTCCTGATTTTCCCAGCTCATATCTATTCCTCCAACTATGGATCATTTATTGTTTAAAATTCTATTTTTTCAATTTTTCTAAATTGATGGCTTAATTTTAACGTAATCCAAACAAGAACACCATCGTTTCATTTCCTTTCTCTTAACAAAAAAGCCGAGCCAAAGTATCTAAATACTTTGGCTCAGCTTTTTGCTTATTATTCTGCTTCTTCAATATCTTTTGAAATTTCAGCTAATTTAATTTCGTTATTCAAATAATCTTCATTATCGACAGGGAAATGTTGACGTAGTTCAGCCAATTCCATCAAATCGACTTCACCAGTATTCAATTCAAAATCTAAAACATGTCCACCAAAACGGTGATCATCACTAATAAAGTGTAGATGAAAACCAGCTGCTGATGCCCCATGAAATAATTCTGGTGTAAAGAATCCCACAATTGTTCCTGAGATATTTTCTGCATGGAATTCTGGTTGATTACGTGTAATATCTACAAAGCGCGGATAAGGCTTTTCTTGTTTAGGTGCAACACGGACATGCATCTTTTTAAAAGTTCCTTTAATTTGAACAGCTGAAAACAAATTTTTACTGATTTTCGCTAAAATCATTTCCTTTATTTTATCATCAGACTGGTTGTTTATTTGGAATTGTTGATCCGAAACAAAAGAAGTCACTGCTGCATAAGGTGTTAATTCAGCTCCAGACAGCTGGTGGATCTCGCCAGCTTCGTTTGCGTGATAAATAGTACCGTCCAAAATGATCACTTCACCATTTGAACCAGCAAGTGTTCCTAAACCAAAATCCCCATTATCTAATAGTTTTCCGATTTTTTCTGTTCCATCCATCAAATCTTGCATCAAACCACCAAGTGTTCCATGTTGATAAATATATTTTTTAGTTTTCACTGTCATGCAAAATCCCCTCTTAATAAAATTGATCCGGTAGAATCGTTTTACCTAATTCTTTGTTATCAGAATAATCGATCGGAATATCAATGATTACAGGGCCATCTGTTGCAAATCCTTCATTGATTGCCGCTTCTAATTCTTCTTTTGTTGTTGCACGTAAACCCTTTGCGCCAAAAGCTTCTGCATATTTAACAAAATCTACTGGTCCGAAGTGGACACCAGAAGAACGGTTGTATTTCATTTCTTCTTGGAACTCAACCATGTTATAGCTACCATCATTCCAAATCAAATGAATGATTTTTTGTTTCAAACGAACAGCTGTTTCAAGTTCTTGAGCAGAGAATAAGAAGCCCCCATCGCCAGAGATTGAAACGATTTGTGTATTTGGTCGGACCAAAGCAGCTGAGATCGCCCAAGGTAACGCCACACCCAAGGTTTGCATTCCATTGCTAAATAACAAGTGACGAGGTTCATAACTTCTAAAATGACGAGCCATCCAAATATAATGACTGCCCACATCTACTGTTACGGTCATGTCATCTGTCACATTTTTTTGTAAAGAGTCGATGACTTCTAACGGATGGACACGGCCAGCTACAGTTTTATTTTTTTGTACCCCGTTGCTTAACCTTTCTTGCAATGTCGCTAAATAATTTTCTGCATCTGAAGATAATTGATAATTAGTGATCGTATCGCTTAGTTTTTCAATTGTTTTTGCTATACTCCCGATTAGTTCCGCTTCTGGTTGCATGTATTGATCGATTTCCATTGGTACTTCATCTATCACAATGATCCGTGCATCTTTTTCAGCATTCCAGTTTCGAGCTTCATACTCGATTGGATCATAGCCGACAGCCAAAACTAAATCACTGCGTTTTAGCAACATATCTCCAGGTTGATTGCGAAAAAGCCCCACACGTCCAAAGAAATGTTTTTCTAAATCACGAGAAATAATCCCTGCTCCTTGGAACGTTTCTACTACCGGTAAGCCGGTTTTCTCAACAAGTTTACGAATTGCTGCGGTTTCTTTTTTCCCAGAAGCACGCATCCCAACTAATAGTGTAGGTAATTTTGCTTCACTGATTCGTTGAGCCAAATCAGCGATGTCTTCATCTGACGCCGTACCTAATATAGGTGCTGATAACGGTTTGATTGCTTCACTGGTTACTTCTCCATCAGTTACATCTTGCGGAATTGAAAGAAAACTTGCACCCTTTTTAGCTGTTTTAGCAATTCGAAAAGCATTTGCAATATTTTCTGATAGTGTTTCCGAGTCCTGAATCTCTGTACTAAATTTGGTAATCGGAGCAAATAGTGCAGCGTTATCCATACTTTGATGGGTCAGTTTTGAAAGATCTGAACGTTTTACTTGTCCTGCTAAAGCTACTACTGGATCGCCTTCTGCCGTTGCAGTCACTAATCCCGTTGCTAAATTACTTGCACCAGGACCACTGGTAGCGATGACTACGCCAGGTTCACCGGTTAAACGGCCAATCGCTTGAGCCATAAAAGCCGCATTCTGTTCATGACGCGCTAAAATCAATTCTGGACCATGATCTTCTAATGTATCAAATACGCCGTCGATTTTCGCACCGGGAATCCCAAAAATATAAGGAACGTTATGATTTTCTAAACTATTGACAATAATTTCTGCACCTTTTTTACTCACTGTACTACATCTCCTTGAAATCTGTATTACTAACTTTTGATAATATAGCACTAATATCTTTATTTATCAAAGATGAAACATCAAAAATAATTGTTTTATTAGAAAGTAAAAAAAGGGTCATCTTCTGTTAAACGCTTTCTTCATTGATATAAAAAGATTTTCCTTTCTTAAAATTAGGTTAATAAATTTTGATTGTCCCTATACCCTTTCTATGAGATAATTTAAGCAAACATTTGTTCGGAGGTGTTTCTATGCACTATAAAGAATACAAAAGCATTTTGTCAGCTAAAAATAATTTGAATCTCTTTCGCGGATGTACTCATGGTTGTATTTACTGTGATAGTCGAAGTGATTGTTATCAATTAAATCATCCCTTTGAAGACATTGAAATCAAGAAACACGCTCTAGAAATTTTTGAGCGTGAATTACAACGTAAAAGACAGCCTTGTATGATTACTACCGGTGCAATGACTGATCCGTATATTCAATTAGAACCGCGTTTACGAATCACTCGCGGTGCCTTAGAATTGATTGAACGTTATGAATTCGGAGTTGCTATCCAAACAAAATCCACTCGTATCCTGCGTGATCTTGAGCTGTTAAAACAAATCAATCAAAAAACAAAAGCTGTAGTAGAAATGACATTAACTACTTACGATGAAGAACTATGCAAAATTTTAGAGCCCTATGTTTCTACAACTAAAGAACGCTTCGAGACTTTGATGCAGTTTAAAGCAGGCGGTGTACCAACTGTCGTTTGGCTCTCTCCGATTTTGCCTTTTATCAATGATAGTGAAGAGAATTTACGTGGTATTTTAGCCTATTGCATCGAAGCAGGCGTCAAAGCAATTATGTGTTTTGGTTTCGGTGTCACCTTACGTGCTGGAAATCGAGAATATTTTTATCACCAATTAGATAAATATTTCCCAGGTATGAAACAGAAATATTTATCCGTTTTTGGAGATAGTTATATTTGTACTAGCCCACAACACGATCATTTAATGGCTCTCTTTAGCGATACATGTAAAAAACATGGTATTCTGTGGAAGACAGAAGACGTTTTCCAGTATCTGCAAACCTTTGAAGACAAGCGGGAACAACTTTCTTTATTTTAGAAAAACAAACTACTTGCTCTGAAACTCGTTTCATAAACTATACTTCGTTTGTAAAGAAAAAGGAGGAAGATTTATGAATACATATGTGAACATCCAGAGCAATACAACACAGGATCATTTTCAAGTTTCTCTACACTTTTCTGAAAGCCAATTGACTCTAACACGGCCACAAGGCTTCAAACGCCCTATCACAACAACGTTGCGTTTAGCTGATATCAAGCATTTAATAATCGATGAATCTTTTGGTAGTCCGATTATTAGTTTTTTCTATCAAGACCGCCGCTATACTTTTTATGAAACAGGGCCGGCAGTGACAGAATATTTGAGAGACAATCTGGCAGCATAAATTATTTCTACGAGGTGTTCTATGGCTAATATTCGCGATATTGCAAAAATGACCGGCTACTCTGTTTCAACCGTCTCACGTGTCATCAATAATCATCCTTATGTCGATGAAAAAAAACGTGAACAAATTCTAGCTGTGATGAAGGAACTAAATTATGTCCCCAATCGTTCGGCTCAGAATCTGAGTTATGGTAAAACAAAAAATATTGGTGTTATACTGCCTTTCATTAATCATGCATACTATGATCAGATGCTTAATGGAATCATGGAAGCTGCATTTGAGCACCATTATCGTGTTACTTTGTTGCCGACAGATTATGATCCGCAACTTGAACAACGCTACCTCGAAGAATTTTCAACTAAAATGTATGATGGCTTGATCGTTACAACCAAATCAAATCCGATTGAAGCATTTAAAGATTATCATCGTTACGGCCCAATTATTTTTTGTGAGAATATACCTGATGCCGATGTTAGTTGTGTGTACTACAATTTAGATAACTCTTTACGTGAAGCTTTTACGTTTCTAAAAGCTCATGGTGTGCAGCACGTTGGGATCACATTAGGCCGCAGCAAAAACATCAGTCATAATTCAAAGGTGACTTTGCAAGTTGTAAAAGAGGTTTTTCCGCAATTTAATGAACAAAATATTTTTTGGGATTGTTGCGTTCATGGTCAGGATGGCGAAAAGGCTGCCGCCTTTTTTAAAAAACGAAAGGTAGACGGAATTTTAACGAATGGTGATGAAGTAGCTGCTATTATCTTAGAGCAATACGGAAATTCAGCTCCTTTAGTTGTTGGGCGAGAAAATATTCTAGTCAGTCGCTTACTGGGCTTTTCTAGTATTGATCATCATTTAACAGAAATTGGGCAACGTGCATTTAACGCTTTCTTTGAAAATAAAAAAGAAAAAATATGTATCCAACATGATTTTATTGAACGCTAAAATAAATACGCCGTTAAAGTAGACAACTTATCTACTTTAACAGCGTATTTTTAATCGTCTAAATCAGTTGCCAATACCTTACCTGATTGTGCATTGATTTTGACTTCGGTTTCTTTTTGTCCATCTTTTACTTTGACTTCCCAATAAGTGATATCCAAATCTTTATCCAGTGACCATTCTATTGCTTCTCCATTGCCGGCCTCTTTGACTGCGATCTTAGATACTTCGTCAATACTTAACAGCTTGTTCAAGTCTAGTTTGTCCGCTTTACGTTTCACGCCAGCTTGTTCATCTGTATCCAATGATTCTTCTGATTTTTTTGATACTTCTTTTGTTTCGCTATCTATTTGCAGTTCATATTCTTTATTATCGTCTACACCTTCTATTTTATACACGTACTTACCTAAAGATCGTTCTAAATCAAGTGATGTGATCGCTGTATCAGAATAGTTATCTTTAAAGATTTGAATAGCATCCTCTACGCTAACATTTCGTTCTCCGTTAGTATTTGTTCCTTCACTACTACTCGTTACTTCATTACTACTCATTGCTGATTCACTTTGGCTAGTACTGGCACTCTCATTCGTATCTCCAGTTGAAGAAGAACCACATCCAGCTAATCCTCCTAGTGCAATTAAAGATAGACCTAAAACAAGCATCTGTTTCATAAGATATCCTCCTTTTTTAATAGCTTCTATTAATAACAACTCTCTCATATTTAAAATACTATCATCTAGTCTTTTATAAAGAAAGGAATACGGTTACATCTTTTTGTAACATTTCTTATTAATTCAAATTACAGCTAGACCAATTAATGAGTTCAAACTCCATTATTTAATATTATTTATTCGCTTTTATTTATATTTTAGGCTGATAATTTTTATAAATTTATTGTTATTAAGTTATCTATTTAGCAATCTGCTATATCAAGTTCGCTTTTTTTGCTTTATACTAAAATTATTAACTGAATAGAGGCGATTTATGATGAGAAACGCTTTATCTTCCACTACCAATCGACAAATCGATATTATCGAGATTCTTCATAATGCTGATAATTTCGTCCCAATAAAAGAAATATCCGAAAAAATTGATGCTGTACCAAAAACAATTTTAACCAATTGTCATGAGATCAATGCTCAGTGGGGAGATATTGTGCAAATTGAAAAGAATGATCTATCAGAACTGCGGTTATCCGAAAAAGACAATCGTTCTGTCCAAGAAATCTTTTCTAAAATGATCAAAGAAAGTCCCAGTTTTCAATTACTAGAATTACTTTTTTTTAAACCTGGAAAATTAAGAACTGACTTAGAAAAAGAACTTTTTTTAAGTTCTTCTAGCCTTTATCGCCGGATCGTCCAATTGAACAAAGGGCTAGAAAGACGTGAACTCCTTGTCGATCGTCATGATCTATGTATCTCTGGAACAGATGAACTACAAATTCGTCTATTTATGACAAGTTACTTCTTAGAGGTCTATGATTCACTGGAATGGCCTTTTCACATAGAAAAAGGACAACTTGATCAAGCCGTCCACTACCTCAATACTATTTTACAGCTAGAATTAACACCCTATGAACAAAATAAACTAGCCTTCTTGATTGCCGTAAGTTTGATTCGATCAGAACAAGGATATACCATCACTTTACCATCTCAGCCGATACATTTGCTCAATACAGTTATTGCTCAACAGGAGGCGCTTAAAGATTCTACAAGACATTTGGAAGTTTATCTAAAAGAATCAGACTTAAATGATTTGTTTTACACATTGTTTTGGCAATCGATTGCCTGGGACTCGCTTGAAGAAGAACAACAGGTCGAGATGCTTTGTGATCATCTATTAACGACAGTCAGTGACGTCTTAAAACTGACTTTTTCCAAAAGGAGTCGTAGAAATTGTTTAAATTTATTAAAGTCGGTCTACACTTCTTATAAAGTCTATCCTTATGAAAATTTTATTGCGTATAATCGCGAACACTACAATAGCTTAACCCTCAAAAAAGACTTTACTGTCTTTTCTAAAGTCTTAGAAAAAGCCTTGATCAATCTCGAAACAAAAAATCCGACTCCCTGGTACTCCATGTACTTCGATCATCTTCTTTTTGGCTTATTTATTCATTGGAAAAATCTGCCTACACAATTAGATGCTTTACGCCAGTCGGTCGTCACTGAAATTTGTAGTGATCTAGGCGTCAAACATATTAGTCTACTAGCTTTTTACTTAGAAAAAAGCTATCATGAGAAAGTTTCATTGATCGTACGACCACAATCGTATGGCAATGATTTTACTTCAGAATTATTTACTTCAGATCTCTACATTACTAATTTTCCGACTGAGGATATCCCCGCAGAAAAACTTTTTGTCATTGCTGATGTACCTTCTAGAAAAAATCTGACTGCCTTAAGTAAAAAAATCGATGACATCCGCATCAATAAATTAATCAGTGAACTAGCTTATCTAACTGAAAAAAGCGAGCGTATCATCTAGGATGGACGCTCGCTTTTTTCTATTTTTTATTACGTTTAAATTCTTTGATAATTTTCAACGCTCGTTTTCTTGTTTTAATATTAGGACTTCTTAAGCGACGATATGCACTTGAAATATCTGTTTTTCCCATGATTTCCTCCACTAGTTTTTAATCAAACTCATTGATTGCTGGCTGTACAAAGTCGTTCGAACGTGCGCTCGATTTTCTCAACATTCAATTCTTTTCCGATCAAAACAATTTTCGTCATACCTGCGGGTAAGGTCGTTAATTGAAAATTGATTTGTTGATTGACACCCTGTAATGCCATTGCCAATTCTTGATCTTTTAAAGTGACCATTCCCTTGAAGCGGTAAAGGCGTTCTTGATTAGAAAAAACTAACCAATCTAACCAGCGTACCAATAATGCTTTATTCAAAACTTTATCTGTTTCAAGTAATAATGATTGGAAACCATGGGTGTCATCATGATCATGGTGATGCTCGTGCTCATGATGTTCATGGCCATGATCGTCATGATGATGCTCTTCAGCATGCTCTCTGTGCTCTTCTTCTATCAAAACAGGTGCCTGAAATTTATTCAAATTGAAAAATTCAGTTGCCATGACGGCTTGATCTTTATAAAATTCAAGCTGATCTGCCAATGGGTTAATGCTATACAAAAGACGGCCAATTTCTGGCAATCGTTCTTTATCTGCTTCTTCTTTAACAGAAAGAAACATCCGATCAGCGATCGCGATCTGCTTCATGATCAATGGTTCTTTTAGATAATCCATGATATGATGCGTATCAACGACCGTCAAAATACTATCGATATAGTAACGATTATGTAACGTCGGCGCTGTCAATAATGTTTGAATGATCGGTTGTGGATCCGCGATCCCGGTCGTTTCAATAATGATTTGTGATACAGTGATCCGCCATTCTCTCGTTACATCTTCAATACTTTCCAATGTATTGATCAAGTCGCCTCTTAAGCTACAGCACATACAGCCATTGTTCAGCTGAAGAACTTGCTCTTTCGTGTGCAATAACAGTTCGTGATCGATTCCTGTTTCTCCAAATTCATTTTCAATAATGATGATTTCCTCTTTTGGTAAATTACTGGCTGCTAATACTTGATTAATCAGCGTCGTTTTACCAGAACCTAAAAAGCCGGAAACAATCGTGACTGGAATTCCCAAAATATCCACCTTATTTCTTTTAAATTTCTATTTAACTTCTCGGAAAATCGCACGACGGCGTAATTTTGGAGAATATTTTTTTAATTCCAAACGATCTGGGTTGTTACGTTTGTTTTTGCTTGTTAAGTACAAACGTTCTCCTGTTTCAACACATTCTAAAATAATATTTTGTCTCATTCTTACTCACCTTTTCCTATTATCTTTCGCTAAAATACTCTTCGAGCTGCGTTTTGCTATCATAGTCGAACTGACCTTGTTTTAATTGAGCTAATAATTCTTGTTTCAATGATACAGGCATCTCCCAAAAACCATCGATGTTTTGGAAAAGCTCAGGATCATATGCTTCAAAAATTGGGTAGATTGTCAAAAATTCATCAAACGACAGACCCTGTTCTTCATAAAAATCTTGAATCAATCCTCGTTCAATTGCTTCAACTGTGGGAGAACCATTTTCAGTGATAATATGGTTTTCCACCATTGAGCGATATAATTCGCTTTTACTAAATTGTTCTTCACCATTTTCACGATAAAAATGAAAACTTTGTTCTACAAGTGGCGGATAAATGATATTCAAGACCTTCACCTCTTATTTCTTGTCGATTACTTTGCGGCCCTTATAATATCCTTTAAGTGATACATGGTGACTACGGTGATAATCACCAGTTGCATCATCAAAAGAAATTTCAGGTTTTACAATTTTATCATGTGTACGACGTAGTCTTTTTTTTGCTTTAGATGTTTTTCTAGCTGGTACTGCCAAGGTAATTCCTCCTAATATTCATATTGTTACTTTGATTTTTTATGCTATACTTTTATTTAATTGATTACCAGCTGGCTTTTTTCACACCTGGAATCACGCCTTTATGGGCTAATTCACGAAATTTAACACGTGACATCCCAAATTTACGCATGTATCCACGAGGGCGTCCGTCGATTTGATCACGTAATTTTAGACGATTTGGATTTGAATCTTTTGGAAGTTTTGCTAAACCTGCATAATCTTTATTAGCTTTTAGCTCCATACGTATTTCAGCATATTTTTCGATCATTTCTTGTTGCTTTTTCGCTTTTGCGATTTTAGATTTCTTAGCCATTCTTTTTTTGCTTCCTTCCATTCCGATTTACACTCAGTAATTCGTAACTGTTACGATTTGACAAAAAGAACTTTACCAATAAATTTCACTTCTGTCAATAAAAAATAACATGAAATTTTATTCAGATGAATGCAGAAACATATAAGCGTGCTAAAAACACTCTAAAGATAACGTTTCAGCCAAAATATTTTCTAAAATGGAAGTAGCCCTCAAAATCAAACTCCTAAAATAAGTAAAAAAAATCTCTTGATTACGTTCTTAAAGCAGCTACGCTTAAGACGGATCAAAGAGATTTTTTTCGTTTCTAAGGCTTGATATAGGCATAGCCCTTTTCCTGTAATTCAATTAAATCGATCACACCAGCTGGTACGACTTCTACCCCCTGAGGTAAATCCGACTTTTCTAAATGAAAAGCTTTCAAAGCATTTTGACAAGCATGAAAAGAAACCATTGGATAACTCGAGATAAACTCATGCGCTACTTTTAATTGATAACTTTGAATCCCACTTCCATTAACGACTAAAATAATTTCAGCATCAGGTTTCAATTTTAGTAAATTTTTGATATTTTTAGCAGCTTCTGACCATTTTTCTAATTCATCTACATGAAAAACTACTTTCATTAAAATCATCCTCTCCATAACACTTGTTACTCTATTGTAGCAATAATTTCAATTTTTTTAAGTCATGACGCTTTTTCAAAAGACACACATCAAACCAGATAAATAAAAAAACAGACTATCCAAAGTGGATAGTCTGCTAAACGTTGTCTTAACAATGTTTTGATTATTCTGCAGCGTTTTCGTCTTTGAGACCGTATTTTTTGTTGAAACGGTCCACACGTCCATCTGCTTGAGTGAATTTTTGACGACCAGTGTAGAAAGGATGAGAGTCTGAAGTAACTTCGACACGGATTACTGGGTAAGTATTTCCGTCTTCCCATTCAACTGTTTCTTGTGAAGATTTAGTAGAACCTGACAAGAATTTGAAACCTGTAGTTGAGTCCATAAATACTACTGGGTGATATTCTGGATGAATTCCTTGTTTCATAGTTTTTTTCGCTCCTTTGCCCTGAATCATTTGCTGGTTCAGAGTTATTTTTGCAATTCGCAACATGAATATACTATCATGAATAATCTAACAATGCAATTATCTTTTTTGATTTCGACGGGGAGTTTTTCCACCGAAAGAAACATCCTTGAATGCTTTGAAGACTTCTTCGTTATTCTTAGATTTTTTCAAAAAGTTAATAAATTGTGCGGTATATTCTAGTGAATCACCGACCATATTATTGCGAATTTTCCAAATTTCTTCGAGACGATTGGCCGGCATCAATAATTCTTCTTTACGAGTCCCTGATTTTTTGATGTCAATAGCAGGGAAAATACGACGTTCAGCTAAGTCACGAGAAAGCTGCAATTCTAGATTTCCGGTTCCTTTGAACTCTTCGTAAATAACATCATCCATCCGACTGCCTGTATCGACTAAGGCCGTCGCTAAAATCGTTAAACTTCCGCCTTCTTCGATATTTCTAGCGGCACCAAAGAATTTTTTCGGTTTATATAAAGCTGCTGGATCGATCCCTCCGCTTAACGTACGTCCACTTGGCGGAACTACTAAGTTATAGGCCCGCGCTAAACGCGTGATGCTATCCATTAAGATCACTACATCACGTTTGTCCTCTACTAAACGCATCGCACGTTCTAAAACTAATTCAGAAACGCGGGTATGATTTTGCGGTTGTTGATCAAAGGTAGAATACACGACTTCGCCTTTGACGCTACGCTCTAAATCAGTTACTTCTTCCGGACGCTCATCGATCAATAATACGATTAATTCAACATCTGGATGATTGTCTGTGATACCATTGGCGATTTCTTTTAGAATCGTTGTTTTACCTGCTTTGGGTGGCGCCACGATCAAGCCACGTTGTCCAAAACCGACTGGTGAAAAAATATCGATCATTCGAGTCGATAAGCGGCCAGATGTCGTTTCCAAAACTAATTGCTCTTCCGGATATAACGCCGTCAAAGCTGGAAAATGTGGTCGTTCTTTTGCTTCTTCTGGGTCTTTGCCGTTCACACTTTCAACATGCATCAAGCCATAATAGCGTTCAGATTCTTTCGGCGGCCGCGCTTTCCCCGCAACCAAATCCCCGTTTCGCAAACCGAAACGACGGATCTGTGAAGAAGAAATATAGATGTCTTCTGCACTTGAGCCATAATTGATTGGGCGTAAGAAACCATAGCCATCTTGTCCTACGATATCTAAGACGCCTTCCATATAGAAGAATCCTTGTTTTTCTGCTTGAGCACGAATCACAGACAATGACAATTCTTTTTTATTCATTTGACTGTAATAGGGAATTTTGAAATCTTTAGCATAAGCATAGATTTCTTTTAGCGTCTTGTTTTCAAGTTCCGCCATTGTTAAATAATCGCTCATTTACTCTGCCTCTTCCTCATCGATCATTTCGATAGTCGCACCAAGAGCTGTCAATTTTTCAATAATATGATCATATCCACGTAAAATATATTCTACGTTATAGATCGTTGTTTTTCCTTCGGCCATCAATCCAGCGATCACAAGGCACGCACCTGCACGTAAATCAGAAGCGACTACTTCTGCACCATGTAATTTGTTTGGACCATTCAATACGATCATATTTCCTTCTACGCGTGCATCAGCACCCATGCGGACCAATTCGGGAATGTGATTGACACGTTTAGAATAGATTGTATCGATGATTTCTGCTGAACCTTTGGCTTTTAGTAATAACGGAGTCAAAGGTTGTTGCAAGTCCGTCGCAAAACCAGGATATGGTGATGTCTTCACATCAACCATTTCCAAGTTTTTCGATGGTAAGACTTCAATACTGTCTTCAGAAATATTCATCTCTACACCGATTTCTTCTAACTTAGCAATGAAACTTTCGATATGCTCATAGATGACATTATTGACTGTTACGCCTTCACCGATTGCGGCTGCTAAAGCTAAATAAGTTCCTGCTTCAATTCGGTCAGGAATGATCGAATGCACACAGCCATGCAATTCTTCAACACCTTCGATTCTAATTTCATCTGTACCTGCTCCGCGAATTTTCGCACCCATGTTGTTCAACAATGTAGCAACGTCAATGATTTCGGGTTCTTTTGCAGCATTTTCAATGATTGTTTTTCCTTTGGCTTTTACAGCCGCTAACATAACATTGATAGTCGCACCAATAGAAACCACATCCATAAAAATGCGGTCGCCTTTCATGCCGTCTTCTTCTGTTCGTAAATAAATTACTCCTAATTCATTGGATACATTGATCCCTAGACTCTCAAATCCTTTGATGTGCAAATCGATTGGACGAGGACCTAAGAAACAACCTCCTGGTAATCCTACGACGGCTTCACCAAATTTACCAACTAAAGATCCCATAAAATAATAAGAAGCACGTAAAGAATTGATTTTGCCGCTCGGCATCGGGATTGATTTAACATTCGTCGGATCAATGACCATTCGATTGTTTTCAAAAGTAACTTCTGCACCCATGATCTCTAAAATCTCAATCAATGAATGAACATCTTGGATATCGGGTACTCCCTCTAAAGTCACGGGAGAATCTGCCATGATTGCTGCTGGAATTAATGCGACCGCACTATTTTTAGCGCCGCTGATTGTAATATTACCTGATAATGGCTTTCCGCCATGGATTTCAATTTTTTTCATTTATATTCACCTAATTAATTATTTTTAAGTTGATAGACCATGAATTATTTTAGCATATTATTACTAGCATAAAAAGGAAGCATTCCCAAAACTCAGAAGATTATTAAATGAAAAGCCTTACAAAAACCTTTAAAAGATGAATATTAGAAAAAACGTTTTAAATAACTCTGTAAATGTTTAAACAATTAATTTTTTCTTTTTCTATGTAAAAAAAGATGCATGCCAATAGTTGGCATACATCTTCTTGATTCAAACAAATTAAGCTTTGTTTGCTGAACCGAACCAGTCGATATGTTCTTCAGCATCTCTAACGATTGCAGCAGCACCTGGTGCTAACAATTTACGAGGGTCAAAGCCTTTTCCTTCTTTATCTTTACCAGCTTCGATATATTCACGAGTTGCTTGAGCAAATGATAATTGGAATTCAGTATTAACGTTAACTTTTGAGATACCCATTGAGATAGCTTTTTCGATTTGTTCTTGAGGAATACCAGAACCGCCGTGTAATACTAGAGGTACTTCAGAACCTACAGCATCAGCGATTTCTTGTAAGTGGTCGAATGCTAAACCTTTCCAGTTTTCAGGGTATACACCATGAATGTTACCGATTCCGCATGCTAGGTAATCTAGACCTGTAGCAACCATTTGTTTACATTCTTCAACGTCAGCTAATTCACCAGCGCCGATGATTCCGTCTTCTTCACCACCGATTGAACCAACTTCACATTCAACAGAGATACCTTTAGCGTGAGCTTTTTCAACTACGTCTTTAGCTAATTTCAAGTTTTCTTCAAATGGTAAATGAGAACCATCGAACATGATTGAAGTATAGCCAACTTCGATACATTCTAAAGCAGCTTCATAGTCACCATGGTCTAAGTGGATTGCAACTGGTACAGTGATACCCATTGAATCAACTAAGTTAGTGATTAAGTCTTTTGCAACTTTGTAACCACCCATGTATTTTGCAGCGCCCATTGAAGTTTGGATTAGAACTGGTGCTTTTTTAGCTTCTGCAGCTTTTAAAATTGATTGCGTCCATTCTAAGTTGTTTGTGTTGAATCCACCTACTGCATATCCGCCTTGACGTGCAGCTTTTAGAAATTCTGCTCCTGATACTACTGGCATAAAAAATTCCTCCTAAGGTTTTTTACTATTTGGTTAAGCATTGCTTAACTAACGTGTTAATTCTAACAAATATTCGCCCGCTTTGCTACTCCCAACTATCCGATAAAACCTTTACATTGCAACTTTTTTTCTTTTCTTACAAAAAAAAACTGAAAGGATTCAAATCCTTTCAGTCTTTTTTACTATTTTGCTTCTTTACTTTCTAATGATGCACCGACAAAAGCTTTGATTAATGGTTGAGGGCGATTTGGACGAGAAATTAATTCTGGGTGGAATTGACATCCGACAAAGAATTTATTTTCAGGAATTTCTACGATCTCAACTAAACGATTGTCTGGAGAGACACCAGAGAAGACCAAGCCTTTTTCTTCAAACATTTCACGGTATTGATTGTTAAATTCAAAACGGTGACGGTGACGTTCTTGGATTACTTCTTCATTATTGTACGCCATTGCAGTTTTGGTACCTTTTTTCAATTTACATGGGTATAGACCTAAACGTAATGTTCCACCAAGGTTTTCTACATTTTCTTGGTCTGCCATTAAATCAATGATATTGTGTTTTACACCTGGAACTGTTTCTGCTGAATGAGCATCTTCAAGTCCAGCGACATTACGACCAAATTCTACGCAGGCCATTTGCATACCTAAACAAATTCCTAAGAATGGGACGTCATTTTCACGAGCAAAACGAATCGCTTCGATTTTTCCTTCGATCCCACGATCACCAAATCCGCCAGGTACTAAAATACCATCAGCACTTGCCAATTTTTCAGCAACATTTTCACGTGTCACATCTTCTGATTTGACCCAATCGATTTCGATATCTGAATCAAAAGCAAAACCAGAATGTTTCAACGCTTCAACAACAGAAATATAAGCATCAGGTAATTCAACATATTTACCAACTAAAGCGATCTTAACTTTTTTCTTAAGGTTCAAGACTTTTGATTCAAGCGCACGCCATTCTGTCATGTCTGCTTCTGGTGCATCGATTTTTAAATGTTCACAAACGATTCGATCCATTCCTTGTGCTTGTAATGCCAATGGAATAGAGTACAATGTTTCAACATCGCGTGATTCAATGACTGCTTCTGGATCAACATCACAGAATTGCGCTAATTTATTTTTTGTTCCTTGAGAAACAGGTTGTTCCGTACGAACGACTAAAATATTTGGTTGAATACCTAAACCGCGTAATTCTTTTACGCTGTGTTGTGTTGGTTTAGTTTTCATTTCACCAGCAGCTTTTAAGTATGGAATCAATGTTGTATGGATATACATTACGTTGTCCGCACCAACTTCTGCTTTCATTTGACGTAAAGCTTCTAGGAATGGTAAAGATTCGATATCCCCAACTGTTCCGCCGACTTCGGTAATGATCACATCTGAATCAGTCATTTTAGCCGCACGCATGATTTTTGATTTGATCTCATTTGTGATATGTGGGATAACTTGAACTGTTGCACCTAGATATTCGCCTTTACGCTCTTTACGAATAACTTCTGAATAGATTTTTCCTGTCGTTACGTTGGAGTATTGGTTTAAATTGATGTCGATAAAACGTTCATAGTGACCCAAGTCTAAGTCCGTTTCAGCACCATCATCTGTTACAAAAACTTCTCCGTGTTGGTAAGGACTCATCGTACCTGGATCGACATTGATGTAAGGATCGAATTTTTGGATAGTAACTTTCAATCCTCTATTTTTAAGCAAACGTCCCAGTGAAGCTGCCACGATCCCTTTCCCGATTGATGAAACTACGCCGCCAGTTACAAAAATATACTTTGTCATAAATGATAAAACTCCTTCATACTAATTTGCAGGAAACGTCTAGAAAAAACAAATAAAGCTCCCTATCCAAACTGAATAGGGAGCTATGAATTCACTAAACACTTGACCCTTACTAAAAGGGTGCCCAAGCAGTATAATACCCACACTTGCCGAAAATGTCAACAGAAATTAATTACAGCTTATTTTTATTTAATCAAATAGCCGTCCAAAAAAGCTTTTTTTCTCTTTCGGTTCTGCTTCTGTAATTGTTTTATCCGTTGGATATTTTTCTTCAATATCGATGATTTCTTCATTGACCGCATGATCTGTGACCAGTAACGCTCCAATGCTATCTTCGTTTTCAACAGTAGCATCATTAACAATCGTAAAATCAACTGCGTTTTTAGAAGCTAGTTTGATAAAGGCTTGCTGCACCTTTTCCGCTACTTCTCCATTAATCAATAACTTACCCTCCGGATACTTTTTGATCTCCATCAATAGATGTTCACAGTCAGTTTGATTACTCATTTCTCGGACAGTCATACTTACGAGACATCGTTCACGAAATGTGCCTAAATATTTTCTTTGCTCATCAGGATTGATTTTAGGAGAACCATATCTTCCTTTATCCAAATGCTGTTGCAATTCATCCTTTGCCAAACAATCACTTCCTAAAATTGATTTTATTGTTCTAAGTATATCAAAAGAACTCAAAAAATGCTGAATAATTGCCGGAATACATGCGCACTTTTTAACAAACAAGAAAGAGTCTCCTAAGAATCAAAGAAAAACCATTGTACTTTTATTTCTACTATTTTATAGTTAAAAATGGTTTTTAAAAATTTGAAAATCAACCAAAAGTCCGTTGCATACGGGCTTTTGTCGTGTTTTCAACAAGGAGTGTATGATAATCAAACGTTACAAAAATTTATTGCAACAAGAGTTTTCACATTATTCTTTAGACAAGCTCAAGAAAGATCTATTAGCTGGTCTAACTGTTGCTGCTGTTGCCTTGCCTCTAGCTTTAGCTTTTGGAGTTTCTAGCGGAGCAGATGCTGCCGCAGGCATGGTTACTGCTATTATTGCGGGAGTTGTGATTGGGAGTTTTTCTGGTGGTTTCTATCAGATATCCGGACCAACTGGTGCCATGGCTGCTGTCTTAATGGGCATTATTGCTAGTCAAGGCCTACAAGGTGTTTTAGTCGCTACATTTATTGCGGGGATCTTTTTATTACTTGCCGGAATATTTAAATTAGGCAGTTTAACTTCGTTTATCCCATCACCAGTTATTACTGGTTTTACTTCAGGGATCGCCATTATTATTGCTTTAGGCCAAATCGATAACTTTTTCGGGACTACATCAACCGGTGATTCAGCAATTAAAAAGCTGCTCAGTTATTCGTCACTAGGTTTTTCACCTGATATTCCAACCGTTTTGTTAGGTCTGATTGTTTTATTGATTTTAATTTTTTATCCTAAAAAATGGAATCAAGTCTTGCCCGGCTCATTAGTGGTGATTATCTTGTCCACCTTTGTTACTGTCGTCTTCAAACTGCCCGTTGCAAAGATCGGGACGATCCCAACGTCTCTATTAACCGGCACCCACTTGAAATTGTCACAATTGAATTTGCCGATGATTCAATCCTTAATCGTTCCGGCAATTAGCATTGCAATGCTCGGAATGATTGAGAGTTTACTCTGCGGTGCTTCGGCTGGTAGAATGACGGGCAAAGATTTAGACAGCAATCAAGAATTAGTTGCTCAAGGTATTGGGAACATCATCTTACCTTTCTTTGGCGGTATTCCTGCTACAGCGGCGATTGCACGGACGAGCGTCGCGATTAAATCTGGTGCACAAACCCGCTTAACTGGAATTTTTCATGCCTTGTTCTTATTTCTATCTATGTTGATCTTCGCACCAATCATGTCGCAAATTCCAATGGCTGCTCTAGCTAGTGTTTTAATGATTACTAGTTGGCGTATGCATGAATGGGCTACGATCAAAAATATGATCACTCAAAAGAAACGTACGGCTTTAATTTTATTTTTTGTCACCATGTTATGTACAATCATTTTTGATTTAAGTATCGCAATCGTCGTCGGGATTATCTGCGGTTGTATTTTCTTTATTGCTAAAAGTGCACGAATTTCAATTACAACGGAAGAAATCGATTGGGATCGCATGGCTCTGCCTAACTCAAGCGCCGGTTCCGATTGGGCTGTCATGTATATCACTGGTCCCTTGTTCTTTATGTCTGCCAGCCAGTTGAAAAAAGAATTAGACCAGGTCATCGATAAAGAAGGCTTGATTTTCTCTTTACGCGGTGTTCCCAGCATCGATTTAACGGCATTAGATATCTTTGCTGACTATTTCTCAGTCGCAGCGTTGAATAACCAACAATTAATTTTCACATCTATGCAACCAGAAGTAGAAAAACAATTCCAGCAATTATGGGAGAAACAAAAACATCAATCACCAAAGCAACACCCAACAGTTGCTCATGCCTTACAAGCCATGCATCAATTGTAAAAAAAAGAGCTGTGAGGGATATCCTCACAGCTCTTTGATTTGCTAATTATTTAGCGATGAATGGGTTGTTTTTTAAGTTGTAGAAAGATTTGATACCTTTGTATTCTGCAACATCACCCAATTGGTCTTCGATACGTAATAGTTGATTGTATTTAGTAATACGGTCAGTACGTGAAAGAGAACCAGTTTTGATTTGACCAGCATTAGTAGCAACAGAGATGTCAGCAATTGTTGAATCTTCTGTTTCACCTGAACGGTGAGAAACTACTGCAGTGTAGCCAGCTTCTTTAGCCATTTCAATAGCTTCAAAAGTTTCTGTTAAAGTACCGATTTGGTTAACTTTGATAAGGATTGAGTTATCAACGCCCATTTCAATACCTTTAGATAATTTTTGAGTGTTTGTAACGAATAAATCGTCACCAACTAATTGAACTTTATCGCCTAAAGCTTCAGTTAATTTTTTAGTACCTTCCCAGTCGTTTTCGTCTAAGCCGTCTTCGATTGAGATGATTGGGTATTTAGCAACTAATTCTTCGTAGAATGCGATCATTTCTTCAGTTGTTTTTTCGCCTTCGCCTGAGTCAGCTAAAACGTAAACACCTTTTTCTTTGTCGTAGAATTCTGAAGAAGCAGCATCCATAGCAAGAACGATGTCTTTACCAGGTACATAGCCAGCTTTTTCGATAGCTTCGATGATTACTTCGAAACCTTCTTCGTTAGAACCAAGGTTAGGAGCGAATCCACCTTCGTCACCAACTGAAGTAGCTAAACCTTTTGATTTTAAGATTGAAGCTAAAGCGTGGAATACTTCTGCACCATAACGTAAAGCTTCTTTGAATGTAGGAGCGCCAACTGGCATGATCATAAATTCTTGGAAGTCGATTGAGTTATCAGCATGTGATCCACCATTGATGATGTTCATCATAGGAGTAGGCAATACTTTAGTGTTGAATCCGCCAAGGTAGTTATACAATGGGATTTCTAAGAAGTCAGCAGCTGCACGAGCAACAGCGATAGAAACACCAAGAATAGCGTTCGCACCTAATTTACCTTTGTTAGGAGTGCCATCTAATTCGATCATTGCAGCATCGATAGCAGCTTGGTCGCGTACATCGTAGCCAATGATAGCTTCTGCAATAACGTTATTTACGTTATCAACAGCTTTAGTAACACCTTTTCCGCCGTAACGAGCTTTGTCGCCATCACGTAATTCAACGGCTTCGTATTCACCAGTTGAAGCACCTGAAGGAACCATACCGCGGCCGAATGCGCCGTCTTCTGTATAAACTTCTACTTCGATTGTTGGGTTACCACGTGAGTCTAGGACTTCGCGAGCATAAACGTCTGAGATAATTGACATGTTTTGTCTCTCCTTTGAGTTTTGTTTTTTTATAGGGTATTAGCCCTTATAACCATATATTAGTGAAAATTACGAGTAGTTGCAAATAAAATCTGTAATTTTCTGAAAATTATTTAGCGCCTTCTAATAAAGCTAAGAATGAATCTGCTTTCAAGCTAGCTCCACCAACTAAAGCTCCATCAACGTTTTCTTTAGCCATGTATTCAGTGATGTTTTCTGGTTTAACAGAACCACCGTATTGGATACGAACAGCTTCAGAAACTTCTTTACCATAGATACCTTCAACTGTTGAACGAACAACGCCACAGATTTCGTCAGCGATTTGTGCGTCAGCAGATTTACCAGTACCAATAGCCCAGATTGGTTCATAAGCAATAACCATGCTTGAAACTTGTTCAGCAGAAAGATCAGCTAAACCAGCTTTGATTTGTCCTTCGATCCATTCAGCTGTTTTACCAGCTTCGTATGTTTCTAAAGATTCACCACAGCAAAGGATTGGTAACATGCCATTTGCAAAGATAGCTTTGGCTTTTTTGTTGATTTCTTCATCAGTTTCGTGGAAGTATTCACGACGTTCTGAATGGCCGATGATCACATAGTCCACACCAAGATCAGCTAAAGCTGCAGGTGAAGTTTCACCAGTGAATGCTCCAGCATTTTCCCAGTAGCAGTTTTGAGCAGAAATTTTTAATTCTGTGCCTTTAGCTGCTTCTACTAATTCTTGTAAGAATAAAGCTGGTGATCCAATAACTGAATCCACTTTATCGTTTGCAGGAATGTTGTTTTTTACTGCTTCTGCAAAATCTTTTGCTTCTGAAGCAGTTAAGTTCATTTTCCAGTTACCAGCAATAATAGGTTTACGCATTTAAAAAAACTCCTTTTTTGGTAGTAAGGTTTTTATTTGTCGTTGATTGCTGCAAGACCAGGTAATTCTTTACCTTCTAATAATTCAAGACTTGCACCGCCACCAGTTGAAATGTGAGTGAATTTATCAGCAAAGCCAAGTTGTTCAGCTGCAGCTGCAGAATCCCCACCACCGATGATAGTAGTTGCGCCTTCTAAGTTTGCGATTGCTTCACAAACACCAATTGTTCCACGAGCGAAATTACTCATTTCGAACACACCCATAGGTCCGTTCCATACAACTGTTTTAGCACCTTTTAATGTTTCAGAGAATAAAGCGATTGATTCTGGTCCAATGTCAAGACCCATTTGTCCTGCTGGAACATCACCAGTATGTTCTTCAGTTGGAACATCGTTTGAGAATTCAGCCGCTGTGATTGAGTCAACTGGTAAAACTAATTTGTCGCCAGCTGCTTCGATCAATTCTTTTGCTAATTCGATTTTATCAGCTTCTACTAATGAGTTACCGATTTCCATACCTTTAGCTTTGTAGAATGTATAAGTCATTCCGCCACCGATCAAGATTTTGTCAGCTTTAGGAATCAAGTTTTTGATTACGCCGATTTTGTCAGAAACTTTAGCGCCACCTAGGATTGCAACCATAGGGCGTTTAGGTTCTTCAACAGCTTCGCCGATGAATTTGATTTCTTTTTCCATTAAGAATCCAGCTACAGTTGGGATTCCAGTAGAAGCGATACCTACGTTTGAAGCATGAGCACGGTGAGCAGTACCGAATGCATCATTAACGAACACGTCGCCTAATGAAGCCCAGTATTTACCAAGTTCAGCGTCATTGCCGCTTTCTTTTTTGCCGTCGATGTCTTCGAAACGAGTGTTTTCAAATACAACTACGTCGCCGTCTTTCATGTCTGCGATCGCTGCTTCTAATTCAGAGCCACGAGTTTCAGGTACAAATGTAACATTTTTACCTAATAATTCGCTTAAGCGAACAGCTACAGGTTTTAATGATTTGCCTGCTTTATCTTCTTCTTTTTTTACACGACCAAGGTGAGAGAACAGAATAGCTTTTCCGCCTTGTTCTAAAATGTAGTTGATTGTTGGTAACGCCGCTTTAATACGAGTGTCATCAGTAATCACGCCATCTTTAACAGGAACGTTGAAGTCCACACGAACTAAAACTTTCTTGTCTTTCAAGTCAAGATCTTTAACTGTCATTTTTGCCATGAAAGAAAACCTCCAAGTATGATTTTTAAATCTTTTTTTATTATACAACTCTTTCTATTAAAAGAGCCAATGATAGACTTACGAAAAAAACGGAGAAGCGCGTTGCTTCCCCGCCTATTTCAGACACTATCGTTCTATTTTAAAATAAATCTTAAAGTTTAGCGAAGTATTCTAAAGTACGAACTAATTGTGAAGTGTAAGACATTTCGTTGTCGTACCAAGCAACAGTTTTAACTAATTGTTGGTCGCCGACTGTCATAACTTTAGTTTGAGTTTCGTCGAATAATGAACCATAGTTCATACCTACGATATCAGAAGAAACGATTTCGTCAGTGTTGTAACCGAATGATTCGTTAGATGCAGCTTTCATAGCAGCATTTACTTCGTCAACAGTAACTTTTTTGTTAAGAACAGTAACTAATTCAGTTAATGAACCAGTTGCAACAGGAACACGTTGAGCAGCTCCGTCTAATTTACCGTTTAATTCAGGGATAACTAGACCGATTGCTTTAGCAGCACCAGTTGAGTTAGGTGTAATGTTTGCTGCAGCAGCACGTGCACGACGGAAGTCGCCTTTAGGGTGAGGTCCATCAAGAGTCATTTGGTCACCAGTGTAAGCGTGGATAGTTGTCATTAATCCTTCAACAACACCAAATTCGTCATTTAAAGTTTTAGCCATAGGAGCTAAACAGTTAGTAGTACATGAAGCACCAGAGATAACTGTTTCGTCACCAGTTAAAGTTTCGTGGTTAGTGTTATAAACGATTGTTGGAACATCGTTACCACCAGGAGCTGAGATAACAACACGTTTAGCGCCAGCTGTTAAATGTTTTTCAGCAGCAGCTTTTGAAGTGAAGAATCCAGTACATTCTAAAACGATATCTACTCCTAGGTCTCCCCAAGGTAATTCTTCAGGGTTGCGGTTAGCAAGAACTTTTACTTCTTTGCCGTTCACGTTGAATGAACCTTCGTGAACTTCAACAGTTCCGTTAAAGCGGCCTTGAGTTGTATCATATTTTAACAAGTGAGCCAACATTTTAGCGTCTGTTAAGTCGTTGATAGCTACAACTTCCAATCCTTCTACATCTTGGATACGGCGGAATGCTAAGCGTCCGATACGTCCAAATCCGTTAATTCCAACTTTTACTGTCATTTAAGATTTCCTCCTCATGGAATCAAAAAAATATTTATTTTAAAGGGGTATTCCCTTTTAAAATCTCATTTGCGGCAGCTTCATCTGTGATGAGCCACGTTTGTTTTGGAGCATTTTTCATATACGCGGTGATGGCTTTAACTTTACTTCTGCCACCTGCCACGGCTAGAATCATCGGCATCTTTTGGATATCTTCTAAAGACAATCCAATTCGTGGTACTTTATGAACGATTGCTCCATTTTCGTCAAAAAAGTAACCAAATGATTCAGCGACAGCATTCTTTTGTTTCAAACGAATAATCTCATCTTCTGACATTTTTCGTCTTGCTGCCATGTGCAAAGCACGACCAATGCTGTGAACAACACAGTTGGCTTCTTTAATCATTGCTAGAACACTTTTAATTGAAGGTTCTTTAAGCAATGTGTGATACGCTTCTTCACTTAATTGTTCAGGCACATATAAAGCGCGATGCTCACCGTGAGCATTTGCAGCCATCAATGCACTAACAGAATTGGCTTGGATCGCAACAGCTTCTCCGATACCGCCTCTTGCTGGAACAAAAAGATTATGGCGTTTCGTTGTTTCTAATGGACTGACGTGTCTGGCGACTTCTGCCATCGTTGTACCGCCCATTACTGCGATAATGTTTCGGCCATCTGGTAATTCTCGCCGTAAAGCTTCTTCGACTAAGACTCCAAATTCACTGATCACTTTCTCTTGTTCGTCGCTGTTACCAGAAACGATCAAACAACGATCAATTCCAAAAAGTGACGCTAATTGTTTCTCTAACTGATCCATGCCAGTAAATTGCTCTAACACGACTTCAAGCCGCTGCAATAAATCTTTGCCTTTTTCAGTAAGTAACATACCACTCTTTGTTGCATCAATCAAATGTTGTTCTCTGAGAAAGTCTGTTTCGCTTCGCAAGACTCGCTCAGTTAGACCTAAGGAATCCGCTAAGTTTCTTCGACCGATTGGCTGCATCCAAAAAATATTCTGCATAATACGAAATCTTTTTTTTACAACCTCTAACACATCAGGGGCGATTGCTTCAAGTACTCTTAATTCACTTAACAAAGGAATTCCTCCGTTGGACTTAAGTAGTCCCTCATAGACTTTTAGCGACCCATGAACTTTAAAAAAATTGCAAGAAGCCCAAAACATTCATTTGAATTTTCGAATTTCTTACATGACAAAGTGTACCAGTTTTATTCATTTCTTGCAAGGAAAAAGCCAAGAAATATTCTTGGCCTAATCAAAACGTTTTCTTTTCGATGAATTAGGTATTTTCAAGGCATCACGATATTTAGCAACCGTCCTTCTTGAAATTTTTTGTTCTCTTTCTGCGAGCATTTCGACGATTTTTTGATCTGATAATGGTTTGCGTTTATCTTCGTCTTCAACAAAATCAGCAATCATTTTTTTTACTTCATCAGCTGAAGTATCCTCATCATTAACTTTATTGACAAAAAAACGACGTAATTCAAATATACCAAAATCCGTCTCAATATATTTTCCATTCACAGCTCTGCTGATCGTTGATTCATGCACAGACAATTGCTTTGCGATATCTTTCAACATCAATGGTTTTAACGCACCTTGTTTTGTTTCAAAAAAATGGGCTTGTTGTTGGACAATGATTTTACCTACTTCTAAAATTGTATCTTTACGTTGACCCATCGTCTTATTCAACCATTCAAACTGTTGCAATTTTTCTTTTAAGTAGATTTTTGTTTCTTCATCCGCTTGCGCTTTTAGCCGATTGAAATAGTTCTCTTGAAAGTTTAAACGGATCTGTCCACGTTTATTGGATAAAACCACCAATTCATCTGCTCTACGGACCAAGGTTAAATCAGGAATGATAAAGTTTGAATCTTGACTACCAAAGCCAGCACCTGGAAAAGGATTCAAATTTTGGATATAATCCATGATTTGTTGGATTTGCGCTAACGACAATTGATATTTTTTGGCAATGATCTCAAACTTTCGCTTAGCAATTTCGTCAAAAGATTCTTCTAAAATAAGATAAGCCAAATTAGGAGCATAGTCATCTTGCTCAGTTTGGAGCATTAAACATTCCTGTAAATTTCTGGCCCCTACCCCTGGCGGATCTAGCTGCTGTAAAAGGGTCAATCCGTCTAAAAATTGGATATCCGTTGCGTTGATCTCTGTTTTAAAATTTTCTTCGTCTACTTTTAGATACCCGTTTATGTCGATATTTTCTACCAATGCCAACATGATTTCGCGGATGAACGTATCTCGATAATTCAAATTTATTTGGTGAATCAAATGTTCAAAGAGAGAGACAGGGTGATCGGCGATTTGGATAAACGATTCTTTTTTAATGCCGCCACTATGCATTTGCATCAAATCACTCTGCATTTTCGGAGCAACGATCTCAAATAATGGATTCTCTAACGAAATAGTTTCAACATAGTCTTGTAGTTCTTCTGTATTGAATTGAAGAATTTGAATAGCTTGTTGCAACTCTTGAGTCATCGCCAGTTTCTGTGTCTGCTGCTGCTTTTGCGAGTATCCTTGCTGAAACTTCATATACTTTCCCCTTGTTTTTTTTTATTTATATGCTAAACTAATATTCGTGCTTGCGCCCTTAGTGTAGTGGATATCACGTAAGATTCCGGTTCTTGAGACGGGGGTTCGATTCCCTCAGGGCGCATATTTTAAACCATCTCTCGATTGAGAGATGGTTTTTTTTGTTGATTAACGAACCACGCTGCATTGCTCATGGAATCTATTATACTTTTTTAGCTACTACTTAGCAATTCTATCAGAAACTATTCAACCTCCAAAATATTTATTCCTTATCAAAAAATGTGCGCAAAAAATCGTTGCGCACATTTTTTTCGTCTTTAATTTTCAAGTAATGATTGGATCTTCGCGGCTAAAGCCTGACCTTGTTTGTAGCCTGCTTGGGCAATCTCAGCACAATTAGATGCATCATAGATATTAGCACCAATTTCCGAATGACTTTTTTCATCAGGAATGATCAATTCAACGGTTGCCTGTTGACGCAGTTGTTCAACTTCTTCAGCAGGGCTGGGAATTGCACCATATTTTTGAGGTAATGGCGCCAGAACTAATACGATATCTATCCCCTTCATATGATAAGCGTTGGTTGATGAAACCATTCCCCCGTCGATCCAATCAGCAGCTAAGAAGTGCATATGAGGCCAAACCCCAGGAACAGCACCGCTAGCCGCAACTGCCTCAACCAATGAAATGCCGCTATGATGATCAAAAAAATGAATTTCTCCTGTAGCAGCATTGATCATACTGATTTCTAAATTCGTTGCCCACTCAGTTGTGACCAATCTATTTCGGACCATTGTTAGCCGGTCTTCTAAACTAGTTAATGCGGGATATTTTTTTATAATCTGGCCAAACGATCGCCCCACTGTTTGACGATCATTTCCACCTAAACGAAAAGCTTGAATCCATAGATTTGCTACTTCAGGTCTCACTTTTGCAAACTCATTAAAAGCTGCAGGATCTTTAAATTTCTCCATATATACATGCATATCAAAGCCGTTCGCTAATGCCGCTCCTACAAAAGAACCGGCGGAAGTACCGAGGATCTTATCCGCCGTTTCAAGTTCAATACCTTGACTGATTAATCCATTGATAATCCCTATTTCCCAAGCAATCCCGGTAATTCCGCCACCGCCTAAAACGATTCCTAAAGTTTTTTTCATTTTTTCTTGCTCCTTTTCTTTTTAATTTCACATAGTATAAACTATGAACTATAGTTCAAGGCAAATCAAAGGAGACATTTATGAAAATCAGTGACTTAGCTAAGGAAACCAAATTACCCATATCGACTATTCGGTTCTATGAACGCAAAGGTCTCCTTGCAACCAACTATTTTACACGCGATAAAAATGGCTACCGAAATTATGACACTTCCGCCGTTTCACAGTTAAAATTTATTGTCCTTTTATTAGCCAATGGTTTTTCAATCGCAGAGTTGCTGCAAATCAATGAAAAATTCGGAGATTCTCGTACTCTAGAAGAAAATATTCAATTATTAGAAGACAAATTGGGCGAAATCAAGGTAAAGCAAAAAGAATTAGCCGAAACAGAAAGAATCTTAAACCACATGCTCTCAAATAAAAAACAACAGTTAACTAAATAAAAACAAGGCAACAAATAGTTAGTTCTATCTGCTGCCTTGTTTTTATTTTTTATAAAGTTTCGCTTTACTGTTTGGGTAAGTGGGAAATTGATTCATCGGAATCGTCCAGTCTTGTTCCGGGACAGAAAATTTATATTTATTCACTAACTGATCTGAAAAAACACGTAATGCATGTAACGTGATCCATTCACCCGCGCAACGATGCATTGCTTCGAACTTCCCTCCGCCTTGTGCAATCATTTCGTATTCTTCATCATAGGAAATATGTTTTTCTTTCCCTACATATCGTGAGATACGAAAGACTTCCGGTGTTTCGATCGACCGCTCATCATGATTGGTCCCATAGAGATCCAATACCACCCAACTATCTTCAGGGATCAAGTAGCCGTCGATCGTGACATCCCTTTTAGCAAATGCTGGGACCATAGGAAAAAACGGGTAATAACGACGCATTTCTTGAATAAACGAATCTTGTAATTCATCAAATTCTGTGTGTAATCGTTGATAAATATCCGGACGGCTAAATAAGGCATGTCCCATCAAGGCAATCCAGACAGTCAAAGCGACAGTTGGGCGAATAATATTCAATAATTCGACTGCAGCAACATCGATCGGTAATAGATTTCCCTGTGTGTCCTTTGCATTTGCGAATGCGTACAAAGCTACATTTTCTTTGCCTGCAACTGGATTGATTCTTGCCTCCTCAATCAATGACTGTGCCCATTTTTCGGATTTTTTACGATTTTCGATCCCTTTGATATGAGTTGTCGGATTCGTCACTGCCGAACTGATCATCGAAATTTGGTATTCTGCCAATTGGTTGATTTCTCGTTCATTCATCTTCGTCAAATCAATCCCCGACCATTCACAAATCGAACGAAATAAAACATCTTTTGCTATATCGAACAACTCAAGTTCACCTTGCAGATGTTCCATTTTTTCGGTAAGCGTCCGATCAACAATTCGATGATAGTCTTCCATTCTTTTCGGAGTCATTAGATCCATAAATACTTTTTTTCGTTGATTATGTTCCTCATCATCTAATGTTTGGACGCCCTCTTCACCAAAAAGAGTTTTTAATACCAACTTTGGCATTGCCCCTTTGCGTTTAAAATTGGCAGGATCATAAAATGCACGAGCGGCCTCTTTCCCGTAGACTGCAATGACTTCTTTATTTAATAAGCGAGCTTTTACTACAGGTGCATCAGCTTCTTTACGCAATTCAGATAAAAGCAGATACCCTTCATCCAAACGTTGGCTGACATCTGTTAATTTGATTTTGATTTCAGGTACTTTTTCCATAATGATCACCTTTCATTCATTTCGTCTACTTTAATAGTATCGTTTTTCAAATAAAAGAACAAAAGACAACCCTTACAAAATATTCGATCTATAAAAAAAGAATAGATCAAATGATCTACTCTTTTTCGTCTTCTTCATCGTCGTCAAATTCATCATCGTCGTCGATCACACTTAAGTCATCTTCGATTCCGCCAGGAACAACTTCTTCGTCATCCTCATTTGAATCAGCGCCAATTTCGTGAAGATCTGTATTGTATGCTGCGATTTCATCATCGTCATCATCATCATCGTCGTCGATATCATCGTCATCGTCGTCCGCTAATAGATCAGCATCCTCTGGATCGTCATCGTTATAGTCGATGGCGTCGTCGTCACCGTTGATGAAGGCATTGACTTTTTTACGTTTTTTACGACGTGGTTTGTCTTCTTCTTCATCTTCTAAGCCATGGTTTACTTCTTCATCAATTGAGTCGATCGCGTACCATGAACGTAATCCCCAGCGATTATCGCCTAGAGAAATAAAACTTCCATCAATATTCAAATCGGTATAAAACTGTGCTAATGCATCACGAATCTCACTGTCTGATTTGCCAAGATAGTTTTGGATTTGATTGACTAAATCAGAAAAATCCATTACATCTGCGCGTTCTTCCAGAATTGCGTGTGCCACTTCAATCATTGATAATTCATCCTTGTTTAAACCATCAAAAATACTAAGTTTCAAGTATGACACGTCCTTTCAAAGTCTACTCCTTATCATACAAAATCAAAAGCTAAAAAGCAAACCTTTATTCTACTTAAGTCGTAAATTCTAAAACTAACTGATAATCACCGATTTTTTCTTCTTTCATGTATAGGGCATAATCGATGTTGATCACCCCTGAAAATGGTCGATCCTTCAACGTCACATGAAGATTTTGTGCATAAGTAGAAATGATAAACATACCATACGGCGTTTTATAGTTAGTCTCCATTTTTTCACGGTACGCAAAACGCATCCGCATTCTAGACTCACCTGCACGAATCAATTGAACTTGCGAATCGGGCGTGACCTTAACTGTCACCGGTGCTTCTTGACCATCAGGTTGAACTTCTTTGTAACGAATGTACAAGGTATCTCCCATTTGAACTACTTGACCAGGAAGATCGAACACGAAATTTTCAGTTTCATTATTTTGCGTGACTTTCGTTTGTACTTTAATTTTTGCCGGAATTCCATCTTTAATATTCACAGAGCTTCCACTCCTTCCAGTCTTTATTTTTCATACTTTTCCTTCTTTTGTCAACTACTTCTGCTTTTTGAGCGACTTAGTTATCTCATTGATCTTTTTTTGTTTATAATAGAAAGGAATTAGAAAGTGAGAGGGTGCTTGAATGAACACAGCTTTATTATTTGATCAGAAAATGATCGACGAACAGGACTTATACAATCCTTTTGCTCTAACGGATGTTTTAACCGAATATAGCGGTGATCATGATCAGCCTATTATTCATTTTTGGCAATTACCAGCTACCCTGATTTTAGGGATGAAAGATAGCCGCGTCACTTATTTTGCCGAGGCCTTAAAGACCGTCCATCAGAAAAATTATCATTTATTATTAAGAAATGCCGGTGGTCTAGGTGTTATCAATGATCCCGGTATTTTAAACGTCTCATTGATTTTACCAAAAAAAGGTATCACTGAGCTATCGATCGATGATGGCTATCAAGCGCTAGTAGACTGGTTGAAAAAAACTAGTTTTGGTCAATTCAACCTTACAGTCGGTGAAATAGCTGATTCGTATTGTCCAGGTAAATTCGATCTTTCGATCAATGGCAAAAAAATTGCCGGGATCGCTCAACGACGAGTCAAAGAAGGCGTCGCAATCATGATGTATCTTAGTGTGAACGGCAATCAAAAAACGCGCGGAGAAGTTGTTCGTGCCTTTTATCAAAGCGGATTAAAAGAAAAATTTGGTCAAGATTATCCACCCGTCCGCCCTGACAGCATGACCACACTGGCTGAGATCGCTCCTTTTCCAGTAACTGTCGAATCCGTAAAAAAAGAATTGTTGCGAGTCATGCCTTATCAAGAAACAACAAACTCATTATCAACATTTTATCAATTAGAAGAATACCAACGCCGCGTACAAAACATGAAACAACGCAATTTGGTTATTCAGGAGGTGCTCCATGAGTTATAAATATCAAATGCTGCCATTGGAAAAGGTCTTTCGTGATCCGGTCCATAATTATATCCATGTCCAACATCAAGTGATTTTAGATTTGATCAATTCAAAAGAAGTCCAGCGTTTACGACGCGTGAAACAACTAGGGACAACTTCATATACTTTTCACGGAGCTGAACACAGCCGGTTTTCCCACTCACTCGGTGTGTATGAGATCACTCGTAGAATTTGTGATATTTTCAAACGAAATTATCCGCAAGAAAAATTAGGCAAAGATGGTTGGGACGACTCCCATCGGTTAGTAGCATTGTGTGCTGCCTTACTACATGATATCGGTCACGGTCCTTACTCACATACCTTTGAACATATTTTTCATACGGATCACGAGGCTTTAACAGTTGCGATCATTACCTCACCCGAAACCGAAGTCTTTCAGATTTTAAACAATGTTGAAGAAGGCTTTCCGGAAAAAGTAGCGAGTGTCATTACTAAGACTTATCCAAATCCTCAAGTCGTTCAAATGATTTCCAGCCAGATCGATGCCGATCGCATGGATTATTTATTACGAGATGCATATTTCACTGGGACTGAATACGGAACATTTGATTTAACTCGCATCTTACGGGTCATTCGTCCTTATGAAGGTGGGATCGCATTTGCGATGAATGGCATGCATGCCGTTGAAGATTATATCGTCAGCCGTTATCAAATGTATGTCCAAGTTTATTTCCATCCTGTCTCTCGGAGTATGGAAGTCTTATTGGCGCATCTTTTGGATCGCGCACATGAATTGTATCAAGAAGATGCGGAATTCTTCTCACTTCATTCACAACTATTGATTCCTTTTTTGAAGGAAGACTTCTCATTAGAAGATTATTTAAAATTAGACGATGGCGTTTTGAATACTTACTTTTCTCAATGGATCGATGAGCAAGATTTGATTTTAAGCGATTTAGCTTCACGGTTCTTGAATCGTAAACCTTTGAAATCTATTCTTGTTGATTCCAGCGAGAATCCTTTATTGATCAAAATGAAATCATTAGTTGAAAAAGCTGGATTCAATCCTCACTATTACACAGCGATCAATTCAAGTTATGACCTGCCTTATGACCTTTATCATCCTGAAAAAGGAAGCCATCGAACTCAGATCGAATTGATGCAAAAAGATGGTACGTTGATTGAACTCTCCAGAGCGAGTCAATTAGTTGCCGCTTTGACTGGGCAGGGACAAGGTGATGTTCGTTTTTATTACCCAAAAGAAATGACCCAGCAAAATAATTTGAATTCCGATCTCTTTGAAGACTATTATCAAACTTTTGCCAAACATATCCGCAACGGCGAATTAATTGAATAAAATAAAAAAACCTTTCTAAATTATTTAGAAAGGTTTTTAGCTGCCCATTCTTTGACGGCCCATTTATGACTACCACGTTTCAATAATTCAATCGCTTTTTCTGGTGATACCCAACTGCTTTGGTTGCCCTCTTCTAACGGTTCCGAAACTTTGGTCCAACTTTTAGTCCCGTAAAAATAGCCTGGATTATAAAAATAAGTATCCCGATGACGTGAATAAAAATATTCGTCCGCTTGTCCTAAGTATTCAGCTAATACTACTTCAAAACCTAATTCTTCAAGCATCTCTCGCTCGATGGCTTCCTCTTTCGTTTCTTCGCCCTCGATTTCTCCTCCAGGTAAAAAATACGCACCATTTGGAGCTTGCACTAATGCAATTTGCTGCTCATCATTTATTAAAATTGCATAAGCGGCATAACGTGCCTGATAATTTTTTCCAGTTTCTTTTACGCCAAATACTTGGGTCATTGGTAACCTCCTGCAAATTATATTTATGTGTTAGTTTACATTAAAAAAAACTCATAAACAACCGTTGAGCATAAAAGCTTAGAAATAATTGTTTTATGATATGATAACTATAGTACATTTAGGAAGGATGATTCAAAAATGAAAATGGCTCACACATGTGTCCGAGTAAAAGATTTAGAAGCTTCAGTAAAATTTTATCAAGAGGCTTTTGATTTTGAAGAATCACGTCGCCGTGATTTCCCAGATTCAAAATTCACCTTGGTTTATTTAACCTTACCTGGTGATGACTATGAATTGGAACTTACTTACAACTACGATCATGCAGCTTACGATTTAGGTGATGGCTATGGCCACATTGCGATCAAAGCAGAAAATCTTGAAACCCTTCATGAACAACATAAATCAAAAGGCTTCACAGTGACCGATTTAAAAGGATTACCAGGAACAGATCCTTCATATTACTTTATTACCGATCCAGATGGTTACAAAATTGAAGTGATCCGCTAAAAAAAACATGGGTGCTACTAAAAAGTAGTTCCCATGTTTTTTACTTTGATCATTCGAGTTACTTCTGCCCGCTCATTTTCTTCCAACTTCATTTTTATAAAATAAATTGTTTCTTCCAACTGAGGAATCGTCAGATATTCTAAAGCATTGACTCGCCGACGCGTTTTTTCGATTTCTTTAGCCATTAGTTGACATGTTTTTTCGATTTCCGTTAGTTCTAATAATTTGGGCAGAACTTCAGTAAATTTCAAAATACTCTGATCTAATTCATCATTAGAATTTAGAAAACCATATTCCAGCGGACCATCGGCTAAACTTCGGTCATGACTAAAATTCATGACAGGAACTGTTACGCTCATGATATCTTGTTCGATCACATCTAGTGTTACTTTTTTCTTAGGAACAGCAAGTAATTCCTCGAGATATTTATCATTCAATAAAGCATCTGCCATTGAAAAATTTTGCATCGCTTGCTGCAAAGCTTCTTCGACCTGCGTCCGCAACTGATCATTTTTTTTGATCAATCGAATAAAACGACGCATCAATTCATCTTGTTTATCTTTTAGAAGTTTATGACCACGACTGGCAGTCGTTAATTGTTTTTTCAGCCGTGTAAGTTCCATTCTAGTTGGATTAACATTTAATTTTACCATAGTCTTAAACACCTTCTGACAAATATTCATCCAACATTTCGTCCTTGATCCGCTTTAATTCCGTGCGTGGTAGCATCGCTAATAATTCCCAACCAAGATCCAGTGTTTCTTCTATCGAACGATTTTCATAAAATCCTTGATTAACATATTCTTCTTCAAAGCGTTCAGCAAATTTAGCATAGATTTTATCCGTATCAGACAAAGCAGATTCTCCTAATACAACTGCTAATTCTTTTGCTTGTTTTCCTTGAGCATACGCAGCGAACAGCTGATTCATCGTCGGTGCATGATCTTTTCTGGTTTTTCCTTCACCAGTACCTTTATCCTTTAAGCGAGAAAGTGATGGCAAGACATCAATCGGTGGTTGAATCTCATTTTTATCTAGTTCTCGAGATAAAATAATCTGACCTTCTGTAATATAACCAGTCAAATCAGGAATTGGATGGGTTTTATCATCTTCAGGCATGGTCAAAATCGGAATCTGTGTAACTGATCCTTTCAATCCCCGAATACGTCCTGCCCGCTCATATAAAGTGGCCAAATTAGTATATAAATAACCCGGATAACCTCGACGCCCAGGAACTTCTCGACGTGCAGCTGAAATTTCTCGTAAAGCTTCACAATAATTCGTCATATCCGTCATAATAACTAAAACGTGCATTCCTTTTTCGTACGCCAAATATTCAGCAGCTGTCAGAGCCATCCGCGGTGTAGCGATTCGTTCGATCGCCGGATCATTCGCTAAATTCATAAAGACTACGGAACGATCGATCGCACCTGTTTGACGAAAATCTTCCATGAAGAATTCTGCCTCTTCAAAAGTAATTCCAATTCCGGCAAATACAACTGCAAAATCATCTTCTTTATTCAACACAGTAGCTTGTCGTGCTATTTGAGCAGCCAATTCTTTATGAGGCAGTCCAAAACCAGAGAAGACGGGTAATTTTTGACCACGAACCAAAGTATTCAAATGATCGATTGCAGAAATACCTGTTTGAATGAATTCGTCCGGATAATCTCGTGAAACCGGGTTGATAACTTCTCCATTAATATCGACATTTTTTTCAGCTAAAATCTCTGGACCCCCATCTTTTGGGCGGCCTAAACCATCAAATACCCGTCCGACCATATCTTCAGAAACAGCTAACTCCAAAGGATGTCCTAAAAAACGGGCAGTCGATTCTTTCAAATTGATTCCACTAGTTCCTTCAAAAATTTGGACTAAAGCTTTATCTTCGTGGATTTCTAATACTTGTCCACGGCGTAATTCTCCATTATTCAAGCGAATCTCAAGTAATTCCTCGTATTTGATACCTTCTACTCGGTCAATTGCCATCAAAGGTCCGACTACTTCATTGATTGTTTTATATTCTTTAATCATTGGTCATTCCTCCTTGAGCAACGATTGCTTGGATCTCAGTCAGAATATCTAGATTGATTTGATCCAATTTTTCTAATTCTGTTTCTGGAATATATTTACTCCGAGCGATGCGATCACGTAAAATAACGGTGCCTTCCATCAGTTCTTTTAGATAAGTCCCTAGCGCCAATGCTTGCTGACACTCTCGATTGAATGTTAAGATATTGGCGATCATTTTGAATTGCTTTTCACGTGAAGTAAACGTATCGACATCATCGAATGCATTTTGTTGTAAGTAATCTTCACGCAAAGATTTAGCGACTTCCAAAGTTAATCGATCTTTTTCTGATAAAGAATCAATTCCGACTAAACGGACAATTTCATTCAATTCCGATTCTTTTTGCAATATTTTTATACCTTCACCCACCATTTGTGACCAGTTTACTTGCAAATCATTATCCAAATACTTTCCGACCTCAGAAGAATACAATGAATAGCTTTGCAGCCAATCAATTGATGGAAAATGACGTTGTTGCGCTAGTGTAGCACTTAGTCCCCAAAAAACTTTCACCACCCGTAGCGTATTTTGCGTCACTGGTTCAGAAGTGTCTCCACCAGATGGTGATATGGCACTGATTGCTGTAATTGATCCTTCACGTCTATCGTGTCCTAAAGCAATTACTCGACCGGAACGTTCATAATATTCAGCCAAACGACTACCTAAATAAGCGGGATACCCTTCATCACCTGGCATTTCTTCCAAACGTCCGCTCATTTCCCGTAAAGCTTCAGCCCAACGTGAAGTAGAATCTGCCATGATCGCGATATTATATCCCATATCTCGAAAATATTCGGCAATCGTGATCCCCGTGTAAATTGATGCCTCTCGAGCTGCCACTGGCATATTAGATGTATTGGCGATCAAGATTGTTCGCTCCATCAAAGACTCTCCCGTTTTTGGATCGATCAATTCAGGAAATTCATTTAATACATCAGTCATTTCATTTCCACGTTCTCCACAGCCAACATAAACAACTAAATCAACATCTGCCCATTTCGCAATCTGATGTTGGACAACAGTTTTCCCAGCGCCAAATGGACCAGGAACCGCTGCGGATCCACCTTTTATAACTGGAAAAAAAGTGTCAATGACTCGTTGTCCAGTAATCATAGGGGATTCAGGATTTAATTTTTCAGCTACCGGTCGCCCTTTTCGAACAGGCCACTTTTGCAGCATCGAAAATTCTTGTGCTCCAGAATCAGTTTCGATAATATAAATAATTTCATCAATCGTAAATTCTCCAGAAGTAATTTTTTTAAGTCTTCCTTTAATGCCATTTGGCACCATGATTTTATGTGTAATAATCTTAGTCTCTTGAACAGTTCCTACCACATCACCTGCCGATACAGAAATTCCTTCTGCTACAGTTGCTTCAAAATACCATTTTTTTTCATGATCCAAGGCGGGAATCTGAACTCCTCGACTTAAAAAATTACTTTTTGTTTGTTCTTTAAAACTATCTAAGGGCCGCTGGATTCCATCAAACATTTGAGAAATGATTCCTGGTGCCAATTCAACCGAAAGAGATTCACCTGCTGTTTTAACTGGTTCTCCCGGCCCAATCCCAGCAGTTTCTTCATACACCTGAATTGAAGCAATATCGCCGCGCATTTCAATTATCTCACCGATGACGCCAAGATCCCCTACATAACAAATATCTTGAATAGCTGCATGGTCCATCTTTTCTGCCAACACTAATGGGCCAGAAACTTTTGTTATTCTACCTTCTTGCAAGTTATTAGCTCCTTTATAAAATATTCTGTCCAACCGCTCGCTCTACTTGATCTTGAATCATTGATTTACCGATTCCCAAAGTTCCTTGGTGATTAGGAATAAGCACGATTGCAGGGATGATTTTCTCCTCATAACGCTTGATCGTATCTGGAACAAGTTGAGCGAACTCTTCCGTGATATAAATGATCCCATATTCTTCTTGTGCCATCTCATCAATTTTTTGACGAATCAACTTTTTGTCTTTCCTTACAAAGGTATCAAAAGCAAAAATCCTGAACGGCAAGATCGAGTCTTTATCACCGATTGCACCAATTTTATGTGCCATAGGTCACACGCATCCTCTCTCTGATCTGCTCTTTTGATAAACCAACTTGTTTCCCTGTAATAATCAATCGTAAATTCTTCACCTCGATTGACTTCGCATTTAATAAGGCTAATACTGGCAATGGACCAAACGCTTGAGTTTGTGCAATTTCGTAAAGCTCTGTCAAACAATCATCACACACGCGCTCTAATTCTGTTAAGTCTAAAGTGTTCTCTTGAACAATCGGTACAATGATTTCACCATAGACAGTCGAGCATAAATAGGCTGTTAATTGCTCTAAACTGGTTTCTATATAAGACAATAATTCTACTTTAGGAATACTGCCTCGACTAGACAGAACAGTTGACATAAAATTGCGAGTTCTATTCTGCTTGATTCCCCGCGCTGTCATCAAAATATTGGTAAAATCAATAAAGCTGATTACTTCTGCTACCAATTCAGGCTCTCCGATTCGATCAGCGATTTCACGTTGACACGCTAAATAGTTACGATCCAAAATAATATCGATCCCTTGTAAACTATTAGACTCTTCAAAGTGCTCTCTTACTTCTCGAATACTTTCGAGTATACTCGCCGGAACACCGGTCGCTTGACCATTCCGAATTGCCGTTTTTATTTTCTCAAGCAAATAAAAACCATCAAAAATATATAGTTCATCAAAATTTTGATTTAATAATTCTGCTTTGAGCAATGCTTTAAGGTTATGAAAAGTTGAACGCATAGTGTAGATCCAAATTACATTTTGATCTGGAACTAATGGGACTAGCTCCATTAATAAATCTGATTGGGCTTGGCTTAAAGCTTTTTCAAAATCCGCAAAGAAATCCACTGTTAAATAGCTTCCGTAGATAGTTCCTCTCAAAAGCTCTTCTAGTTCCTTCAAGTCTACAGACTCTAACATTTTTGTCATTTGCTCAGTGGTTAGTAATTCCATTTCTTTCAAACGAATTAGCGGATTCAATTCATGATACGTCATTTGTTTCATGCTATTCCCCCTATTCAAAAAGTCGTTGAGCAAATTGATAACTCTCTCTTGATTGGAATTCTCTTACTATACTTTGATACAGAAAGTTATACTGTACGCCGGCTTTGTCTAGTAAAAAACCCGCTTGACCTGAAATCGAATCGCCACTGACTAATTGATAAGTGAGGACTTCATTTTGTCTATCTAACCATGGTTCATTAAAAATACCTGCCGATTTTTCACCCGCGCTAAAAATCACTTCATCAGATAATTGCAATTTTGATAAGGCATTGGCGGCAAATTCTTGTTGTTCTTCCAGCGGTAATTTTTCCATCTCCATGATTGCTTCGCTAAAAATTCGTTCTAGAATCGCTTGTTTATGGTTAAGAATCACTTGTTTTTGTGAAACGTTCAATCGATTACTGCTTTGCTTATAGCTTTTTTTTAGCTCTGCTAGCTTTTTTTCTAAACGTTTTTGATGATCTACTTCTATTTCCTGTAATTCTGCTTGGTAAGATTGATCGATTCTAGTAATTTCTGCTGACTTTAATTGCTGACGTTCTAACTCACCCTGTTGATTCAATTGCTCAACTATTTTCTCAATTGCTTCCATCAAAAAACTCCTTTTTGACCTTCATTTTCCAAATCCAAAATAAGTCGAGATCACTCATTTAAACTTGTCCGACTAATAAGAATGAAATAACGAAACCTAAAATGGCATAAGTTTCAACCATTGCCGCATAAATGATTCCTTTCGTTGAATGCTTGGGTTTTTTCGCTAAAATTTGAATCCCTGCTGCTGCAACTCTTCCTTGAGCAATTCCCGAGAATAGTCCCGTAAAAGCGATCGGTAATGCTGCTCCTAAGTAGCCTAATCCTTGAACAACGGAAAGATCATTTGATAAATTTGTAAAAATCAAGAACGCAATAACGAATCCATAGAGCCCTTGAGTACCGGGTAATAGCTGTAAAATCAATGCTTGTCCGAATTTTTCTGGTTGACTAGTGGTCAAAGCTGCCGCAGCTTCTCCAGTCATACCAACCCCTTTAGATGAACCAATTCCGGAAAAGATCGTTGCTGTCGCCATCCCTAAAATTGCAAAAATAATCCCGCCACTGTTGCTAATCAAATACTCCATCATTGTTTAAAACTCCTCCAATTATTTTTCTTGTTTGATATTTACATATTTTTCTTCGGTTTTTAATGGACGGAAAGCCCGGCCGCCACCTTCATAAAATTTACCGAAAAATTCTACGTACTGTAGTCGTGCCCCATGAACATAAGCTGACAATAAGGATAAAAAGATATTCAATCCATGTAATACCACCATCAATAAAATTCCTACACTAAATCGAGCGATGGGCGGCATATAACTTACTAGCATATTAAAAGCAGCTGCAATACTCCCTCCAGAAATCCCAAGTGCCATCAAACGAGTGTAGCTGACCAAATCACCAATGTACCCTGTAATTCCATAAAGGTTGTAGGCCCCCGAAGCTAGTCCTTGAAGCTTTGATTTTGATTGAAACATCGGCATAATCACGACCAGCAATGCGCTGAAGCTAGCAAGAACAACTCCCACCGTAAAAAATGCTTGACTATGCATAACTATTTTTCCTAAGCCGCCAACAATAGTCCCTGTTAGGATTCCTTGCCACGCAAAGCCATCAGAGATAGCTCCAAGATAATTTTTAACTTTGATCTTTTCGCGAGCAGCTAGTCCTAAGCCAATAAAAATTTGAATAACACCAAAAATAATCGATAAAATCAAGATACTGATGACATCATTACTAGTGGAAAGGAGTGGCTGATAACTAAATGAAAAGCCAAAAAAGGAATTATAGATCAATCCCCACAACATAGTTGGTACAGCTAAAATTTGGAAAAATTGCATAAATCGTTCCATTACTCGTGGGAGCAGTGTGCGTAATGCGATTGTCGTTACTACTAACATCAGTGCCCCATACCCTGCATCAGCCACCATCATGCCAAAAAATACAAAATAGAAGGGCATGAACCAAGGTGTTGGATCAACTTCATGATACTTTGGCAAGCTATACATTTCTGTTAACATCTCAAATGGTCGAACAAAGCGATTGTTCTTTAATTTTGTCGGAATCTCTTCCTCAATTTCAAAATCCGATGGCTCTTCAATCTCAATATAGAAATTCGTTAGATCTACTGATTCTGCTAAAAAAGCTTTGAGTGTTTCGAACATTTCTGTTTCTATCCAACCTTGTAAAAGAAATACGCGTTCATTTTTAATAAAACGATGATAAATAAGCCAGCGATTTTTTTTTGCCAATAAGATTTCTTCTGCTAACTCTAACTTTTCAATCATGACTTTTTTTTGTCCAATCAATCGAGTCAACAGCTTCTGTTGCTCAATTAATTCAAGTGATGCCTGCTGGATTTCTGCCAATTTTTCTTTAGGTAATATAGGCAAATCATAATGAAACGAATTGATGCTAAACTGCCTAATCAACTCCTGAACAAGCTCATTTTTTTCTCGCAGATACAGCAACCCAAAATGAATCGTTTGGTCATCGCTATGAATCACTTCATAATAAATTTGTTGCTTTTTCATTTGATGTTCGACTCGTTCCCATGCTTCAGGATCACCGCTGCCTAAAAAAAAGTTCGTTGAGTAGAGTGAATAGTTTTTTGGAATAAAATCTAAGGATTGCCATTTTTGTAACAGGATCTCTTCTTCTTGTAAGGCTTGTCTTGTCTTTTCGGTTTTCAAAAAATTTTTTTCTAAATCCTGGATATTTATCAGCTCAGCTAAAAAATCCGTCTCATCAAAGGTTTCTTCCAATACTTTTAATGTCTCTTGTCGACGTTTTAAATGAAAGCTTTTTTCCTTACTGCTGCCGTGACGTTCTATAAATTGAATGGCTTCGCTTATCGCCTTTAACTGGTCTTCAATTTTTATCAATTCAGTTTGACTAGCCAAAGGCTCTACCTCATTAAAATAATCTGCCACCCAGGCATTACTGACTATTTGCTGGAAGAGATCTCGAATTTCTACCCCTTGGAATCCTTGAACGGTTGAAAGAATTTTTTCACTGTACCCTTGTGGAGCAATCAACGTCAGCTTGCTCATTTTACTGACTGCCATATTCTGTGATCACCCTTTCGACTATCATTTGAATCATCTGTGATTTTTTTACTGAATACTTTTCCTCCATCTGGCGAGTTTCTACCTCAGCTACCTCAGCAAGTTTTTGCTTTTCTGCTGCTAAAGATTCTGCTAAACTATACGCTTTTTGATCAACCATACTGGAAAAAATCTCTTTTAATTGTCCTTTTTTTATTTGTAATTCTTGTTTTTTAGCTGCTTCATATGAAGCTAAATCACTTTTCAAAGACTCTTTCTTCAACTCATTTTGTTCTTCTGCTATTTTTATTTTTTCCAAAGCCTCTAACACATAACCCCTCCTTTTTGATACAAAAAGAGCGCAAACTTCTAGATCGTTCTTCTCACCCCTTGAAGAACATGATCCTTGAAGCTTGCGCCCAACCATTGTAATTTATAAAAAAATCTCTTTTTCAGTGTAACAAATGTACTAACTAAAAAAAAGACCTTAAAATTCAAAAATAGTTGGTTCTAAAAAAATGGATCTTACGTTCTACGTAATTAAATATTGGTTTTATCTTATTTAAATGTGTTGCTTTTCTAGCATTAGAATAAATCACGCAAAAATATTTTTATTTTACTAGCTAGCGCAATTCTTGCTATCCTTTCTCAACTATGATAAGAAAGAAGTATGATAGATTTTTAGTATCAACGTTTAGAACTAGCGACAATTTAAAGAATAGATTGAATAAAGAGGTGGCCTTTTTGACAAAAGTAATTATCGGTATCGCAGCAAATCAGCATTATCAAAAAAACCAAGAATTTTTTGATCAACAATTTACTTACAGTCCTCAGGGTTTTATTGACGGGATTCATCAAGCTGGTGGTGTCCCAGTTCTATTACCAATCAGTGATCCTGAACTAGCCAGCAATTATATAGCAACTATTGATAAACTATTACTAGCAGGCGGACAAGATGTTTCACCAATTTTATACGGAGAAGAACCCGATCCAAAATTAGGTGCTACTAGTATGGAACGTGATGCTTTTGAGATGGCCTTGATCAAAGAAGCCATCAAACAAAACAAACCTATCTTAGCCGTCTGCCGCGGTACACAATTATTGAATGTGACTTTAGGCGGTACGTTGTATCAAGATTTATCATATTATGAAAATTGGACGGTTAAACACGATATGTTTCCAACTGTTCCTGATTTTGGTTTGCATTCGATTACTGTTAAAGGAGATTCCTCTTTAGCGGCTATTCTGGGTGAAAAAAATCAGGTCAATTCCTATCATCATCAAGCATTGAAAGATTTAGCAGAAAGTCTAGTTCCAATTGCTTGGTCAACAGATGAAGTCATCGAAGCTGTCGAAAGTCGCGATCGCAGCCATAAAATTCTTGGGGTTCAATGGCATCCTGAATTAACACATAAGAACGATCCGAAAGAGCAACGCTTATTTGATTATTTTGTACAAGAATTTTAGTACGTTTAATTTAGGAAAAGCTGACATAAGCGTGTCTTCATGTCAGTTTTTTTATTCTTCATCTACTGAAAGAATTTGTTTTTGACTAACTCCATCTTCTATTTCCCCAGTATCCAACCGGCTAAAATAACTTTTTGTTTCTTTAAAAACAACGGGGCTTAGTAAAATCAATGCCAAAATATTAGGCAAAGCCATTAGTCCATTAACGATATCAGCTAATGTCCAAACAGCCGAGATCGTTAAGTACGGTCCGATAAAAATTGCCGCAATATAAATCTAGCGAAAAATTGTTGAGAATTTTGTATTACCACCAGTCAAATAGCTTAAACAACGTTCAGAATAATAGTTCCAACCTAAGATCGTTGTGAAAGCAAAGAATGATAAACAAATCATCAAAAGTAAAGAAGCGATTGTTTGAGATAGCGGTAATGCTTTAGAAAATGCGTAAATCGTTACAGCTGAACCATCTAATCCGGTTTCCCAAGCACCAGTTAGAATAATTGCCATGCCTGTCATATTGCAAACGATCAACGTATCAATAAAAGTTCCTGTCATCGATACCAACCCCTGTCTGACAGGTTCTTTAGATTGAGCAGCCGCGGCAGCGATTGGTGCACTTCCCAGGCCGGATTCATTTGAAAAAATTCCTCTGGCAATTCCTTTTTGCATCGCGATCATCATCGCCCCCAGTGCCCCACCAGAAGCAGCCCTTAGTCCAAAAGCACTTTGAACGATTTCAACGATCACCATTGGAAGTTTCGTAATATTCAAAATAATCATAAACAGACAAAGCCCCACATAGATCACGATCATTAATGGTACGATGATTTCAGATACTTGTGCGATCCGTTGAACACCACCGATCAACACAACAGCAACGAATACAGTTACTATTACTCCAGTAACGATCAATGCCCATGAATAATTATTGCCAAATAAAGAAACCGCATACATTTTATTGGGATCAAAAAAATTTTCTGCTGCTGAAGTGATTCCATTGATTTGAGCAAATGTCCCGATACCAAATAACCCAACGAAAACTCCAAAAAATGCAAACATTTTTGCTAACCAGCGCCAACGTTCTCCCAACCCATTTTCAATGTAATAAAATGGCCCGCCCAATGCTTTCCCATGATCATCAAATGTTCGATATTTTACAGCTAATAAACCTTCTGCATATTTTGTAGCCATTCCTAAAAAGCCTGCGATTTCTAGCCAAAATAATGCTCCAGGGCCGCCTGCCACAATTGCTGTAGCTACACCGACGATATTTCCAGTTCCGATCGTTGCTGACAATGCTGTGCACAGTGCCTGAAAACTCGTAACATCTCCTTGGCCACCTTCTTCATTTTTTACCATATACTTCAGCGCAAGTGGCAAGCGACGTAGCTGAATGGTCTTAGTCCCAATCGTTAAAATAATTCCGATTCCTAAAATCAATAGAATCAGTGGTGCACCCCAAACGAACGAATTGATCTTTGACAACAAACTAGCCATCGGTTTCTCCCCTTTTTCAAAAATAGTAGCATAGTTTTTTCATTATCCGCTTTTTTATAAAAAACTAAAAAATCAAAATTATTTATTTTATTAAGGATAAAAAATAAATAAAAAAATACTTGCAATGAATCGTTGACCGATTCACTACAAGTATTTTTAAGCGTACTAAAAATTAAAATTATCTGGGTCGCCGCCAAGGCGTTCATTGATATTCAGTCCATCGATTTGTTTTATTTCGTCAGAGCTTAATTCAAAATCAAAAACATCAAAATTTTCTTTGATTCGTTCTTCATGGACTGATTTTGGAATCACGATGATGTCACTTTGTAAATGCCAACGAATGATTATTTGAGCAGCTGATTTATTGTACTTTTTCCCAATCTCAATCAAAGTCGGATTTTCTAAAATCTTACCTTGTCCAAGTGGTGACCACGCCTCTACAGCGATTCCTTCTTGTGCTAAATATTCACGTAAAGGTTCTTGAGTGAACGTTGGGTGCAACTCGATTTGATCGACCATTGGTTTGATTTTAGCAGTCGTCATCAATTTTTCGATATGATGTTGGTGGAAATTAGAGACCCCGATCGCTTTTGCACGACCACTTTCATAGATTTCTTCCATCGCCCGCCAAGAATCATTGAATTTCCCTTCCACTGGCCAGTGAATCAAATAAAGATCAACATAGTCTAAACCTAAACGTTCTAAACTGTCATCAAAAGCTTTCAATGCAGAATCATAGCCTTGATCCGCATTCCAAAGTTTAGTTGTGACAAAGAGCTCTTCACGTTTGATCCCTGATTGACGAATCCCTTCACCAACACCTTTTTCATTTTTGTAAACAGCGGCGGTATCAATCAAATGATACCCATTTTCGATCGCCCATTTAACTGAATTTGTCGCATCAGTTTCTTCTACTCGCCAAACACCTAAACCTAGTCGAGGCATTTCGATTCCATTTGCTAATTTTTTCATTGTATCCATCAAAGTTCCTCCTCATGCAGTTTGTGTTACAACTTCTATTGTGAGAGACATTCCTTCGTTGGTCAAATGATTTGTTTAGTTCCTTTTACGATCATTTCGCATGATTGAAATTGACTGTTTCAATGCACTAAATGTTCCGCCTTCACTATAAACTAAAACATTTGATTTATACAGTTGCGCAGAAAAAATAGTCAATAACAGGGTAAAGATAATCAAAATGCCTAATGAAATCAAAGCACTAGAAGTTCCTGCAGTATTTGACGCCAAACGTAATGGCATACTATAAGAAGATAAAAATGGGATATACGATGTAACTTTGATAATGATATTGGTTGGATCAGAAGCGCCTAAAATTAAGCCTAACATATACCCGATCATGGAAAGATACATCACTGGCTGGATCGCTTTAGCTGTATCTTCCGGTTTGCTGACTAATGAACCGCAAAGAGCAGAAAGGACTGCATATAAAAAGATGCCGATCAACATAAAAGCCATAATAATAAATACGTTGCTGCCTAATACACTTTTGATCGATACATTGTTCATGAAATCTTTAACCATTGGAAAATCTTTGAACTGTCGATACCCTATGACTAATGCTATCCCGTAAATCAGTAATTGTGTCAGTGCTACTAATAAGACTCCTACTAATTTGCCATAATAATGAGTCTTGGCTTTCATACTCGACAGCAGAACTTCCATGATCCTTGTCCCTTTTTCTGAAGCAATTTCTTGAGCAATGATCGAAGAATAACTCATGATGAAAACAAACATAATGATCGTAGTTAAAAAACTAAGGACAAATTGGATGCTTGAATCACCGCCATCACTTTGCATCTTTCCTTGCTCAAAAGTGACTTTATTCGCTGTAAAAGCTGCCGGTTCCATAACTTTTTGAACTTGTGCAGTCGTCAAATTTAATTGACTCGCTCGCATAGATGCTTGCAAATTATTCAGTATCTGCTGTAATTGCGTCTCGGTCGAAGTTCCTAAAGAAGCCTTACTATAAAGTTTTCCCGTAACCTTTTCTTGGCCTAACTTTAAAGTTAGATAAGCGTCAACTTTTTTATCTTCTAATTGACTTTGCGCAGCCTGCTCGCTCGAAATAACCGTAAACGAATAATCTTTGTTTTTTGTTTTAACTAATTCTTCAGCCACGGCAGATTGATTACTGACGATTCCGATTTTATTGATATCATTTGCATCGCCAAAAAAATGCTGCGATAGATAAAAAATTCCCATCACTAAGAAAGGTGCTAAAATCATGATTAAAAAAGCGGCTGATTTAACATTCTTTTTGTAAACATCTTTAACAATGATTCCCATCTTATTCATGTGTGCCACCTACTTTCCATTTAAAGATTTCTTCGAGTGTCGGTGGCTGTTGATTGAACATCGGGATGTACCCATTTTTAGTTGCCTGTTCAAAGATTTCTTTCCCTGCAGACGGATCACTCAATGTGATATCAAAACTGCCATCTTCTTTTTGTAATACTTTTTCAACTCCAGCAAAAGCTGTTAATTCTGTTTTACTCAAAGAAGAATCTAAATATAATTTACTACGACCGAAGGATTCTCTGATATCGTGGACTTTACCATTCAAGACTGTCTCACCATTTCGCAGCATAATCAAGTGGTCACAAATTTTTTCTACATTATCCATATTATGACTGGAAAAAATTACACAAGAGCCTTTCTCTTTCAGTTCAATAATACCGTTTTTCAATAGTTCGGCATTTACTGGATCCAACCCACTAAAGGGTTCATCCAAGATCACTAATTTAGGTTCATGGATCAACGTCGATATCAATTGAACTTTTTGCTGATTGCCTTTTGAAAGAGCTTTTACTTTATCGGTTTTCTTCCCTTTGACTTGAAATTTATCCATCCATTCATCAATTTTTGGTTCAATCTCTTGTTTCTTTTTCCCTCTAAGTGAAGCAAAAAAGAGTAATTGATTCTCGATCGTCACTTTTGGATAAAGACCGCGTTCTTCCGGTAGATAGCCGATCGTATTATAATCTTTTCCTGATAATGGATGGCCATTCCATAAGACACTGCCGGCATCCTTTGATAAAAAATCTAAAATTAGACGAAAAGTCGTGGTTTTCCCCGCACCATTTTGACCAATCAATCCTAATATTTTTCCATCTTCGATCGTAAAGTTCATATCATCTAATGCCTTATACGAACCGAAACTTTTGCTTAAATGCTCTACTTGTAACATTTACTCACTCCTTTGATTGTTTCTAACCTACAACTTTCTCACTATACCTATAATGCATTAAAGCCTTTTCTTAAAATAAAGATAACATACTAAGTAGCTAATAAAAAATAGCGCAATCAATAAACTAGCCATTTGCATGATGACTTCAGATAAAAAACTCCCCGCAACACTCGTTAGTACCAGTGCGATTACTATGAAATAACTTGTGAACTGTAGTGACTTTTTCATGATTTCTACATTACGTTCGTCTGAATTTTTTATTCGCTCTCTTTTGAGCAATTTAGGATCTTTCATCAGTTTTTGATTGCGAATTACGTAAATGAACAGAATTACTGCAATTGCTAATAAGAAGCCACTTAAATAATCTGACGCACGTTGGTTGATTTTCAATTCATAAAAACTTGTTCCTAAAAATAAAATTACTAAACATGTGATCAACATAATAGCTGTTGCTAAATAGTAACGATTGAGTCGTTTTAAGCTTTTTAAATATTCCTGATCTAGTTTTGATAAATCTTGCATTAGTCATCCTCCTCTTCAAAAATAAAAACATCTTCAATTTTTAAATCAAATAATCGCGCAATCTTATAAGCCAAAATCAATGAAGCGTTATAACGACCACTTTCTAATGAAATAATCGTTTGACGAGTTACTTCTAATTTTTCTGCTAGTTCACTTTGGGTGAGTTTACGTTCTTTACGTAATTTTTGAATTCGATTCTGCAATAGAGCACTTCCTCATGTATAGTTAGCTTTACATCTTAAGACAAAAAAAGTATAGCATCCTTTACTTTTTTTGTAAAGGAAACTATACATTATTTTTGTTGCAATTGATTGTGGGTACTTTCAGCTACTGCTTTTGGCAAGCCGACTTTTTGTAATTCTTCGATGGATGCTTCTTGAATATTTTTTAATGACTTGAATTCTTTCAACAACATTTTTTTACGTTTCGGTCCTAAACCATCAATATTATCTAGTTTAGAAGCAAAACTATTTTTGCTTCGTAATTGACGATGGAAAGTGATTGCAAAACGATGGACTTCATCCTGGATCCGCTGCAATAAAAAGAATTCTTGTGAATTGCGCTCTAATGGTACCACGCTTAATTCTGGACCATACAATAGTTCACTCGTTTTATGCTTATCATTTTTTGCTAATCCAGCAATTGGAATATCAATTCCTAATTGATTGGCTAGAACATCTTTTGCCACATCGACTTGGCCTTTCCCACCATCGATCACGATCAAATCAGGGAATGGCAGTCCTTCTTTTAAGACCCTTGAATAGCGGCGATAAATGACTTCTCGCATCGAAGCATAATCATCTGGACCTTTGACTGTTTTGATTTTATATTTTCGGTATTCTTTTTTCGCCGGTTTGCCGTCGATGAATACGACCATCGCAGATACAGGATCTGTTCCCATGATGTTTGAATTATCAAAAGCCTCAATCCGAATCGGTGCTGGAATGTTCATCGCATCCCCTAATTTTTCCACCGCACCGATCGTCCGTGCTTCACTACGACCAATCAAATCAAATTTTTCATTTAACGCTACTTGCGCATTTTTTCCAGCTAGTTTTACTAATTTTTTCTTATCGCCGCGCTGTGGTTGAATTACTTTTGTCTCTAGCAAAGCTTCAACACTCGGTTTATCGATATTATCTGGTATCAACACTTCTTTAGGGATAAAATGCTCATTTTCTTGATAAAATTGACCGATATAAGTCAGAAAATCTTCTTCTGCGTCATTATAAAATGGAAACATTGAAACATCCCGCTCGATCAATTTACCTTGGCGAACAAAGAAGACTTGAACACACATCCAGCCTTTATCGGTTGCATATCCAAAAATATCACGGTCCACTAGATCCGTATTGGTCATTTTTTGTTTCGTCATAACAGTTTCGATCGCACGAATTTGGTCACGATATTCAGCTGCTTTTTCAAATTCCATATCGCTGGCTGCTTGATTCATTTTTTCTTTAAGCTGATCTTGGATCTCCGTATGTCCGCCATTTAAAAATGATTTGATTTCTTCAACCATATCTTTATAGACTTGTGGATCAACATCAAACGCATACGGACACAAACACTGGCCTAGATGATAATACAGACAAGGGGTCTTTTGCGACGGTTTGCATTTTCTTAACGGGAATAGCCGATCTAATAATTTTTTTGTTTCATTGGCTGCATTGACATCTGGATATGGGCCAAAATACAAGGCTTTATCTTTCAATACTTTTCGCGTAATCATCAAACGCGGATACTTTTCATTCGTGATTTTCAAAAAAGGATAGGTTTTATCATCCTTCAACATAATATTGTATTTAGGATCATTTTTTTTGATCAGATTGATTTCTAGTAATAACGCTTCGATATTCGATTCAGTGACGATATATTCAAAATCTACGATTTCACTGACTAAACGTTCTGTCTTCGTATTGTGACTACCGGTGAAATAAGAACGAACTCGATTTTTTAAGATTTTGGCTTTCCCAACATAGATGATCGTTCCATTTTTATCTTTCATCAAATAGCAGCCAGGTTGATCTGGCAGCAATGCTAATTTATTTTTGATTCGTTCGTTCATGCCTTGCTTCCCTTCTGCTAAAAAAGTGTCGAACTTTTTCACACTTTTTTAGCTTTTTCGTTTTTCAAAATGAGCAATCGACAAAAGATGGGTGTGACACTTGTCACACCCATCCAGTATTCTTACATGTGAGCTTGAATTAGCTCTTTTAATTGATCTTTTGTATGAACACCGATCACTTTATCTACAACTTGTCCATCTTTCTTTAAAACAAGTGTCGGAATGCTCATGATCCCGAATGAAGCAGGTGTTTCTGGATTTTCATCAACGTCCATTTTAACAACGCGGAATTCATCTTCATCGTATTCCTCAGATAATTGTTCTAAAATTGGTGCTTGCATGCGACAAGGGCCACACCAAGTTGCCCAAAAGTCGATCAATACAAGTCCGTTATCCGTTTCTTCGCTAAAAGTTTTATCAGTAACTACTTGTGACATGTGTATTCCTCCTATATTCACTTCAAAGAATAGCTTCGAAGTCATCTAATTCTTACTAAAAGTAGTATAGCACGCTCTTTGTATCTGCGCTACTCTTCTGCTTACACTTGTAAACTATTTAAAAGTTACGACCGTTGCGCCGTTTCCACCTTGATTTGCGGGTGCAAATTCAAAACTTTTCACATTTCGATTATTCTTTAAATAATCAATGATACCATTTCTTAAAGCACCTGTACCTTTTCCATGAATGATCCGGACTTGTGCAAAGTTTGCTAATAAGGCTGCATCGATATATTGATCTACTTCTGCTAAAGCCTCTTCATAACGCTTGCCACGCAGATCTAGTTCTGGTTTTACTCGAGCACTTACTCCCCGTTGGACTCCTGTGACAACTCGCTGTTTCGGCTCTTCAATCGGTGTGGTTAAGGTCATATCTTCTTCAGCCACCGTCATTTTTAGGATGCCCAGTTGAACTTGCCAATCACTGTCGCCGACTTTTTTAATCAACGTGCCGCGTTGACCATACGTTTCAACAATCACTTCATCATTTGGTTTAAATTGTTTTTTAGCTTTTGCTTTTTGCAGTACTTTGTTTTTCTTTAATTGTTCATCCTGTTTTAAATCTGCAAGCTGTGATTTCGCATCGATCAATTGATGTTCTTTGACTTGTCCTTGACCATCCAATTGCATTTGACGAATTTCTTTGATGATTTTCTCAGCATTTTCTTGTGCATCACTCACAAGTGTATTAGCTTCTTTACGCGCTTTTTCCATTTCTTTTTCCCGTTCATCAAAGAAGTAAGAATACGCATTTTTCAAATCACGATATAGTTTTTCTGACTCATCGACATAGTGACGAATTTCTAAGTATTCAGTCTCTGTCGCTTTTCTTTGATTTTCTAAATCAGAAATCATTTCATTCAAGTCTTGACTCTCTTCATCAATAATTTGTTTGGCACTGTCAATAATCATTGAATCTAATCCTAAGCGGCGCGAGATCTCAAAAGCATTACTTCGGCCAGGAACACCGATCAATAAACGATAGGTTGGACTTAATGTATCCACATCAAATTCCATGCTGGCATTGATCGTATTTGAACGATTATAGCCATAGATTTTCAATTCAGGATAATGAGTTGTTGCCATGACGTAAGCTGATTTAGCACCGACCGCATCAAGGATCGCAATTGCTAAAGCTGCCCCTTCTTGAGGGTCCGTCCCAGCACCAAGTTCATCAAATAATACTAAACTATGTTCATCAATTTTATCTAAAATCGATACGATATTGGTCATATGAGAAGAGAATGTCGATAAACTTTGTTCAATCGATTGTTCATCACCAATATCCGCAAAGACTTCAGCAAAGATCCCCATTTCGCTTTCCTCAGCCACGGGTAATGGAAAACCTGTTTGCCCCATCAATTGTAATAGTCCCAAAGTTTTTAACGAAATCGTCTTACCACCTGTATTAGGACCGGTGATAACGACGGCTTGGAAACCTTCACCAATCATCAAATCATTTGCTACTGCTTTTTCTTGATCTAGTAGCGGATGTCGCGCTTGTTTGAAATAGACATGATTTTGAGCATTGATTGTCGGAACGATCGCTTTTAGGGCTTTGGCAAAACGTGCTTTGGCATTCATTAAATCAAAACGTCCTAAGACGTAAGCATTATGCAAAATATCTTTTCGCGGCGCTACCAATTCAGCTGACAATTCAGCTAGAATCCGCTCGATCTCAGTCCGTTCAGCAATTTGTTGTTGACGTAGACGATTGTTCAATTCAACGATTTGTTTTGGTTCCATAAATAACGTTTGTCCTGAAGAACTTTGATCATGGACCACACCGCCGAAGACCCCACGATACTCTTGTTTGACTGGAATAACGTAGCGATCATTACGCATCGTAATCAGGCTATCACTTAAATATTTTGCATTTTTCCCGCGAATCAATCCATCTAATTGTTCTCGAATCGTTTGTTCGCTACGACGAATTTGACTTCGAATCGTACGCAATTCAACCGAAGCTTCATCTCGTACGCGACCATCCTCTTCGATCGAACGACGGAGTTTTCCACTTAATTCGGGTAATGTCGTTAATTGTTCTTCCCAAAAATATAAACGTTTAAATTCTAATTCGCTATCTTTTAAATCTTCGATAAAACGAACCAATTCACTCGTTGTAGAAAGGACACGAGAAACTTCTGCTAATTCTAACCCATTCAAGTTTGCCCCGATTTCGATCCGTTTCATATGCGGTTTGATATTGTTTAACTTAGGAATCGGCAAGCCGCCACGCAACCGTTGAACTTTGATCCCGTCTTCCGTTTCCTCGAGCCATGCTTGAACAGTCTCGCTGTCGCTAGAAGGGACAAGTTGACAGATCTCTTCTTCCCCTTGTTCAGTCGTCAAATACTGCTGAATCATTTTCTTCACTTGTTCAAATTCTAATGTTTTTAGAATACGTTCATTCATTTTTTCACCTTCTATAAATAAATAAACCGAAACCTGTCAAGCAGCGTCTCGGTTTTTGCTCTATCCAATAATTTTTGTTACCCATAAATTGTCAAACACTGGACTCAAAACCAGTGAATGTTCAATGATCATCCGAGCTAGCCAACTATTTTCTAGTTGATTTTGGATCAAGACCATCGGTACAAAGCTGACCAATTTCAATAGTAAAAAGATCGCTACGTAGCAAATAAATACTTGGATCACACCTGCGGCAACTCCATCATATTGCGGCAAAATCGTTTCAAATAATAAATTCTTGAAAAAGATTGCAATAAAATGAGTGATCAACCAGCCGATGACTAAAATTGCAACAAAAGCAACGCCCGCATAAAATGCTTGATCCAAATTAAACGCTTGATCAACCGAATAATAGATCATTTTTGATTCGCTGGTCACCGATGGATACGGAACAAATAAATCTAGACCTGCTCCCAAACGTTGATAAAACACCCACGCAGCAATAAATGAAAGGATATAGCCAACTGTAAACACCAATTGATACGCTAGGCCTCTACGATATCCTAAATAAAAGGACAGCAATAATGCAAATAAAATTATCAATGTTAACATAGTTTCCCTCACTTATTTGTTTGCCGCTCTTTTTTGAATCTCACGTTTGCGGTTTTCATTGACGATCTGTTGAGCTTCGACATGATTACGAATCGGTACATCGGCTTTTCCATTTTTACGCATAATTTCTTTGGCTTCCGCTTCGATCGCTTCGATTTTTTTGATGCGATTTTCTAATTCCAAATTATGTGCAGCCTGTCCATCCAATGTCGTTTGTTGTTTTTCTAACTTCATCAAGGCTTCTTGTTTCTTTAATTGATCAGAAACAGCATTGATAGCTAATAAGATTGATGCTTTTTCTTCTGTGATGTCTGGCGATAATGACATGATTTCATTTAACTGTTCATTGATCAAGGCAGTAACCATATCCATATGTTGCTTGGATTCTTGTCCAATGATAGTATAAGTCTGACCGGCAACGATGGCCTTATAGCGATTTTGCGCCATATTGATCAACCTCTCTAAAACATTTTTTACAAAGTACGATGCAACTAAAAATACTAATATATTATATGCTAAAACTTGGCGTATGTACAACTTTGATTAACCAAAAGTAAATAACTTAAAGAAAAGAGCGAAATGATGAGTTCAGCTGTCTTAAAATTAACCAAAACTGAAATTCAAAAATTGAAATCTTATTATGTAGATTATCTGTCTAGCAAAAAAGTCCCTTATAGTGAATTTTCGGCTAAAAAGAACGGAATAAGTATTACCGCCTATACCTCAGGCAAAGTTTTATTTCAAGGAAATAATGCGGAACAAGAAGCAGCTCGTTGGGGCAACTCCGCCACTTCAAATCCAAAGAAAGCCGCTACAAGTAATTTGCCTAAAAACTTTGCTTCACTTGCTGTTTTAGGCAGCGATGAAGTCGGAAATGGCAGTTACTTTGGTCCGCTATGTGTATGCGCTGCTTTTGCTGATAAAGATCATTTAGCCGCGTTGAAACAATTAGGTGTTAAAGATTCAAAAATGCTGACTGATCCGCAGATTCGTCAAATGGCTGTAGCAATCAAAGAATTGATTCCTTATCGCTTGCTCGTCGTTAACCCCGAAAAGTACAATGAGATCCAACCAAAATATAATGCTGTCCGAATGAAAGTTGCTTTGCATAATCAAGCGATCCGCTTGCTGCTATCTGACATCGCACCAACAAAACCTGAAGCAATCTTGATTGATCAATTTACTTCAGAAGCCAATTACATGAAGTACGTGAAACAAGAGGCACAAGCTGTAAAAGAAAAGATCTACTTTATCACTAAAGGCGAGCAATACCATCTTTCTGTCGCTGCAGCTTCCATAATTTCCCGCGCTAGCTTCTTAGAAGAATTAGACAAAGCTTCTTTAGACCTCGGCGTAAAAGTTCCTTCCGGCGCCGGAAGACCTTCTGATGAGCTGGCTGCTAAGCTTCTTCGTCAAGGCGGTATCGAGTTATTAACAAAATATGCCAAACTCCATTTTGCAAATACTGAAAAGGCTCAGAAACTAGTCTAATTAGTTGTAGTAAAAAAAGATCGACAAGCTATTTGTCGATCTTTTTTTATGATTCTCGGTAATACTCCGGTAATTGGAAGCCATACTCTGTTTCAAATAACTTTCCAACTTGAAACAACAAATCTTCCCGACCTCTAGCAGCCATGAATTGAATCCCTAAAGGCAAGCCTTTTTTGGTGACATACGTAGGTAAAGAAATTGCTGGTTGCCCTGTTAAATTAGCTAGTTGAGTATAAGGCGTAATCTGTAAACTTTTATCAAACATTCGATCAACTAGACTTGCTAATTCCTTTTCTGATAGATTAGCCGCAACTTCTAATCCATCACGAATCTCATCACTTTGCAAATCCTCTATGATTTTCGGTGCGGCCGTCGCTGCAGTGGGCGTTAATAATAAATCATATTCTCGGAATACATTCTCCATCCTCATTGTTACAGTATCCCAAAAATTCAGCGCGTTGATATAATGACTTGCTGGAATTTTTTTGCCATATTGATAGATCCCCCACGTCATTAATTCCATATCGTGTTTTTCTGCGGGGCGTTTTAGCCCTTTTTCGATCCCGGCAAACATCGCAGCTGTTTCAGCGCCATTCATCAAATAATAACTACTGATCAACTGCTTACCATCGAAAGGATAAGAAATCAATTGAATCTCATGACCTTGGTTAACTAAAAAATCGGAAGCTTTTTCTACCGCACTCGCTGCTTCAGGAGAAACTTTTGATCCGATTGGTGATTCAATCAAAACTGCGATCTTCAATTTTGTTTGTTGTGCGGCTTGTTTATGTTGCCACTCATTTTGTGTAGCTTGATAGGGAGCACTAGTATCAATCCCGCGCATCCCATAAAAAAGTTTCTCGGTATCACGCATTGAAACAGTCAAAGCAAAATCAATCGATGCGCCTTGCCACCCGCGCATACCATTAGGACCGACAGGCATCGTTCCGCGACTTGGTTTCAATCCAATCAACCCACAGAAAGAAGCTGGGATCCTAATCGAACCGCCGCCATCGCTTGCTCCTGCAATCGGAACAATTCCAGCAGCGACTGCACTGGCGGCACCACCACTTGAACCGCCAGAAAAATAATCTAAATTCCATGGGTTTCTAGCGGGGCCATAAATTTTGGCATCAGAGATATTCTTAAACCCAAATTCTGGCGTATTAGTTTGAGCAAACGGAATCAAACCATTTTTGATCAGCTGCTGTGTATAATCGCTCGTTTGCTTTGCATGATTTTCTAAAAATAGACGTGAACCCGAAGTACTTAACCAATCTTTTTTTTCTTGTCCTAACATTTTCAATGGGATCGGCAAGCCAGCAAAGGGGCGTATCAAAACTTCTTTTTGTTCTTGGTACTCAGCGACTGCGTCCTGTTCCATCGTGGCAACAAAGGCATTTAATACTGGATTTTGTTTCTGTGCCTTTTCTTCGATCGCAGCTAATAGTTCTTGGAAACTAATTTCTTTGCTTCTTAATTTTTCAGCCCAATAAGTTCCGTCTCTCAAAATTCGCACCCCACTTTTTGCCTTATTATCACAAAATTTTCCAAAGAATACTAGCAACAGAACTCAAAAAAAAAGAAGTTGGATAAACAGTTCCTGTATCTGTTTATCCAACTTCTATTAACTAAACTTTTTTAAGACGTCTTGTTCTGGGACATGTGTATAAGAACACTCGCGTTCTTCCACAAAAATATTATATGAATGATATCCGTTATCAGACGCATGAGCAAAATTAGCTAATTCGATCACGCCGGTTAAGACATCATTCGCGACTTTGAATTGCACATTATCATTCAACGAAAATTTCGCAGGTGGCATATATCCCATAATAAACACATCCTATCTATTTTATTCTCCACTTATTAAAAATCAATAACCGATTGAATTAATTCTATATTTTACTCTAAACCTTTAATAAATCAAGTAAAAAGAATAATTTTTAGTTATTCAATCAGCGATCACGCTTATGATTTTTTGTTATATCAAAAAAGGATTTATCTTTAAAGATAAATCCTTCATCTCATTAAATATACTTCTGTTGAAAATAGTGTTCTAACCGGCGTTGAAGATGACCGATTCCGATGCACAGCAACCAATAAATCAAAGCGACCAAAATATACATCGATAAGTAGTCAAACGTTCGACCACCAATAATTTTAGCCTTTTGAAAAATATCAGGTACAGTGATCATGGCTGCCAATGACGTTCCCTTTACTAGATCCATCGCTACATTGCTTAGCGCAGGAACTGAAATCCGTAAAGCCTGGGGCAAAATAATATAACGCATCGTCGGAAAGAAACGATTTCCTAATGCATACGCAGCATCCCACTGGCCGGCGTTGACACCTGCGATCGATCCTCGGTAGATTTCACCGATAAACGCACTGCTAGTCAAGCTAAAACAAATTACTGCTGCCAACACGGCATTTAATTGGTACGGCAAGCCAAAATAGAGTAAAAATAATAACACCAGTGCTGGAGTCCCTCGTAAAAAAGATAGATAAAAGCGGACGAACCATTGAACTGGCGGTATCGGAAGATAATTTAAGACAGTCATCATTATTCCTAAAAGATTTCCCAAAAAGAAGGCTGCAAAACTGATTCCAATCGTATATCCTAATCCGCTCAATAAAAACGGAATAGAATCGATCATTAATGAAAAATCAAGTGTTGGTATATACATTATTCCGTTGGAACTTTCTCACTAACTTCTTGTTTCGGTTTAACAGAAACATTCGTACCAAAATATTTTTCTGAAATCTCTTTTAGTGTTCCCTCTTTTTTTAATTCAGTTAATGCAGCATCTACTTTTTCCTTTAATGATTGATTCTTTTTATTGAATAAAAACCCAGTAGAATTCGCATTAAAATAAACATCTTCTAAAATTTTAACTGGAATATCTGGCAATGCACCAATGGACATTTTTTGTAAATAGTAATCATTCAAAATCACATCTGTACGACCATTCGCTACGTCTGTCAGATACTGATCGTTGGTTGCATTATCATAAGTGACCGCTTTGGCTCCATATTTTTCTGCGATTTTCATATAACTAGTGTTTGGTTCACCCGCTGCTTTTTTGCCCTTTAAGTCTTCTAATGAATGGATACCGGAATCATCGCTTGTTCTAACAATCATACTATCAAATGAATATTTGATTGGCGATGACAATGAGAATTTTTTACTACGTTCTTTCGACATCCCAAAATCATTAGCTGCGAAATCAGCTTCTCCTCGATTTACCGCTGTTACTTGGCCATCGACATTGTATTCTTTAAATTTAATTTTTAGATCTAATTTTTTGGCGACTGCTTTTGCTACATCAATATCGTAACCTACTAATTTGTTATTATCATTATAATAAGAAGATGGGAATAACGTTCCAGAGGTCGCTACTGTTAACTCCTGTTTATCTTCTACTTTTTTCCAACTATCATCACTTGCTGATTGTGTATTTCCACAAGCAGTTACTACTAGACCCGCTACTACCAATAATAAGCCTACCCACCATTTTTTCACGCTTTATTCCTCTTTTCATTAACTAAAATTTCTTTGTTACTAGCTCTTTATAGCATATTAAAAACGGTTACCTGTAGAAAGTTGCTCATGAAAAACAGTCGATAATACAGAGGATAATCCTTAACAATTGTAATAGAACAAACTATAAATAAAAAAACACATCGAATATTTTTCGACATGTTTTTTCGTTCTTACTATAGATATTGATTATTTCTTAACGTGATTTTTTTTATATCTTCCACTGTCTGGGTTCCTGCCAATTGCATCACCATTTCTAATTCTTTTTTGAAAAATTCAAAGACTTGCTGCACGCCGGTTGCTCCACCTAAAGCCAAACCATAGATGACTGGACGGCCGATTGCAACTAGATCAGCACCACATGCCAAAGCTTTAAACACATGTTGCCCACGACGCACACCACTATCGAAAACAATCGGCGCACGACCAGCAACTGCTTCCGCTACATATTGTAAAGAATCGAAGGCTGCCGGTCCACCATCTAATTGACGACCGCCATGATTTGATACCCAAATTCCTGTAGCACCAGAACCCAATGAGCGTTCCACATCTTCTTCTGATTGAACACCTTTAACATATACAGGTAATTCCGACTGTTTAGCAATAAATTCGACATCTTTTGGACTTAATTTTTGTTTTGAAGAACCGTAAACAGCATCCATTGTTTGTCCGATCCCGGACTGATAGGCTTGAACGATCGGCATTGCTAATGGAAAAGTGAAACCATTTCGGCGATCGGTTTCACGATTTCCACCAACAGTTGCATCTGCAGTCAAAACGATTGCTTTCGCACCATTACGTTTGGCTAAAGCTAAAATATCTCGATTGATCCCATCGTCTTTACTCATATAAAATTGAAACCATTGAGATGCTTCAGCTCCGCCTGCTTCACGAATTTCTTCTAAAGTACATGAAGCGTATGAACTTGCCGTATAGATTGTTCCAAAACGAGATACACCTTTTGCTGATGCTCGTTCAGCTGCAATATTAGCCAAACCATGAGCTGCGACTGGCGCCATAATAATTGGTGCCGCTAAACTTTCACCAAAATAATCCGTTGTTGTATCAGGTAGCTCGACATCGCGTAATACATGCGGAATAATCAATTTATGATTAAAAGCCCTTTCATTTTCTTTATAGGTAAAAATATCTCCTGCCCCACTGCTAATATATCCGTATCCACCTTTAGGTATGACTTCTTTTGCTGCTACTTCTAAGTCATACATATTGATAAAATCGATCATACCTTCAGCTGTACTTGCTTGATATATTTTTTCCATTAAAATCCCTACCTTCAAATTGATAACGTTTACAAATTTTATGTTACGCTACCAATCCTTTTGAGACAAACGATTTGTTTACACTACATTTTCAAGCACATAAACAATAAATATTCATTTTTTTTGAGCAAAAAAGCTTACCTCCAATATTAGAGGTAAGCTTTTTAACTAATTACTCTTCTTCTTCAGTCATGAATGTATTGAATACTTCTTCAATCATATCCCATTCAGCATCTGTTTCAATTTGTTGTAAGTCACCTTCACTGCCGTCCTCGTTTTCAACGTAAGCGTAAGCTTGTAATTCTACATCTTCATCTTCAGGTGCTCCTGCTGGATAAAGTAACACATAGTTACGGTTAAATTCTTCTTGACCATCGATCGTCAAAAGAATTTCATAAAGGGTTTCATTTCCTTCATCATCTACTAAAGTAATTAATTCATGTTCGTGATCATGGTCATGTGTGTGTTCGTGTGCCATTGTCATTCCTCTTTTCTAAAATTTGCTGCTTGTGCGATCAAGATAGTTTTGTAAAATCATGACTGCCGCAAGCTTGTCTATTACTTTTTTACGTTTTGAACGTGAAACATCTGCTTGTTCAACTAACATTCGTTCTGCCTGAACTGTCGTCAGACGTTCATCTTGAAATTCAATAGGTAAACCAAAAAGCTCCTTGATTTGTTCCGCATAAGCCATTGAAGCTTCGGCACGCGGGCCAATCGTATTATTCATGTTTTTAGGGAGACCTACTACAAATTTAGTTACTTTGTACTCTTTGACCAGTTCGCCTAAGCGATCAAAACCAAATTCTTCATTAGCCTCATCGATTCGAATGATTTCTACTCCTTGTGCGGTCCAGCCGAAAGGATCACTGACTGCGATGCCGACGGTTTTTGAACCCACGTCTAATCCCATCACTCGCATCAAACGTTAATACCATGATCTTTAAGATAGTATTTCACTAAAACTTCCATCACTTCATCACGTTCGTGACGACGAATCAAGTTTCTTGCATCTTGATAACGAGGAATATAGGCAGGATCGCCTGATAATAAATAGCCGACGATTTGGTTGATCGGGTTGTAGCCTTTTTCAGCTAATGCATTGTAAACGATCGTCAATGTCTCACTGATCTCTCTTTTATGATTATCATCAAAATCAAAACGGACTGTTTCATCTGTGTATCCCATTTTCTCACACCTCTCTTTGAAAGTATCAACAATTATATTTTACTAAAAGAAAACAAAACTTACAAATCTGGCAAGCTCTTAAATCGCTGACTTAACAAAATCTTCCGAATTATTATAACATGATTTCACTTAAATTCGTATTTTTATTAAGCATCTTTTTTTCTTTTAGTCAAAAAGCTCGTTATACTTTAACTAAAAGGAGGACAGCATTATGTTAAAAAGATTTTTTACACTACTTGCCTGTGTGATCGGCGTAGAGTTGGTTGGATCAATCTCAGGCTTTTTTGCCGGTGATATTCCTGCAGTATACGCACAACTAAACAAACCACTATTTTCACCACCGGGAAGTTTGGTAGGAACTGTTTGGATCATTCTATATGCTTTGATTGGATTGGCCTTGTTTTTAGTGATTGACAGCAAGGAAAGGCGCAGTAAAACATTCGCTTATTTACTTTTTGCGATTCAATTAATTCTTAATTTCATCTGGAGTATTATTTTCTTTGGGGCTTCTCATTTTTGGATTGCTTCATTCATCAGTCTCTTTTTATTGATTTCCATTTTATTCAGCATCCGTGAGTTTCGCAGAATCTCAAAAGTGGCTGCCATTTGTTTCATTCCTTATCTCGCATGGGTAGCTTTTGCTACATACCTATCTTTTGGATTAGCTATTCTAAATTAAATTTTATGCTACCAGAATTTTTTTCTGGTAGTTTTTTTATAAAAAAAACTTTTGAGGAATTCCTCAAGAGCTCAAGCGATTGGATTAGTATAGTTCTAAATATTGATCGCGTTCCCACTCAGAAACTGTTTGACGGAAGGCTGCCCATTCCATACGTTTTGCTTCATTGAAGTTCGTATAGATATGTGTGCCCAAAGCATCGACCATAATTTGATCTTCACGCAATGCTTTGATCGCATTGTGGATCGTTGAAGGTAAATCATAGATTTCTGCTTCTTTGCGTTCTTCTTCTGTCATCACATAGATATTACGATCGACTGCTGCTGGAGGTGTTAAGTCATTACGGATACCATCTAGACCAGCTTCAATCAATACAGCCATTACCAAATATGGATTTGCTGCTGGATCAACAGAACGTAATTCTAAACGAGTAGACAATCCACGAGATTCAGGGACACGAATCAATGGTGAACGGTTACGTCCGCTCCAAGCAACGTATACAGGTGCTTCGAAACCAGGAACTAAACGTTTGTAAGAGTTAACGATTGGGTTACATACTGCCGTGTATGCGCGAGCGTGTTTCAATAAACCTGCTAAGAATTGATAAGCAGTTTTACTTAGTTTCATTGGGCCATCTTCATCATAGAATACATTGCCTTCATCATTGAATAAAGACATATTGCAGTGCATACCTGAACCATTGATTCCATAAAGAGGTTTAGGCATAAATGTCGCATGTAAACCATGTTTGCGAGCAATTGTTTTAACGACCAATTTGAATGTTTGGATATTATCACAAGCTTCGATAGCATCCGCATATTTGAAGTCGATTTCGTGTTGTCCAGGCGCTACTTCATGGTGAGAAGCTTCCACTTCAAAACCTAAGCTTTCTAATTCTAGAACGATATCACGACGACAATTTTCACCTAAGTCAGTTGGTGCAAAGTCGAAATATCCGCCTTTGTCATTCAAGTCTAATGTTGGGCTGCCATTTTCATCCATTTTGAATAAGAAGAATTCTGGCTCTGGTCCTAAGTTGAATGATTTGAAACCAAATTCATCCATTCCTTTTAGGACACGTTTTAAGTTTCCGCGAGGGTCGCCAGCAAAAGGTTTTCCATCTGGTCCATAGATATCACAAATTAAACGACCAACTTTTCCATGTTCACTTTCCCAAGGGAAAACCATCCAAGTTGTTAAATCTGGATATAAGTACATATCACTTTCTTCAATACGTACAAAACCTTCGATTGAAGAACCGTCAAACATCATTTTGTTGTCTAATACTTTTTGCATTTGACTAACTGGCACTTCAACATTTTTGATTGTTCCCATAATATCGGTGAACATCAAACGTAAAAAGCGGACGTTCTCCTCTTCAACTATTCGTTTGATATCCTCTTTGCTTAGGTCTCTTTTCGGCATAACTATCTAATCCCTTTCTCGCACTTCGTTTTTTTTATATTCCACAATCACTTACAGCTTTGGCCCTTGTGACTGGTATGGATGTTGTTGTTGTAAACCACCTTGTGTCAACATTTCGTCATAAAAAATACGACGAACATCTTTATCGGTCAATGGTGGTTTTTCTTTGGCAGCTTTAACTTCTTCTTGACGCATCTGATAGACATGTTTGATTCCTGCCATGTTAAGTCCATCAGATAGATAGTCCTTAATTTCCAGCAATACATCAATATCATTCAGAGAATACATCCTACGGTTTCCTTCGCTTCGTTCGGGATGGATCAATTCTTGCTCCTCATAGTACCGAATCTGCCGTGCAGTCAAATCAGTCAATTTCATAACTGTACCAATTGGAAAAACAGCAAGTGAGCGTCGCAATTCTTTTTCCCGCATTACATTTTCCTCCTCGTTGTTGATGATGTAGTTAATTTTAAATAAAAAAACTACACATGATGTTCATGCTCTATACCTTTGAATTAACAGCTATTAGCTAATCATCAGTTTAAGAAATAAGTAAAAATTTGATTTTTTCAAAAAGATAAACTTTGCTTTTCACAACGTTTATTTTGATGTTGAAAAAAGGATACCACCCGATAGACCAATCGTCAAGAGTTAATGTCATATTTTCTTACATCAAATTCAAAAAAGTTCATCTTTGCTTAAAAACAAATTTTTTGACAAAAAATAAAATCCAAAGTCACAGTGACTTTGGATTTGTATTAACGATAATATACTTCGTTCACAGCGTTTGCTACTGCAACTTTTACATGCTCAAAAGTTAACCCGCCTTGTAAATATAAAGAATACGGTTCTCTTAATGGACCATCTGCACTCAATTCGATACTTGCACCTTGAACAAAGGTTCCAGCCGCCATGATAATATCATCTTCATACCCCGCCATGTATGAAGGTATCGGAGCAACATATGCATCGATTGGAGAATACTTTTGAATCGCCTGACAAAATTGAATCATTTTTTCTCGATCACGAAAATCAATCAATTGGATCAAATCTGTTCGTGGTTGGTCCCATTTAGGTGTTGGTTCCAGATCATATTCTGCTAATAGCGCTGCAGAAAAAACAGCTCCTTGAATCGCTTGGCTTACTACATGCGGCGCTAAGAAAAATCCTTGTAGCATATCAAAGACACTTCCTAGCATCGCTCCGCCTTCCGCTCCAACTCCCGGTGTCGTCAAACGGTACGCACAGCGTTCGATCAAATCACTTTTCCCTGCGATATAGCCACCCGTTTTTGCAATGCCTCCGCCAGGATTCTTAATCAACGAACCGGCCATCAAATCGGCTCCCACTTGAACCGGTTCTATTAATTCAGCAAATTCGCCATAACAATTATCGACAAAAATCACGACATTTGGGGCGATAGTTTTAACAAAATCACACATTCCCTTGATTTTTTCAATCGTAAACGACGGACGCGCAGCATAGCCACGTGAACGTTGGATTGCCACGACTTTTGTTTTTTCAGTCAATTTATTCTTGATACCTTCAAAATCAACATCACCATTTTCAAGCAACTCTACTTTGTCATATCCGATGTTGTATTCTTTGAATGAACCGATACCATTTCCTTGAACACCAACCACTTCTAATAAAGTATCATATGGGGTACCCGTGATATACAGTAGATCATCGCCAGGACGTAATACACCAAATAACGAAGTAGCAATAGCATGTGTTCCCGAAACGATTTGTGGCCGCACAAGCGCTGCTTCTGCGCCTAAAGTTTGAGCATAGACAGCTTCCAAGACGTCTCTTCCCTGATCGTCATTTCCATAACCAGTCGATGGCAAAAAATGGCTTTCTGAGACATGATTTTCGCGAAAAGCAGTTAAAACTTTCGCCTGATTCGATAAAGCAACTTCTCGAATCTCTTGTAAACGATTCGCAATTTTCCGATCCACTTTATCAATTTTTTCAACTAACTCAGGAGCTAGCTCAGTTGTCCAATTCATCTTCCATTCTCCTAATCCAAAGCGATTGTTTCTTAGCAAATCCTCGTACAATATATGCTTCTTTTTCTTCATCAAAAGTCTCGCTTAAAACTAATGTTTCTCTTTTCATTTCGTTCAACGCTTGACCTTCAGCTGCATCCAATGTTAGTAAATACGGTTCTAATAGATCCATGATTTCTAATTTAATTGCTTCTGCAAGTGCCTCTTTGCCTTTTGTCGACTTCGCTGAGATCAATACATTCGGAAACAGTGTCGGCGTGAATGAAAAAGCGTCGATTCGATCTGCTTTATTGTAAATCGTCAACACAGGAATATCATCCATCTCTAAATCCTTTAATAGCGCCATTACCGTTTTTTCTTGCTGCTGACGGTCTTCTGCGCTTGCATCGACAACATGCAGCAATAAATCCATGCCTTTACTTTCTTCTAATGTCGATTGAAAAGCATTGACTAATTGGGTCGGTAGATCTTGAATGAAGCCAACAGTATCCGTAATCGTCGTTTCCATTCCTTGCGGAAGATGCCAGCGTTTTGTCAACGGATCTAACGTTGCGAATAATTGATCTTTCGAATAGGTATCTGCATTGGTCAATAAATTTAAAATAGTTGATTTCCCAGCATTTGTGTACCCGATCAAACCCATTTGAAGAATACTCGACTGCTGACGTTTTTGACGGCTCCTCTCACGATGAGCTTCAACTTCTTTTAACTCTTTTTTGATAGCCGAAATTTTTTGACGAATGTGACGGCGATCTGTTTCCAATTTGGTTTCCCCTGGACCACGAGTACCGATTCCACCACCTAGACGAGAAAGGCTTTGACCTTGTCCGACTAAACGCGGCAACAAATAATCCAGCTGCGCCAATTCAACTTGTAATTTTCCTTCTTTAGAGCGCGCACGTTGGGCAAAGATGTCTAAAATCAATTGGATCCGATCAATCACAGGCACGCCAACTTTTGTTTCAATCGTTTGACTTTGGCGCGGAGTTAATGCGTGATTAAAAATAACTAGCTCAGCCTCGTGCGCATCTACCAATTGTGCGAGTTCTTCAACCTTGCCTTTTCCAATGATCGTTTGACGATCTACACGTGGTCTTTTTTGAGTCAGTGAATGAACGATTTCTCCTTGAGCTGTTTTGGCAAGCCCAGCTAACTCATGCATCGATTCTAAATAGTTATTTTTGTTTTCGTCGGTTTCGACACCTACTAAAATGACTTTTTCTGTCAATCCGATCCCTCCTGTAACCATTTTTCGATGGTCATTTCGATCTCTTGCATTTCATCTGGATGCTGTACTAAATCATACCATTGAACAGTCATCCGATTTCTAAACCAAGTCAATTGACGTTTTGCATAGCGTCGTGATCGTAACTTGATTTCTTCAATTGCTGTTGCTAAAGAAATATCTCCTGATAAGTAAGGGAATAATTCTTTATAGCCAATACCTTGAGCAGCCTGAACTTCGGGTGTCTCAGCTAATATTTTAGCTTCCGCGATCAGTCCTTGTTCCATCATTATATCGACTCGTTGATTGATGCGTTGATATAAGAGCGCCCGATCTGTATTCAAACCAATCAAAAAACTATCATATAGTTCTTTGGGTTGTTCTTTAGGCTCTAAGATCGAATGGCCCGTCAATTCAAATACTTCTAACGCTCGAATCATTTTTTTTCGATTATTGTAATGGATTTTTACTGCTGCTAGCGGATCCACTGATTGTAATTTTTTCCATAACGCTTGATTGCCATTTTCTTCGGCATAAAGATCATATTTTTCTCGTAAGGCACCGTCTTCTGGTCCGCCTTCGCTACCTAGTTTATAGTCCCATAACAACGATTGGATATACAAGCCTGTTCCACCTACGATAATTGGTATTTTTCCTCGTTGCGTTATGTCTTCGATTGCCTTACGTGCGGCTTGCTGAAAATCAGCTGCTGAATATTGTTGATCGATATCTCGTACATCGATTAGATGATGTGGGATATCTTCCATTTCTGTCTGTGTTACTTTTGCTGTCCCAATATCTAATCCGCGATAGACTTGCATAGAATCACCACTAATGATTTCACCATTAAATTTTTTTGCTAATTCAATACTAAGACTGGTTTTTCCTACGGCGGTGGGACCTACGATTGCTATTACTTTCATTGCTTATACCTACTTCTTGCACGAATGGCTTTTTCAGGAAAATCAGTAATGATTCCTGCTAGATTATTTTCAAAACAAGTCATCATCGTTTCGTATAGATTTGGGATCCAAGGACGAAGTGACTTAGCATATGATTCAACGATTGCTGGATTTTTTTTGATCCAATCATAACTAGGATGTAGACCTTCTAAATAATCTGTTTCTAATACCCATTGATATTTTTCAGGATCATTTTTTTGGATCAAATCGTACTGTGCATCTGGTTCATACTCATGCATGATTTTTAATGAATCCACATTAAAGCTACAATAACCATAAGTAAATGGCCACGCTTGACTTGTCATAACTTCCGAAAGTTTTTCTTCAATTCTGGGATAATGGAATTTATTGGTTTTGATCTCAATGCATAGAAATCCCCGGAAGCGCATTTGCAAAAGTAAATTCAGTACTTCATTCAAAGTAGAGATTTTTGTTGCTTGATATTTCTTATCAAACCAACTACCCGCATCTAATTTTTTTATTTGCTCTAATGTCAATTCTCGGACCAAACCTTTGCCATCGGTCGTCCGATCGACACTCTCATCGTGAATCACGATCAACTGTTGATCTGCAGTCAGATGTACATCTAATTCAATACCATCTGCTCCTGTTCGTACAGCTTCCATAAATGCTGGCAGTGTATTTTCGGGATGCGTGCCCGCACTACCTCGATGAGCAATAATTACTGTCATCATTTACCACTCCCATCCATTTTTTATTTGCTTTGTTCTGTTTATTGAACTTTGAAATAGCTCAACGGTTGTTTAGTCGAGCGAGAAAGCGTCTGTTTCTTTTCATTTAAGATCTCTATTAATTGATCAGAGAAAGTCTCCATCACAATACGTCCACCTTTATACGTGTAACCGCCGATTTTTACAGTTTCTTCTGGAGATAAAATCACTTTTCGATGCGAAATATTTTTAAAGAATTCTTCAATTAGATAGGTTGGTAAATAGAAACTATTTTGTGCTGCAAAAGAATTTAAATAAATAAAATCATCGATAGTGATGTAGCAATCATCAAAGGCATTAAAAGACACATAATCTTGCATCAAAACATTTCGTTTCGAAAGAATCTCATTGACCTTTTTATTCAATAAGTTGATCGTTTCAATCTCTCTTACTTTATGTTCCAATTCTCTTTCTCGACGCTGACGTAACTCGATATGTCTAAACACCAAAAATCCAGCGATTCCGGCAATCAAAGCACCTAATAAAACACCGATCAATCCAATAATTGCAACTTCCACACTACGTTCCTCCAATGTCTGTTCACTTTTAATATTCAGTCTATCTATGAGCGAACGCCTACTTTACTTGTATTAAACATCAGCTTGATCGTTCGCTAAATTAATTTAATTTTGTTATCCTAGTATTTCTTGTTGATCAATGAAAATGAATTATCTTTCATTTGTCGCTTTATTTAATTGGTCGAAGTTTTCTAACTACTATAAAATAGCTAGAAATAACCACTCCTCATCGTTATCAATAGTACCATATTTTCTTATTTATAGGATAGTTTGACTTATCTAATTCTTACGAACAATCCATTTGACCAACCCTGACCAAAGTTGTATACTTTGTCTTAGGTTTTAGCATTCTATCCTTGATTGTGCTAAAATAATTTATGAACAATATTTTAAGGAGGATTCCACTATGAATTTAGTTCCTACAGTTATCGAACAATCATCCCGTGGCGAACGTGCTTACGACATTTACTCTCGTTTATTAAAAGACCGCATCATTATGTTAAGTGGTGAAGTAAACGATGATATGGCAAATACAATCATCGCCCAATTACTTTTCTTGGACGCACAGGATTCAGAAAAAGATATTTATCTTTATATCAACTCTCCTGGTGGGAGTGTCTCAGCTGGTTTAGCGATTTTTGATACAATGAATTTTGTCAAAGCTGATGTACAAACAATCGTATTAGGTATGGCCGCTTCAATGGGAAGTTTCCTATTAACCGCTGGTGCCAAAGGCAAACGTTTTGCTTTGCCAAATGCTGAAATCATGATTCACCAACCGCTTGGCGGCGCTCAAGGTCAAGCGACTGAGATCGAAATTGCTGCTCGTCACATTTTAAAAACCCGCGAACGTTTGAACAACATTCTAGCTGAACGCACAGGTCAACCGATCGATGTGATCGAACGTGATACAGATCGTGATAACTTCATGTCTGCTGAAGAAGCAAAAGCTTACGGTTTGATCGATGAAGTTATGGAAAACAGTAGCTCTTTAAGCTAAATAAAAAAACCGAGGATAGCCTCGGTTTTTTTTTATTTATAAACCAATATCTTCCAAAATCAAAAAAATAGCAATCCGATTTTTTGTCATCGAACGGCGGGTAATTGCGATCGTATTACAAATACATTCTGACTGAAGACAGTCCCCACAATTTCCTTTTTTGATACAAGGTGTTTTTTCCAGTCCTAATCGATGGGCATTTAAGGGGGCTGTGTTTTTACGAACCATTTCTAAAGTTGTATCCACATCTCCGTAAACTTTACGCATGCTGACAAAAGCCACAACTTTATCTGGACCATATGTTAAAGCGGCTACTCGATTCCCTACACTATCTACATTGACCAACTGCCCATCTTCTGAAATACCATTGATGCTCGTCAAAAAATAATCGGCAGTCAACGCTTTTTTCATTACACGATGTCGTTCTTCAAGTGTTTCTGTTTTTTCACGATCAATCAATTGCTGATTGCGTTGATATAATGCTTCGATAAGGCCAGATTTTTCAATCGTAATCGATCCACCAAAGCCAACTGTTTTATCCAATGCGATCATTGACAATGCTTTTTGCTTTGCTTCTTCTAAATTTTGGCAAATAATTACTTCAAAATTTCTTCGTTCCAATTTTTTACTCAGTGTTTGTGCTGCTAGTTCATACCGCTCTTTCACATACCTTTCCATCGCACTACGCTCCTTTATTTTCCTACTACTATTTTCAAGTATCTACAAAAAAATAACAACCCAAAATAATAGTATTTTTTTGATTTACAGTAAGTATTTTAATGTAGCAAACAAAAAAACTTTCTAAACCAGATATTTAAAAATCGGCAGCACCTATTTTAAATAATTTTCTGATTTAGAAAGTTTTTACGCTTTTTGCGAATAACCGGTTTGGTAATCGATCGTGATCCCGTTTTGAATATTGTAAACGAAAATATTAAATGAAATCTGATCATCCTCGACACTTTGGGCTTCCATCTGTACCCCACGAGCAACTAGCTCGTCACCTTTAAAATAAGGTGTCACGCGATAGCGCACATGATGATTGGTTTTACGGATATAATTACCGATTTCAATCTCATGCTCATTCATTCCAGGATCGTTCAACGAAGCAGTCCCCGTCATCAAATTCTTTAGATTATTATTCTCACCAGAAAATTGAAAAGCAATCAGATGTGCCCGATTGTAGAGCGGCTCATCTTGATAGAATTTCTGATGCCATCCTGTTGGTTTTACATACAATCTTTCCCGCTCTTTAGTTGGCATCAATTCTTTACCTAACATAGCATTCGCTTGTCCAACACGATTCAGTGAATCCAAATCTGAAAAAGTCGTCCACGAACCTTTGGTTAAGGAAAGATCTGCTTTTGAAAAATCTGGTTGATTTGCATTCAATTGGATCGTTTGATTTTTCCCATCGTAATCAGGAACATCCGAAACGTTGCTTACAGCAACCTGTTTGGTTTCATTTACTGATTCCGTTGGTTTTACTTGTGTATAGACGCCATAAACTGCTGCGATAATCACAGCGACGATCGAGATTATCGTAGAGTTTTTTTTCTTTGTTGCGATGGTCTTTCCACTCCTAATTCCTACTTATTGGTTTGTTGCCAAATCTCTTTGATAGCTGGAACATTCCCTAACTCTGTCAAATTACTTGGCATGATAACCGTATTGCCATTATTTTCAACCACATGTTTGAATGCTTCAATTCCAAGATAAGCAATCATTTCATCCGTTAGATTACTTTCGGCAATAGCTTTGTTAATTTCTTTGATTCGGGCAGTCTCTGCTTGGGTGATTTTTTCGATGCGATCTGCTTCTGCCATCGCATCGATTCGTGTACGTTCAGCGCGTGCATCCGCATCAATTTTTGTTTGGCGCGCTCGCGCTTCAGCATCAATTTGCATTTCAGATGATTTCGCTTCTGATTCTAAAATAACTGATTGTTTCTTCCCTTCAGAAATCGTGATCAATGATTCTTTGTCACGACTGGCAGTGATCAATTTATTCATAGAATTAACGATCTCATTCGAAACTGAAATTTCACCGATATTGATCCGATCGATCGACAATCCGTAGCCAGCTGTAATATCTTTGACACTTTCATAGAGATTAACGTTGATTTCTTCCGTCCCGTTTAATACTTCATTCAATTCCATTTTACCAATAATGCCACGTAAATTAGATTGGCAGTCTTGGATCATTGAAGTGACAGAATCTTCATTATCATAAACAAACGCCCGCGCATCCGTTACGTGATATTTGATTGCTTCATCAATTTCGACGATCACATTATCTCTTGTAATAACATTTTGAGGTTCGATTTGAATCGGTGTTTGTTTTAATGAAACACGGCGACGAACTACATAAAGGATCGGAATCAAGAAATGCAGACCCGGTTCCAACGTTTTCACATATTTACCAAAGCTTTCAACTACTTTGACTTCCCCTTGTTGGACGATCACGATCAACTGACTAAGTACAAATAAAACGACGATCACTAATAAGATAAATAGAACGATATTAAAGATTAACAATATAATTCACATCACTTTCTTTTAGACTATTATTGACAACCACTAACAATTCTCGACTCGTAAAGTCGATGACTTCCAGCATGTCCCCCTCTTCCGGCGGACCATTCAATACTTTGTAATCATACCAACTACCAAAAATGCGAATAATCCCAAGTTCAATGGCACTTTTACTGCGAAAACATTTCCCAATTGTTTTCTGCATTTGATAATCCACTTTCTCCACTCCTTCCAAAGGTGTTTCTCTCCCTTTGTGATAGTATATCAGAATTTCAGTTAATATATTTTTATTCCTTTAAAACACTTTACACTTAGCTAGACTTTTTTTAAACTAACGAAAGAATGGAGGTTTCAAATGGATAAAAGTAAAAAACAATGGTGGGGACTATTGGTGATCCCGGTGGAAATGATCATCAATTTTTATCTTTTCCCCCTTTTCAACATTGAAAAAGATCCAATTATCAATTTAATAAGTACTACGATTTTATTTATTTTAGGATTTCTAATCATGATGTATCTTTTCCATGATTTTTTAAAAGCCCAATGGCGACTTTACCGCCCAAAACTTTTTCGTAAATTGCTATTAAGTATTATTTTGATGGTCGGGGTTTTCGTTATAATTTCTTTGGTACGCGGACTAATTCCTGACCATTTACTTGAAACTACAACAACTACTTCTAGCGCTGCCGTACTTCGTAAACCTGGTTGGGCTGTCTTAGCCGCTATAACGCCTTTTTTAGCACCTTTTGCTGAAGAATTGACTTTCCGCTATTTATTGCTCGGCAAAATCGCCAATAATTTTCTTCGTGTCCCGATGTTGATTATTCAAGGAATTTTATTTGGCTTGATCCACTGGCATTCTTTTGGCGGAAATGTCTATGCAACTATCCCCTATATGGTAGTCGGGATTTACTTAGGCGTGATCTATCTCTTTTCAAAAAATATTTGGAGTTCACTGATCGTCCATTGGATGTTGAATACAATAAATTCATTACTCCCAGCACTTTTTATCCTGATTTTAAGCTTTTTTGGCCTTACGTCTTGATCCTCCTTGTGAGGATTTTTTTGTTGTCATAATTGCGTGTAGCTAAAAAATAAAAGGCCACCTATCCCACAAATTAATAGTTGACTAATAGCCTAAATAAACACTTCCAAAGAAAAGTCATACCTTTCAGTTTTCAAACGTTGCTCATTTTCCCATGCGAATAAAAACAAAATCACCAGAAATAAAAAGAGCAGCCACTTATTCACCCAATTGCTGAACTTACCGCTAAAATCGATTTGAATCGGTAAGTTTTCTGGCAGATAACTAAAATAAAAAATACCTATAAGAAGATAAACCGTTGCACACAAATAACTGATTCGCTGAATCCAACGATAAATTTGCCACTTTTTCACTTTTTCTCCTTCTTTGGCTAATTAGTATAAATTTCTAATAAACCAAACACTAGCGGATTGGAATAGAAAAACATTTTTTTCTATTTACAATTAATTCTTGATATGACTGAGTTAAATTTATAACTTTCAATAGAAAATATTCTTTTGCGATACGCTCTATATAAACAAAAAAACCAACGCTCAGCCACAAACGTTGGTTACTTCAGCGACTAATGGCGCCTATGCAAAAGATGAACTCTCACACCTTACTTAGCATACATCACATAGTAAAAATATAGCAAGCAGTCCTTTAACTTTTTAGATACAAAAAAACCGCCTCTAAAAAAGAGACGGTAACATAGTTGTTTTAATTAAGCTTTAACGATGTTAGTTGCTTGAGGTCCACGTTGGCCTTCTTCAACGTCAAAAGTTACTGCTTGGCCTTCTTCTAAAGTTTTGAATCCGTCGCCTTGGATTGCTGAGAAGTGTGCAAATACGTCGTTGCCGTCTTCGCCAGTGATGAAACCAAAGCCTTTATCTGAGTTAAACCATTTTACAGTACCGTTATTCATAAATATTTCCTCCTGATACGCATCAAAGTACGTTCTTTATTTTTGCAATTAATTGTTGATAGTAAAAGGAGTTTAATACTGTTAAATATATAGCTCAAATCACATTTCAAAATCGATTACTTAATTAGTATAGCATGCTCCGAATTATAATGCTACCTATTTGCTGAATTAATATAGTTATATTTTCCTAAAGAAAGCTTTAAAGCGATTATTACAGCATTTTAAGCCATAAAAAAAATACTAAATAACTATCTTAACAACAGTCATTTAGTATTTTAAGCGGGTGACGAGTTTCTAGACCATTTTGTTAAGTTTAATTTCCGCTTTATATATACTCAGGCACATCTTTTGTGATGTGTCTTTACTTTTAACATCGAATACTTTTTGGGTAATATTTGGGTAATTAACACTTTACAAAATAGAACGTTTGTTCGTATAATGTAATTAACAAAGTCGAGGTGTAATTGCATGGAATCTTTAAATGGTATTGTGGGTAGTATCAAAATATTGAAGTTTTCTGAACGTCCCCTGCTGTATTTTAAGTTAGATGATCAATCGTGTTTAATTGCTAGTCACTCGTTGAACTTTATGGCTGATGTCGAAAACGGAATGCGGATAGCAGTTGCTGGTGTATATAATAGTAGAAAACAGTTTGTTGTGAAGAAATATGCGGTAATCGGTCAGACTAAAATGATGATGGAATTTACTAGTATGAAAAGTATGTAATAGCCCTGATAATTCGGGATTTTTTTGTTTTTATTAGGGAAAAGCATTGACTTTGTTATACCTCGGAGGTATAATATAAATATAGAAAGGAGTTGAGAAAATGCTAGACAATATAGAAAAAGCCATCAAAATTGTTTTCTACTTTCTAAGTAGTGTACAGCTACTTAAAAAAATCAACGAAAACAATTCAGATGACTAACCATGAGGGGCTAAGCCCCTCTCTATATTATTATAATAGCATGAACTTCATGAAAAATAAAATTATGTATGCTGTTCTATTTGTAATGTGTATTATTGCCTTAGTACTAACTATACTTGATAGACCTTTGCCTATAATAGGCGGTATATTCCCATTGATAATAGTTTACGTATTGATAGTGGATAGAAAGGATAAGAAATAATGACCGAAAAGAAAACTTCCGAAGCCCAATTAAGAGCTAATAAGAAATGGAAAGAAAAAAATAAAGAACAAATGAATTATATTCGTAAACGTTCTGCTGCAAAAGGCTTTGTTAAAGTTGCCACGCTCGACGATCTGGCGGAGTTAGAACAACTGATTGAGGATAGAAAAAAAGACCTTAGCGATTGCTAGGGTCTTTAAAAATTTTTTCTTTCTTTATAATGATAATTTTTTATCATTTCATCTGTTATCTCACAATTATAAATTCCTGTATCATAGGCATGTTCCCAAGGACCACCTTTTACATGTGATTGTTCGACTAATTCTGAAGCAGTCATGCTCCCATATTCATTGAGAGTTATTTGGAGTGCTTCTAAAATTTCTTTTGCCGAATTACTCAAAGCAATTTTTGCTAAAGGAGCCGGAATAGGAACATCCTTTAATTGAAATTTCGGGCCATCTTCATCTTCAATTGCTTCTTTTCCAAATCCTTTATAAAGTTGATAAACTTCTTCTACCACAGGACCGTATTTATAAGCAACTATTTTTTCAGGAAATAGCTTTTTCCCCGATATATTCAAGTATGTAGCATAAGCGAAATAAATAAGTTTTTGTAACTTCAAGTTTGTTATAGAACCTATAGATAGAAAGAATTTAGCTATATCAGTAACGTCAATGTCCCTATCATTCTTTAGCAAATTAAAAAAAACATCTTTGTCTTCGTGAATAATAACGTCCTTGAAGAAGGAATCTTTCTCCACTACACTTTTCCACTCACAACTATCAGTAGTTAGTTTGTGAATTCCAAATTCCATTTGGCCTAAATAAAATTCACTCTCATCTAAAAATTTCTTAATAATGTCTTTATCAAGTTGGTTTTCAGATGCGTAATGCCAACCAATTCTCGTGCCACCTTCATAATAACTAGAAATAGCAATAAAATGATATGCCATCACTCATCATCCTTTCTTAATCTTCCTGCCTTATATTGTCTCGGCCAATTAATATAATTTCTCTTCGACTTGTGTTCAGAATGAGACAACTCATTGAGTTTTGAATCTGAACTATTCCATATTTGTAATTCCCAAGGAAAATATATATTTTTACTATTTTTGAAGTAAATATGTGTGCCTTTATAACCTTCTTTATTTCTATTATACCATTTCATTAAGGTCAATTCACTTTTAAGGCTTGTCATCATATTTATGAATTCATCTGTACAGGGATCAAAACAATCAAATGTTAATCTAAAGCCTAGCATGTCATTTAAACATTTTTGAATAGGAATTTCTCCATTATTATTCGTTAAATAGTAATGGAGAATTTTATTCTGTATTGATTCTTTTTGTTTAACCCTTATACGCCCATCACTACTAGCGTAATCATATTCAAAATCCGAATAAGCAATAACAAGATTTAGCTTACTATGATATTCATTTATGTACTCTAAAAAATCCGAATCTATTCCCTCAGATGAAATACAATCTTTAATTTCAAATTTTTTAAGGTTGATAATATTTTCCTTTTTATCAAAATGATCCTCAGATATTGACCTATGAATACCGTTAATATCTCTAATCGCCTTCTCAATAATCTCTAAGTCTGACAAACGAATTCTCCTATTTTAGCAAAATATCAATAGTGAAAGATTATCATTAGATTTAGTCAAAGTAAAGCGTTAAAAATCTATGTACCCTGTAGGAATCGAACCTACGACCGGACGGTTATGAGCCGTCTGCTCTAACCAACTGAGCTAAGGGTGCGTAATAAAACAGCCAAGTAAATTGGACACTTGACTGCTTAGGTAACTTTACATAAAAGATATCTAACCCACTAAATTGTTTTTTAGTAACACTTCTAGAAGATCTGAAGTTGGATTAGGCTTACTCCAGTCATATTTTGGCATTTTTTTACCGTTATTATCCCAGTAAATTGTTTCTAAAATGGTAGCTTGAGCTGGGTCCGTTAAAATTTTAATCTTATCCCCTGAAAAATAGTACATTGCGCTTCCCTTTTTGTATAATGCTTGCATTGTTGTTTCCTCCTTAGTTGAATTATCGCTATTACCTCCTGGTGTTGCTGAATCAATTGCCTCAAGCTTTCCAGGATTTTGTCTTTTAATTGCGTTATATGTTGCTACAAAGTTACTCAAATAAGATTGATAACCTATTGCAGCATAATCACTTCTTGCTCCACCAATACGAAATAGACCTTTTACATAGGATTCAACATTCGTTGTTCCTTCAACATTATAGAGTCCATTTCTTTTAGATAAAATAAAACTATATGCATTAAAAAAGTCATCTAACCTAGCAAAATGAACATAGTAACCACCTTCATTTGATGGACGTGCAGTCCCCCGACTAGTTTGAATTCCTAAATCACCAGGATAAGAAAATGGTTCTGATACACCCGACCAATTATTATCCACACTTCCTACATAAGAAGTATTTGGGTCTCCCCAACGACTTTCTAGAAACATTTGTGCAATCATAAAACTTGGTTTTATATTACTTCTAGTTCCGTAATGAATCACTGACTGGATATTTCCTTGTGAAAGTGAGAAACCGCTGTTTACAAGAGCTCCAAGCTCATATCCACCAGATCCCTGATTTCCACCTGTTTTTAAAATAGGAATTGGGTTTAACCAAGTTCCATCATCAACTGCCCAACTGCCCAGCGCTGATCTCCAATCCTTCTGTGTAATACCTAAGTGCAAATGGGAGCTATTTAATCGTGCTATACGTTGACCTTTAGTCACTCTGCTTCCATTAGCGACAAAAATATCACTCATAGATAATGAAAATTCTTGGTACATGACTTGATAAGGCGGTGCAGAAATAACAATTACTGCATTTAGCCCTCCGCCTTCAATACCTGTATAAATAATTTGACCATCCGTTACAGCGAGAATGTCGCTTCCCTGTCCATAAATAGCTGAACCGAAATCGAAGCCATCATGGAAATAAGAGCCTCCTGGTCGATGGTAACTAGTAAGTCCAAATTGTTGACCATCCTCATAAGCACCCGTGTATGCTTTTTTAAAGGGCCAACCCCAGTTATTTGCCATAAGTAATCCTTCTTTCTTTTTTGTGCGTCCACATTTTTTACATATATGTCTTAGTACAATTCTTATTTTACTTTTTGTAGTTTGTTAAAAGAGTTCAAACCTTAGTTCCAACCCAAGCGCTTTGAAATTTCCTTCAATAATTCAAGATCTCTTCTTTTTACTGTCGATTCACTTAAGCATGTTTCATAGGCCACAATGGCATTTTCTTTAGTGGAGTACCCATTTAAATATTTGGATTGAAAGATATCTACAATTTCTGGTGTAGAATCCGATAGGAGTTCCTCTACTGTTTGATAAAAACATTTATTAAATACCAATTGATTGATTGTCCATTCCTCAGTGGAATGTTTTAAGTAAGGATAATTTTCAATCACTTCATTATTTGTAGATAGTATCTCAGTAAACTGGCTTAATGTTTTTTCAATTGATTTATAATCCCACAATAGTTTTCTGATATGTGCGCGAACTGTTTTTTCCATGTATGATTCTCCACCTTTATTCTTTAATAAAACAAAGTTAAAAGTCCCTAAACGGTTAAGTCTAGGGACTTTAATCGGTTCACTTTTAGTAAGCATTCCCATATACAACCGACCAATCCAATGTACGTCGTGCGACATAGCGACGTTCGGCTCCTATGTCAAGAATCCGCACACAAAAAGGCGAATACTTTTCAAAATAATTTACGATACTTCTTTATTCAAACAAAAATCCCCGTTTTAACCTATTTTTTATAATTTTATTTGGAGTTTTCCTGAAAAAGAGTAGCCTAAATAACCGTTTTTAGATAAATTTTAAAAACGGTACGGGCATAAGCTAGGAAACCAATGAAATACGGTCATTATTGTACCAACGGATATAGCTGTCAATTCCCACGATTGCTTCATCCAGTGATTGGAAGCTTTGAAAATTTACATATTCTCTCTTTAAAATAGAATGAAAGCTCTCAATTCTTGCATTGTCTCCAGGACATCCTTTACGGGAATAAGAATGTTTGATATTTAGCTGTATTAAACTATTTTCGAATAAATCACTTGTGTATTGACTTCCCATATCGCTATGAATTATTTTTGTCCCTAATGATTTTAAAATTTGTTGATCAATCACGCTGATAGCGAGCTCTTTTGTCATGTTAGCTCCTATTTTATGTGCTTCAACCCGTCGGGTTTCAGGATTATAAAGACTGGCTAAGTAGACCCATTTACGTTTCACAGGAATATAGGTAATATCTGTTAACAAGACACTAGATTTATTTCTTAATTTCTTTATCAAGTTAGGCCGCTGAGCGATTTCGGTATAGCTTTTCGGTTTCTTCATTTTCCGAACCATTCGTGATTTGATTCCTAATTCCCGCATGAGACGATAACTAAGATAGCGACTAATTGAGAGATTTAACTTTTCTTTAAAGTATTTTGTTATTCGAGGATAGCCGTACATGGGGTGTTTTAACCAACAATCTAATACTTGTTGCTTAAGAAATTGACGTCTCTGCTCTGATTTGCTCGGCTTCCACTTCAAAAAATCGTAGTAAGTTGATCTAGAAATATTCAAAACCTGTAAAATTCGGGTAATGCGGTGTCCTGCATCTAAGTTACACTGAATGATTCTTAAAATGACCTCTCTCCCTTGCTTCTTTAATTTTTTGCCAGAAGCACCGCTGCTCGCTTTAAAATGTCGAGTTCCTCTCTCAATCGTTTGTTTTCTTTTACTAACTCACGTTCTCTTATTGAAAGAATACCCCTATCATTGGGATCTGCTTGGCGAATCCATTTGCTAATTGTTGAGACGCTCACGTTATATTCTCTAGACAATGAGTTAGCAGACCGCCCGGTCTGACTCAGAGATATCATGGATTCTCTAAATTCTTGTGAATATCTTGTAGCTGAATTTTTTGTTTGCATAATAAAAAACTCCTTTAATAGATTATAGCGAACAACTTGTCCGTAATCATATTATAGGAGCCTCCCGTACTAAGTAGTAATTCAAAGACTGCTTTTTCTTTCGGCTTCAAACAAGCGTTACGCATAAGTTCCACTTCAATCGGAGAAAAGGCTTTTTTTAGTCGCTTTTCAACTTTGATATTTTCTACTCTTTTCCCTGGATCTTTTGAAATATATTCTTCTTCATACAACCAACTAAAAAATCGGCAGATACATCCGCGTTCTCTATTCAAAGTTGCTGATGACAAATGGTCATTCATTTGACGGTTAGCAATATATAAACGTATATCGTTGGTTGTTACATCTTTAAAGTCAACTCTTACCCAACGGTTAAATTTATCGATTGTTCGCATAGCTAATTCGATTGTTCCAGCCGACAGTCCGCGAAGCTTCATAGATACAAAATACTGCTTATATGCTGCTAAATCGCTAGATTCGTCATAAATAATCACCTCTCTGCTCTCTTTTTCTAGCTGTATATTTTCTAAGCGAATAGTCAAAATGATCTTTAGTTTTTGCAATTGACTTAACCCAAGTTCTGGTTCCATGCCACGAATGACAGAATTTACAAACTGCTCTTTCATATCCATGACTTACCACCCTTTCGGATTCATCTTGTATAGGTGTCAAATTGTTCTTCTACTTCTTCACGTATGATTTGATCAGGCTCGCGAACAGTTAAAAAATATTCGTTTGCTTGAAGAATTTCAGTTATAATCAGGACTTTATTTTTTTGTTTTTCATACCCTTTTGGCATGTCCTTTACAAATTCACGCACTTTTCGATTAATTAAGACACGATCTCTAACTCTCATCTCAATCCTCCGTTTTTCAAACGATCAATTTTACATCTCAACAACGTTTCTTTTTTTAACAACCACTCTAAAATTTTTTTCTTTTAGAGCTTTTTTATCACTTTCATGCCAATTAATGATTTCAAAAGATGCCGTGTTTCGATATTCATTAATTAATTTCCCAATGATTGGCTGATTCAACCAACTATCTTCAATCTTATAAAACGCCTCATGCGTAAATTTAGTACGTTTAGGACTTATCCAGTTCTTCATTTCTTGCAACTTATCTTTCTCTGGCTTTTTATTGCTAGCTTTTTTCTTTTGCATCCGTATCTTTCCGGCACAACTGTTGCAATAAGTCAGTTTACACATGCTTGAATTTATAACTTTACGTTCTTTGCCGCATGAACAGCGAGCGATCCATTCTTTGTCTTTTCCAGTTGGTTTGGTGATTGTATAGTTACCGTATACTTCCCCAGTGCGATCACGTCTTTTGTGTTTTACTGTTTCCATAAGCAACCTCTTTTCACTTTAAGTATTCAAGAATATTTTTTCGATAATCAATCATGCCATTCGCTTGATCAACTTTATACTGCTCTAATCGAGCAATAGGAATTGATTTGCGGTTGATTAAAAGCATTTCTTGTTCAATGTTCAGATAGTCCTCAATATCGACTAAGAACACTCTTGTAGCGTTTTCTAAGGCAATCAGTAGAAATGCACAGGCACCGTCCTTCTTAAAATCACTTAAGAATTCTTTTTGATGTGGTTTTACTGTAATGACCTTACCAGACCCGAAAGGAAAACTTGTTTTATTCGAAGTCAGCTTACAATCAAAAGCAATCGGCGTTCCATCCAAATGACCAATAAAGTCGCATCCTGTTTTTGCGTCTCTCACAATTATTTGACGATTTCCTTGCCGAATTGTTTTTGTACCGTTTGGGATTTTCTCAACGACCCCGAATCCTTTGGTTCGATACAGTCGATTCACACCCTCGATGCGTTTCTCAAATTGGCTCCACGGCTTCACGCAACCGCCGCCTTACGCTGTAATTGCACAAGCTTGTCCTCTGCGTTATTTCGCCATTGAGAATAGCTTCCTTCCTGCAATTTGCAATAGTCATATCTGCCGTTATAGATAGTCAGCCAGCAAACCTCCATAAATCGACAAAATTTAGTTTGCGATTCTGGACCTTCTGGTTTTAGTTGTTCCATGCTTGCTTCAAAACGATCAAATGTTCCGTTTAGCTTTTCTTGAGCGTCTTCTGGTAACAGGGATATAATGGCACCCGCTAATTCTAAATCAGTCATTCTGCTTTTCCTCCTTCAGCTAAATGTCGATATTTTTCATACTTTTGTTTCATTTTTTGTTTATCTTCTGCACTTAGTTCCTCTTTTGGTGGGTGTGCTATGTGATCAGGTAATGGTTCGACGCGTCCTTTAGATTTAGAGAATCCGCTTGTATTTTTTCTGTTGGCTTGCCCTCTCATCGTCTCGTATTTTTCACGAAGTTTTTTAGCAGACAACACTACGCTTGACCAAAAAGGATCAGTGGTCGCCCACTCTATCATGTTGCTTACTTGTTGTTCGGTCCGCTTGTCGATCTCGATCGTTTTCCGAATATCATCCGCCCAGCGGTTTAAATTCGGCTCTTTGATTTCCTGATTCTGACAAATCTGTTTGAATAACTTATCTGCAAGCTGATAATAAATACTATCGGTGTCGTAAATGCGCTCTTTGCGTTGCGACGAAGATGTTTTATTATTCTTATCATTCTTGTAATTCTTATAATTCTTGTTTGTGTTCACTCGTTGTTCATCCGTTGTTCGTTCGTTGTTCACTTGCTGTTCATTCGATTGATAGTCGTTCCAATTTATTATTGATACGACGCTATATTTAGTAGTCGATTTGATGTTCAACATTTGCTCTTTTTCAAATTTCTTTAGCCATCTCCATGCAGTTCCGCTGTTCACTTGATGTGCAACGTTAACGCCTTCGTTTAGTTCTTTAGTGATTGCGTCGCGCCCAGTGACGAATTCTCCGCTGTTCAATTCGATTTCTTGACCATTGAATAAAATTTTTCGACCATCATGTGAGGCCTTCATCAAGCAGAGACACCAGAGCTTGAACATATCTGAATTTGTCCAAACAAATGAATTAGTGATTTTGCGGTAAAGCTTTATATAACCGACGTTCACTTACTCCACCGCCTTTATATTCCTTCCGGATACTTATCGTTGAATTTCTTTCTTAGTATACGTATCGTTTCGCGTACACATCCTCGTGGATCATTAAATATTTCTGATCCAGAGAATCGGAGTAATGCATCACATTCGTCTGCCAGTTCTCTTTCTCTTTGTTTATCAAGTTTCACTTGTTCTTTTGTCTTCTCATGAAAATCATGACCATCAATTTCTACAAAGAGTTTTAACAAAGGTACGCTGACTGGATAGTAATCAATTACTTCAAAACAAAAATCTATATAAAAAGTTTTTTCTCCTTTTATTACTTTGTATTGGGGCACTACGTTAACAAACACATCGTTTCCTAGTTCATTGTAAATCCGCTCATAATTTATCCAAACGAGATACATTCGTTCAACTGGACTTTTTGTTTCATCCAGTTCTGAAATCAACTCTTCTGAATAGAATTCTAGTATTTTCGATATCTCTTTATTGACTGACGTTTCGTATAAATGTGTATTCTTTTCTATAGACTTCATATAGTCCAAAATCGTTCCTCCTTCCTATTGATAGATAAGAGGGAGAAATTCTCCCTCACTAGTTTTTCAGAATGGTAGATCATCATCTGTGATGTTGACACCACCGTTTGCAATACTTTTAGCTTCAGCAAATGGATCAGTTCCTGGGAGCGGGTCTTGGAATGTATTATTACTGGTACGTGTTTTTTCTTGATGTTCAGATGGACGTTTAATCCCATTTGGCTTACTGCCCTCTTGATTAAATTTGTGATATCCTTTTACTACTAAATTGTGTCTCCCATTGAATTCGTTTTTCTTCCAATCCACTGTAATATTGAGTTGTTTGCCCTTTAACGCTTGTACTATCTGTTGAACACTTTCAATTTTTGTTCCATCAGGTATTCCTACCGCAGCTAAAACCGTATTAAAACGTTTGACCGACATCTCAATGTTGTCATTTTTCCAAACTAAGTTGTCATAAAGTACCTTACCGCCTGCATACTTTCCATCTACAACTTCGTAATTCAATACAGCCATGTCTTCCTGTGTTTGCTGAGTTTTCTTGCATTCAGAGTCCGATAGAATTTTTACATTATAGCTACCAGCTTCTCCTACTGATTTACCAAATACGTTTTGTGAATCTACTACAAATAATGTCATTTAAATTACCTCTTCCTGTTTGTTGTTTACTAAATCATTTGCTTCAATAAGTTTGCGATCGTCTAATCTATTTTTTGCATGATTTCCATTTTCTGGATCTAAATCAATTAATCGTTTGCCTCCGTCAATATAAATGCGACCTACGACATCAAACATTGATGTAAATGCATTGAATGTCTTTTCATTCATATCTGCACTGAAACGTCCTTTTCCATCTAATCCATTCGTACCATTGTCATTTTGGTGAGCTGTTACATAAATGGTCTTTCCACTTTCTCTTAACTTATAGCCTAGTTGTCTAAACCATAGTTGTAATTTTTGATAATTCTGCCGTCCATCTTTTGAAGCACCATCAATATTTTCAAGAACTAAATTCTGTAAACCTGTTACATTGTCTAAAATGATGACATCAAATTCGGGATTGTTTATAGCCTTTGTAACTGCTTTAATAACCAACTGTTGAATAATTGGAAAGTCTTGTTCTTCGATAACCAAAACGGATGTATCAATATCCTTTCTTATCGGATTAGTAGATTTGTCGAAAGTAATCAGCCATTTTTCTCCCGAAAATTGTTTCGTTAACGATGTTTTTCCTGTTCCTCCATCTCCATAGATAAAGAACATATTTGCTTGTTCTGGAAGTGTTCCTTTAGGATAAAATTTCATTTTAGACCTCCTTAATAACAATTTTTTCTTCTTGAGGTGTTACTTTTACAAAATCGATAAGTTCACCGTCTGGGCTAACGACAGTGCCATTCGGCAGTACAGAAACAACCTTTTTAAATTCTTGTTTCTTTACTGACTCTTTCGTTTCAATAAGTTCTGCAAGTCCTAGCTTCTTTAACTTGTCTACAGCATCAGTTTGATATTCCCATAAATCTGGTTGCTTACGTGTGCTCACAACACCGTGTGGTGTTTTTACCTTAGCCTTTTTATCTGTTTTTCTTAATACGTGTAAATATTCGGCTAATTTATGCTGGAAAAATTCGATACTTTCATGATTGCTTGTTGTCTCTTTTCTTTCCCAGTCTTCAAGACGTTCATGCTCTTTATCAGCGAATTGCTTTACTTCTTCATTCGCTTTTTTTAAAGCTAAAATCTTTCTAAATGCCCAATCTGCACTTTCAATACTATCTACTTGCCAGCTTTGTGTTTCTTCTGTTCTAACGTTACTTTTTTCAAGATCTTCTAATTCATATCTTTCAAGAGCATTCATCTTCATCCCAACCTTCCATACTTTGAGTTTCTTGTTCAGTAGGTTTTACTCCCCAGTCTGGGTTGTTCTTATAGTCATCGATTGCTTGTTCTAAACTTGGCATTGATAAAACCTCTTTTCCTCTGCTATAATGTAAGCAATCATTATTTTTAATTGTGACTTACTTTGGCTTGCAGGCGAGTAAGTCTTTTTTTGTGCCTTCTCATAGTCCTAACACTTTCTTGACGATTAAATTTACAACAAATGAAACTGGTATTAATAGCAACGCTACTGGCCAATATCCTGTTAATACAATTCCGATTATTCCACCTAAAAATATTGCTTTAGAAGTTCTAAGGGTTGCTTTTTTTTGAGCTAATTCAACGGGAATCATTGGTACAATCTTGTAATCTCTTCTCATGCTCTCGCCTCCAACTTTTCAAATATAGAATCTTTACTTAATAAATCTGTTGCATCTACGTTTAATGCAGCAGCTAGTTTGACCACTGTTTCAACTTGTACCCTTTCTTTTCCTTCCCAGTCGTTTTTAATTCGACTGATCACGGCAATAGAAACTCCACTTTTTTTTGCTAACTCTGTAACTTTTATTGGCTTTCCAAATCCCATACACAGATACAGATTTCTAGATAATCTTCTAGCTAGATCATTCATTTGTTTTTCTGAATTAACCACTCTAATCATCCTTTCCGAAATATCCAGCATCTTGCCAATCCTTCATAAACGTATCGAATAGATCCATAATTGAGATATTTTGAATTTCACATAGAGCATTTAAGTATTGAATATTTGCAAATACTGCCTCAGCTTGTTCTTTTGAAAATTTAAGTAATAAATCGAAGTCTTGTGATTCTAATTTTTGGACTCTTTTCAGCAATACTCGCTGAGCTAACGCTTTTGCTTCGTCTCGTTCATTCTCTTCAAGTTCTCGTAAGTCGTCTGATGCTGAAAGATCCCTTCTATAAAGATCACCATCCATTGGTCTAAAAACTCCAAAGAACTGATAGATAATATTCATTGTTAATTCTGTATCGTTCGCAAACTCTGCTAAACGTACGCTATTTTCTGGAGTCACTGGAGCAGGTTTATCCTTTGTCCAATCAGTAGGAGTTTGCCTGGATACGCCCAACGATTTTGACAATTCCTTTTTACTTACTTCACTTTTAGTTAACCAATTAATTATTGGTCGCTTTAATACTTGAGATACTACATTCATCCTAATTTCCTTTCTAGTTCTGATTCCACAATCTTTTAATCAGACTGCTTAATTGTCATAATCTATTTAAGATAAGTACGCTTCAGACATTTCTATGAAACTAAAACTGGAATACTTTCGAATTGCCATTTCGAATTGATAAAGTTGAAGATATCTTGTGCTTGTTCATCGGTTGATAAAAATAAAATATACATTTCATCAATGCTATTTTTATCTGAGAATAAAGGCCCTTCTATTCCAGGTTCAACATTAAATTTTCTTTGAATTGCTGGGACTAACATTTTGATATATTGATTCAAAAAACGCATATCAATTGAGGCACGAATCATTTGTGGTTTGTCTTTCATTTTGAAACCTCCTTATAAATAGGTAAATTAAACTTATTGTTTAATTTTTTCGCCTAAAAAATCATACACTGAGACATTTAATATTTCTGCAACTCTTACGGCCACATCGAATTTTAAATCAGTTTTTCCATACTCGATATTTGCGTAAGCTTGAGATGAAGAAAAACCAAGTTTTTTTGCAATATGAGCTTGGGTAACGCCTTTATCTTTTCGAATAATCCGCATTTTTAAATATGCGTCTTTTGCAATTTCCAATTGAATCAACTCCTTTCAATTAAACTATTTGTTTAACTTATAAATACATTGTAATTAAACTTAAAGTTTAAGTCAAGCGTTTTTATACACTATTTGTTTAATTTGTTAAATATATGGTTTAAATGTTTTATAATAAGTAAACGAGGTGATTAAATGAAAATGTCAGACGATAGGCCTCCATTAGCAAAACGACTTGAGTCGTTAAGAGAGCAAAATGGATGGACAAAAACATTGGTAGCAAATAAGTTAGGTCTAAAAAATATGGCTACTTATGCTAATTGGGAGTATGGAACGAGAGAGCCTGATCTGCAAGCTATAAAGGACTTGGCTTCAATTTATAACGTTACTGTTGATTTTCTTGTTGATGGGAATTCTTCAACAGTTGAAAAAAAATATACAGATACTGATCTTGATAACATGATAGACAATGCAATGAGTTTTGATGGTGAACCTATAAATGACCATGACCGGGAAGTCATCCGCGCCTATCTTAAAGGAAAATATGGTAAATAAAGGAGAGTGCTGACATGAAAGAAGTCGAAGCGCTTCTCGAAAGATACGGTATCACTTTAGAATTTATAGATTTAGAAATTCCTGGTTGCTATATTTCAGATATTAAGACAATGTTTGTTTCAGAAGCATTAAATAATTTTGAGACAATTAAAGTAATTTTACATGAAGCTGGTCATGGAGTGTTACATGATGATCTAGAAGAAATTTACAAAATGAATGGGTTTCATTCTAAAATGGAGTATCAAGCTGACTGCTTTATGATAACTGAGCTAGTCAGAATTTACATATCGCTAATTGATATAGATATACAAGAATTTAACTATATACAATTTATTGAACAAAATGAGCTTGATTTTGCATACGAAGACTTAATAAAACAAGTTGCATCTGACTATGCACAGCAAGTATCATTTGGGTGATATTTTGGCGACTATCACTACCTGCCATTAAGTGGGAGTTAACTAATAAAAAACATTTTTATATCATATGTTAGAAAAGAGGTTCTCCAATGAATACTTGTTACTTTTGCAATCATGAGTTAAAACTGTTCAAAACATCTCAACTAAATTCTGGAGAAAAAATATGTAATAATTGTAAGAATAAAACGAAAAAGGATTTATCTTTAAGTGCTTTTGATAAATTTCAATATTCCCTTGATGAAATTTATCAAAAATATTTTAAAATCGGAGTTGACTTAGAATCTAGCCACAAAAAACAAAAAGCTTTCTTAAAAGAAATCGATGAAACCGAAGAATCGTTCTCCCGCTTTTTAAGAATTATCGGTGGCGCTAACCTTATTAATACTATTGAATATTCATACATTCATCAACTAAAAGATGGGCGAATATATTTCAAAAATAATGATGAGGATTTTTTTTACTTGAAATCTATTGAATTTGAAGGACCAAAGTTCAAAACCGTTACCATTGAATCCAGCCAAGGTTCATCCAGTACAAACACGATACAAAAAGAGAAGATAAAAGGGAAAGCAGGAAAAGTCGCCTCTGGAGCTATCATTGGATCTATAATAGCTCCAGGTTTAGGAACTGCTGTTGGAGCATATGCCGGTAGCAAGGGGAAAGATAAAAAGAAAATAACAATCTCTGAACAAGCCAATAACAAAAGTCACAGTACAAACACCACTCAAGAGGTTGAGGAAAAGTCTTTAGGTACTCTTACAATAGAGAGAATCGCAGATGGAAAAGTTTTTTCTATTACAATAAAAATTGATAGCGAAGGTTATCATGAACTATCTTCAGGAATGGAGTCAAAAAACGATTTAGGTTTGGAAAATGAATTGTCTTATGAACAAGTAGTTTCTAAACTAAAAGAACTAAAGAAATTAGTTGATTTGGGTATTTTAAGTGAAGAAGAATTTAACCAAAAAAAAGCTAATTATATCAACTTTTTATAATAGGAAAAGGAGTTTATCAACATGGGAAAGTTAAAGTGTCCCAAGTGTAAGTCGTCTAAAATTCAATTAATCGGAACAGATACAAATGTAAAAAAAACAAAGCAATCAACTAGTGTCAATATAAATCCGTTGAAGCCACTCACAGTTTTCAATCACAAAGACAAGCAAGTCAAGAAGAAATCCAAAGGAAAAATGTTGGCTGCTGTTGCAACTGGTGGTGCTTCTTTAATGATTACTGGTACAAAAGATAATAAGGGTCGGGAGTATGTATGTACTGAATGTGGAAAGACTTGGAAAAGCAAATAAAAGTCAAATATATTTAAGTTAAACAAGGAGGGATTTTTATGTTTGGATTAGATATCCTTGATATAGCCTATTTTCTACCCTTTGCTTTGGGTGGAGTACTTTGTGTTATAGCTATTATTATTTTTATAAAGCAACAGAAAAAGAAAAAATAGATTGGAGTAATTATTATGAAACTACTTAGTAAGATTGGAATAGCTCTAGCTATTGTTTTTCTAATTCAAAAAAGAGGAAAATAAAATAGTCCGTGCTGGGAACACGGACTGAACTCATTTCTGAGTGGTTACAACAATACTATTATAACAGAAAAGAGGATAAACAAATGGCAAAAAAAGTAACGGGTGAAGATGGTAAGACTTATAAGGTAAAGAAACCATTCTATAAACGAGTGTGGTTTTGGATTCTAGTTGTGATTTTAGTGGTTATTCTTGGAAATTTTTTGGGTGGTGGAAAATCTGACAATAAAAATGCTTCAAATGATAACTCAGCTAAAACATCTGAAAAAACTTCTAATGGCAGCACTACAAAAACTGACTCTACCTTAAAAGACAATTTTAACAAGATTTCAATTGGTGATATTTTAAGCGAAGGCGACGGTGGCTCATCCTTAGAGGATGTTAAATCTACTTTTGGAGAACCTGATTCTACTTCCGAAACTAACATTGAAGGTCATTCAGCAAAAATGCTAACTTGGGGTGCCCCAAAAGGTGGAGAATTGATGTCTTCACTAGTCGTATCATTTTCAAATGACAAAGCTGTATCAAAAGCTGTAACAGGATTAAAAATTGCCAAAAATGATAACAAAGCTTCGCTTGAAAACTTCAATGCAATAACTACTGATGGAAATTACTCCGAAGATAAAGCGAAACAAGAATTTGGGGAACCCGATGGTATTTCAGAAAGTCTTGTTAATGGTAAGAAACAAACGATGCTTTCTTGGTCGAAAAATGCTGACGGAGATATTGGTGCTAATTTAAATGTTACATTTGACGATGGCATGGCTACCTCTAAGTCTCAAATGGGATTAAAATAAAGAATAAGCCTTCGAGCTTTTTCTTTATTTTGAAAATACCAAATGAAATTTTATATAATTTTTTTCTATTTTTCGCATGTTCAATAATTTAAACATATATAAATTTTTAATATCTGAAAGAAGGTAATTTAAAATGTCAGAAGAAGAAATTAGAAAAGCAGCTCATGATGTAGCGCTCGTCTATTTGCAAAAAGTAGACTTAGATCACAAATCTGCAAAACAAGTAGCTAACTATTATGCGCAAGCAAAAAAAGACATTGAAAGAGTTTTAAGGGAGAAAAATTAAGATCAGCCTTCGGGCTTTTCTTTTTAGCCCCTAAACGAACACACGTTTGATTAAATTATTTAGAATCAGAAAAAATTGTTCATAAAGCTTTTTTAATACGTGTGAATTCAGCTAATTGCTGATTAATTTAATCAAAATCAGAAAGGATGACTATTATGGCTGAACCAAAGATGATAGAAAAAGGTAAATGGCGGCTTCGGTTTAAGTATAAGGACCCAATCACCAACATGTGGGAAAGTAAAATGATCACCGGCCCAACAAAAAAAGCCGTTAACGAAGAAAGAATAGAGTTTTTGAGTAAAGTATCAAGAGGCGAATCTGTTAAGCAAACGAATTTGTTAGACTTTTTCGATGAATATGTTGATACTTTCAAACGTGGCAAAGTTTCTAATCGTACACTTCGGCGATATCTTCTTACTAGAAAGAATTTAGAGAAGTTTTTCGGTTCGGAACAAACTCTATTAGGAGTAACTAAGCTTAGCTATCAAAAATTCTTAAATTGGCTTGGTTCTGAAGGTGGTAAAAAGGGAGACCCCTTATCAACAACCACTGTTAAAAATAGACATGAAATATGCAAAGCGGTCTTTTTAGAAGCTGTAGACATGAAATATATTCCATCTAATCCTGCAAGGAACGCAAAACTTACTGGTATTGAACCAGTACACAACAAAGAAATCACGATCGGCTTTGAGGATACAAAAAAGTTCAGAAACACCCTTCTTGCTCGTCCAGACACCATTAGCAAGTATTTTGTACTAACGCAACTATATACTGGTTGTCGTTATCAAGAAGTCGCTGCTCTCTTTTGGGATGATTTGGATGAATCGCACGGCATCGTTCATATACAAAGAGCTTATCAGAATGATGAAGAAGATCGTGGATTAGGAGATACAAAAACTCCAAGCGGGATTCGAGACGTTGACGTACCCTACTCGCTATTTATGGAACTAAAGAAATTTAAGAAAATACAAAATGAACGAATCATTTTAGGAAAAGTTAAAAATCCAAGAAATCTAGTTTTTGTTAACGAACAAAACACTTGGCCTATTACAAATGATGCTGTGAATGATTATATAAAAGAAACTTGCAAACTAGCTGGACTTCCTAGAATAACTTCCCATGCATTCAGGCACGCTCGAGCTGACGCAATGATTTTGGCTGAAGCCGATCCAATTTATATAAAAAATCAATTAGGGCACAAAAATATTTCTCAATCATACGAGTACGCTTCTGCTACAAAAGATAATAGAAATAAGAACAAGAAAAAGGTCTTTGATTATTTGAAAGATATCCTATAAAAGACGTTTTTCAGATTTTTTGGGTAATATTTGGGTAATAAAAAAATAAAAGTCTCTAAGAAACCTTATATACCAAGGCTTTAGAGACTTTAAAGGAAGCGGGTGACGAGAATCGAACTCGCGACGGAAGCTTGGGAAGCTTCTGTTTTACCACTAAACTACACCCGCAGTACATTTGGAAGTATAACGCTTTTTATTTTATTCGGCAACTATTTTATAAAAGCAATCCAGTTGACAATTTGACCTTTACTGATTATTGTTCAATAAAGAATGTACTATTATATAGGAGGAATGGTGTCATGGATCGTTTTGCAACTGTTCAAAGTAATCTAAAGGATCAACTAAATGCGGTGGTTTTTATTTCTTCACCGACTTGCAGTATCTGCCACGTCGATGAACCAAAAGTACGACAATTAGCGACTGACTACCATATCCCTTTTTATCATTTAGATAGTGTTGAAGATCCTGAATTAGCTGGTTTCTTTGAAGTATTGACTGTACCTGCTGTCTTGGTCTATCACGAAGGAAAAGAAATCGCTCGTCAAGCACGATTTATTGATTTTAAAAATTTGGAAAAACGATTTGCAGAATTACCTAATGAAACTCTCCCAACGGATTATGAATCCTTATTCAAATAAAAAAAGTTGAGCAGTTGCTCAACTTTTTTATTTTGCTACTTTATCAGGATTGTGATGCAAGAAATAAATCAAGGTTTGTAATTCATTGGTTAAATCGACACTTTGAATAATGACATCACTTGGTGCAGTCAAACGTGCAGCAGTAAAGTTTAAAATCCCTTTGATTCCTGCATCAACTAATTGATCAACCACTGTTTGTGCTTGCGGCGCTGGTAATGTTAAAATGGCGATTTCAATTTGCTGCAATTTGATTTGTTCGACCATATTGTCTAATGGATAAACTGGGATACCATCAACGATGCGACCTACAATGTCTTCTTTGACATCAAAGGCACAGCTGACACGGATACTATTACTTTGATGGAATTTAAATTTCAACAATGCGCTTCCTAAATTACCGACACCGACTAATGCGACGTTCGTTAATTGGTCATCGTTCAAAATTTTTCCAAAGAAATGCATTAAGTCTTCTACATCGTAACCATATCCACGTTTTCCTAGCTCACCAAAATAAGAAAAATCACGGCGGATCGTTGCACTATCGACTTGGATCGCCTCACTTAGTTCTGTAGATGATACTTTTGTTTTTCCAGCATTATTTAATATACGTAAATACCGATAGTATAACGGCAATCGTTTAACAGTCGCTTTTGGTATTGATTGTTCTTTCACAATAACTCTCCTTTATTAAAAATTTTCGTAAATGTTGACTACTGAACTATAATAGCAAGAATAATGCTAAAAATGCAACGCTATTGCTCGAAAATTTGTGAAAAAATCACTATTTCCTAATTTATCTCCTTCTAATCGCGTCAATGTTAAAAATATGATAGACTGAAGCCATTCGAAAAAATAAATTTAAGGAAGATATCCAATGATTTTATTACAAGCAAATCAAGTTGCCCGCCACTTTGGTGCAGATATTCTATTTGAGAATATCCACTTAGAGATCGCCAGTAAAGCTCGGATCGGTTTAGTTGGGCGAAACGGTGCCGGAAAATCAACTTTACTAAAAATAATCGCTAATATTGAAGCACCAGATGGTGGTCAAGTCGTAAAAAATAAACAAGCGACACTAGGCTATTTAGCTCAAGACACTGGCTTAGACTCTAATGAAACGATCTGGAATGAAATGCTCAAAGCCTTTGCGAAGGTTCGGCAAATGGAACGTCGAATGCGCGAAGTCGAAGTAGCCATTGGCGAAACACCCGAAAGCGATAAACTTTATACTTCTTTATTAAAAGAATATGATCAACTGCAACATGATTTTAATGATCAAAATGGTTATGGTTATGAAAATGAGATTCGCAGTGTCTTACACGGTTTTAAATTTGATGAAAGTTTCTATGATAAAGAAATCAGCACGTTATCAGGAGGACAACGAACTCGTTTAGCACTTGCTAGAATGCTGCTCGTGCGTCCTGATATCTTGATTTTAGATGAACCGACCAACCATTTAGATATTGAGACTTTAGCTTGGCTAGAAGATTATTTACAAGGCTATTCAGGCGCACTTTTGATCGTCTCACATGACCGATATTTTTTAGATCGTGTCGTTAATGAAATCTATGAACTTTCACGACATAAGATTCGACACTATACAGGTAATTATTCACGTTACCTTGATTTGAAAGCTGCTCAGCTTGCTAGTGATTGGAAAGCCTATGAGAAACAGCAAGCAGAAATCGATAAATTAGAAGATTTTGTTGCGCGTAATCTAGTGCGTGCTTCGACAACCAAACGTGCGCAAAGCCGACGAAAAACTTTAGAAAAAATGGATCGTTTGGATCGCCCTGATGGCAAAGAAAAATCTGCTAACTTTATGTTCGACATCGATAAGATTTCTGGAAATGTCGTCTTGCAAGTCGAAGATGCCGCGATTGGTTATGAAGAAGCTTTGTCCGAACCAATCAATATGGATGTTCGCCGTGAAGATGCGATTGCTTTAGTCGGACCAAACGGAATCGGTAAATCTACTTTATTAAAATCGCTGATCGGTAAACTTCCCTTTATCCAAGGTGATGCTCACTTTGGAACAAACGTTTCGATTGGTTATTATGACCAAGGCCAAGCAGATCTGCATGGAAATAAAACTATTTTGGCGGAACTTTGGGACGAACACCCCACTACCCCAGAAAAAGATATTCGCAATGTTCTTGGCGGCTTTTTATTCAGCGGAAACGATGTCGAAAAAACGATTCCTTTATTAAGCGGCGGCGAAAAAGCCCGTGTTGCTTTAGCCAAGTTATCTATGAACAAAGAGAACTTTTTGTTTCTCGATGAACCAACTAACCACTTAGATATCGACAATAAAGAAGTGTTAGAAAATGCCTTGATCGATTATCAAGGAACATTACTTTTCGTCTCACATGACCGTTACTTTATCAACCGGATTGCTAATAAAGTCATTGAACTATCTCCTGACGGTAGTAAATTATATTTAGGTGATTATGATTATTATTTAGAAAAGAAAAAAGAAGAAGAAGAAATCGCCGAACTTAAAGCGAAAGAAGAAGCACCGGTCGAAGCACCTAAAAAGAAATTTTATCAAGACAAAGAACAACAAAAATTAATTCGTAGTTTGCGTCGTAAAATTGAAACGATCGAAGAAAATTTAGCTACTTTAGATGAAAGTATTGCCTTATTAGAAACTCAGATGAGCCAACCTGAAGTGTTGAACGATCACGTCGAATTAATGGCGTTAACGAATGACTTAGAAGCTAAAAATGCTGAACAAGAAGAACAACTGACCAGTTGGGAAGAATTGAGCCTTGAATTAGAAGAATTTGAATAACTACAACTTTTGACCGATGACACCTCCCACCTTTTTCGTTTTAATAAAGCTGTGGAGGTGTTTTTATGCGCAGACGAACACGTACTTTTCCAATCTGGCTGGGACTCATTTTAGTTTTGGGAAGTTTAGGCATCTTAGCCTTACGTTCCCTTGATTTTCATGCTAGCAGCCAAGATGATTTCTCAACTCAAGCTAATCACTATTTAAAAGAGCAAGGACAAGATTTTTCTTTATTACTACAAACCGATACACGATGGGCAGATACAGCTTACGGGAGCGGTTCAGATAAAAATGATTTGGCGACGAATGGCTGTGCGATTACATCGCTAGCAATGATTCTTGCTTATTATGAGGATCGTTCTGTCTTGCCCACGGAGATCCTTCAATGGAGCGGAAATCGTTATTATCAATCTGGCCAAGGTACTGCCTGGTCAATTTTCCCCGCCTTTGCCCAAAATTATGGATTAACCGTTGAAGATTTAGCTACCGATCAGGCAAAAATCCAACAACATTTAGCTCAAAATCAACCTTTAGTTGTTTCCGTTCGTCCAGGAGAATTTACTGAAGTTGGCCACATTATGGTAATAAAAAAAGATGCAAACAGTGATCAGATCGTCGTCTATGATCCCAATGATACTGCTGAGAAAAAACATTATGCGACACTCTACTCTCTTGATCAATTAGCTCCACAAGTTGCAAATGCATGGGTCTACACAAAATAAAGCTGGCGCTTTTGCGTCAGCTTTATTTTTTATGGGGTTCCTGCTTTTACAGGGGAAAAAGATTATTTTTAGGGTTGAGTTCATCTTACTATCAATAAATGAAAAAGCTATGACCTTTTAAAACTAAAGTTAGAAAAAAGTATGTTTAAATTGTGAAAGCATCAAAGTTTATTCAGAACAGTTAATTAAATGAAAAAAAAACGAACAACTAATAGAAATTTGTTCGTTTTTTTTACTTTTCATAACTTACTTACGATACATTTTAAATTCTAAATATAGGTCATTATAGATCCCTAAATACTTCGAGCCTAAGTCTTTATAGACTTCGAGATGGCTGATCGTTTCATTGTCTGGATAAAATTGTTTATCTTCAGAAATACTTTTAGGCAACATAGCCAGCGCCTTTTTATTAGGTGTCGAATAACCGATGTATTCAGCATTTTGTTTCGCTGATTCTGGTTTCAGCATGAAGTTGATAAAATCATAAGCACCTTTTTTATTTTTCGCGGTTTTAGGCATGACGATATTATCAAACCAAAGATTAGAACCTTCTGGTGGAATGACATAATGCAAGTGGCTATTTTCAACCATCATATCTGCGGCCTCCCCTGAAAAAGTTACCGCAACAGCACTTTCTTCATTCGCCATATACATCTTGATTTCATCAGCAACGATCGCTTTGACATTCGGTGTCAAACTGCTTAATTTATTGATTGCTTGATCCAATTGCTCCTCATTTTTACTATTAAGGGAATAGCCTAAAGTAGTCAAAGACAAGCCCATCACTTCACGTGCACCATCGATCAACATGATATTATTTTTTAATTCCGGCTGCCATAGATCATCCCAATGTTTGATCTTATCGCCAGCAATAAATTTATCATTATAAACGATCCCTAACGTTCCCCAAAAATAAGGGATTGAATATTGATTGTTACGATCAAAATCCAAATCTAAGAAACGCGAATCGATATTTTCTAACCCTTTGATTTTTGAATGGTCTAATGGCAGCAATAAATTTTCTTTTTTCATTTTTTGAATCATGTACTCACTAGGAATAGCAATATCATAGGCTGTTCCACCTTGCTTGATTTTTGCTTCCATCGCTTCGTTTGAATCAAAGGTTTCATAATTGACTTTATAACCATATTCTTTTTCAAATTGTTTGATCAATTCTGGATCGATATAATCGCCCCAATTATAAATATTCAAAACATTTGAACTCGCATTCGATGAACGGTTCAAATGGATCACTGATAAGGTCAGCAGTACAATGATTGCGATGACCCCAATAAAAAGTGAGCGGAGTTTTCTCATTTCAGTACTGCCACCTCCTCAAATTCACGCTTGCGTTTACGAGCTTTTTTCGACGTATCACGACTGATGAAATAATACCCGACTACTAGCAACAACGAGAAGATAAACACTAGCGTCGACAAGGCATTGATTTCTAAACTGATTCCTTGACGTGCCCGTGAATAGATTTCCACGGATAATGTTGTAAAGCCATTACCGGTAACGAAGAAAGTGACCGCAAAATCATCTAGCGAATACGTGAAGGCCATAAAGTAACCGGCAATGATTCCCGGTGTTAGAAACGGTAATATAATATTCGCTAAGACTTGAAAATTATTTGCCCCAAGATCTCTTGCCGCATCGATTATCGAGTCATTCATTTCCTTTAATTTAGGTAAAACCATCAAGACAACGATTGGAATACTAAACGCAATATGGGAAAGCAGGACACTGACAAAGCCTAATTGAAAACTCTTCAAATAGCCGCCAAGTAACGTAAATAAAATCAAGAAACTAGCACCAATGATGACATCAGGCGAAACCATCAAGATATTGTTCAATCCCAATAATGCATTTCTTGAGCCTCTTTTTTTAGTATAATAAATCGCCATCGCACCAAAAGTTCCGATCATTGTGGCTAACAGTGCTGACAAGAACGCTAAAATAAAGGTTTGAACAACGATACTGATCAAACGGCTATCTGAAAACAAGTTTCGATAATGTTCCCAAGTAAATCCGGTAAAGGTACTCATATTTCCGCCGGCATTGAAGGAATAAAAAATCAAATAAAAAATCGGAACATATAATAGAACAAAGATAAAAACTAAATAGATATTGGCCCATGAGAAAGTTCTTTTTTTCATTTCACTCGTCCTCCTTTACGTCGTTCGCCTGTCAGCATCATCACGATAAACATCGCCACGATCAAAATCACACCGATCGTAGAACCCATCCCCCAGTTTTGCGTAACTAAAAAATGTTCTTCAATCGCAGTCCCCAGAGTAATCACACGGTTTCCCCCGATCAAACGAGTCAACATGAATAATGATAACGAGGGAATGAAGACAGCTTGAACTCCGCTTTTCACCCCATTCATCGATAGTGGGAAAATGACCCGACGAAACGTGTCAAAATTATTCGCACCGAGGTCACGACTAGCACTGATCAACGATGGATTGATTTCTTCTAACGCATTGAAAATAGGCATGATCATGAAAGGTAATTCGATATAAGCCGCCACAAACATAAAACTAAAATCCGTAAACAGCAATTGTTTCTGCCCGATGCCGATAAAACTTAGAAAATCATTGACTGACCCATTTGCACTAAAGATACCAATGAAGGCATAGGCTTTTAATAATAAATTGATCCACGTGGGCAAGACAACAAGTAATAATAATAATTGCCGATGTTTTAATTTTGATAAAAAATACGCAGTTGGATAACTGATCAACAAGGTCATCAAGGTGATCAGAGAAGCAAATAGTACCGAATTGACGGTCATCATCAAATAAGTTTTTGATGTCAGATACGTATGATAATTGCTTAAAGTAAACTGTCCGTTCATATCAAAGAACGATTGATAGACGATCAAAATCACTGGCGCGATCACAAAGAACAGTAACCAGAAATAATACGGGATCGAATACAGACGACGCATGTTTTTCATTTGTATTTCCCCTTTCTATCAGTCCTCATAACTTTCTAAACGTGCTTCAAAGTCTTCTTCACTTTCATTAAAGCGCATAACATGGATATCCTCTGGATCGAAATACAGTCCGACTTTACTGCCGATCGTTGCTTTTTTCGTTGAATGGACCATCCACTCATTACCATCTGCATCGATGCCATTCATTTCATAATGAACGCCGCGGAATAATTGACTATCGACTGTTACGACTAATTTTCCTTTTTCAGGAGTCGTTAAACTTAAATCCTCTGGACGTAAGACGATTTCTACCGGCTCGTTCGGACGCATTCCGCCATCCACACATTCAAATTCTTTGCCGACAAAACGCACCAAATTATCTGCAACCATTTCTCCTGAAACGATATTACTTTCACCGACAAAATCAGCTACAAAATGATTGATCGGTTCATCATAGATATCGACTGGCGAACCACTTTGAACAATTTTTCCTTTGTTCATCACAAAAATTTCATCACTCATCGCCAAGGCTTCTTCTTGATCATGAGTAACAAAAATAAATGTGATTCCTAAACGTTTTTGCAATGCACGCAATTCATATTGCATATCTGTCCGCAATTTTAAGTCCAAAGCTGAAAGAGGTTCATCCAGTAATAAAATCTTAGGTTCGTTCACGATTGCTCGAGCAATCGCTACCCGCTGACGTTGACCGCCGGACATCTCTGTGATCTCTCTATTTTCATATCCAGGCAATTGCACCAACTTCAAAGCTTCTAATACCTTTTTCTCAATTTCTTTTTTAGATAATTTTTTGATTTTCAAGCCAAAAGCAACATTCTCAAATACATTCATATGCGGAAATAATGCGTAATCTTGGAATACGGTATTTACTTGACGCTTATTCGCTGGAACATCGTTCATTCGTTTTCCTTCTAAATAAATATCTCCTTCACTAGCATCCGTAAAGCCTGCAATGATTCGTAAGATCGTTGTTTTTCCACAACCTGAAGGTCCTAATAAAGTATAAAAGCGCCCTTCCTCAATATCAAAGTTTATTTTTTTCAATACGGGATCATCATCGTCGTATTGTTTGACAACATCTTTAAATGAAATAATTGTTTTTGCCATGATTTCCTCCTAATGAATAGTTTTATAAATAAGATTCCGTTGCGACGATCAGGACTTTACTGATGCCTTTCGCTTGGTTCTGTAGACGATGCGGTTTACTAGCTTCATAATAAATACTCTCGCCCTTTTCTGCTTCATAAAGTTGTTCTCCAAATTGCAAAGCGACCTTTCCTTCTAATACATAGATAAAAGTCTCAGATAGTGAAGGCGTGAATTGTTTATATTGCCCCTGTTTTTCTAATGTCAGCAAAATGGGTTCCATTTCTTTTTCATTCGATTCAGGAATGAGCCACTTAATATGATAACCGTGTTCTTCATCTGTGTAAAAAGTTGTGTCTTCTTCCTTATAAACCAATTTTTGGTCACTCTTTTTTTGTTTAAAAAATTCTTCTGGGGTAACACCTAAAACTTCTAAAATATCAAAAAAAGTTTCCATCGAAGGTGAGCTGAGGTCTCTTTCCAGCTGTGAAATATACCCTTTGGAAAGATCTGTTCGTTCACCTAACTCTTCTTGAGTTAAATTTTTTTGAATCCTTAAATTTCGTAACTTGTCGCCTATTTCCATCTTCTCACCTCCGATTTTTTATTAAGTGTTTCAGTTAATCGTTTCCAGCAAGTTTGCTAATAGTAAACTTCTTGTTTAATAGCACCATTCAAGTATACGAACTTTGATTTAAAAATCAAGCATTCTGAAAGATTTTTATTATTCAAATTTTGCTTTAGCACAGGAAAAGAAATTTGCTTTTTCTTCCATTTCAGCTAAGATAATAGTAACGAATTTTTTTATATTTAAGGAGGAACGTATACATGACTTACCGCCGTTTACGCGTCAGCAATGAGGATACTTTTAAAGCTGAAATCGAAGCTTTTTCTAAACCTGAGATTGCCGATAATGAAGTTTTGATTGCCGTGGATTATTCTGGTATCAATTACAAAGATGCTTTAGCCACTCGTCCGAAGACCGGTGTCTTACGCGAATACCCGATGACACCAGGAATCGATCTCGCCGGTACGATCATTGAATCAAAAGATGAGCGATTTGTCAGCGGTGAGGCTGTTTTAGTGACTGGTTATGGTTTAGGTGTCAAACAAGATGGCGGCCTCAGCGATCTCCAGATCGTTCCAGCTGATTGGGTAGTAAAACGTCCAAAAAATTTATCTGCTACACAAGCAATGACGTTCGGGACTGCTGGTTTTACAGCCGCTTTAGCAGTCCAGGCACTTTTATCTCATGGATTAAATGCATCGAGTCGTGTATTAGTGACGGGAGCAACGGGTGGTGTTGGTAGTTTTGCGCTACATTTTCTAAAACAATTAGGTTGCCAAGAAGTGATCGCACTTAGTCGAAAAGAAAAGCAAGCGGACTATTTAAAATCATTAGGCGCAACAAAAGTTATCTCGCCCACAGAATTGTTTCCAGAGAAAAGCCGTCCTTTAAATAAACAATTATTTGATTTCGCCATCGATACTGTTGGAGCAGATACTTTGGCTCAAATTTTGCCATTTATTAACTATGCCGGTAGCGTTGCTCTTTGTGGAAATGCTGGCGGTATCCAATTAAATACAACCGTTCTCCCTTTTATTTTACGAGGTGTTAATCTCTTAGGAATTGATTCTGTCGAAGCATCGATGGAAGAACGTCAAAAAATTTGGAAAAAAATGACCGATGAATGGCTACTACCAAAAAATATGCAAGTAAATACGATCGCACTTGATCAAGTGCTTGAAACAGCTGATGCTTTATTGGCTGGAAAACATATTGGACGTACAATCGTCGCCTTAGGAGGAAAAAAATAGTGAGAATCCTGATTACTTCAGGTGGTACATCCGAAAAAATCGATGATGTTCGTGCCATTACCAATCATTCTAGTGGAAAACTAGGCAAGGCGATCGCGGAAAGTTTTGCTAAAGATGATACAACCATCGATATGATTACTACAAAACAAGCAGTTCAACCTGTGGGAAATACGATCCATCCTTACTATATTGAAACAACTTTAGAGCTCGAACAAACCTTAAAAGAATTGATGACTACGCATTCTTATGATGCTGTGATTCACAGTATGGCTGTCAGTGATTTTACACCTGAAAGTTCGGTTACGATAGAAGATTTAGAAATAGTGATCGCTTCTAAGCCTAGTGACCTCCCTGCCGCTTTAACAACAATCGAAGCCGAGCGAACTGAGAAAAAAATCTCTTCAGATACTGACCATTTAGTGATTGTATTAAAGAAAAATCCAAAAATCATTGGGTTGATCAAACAACTACAACCAGAAACAATTTTAGTCGGCTTTAAATTATTAGTCGATGTCCCGTTAGTAGAATTATTGAACGTCGCCAAAAAAAGCTTGGAAAAAAATCAAGCCGATTTTATCTTGGCCAATGATTTGTCAGAAATCAGCGGTGAAAAACATCATGGCTACTTGGTCAATCAGCAGCATAAAGTCAAAGAAGCTCATACTAAAACAGAAATTGCTGAATTGATCAAAGAGGAAGTCATGAAATTGGAGGAAACAAAATGAAAACGATCCTATTAGGAGTCAGTGGAAGTATCTCGGCTTATAAAGCCGCCGATATTACCAATGAATTGACCAAAATGGGTTACCAGTTAGATGTCATTATGACAAAAAGCAGTACAGAATTTATTACGCCATTAACGATTCAGTCTCTTTCACATCGTCGTGTCCACTTAGATGTAATGGCTGAGCCCGATGCAGCATTGATCAATCATATTGCATTAGCAAAAGAAGCCGACTTATTTTTAGTCGCTCCGGCTTCTGCAAATACGATCGGTAAATTAGCTAATGGGATCGCTGACGATTTATTATCGACGGTTGCATTGGCCCTATTACCAGAAACACCAAAATTTATTGCTCCAGCGATGAATACATATATGTATCAAAATCCGATCGTTCAAAAAAATTTAACTACATTAAAGGAAGTCGGATACCAAGAGATCGAACCCCGTGAAGCCTTATTAGCATGTGGCGATTATGGTCGCGGCGCATTAGCCAATGTTTCAGAGATCGTTCATCTGATCAATACGGCCTTAAAGGAGTAACTTATGAAACAGACAAATGTTAGAAGTTTTACATTAACCGCGATGTTTTTAGCAATCATGATCTTATTAGCTGCAACACCGCTTGGTTTTATACCGATCGGACCGATCAATGCAACAACGATGCATATTCCCGTGATTATTGCTTCGATCATTTTGGGTCCTCGTATCGGAGCAGGTCTAGGCACTATCTTTGGCGTGATCAGTATGATTCGCTCGACGGTCATTATCACACCAATGTCCTTTGTCTTCTCGCCATTTATCGCCAATCCGTTAACCAATCATGGCGACTGGCGTGCAGTGATCATCGCGATCATTCCTAGAATCTTGATTGGTGTGGTTCCTTATTATGTTTATAAAGGACTGCGTAAACTATTAAAAGAAAAAGCGATCCCAGTTAGTCTTTTTATAGCTGGTATGGCCGGCTCATTGACTAACACGATTTTAGTCATGAATCTAATTTTTATTTTCTTTAAAGATAGCTACGCAGATGTATTACAGGTTGCCGCTAATGCCGTATATAGTGTTATTCTAGGAATTATTTTCGGTAGTGGATTAGTCGAAGCTGCCGTAGCCGGAATAGCAACAATGGCTGTTTGTACCGTCTTGCTTCGTTTGATGAAAAAATAAAAAAATGCTTGATAAGAATCACACGATTCCTATCAAGCATTTTTTATTTTGGTTCTTCCCCTAAAATACGGACTTCCGTTTCTAAGGCTACATCAAATTTTTCTTTGATTGTTTTTTGGATATGAGCGATCAGTTCTAAATAGTCAGTAGCTGTTGCATGATTGATATTTACAATAAATCCGGCATGTTTTTCTGATATTTGCGCACCGCCCCAAATCAATCCTTGCAATCCAGCATCTTGAATCAATTTACCAGTAAAATGACCGACGGGACGTTTAAAGACACTCCCACATGATGGATATTCTAATGGTTGCTTCAATTCTCTTAATTCTGTCAATTCCGCCATCCGTTTTTCGATCTGAGCATGATCACCGTGAGCTAAATTGAACGTGGCACTCAAAACGATCGCTGGCTGTTCTTGAATCGCTGAATGACGATAAGCAAAATTCATTTTTTCTTTGGTCCAAGTTTCAAAATTTCCACCTGCTAATAAAACATCAACCGATTCAAAAACATCTTCTAGTTGACCATCGTAAGCACCAGCATTCATAAAGACTGCCCCTCCGATACTTCCTGGAATACCACAAGCAAATTCAAAGCCGGTCAATGAATGGTCCAAGGCAACATATGTTGTATCGATTAATTTTGCGCCAGCTTGCGCAGTGATTTTTGTTTCGTCAACACGGATCGTGGTCATGTCGGTCAACATGATCACCACACCGCGGATACCACCATCTTTTACGATCAAATTGCTTGAATTTCCTAGTACGATCCAAGGAAGATCATTTTCGCGACAAAAATCAACTAATTCTTTAACTTCTTGGTTATCAGTAGGAAAAGCTAAAGCGTCAACGGGCCCGCCAGTTTTAGTAAAAGTATAATTCATTAAAGGTTCATCCAAAAGGATTTTCAAATTAGGTAATGTTTCTGTTAACTTAGTTATTTTCACTTTGATAAGCCTCTCTCGTTCAATACGGGTAAATTTTCAAACGTCTTTGCTATTTTAGCACGCTCAAAAAAAACTTACCACCCTTTATAATACATGTCGTAGATGCTGCTCTAACATTTTCTCACACAATTCATGACTCAATAGAATATTCTTTTGACGTAGATCATTGTCAGCGCCATCAAGTGCTGCTAAAAAATGTGTAACTAATTGTTCAAACCCGCGTTTTTCTAAAGTTGTCGTCCAATCTCCGAATTTTTGTATTTCGGCCATCTGCCCTTTTTTAATCGTTAGATCGGTTAATTGGTCCAAAATCATTGTTTGTTCTGCGGAACTTACTTGGTAACGTTCCATTTTTCCGCCGCTCATCAGATCCATCGATAACAAGCATTCACTAGTAGCTGTGGACAATTGCATCTGCGCGTATGTCATTAATCCAGCCTCTTCGCGAATCTTTGATTGGACGGATAAAATTTCATCATCCAACAAATAAACAGCCGTGTCTACTAAATGAATAAACAAATCGTAGATACCGTATTGTGTCGCCATCGCATGATTCGGTTCATTCTTTTCTAGATGGATCACTCGTTTTTGCGGTAGCTGTTTCAATTGCTCAACCATGGGAGCAAAACGACGATTAAAGCCAACCATGAATAAGATTTTTTTTTCGTTTGCTAATTCATGTAATTGACGAACTTCGGCAAAATTTTCGCTGACGGGCTTGTCCATAAAGACTGCTACTCCTGCTTCTAAGCATTTTTTAGCAATCTCAAAATGAACTTTAGTCGCTACGTGAATAAAACAAGCTTCGATGTTTTGTGCGATCAATTCATCAATTGTTGAAACTGTTTCTTCAAAATGATACTTTTGGGAAATTTCTTTCCTTACTGCTTCATTGCGCGTCGCAAAAATAAAGGTCGTTTTCTCTCTTGATTTTGCATAGGTCGGTAAATAGGCTTTTTGAGCAATCCCACCAATGCCAATAACGCCAACTTTCATATCTAAAAACTCCTTCTATCATTTTATTTAGTTGTATACTACTTTCATCTCAACTCTAGGTAGTCAAAGCAATGTTTCTTTGCTTTCTGACTTTTTTTCGTTACAATTGAAGCAATTAAACGTATTCATTTGAAAAATGGAGGAAAAAACATTGAAATTAATTTCTTGGAACGTCAACGGTCTACGTGCTGTTATGAAAAAAAATTTTATGGAAGTTTTTAACGAATTAGAGGCTGATTTCTTTTGCTTGCAAGAGACAAAACTTCAAGCAGGCCAAATCGAAATGGACTTGCCTGGTTATTATCAATATTGGAATTATGCCGAAAAAAAAGGTTATTCTGGAACTGCAATCTTTACCAAGCATGAACCGATCAGCGTAAATTATGGCCTAGGTATTGCAGAACATGATCAAGAAGGTCGTCTCATCACCTTAGAATATCCTGAATACTATGTCATTACTTGTTATACGCCCAACTCACAAAGTGAATTGAAACGTTTAGATTATCGGATGACATGGGAAGAAGCTTTTCTAACCTATCTCAATCAACTAAAAGAAAAGAAATCGGTCATTTTCTGTGGTGACTTGAATGTCGCACATGAAAAGATTGATTTAAAAAACTGGAAAACCAATCAAAAAAATGCTGGTTTTACACCCCAAGAACGTGAAAAATTCAGTACCTTATTAGAAAGTGGCTATCTTGATACGTTCCGTTACTTTTATCCTGAGCAAGAAGGTATTTACTCATGGTGGAGCTACCGTTTCAACGCCCGTAAAAATAATGCCGGTTGGCGGATCGATTACTTCGTTGTCTCGGATAATCTAAAAGATCAACTGCAAGATGCCAAAATCCATACAGAGATCATCGGCAGCGACCATTGTCCAGTTGAACTAACGATCAATCTTTAAAATTTCTCAAGTTTTTCTGACTAGTCTTTTGCCGTTAAACAAATTATGCCAAAATAATGGCAAAGAGGTGAAACGATTGAACTTTATTGCAATGGACTTTGAAACAGCGAACTATCAATCCCACAGCGCTTGTTCATTAGCATTAGTAATGGTAAAAAACAGCCAGATCGTTGGTGAATACTATTCTTTGATCAAACCGGAAACAGATTTTTTCTGGAAAAACATCCAAATTCACGGTATTCATCCAGAGGACGTAGCAAAGGCACCAAAATTTCCTGAAGTTTGGCAAGAAATCAAACAATATTATCAAGAAAATCGGTTGATTGTTGCTCACAATGCCGGTTTTGATACCAAAGTATTGGCAGGCTGTCTTGATTATTATCAGCTAGAACAGCCTTCTTACCTTTCACTTTGTACCGTTCGAACCAGTAGACGCTTGTTCCCTGAAATGGCCAATCATCGGTTAAATACGGTCTGTGAAAAACTCGCGATTCCTTTAGAAAACCATCATGATGCTTTGGAAGATAGTCGAGCTTGTGCCAAAATCCTACTCTATCAAGAGAATCATTTTGGCGTCGACCCATTAAAAAAATTAGTCTTGCCCATGTAAAGGTTTATTCTTAAGCGAAGCAGACTGCTTCGCTTTTTTAATCGATCAATTTGCTCATTAATAATACATCAATATAATTTCCTTGCTGATCACATGCTCCGCGTTTCATCACTGCTTCAGTTTCAAATCCAAATTTTTGATACAAATGAACAGCTCGTTCATTTCTTTTTTGGACTGTTAATTCTAAACGACGTAAGGGTGATTGTTCTTCGCTCCAATAGATCAATTCATCTAATAGAGCTGTTCCTAAACCAATTCCCCAAAATTCTTTTAATACGCTAATTCCGATTTCGCCGATATGAGCAATAATTTTTTCTGCTCCTGCTTTGATAGAGGACATCCCGACAATTTGCTCATCAGCTAGTGCTAACAGTAGTATATTATTTTCACTTTCATATAAATCGGCTAATTGCAGCTGTAGTAATTCTTCTGTCAAACCTAATCCAGTTTCATCCATGATTAAAAATTCGGTTTCTTTTGCAATTTGACGACTGACTTTTTGTATTTCTGCTGCATCATCAGGAATTGCTTCTCTTAAAGTGATCTCTACTTCACTCATCAGCTTTCCCACGCTGCTAAAATTCTTGCTTGGAAATGTTCAGCTCGTTTCCCTTGAGCTAATAATTCTACTCGTCGCATTGTTTCATCTTGGTCATCTTTTGATAAGATCAATTCAAGATAATCTTCTGGTAAAAATTCTCCCAATTGTTGTCCCCATTCGATCACCGAAAGACCCTCACCTTCAAAATAGTCATCTAATCCTAAATCATCTGCACCTGATTCAATACGATAAACATCCATATGATAAAGAGGCATCCGGCCTTGTTGGTATTCACGAATAATCGTATAGGTAGGACTTTTGATCATTTGATCGATCTCCATACCTAGGGCAATGCCTTTAGTCAAAGTTGTTTTTCCTGCACCTAAATCGCCGGTTAAAACTAAATTATCACTTGGCTTAGCGACAGCACCAATGATTTTTCCTAATTTTTCAGTTGCTGTTGTATCGACTAACGTTATCACGTGTCTCCCCCTTTTTCTATTACTCACTAAGTATAACGATTTGTCTCCATAGAGAAAAGAAAAACATGCCTCGATCCTTTTGTGCCTTCATGTTTAAATTTGAGACAAAAGAAAAAGAGCTACCTCGAGGATAGCTCTTGAGATTCCAATGATTAATTCATCAATGTCTGAGCTGCAGTGATGATTGATAACTTATAGACATCTTCTTCGTTACAGCCACGAGAAAGGTCCGAAACTGGTTTATTCAATCCTTGTAGAACTGGTCCGATAGCTTCAAATCCACCAAAACGTTGAGCGATCTTATAACCAATATTTCCTGATTGTAATTCTGGGAAGACAAAGACAGTTGCTTGTCCGGCTACTTTTGATTCTGGTGCTTTTAATTGGGCAACGCCAGGGATATAAGCTGCATCAAATTGTAGTTCACCATCGATTAAGTATTCAGGTGCTAAGTCTTGTGCAATTTTAGTTGCTTCAGCGACTTTTTCTACTTCAGGCGCTTTCGCAGACCCTTTCGTTGAAAAACTCATCATCGCCACTTTAGGCTCAATATCAAATAGTTCAGCTGTTTTTGCTGATTCGACTGCAATTTCAGCTAGCTCTTGCGCATTTGGATTTACATTGATCGCACAATCCGAGAATAAATATTTTTCTTGATCTCGACCACGTACCATTAGGAAAGCACCACTCGTACGGCTAACACCTGGTTTTGTTTTAATGATTTGTAACGCTGGACGAACAGTATCGCCTGTCGAATGAATAGCACCAGAGACCATACCTTCTGTGATTCCCATATAAGTAAGCATCGTACCAAAATAATTTTCGTCCTTAAGAATCTTTTCAGCATCCTCTTTGCTGACTTTGCCTTTACGGCGTTCAACAAATACTTCTACCATTTCATCCCAGCGATCAAAATGATCTGGGTCAATGATCGTGAAGTTATCTAAAGCGATTCCACGAGCACCCGCAGCTTTTTCAATTTCAGCTAAATTGCCGATTAGGACTGGTTCAACTAATTCTTCTGCTTTTAAGCGAGAAGCGGCACCTAAAATACGAGCATCTGTTGCTTCAGGAAATGCCACTTTGATGTTGCGACGAATAATCTTAAATTTCAAACTATCAAATAATTCCACGATTAAAACCCTCCAGATATTTATTTCCTATTAATCATACAACAATTCAAGTCAAAAGAAAAGGACAGAGTAAAAACTCTGTACTACTAATTAAAATCTAATAACTAAAGATAAAAGATGTTTTTATAAAATGTCTATATAACAGAAACCGGTATCACTTTAAACTGTTTCAGGTAACTGCCAATCAATGGGTTTCTCACCCCATTCAGTTAAAAACTTGTTTGTTTGTGAAAAAGGTTTTGTTCCAAAAAAGCCTCGATGTGCAGACAATGGTGATGGGTGAACGGACTTGATGATCGCATGCTTAGTCATATCGATCATTTTTATTTTTTCTTGCGCGGGTTTCCCCCACAAAATAAAAACAATCGGTTTTTCCCGTTCATTCAAGCGTTGGATAATTACATCCGTTAGTTGTTCCCATCCTTTTCCTCGATGAGAATACGCTTGACCTTCCCGTACAGTCAAAACGGTATTCAATAACAGTACACCTTGCCTTGCCCAACTGATTAAATTCCCATGTCGAACTGCTGGTATATCTAGATCACTCTCTAATTCTTTATAGATATTTCTTAGTGATGGCGGTATTTTAACTCCTGGTTGAACTGAAAAAGATAAGCCGTGCGCTTGATTTACTCCATGATAAGGATCTTGACCTAAAATAACTACTTTCACATCACTGTAAGGTGTTAATTCGAGGGCTTCAAAAATATGATACATATCAGGATGGATCTTTTGAGTTTGGTATTCTTGTTTTAAGAATTCTCGTAATTGTAAATAATATGGTGCTTGAAATTGGTCAGCCAGAACATTTTGCCAATCATTATGGATGATTTCCTTCATCTTGCACACTCCTATTCTTTTTGCTCGATAATGATCGTTTTTAACATTATCAGTACAGTTATTTTAAAAGTAGACTGACACGTGCCTAATTCTTTATAAAGAATCAAAACGAAGTCGTTTTCCGCTTTGAGAATATGGTACACTAACTATGACTGATAAGAAAGCTAGGTGAATAATTTTGATAAAACTCATTGCCTCTGATATGGACGGTACTCTGTTAAACGATCAATTACAAGTTTCGACTAAAAATATCGAAGCCATTCAAAAAGCTCAAGCACAAGGAATCGAATTTATTACCGCTACTGGACGTGGTGTCAGCCACGCTATCATCTCCTTGGATCGTGCCAATATCCATGTGCCGATGATTCTCTTAAATGGCGCTCAAGTAGTTAATGCTCAACGTGAAACGATTTTTACGATTCCCATTGGTAAAGAACGGACAAATGCTGTTTTAGATGCTCTAGATCGTGCAGATCTTTATTACGAAGTTTTTACTGCCGAGCATGTCTATTCTGAGAACCAGCCGGAACGAATCGATTTTATCTCAGGACACTTGCTAAAAAAGGTTCCTGGATTATCCAAAAAAATGGCAATTGCAGTTTCCTCTGAACATTTAGCATTAACGCCATTAACGTATGTAGACAATATCCGTCAAGTCTTGAAAGAAACGGATGAAGAAGTGTTAAAAATTATTGCCTTCGATAAACATGGACCTGATACGCTTAAAGCAGCAACTTTAGAGTTAGAAAAAATTGGCAACTTAGCGATTGCGGCTTCTGAGTTGACAAATATCGAAATCAACCAAGAAGATGCTCAAAAAGGTATCGCTTTGAAACAATTTGCTGAACAACGTGGTTTTACTGCTGAGCAAGTCATGGCAGTTGGAGATAATTTTAATGATTTGACAATGTTAAGTTATGCAGGCGAAAGTTTCGCTATGGGCAATGCAGTTGATGAAATCAAACAAGTCGCAAAACATGTCACTGATACAAACGAAGACAATGGTGTAGCCACGGCAATTGAACGGGTCCTTTCTGAAGAGCTATAATTAGAAGGTGTGAATCAAGAATGACCGAATTTTTTATTCAAGAGAAACAACTAAGCTCGGTAACTCGAACTATCGTCAAGGACAATAAAGGCAAGCCTTTATATCTGATGGTCGGTCACTGGGGACGCAAAGGAAATGTCTTATCGCTTTATGCAATGGATGGGCAGATCGTTGCGTATATTAAACAAGCTAGCGTTATTTTAGGACGTAAATTTGAGATCTATTATGAACAGACAAGAGTAGGCATTTTGCATAAAATTTTTCATTGGCCTGGAGATTTTTATTATATCAAACAGCTGCATTGGGCTGTCTATGGAGATATTTATAACCACAAATACAAAATCAACCATTTCAATCAAAATGTCATGACGATGGATAAAGCCACCTTACTAACAGGTGATTATTATGTATTAGACATCGCAAATCCATCAGATGCGCCCGTTGCTATTTGTGTAGCGGCCGTCATGGATTATTGGCTTTACAATCGTAATAAGCAAACAGAAAATGAACCTACTTTTGAAGTAACTTTTTCTCAAAATTAAAACAGCAAAGCCAAATTGGCTTTGCTGTTTTTTTAACTACGATCTCGAGGTTTTACTTTACGTTGCATGTGATCATACAAATGCCCGCTGATCGTTATTTCGCCCACATCTTTAAATCCATCACGTAAATACAAACGTTTAGCATTAGGATTTCCACGATCAACGTTCAACCCGATCGTTTCTTGTCCTTCATGTGTTGCTAAGCGATCCACTGCTGTCAATAATTTCGAACCAATTCCTTGACCGCGGAATCTTTCATCTACTGCAATCGAATCTAAATACCATTCATTCGGGAATGCTTCCGGATCAATAAACATTTTGATATTTTCATCTAATCCTTGAGCAGCCAAGTATTTTTCCAATGGCAAATCAATGATCGGTTCTTGTGTTGCGGGATAGCCAAACACGGCCCCTGCGATTTCTCCATCAATTTCTTCTACTAGTCCACGAGCATAGCCATAGCGATATGTTGGATCAGCCACACAGGCAGCAATCACTTCTAATGCTTTTTCTTCTCCGAATTCATCTAAGAAATCTAATTCCATATCTTTTAAAATAACCAATACTAACTTAGCTACTGCTGCGCCATCATCTTTTTTTGCAAATCTAATCATTTGAATGCCTCTCTTTTAATAACATTAATATCTATTTTATAGTGTAACACGAGAATTATTTTTATGAAAGTCACCTGACTATATAATTTAGATAAGATTTGCTATGATACTTTTGGGAGGAAAGAAAATGAAAAAAGGACTAAAGATTATTCTCACCTGTTTATTGGTAGTCGTTTTAATCGTGGGCGGCTACTTGCTCTATCTATTTATCAGTTACGATCGTTTGCCCGATGATTTGACTCTGAAACCCGAAAATCAAAATCAAACAACTTTAAAAACACAAAAAAAATATCGAGCAATGAGTCATAATATCGGTTATGGCTCTTATCCACCAAGTTACAGTTTCTTTATGGATGGCGGCGACTATTCTCGAGCTTACGATCAAAAAACTGTGAAAGAAAACATGCAAGGAATCGTCAAAACAACGAAGGAACTTGACCCGACGCTCGCTTTTTATCAAGAAGTAGATCAAGATGGCGACCGTTCACAACATGTTGACGAAGTTGCGTGGTTAAAAACGCATTTAAACAGTTACAATAGTTTATATGGACAAAATTATGATTCTGCCTATTTATTCTATCCCTTTGACCAACCCATCGGCAAAGCTTCTTCCGGATTAGTCACTCTTAGTAAAGCGAAAATCACTAGCAGTCAGAGATACTCTTTACCTATTGAAACAAATTTCAATAAATTCTTTGATTTAGACCGGGCCTTCACAGTAAGCCGAATACCTGTTGCTAATGGTCGTGAATTTATTGCAATCAATACGCACTTATCTGCATTTACGAAAGATCGTTCTATCCAAACAGCTCAGTTGAAAAAAATCTTTGCTGTGATGGAATCAGAATACAAAAAAGGCAATTATGTGATGGTTGCTGGAGACTATAACCATGACGTATTAGGCAATAGCCCTGATGTTTTTCATACAAGTAAAAAAAGAGAGACTTGGACACATCCTTTTCCTAAAGAGGAATTACCTGACGGTTTTCAAATCCCGGTAGGAAACTTGGCAGAGGAAAAAATCCCCTCAGCACGTGCCCTAAATGAGCCTTATCAAAAAGGCAAAACGATGACCACTTTGATCGACGGTTTCATTCTTTCTGACAATATCACAGTTGATGATATCCATGTAAAAAATATGGAGTTTCGTTACTCTGATCATAATCCGATCTACTTAGATTTTAGTCTTAAATAATAATAAAAAAGGGCATTCAAAATTAATGAATGTCCTTTTTACTGATTATCCCGAATGATCGTCCAGCCATTTGTCCGACTGTTTTTTGCGGCTCTCTCTGCATCTAAAGCTTTGCAGTAAACAGTTGTCATTTCTTCAGCTAATTCTGCTTTGATCAATTGTTCTGTCCAAAATGCTTTTTCTTTTAACGGTAAATAATCTAGCTCATGAATTTTCCAGATATAAGAGCGCAACTGTTCAAATAATTTTTGTTGGATTATTTGTAATTGATATTCACCATCATCAATTATTCTGACTAGCTCATCTAATTCTGAATAGGAATCACTTTCAACTACTTTTTGACGATAAATTTCTTTCGTCTCTTCCGTACTATAGATTAATTCTGCTATTTTTAGATTGATCCTTGCTTGAATTTTCTTCATGAACAACTGATCTTCCGTTTTGATTTGCTCAGGAGATTGTTTCATTGTCTTAGTCACATTTCCTTTTCATAAAAAAGCAATCACTGAAGCAATCTGCCTCAGTGATTATTTTTATCCTAAATAGAATATTTTTTCTTCAATAAGGCAGCACCTGAAAGTCCGATCAACCCCATACCCATTAAGGTCGCTGCTAGACTCTCTGCTTCACCAGTCTGGGGCAGCTCTTTTGTCGAATCAGCCTTTACTTTTTTATATTCTTTGATATAGCTATTTTTAGCAATTGTTGCTACCGTACCACTACTTGAATTGCTGTTACCCTTACCAGTATTTTGATTATTATTCTGTGTCACGATAGTTGTTCCTTTATTAGAATCTTTGTTTTCCGTTGTAGTTCCTTCTTTTGGTTCCTCTTTTGGTTCCTCTTTTGGTTCTTCTGTCGTTCCTAATGCGAATCCTACTTCATAACCTTGTTGGTAACTTTCGCTTTTACCGATATTTGGATTCTTTTGCTGGGTCAATTTGATATCATTGAAGCCTACTTTCAAACCTGCTAAGTAATCGATTGCCGCTTCTAACTCCATTGTCTTTTCTTTGATTGCTGTTTTAGCTTCGGTAATTTCTTCTTTCAAAGCTACTAAGTTTTCTTTGATTTCTTTGATTTCTTTTTCAATTCTTTCAATCTCGGCATTTGCTTCTGTTAATTCTGCTTCTTTGACTCCTACTTTTGCTTGTGCTTCATCAATTGTAGTTTGTAAGTTGGCTAATCCTTCAGAACTTTCTTCGATTGCTGTTTCTGCTTCTGCTTCTGCTGTAACAGCTACTTGATTTTGACGTGCTTGTTCTAATACATCCTGAGCTTCATTCATATCGGCAATTTTTGCTACTTGGTTCGCATAAGCCGCTTCACGTAACTGTTCAGCTTCTTCAATCAGCTGGTTTGCTTGATCTTTAATTGCTTGAGCTTGAGCAATTTTTTCATTCATAGCCTGATCGGTCGTTTGTTTTTCAGCTATTTTTTGTTGATAATCATTTTCCGCACTGATTTTGGCTGCCTCCGCAGTTGCAGCAGCAGCTTGAGCAGCAGCGTTTCGATCATTTTCGGTAGAAATCGCCGTATTAAATGTCATTAAACGATAATTGATAAGTTCTAACTCGTTGTGAGCATTATCTAATTCAGCTCGTTTAGCTGAATAATTCGGATCACCCGGGGTCATTCCAGTTAATTCAGCTGTCAATTCTGTAATTTTTTGTGTTACTTGCGACTTAGATTCTTCAAGTGCATTAATTTCCGGAGTGACATACGCTAGTAACGCATCGTAAACTTGTTGTGCCCTTTGTGCTGCTGATTGGGCATCATCAGCTATTGTTTGTGCATCTTCAAACGCTACAAGAGCTGCATCTACTGCCGCTGCTGCCGTGTCTTTTGTTGCATTTGCATCCGCAATTATTCCATCTTGAGCATTGATAGTTTGTATAACTCTTTGTAGATTGACTTCTGCTTCTTGAATCAGTCTTTCTGATTCATAAAATTCAGCCACCGCTTGTTGATGTGCTTCCTCTGCAGCTTGAACTTTGGCATTTGCATCTTCGATCTCTTTTTGTTTTTTTGCTACTAGTTCATCATGTTTAGCTTGTTTTTTTGCAAAATCATCTTGAGCTTTTTCTAAGGCTGATTTTGCATCATCGACTGCAGCTTGTTTTTCTGCAATTTTTTCTGCAATAACTTTTAATTCGTTTTCGGCCATTCGCACCTTATCATCATGCGATTTTTGCGCTGTTGCTAAGGTTTGTTTTTCCGTTTCTAGCGCTGCGGAAAGCTCTGGAATCCTTTCTTTTGCTGCTGCTAATTCTACTTTCAATGCGCGAATTTTTTCTTTCGCATCCTTGATGGCTTGTTTTTCTGCCGCTTTTAATTTCACTACTTTGTCTTTTACGGCTGCCAACTCTTCTTTTGCTTGTTGAATAGCAGCAATTGCTGCATTTTCCAATTCCATGTATTTCTTTTCATCATATACGTAAATAAGCGTTTTCATTTTTTGCGTTACTTTAATCGGGGAAACCTCTTTTGCCTGTATAGTTAATGGTGCCGCTGCCATAGAACTTAATGTTGCTGAAACAACTAATGATTGTAAAAAAACTTTTTTCTTCAAATTTTATCTCTCCTTTTTTTAAACTCCAACATCACTTGCCCAATAGTCTTCAAAATTATTGGTTTCATACCCCTTCAACAGTTGTCAACCATACATTTGAAATGACTATTTTCAATCCCTACCAATTCTGTATAAAATCGACCATCTAAAAAAATAAAACAACCCTTTTAATAACACTATGGATTATATCATCTTTACATTACTTAATAAAGTTCTCTTTTTAAATTTATTTTTCAAAACTAAATACCTTTATTTATTGGCATTATTAATCAAATTAAATATTTATTCTTCAATAATAAAATTAAATAAGATAACAAAAATAACGAGAGATTAAAATTAATAAACAAATAAAAATATGGAGATATACCAATCTTATTTTTTCTGAAAACCATAAATAGAATTTTTTTATTTTTTATAAATTATTTGAATGTTTGCATACAAAAAAAGTAGGAACGATCTAAAAACAGATCCTACCTACTTTTTAATTATCCTTGTCGAATATTTTTTATAATCATTTCTGCTTCAGCTAAATTCATTTGCTTGGCACTTCTTAAAGCCTTTGAGACCTCAGCGATCTCGTTTTCCTTAGCACCAGCAGTAATTGCTAGTGAACGACTTTGCATCGCCATATGACCCTTTTGAATACCATCTGTCACTAAAGCTCTCACTGCTGCTAAATTTTGAGCTAATCCAACAGCAACAATGATTTCACTCAGTTCAGCTGCACTATTTATATCTAGCAGTTTCAAACTCGTTTGAGCTTTAGGCAAGACTTTTGTTGCGCCGCCTACGATTCCGACTTTCATAGGAATAGCTAACTTGCCATACAATCTTGTTCCTTCTATCCACCACTCAGTCAATCCTTGATAGTGGCCGTTACGCGCTGCATAAGCATGGACAGCTGCCGCTACTGCTCGCGTATCATTTCCAGTTGCTAATACGACAGCATCAATTCCATTCATGATTCCTTTGTTGTGTGTTGCCGCACGATAAGGATCTAATTTACTAAACTCGCTAGCTGCAACAATCTTTTCTGCAACATTTTCTCCAATAACATCCAGTGGAATCTCACATGTAGCTTCTACTATTGATTCCGTAGCATAGTTACTTAAAATACTAAACAAAACTTCTGCATCTGGTAACATCTGTTGAATTTTTCGGGCTACCGCTTCGAGGATCGTATTTAGAATATTGGCACCCATCGCATCTAAGGTGGCAACAGATAAATCAATCGATAAATAGCCTTTTTCAAAATTTCTAATGGCTAAAGACCGTAGTCCACCACCACGCCGATATATCGATGGATAGCTTTCTTCAGCTACCTCAAACAGCTCTTTTTCATTTTTTAAAATTAGTTGACGATAGTAATCTGCTTCTGCGACATTTCGTAAAACGATTTGACCGATCATTTCTTGATTGACTACTCTAGTCTTGAAACCGCCGGCAGCTGCAACGATTTTGCCCGCATTGCTTGCTGCTGCGATTACAGAAGGTTCTTCCGTTGCCATTGGGATAAGTTTTGGGTTTCCATTAATAATAAAATTTTGTGCTAAACCCAATGGTATAGAGCATTCGCTGATTTGATTCTCAATTAAATTATTCGCTATTTTAGCAGGTAGCACTGTATCCATACTCAGTTGTGCTGCCTCTTTTGCTGAGAGGCGATTTTCTTTGACTAACTTAGCTAAACGTTCAGATTGTGTCATCTGATAAAATTTTTTTTTTGCTCTTTCTTGAGATTTAGACTTTTTTAGCATCAATGCTAAACCCAGCCCTCCGCCGATACATAAGCTGGCGATACCGCGTTGTTTATCTTCTTGATACAACTCAGATAATAGCGTTGTTACGATGCGTGTACCACTAGCACCGATCGGATGACCTAAGGCAATCGCACCACCATAGACATTTACTTTTTCAGCTGGTAGTTTTAACTCCTTCAAAACAGCGACTGAGGCTGATGCAAAGGCTTCATTAATTTGAAATAGGTCGATATCTTCAATTGAATAATCCGTTTTCGCCAGCAATTTGTTGATCGCAAAAATTGGTGCTACCCCCATAATACTAGGATCGATACCAACTTCACTATATCCCTCAATAACTGCTAAATAATCTAAATCATGTTCCATTGCATAAGATTTAGCAGCTAATACTACTGCAGAAGCACCATCATTAAGAGTTGAAGCATTCGCCGCACTGACGACACCGTCCTCTTTAAAAGCTGGTTTTAGAGAACTGATTTTTTCTAACGTTGTATCCGCACGAATTCCTTCGTCTTCTGTAAATAGGCTTCCATCACTAAGAGGAACTCCTACGATCTCAGAATTAAATTTGCCATTTTCACGAGCTGCTGCTGCTTTCATTTGAGAGTCAAATGCATACTGATCTTGCATCTCACGTGTAACGCTGTATTCGACTGCTACTTTTTCAGCTGTTAAGCCCATGTGCTTACCGCTAAAAGCATCTGTCAAGCCATCATAAATCATACTTGATTTTGGTTCTTGCCATTCTTGGGTTGAAAAATCAAAACTTGTAACTTTAGGTGCTTGAGACATATTCTCTGTACCGCCAGCAACTACGACCTTGGCATCCCCCAATAAAATTTGCTGCATCGCGAAGATTATCGATTTCATCCCTGATCCACAAACTTCATTGATTGTGGTTGCTGGTACTTCCTGCGGTACCCCAGCTTTTATAGCCGACTGACGAGCAACATTCTGTCCATTTCCAGCCTGTAAAACATTTCCCATAAATACTTGTTCCACTTGCTCAGGTTTTAGCTCCGAACGTTTGATGGCTTCTTCTATTACAATAGTACCGAGTTCTACAGCTGAAACACTAGCTAATTTACCTTTATATTTGCCGATTGGTGTTCGAACTGAACTTAAAATGACTACTTCTTCCAACGGGGCACCTCCAATTTTTCATTAAAAATCACGCATAAGTGTAGCATAGATAGTTTTATAATTTCTTAAGATTCAAACTACCTAATTATAACCTTTCTATGATATATTTACTTTTGGGATAAAAATATCTTTTATTTACATAAAGTACAAATGAAAGAACTGTATAAAATGAAAATGAAGATTCATAAAAAATGGATTTTAAAATAGAATTTAGGGGGAGCAATATGAAGATAGGGATTGATAAAATTGGTTTTCACGTGCCAGAATATTTTTTAGATATGACTGATTTAGCCAATGCGCGTGAAACAGATCCTAATAAATTTCACATTGGCTTAGGACAAGATCAAATGGCGATCATTCCTGCCACACAAGATATCGTTACACTAGGAGCGAGTGCTGCTGCGAAAATATTGACTGATGAAGACAAGCAAAGCATCGATATGGTGATTGTTGGGACAGAGTCTAGCACCGATTTTTCAAAATCAGCTGCTTCTATCATCCATGACTTATTAGCTATTCAACCTTACGCTCGATCTTTTGAAATCAAGCATGCGTGTTACGGAGGTACTGCTGCATTACAACAGGCTCATGACTATGTAGCCCTTCATCCAGATAGAAAAGTTTTAGTTATTGCTACAGATATTGCCAAATACGGTTTGAATTCTGGTGGCGAACCAACACAAGGCTGTGGAGCAGTGGCTATGTTAGTGACAAATGACCCACATATTTTAGCCTCCAATGACGATAGTGTCTTCTATTCAGAAGATGTCTATGATTTTTGGCGACCTGCTGGACATGATTATCCTGAAGTCGATGGACATTTATCAAATCAAATCTATATCGACTCTTTTACCCGTATTTGGGAGCAAAATAAGATAATCAATCATACGACAAGTTCTGATTACGCTGCACTGACTTTCCACTTACCTTATACAAAGATGGGGCGTAAAGCTTTACGTGCGATTTTTCCTGAAATGGATGAAACCGAACAACAACGACTCGAAGCACGTTATGATGAAGCAATTTTATACAGCCGTCAAGTGGGTAATCTTTATACAGGCTCCCTTTACTTAGGGCTGATTTCATTATTAGACAACAGTAAATTAACGAGTGGTGATCGGATTGGTTTGTTCAGCTACGGTTCTGGCGCAGTCAGTGAATTCTTTTCAATGACTTTGATGGAAAATTACCAAGACTATTTGAACGTTGAAAAAAATAAAGCTTTATTAGCTGATCGGACAGCATTGACGATTGAGGCTTATGAAAAAATGTTTAGTGAGAAATTACCCGTTGAAGAAAAAGAATATCATTTTAATGATGCTACACCTTTTGCTATCAATAAAACAAAAGGTTTCATTCGCTACTATAACAAGTAAAAAAAGACAGCTTAACGGCTGTCTTTTTTTTATATTTTTTCAATTATTATTCATGCTATAATTCATTTATTAAAGGAGGCAATTTATTCATGAATATTTTATATATATCGATTTCAGGAAATACTCGTGCTTTTGTAAAAAATTTAGCTATTTATGCTGAAGAACAGCATCAACTGGATGCAACCAATCCTTTGATAACTTCAAAAGAAATTTCTGATAATAGTCCTTTTGAAATAGAAAATGACCCTTTTTTCACTTTTGTTCCTACATATCTCGAAGGTGGTAATGGGGTTGATAATGGGGATACTGAAATTTTAACTGAAGCTATGCGAGATTATTTAGAGTATGAAGATAATTACAAAAATTGTTTAGGTGTCGTTGGCAGTGGCAATAAAAACTTTAATTACCAGTACTGTTTAACAGCCAAACAATACAGTGAAACTTTTAAATTTCCATTTATTGCTGATTATGAACTTCGTGGAACTAAAGTCGATTGTCAACGAGTGTATCAAGCATTGAAAAACTTAAATTAGATTTTCCCTCATTGTTTTATTGACTTTTTATCATTTTTAGCGCATTCTTTAAAAAACTCTTTTATCCATCGAAAGGCGTGTTGAAATGAAAAAAGTGGCAATTATTGGTGTAGGTCATGTCGGTAGTACTACTGCTTATACCCTGATTTCAAAAAATATTATTGATGAATTAGTACTGTTTGATTCAAATAGAGATCTAATTCAAGCTGAAATAAATGATTTACTTGATGGACAGATGGAACAAGAACATCAAGTAAAAATAATTGCTCCCGATTTATCTGAGCTAGCTGATACTGACGTTATCATCTTTTCAGCTGGGGATATCTCTCTTGTTAAAGGTAACCCTGATCGATTCGCGGAATTAAATTTAACAAAAAAAATTGTTGAAGAATGGGCTCCTAAAATTAAAGCTGCTAATTTTTCGGGAATCATTTTAAATATCACCAATCCTTGTGATGTTGTCACACAGTACTTACAGGAATTAACTGGATTTCCTAAAGAACGAGTTCTTGGTACGGGAACTTCTCTAGATACTAGCCGAATGAAACATGCAGTTAGCACACACTTAAATATCCATCCATCTGCAATTTCTGGTTATGTCATCGGAGAACATGGAGAAAGTCAGTTTGTTGCTTGGTCTACTGTTCAAATAGCTGGATGCCCAATTAAAGATTTACTAAATGATCAAGTATTAAAACAATTGGATACAGACGCACGTAACGGTGGCTGGGTTACTTTCAAAGGAAAAGGCTATACTTCTTACGGCATAGCGATCCAGGCAGCAAAAATTACTCAAGCTATCTTAAATAATAACTGTCTGATCGTTCCTGTTACTCATTATCATCCAGATGAGAAGTGTTATGTTGGTTCGCCAGCTAAAATAACTAAGAATGGCCTTGATGAGAGCTATACTCTTGCACTTTCTGAATCAGAAAAAGAAAAATGGCATCATACGATAGAAACTATTCATTCAATGTATTCTACTATCTGACTAAGTCAAAAATAAAAAGTCATCCGTAAAAAAATTAGATTTTTACGGATGACTTTTTTTATTTGAATTCTATTAATGTGGCATTTGGCGTACGGTATTCAAAAACTTCTTCATTTTTTAAAGGTTCAAAATAATTTTTAATAGCTCGGATAACTGAATTATGACATACCAATAAATATACGTTCTCAGGATCCTCTTCAATTTCTTTT
>NZ_CP189993.1:1027500-1287500 GCF_050310005.1 Enterococcus sp. 22-H-5-01
ACCTTAGCTGGTGGTCTGGGCTGTTTCCCTTTCGACTATGGATCTTATCACTCACAGTCTGACTCCCAGAGATGAATGGATGGCATTCGGAGTTTATCTGAATTCGGTAACCCGAGATGGGCCCCTAGTCCAAACAGTGCTCTACCTCCATCATTCTTACTCTGAGGCTAGCCCTAAAGCTATTTCGGAGAGAACCAGCTATCTCCAAGTTCGTTTGGAATTTCTCCGCTACCCACACCTCATCCCCGCACTTTTCAACGTACGTGGGTTCGGTCCTCCAGTGCGTTTTACCGCACCTTCAACCTGGACATGGGTAGATCACATGGTTTCGGGTCTACGACCACTTACTCATTCGCCCTATTCAGACTCGCTTTCGCTACGGCTCCGTTTTTTCAACTTAACCTCGCAAGTAATCGTAACTCGCCGGTTCATTCTACAAAAGGCACGCTATCACCCATTAACGGGCTTTAACTTGTTGTAGGCACACGGTTTCAGGATCTATTTCACTCCCCTTCCGGGGTGCTTTTCACCTTTCCCTCACGGTACTGGTTCACTATCGGTCACTAGGGAGTATTTAGCCTTGGGAGATGGTCCTCCCGGATTCCGACGGAATTCCTCGTGTTCCGCCGTACTCAGGATCCTCCTAGGTGCCAGTCAAATTTTGTCTACGGGGCTTTTACCCTTTCTAGCAGACCTTTCCAGGTCCTTCGACTATCTCACTGGACTACCATATCGGAGTCCTACAACCCCAAGAGGCAAGCCTCTTGGTTTGGGCTTTTCCCGTTTCGCTCGCCGCTACTCAGGGAATCGAATTTTCTTTCTCTTCCTGCAGGTACTTAGATGTTTCAGTTCTCTGCGTCTACCTCTAATCAGCTATGTATTCACTGAAAAGTAACATCCTATAAAAGATGCTGGGTTTCCCCATTCGGAAATCTCCGGATCAAAGCTTACTTACAGCTCCCCGAAGCATATCGGTGTTAGTCCCGTCCTTCATCGGCTCCTAGTGCCAAGGCATCCACCGTGCGCCCTTATTCACTTAACCTTATCAACCTTTCGGTTGGGTCTTACTAATTTCCATGAGCGATCATGTTCCTTAGTAATAAAATAAGCAATTGAACTTATTAAAAAACTCATTCAACGCGGTGTTCTCGGTTTGTTTGGTTTGTTTCTGTATCCAGTTTTCAATGAACGATTGAGAGTAAACCTCTCAAAACTGAACGAATAAAATAACCTGTGTAGTCTCCGTAATATTCCTTAGAAAGGAGGTGATCCAGCCGCACCTTCCGATACGGCTACCTTGTTACGACTTCACCCCAATCATCTATCCCACCTTAGGCGGCTGGCTCCAAAAGGTTACCTCACCGACTTCGGGTGTTACAAACTCTCGTGGTGTGACGGGCGGTGTGTACAAGGCCCGGGAACGTATTCACCGCGGCGTGCTGATCCGCGATTACTAGCGATTCCGGCTTCATGTAGGCGAGTTGCAGCCTACAATCCGAACTGAGAGAAGCTTTAAGAGATTAGCTTAGCCTCGCGACTTCGCGACTCGTTGTACTTCCCATTGTAGCACGTGTGTAGCCCAGGTCATAAGGGGCATGATGATTTGACGTCATCCCCACCTTCCTCCGGTTTGTCACCGGCAGTCTTGCTAGAGTGCCCAACTAAATGATGGCAACTAACAATAAGGGTTGCGCTCGTTGCGGGACTTAACCCAACATCTCACGACACGAGCTGACGACAACCATGCACCACCTGTCACTTTGCCCCCGAAGGGGAAGCTCTATCTCTAGAGTGGTCAAAGGATGTCAAGACCTGGTAAGGTTCTTCGCGTTGCTTCGAATTAAACCACATGCTCCACCGCTTGTGCGGGCCCCCGTCAATTCCTTTGAGTTTCAACCTTGCGGTCGTACTCCCCAGGCGGAGTGCTTAATGCGTTAGCTGCAGCACTGAAGGGCGGAAACCCTCCAACACTTAGCACTCATCGTTTACGGCGTGGACTACCAGGGTATCTAATCCTGTTTGCTCCCCACGCTTTCGAGCCTCAGCGTCAGTTACAGACCAGAGAGCCGCCTTCGCCACTGGTGTTCCTCCATATATCTACGCATTTCACCGCTACACATGGAATTCCACTCTCCTCTTCTGCACTCAAGTTCCCCAGTTTCCAATGACCCTCCCCGGTTGAGCCGGGGGCTTTCACATCAGACTTAAGAAACCGCCTGCGCTCGCTTTACGCCCAATAAATCCGGACAACGCTTGCCACCTACGTATTACCGCGGCTGCTGGCACGTAGTTAGCCGTGGCTTTCTGGTTAGATACCGTCAAGGGATGAACTTTTTACTCTCATCCTTGTTCTTCTCTAACAACAGAGTTTTACGATCCGAAAACCTTCTTCACTCACGCGGCGTTGCTCGGTCAGACTTTCGTCCATTGCCGAAGATTCCCTACTGCTGCCTCCCGTAGGAGTTTGGGCCGTGTCTCAGTCCCAATGTGGCCGATCACCCTCTCAGGTCGGCTATGCATCGTTGCCTTGGTGAGCCGTTACCTCACCAACTAGCTAATGCACCGCGGATCCATCCTCAAGTGACGCAAAAGCGCCTTTCAAAAGAAAACCATGCGGTTTTCTTTGTTATGCGGTATTAGCACCTGTTTCCAAGTGTTATCCCCCGCTTGAGGGTAGGTTATCCACGTGTTACTCACCCGTTCGCCACTCTTTTTCTTTCGGTGGAGCAAGCTCCGGTGAAAGAAAAAGCGTTCGACTTGCATGTATTAGGCACGCCGCCAGCGTTCGTCCTGAGCCAGGATCAAACTCTCATAAAAAGTGTTTGAAACAATCTTACGATTGTTAAGCTCAATTTTAAAAATTGACTTGCTAGCATATTGCTTGCTATGTTTTGTTTGTTTCTATTAAAAGAAACGCCCTACACATTTGGTTTGTTTTATTCGTTCAGTTTTCAAAGGTCTACATTGCTTGTTGCTTTGTCTCAGCAACTTTTATATCATAACAGATTTAAAGGTTAATGTCAATAACTATTTTCAATTATTTTTGAAAGAAGTTTGAAAGCTAATTAACAACTTTGTAATAATAGCATTCATACATTTGCTTGTCAACAACTATTTTCCGTTGTTATATCAATGTGTTTCAACAACGTTATTGACAATATCATACTGAAATATAATGTCAATATTTTTTCAAAAGTTTTTCAAAAACATTTCATTATACAAGAAAATGGATTAGCTAAACGCTAATCCATCTCTACTTCTATTCCATAATGATCACTAATTTTCACTCCATTATCGTCATCAAAAACACTTTTATAATTTTTCACTAGAAATGATCTTGATGCAAAAATGTAGTCTATTCGTAATTTGGATAAATTATCTGCCCAACCATCAATTGCCTTTTCAACAGTATACTCTCCGCTTACTTCTTCAGCGCATTTGAAACTATCTTGTAACTGTAGCGGACTATTTTGGATAAGTTCATATCCTTCTTCATTCATACTTGCATCATTATTGAAATCACCTAAAAGAATAAAATCCTTATCTTCTCCCATTAATTGTTGTTCTAATCTCTTCCATTCAAAATGAAAAGCTTGATCTTCCCACCAAGAGAAATGACCACTTACTACTATTACATTATGTCCATCAATAGTTAATTCTCCAAGTAGGACTTTTCTCGTATGATAATCTGCAGGATCCGACGCCTTTGAAATTAGTAAACCTTCAACTTTATCAAAAGGTGTCTTCGCTAACAGACCTACACCTTCTTGAAATTTCCCATAGCCGATGTGATTAAAGCTCCAACTCCAATAATAATAGTACCCTGATTTGTTCAACCGTTGAATCAAACGATATAAAAAATTATCTTCATGGATCGCTTGTTGATTGTATGTTGCTTGAAAATATTGATCTGCTACTATGGGAGAGCTATTGATTCGTTGATTGACTTCTTGCAAACCCATGAGCTCGTATTCTTCCTTCATAATTTTATTAGCTAAAACTTCGATTTGCTCTGTATCTTTATTCTCCATCCAGCTATGAGTATTCAACGTTAATACTTTGATTGTTATCGCCTCACTTTAATAGTCAATAGTACCGACGGATTCACCTCGAGAGACTAGTCCCGTTTTATCGTAATGATACGCTTTGACTCTATCTCCATTAGTAAATACTACCACCATCGTTGTTAACTTATCTGCTGCCTGAATTTTAGCCAAATCAACATCTGCAACGATTTTGCCTGCTTTGATTTTTTCTCCCTCATGTACTTTTATCTCAAACGGCGCACCTTCAAGATCAACAGTATCTAGACCCATATGCAGCAACACTTCAATTCCATCCGTCGTTTTCAAACCAATTGCGTGTTTAGTTGGAAAGACAGAAACGACTGTTCCTGTTATTGGACTCGCGATTTCACCATTTTCTGGCACAACAGCAAACCCTTCACCCATCATTTTTTGAGAAAAAACTTCATCTTGAACTTGATCAATCGGGATCAACTGGCCATTCGCAGGAGCTACAAACTCTTGATTCAACCCTTTAAAAATAGTCGCGGATGTTTCTTCAGCTGAGGAAGTCAGCGGAAGCATAGTAGTTGGTATTTCTACACCCGAATCTAATAAATCTTGAATATCTGATTTTAAAATATCAGCTTTAGGACCATAAACCGCTTGTACACCGTTGTCCTTTACTAAAAGACCCATTGCCCCGGCTTTTTTCCATTGTTCTTCTGTGCCGACCATCGAATGATCATTGACGGATACACGTAGTCGAGTCATACAAGCATCAACATCAACGATATTTTTAGCTCCACCCAACAAATTAACGATTTGAACAATTTGACTATCAGTTGATGCTGTTCCTGCGTCTGAATTAGCAGGTGTTTCATCGTTGTCTACTTCGTAATTGCCATTACGTCCAGGAGTTGCATAGTTGAATTTTTTGATCATAAAGTTTGCAAAGAAGTAAGTGAATACACCAAAAGCAAGACTTGTGATCACAAAATTTAATAAATCATTTCCTAATCCAGCACGTAAAGCCATTGGAACCCGCGTCAACAACTCAATGTTCCCAAATGAATGAACACGTAAATGAATGAGATCGGCCATCGCAAAAGCGGCACCTTGAATCACAGCATAGCAAGCATATAATGGTACTGCTACAAACATAAACATAAATTCTAATGGTTCGGTTACACCGGTTAAGAAAACAGCAACTGCTGCTGAAAGAAACATTGATTTATATTTCTTTTTCTTATCAGGATCAACATTCCGGTACATTGCTAGTGTCAATCCCATCAAAATACCAGTTGAACCGATCATTTGACCTACTTTAAATCGAGCAGGTGTCCACTGTGTCAACACTTGATGATATTGAGACATATCTCCAGCATCTTTTAAGTTTACCAAGTCAGTCGCCCAAGCCAACCATAATGGATCTTGCCCAAATACTTGACTGCCGGCCTGTGCCCCAGTCATAATCTCATACGTTCCACCTAATTGCGTATAGTTCATTGGAATCGTCAACATGTGATGCAATCCAAACGGAAGCAACAACCGCTCTAGTGTTCCATATAAAAATGGCGCTAAAATCGGTGCTGTATCTTGAGAATTAGCGATCCATTTACCAAAATCATTGATTCCCGTTTGAATAACCGGCCACACTAAAGCTAATACAACTGCTACAATTACAGAACGCAAAATTACCACAAATGGTACAAAACGTTTTCCATTAAAGAAGGTCAACACTTCCGGAAGTTTACGGAAATTATAGTATTTGTTGTACGCCGTCGCTCCAACGAAACCAGCAATGATCCCAACGAATACCCCCATATTTAATGCAGGCGCCTCAAGTACACTAATGAAATAACCATCGACCATTATTTTTTGGCCAAACAATGTATGGGTTACTGCATCAGGGTTTGTCAACATTTCAGCAGTTACGCCAAAGATCGCACCTGTGATTCGGTTGATTAAAATGAATGAGAGCCCTGCAGCAAATGCACCACCAGCCCGTTCTTTCGCCCAACTACCTCCAATTGCTAATGCAAATAATAAATGGAGATTACCAATAATTGCCCAACCCACATTCTCAACAACGCCACCTGTGGTTACTAACCAACCAAGGTTACTATTGATCATTGGTAATGATTTACCAATACTAATCATCAATCCGGCAGCCGGCATTACTGCGATAACCACCATCAAAGCCTTCCCGAATTTTTGCCAAAACTCAAAACTAAACATCTTCTTTATACCCGTCATGCTGTTCCCTCCTAAATTTACGCAATCGGTTTCGTTCATTTGCATTATATATCGCTTATCTATTTTTGTAAACTCTTACAATTAAATTTTTTTAAATTATCATATGCCATATGAATTATATTTGTTATCTACAAAACATTGCTTGACTTGTGCAACCGATTGCGTATATGATGTAGTCGAGAAAAGAAATGAGGAGGAGAATCATGAATAACGTACAACGACTTTTTGATATTGATCCTTGGAAAATTCGCACAACAAAACTAGATAAAGAACACCGGCGTTTGCAAGAATCGTTAACTAGCATCGGTAATGGCTATATGGGAATACGTGGTAATTTTGAGGAACATTATAGTAGTGATCATCATAAAGGCACCTATCTTGCCGGAATCTGGTATCCAGATAAAACGCGCGTAGGCTGGTGGAAAAACGGCTATCCTGAATATTTTGGCAAGGTGATCAACGCCTTAGATTTCATTCAAATGCGCTTATTCATCAATGAACAAGAAATCGATTTAGCTACTACACCTATTGAAGAGTTTGATTTGGAATTAAATATGCAAAATGGTGTGTTAACTCGATCATTTATAGTAACTATTGATGATGCTAAAGTACGAATTACCTTTGAGCGTTTTTTAAGCATCGTCAAACAAGAGTTAGCAGTCATTCGGTTAACAGCTGAATGTTTAGTCGGTGAAGCGCAATTAAAAGTAATTTCTAAATTAGATAGTAATGTCCAAAATGAAGATAGTAATTATGAAGAAATGTTTTGGTTAGAGAAAACACGTGGTCATCGAGAAGACATCAGTTTCCTGACGACTCAGACCATTCCGAATAATTTTGGGATTGAGCAGTTTTCAGTTACTGGAGCAATGAAACATGTCACTTCAACAGTTGGTGTTCAACAAGAAGATGCATTAGAGGTAGCTGAGACGTTTAGTTATGATCTAGTGATCAATCAACCAATTCAATTAGAAAAACGAGTGGTCGTATTGACTAGTCGGGACATTCCAGAATCACAGCAACCAGAAAAAGCAGTCACTTTATTAGAAGAGTTCCAACTTTCTTATGATGAATTACTAGCTGACCAAAATGTTGCATGGGCAAATCGTTGGGCCCTTGCAGATGTTTTAATCGGTGGCGACGATGAAGCTCAACAAGGAATTCGTTTCAATATTTTCCAATTATTCTCAACTTATTATGGAGAAGACGAGCGTCTAAATATCGGGCCTAAAGGTTTTACTGGTGAAAAATACGGTGGTGCGACTTACTGGGATACAGAAGCATATGCCGTTCCAATGTATTTAGGGATCACTGATCCAAGCATTACCAAAAATCTATTAAAATATCGTCATAACCAATTACCGCAAGCACAACACAACGCACAACAACAAGGCTTGAAAGGCGCTTTATACCCAATGGTTACTTTTACCGGTGTCGAATGCCACAACGAATGGGAAATTACTTTTGAAGAAATTCATCGAAACGGCGCTATGGCACATGCTATCTATAATTACACTACCTATACAGGTGACGAAACGTATATGCAAAAAGAAGGTCTAGAAGTATTGAGTGAGATCGCTCGCTTTTGGGCTGATCGTGTTCATTATTCAAAACGACAAGACAAATACATGATCCACGGTGTGACCGGACCTAATGAATATGAAAACAATATCAATAATAACTGGTATACAAACTTTTTAGCTCAATGGGTCTTAAAATACACTTTAGAAAATTATCAAAAGTATCAAGCACAAACAACTGTCGTGATTACTGAAGAGGAACAAGTTCAATGGCAAAAAATTATTGATAAAATGTATTTCCCTAAAGATGAAGAACTGGGAATTTTTGTCCAACACGATACCTTCTTAGATAAAGACTTGATGCCTACATCTGACCTTTCAGCCGCAGATCGTCCATTAAATCAAAATTGGTCATGGGATAAGATCCTCCGTTCTTGTTTTATCAAGCAAGCAGATGTCCTACAAGGAATTTATTTCTTCGGTGAACAATTTACAATGGAAGAAAAGCGAAAGAATTTTGATTTTTATGAACCGATGACCGTTCACGAATCGTCCCTTTCTCCATCTATTCATGCAATTCTAGCCGCTGAATTAGGACTGATCGATAAATCAATGGAAATGTATCAGCGAACTGCCCGTCTTGACTTAGATAATTATAATAACGATACCGACGATGGTTTGCATATCACATCTATGACTGGAAGTTGGTTAGCGATCGTTCAAGGTTTTGCTCAAATGAAGACTCATACTGGAACATTAAGTTTTGCTCCGATGTTACCAACGGATTGGGACCATTATTCATTCCACATTAATTATCAAGGCCGCCTGATTTCGGTGGCGGTAAATCAAAAAGAAGTTCAAATTGACTTGAAAGATGGCCCGGCCTTAGCTATGATGCTTTATGGAAAAGAAATTTCTTTAAGCGATACAATGACAGTCCCATTAGAACAGGAGGCGTCAAATGTTTAAAGGCGTTTTGTTTGATTTAGATGGTGTGATCACTGATACTGCTGAATATCATTACCTTGCCTGGAAAAAATTAGCTGATAAATTGGATATTTCAATCGATCGTCAATTCAATGAACAACTAAAAGGTGTCAGCCGCGAAGATTCATTGAAATTGATCTTGGCTCACGGTAATCGTTCAAATGACTTTACAGAAGCTGAATTCCAAGCATTAGCAAAAGAAAAAAATGACAACTATGTCGAAATGATCCAATCCGTTTCTCCAACGGATGTTTATCCCGGTATTTTGGAATTATTGAAAGACTTAAAAAAAGCCGATATCAAAATTTCATTGGCTTCTGCAAGTAAAAATGGGCCTTTTCTGTTAGAACAGATGGCGTTATCAAGTTATTTTGACGGCATCGCTGATCCAGCAGAAATCGCTCAGGGTAAACCAGCACCGGATATTTTTCTTTTAGCTGCTAAAATAGTTGGTCTTGATGCAGCTGAATGTATAGGGATTGAAGATGCACAAGCCGGCATCGCTGCCATCAAAGCTAGCGGCGCACAACCAATCGGCGTCGGTGATGTCAAACATTTAGGAACAGATATTCCACTCGTTGCCAAAACAGATCAATTAACGATCGATTTTTTAAAAAAATGTTGGCAGTGATAGCTGATTCTCATAAATTATATTAAGAAAGAAAGGATGGGGAAACGATGATACCGACGGTTAAAGATGTCGCAAAAAAAGCTAACGTCTCTCCTTCTACCGTTTCTCGGGTGATCAATGACCATCCCAGTATTTCAGTAGAGACAAAGAAAAAAGTTCGTAAAATCATGGAGGAAATGGATTATTTCCCGAATGCTACCGCACGAAATCTAGGAACTCAGCGAGCAAATACTATTGGCGTGATCTTACCCCCTTTGGATTCGCAAGAGCGTTTAGGTAATCCGCTATACTTAGAGTTACTCAATGCAATCAATGAAACAGCGGCTGGATTTCAGATTGCTACGGCAGTTGCTTCAGCTGCAAATAGCAAGTCTCTGTTAGAGAATGTCCAGCGTATGCATCGCCAAAAACAAGTGGATGGTTTTATCCTAGCCTATTCGGAAAAAGATGACCCTGTTTCAGAATATCTTTACCAACAGAAAGTACCTTTTACTTTAATCGGTCGTCCAGCAAAACGTGAAGCGGACATCATTTATGTCGACAACGACAATCAGCTGCTGGGAAAACAAGCAACCGAATACTTGATTGAAAAAGGACATAAAAATATTTTATTTGTCAGCAACGTCAATCAAGAAGTGATTTTCTTTGAACGCTATTTTGGTTATCAAGAGGCGCTGATGCTTGCAGGATTACCAACTCAACCGGCAGTGACGATGTTACAGCCAGAGGATTACACAAAATTTCCAGAAGTCATTAATCAAACTGGAGCAACTGCCTTAGTTATCATTGATGATATTTTTGCTTTGCGAATGATCCAGTTGGCAAATCTACACGGCTATGCTGTTCCTGATGATCTTTCAGTGGTCAGCTTCAACAATTCAATTTTTGCAACTTTGGTCCACCCTTATCTAACTACGATCGACATTGATGTGACGGATCTGGGAAGATTAGGAACAGAAAAGTTATTAGAACAAATCAATCATGAACAGTCTAGCGGAATCCAATTAGTGGTTCCCCATCATTTGATTCAACGTGAAACTGTCCGTGCACTTAAGTAATCATTAAAAATGATCTGCCCAACTTGTGGCAGATCATTTTTTTACTTTATACTATTAAAAAATAGAAGGGATGGTTAAAATGATCGCTCTCTGCTTAATAGTCATCATGATAATGGCAATTATTTATTCTCGTTATCAGACGTATCGACTAGTAGAAAAACATTTTCAAGTAGAAAAAAATACTCAATTAAAAATAAAAAAAGGCGAATCATCGGCATATACGATTGCTCAAATCAGTGATAGCCACTTCTCTCCTTTTTATCAGCCAGAACGTTTTACTAAAATTGTTCATAAATTGAACCAGTCAAAGCCAGAGATCATTTTATTTACCGGTGATTTGATTGAAAATTATAATTACTGGCAAACCCATGACTGTGAAGCTATCAGTCGCCAATTAGCTGCAATTCAAGCCTCAGTTGGAAAATTCGCCATCTTGGGCAATCATGATTATCGTTCTGAAGGTGCAGTCGCTGTAAAAAAAATACTACTAGATGGTGGTTTTACCCTATTAGAAAATGAATCTATCTTAGTAGATGGGATTAGTTTGACCGGGATCGACGACGGGCAAGAAGGAACGCCTGATTATACAACACAACCTTTGCCTGCTCCCTTTTCGATTCTGATGGTCCATGAACCTGATCAAGTTAAAAAAATCTCTGATATCAGTTCTTTTGATCTGATTTTAGCTGGACACAGTCATGGGGGGCAAATTCGTTTTCCTTTTTTTCCTTATAAAAATTATGGCTCAAAAATCTATGATAAAGGGATCTATCCTCTTAGCTCTACCACAAACTTAGTAGTGAACACTGGTTTAGGCACAACTGGTCCTCCGCTACGTTTTCGTGTAACACCAGAAATTCTTTATTTTCATATAGAAAAAGGATCGGAATAAATTCCGATCCTTTTTTAGGCACTGATTTTTTATTTGATGTACGGGATAAAGACTGGAACCAAGGAAATAAAGACGATCAGCAACATGATCAGCGAGAAGTGATCACTGACTACGGGAATATTACCTAAGAAAAAGCCTGCCAAAGTAATAACTGTTCCCCAAACGATTGCACCAAAAATATTAAATCTTGAGAAAGTACCCCAATGCATTTTACTAGAGCCTGCAATAAAAGGAATAAATGTCCGAATAAACGGCATAAAGCGCCCTAAGAAGATCGTCCACTTCCCACGCTCGTTAAAAAAGTTCTCAGCCTCTTTTACTTTATCCTCTTTTATAAAACGGGAAATCGGACTATGATAAAGTGCTCGCACGCCTAAAGTGTGTCCAATCCAATAATTCATCGTGTCACCCAAAATAGCTGCGATGATACAAATACCAATCACATAAGGTAAATGCAAGACACTTCCACCCAAAGCAGTCAATGCACCAGCAGCAAATAAGAATGAATCACCTGGTAAAAATGGAAAAACCACAACCCCTGTTTCAATAAATACGATTGCAAATAAAATGGGATAGATTCCCATGCCATATTGATGCACTAAAGAAACCATGTGCGCATCGATATGTAAAATAAAATCGATTAAAGCCATATTTTTTCATACTCCTTAAAAATAAAAGTCTTCTCTATCATACGACTTTTTACAAAAAAAGAAAGTTTGATCTGTCTTTCTATAGAAAAAATAAATTTTATTAGTAACGTGGTATAATAACAAAAAAGAACAAAAGGAGTTTTTTTATGAGCGTTCTTTCTCATATGAAGAGCATGCAGAACGATATGTCGACTGCAGAAAAAAAAATCTATCTATTCATTCGCGATAACAGTGAAAAAGCTGCGAGTATGACAGCGAACGAAATCGCTGAAGCTTCAGGCGCCAGCGCGCCAACAGTGGTGCGCTTTTCAAAAAAAATGGGCTTTAATAGTTTAACCGATCTTAAAATCGAACTTTCGGCAGAAACGATGCAGCAACGGAGCAATAACACCTACAGTGATGTGAGCCAAGATGAATCCTTTCCTACCTTAAAAAATAAACTAGCTAGTAATGCTCGCTATACGATTGATGAAACAACTGCCCTCTTCAATGAAGAGGAATTTTTGCAAGCCTGTAAATTACTTGAAGAAAAAGAATTTTGTTACGTCTTAGGAATCGGGGCCTCTAATCTAGCCGCTACTGATATCGTTCAAAAATGGAGTCGTTTAGGAAAAAATATTATCAGCGAACCAGACTACAATACGATTTTGCCGCAATTAGTACTCCATCAAAAAGAAGCCGTCATTTGGTTGGTCTCAAATTCGGGTCTAACTTCTGAGTTGCTCGCATTAGCAGAAACGGCCAAAGATTTAGGCATCCCGATCATTACTTTGACTCAGTTTGGTCAAAACCCTTTAGCAAAACTGTCTGATGTCTGCCTTCAAACATCTCGACCAACTGAAGCTACCTATCGCAGTGCAGCAACGGATTCGATTTTAGCTCAATTTATTACAGTCGATTTACTATTCTATGTTTACCTTAGCCGTAATAAAGAACATGCTGAAAAAATCTATACTACACGCGCAGTCGTGCAAGAATATCGAAAAAAATATTTTTAACCAAAAAAACGGAGACGCTTCACGCGTTCTCCGTTTTTTATTTATTTTGTTTGAGCTTTGAAAACTTCAGTCTCAGCATTTACTTTACCAATTTTTTCCAAGACATAGGTTTCAACCTCATTCATATTGGTAATCAGTACCATCATCGAAATTCCTTTACCAGCTGCTTTGATAGCCGCTAAGTCAGCCGTCGCAACTTTCGTTTCCGGTGTTACATGCTGACCTTCTGTTACAAATACTTCAAATGGTTTTCCTTCTAATTCGACCGTATTGATTCCCATATGAAGCAATACTTCTAAACCACTATCTGTCGTGATACCAATCGCATGTTTCGTTGGAAAGATCGTTGATACTTTCCCAGCTACAGGTGCAAAGATTTCATTGCTTGTTGGTTCAACAAAATAACCTTCACCCATCATTTTTTCAGCAAATACTGGATCAGCAGCATCTTCCAATGGATGAACTTCGCCTTGTGCCACCGCGGTAAAAACATCGGTTGAATGTGCTGCAACTTTCGTTTCAACCATTGGTTCAGCGGAAACAGTACTTTCTGCCAATTGCTGTTCTGCTAATTTATCTTTTGGGATACCAAAGAAATACGTTGCTACAAAACCGCCAGCATAGGCTGCAAGTAATCCTAAAACATAACCCCACCAGCGTCCATTAGCAATTAATGGAATCAGTGCTGCTCCCGAAGGTCCGATTGCGATCGCGCCAACACCACCAATTGCACCAATCACAGCTCCACCGATACCGCCACCGACACAAGCAGTCACAAATGGACGACCTAGTGGTAATGTCACTCCATAAATCAATGGTTCGCCAATTCCTAAAATACCAACCGGCAAAGCACCTTTGATCATTTCAGTCAGTTCTTTGTCTTTACGCAATTTAATCCAAAGTGCAAATGCCGCTCCTACTTGACCAGCACCTGCCATTGCCAAAATCGGCAATAATAAAGTCATACCTGTTTCACCGATCATTTGGATATGGATCGGGGTTAAAATTTGATGTAAGCCGAACATTACCATCGGAAGGAATAATGCACCTAATACAAAACCAGAAAATGCACCACCGACTGATAACACCCAGTTGATTCCGCCGACCATTCCGTTTGAGATAAAACCGGCTAATGGCATGATCAAGAAAATCTCTAGCAGTCCAACCACTAGTAACGAGACCATTGGGGTGATAATGATATCAATCGCATCCGGAATAATTTGATGCAATTTCTTTTCGATCATTGACAATAACCAAACAGCAAAAATGACGCCGATAATTCCACCTTGACCAGCGGCTAAGGCATCGCCAGTAAATAAGTTTTTAATCGGAGCCTCGGGATTCATACCTGTCAACATAACGACCGCTCCGATAACACCACCTAATGTAGGGTTAGCACCGAAAACTTGGGCAGAATTAATCCCAGTGTAGATGACTAGATAAGTGAACATTCCATTTTTTAAAATATTCAATACATCAACAAATTGCTGCCATGTGGCTGCGTCTAACGTTCCCGCGGTAATTAAATTGGCCATGATTGCTGCAACACCAGCAATCAATCCTGACCCTACGAATGCTGGAATCATCGGAACAAAAATATTTGAAATATCTTTTAGAACTGCCTTGATCGGTGATTTCTTTTGTTTGGCCTTTTGGGCAGCTTTCATTTCTGCAGCTTTCGCATTCACCATATCTTTGCCCGAACCTTGCGGCAACTCTTCTCCAAGTTCAACACCTGCGAGATCGACCATCTCTTTTGCTACTTTATTGACTTTTCCTGGACCGATGATTACTTGTAACTGCTCGTCATCAACGACACCTAGAACCCCAGGGATACTTTTTAATTTTGCCTGATCTACCTTCGTGTCATCGCGCACACTCATCCGAACTCGTGTCATACAGTGGACAACACTTTGAACATTGTCCATTCCGCCAGCAGCAGCATAGATTTCTTTCGCTAATTGATTCAACGTCAATTCTTCTTTTGCCATTTTATTCACTCCTTATTTTATAATCGTTTCGAGCATTACTTTTGATCATCGTTCCAGTTTTATTTTTGCTTAAAGCGTCTTCTTAACGAATCCGTCGGCTTGGACTAATTTTTCACTTGCTGCTTCTTTATCGCTATTCGTTAAAATCATGACGATCGCTAGTTTGACATTTTGCTCTGCGGCTTCAAAATAGTGAGCGGCTGTCTCATAATCTGCTTCCGTCGCTTGCATAATGATTCGTTTTGAACGTTCAACTAATTTTTCATTGGTTGGTTTCACATCGACCATTAGATTATTATAGACTTTTCCAATGCCGATCATACTGATCGTTGAAATCATATTCAAGATTAATTTTTGAGCTGTCCCCGATTTTAAGCGTGTTGATCCAGTTAAAAATTCAGGTCCGCAGTCTACTTCAATCGGCATAGACGCGTGTTTACTGATTTCAGCATCTTTATTACAAGCCACTGTTCCGGTCGCTGCACCAATTGAGCGTGCATAATCCAATCCACCGATTACATAAGGCGTCCGGCCACTCGCAGCGATTCCGATAACCACATCATGCTCGTTTAATTGCAGATCCTTCAGAACTTGCGCACCAAGTTCAGCATTATCTTCTGCCCCCTCTACTGCGACAGTCATTGCTTTTTCTCCACCTGCAATCAGACCGACAACCATTTCTGGTTCCACACCAAATGTCGGTACACACTCTGCAGCATCTAGCACACCTAAACGTCCACTAGTTCCAGCACCCATATAAATCAAGCGCCCACCTTTTTTAAAACCAGCGATTGTTGCTTCGACAACTTTTTCAATTTGTGGTAATTGATCGGCTACTGCATCTGCTACTTTATGATCTTCTTGATTCATCAATTTGACTGCTTGACTCACACTCATTTCATCTAAACCAAAAGTTGTTTCATTTCTGCGTTCTGTTGTTAGATTTTCTAAATTAATCATTTTTATCCACTCTTTCCAAACTAAATTTATGTCCGGCGCTGATCTTTTTAATCAACGCTTGATCTGCTTCGATAATGTGACCGACAACATTTACTTTTTTATCTGCCGGCAATACTTGTTTCACGATCTGGATCTCTCCCATATAGCGCAAATATTTTTCGTTATCAATCGTTACCGCACCAATCGCTCTTTCTACTGCTGGTAGTGCGTCGACCTGTGGGATCTTTTTGAAACGAGCTTCGGCACTGCGAATGACATCGCGTGCGTCATCTTGTCGGTTAATATGTTTTCCTAAAACCCATTCACTTTGTTCATTTATGCTATCCATATGTAAAAGCAATTCTTTTTCTTTTATATAGGAAGAAAACTGTTTTAAAACACGCTCACTGATGCCGCTATCGCCAAGATAAACTTTATCAGTATCTGCAAGTAAATCAAGTGCTGCTGCCAATGGATGGATATGGCGATGCTCTTCCAATGTTGGCAACCCTTGATATAAAGGTCCTCTAAAATTTTTATTTCCCGGCACAAATGCTTGAATCGTAAACCCTTGGCTTTTCAACCATTCATTTTTCTCTTGGTACCATAACTTATCTAAACCAGTTTCGGGTCTTGGATAATAATTATGCCATGCTTCTAAGTGTGTAAAATCAGCATTTGCAGCTTTTAATTCCGCAATGTCTTCTTCCGTGATAGTGGAAGCGTTCAACGCTACATTGATCTCTTGAGACAATTTTGCAATTTGCTGATTGCTGATATGATAGTCCATTCTCAACCCCGTGATGCCTGCAGCTTCTAATTCTGCGATTCGATCAAAGGAAAAACCTGCGCGTTTTAATGCGTCCCCAGAAATGTCTACCATTACCGATAAGTGATTTTCCCTAGCTACTTCACCCAAATCAATCAAGCGCTTACGATACTGAGTGACATCATCTTCTGGAATATGTAAGGATGTAAAGATTCCCGAAAACCCATTTTCTGCCATTGTTTTAATATAATCTTTTGTCTCAGTTGATAATTCTTGATTTAAAAAAATTGAGAATCCAAACATGAGCAACCTCCTTATAATGAAACCGTTTAACTTTACGAATTGATTATAAACACAAAAAGAAAAAAACGCAACACTATTTCATAAATAAATTATTTATTGTGAAATAACATTTCTTAAAAGTCTGAGTATTACCCTTTTTAGCTATTTTTTATGTATACTATATTTTGGTAATCGAAAGGAGAATTTTTACTATGAAAATTGCAATTGCTGGAGCAGGCGCTATGGGAAGTCGAATTGGATTGATGCTTCACCAAGCTGGCAATGACGTTGTGTTGATTGATCGTTGGCCGGAACATATTCAGGCAATTCGAGAAAAAGGATTGATTGGAGAATTCGAGGAGCAAACGATCACTGCAAAACTGCCGATCTATTCTCCAGAAGAAATTGTTGAAGGACATACAAATGTCGACTTGGTGATTGCATTGACTAAATCAATGCAATTAGAGACGATGTTTAAAGATATAAATGCCCTCATCGGCAAAGATACATTTGTCTTATGCTTACTTAATGGATTGGGGCATGAAGAAACTTTGTCACAATTTGTAGCCAAGAAAAATATTATTTTCGGCACTACAACTTGGACTGCCGGATTAGCAGGACCTGGACATGCTAAATTAGTTGGATCAGGCAGTATTGAAATGGAAAATCTCGCACCTGAAGGAAAAGAATTTACTTTAGAAGTTATTAATATTTTTGAGCAGGCTGGTTTAAATCCTATCTATAGCGACAATGTCCGCTATTCGATTTGGAAAAAAGCATGTATCAATGGGACTTTAAATGGATTATGTACTATTTTAGATTGTAATATTGCGGAATTTGGTTCGATGAGTATGGCTCGAACGATGATTGAAACCATTATCGGAGAATTTGCTGCTGTTGCTAAAGCAGAAGGGATCGAACTTGATCAAGCACAGGCAATCGCAGCAGTTGAGGCAACTTATGATGTAAAAACACAAGGCCTTCACTATCCTTCGATGTATCAAGATTTGATTCGTAATCATCGTAAAACTGAAATTGATTACATCAATGGTGCTGTCTGGCAAAAAGGGCAAAAATATCAGATTCAAACACCTTACTGTGCCTTTTTGACTCAGCTAGTCCACGCAAAAGAAGAATTATTGAATGCAAAATAAAAAAAAGCGCCTAAGCGCTTTTTTTGTTAGGAATAATTGCTACGATCTTCCGATAAAGAATGATACCACTGCAACAACGATTACTGCACCAATGATCGAAGGAATCAAAGCCATACCAGCTAAGCTAGGGCCCCATGAGCCAAGCAATGCTTGACCAATCGCAGATCCAACTAGACCAGCAACGATGTTAGCAATCCATCCCATTGATCCGCCTTTTTTAGTGATCGCACCAGCGATTGCACCAATAACAGCACCAATGATTAAACTCCATAACCAACTCATTATTCTTCCCCTCTTTCTATATAAAATGATTACACTATCATGTTACAGATAATCTCAAAATTTTTCTATTATTATGCTCAAAATCAAGCACTTTAGATAAATGATTCTGAAAGTTTACATGATTCTCCTTACTAAACGAGCACTTTTAGCTAAAAAGCGTTCTTAACTCTCGATTATACTCTAAAAAAAGTTTTTCTTTTCTTATCAAAAAAAATTTTCAATTATTTTTCATAAATTACAATATTTTTTGGTATAAAAAGAAAAAAATGTTGTTTATTTTAGTTTAGATGAAAATTAAATGAAAAAATATTCAATAAACTGTAATTGTCAGAATATTTTGGTATTATAGTCAAATAATTATCAGAATATTTCAAATCTACAAATTATTCTCGCTATTTAGAAATGAGGAATTCTATGGAAAATAAATTACAAAAACAAATGACTTCACGCCACATCATGATGTTAGCATTAGGTGGAGCGATTGGAGCTGGATTATTCAAAGGAAGCGGAGAAGCCATCGGTATCGCGGGTCCTTCAGTTATCCTAGCCTTTTTACTTGGTGGACTCGTTCTCTTTATCGTTATGAACGGCTTAGGACGTCTTGTATTAAGCAGTGACAATATCCAAGGGCTATCCGGCATCATTAAACCTTACTTAGGTGAACGGACCGCTGATTTCATCGATTGGTTATACTGGTCTTTATGGATGGTCAATATTATCGCTGAAGCCGTGGCTGCCGCTAGTTTCATCCAACTTTGGTTTCCAAACGTACCTTCATGGATTTTCGTTTTGATTCTTGCCTTGCTGACAACACTGATCAATTTATATTCTGTTCGCTTGTTTGCTGAAACAGAATACTGGCTAGCTTTCATTAAAATTGCTGTTATTATTATTTTGATCGTCTTTGGTGTTTACTTAGTTGGACATGAAGTCTTTAACATCGGGTTTAGCAGTACCCTATCTCGAATGACTAGCCATGGCGGTTTTGCCCCTCACGGATTGAAAGGATTGGTTAATTCTTTACTAGTCGTTATCTATTCTTATGGCGGCTCTGAACTGATCGCTATCACAGTTAGTGAAACAGAAGATCCTAAGACAGCTATTCCAAAAGCTATCAAGGGTGTTATGGGACGGATCATTTCGTTCTATATCGTTCCGATGATTTTACTTTTGATTATTTATCCTTGGAATACATTAGCAAGCACAAGTGTTAGCCCGTTTGTTATGGTCTTCCAAAAAATGCATATTCCATTTGCATCGGATATCGTAAACTTCATAATTGTTTTGGCACTATTTTCTTCAATTAATTCTGGTGTCTATGCCTCATCAAGAACCTTATATTTCCGAGTAAAAGAAAATACAGGCTTCACTTCAAAATTAGCGGTATTGAACAAACACCAAGTTCCACAACGTGCTGTACTATTTTGTACCGGAACACTTTATATCGGTGTTATCTTGTCTTACTTCCTAGGAGACAAATTATTCAATTACTTAGTCGGATCATTATCTTATTCTGTTTTATTGACTTGGATGCTGATCAGTATTGCTTCTTTCGTTTTAGCTATGAAAAAAGGAACGGTCATCGAACGTTTCTTCAGCGGACTAGTGATTATTGTCTTAGCTTTGATTTTCATTGGTATCTTGATGAACAATGCTCTGGGAGTAACGCTCTTCACAGCATGTATCTATTTAATCATTTTCTTCAGCTATCGAAAAAAACATCCCGAAATATTATCTGATAAAATATAAAAAAACCTTCAAGAAGTCCTAAGCTTCTTGAAGGTTTTTTATTTACAAAATTAAACTAATTCTACTTCAACATCGATATTGCCGCGAGTTGCTTTTGAATATGGGCAATAGTCATGCGCTTCTTCAACAATTTTTTGCGCTTCTTCTTTTTCAACACCTGGTAAAGAAGTTTCTAAAATTACACCGATTTGATAGCCGCCTTCATCCAATTGATATAATGAAACACGCGCTTTCACTTCTGCATCTGATTCGATGTTGTGCTCTTTTAACATATGATGGACTGCACCATTGAAACATGAAGCATAACCTGCCGCAAATAACTGCTCAGGGTTTGTCCCTTCTGCGTGAATTGAAGGTGGCTCGATCTTCATTTTCATACTACCATTTGGTGCTTGAACGTCTCCAGTACGTCCTCCATGATTAATCATTGCTGTTTCGTACATTTTTTTCAAAATCCATCATCCCTTTCGTTCTTTCTGATTATAAGTGTAAGCTGTTACAACTTAGATTACAAAATAACTGCTCATAAACTAGAAAAAAGAAGACATTTTCGAATTTGAAAACAAAAAAAGACGAGATCTGAAATCAGATCTCGTCTTTATTATAATCAAAAATAATTATTTAACAGTTACAGTTGCGCCAACTTCTTCTAAAGCAGCTTTAAGTGCTTCAGCGTCTTCTTTAGACACATCTTCTTTAACTGGTGCAGGAGCGCCATCAACTACAGCTTTAGCTTCTTTTAAGCCTAGGCCAGTTGCTTCACGAACTGCTTTGATAACTTTAACTTTTTGATCGCCAACAGCTGTTAATTCAACTGTGAATTCAGTTTGTTCTTCAGCAGCAGGGCCAGCAGCAGCACCAGCAGCAGCTACAGGAGCAGCAGCAGTTACGCCAAATTCTTCTTCGATAGCTTTAACTAAGTCGTTTAATTCTAAGATTGTCGCGCCTTTAAGTTCTTCGACAATGTTTTCAATGTTCAATGCCATTTTAAATTTCCTCCGTTTAGGTAAGTTTTTATTTTTTTATTTATACAGCAATTAAGCTACTTCGTCTTCTTTTTCTGCGACTGCTTTCACAGCGTAAGCCACGTTGCGGACTGGCGCTTGAAGGACAGATAAAAGCATAGAAAGAAGTCCATCGCGGTTCGGTAGTTTTGCAAGAGCAGTAATTTCTTCAACAGAAGCTACTTTTCCTTCAATGATACCGCCTTTGATTTCAAGTTTTTCAGCTGAACTAGCGAACTCGTCGATAATTTTAGCTGGAGCAACAACATCCTCGTTACTGAACGCTACGGCTGTAGGTCCTGAGAATACTTCTTCTAATCCAGTCAATCCAGCTTTTTCAGCTGCACGAACTAAGATAGAGTTTTTGATAACTTTCATTTCAATGTTAGCGTCGCGTAGTTGTTTACGTAGATCAGTTACTTGTTCTACAGTTAAACCACGGTAGTCAACGATAACAGCTGAAGCTGCTGCGCTGAATTTTTCAGAGACTTCATCAACGATAGCGGCTTTTTTAGCGATTGTTACTTCACTCATTATATATTTCACCTCCTGATTTTGATGGGGAGAGTTTCTTATACATACGTACAAAAAAACTCCATGCCACCGTAGACATAGAGGGACTATTGAATGTTCTCAATAAACGTCCTCGGTAGGAAATTAAGACTTGCGTCGCCTACTGTCTTCGGTACAGTTAATAATTAACCTCGACTAACTTACCATAGATAAGCTAGTCGAGTCAAGTATTTTTCTAAATTAAATTAGAAAGAACCTTGTTCAACATGGATACCAGGTCCAAATGTTGTTGTTAATGAAATGTTTTTGATGTATTGACCTTTAGCAGTTGCAGGTTTTGCTTTAACTAAAGTTTCGTTAATTGTGTTAAAGTTTTCAACCAATTTAGCATCGTCAAATGATACTTTACCGATTGGAACATGAACGTTACCAGCTTTATCAACACGGTAAGTTACTTTACCAGCTTTAACTTCTTCAACAGCTTTTGTAACATCCATAGTTACAGTACCAGTTTTAGGGTTAGGCATTAAACCTTTAGGTCCAAGAACACGTCCTAATCTACCAACTGTAGCCATCATGTCAGGTGTCGCAACAACAACGTCAAAGTCGAACCATCCGCCTTGGATTTTTGCAACCATGTCGTCATCGCCAACGAAATCAGCGCCAGCAGCTTCTGCTTCTTTTGCTTTTTCGCCTTTAGCGAATACTAAAACAGTTTGAGTTTTACCAGTTCCGTTTGGAAGCACAACTGCTCCACGGATTTGTTGGTCTGCTTTTTTAGGGTCAACGCTCAATTTGTATGCAACTTCAACCGTTGCGTCAAATTTTGCGAAGTTTACTTCTTTTGCTAATGCTACTGCTTCTTCAACTGAGTAAGCTTTAGTAGTGTCAACTTTTTTTAATGCATCTTGCATTTTTTTGCTTTTTTTAGCCATTTTGTTTCCTCCTTGATGTGGTTATAACGGTAGAACCTCCCACGTGTTCCATATCTTTAGATAGGGAGCCAACTGAGAAGCTACTTTCTTGGGTACTGTGAAAATTATTCGACAGTGATACCCATGCTTCGTGCAGTTCCTTCAACCATGCGCATTGCTGATTCAACGTTAGCAGCGTTTAGGTCTTGCATTTTCAACTCAGCGATTTCTTTTACTTGATCGCTAGTAACTTTTGCAACTTTAGTTTTGTTTGGTTCGCCAGAACCTTTTTCAATGTTTGCAGCTTTTTTCAATAATACTGCAGCTGGCGGTGTTTTTGTAATGAATGTAAATGAACGGTCTTCATATACAGAGATTACAACTGGAATAATCAAACCTGCTTGATCAGCTGTACGAGCATTGAATTCTTTTGTGAATCCCATGATGTTAATACCCGCTTGACCTAGTGCAGGACCTACTGGGGGAGCTGGTGTTGCTTTACCTGCAGGAATTTGCAATTTAACTAATTTTTCTACTTTTTTTGCCACGAGACAAACCTCCTTGAGTCCGTGATGTGGTTAATTGGAGATCAAAATTTCTCCTCCCACTTTAAAACATGTGTGCAAGACACACTTTGGTATCTTATCAAATTTGATCTATATTTGCAAGTACTATCCCCCATTGTTTAAATGTTTTGACAATAATAAAACGCTTCACAATCTCTTTAACTACTATGAGAATAACAAAATAAATTATTAATTTTATTATTTTCTGAAAACGTGTATGGTACACTGTTATTGACTTGATGAGGATTTCATCGGATAAATTAAGGAGGTTTAAAATAATGGAAGTTTTAAAATATCGAAGTGTTTTTGACATTATTGGTCCAGTTATGGTGGGCCCTAGTAGTTCTCATACCGCAGGCGCTGCGCGTATCGGAAAAGTTTGCCGTATGATTTTTGGGGAACGCCCAGACTCTATTGAATTTGATTTATATGAATCTTTTGCCAAAACCTATCGTGGTCACGGAACAGATATCGCTCTAGTGGGTGGTATTTTAGGAATGGAACCTGACGATCCTCGTTTATCCGACTCACTGAAAATTGCTCATGAACAAGGGATGGAAGTTCTTTTTGTGCCTAAAAAAGAAATCGCAGATCATCCGAATACAGTAACGCTACGAATGATCAAAGGTGATTTAGAAATGTCGATCACTGGTGTATCTATCGGCGGTGGCAATATCCAGATCACTGAAATGAACGGTTATAGTATTTCTCTTTCTATGGGTAGCCCAACCTACATCATTATTAATAAAGATGTTCCTGGTCTGCTTTCGCGTGTTTCTACTATTTTTATGAAACACGGCTTGAATATCGGTAAAGTAACGATGACTAGAAAAACCAGAGGTGAACACGGTATCGTCCTTTTAGAAATTGATGATACGCCAGAAGATCCAGAAGGATTGAGACAAGAAATTAAATGTGAAGATGATGTATTAAGTGTTACTTACTTTAAATAGCAATTATTCGATTAAAAATTGTTAAAGCTTGGTATAAGATATAAAATCCTATCAATTAGAAGTGGAGGAAATCCCATGTTTTATTCAATCCAAGAGCTTATTGAACAAGCAAAGGATTATTCATCAGTCAGCGAATTAATGATCGCGACTGAAATGGAATTAACTGATCGTACACGTGAAGAAATCATCGCGTTAATGGAACGCAATTTAGAAGTTATGGAAAGCTCGATCGAAGAAGGCATCCAAGGCGTCGAATCCGTGACACGAATCACAGGTGGCGATGCCAAACGCATGAATGATTACATCGAAAGCGGGAAATTCATGAGCGGCGAGACGATTTTGAAAGCCGTACGAAACGGTATCGCTGTAAATGAAGTCAATGCTAAGATGGGCTTGGTTTGTGCAACACCAACTGCTGGAAGCGCCGGCGTATTACCCGGTGTACTGATGGCAGCCCGGGAAAAGCTAAATCTGTCTCATGAGCAACAAATTGATTTTCTATTTACGGCTGGTGCTTTCGGTTTAGTAATGGCTAATAACGCTTCTATCTCAGGTGCAGAAGGCGGTTGTCAAGCAGAAGTGGGTTCGGCCAGTGCGATGTCTGCCGCAGCATTAGTCGCTGCCAATGGAGGCAATCCCGAAATGGCCGCAAATGCCTTAGCGATTACATTAAAAAATGTAATGGGTCTTATTTGTGATCCGGTTGCTGGGTTAGTAGAAGTTCCTTGTGTCAAACGAAATGCAATGGGTGCATCACAAGCATTTATTTCTGCGGATATGGCTTTAGCTGGTATTCGTAGTGTGATTCCACCAGATGAAGTAGTGGAAGCTATGTACAAAGTTGGTCGTGCAATGCCGCAAATCTTCAAAGAAACCGCAGAAGGTGGCGTAGCAACTACTCCTACTGGTCTTCGTTTACAACGTCAAGTTTTTGGCGAACCCGAAAAGGCAACTGTCTAATCTAAACAAAAAAAGAACGCTGAACTTAGTTCCGCGTTCTTTTTTATTTCGTTAAACCTGCATGGATTTTTTCTAGATTCCATTTCATCATTTTATAGTAGCTATCACCTGCATCACCTTTTTTAGCAAGTGAATCCGTATAAAGTTCGCTATCAATCGGAATGTCGACTTCTTTGGATAGACGTTCCATACTACGTTTATCAACACTCGTTTCAACAAATAATGATGGTACTTTTGAAGCGCGAACAGTTTCAACAATTTGTTTCATTTGCTCGGGTGTGCCCTGACTTTCTGTATTAATTTCCCAAATATAAGCAGCCTTTAAATCATAGGCCTTTGAAAAATACTTAAAGGCGCCTTCGCTCGTCACTAATAATTTTTTCTCCGCTGGAATATCTTTAAATTCTGCTTTAGCTGTTTGATCCAATTCCGTTAATTTTTCAATATACGCATCGGCATTTTTTTGATAGCTTGCTTGATTATCAGGGTCTTTTTCACTTAAAACAGCTTGAATCTGTTTGACATATAAAATGCCGTTTGCAATATCCAACCAAGCATGTGGGTCTTCTTGATCACTATTGGTCAAGTGGATTGCTTCCACATCTTTACTTGCTGCAAAATAATCTTGATCCTCTTTTTTCTTGGCAGTTGTCATTAATTTTTCAAACCAACCATTTCCTGTTTCTAGATTTAATCCGTTGTAAAAAATGATTTGAGCATTGCTAGCTTGTTTGATATCTTCTGGTAACGGCTCATATTCATGAGGATCCGTTCCTTCAGGGACAATGCTATGTATACTGACCTGATCTTTCCCAACTTCTTTTACCATATCTGCAATAATTGAATTGGTCGCCACTACTGCTACCTTCTCTTGATCATCTGCCGTGGCCTTTTCAGAACTTTTAGTTCCACATCCGGCTAAAAATAAGGCTGCTAAAATACTAGCTATAACGAATCCTTTATACTTCATCTACTCGCTCCTTTTTGATTTGTTGAAACAATCCCTTCGTTGGTGAAAATAAAAACACTAGTACAAAAAATACTGCTGCTGTCATTACGATCGTTGCGCCTGAAGGCAAATTGTAACTGTAGCTAAAATACAAGCCGATCACTGCGCTCAGTACTCCAAAAAGTGTCGATAGGCCGATCATTATCGACAATCGATTGGTCAATAGATACGCTGTAGCCGCCGGTGTGATCAACATCGCAATCACGAGGATCGTACCGACAGTCTGAAGAGAGGTCACTGCTACTAAAGTCAGTAAAAACATCAAACCATAATTGATTAATCCTGTATTCCAACCATAAGATTGTGCCATCGTCGGAGCAAATGAACTTAATTTTAATTGCTTATAAAACAGCCCCACAACAATGATCACGATGACCATTGCGATTGCAGTCAGATACATGTCTGAGTCCCGCACTGCTAGGACATTTCCGAATAGAATATGGTATAAATCAGTCGCACTGCGAGCAAAGGAAATCAAAATGATCCCTAAGGCGAAAAAGGAACTAAAAACGATTCCGATCGCCGTATCATTCTTTAAGCGACTATGTTTTCCAATAAAACCGATCAATGCGGCCGAAAAAACACCAAAGAATGTTGCTCCAATAATATAGCTACTGCCTAACATATATGATAGTGCTACTCCAGGCAGCACCGCATGAGAAATCGCGTCCCCCATCAATGACATTCCGCGTAAAATAATAAATGAGCCGATGATCCCGGCAGATATTCCAACCATCACAGAAGTGATCAATGCATTTTGTAAAAACTGATAGTCAGCCAAGCCTTGAAAAAAATCATAAAGCAAATCCAGCACCTCCATTGTTCAACATTTGAGTGATTTCATTTCCGTAGGTCTTTTCCATATTTTTTATTGTATAGGTTTGCTCCACAGGTCCAGCCGCGATCAACTCTTTATTTAATAAAATGATCTCATCAAAATATTCATTCACTTTATGTAAATCATGATGGACGATTACGATCGATTTTCCTTCATTCCGTAAATTTTTCAATAACTGAATAATAATTTTTTCACTTGTTGCATCAATACCAGCAAACGGCTCGTCCAATAAAATCCACTCGGCTTTTTGCGCTAATGCTCGTGCAATAAAGACTCGCTGTAATTGACCACCGGATAATTCACTGATTTGCCGATCTGCAAATTCACTTAAACCAACTTTTTCTAAACATTCCGCGGCAAATTGCTTTTCTTTTTTTCCTGGTCGTTGAAATATTTTTAAATGTGGATAAGTGCCAAATAATACCACACCGAAAACATCGATTGGAAAACTTAGATCAATATCTTGTCGTTGTTCGACATAAGCAATTTTTTTTCGCTCTTTTATTAAAGGTCTTTTACCATAAATTATTTCACCAGATTGAAGTTTGACTAATTCTAATATGCCTTTCATCAAAGTTGATTTTCCTGCGCCATTAGGCCCAATGATCCCGGTCAGTTTTCCAGGTGATAAAGTCAAATTTATTTTTTTTAACGCTAACTTCCCTCGGTAAGCAACGGATAAATCTTCAACAAAAATATTTTCCATAGTTTCCCTCTTTCTAAAAGTTAGGTTAACCTAACTTTATTATTAATAATAAACTAAAAAGAAAGCGTACGCAATAAATTAACGCAAAAAAGCACCGAAAAAAATAAATTTTTCAGTGTTTTTTGCTTTTTATGGATTAGGAACTATTATAGGGATTTCTATTGCCACAGAAATTTGGCAACTGCTTTATCAACAGCAGAATTTTCGTGTAACTGACTATGCTGTGCGTTTTGACCTGTAAATATTTGTTCAGCTACTTGATTTCCATGAGCTTTCAATAAAGCATATGTTGCTAAAGCGCTGGTCAATGGAACCGTACCATCTGATGTCGCCTGCTCTTCAGATTTTCCGGCAAGCAATAAAAAGTTTGTCATTTTAGGAACATTGGCAATGCCTGAACTATAATCCGTGTAACGGCTAGATTGTTGGCTTGGCCCATTTTGTAATAGCTCATCTATCGTTTGGTCATCTGCTGTATCTGTAAAATCATTAAATGGAGCACCAATCGCAATCAATTTTTGAATTTTTGGTGCATCTTCAGGCTGACCATACGTCGTTAAGTAGCGTAAAGAACTCACACCACCCATTGAATGCCCTACTATATTGACTTGATCCACTCCTGACTGTTTTAAATATTTTAAGACAGCATAGATCCATTCTGTTTGGTTCCACTCGTTGTCTTTATTCGCTGCAAATAAAACTTGAATACTTGGATTTACTTTTTTTTGACTCAATTGGCCGTCTACCTGTAGGCTACCATCTGCTTCAACTGTGATCACTAATTCTTTTTTTGTCTCTCCTTTTTTTTCCAACCGCTGGATCATACCACCAAAGGAATTAACAGTTCCACCATATCCATGGATAAAAACCGTTGGTATGGCTGTTTTGGAAGAAGCGTCTTTTTTTAATTGGGTACTAGACGTCTTATCAACAGGATTTTTTGTTTTTGTTTGGCTTGTTCCACATCCGGCTAATATTAAAATGGCCAGCATTGCGATGAACCTAGCAATCCATTTCTTCATTTTCCGCCCTCTCTTCTATCTGAATAAAGTTTATCCCTATTATAACTCAGCAATAAAAAAAGCCGGGACACTTGTCTCAGCTTTAATTCTTAAATTTTATCGATTTGATCAAAATCTAATTCAGTACTTGTTTCACGACCGAACATATCAATATTGGCTTTGATTTTATCGCGTTCGTCATCGATTTCAGTAATTACACCTTCAAGACCTGCGAAAGCACCTTCGATAATTTTAACAGTTTCGCCAACTTCAACATCGATATCATGTTGACGAGTACTCATACCTAATGAACGTAAGATATGATTGATTTCTTCTGGCATCAATGGTGCTGGTTTGCTTCCGGCTCCATGTGATCCAACAAATCCAGTTACACCTGGAGTATTACGAACTACGTACCAAGAATCATCTGTCATAACCATTTCAACTAAAACGTATCCAGGGAAAGTTTTATGGACGATTTCTTTTTCTTTACCGCCTTTGACTTCTGTCTCGGTCTCTTCAGGAACAACCACACGGAAAATATAATCTTCCATGCGCATGCTTTGGGCACGTGACTCAATATTTGCTTTTACTTTGTTTTCATAGCCGGAATAAGTATGCAAGACATACCATTGTTTTTCAAAAGTTTCCATTCTCGTAATCGGCTCCTCGTTCTAAAATAAAAAAACCTCAGCATCCCCAAGGTTTTTTCTCACAAGTAGTATAACATGCTTTTTTTGAATTGGCTACTAGCGGATCACTAAATTAATCAGTGCTTGGATCGCCGTATCCATGATGAAAAACATCAATGCAAAGATGATCGCTGTTTCGATAACAACCAATGAATCATGGCGCAATTGTTTTTTTGAAGGCCATGAAACTAATTTCATTTCTTCTTTTACGCTGCGTAAAAAATTCAATCGAATATCCTCCTACTATTATATTTAGTAATAAATCGCTTCTAGATGACTTAGACAACTCTTAGTCTGATAATTACTTCGTTTCTTTATGTATCGTATATTGATTACAATGTTTACAAAATTTATTAATCTCTAAACGCTCACCGCGTTTGCCTTCACTAATTGATTTTGTGTAATTTCTTGAACCACACACAGTGCAGGCTAGAGCCGCTTTCTTTGATGCCACAGCGATTCCTCCTCACAAAGTTACAAGATAACAGTATCATCAATTATTTTTTCTGTCAATCCACCATTAAAAGAATATGTGCTTATTTATGATGAAATAGCACTTAATAAATCTTTTCAAAATAAATTTCTTTCTTTAAGATAATATGATAATATGATGAAAGAATGAATTGTTTTATTGGAGGGCTATTGGATGTTATTAAAAAGTCTCGTTTATCCTAAAGAGAATTTGACTACTATCAATGAATCAACCACATTGCAAGAAGCGCTAGATATCTTAGAAGGTACGGGTTTTCGTTGTGTGCCGATCCTTGATGAGAGCGATCAAATTTTCCGAGGCAATATTTATAAAATGCACATTTATCGTCACAAAGCTAACGGTGGTGACATGACTTTGCCAGTCACACATTTGCTTAAAAATGCGACAAAATTTATTTCATTAGATACATCTTTCTTCAAAATCTTCTTTACGATCAAAGAATTACCTTACATAACTGTTTTAGATGAAAACCATCATTTTTACGGTATCCTTACGCACAGCACATTGTTAAACATGCTTTCTCAATCTTGGAATATCCAAACAGGTAGCTATGTTCTGACTGTTGTTTCTGAAGGAAAACGTGGTGATCTAACAATGATGGCGAAATGTATTTCAAAATTCACTCCAGTTGCCAGCTGTATCACTTTAGATGTTGGAAAAGATTTCAAAGGCCGCCGGACATTATTTACCTTACCTGCGGGTGTCGATGAAAATAAATTGAATCAGATTATTGATTATCTTGAACGAAAACATTTTGAAATTCAAGATGTTGAAGCTCTTTCAATGCATGATTAATCAATGAAAAAAGACAGTCCCTATAATTAGGGCTGTCTTTTCTTATACTCGTTTTGCAAAATCCAAACGTTTATCGACATAATACATGATCGGTGCTGAAACAGTCATAATGATTGCTTCACTTAATGCCGTCCAACCATATGTTGGCCAAAACGGTAATTGTAAGGTCAAGTTCAGCATCAACGCAATCAAGAACATGCTGGCACTAAAGAAAACCACATTCAGCGCTAAACGTACTTTTGTATTTTTTACAATATTTTGTAAAGCTGCTGTTAGAGCCAAAGCTAATAATGTTTGTCCTCCACCGAAGACCACATCCAACCAGCCCATACCAAAAATTGCATTATAGATAACGACACCACCAAATATTCCCCATAAGTACTTCCGATTGAATACAACTAAATGATTCAAACTTTCCGAAATACGGAATTGGATAGCACCTGATGCAACCGGTGATACCAAAATTGTTAGTGCCAAATAAAGTGCCATAATAATTCCATTAACGACAACCACATTCACACGTCTTTTTTCTACCACATTCATGAATAATCCTTCTTTCTCCGAGTTTTTTTAAAGCGGGATGGTTGATGAACCGCTGTAAACTTTTTATAGCATACTTTTTTTATATAAAGAAGTCAAATTACAAAAGAGCAGCCAAAAAATTTTGGTTGCTCTTTTTCCTAACTATAGTTTGAATAAATAAACTTGCGAGTATGGTGTTGCTGAATAGATATTTGACATTTTATTTGCAGGAAAAGTTTGATGCCAAAAACGATCTTTTGAAGGGGTATCTCCCCAGAAAAATCCAAGGTGGCAATCAGGATTCGGTTTTGAAAAATCAGCTTCAAAATATATTACGTCGCCTTTTTCTGCCTTTCCACCTTTCAAAAGATCACTAACAGTTCGATAGCTATGATATTGGATGTTTGGCACTAAAGCATTTCGCCAATTATATCCATTAGCTGGACCGCCATATTGGTTAGAACGATTGGTAATTGCAGAAAGGTTCCCTCCGGCTTGCCTTGTAACATACGCAATAAAACCTGTACAATTCATTCCTGGGCCATAACTTGTTGGATTTCCCCGAGGGCTCATGACGGATGCATTATTGCCTAACGTTCCTACAAATGGTGTATTAAGATAATAAAAATCATTTTGATGCCTTTTTAATTCATTAAACACATTGGCTCTAGACGTACCCATAAAACTTGAAAGTGTAGGTTTAGTTGGTTTTTTCTTATACGAATTTGCTGTTGGTGATGGGGCAGTTCCCCATTTAGGCACTATTTTTATTTGAATGGCTTCTAAACGATATGCATAGCCTTCTGTTCCAGCGTTTATACCATTTTTAGCCCAACCAAGCCAACCAAAGGTCTGGGCATGTACTCGGTAATACACATCGAAGTACTTAGTTATTTCTCCTGTAAGCTGCACTTGAATAGCTTCCAGTCGTTTGCTTTGTCCAGTTGTACCAGAGATAGCATTGTTTGATTTAAATGAAGTTTCCCATCCATTACTTTGAATATGAGTACGATATTGGATTCCTCCAGATAAAGTTCCTGTTTTAGTTTGGATTTGAATGGCTTCGACTCTTTTCTTTTGTCCGCTGGTTCCAGAAGTTTGACTATTTTCTACATAGTTTTGCCAGCCAATCGATTGAACATGCGAACGGTATGAAACTGTCGGGGCCTGTACAAAAGCTTTTGGACTACTAATTAGTTGGCTCGCCCCCTTAGGAATTAAATTTAATTTCTAAGGCTTCCATCCTACAAGCTATTCCTTCTGTTCCAGCACTTTCCCCATTCTTAGCCCAGCTTAGCCAACCAATCGTTTGAACATGGACTCGATAATACACGTCAAAATAATTAGCTAATTCTCCCGTAAGCTGGATTTGAAGAGCTTCTAATCGCTTGTTCTGCCCTGTCGTTCCTGAGGTATTGTTACTTGTTTTAAAGGTGTTCTCCCAGCCGTTACTTTGAATATGAGTTCGATATTGAATGCTACCAGCTAAGCCGCTATTTTCAAGCTTAATTTGTAGTGCTTCTAATCGTTTCTTTTGTCCATTAGTTCCTGACTGTTGCCCATTTTTTTACATACTCTTGCCAACCAATCGATTGAACATGCGATCGATAAGACAATGTTGGTAATTTTATAAATGCTTTAGGACTACTTGTTAATTCTGTCGAATCTTTTTTGATTAGTCTAATTTGCAAAGATTCCATCCGATATGCTAAGCCTTCTGTTCCAGCACTCTCTCCATTTTTAGCCCAATCTAGCCAACCATAACCTTGAACATTCACTCGATAATATACATCAAAATATTTTGATACTTCGCCTGTTAACTTGACTTGAATCGCTTCTAATCGTTTGGCACTTCCAGTTGATCCAGAAACTGCATCATCCGCCTTAAAAGAAGACTCCCAACCGCTACTTTGAATATGCGTACGATACTCAATCTTTCCGGTTAATTCATTATTTTCAAGCTTTATTTGTACTGCTTCAAGCCTTTTACTTTGACCACTGCTCCCTGATTCTTCGCCATCTTTTACATAATTTTGCCAGCCTATTGATTGAACATGGGATTTATATAGAACGCTCGGTGTTTTAACAGTTGGCTCAACATTGTTTTTATAATAAAAATTGATAACTTGACTGGTTTCATTAAATGTTCCTTGCATTTCAGGTAATTTAGTTTCATCTAATGAATAACCAGTAATTTCTAATTGATATTCCTCATTTTCAATATTGTAATTTTCCCCAAGAGTGCCCAAGAGCTTTTTATTCTCGTGAATTTCTTTGTGTTCTTCATTTAGATAATTAATGACCAGTTCGGAACTGTTGGGTGTTTCTTGTTTCAAATAAGTATCAGCTGTTCCAGCATTTTGACTTAATAATTCAGAAGTATTGCCATATTTTTTAGCAGATTGTTCACCTTCCCAAACAAAAGATTCTTGATCCTTTTTGCTATCTTCTTCATAAGCTTGGAAGTTGGAATTTTTGCCAAGTTGAATTGTCTCTAATGTTTCACAGTCTTTAAAGAAATCATCATTTTCAATTACACTTTCAGTATTCCATTCGGAAAAATCAATTTCTTTTAACGATGAGCATCCAGCAAAAAAACTGTTTAATTTTGTCGGTTCTACAATTTTTAATTGTTCAATCGATTCAAATTTTGACAATTCCGACAAATTTTGAAATAGATGGCTTGATTGGCTACTTAACGTTACTTCACCATCAATAATAATTTTTTTAATTTTATCCTTATACGCAATCCAAGGAGATTCACCTTCTGTATCCGCTAATTTCCCAGCCTGGATCACTAAAGTTGAATCATTAGTGATGTACCACTGACTACTCCCAAATTCTCCTTCAGCTAATCGATCTGCTTCTATATCAGAAATGCTCGATGAATTAGTAGTATCAGTTGTCCCCGTATTGCTAGGTAACATTTGCGAACTACTATTTGTTAGTGAACCTGAATCTTTTGTCATTAAGCTGCTTTCTGATGTTGATGTTGAAGTACTATTTACAACAGCATATGCAATAGTTCCTAGGAGTTGAGAAAACGCAATACATGCAACTAAAACCATAATTAAAATTCTTCTTTTCATGACACCCCACCACCTAATTTTATTTTTCATTTCATAACCATAACCCAAGTGCCTATTAATTATAGACCAGCAAACTAAAAAGATAATTTCTAAGAATTTAATACTATTTTATAAAATGATATCATCAAAGATTTCCTTAAGCAAATATAAAAAAAGCGATTACATATAGAATGGAAAATAATTTTCAATCTATTTTTATTTAACAAAACTAAATAAATGATTTTTAGTTTTTTTTAAATTAGTGATGTAATCAATTAACCTATTCAAACTTTTGAATAAACCAATCAATAATTTTTTTTTCATAATTTGAAGAAGCATTCTCATTATTAATTACCATTTCTTTATCTTCAAAATATATCTTAACAAGTAAGCTCCCCCATAAATAAAAGCTACTATGATAAGATGTATTTTGAATTTTAAATTTTTCAACTAATGGTGCTCGTGTTGAACAACAGCCGTAATTCCCTGCTGTCCATCGGCTATTAATAGCAGCTTCCCCTTCTTGCTTTGCTTTTTGATACAATTGTTCTAACTCATTATCAATACCAAGCATATCGTTCTCCTCCTATCCATTCGATTGTATCATTAATCAATCCAAAACAACTTTATTCGAATCTTTATCTTTTTTAAGCTATGCAGACCCAATGAATAGAAAAAATAATCCAATTTTATACAGTTCCTCTCACTACTCTGTTATAATCAGTTTTTGAAAGGATCGAGGTCATGAATTTTCATTATCATATATTAATCAATCCCGCTGCTGGCAGTGGCAACGGGGCAAAAAAAGCTGAAAAAATCATCCAATTAATGGATGCTGGAAACTATACTTATACACCTTACTATACTGAAAAGCCTGGGGATGAACGGGAAATTGTTGCACGTTTGTCAGAATTATTAAGCGTTTGGTCTCCGACGTGTGAACAAGATCATGTAGATACTTCTTTTCATCTGCTAATCGTAATCGGTGGTGACGGTACGCTTCACGAAGTCGTTAATCAATTCTATCTTTTAGGAATCGAACGGCCAGTGAGCTATGTCCCTGCTGGTTCTGGAAATGATTTTGCCAGAGGAATCGGACTATCTCGTGATCCTCAAAAAACGTTTGAACAAATTGTTTCAGCCACTCAGCCACAGCCAATCAATGTTTTTCACTACGATGAAAAAATCCGAGATGAACAAGGAATTGTCTTAAATAATATCGGTATTGGTTTAGATGCATTGATCGTCGCAACAACAAATGCGTCTACTTCCAAAAAATTATTGAATAAATATCATTTGGGTTCGGCTTCTTATGCGCTGTACCTTTTAAAAGCAATTTTTACGCAAAAGACATTTCCGATTTTAGTTGAGTTAAATGGGCAAAGTTTAGATTTCGAACGGACATTTTTATGTACAACAACTAATATCCCTTATTTCGGCGGCGGTATCGCTATTGCGCCAATGGCCGATCCTAGGAAAGATCTAATTGATTTAGTTGTTGTCGAAAAACCGAATTTGCCAGCCATTTTACGCTTTTTGATTCAGTTGGTTCGAAAGAAACATACTAGTAATAAACATTATCAACATTTCCCCAGCAGCCGTTTGCGCATCGTCTCAGTAAGCCCTGAACACGGACAGGCCGATGGTGAAACAATGGGTGAACGCTCATTTGATCTAAACTTCTCAACCGCTACTCAATACATTTGGTATACAGAAAAAAGGACAGAAAATAAATCGTGAGATTTATTTTCTGTCCTTTTAAATTACATAAATAAGGCTGGAGTGACGCCTTCCATTCCAATCATTGGATCAATTGTTTGAGCAGCTACTAAACTTGATGTCAGCACGGTAGCTCCTTTGATCGGATCAGAAGATTCTGCTAAATCTTTTCCCCGTTCTTCAGCTTTGAAAGGTTCTGCTTTGGGTTTTTCAGGGGCCGCTTCTGTCCCGCTTAGAATTCGTTCGATCAATGTTGTCTTTCGAACGGCGGATTCTCTTGTTACACATGATTGAAAGGCTTCTTCTTCACCTAATAAAATCAATAAATCTTTACTTCGAGTCACAGCTGTATACAATAAATTACGCTGCAGCATCCGCGAATATTGTTTGACCATCGGCAAAAGTACCATCTTAAATTCGCTACCTTGCGACTTGTGGATCGAACAACAATAGGACAATTTGATTTTATTCCATTCTGAGCGTTTATAGCTGACTTCGTTGCTATCAAATTGAATCACTAGTTCATCTACCTTGTCGTCTGATTCTTTGGCAGGAATGATCCCCACGATCATTCCCATATCACCATTGAAAACATTCAACTCCGGATTATTAACTAATTGTAAGACTTTATCGCCGATTCGATAAACGACATCGTTCCACTGAACTTCTTTTTTGCGGCCATCATTTGGATTAAAAATTTCTTGCATCATTTTATTGATTGCATCGATTCCAGCCGGTCCACGATACATGGGTGCAAGAACTTGAACATCTTGAGCAGTGTAACCTTTTTTCTTGGCCCGCTCAACGATTTGACGGATAACGGCTTCCATTTGAAACGCGTGACACGCAATAAACGAGCGATCAGTTTGATTTTTCCTAAAGTCACTTGGTAACTTTCCATCCTTGATCTCATGCGCCAAAGGAATGATCGAAGAACCATCTCCCTGCCGATAAATATCGGTCAATTCCATTTTAGGAATTGCTTCAATTTGCAACAAATCATGAAAAACTTGTCCTGGTCCAACCGATGGCAGCTGATCTTTATCCCCAACAAAAATAACTTGCATATTATCAGGAATCGATTTTAATAAGGTGTTCGCCAGCCAAGTATCGACCATTGACATTTCATCTACAATCAGTAGACCGCCATCTAATTCTTTAGCTTCGATATCGGGCGTATCATCATGACCATTTAACCCCAATAATCGATGGATCGTGCTTGCCGGCAACCCGGTCGTCTCATTCATCCGTTTGGCTGCTCGTCCAGTCGGTGCAGCTAAAAGAATCGGAAAAATCGCATTAGTATAATCTTTAGGGTCCAAAGATAAACCATTTAATTCAGCAAACAATTTGACGATTCCATTGATTACCGTTGTTTTTCCTGTTCCTGGTCCGCCAGTCAAAATAAATAATGGAGAGCGAATCGCTTCCTTGATCGCTTCATCTTGGGAGTCACCATAAGTAATTTTTAATTGCTTCTCAATGATCCGTAATTTTTTTTCAATCGTTGTTTTAGGATAGTTGATTTCTTTTTTACGTGCCAATAGACGCTCGATTGAAGCCGCGATGCCCCACTCGCTATAATATAGCGTATTCTCATAAATTTTAGTTGCTTCTTGTTGGATCTTTTCTTCTTCAACTAATTGGATGATCGTTGTTGCGATCCGGTCTGGAGCTATTTCTACCGGACGGGCTGTTTCTAAAAGCTGCAAAACTTCCGAAAGTAATTGCTGCGCTTCGACATACGTATCACCGCTTTGATTTGCATTTTCAGCGACCTGATGTAAAATCGCCGCACGAATTCGTTGTGTACTATCCGCCGCAATGCCAAGCTGCTCTGCGATAGCATCAGCTTTTTTAAACCCTACGCCTTCGATATCCTCAACTAATTGGTAAGGATTTTCAGTAATTACTTCTAAGGCTTCATTTCGATATTTTTGAAAAATCGCAAAAGAAAGCTGACTCCCAAAACCGTAACGGCTCAACCCTACAATGATTTTTTCCATTCCATGATTCTGTTTGATCGTATCCACGATGATTTTTTGTTTTTTGATATTCAAATTAGGGATTCTAGCTAAAACCGCCGGATTATCCATAATTTGATCAATCGCTTCTTCGCCTAAAATCTCAATAATTTTTTCAGCGGTTTTCTTTCCGATACCAGGAAACTTATCACTAGATAGATAACTGATCAAGCCGTTTGCCGATGTTGGTTGTGCTTGTTCATAGCTTTCAACTAAAAATTGTTTGCCATATCGAGGATGATCGACAAAATGTCCAAAGAAACGATATTCTTCATCTTCTTGCACATCCCCAAAACTACCAGTGACTACGATTTCCTTCTCTAAATAATCACTATTAGTATCTTGAACATTGATCAATAAGACTTTGTAGAAATTACTCGCATTTTGGAAAAAAATTACTTTTAGCGTCCCTACGATATATAGTTGTTCTTCTGACATTTTGCTTCTCCTTTCTATGCTTGATCGTTAAAGCAAGGCATCTGGTTTCGATCCAATGCCTTCTAAAAAGCGAACATCATTCCATTGAATCATTTTATAAGGTGGTCGGCTCGTGTCAGTTTCTAAAATCGTCAAACTATTATTGTATAAACCACTCATGTCACGAAGTTCTGCTAAAGGTTTTCCTGTCAACGCTTGAATCGCTGCAGTCAAAGCGGCTCCGTGACCAACAAAAAGTAACGGCCCTTCTGTTGCTTCAGCAACAGCTTTTTCAACGAATTGATTGATACGCTGTAACATATCTTCAATTGGTTCACCATCAAATGGTGTTGGATCATATAAATCCAAATGTTGGCGTAGATTGACCATATCTGTTGGATAACGTTCTTCAATTACAGGGATCAACTGACCTTCCAATGTCCCTAAACCTAATTCTCTTAGATCATCTGTACGAATGATTTCAACCGGTTCAGCTAATTGCTTGTTGATTCCTTCTGCAGTTAGATACGCACGTTTCAGACTACTCGTATAAATCTTTTCAAAAGGGATATCTTTCAATTCTTTCCCTAACGCGTCGATTGCGGTTAGACTTTCAGGTAATAATGGCGAATCCCCCATCATACCTTGAAAACGTTTTTCATCATTCCAACGTGTTTTGCCGTGTCGTGTAAAATAAATTTTCATCTAAACGTCCCTTCTCGATTCCTCGTGTTAGTCTAATTTATCATGTTCGTAATGATGTGCTAATTCCAAATTAGGAAATGCTTGTTGGCGCAATGCTTCATAGACAACTAGCGCCACCGTATTCGACAAGTTCAATGAGCGAACATGTTCGTCATTCATAGGGATACGCAAACATTTTTCCGCATTTTCTCGCATGAATTCCTCTGGCAGACCCGTTGTCTCTTTTCCAAACATGAAGAAGTGATCCGCATCATCTGTATAATCGATTTCAGAATAGGTCGCATTCGCAAATTTGGTGATCAAGTGTAGCTGACGATCGCCCAAAAATTCTAAAAAGGCTGCTAAGTCTTTATGGTAAGTAATATTTACATCATTCCAATAATCTAACCCTGCACGTTTCAGATGTTTATCATCTGTAGAAAAACCTAGCGGCTCAATCAAATGTAATGGCGAATTTGTCGCTGCGCACGTACGTGCGATATTCCCCGTGTTCGCTGGAATTTGTGGTTCGAATAAAACGATATGATTTGTCATGGTGACTTTCCTCATTCCTTAGATTAAATTTTTAATGTTGATTTTTATCCACAGTGGCTTTCATTAGCAATGATTGCTATTTAACTCCACGTTATTATACCTCTAATGTAATCAATAGGCAGTTGATTTTGACCAAAAAAAAAACGTACCAACTCGGTGTCTAGCACGGCGAGTCACTACGTTAGTGAAGCACTTTTCACTAACTTTTATCAGAACAGGAACCTGATAAAAACCAATGAAAAACTACTTGTTTGTACTATAACATCACGAAGTAACAAATGCAACCTTCTATTTTCAGAATTTTTAATGAAAGCGATTTTTCTAATGTCCTTTTAATACTTCTACGTCGATTGTTATTTTCTTTAAAGGATCCGCAGCTAACTTCGCCTTGACCTCGTCTGAAACCTTCCATTCTAACGGCGACATTTCCAAAAGATCTAAGCGACGTTCCTCAGGAATCTCAAATTCATAAGTCACACGTTCTCGTTGATCGATTGTTAACTCCTCTGAAAAACGCTGAATTACTGCTTCGTTTGAATACGCAGTTCCATCTGGATGATAGATTGCACGTAACTCTTGGAGATACCCTGATTGGGGAACGACTTTTACTACACAGCCATCTGGTTTCAGTACACGCTTGAACTCACGATACTGAGATGGAGAGAATATATTTAAAATCGTATCAAAAGATTGATCGGCAAAAGGTAGATTGGTTAGATCAGCTACACACCAAAATGCATCTAGCGGTTGATTGCTTGCCAGATAGATTCCTTCCTTTGCGATGTCAAAACCAATCGTAACTGGATTCTCTTTTAATTGATTGATCTGTTGAAGAAAGCTCCCTTCTCCACAGCCTACATCAAGTAAATTACCCGTTTGAATAAAATCAGCTATTTTTTCGATTACTGGTTGATACATGTCTGAACGAATCATTCGACCACGTGGATCGAACATCTCATGATCATACTCTGTTTTGATTTGATGTGCTAAAAAATAGAGCGTTCCTTTTTTTGAAAGATCAAAACGATGACCTTTTTCACAAACTAAGCTCTTATCTTTTTGAGTCATTTTTCCATGACAATTCGGGCAGCGAAAAAGCTGTTGCTGATCAGCTAAAAATAACGCACCTTTATCGATTTTTTTTAACATCTTTCCACTTCCTTTTTTGTTATCATAGCATAGTTCTATTATTCCTACTATCCTCCAGATATGCTACACTATACTGGAGATGTTCGTCAGCGTCCTTTAGTCTTGTTATTAAGTAAAGAACGTTCTTATCGAAATCAATAGTTAAAATCCGGAGGAAATATGAATGATCAAAGAATTTTGTGCTGAAAATTATACAGATATCCCTAAAGCCATCCAAGCTGGGGTAAATCGCATCGAACTTTGCGATAACTTAGCTGCTGGCGGAACGACACCAAGCATGGGTGTCATTGAAGAAGTTTTAGCTTATGCAGGAGAAAAACACATTCCAGTCATGACAATGATCCGACCAAGAGGCGGAAACTTCGTATATAATGATATTGAATTAAAGATCATGGAAAATGATTTGATCCATGCAAAAAATGCTGGTACAGATGGCGTTGTTTTTGGCTGTCTTACTGAAGAAAATGAAGTCGATGAAGAAGCTTTAGAAATGTTGCTTGGCAACAGTGAAGGATTAATGAAGACCTTTCACATGGCCTTTGATGAACTTACTAAAGAAGAACAGTTCAAAACGATCGATTGGTTCGCACGATTAGGAATCGATCGTATCTTGACTCACGGCGGACCCTTGGATAAGTCGATTGAAGAAAACCTACCTCATTTGAAAGAACTAGTTGATTATGCAGCAGGACGCATCATCATCTTACCTGGCGGTGGAATCAATAAGGATAATGCTGAAAAAATTGCCGCTGAATTAGGTGTCAATGAAGTTCATGGCACAAAAATCGTCACGTTTTAAATAAAAAAGGAAACAACGTTTGCTTTAACGTTGTTTCCTTTTTTTTCTTTCTGCTAAAAAACTTGCTGCTTTTGCCAACCAAGGATTTTTACGAAAGCGTAAGCGCACCGGATAACGACCGGTTAGATAATCTTTGATTTGTCGTTGGCGTTCGGGATACAGATTAAGCGGAAGCGTATGGAGATCAAAAAAACTGAATGCTATATATTCATTAGATTCCATCTGACTTTGTGAGATCGCCTCTTCGACTTTGTATACATAGGTGGTGCCCTCTTGGTATTCTTTCGTATAGATTCCCACTAAATCATTGACCTTACTATCGAAAGAAAGAACTTCTTTGATTAAACGCCGCAAACCATCCCGCTCATTTTCGTTGGGGAACAAATCGCCGCCAGGTAAATCCCAAATTGGTAATCCTGGACGTCGGACTAATAAAATCAGCCCATTACGAATAATAATGCCATAAGCTTTTTTCAAAATTTCCTCACTACTTTCAGCATACGTCTTCTAACTTCCTATTAATGACCGATAAACCGTTCCATAAAGAGACTTGCAATATTAAAATAAATCAATACACTGGTCAAATCACTTAACGTAGTAATAAATGGCCCGCTTGCTACTGCTGGGTCAAAGCCTAATTTCTCCATCACCATCGGGATCAAACTACCCGCTAGAGTCGCTACTGTAATTGCCGCCATCATCGCTGTTCCAATTACAAACCCTAGAATGAAATTGTGTTTCCAAATACCTACAATAATAAAAATCGTTATCCCTGTTACAAAACCTGTTACTAAGCCCGTCAATACTTCACCAATAATCAATTTTTTGAAATTTTTATCGCTATCATCCGAAATCGCTAAGCGTCGAACGGCGACGGCTAATGATTGGGTCCCTGCATTTCCCGCAGTCCCTGTGATCAATGAAATAAAGACTGCTAGAATACTCGCTTTACTCACTAATTCTTCATAGTGATTAATCAGCGTAGCTGTTGTCATTCCTAAAAATAATAATGTCACTAACCACGGCAACCGCCGTGAGGCTGCTTTAACTGGATTTTCATCGACTTCTTCAACGTTGACCCCAGCTAACCCAGAGTAGTCACTGGCCGCTTCATCATCAATTACGTCAATGATATCATCAACGGTCACGATCCCTAATAGATGATCCTCATAATCAGTGATCGGCAATGCTAGAAAATCATAATCCCGAAATGTTTGTGCGACATCTTCTTGGTCATCTCCGACATGGACTGCGATCACTCGCTCACTCATCACATCAGAAACCATCGTGTCATCTTCATTAACAATCAAATCTCTTAAGGAAATAACACCAACAAGTTGATTGTCATCATTGACTACGTAGGTGTAATAAATAGTTTCAGCAATTTGAGCTTCTCTTTTCAACACGTACATCGCAGAACGAACAGTCTGATTGGCAACGATCGAGACAAATTCAGTCGTCATCAAGGAACCGGCAGTATCATCTTCATAATGAAGTAAATCGCGGACTTCATTGGCGTGTTCGGAATCCATCAAACTTAAAAATTTAGCTACGGCTTTCTTATCGATCTCATTCAATAAATCGACCGCATTATCGGTATACATTTCTGATAACATATCAGCTGCATACTGAGGACGCATCTCGTTTAAGTATTCATTCATGTTCTCATCATCTTCTTCGATCACGTCAAACATATCGGCCAATTCTTTGGGTGATAAATAGGAATAAACAAGTTGTCGTTCTTCTTGATCCAAAGATTGATAAAATTGACCTTGATCATAAAAATGCATCTCCAGAAAATCATCTCGAAATCCCTGCAGATCGTTTTGATCCAGCTTCTCTCGTAATTGTTGGAAATGTATTTCTAGTTCTTCTTGGTTCTCATCCATCAATCTCACCTCACTCGTAATATTAGTTCTTACTTTTTTATATTTGTTGGGCTACTTGAGCCATATCTAAAGCTAAAGGCAGCTCAAAAAATAGTCGTTCACCACTAAACGGATGGTAAAAAGACAACGAATAGCAATGCAACGCTTGACGTTGAATGCCTAGCTCCATCGCTCCGCCATATAAATCATCGCCTAGTAACGGACAACCGATCGCTGAAAAATGGACACGAATCTGATGTGTTCGCCCTGTATGCAGTTGGATATCAACTAGAGCAAATGGTGTCTTTCTTTTTTTCAGCCAATACTCTGTTTGAGCTTTTTGACCTGTTTCGATCACTTGACGTTTCAATAAAGAAGATAGATCTCGCCCAATTGGTAAATCGATTAAGGCATGCTCATTTAGCGTATCGGTCGCGCCTGAGACCAGTGCTTGATATTTTTTGATAAATTGTTTTTGTTGTAATCCTTGATCTAATTTAGAATGTGCAAAACCATGTTTAGCAAACAACATCAACCCCGATGTATCACGATCCAAGCGCGTGACTACATGTACGACTTGATTAGGATAGCCTTGCTTAACATAATAGGCTTTGACACGATTTGCCATCGTTCCTCGCGGATGATATTGTGCCGGGATCGAAGCGATACCGGCTGGTTTATTGACCAATAAAATATGCTCATCCTCAAAAGCGATATCCAGAGGAACCGCATCCGCCAATAAGGTTTCATGAGGAGCTTCATCAGGAATCACAACAGTTACAATATCATGGGTATTTAAAGAAAACAAGACGTTTTGCTCTGCCCCATTCACTAAAATTTGACCACCTTGAAATTTTATTTTTGCCAATAATTTTTTTGAGATGCCTTGTCTTTTTAAAAAGCTGCGTACCAGCGAACTTTCTTCGCCTTGATAAGTCCAGTTAAATTCCACGTAGTTAATCCTCTCGAATAAAGGCATCTTTTACACGATGCCAAAAATGCATATGCCGATATGAAGCAAAATGAATTCGCTCATCAGCGATTTTATATTTGATCGAGCTTACTTCTTGGCTCACAATGTCGAGCTGATCGATCGTGATCAAATGTTGTCCTTCTCCAGATAAGCGGACATCGACCCATTCATGGGAACCAATGATACTCGGTGAGCCCAAGGTCCGAAATACTCGATTATTTAGTGAAGCGATCTCAGCTAGCTGCATCGCGTTGATACTGGGATGAACGACCGCACCACCGACACTTTTGTTATAAGCAGTTGATCCCGTTGGTGTTGAAATCGCTAAACCATCTCCACGAAAACGTTCAAATAATTCTTCTTTAATATATACATCCGCTACCATCGTTCGACTGCCCTTACGAATCGTCGACTCATTCAACGCAAGAAAGTGCTTCTGATTACCGTCTCTATAAGAAACAACAATATCAAGCAATGGATAACTGACACTTTTACTCGGCTCATCACACAAGCTTTTTACTAATTCAGACAGCTCATAATCACGCCAATCAGTATAAAAACCTAAATGCCCAGTATGTACTCCTAAAAATCGGACTTGATCTAAGCGATGGCTATAACGATGAAATGCAGATAGCAAGGTGCCATCCCCACCAATTGTAATGACCAATTCTGGATTCTGCTTGACGATTTCTAGACCTTCTTTATCTGCGAGCAAACCGCGCAAACGCCGTAAGATCCGAATTGATTTTTCTTCTTGGTTATGGATGATTCCGATCCTTAATACCATGCCGATTCACTTCCTTTTTCTGTTTCTTGCGATTGAATACATGTTGTGCTTCTTGGATTTCTCCACGAATACTAGACATTTCTTCATCTAGTTGATAGGCTGCTTCTGCTGCCCGGAAAAGCCGTTTTTGAATATCTTCTGGGATTTGTCCTTCATATTTATAATTCATTGAGTGTTCGATCGTTGCCCAAAAATTCATTGATAACGTTCGAATTTGGATTTCAGCTAAGAGTTTTTTCTCCCCTTCAAGCATTTGAACTGGATATTCAATGACTAAATGGTATGAACGATACCCGCTCGCTTTCCGATTGGTAATATAATCGCGTTCTTGAATGATTTTCATATCGTTTCGACGGCGTAAAATATCCACCATTAAAGGAATATCTTCTACAAATTGACACATGATCCGTACGCCCGCCATGTCTGACATCTCTTCTTCTAAACGATCTAACGCTATCCCTCGTAACTCGGCTTTATTTATAATACTTTCAACCGGCTTGACTCGACCAGTAACAAACTCGATTGGTATATGATCGCCACCTGTTCGATATTGTTTACGTAAACCTCGTAATTTTATCTTTAACTCAGCTACCGCTAATTCATAGGGAGCAAGAAATGTATCCCAATCTCTCTCCATCGTAAATCCCTCGCTTCTTTTTCCATTCTTCCCTATCTTATCACAAAGTATCGACAGAAAAAATTATCATATTTTCAGTATTTAACAAATGTTACAATCCGGTAACATTTCTAAAATTTCCTTTCTAAACATTTGACTAAAACCTTTGTTATATGTGAGGATAAAGTAGACAAATAATGGGTTAGAAATGGGAGTATACGAATTTGAGTAAATCACTTGAAATTGAATACAAAAGTATGTTGACAGCAGACGAATACAAACGTCTTTTACACTTGTACCAAATCGAGGAGCATCAATTTGTCCAACAAACAAATATTTATTTTGATACCCCAGATTTTTTATTAAAAAAACAGGGAATGGGCCTTAGAATCCGACGTTTTGAAACAAAAGCCGAAGCAACCTTGAAGGTTCCACAAAATATAGGACTGTTAGAAATTACGGATGCATTAACCCTTGAAGAAGTGAATCCTAAAGTCCAATCTGCACAATTTGTTCCTGAAGCGAAAGAAGTTTTAGCCCATTTAAGAGCCTTACATATTTCCATTGAGGATTTACAGCTGATCGCACAATTAACGACGAAGCGAGCGGAATTTATGATTTCTGAAGGAAAATTAGCATTAGACGAGAGTTGGTATAGTCGCCAACACGACTTTGAATTAGAGCTGGAAGTTCCGGATGGTTCTTTTAGCGAAGTCGATTTCAAAGATTTTTTACAACACTTTGACTTACCTTTTCGCAAGACACAAAATAAAATTGCTCGCGCTGTCTACGCTCAGCAAAAATTACATAAAGATATGGAGGGAAATCAGTGATTGAGATTTATTTATTTGTTAATCCCATCGGCAAAAGATGCCTATCGATTGAGCGACGAATGATTGAATTGATCAAAAGTTATGATCTTAAAATCCAATTACGCTTGATTCCTATCATGAATCTCAATACTATTTCAGAATTCATGAACCGCATCGGTGCCTCAGAAAAAGATATTCACTTACGTAACGACCTATCGCAAGAAATCCACTCAGCAGCTTTAGATGTTAAAGCGGCTCAGCTTCAAGGTAAAAAACGCGGCCGGGATTTCTTAATAGAGCTTCAAGAAGCTGTTGGTGAACAAAAACAAACGTACTCAAAGAAGCTGGCACTGCAGCTATTTACTAAAATCGGTGGTGATGTCGAAATGTTTTTAGAAGATCGCCATTCAGCTTTTGTTAAAGAAGCTTTTTTAGCTGATCAGCAAATTGCAAATGAAATGAAGATCACCTCGCATCCTTCTGCAGTCATTTATAATTACAACGATGATTGTGAGGCGGGAATTCGCATCGAAGGGTGTGAAACAATCCATCATATTTTAGATACTTGTACCACTAAAGAATCATTGATGGCTTTTCTAAAATTACAGAATAAAAATATCCCATTTGACAATCTAGCATCGAATTGCCATCTCTCACTTATTTAAGCAGTTACGCCCTTATTTCAAGCAAAATAAACCAAGTGAAGGTGTTCATCCTAGCGATGAACACTTCCACTTGGTTATTTTTTTCTTTCTGCCACTCATTTTTTGACAATGATCGTGTTCTCATGAGTAAAAATGAATTTTTTTTGCTTTTTAGTCAGATAGAGCCCCACTTTTCGATCACGTAATTTCTTGATGCCCAGCTTGAACCCAAAATCTTCTGCTACTTTCAGACAATAAACACCGCCGGCTATTTTTTCAAAATGAGCCAAACCATTACTATCTGTTACAACAACAACTGGTAATCCTGATTGTTGAATCGGTACTTTGCCGTTTTTAGAATATAAGGCTAATTTTTCATTGGCTAATGGTTTTCCAGTTACATCTAAACGTTTGAGTGTCACATTAAACGAATGTTTTTTCAAAAAATAGCGATGAAAATTTGCAAAGACCATCAACAACAGTACTAAGATGCTTAATACTACTCCTAATAAAGTGAGTCTTTGTTTTAAATTACGAGTATCATCGGCTTTTTTGATTGCCTCGGCGATTTCTTCAGTATACGGAACCCGATGACCAGTCACTAACAAACGATGACTATTGACCATGTAAGGTGTACAAGTCAAAAGTGTCACGATGTCTCGACCTGGCTCAATATCGATTGCAGAAGTATCCGAAGGCTTGACGACTTCGATCTTGTCTACTTTATAAGCCAATTTTTCATCAAACAAACTGATCGCAAAAATAGCGCCTTTTTTTACTTCTTCCAAATCAGTAAATAATTTTTTTTCAGGCAGCCCACTATGCGCTGAAATCACTGAATGCGTATCGATTCCACCAGTCGGATAAGAAGTTCCTTGTAAAACCGTCGCACCTTCTTGTAATAATTTCTCATTCGTTGTATCAAAAAGCGGCAAAGTGATCTCGATCGATGGAACGCTGATCGCTCCGATCAAATGTGAATGAAGGTATTCGTCCGTTACGATTTTTTGTTCTTCACTATGGGTAAATGGTGGTGCTTTTGGCACTAGACCATTTGTTTTTAATTCCTTATTGCGTGCTTCCATTCGTTCCTTTGTTTGTCGGATCTGTTCACTCGCTCGCTTTTCATTTTCCATTTGTACTTCTTCCATTCGCTTTTGATCAATAAAATTATTGATCGCATTGATGTAAAAAGGATAGGCCATTACCAATACCCCAATCAGAAAAATCAAAATCATTACGACTTTACTGACCAACTTTTTTTTCAAGTTGTTCGAACTACTTTCCATGTCACTTCCCTTTACTTTCTATGATGTAATGTTTCACCAATCGTTTGATTCGCTTATATCCTCGGCGGCGATGACCGACAATCGTAAAGATAGAATCTTTTAATCGCCAAATTTTGCCCTTGATCCGCAATCCATTTTCAGTCTCTACGTGATAACTACCTCCCGGAACATTCGCAAATCTGATTTCTCCTATCTCATCACTTGTCGCATAGACAAGTCTACCTGCTACACGAACGACCTCTCGTTTATAAATTAACAATGCTCGCACACCTGATAACGGTTGACCATTTTGATACAAATAAAAGACAAAATTGTAGCTTCTTTTTTTAGACTGATAGAGAACAATTTTACGCCAAACAAAGTATAGAAAAATCAACATAAAAAAAAGACATCCCAATATCAGATAAATGACTCGGCGACGATGATAATTCTCAGTGGCTTTTATTTTTTTTGCCGCTTGGACTGGATAGCTGATCCGATGACCGGTCACTAATAATCGATGACTGTTCACACCGTAGGGAGTACAAGTCAAAAGTGTGATCAAATCACGGCCCGCTTCTATTTTTAAGGCGCTGAAATCTTCCGGCTTCACTACTCGGATCCGATCAATTTGATAAGCTAATTTTTCCCTTCGATATGTACAAAAAACTTGTCTTGCTTTTTTAATTGATCAAGATCAGTAAATAATTTTTTATCTGTCAAACCCGTATGGCCCGTGATCACTGAGTGGGTACTTTTGCCACCGACTGGATAGGACGTTCCTTGCATCACTGTGGCTCCTTGATCCAACAAAAAATCATTCGTTAAATCATACACTGGCAAACTGACCTTGATTTTAGGAATATAGATAGCACCGATCATGTGTTTTTCATAATATTCTTTTTTAGGACTTTCCATTCCTTCCAAGGAAGTATGGAATGGATCATCTAAACTACCTGAACCAGGAATAATCGTCCGTAATTTTTTATTTTCTGCTGCTAATTTTTTTAATCGCTTCTGCTTCTCAGCTTCTGAGCGGGCGGCAGTTTGTTCTTCGACTGCTTCAAGCCTACGCTGATCTACAAAATTATTGATTGAGTCCACCACAAAGGGATACATAAAAATCAAAAAACCTGCAATAAACATCATAGCAATCGATAATTTTAGAAACAAATCAAGTTTGTCTCTTCTATTTGGTTTGCTCACAATGGATCCCTCCTACTCAAAAATAATTTTCCCATACCATCAAACAAAAGAGAAATTCCATTTATATAAATTCTATTAATTATTTGGATTTTGATTACCTTTTCTACTGGTGCAAAAAAAATCACTCCTAAAATTTTAGGAGTGATTTTACTTGATTAAAATAAACTATCTTAATTCTTCAACTAATTGTTCCAATTCATCCAAACGTAATGCAAAAATTTCCATCGCATCTTCAATGTACGCTGGTTGTGTCATATCGACTCCGGCTTTTTTCATTACTTCGATTGGATAGTCACTACTGCCTGATTTTAAGTAAGTCAAATAATTTTCTAATGCTTGTTCATCACCTTCAGCAATATGTTTTGCTAAGGCACCGGCAGCAGAAAAACCAGTCGCATATTGATACACATAATAATTGTAATAGAAATGCGGAATCCGTGACCATTCATCTTTGATTTCTTCATCATTCACAACAATCGGTCCATAATATTTCGCATTTAACTCTCCATAGAAGCGGCTTAAATAATCACTAGTTAACGGATTTCCTTTCGCATCTTCGGTATGGATAAAATGTTCAAATTCTGCAAATTGTGTTTGACGGAAGATCGTTCCTTTAAATCCATCTAGATAATGATTGATGATGTAAGCACGAATCTTAGGATCCGTTTCTGTTTCTAATAAATAGCTAGTTAGTAGATTTTCATTCGTCGTGGAAGCAATCTCAGCTAAAAAGATCGAATAATCACCGTAAACATATGGTTGAGTGTGACGAGTAAAGTAACTGTGAACACTGTGCCCCATTTCATGGACCAATGTATACAATTCGTCCAAACGATCATGCCAATTCAATAAAATATATGGTTGAGTGTCATAAGCGCCAGAAGAATAGGCACCACTGCGTTTTCCCTGATTTTCTACGACATCGATCCAGCGCTCATCGAAGGCTTGTTTGACGATTTCTAAATATTCCTCGCCTAATGGTTTTAAAGCTTCCAATGCTTTGGCTTTCGCTTCTTCATAAGTAAATTTGATTGGAGCTTCAGCTAGCAATGGCGTGTATAGGTCATACATATGCAACTGCTCTAAACCTAATAATTCTTTACGTAATTCTACATAACGATGAAGCAACGGCAAATACTGATTTACAACTAAAACTAAAGTATCGTATACATCTTCTGGAATATGATTGCTGCTTAATGACGCAGCCCGAGCAGAATCATACCCGCGAACTTTTGCTTTAAAATTATGGCCTTTGACATGTGTACTCAACGTTGATGCAAAAGTATTTCTAAACTGATGATACACAGAGTACAATGCTTTAAATGCTTTTTCACGTACTGTACGGTCAGTACTTTCTAATAATTGACCATAGACACCATGCGTTAATTGAACGTCTTCGCCAGCTTCATTTTTTACGATTGGGAATTTTAAATCAGCATTGTTCATCACAGCAAAGGTATCTGCAGAGCTGCCAAAAATTTCACTAGCACCGGCTAAGAGTGCCTCTTGTTCTGCCGGTAATACATGTGCTCGTTCTGAAATTATTTGTTCGATGAAATGACGGTATAATTGTAATTTAGGTTCTTCATCAAAATAAGCTGCGATTTGTTCATCAGAAAGTTGTAATAATTCTGGTTCAAACCAGCTGACTGCTTCACTGACTTTAGCGATCAAACTTGAAGCTCGCGCATAAAGAGCCTGATTTGTTGTATTCGCAGTATCTTCATCATTTTTAAGATGTGCATAAACATAGATGACTTCCGCTTTACGATAAATATCTAAAACGTAGTCGACTGCTTTTAAAAGTTCAGAAGCGCCTTGTCCTAAACTTCCTTTTATTTGCTCTACAGCAGCTAGTTCTTCTGTTAGAGCTGTAAATTTTGCTTCAAAAGCAGCGTCATTCACAAAAATTTTAGTTAAGTCCCATGTTAATTCAACCGGAACCTCCTGACGCGTTGGTAATTGTTTTGCTTCACTCATAAAAACACTCCCATCTCTATTATCATCCCCAATCTTATCACAATTTTGAAAAAAGTAATTTTTTAATGAGTCAAGTCTATAAAATTTTAGCCTTTCTTTGACAAAAAATGGCTTCTAAATACAACCGTTCAAGTATTTCTCGCTCCTCTATTCGATGAAAAATCCATTTTCGTTGCATCGTTTCTCGATAGTATAAAAATTTTTTGAATATCGTATCCGCATTTTTAGCTTCTTGCTGGAACAGCAGTCGGAAAATCAAAAGATCCTCCTGATAAAAAAAGCTGTACCGGCTGGGAAAATATATCCATTCTGATAAATAAAGTAGGTGGCGGCGCTGAAGATATAGATAAGTTTGGACTTTCATGACTTTAGGTTCTGAACATGATAATCGTTTAGCTAGTCGTCGTTTTTCTGCTAACACACTTTGTTTTGACAGAATGATTTTAGGCGGTAGTTCAGACAAATTGGTATTTAAGATCGTCGTGATAGGGACAGAATAACTTGGCCAGATTTTTTTTGAATATTGATAGTGTTGGTCTTGCTGGTAAATATGGTAAAACAAAGAAATTTCATCTTTTTTAATTCCCCACACGTGGACTCCTTTATCTTTAGAAAAAGAACAAAATTGCTTTTGCAAGGACGTGAATTTTTTATTAGGTCTTAATTTTACTCCTAACAGCCACCAATCTTGATAGCCATTTTGACTATAGCCCTTTATACGTTCTGCTAAACGAGTAGATTTTAATGAAGAACATTGGATCTCGACTGCAAGTTTTCGGTTTAATAGATCCGGTCTTTGCGCTAGATCATTTAATGGTGTTTCTAGCTGCCATTGTTGGTCAGTTTGTTGGCCCCACTGGTAAAACATTTGCTTCAAATTCAAATGCTCGATCGTTTCTCCTTCGCTCATCCCATGACATATTTCTTTCGCTGAATGGGCAAAATGAGGAATCAATAAAGATCCCGCTTTACGAATCAATAAAGAGCCGCAATCTGGACAATAATACTGCGTACCCGTCGTCGCATTCCTTGCATTGACCAACTGTTTTTCTGTGGTATAAGCAAACAACATTCTCATCACCTCAAAAAAAGGTACAAAAAAAAGACCGATATTCATTTGAATACCAGTCTTTTCTCTCTTTTAGTTGAAATAGCTGCGAGTAATTTCAATTGCATCACGACGCATCAAAAGTTTTCCGTACTCTTCTAACATTTCTGTCGAAACAGATGCGTCTTGCGTATATTCTAAAATTTCAGCAGTAACATCTGCTAAGGCATAATCTCCATAAACTTCAGGATCAAAAGCAACTTGAAGATAATAATTTTCATTGAGCAGATACAAATCGCACCAAGCCTCATCTAAAAAGTGATAACTTGCTAACTCGATCATATCTTCAAAGCTATTCAGCTGGAAGACACGCACTCGATTATTAACCGGCTCTTCTTCAAGCGTTTCAGAATTCGCTAAAATCTGTTGGCGAATCAATTGATCGAAATCATCGGTCTCAAATTCAGTAGAATTATTCATTTTACTGATATCTTCAGGCGATAGGTTTTTGCTGATAAACAACTCTAAGCCATCATTTTTGGGCAAAACTTGGAAAGTTACTGCTTCACTGCTTTTGAATTCATCTTCGATATCGACTTCTTCTAAGATACTATAAAAAAAAGATTCAATTTCGCGGTGATTACCTAGTAGGTCTAAAAAAGTAATCCCACGTTCTGCTAGATCTTCATTCTCAATAATAACTCGAATCGTATTCTCATTGATGTGTTCCATTTCCATCTTGGCACACCTCACTTTAATAGTAGATTATATGTTCATTGTAACTGATTCCGTTTAAAAGTAAAGAAAGCCAGCAAAATTTATTAAATTCCCCTAAACAAAGCCTTGCACTGCTCAACGCTCTAATTTCTACAAACAAAAAAACACCCCGCAGCTGCGAGGCATCTATTTTATAATCCAGCCATTAACTGGGCTTGACGTAATTCATATTGGCGAACATCACGAGGTAAGAAACGACGAATTTCATCTTCATTGAATCCAACTTGTAAACGTTTCTCGTCGATCATAATCGGACGACGTAACAATCCTGGATTCTCTTTAACAAGATCTAATAATTCTTTTAGTGACAATTCATCTAAATCCATGTTCAATTTTTGGAAAACTTTCGAACGAGTAGAAATGATCTCTTCAGTTCCGTCTTCAGTCATCTGTAAGATGGCTTTCAACTCATCGATATTCAATGGTTCAGAAAAGATATTCCGCTCAACATAAGGGATCTCATGTTCCTGCAGCCAAGCACGTGCTTTCCGACATGATGTGCAACTAGGGGAAGTATATAATGTTAACATACATATCACTCCTTTTCTTAACTCTCAAATTTTGTAACAGGATATATTCATTTCCTGCTATCTGTTTCTATTATACAAAAAAAATGTAACAAAAAAAAGGTTTGATTCACTTTTTCTTTTTTAATATTAACGTTATTTAATTTTTAACACCGCTATAAAAGCTGTCAGGACACATCCGTTGTTTTAGATGAGAAATTAATGGCGTAACTCTAATTTAGAAAAATAGTATAACAACATTATAAACTGTATTAAAAAAAGAATTTTTCTTATTTTTTCTTATTATTAGATTTGTAAAAAATTTTTTTATTAGTATAAAAATAAAAATATTATTCTAACAAATGAGATATAGTCTCTCATGATGACGCTAATTCAGCGTTTTTTACAATTATTATAAACTAGTAAAATGCATAAATTATCAATACTCTCATTTTACAGTTATTTTATTTTATACTTAAAATTATAACTCTGTATCAAATTTTTTACTAAAAGTAATCTTTTGAAATAGATACAGTTTCAAGCGCTCAAAAAAATTCACTTTTTTTTTGTTGTTTAGCAAGAGTGAAGCGAATAATTTTTCACTTGTTTTTAAGACCATCAATCATTATTTTTTTTATCAGGAATATTTTTGATTGATTATTTTGAATGTTTTTTTCCAATTATTGTTGAACAGATAACATAACAAAAAATAATTTGAAATACTATTTTTTTATTTATCTAAAAAAAGAACAATTATTTTTTGGTATAATAGATTCATCCAAATGATTAGGAGTGACTAAATGATTAATGGAATCGTATTTGATTTAGATGATACTTTATATGAACAACGAGCACCTTTCGCTGATGCTATTACTGCACTATTCCCTACTTTTCCGATCAACAAATTATCCTCACTATTTCTCCAATTTCGTCACTTCAGCGATCTACACTACATGAAAACGATCCGCGGGGAATGGACGTTAGAAAAAATGCGATATGAACGAATCCGTCTGGCATTACAAGCCGAAGATTTCTACGCTGAAGATAAGGATCTATCGAAGTTTCAAGCCATGTATAATCAAGCTTTAGAACGAATCACTCTTCCAAAAGAAATCCAACAGATCCTAGACTTTCTAACTACACAAAACATTCCCATCGGAATAATTACCAATGGACCTGTTGAGCGTCAAACCAATAAAATAAATGCTTTGCAATTAAAAAATTGGTTTGCTCCAAATACGATTATGATTTCAGATGGTGTAAAAATTCAAAAGCCTGATCCTAAAATTTTTAAACTAATGGAAGAGCATCTCGGATTGTCTGAAGATACGCTCCTATATATTGGTGATAGTTTTGAAAATGATGTCATAGGTGCAAAATCAGCAAATTGGAATGTGTGGTGGTTCAATCATCAGCATCGCCCACTACCGGATAATCAATCCATACTTTTTGATCAAGAAATCACCAGTTTTGAAGCATTGAAACAAGCAGTCTTAACCGAAAAAAACTTGCAGCGTTAATACGCTGCAAGTTTTTTTATTCTCCTAAACTCAAAATCATTCGAATATCTTCTTCAGTAAGTTTATTCGTTTGTTCTTCATTGCCTTGGATTACTTTTTGGAATAATTCACGTTTTTCCTGTTGAAGTTGGTTCATTCGTTCTTCGATCGTACCTTCAGCAATCATACGCCATACTTCTACGACTTTTTTCTGTCCGATACGATGTGCACGACCAGCTGCTTGTTCCTCAACTGCTGGATTCCACCATAAATCATACAAGATCACAGTATCTGCGCCAGTTAAATTCAGACCAGTACCACCAGCTTTTAATGAGATCAAGAAAACATCTTTTTCACCTGCATTGAAGGCATCGACCATTTTCAAACGATCTGGAACTTTCGTGCTCCCCCGTAAATAAAAACTAGAGATGCCTTCTTCAGCAAATTCTTGTTCAATGATCGACAACATACTCGTAAATTGCGAGAACAACAATACTCGACGACCATTTTCTTTAGCCGCACGAATCAGATCTTTTACTTGATCTAATTTACCAGATCCGCCTTCATAGCCTTCCATGAATAAACGCGGATCATCACAGATTTGGCGTAAGCGAGTCAAACCAGCTAAAATACTTACTCGTTGTTTACGGAAAGTTGCCGAATCCATTTGATCGACTTCTTGACGCATGCGTTTTAAATAAGCTAGATAAACTGTTTTTTGTTCTTCAGTCAAACTACTTAAAACATTAGATTCAATTCGTTCTGGTAACTCTTGTAACACCGTATCTTTATCACGACGGAGAACAAATGGTTGGATCATCTTAGCGATTTCAGGTACGGGCATTTGACGGAAACGGCCAATACTTGGGAAGAAGCCGGGCATGACTGTTTGGAACAATGACCATAACTCTTCTAAATTATTTTCAATCGGTGTCCCACTTAATGCAAAGCGATGCCGAATCGATAAATTGCGCAATGCACTCGCTGTTTTTGTTGATGAATTTTTGACCATTTGAGCTTCATCCAATACTAGATATTGATAGCCTGCTTGTTCATGAAGATCAATATCTTGGCGCATACTTGCGTAAGAAGTGATCACGATCTCATTTGAATCAGCAAATAATTGTTCTCGCTCGCTGCGGCTGCCTGAAATGACTTGCGAATGCAAACTAGGAGCAAATTTTTTGATTTCTGCTTGCCAATTATAGACTAAACTAGCTGGTGTAACAATCAAAGCTTTGATTGGTTGTTGGGCTTTTTCTGCCAACAAAAAGGTAATAACTTGGATCGTTTTACCAAGTCCCATCTCATCGGCTAAAATACCGCCAAAACCATAATCGCTTAGCATTTTCAACCAGCGGAAACCCGCTTCTTGATACGGTCTAAGCTGTGCTTGTAGTGTATCAGGCAAGGCCACTTGATAATCTTCTGGATGTGTTAAGTCTTGAACCATTGCAGTGAAGCTTTCGCTGAATTGAGCATTTGGATTATTTTTCAATTGCTCTTCCAGCATGATTCCTTGACTCTTAGGTAAACGGATCAACCCATCTTTTGCATTGATTTTTTCTCTTAGTTGCCCGATCATCTCGCTTGTTTGCTGGAAAGCTTCAGAATCAAATGATAAAACTTCTCCATTATCCAATGTGTAGAAACGATCTTTACGTAATAAGCTATTCAACACATGATCGATTTCATTATCTTGAATACCTGTTACATCAAATTTGATATCTAACCAAGAGCCATGTTGATCGATTTCGATCGTTGGTTGGAACTCTTCTCCATCTAAGAATAATTGACGCAATTTCTTGCCCATTCGAACTTTAGCAAAACGACGAAATTCTTCGACTTCAACTTTGAAAAAGTAATACAAATTATCCTTCACAGGAATTTTTTTCTCAAATCCTGTATCGATTTTTTGATAACGATACGTATCAAAAAGATCCAAAATTTGTTTTTCTTTCCGTCGATCACGTAAAATCTCTACATTGTTTGGTAATTTCGGTTGATGAGCATCATTCGTAGAGAAATACGCATTTCCGTAATGAAATTCGGCTTCTGCCTTGATCATTCCTTTGATTTTTCGAAAAATCACGACCGCCCTTAACGGTTCTTCTTTCATGATTTCGGAAACATCACTAGAGATTTGGACTCGACCGATTTTACGTAAGTAAGGCAGTACTTCTGTGAATAATTGTGACAGTTGTCGTTGTTCATACGTAATTACCGGTTCCTTCAAACGTTTCATCAATTGCTTTAATGTGATATACGTATCTTGCTGTTCCCGAGTCATCAAGTAATAAGAATTTTCAATGAAACCTAAGAAATAATTACTATAATAGTTTGTAAAATTATCTGCCACCGTTAAACTAAAATCATTTTCACTACGTTTTTCGATTTGGAATGATAATGGTAATTCTTGTCCTTCATGAACTTCTGAATAATTTTTTTCACCGATCACAATACTTAAGTTGCCTGTTTTTTCCATCCCATTTAATAATTCTTGCATCCGGTGAACAGGTAATAATAGATAGCGTTTATCTAATTTTCCTTTGACTTGTAAGCCTGCCTTACCTAATAATTGATAGGTTTCGCTGATTCCGACTAGATCTTCAATCAAATCACGACAATCCGGCTCAAAAGCGCCTGCCTCAATTTGAAAACGATATTGTTTATTGACTGTATAAGCAGAATCCATTTGATACGCGTGTAAAAAGTCATACAGATTTTTAACGATATAACTTCTTTTTCCAGCTTTAGTCCCGATTCGCAATGAGACTGCTAAAACGTCTAATTCTGGATGATATGGATTTGTCGGGATCGCTTCGACCACAAACTCAACAAATAAAGGCTGCAAAGGTTCTGCTTCTTTTTCTAAACGAGCAAATCCTTGATTCAATAAATCAGCAAAAGAGACGCTGCTTTCCATTTTTTTAGGTAAAACTGTTTCAGGATTGATGACACGTGATAATCCTTTTTCACGCAAGTACAACTCTACCGATACAGTATGTTTACAATATCCGTGTTCTTCCCAATAAGGACATGAACAAATATCATTTTCTTTTCCGCTGCCGTCTAAGTCGACTAAATAAAGTTCACTGCCTAATACTTCACCATGCCACACACGGCGTGCTGCGTCTGCTTCAACGGATAAGACCCGTCCTTCTTTCAAGTAAGTTCTGCCGCGCTCAATTACTTTTTCCGGAATACTCCATCTCATTTACGCTTCACTCCATCCTTCTAGCTGATAGCGAATGCTACTTCGCCCCGTTCCGCTAGTCTCCACAATAATTTGTTGTGGGATTCGTTCTTTTAGCTCTCTTACATGACTGATGATCCCAATCATCCGTCCAGCATTCTCGATACCTTCTAATGCTTCCATCGCCATCTCCAGTGCTTCCTCATCCAAAGAACCAAAACCTTCATCAATAAATAAAGCTTCGATGGCAACACCGCCAGATTGGCTTTGAATCACTTCTGCTAAACCTAATGCTAATGATAACGCAGCTATAAAACTTTCACCACCTGATAAAGTATGAGAACTTCGCGTGGCTCCAGCATTGTCATCATAGACATTGATTTCTAAACCAGTATTTCCTTTCGAACGCCCAGTTTCTTGATTCAATTCGAAACGATAACGCCCTTTTGTCAGCTGGTTCAGTTGTTGATTGGCGCTTTGTAAAACTTCGGTTAAATACCATTGTAAAACATAGCGTTCCAAACTGATTTTTTGAGGATTGTCACCATTCATCGTTTGATACAGTTGAACCATCTGACCGAGTTCATCTAACTGCTTTTTACTTTGACCATGCAATTCTTCAATCGTTTTGATTATCTCACGTTGTTGTTGCAGCTGACTTTCTCGTGCGTAGTATTGTTGTTGTAATTGGGACACTTGCGTTTCTCGTTCTGTTAACGATGCCTGCAGCACTTCGAGTTCTGGTCTTGCTCGATCATCGATTTGTTCAACTAAACGCTGATACCGATCGTTTAAAATCCCTTGGCGCTTGTCAAAATCTGTAATCGCTAATTCCAACACTTCAAGATCTATTTTTTCCATCATTAATTGTTCTTCAGCAATTGACGCTTCTGCCATTTTTTCTTGTACCAATTTTTGCTGCTTCGATAGATTTTGAGTAGTCTCTTGTATTTGCCGAGTTAATGTCTGGTGCTGCTCTTGCAGACGAATCTGATTTTGTTCCAATGAATTTATTGAATCTTGATACTTTCTCACGGCTTCTTCATGTTCTTTGATTGCTTGTGCAGTTTCGTTTATTTGTTGCTCTAATTCTTCTAACTGCCAGTCTGCCGTCTGCTCTTCAATACTTGAGATTCGACCGCGTAATAATTGTTGTTCGCTGGTTATATCAGCTAGTATCATCTCAAAAAGTTTTTTTTCTTCTAAACAACTAGCTATTTTTTCAGCTATTACTGATATTTGTTGATTGGCCTGCGTGATTTCTGCCAACATTTGATCCGTTTCGGTTTGCTTTTCAGCTAAAATAGTTACGAGCTGATCTAATACTAACGGTAAATCTGCTTGATAATAGTCCATCAATTGTTGATGGCACTCCTTAATTTTTTTAGCTAAATCTTTTTGAGCTACTACGCGATCAGTTTGCGTTTTTTCAAAGGTTTGTTCCGCAACTTCATACCGAACCGTTTGCTGCTCATGTAAAAGTTCTAATTGCTTGATTCGAGCTTCTTGCTTTTCCAATTCACTTTGCAATTCGGCTAAGTTATCTAGGATAATTCCTTCATGAGAAGCAGGCTCAGGATGCTCTTTCGATCCACAAACGGGACAAGGCTCTCCTGGTAATAAGTCTAGACTCAAACGCGCGATTTCAGCAGCTGCCCACTGACTTTTTAATTTTTTATAGTCCCCGGTGACCGCCATCAATTGATTGCTAGTTTGACTTTTTTCTTCAATCAGTTGGGCTAAATGTATCTGTTGTTCTTCTTCCGCTTCTTGCTGAGTTATGATTTTTTCAGCTACATCTTCCAACTGATTTAGTTGCTGTTGGAATTGTAGTTCTTGATAACGGCGGTTTTGCCAGTCCTTTTCATCATTTTGCTTTGCTTGAAGTATTTTTTGTTCTTGCTCCAAAGCGGCTAATTGTTGATTTAGTTCCATCAACTGTGTTTGCTGATCCGCCCGTTTTGCTTCTAACTCAGCTGCTTGTTGTCTTAGAGTTGCTTGCTGTTTGACCAAAGGCAAAGATGCTTCCATTTTTTGCAACGCTTGTTTTTTTTCTTGCCATATTCCTGCTTCTTCTTCAAAAACAATTGTTTGTTGTTTTGCTGCAAAAAATTGTTGATCCAAAGCTGCTAGCTGAAGCTTATTTTCAGTAATTTCTTCCTGGTACTGTTTGAAAAGTGTCGCCAATTCTTGTTTTCGTTCATAGATGGGACGAATTTTTTCTAACATTTTAGCTTGCTTTAGTTGCTGTTTACGTTGTTCTTGGATCGGCTTTGCCTCTTCAAGTTCAGCTAATTCTTGAAACGTCTCATCTTTTTGCTGCAACCACGTCGTCAATTCTTGTGCTTTTTGGACTTGCTGTTGCAACATTTTGTAATTGGTTTGTTGCATCTCAAGTTCAGTTCGACTTTGTAACAATTCTTGTGCTTCTTTTGTTAGGTACTGATTCGCAAGATTCAATGATTCTTGATAAGTATCTCCTTGTTCACAGAGGACTTGTTGAAACAATTGATCCATGCGAGTGGTCAATTCACTGACGGATTTCTCCATCGCTATTTTTTTAAATTTTAGATTTTCAGTAAACCCGCGATAAGCACTTGTACCAAAAAGATTGCGTAAAACGGCTTCCTTCTCAGTGCTGTTCGCATTTAGAAATGTTCGAAACTCTCCTTGTGGTAACATCACGATTTGACGAAATTGCTCTTTTTGCAAATGCAGGATTTGATAGATTGCTTCGTTGACCGCATCGATTTTTGTGTAGGCTTCTGCTTCTTGACCCAAATCATTAAAGACACTTAGCTGGACTTTTTGATTTTTAGTCGTTTCACCTTTACCATTTTTTTTAGCCAAGGTCTGCTTTGGCCAGCGTTCAATTGAATATTGTCGACCCTGATGCTCAAAAATAAATTGGACCCGCGTTTCTTCAGTCGGTTCTGCAAAAGAAGAACGGATCTCATTCGAAGAACGTATCCCGCCAGAAGCATCACCATATAAAGCAAAAGTAATGGCATCAAAAATCGTGGTTTTTCCGGCACCCGTTTTTCCACTGATTAAAAATAATGGGGTTTCTGACATTTGTTCAAAATCGACTGCTTCATGTAAAAAAGGGCCGAAATTTTCCATAATGATTTTCTTTGGAAGCACTAATTTGACCCTCCTTGCTTAAGAAGTGTGTGTAAGCCGTCTTCAATCCACTTCTTTTGTCGACTCGTCAATTCACTTTGAGCGACTTCAGTAAAAAATTCTTCGGTCAACGCTATGGGAGACTTTTCAGTCAGTTGTTTTTTGCTTAAACGACTGATGTTTTCGGCTTCATACCCATTGATCCGTTCTACTTGAATGATTCGTGGATAGACTTGGCGTAATTGATTCATCAAATTGGGGATCACCGCCTGATCTTCTAATAAAATCGAAAGATAATTTTCGCGTTCAATCGTCAAATAAAAATCAGGATCTAATAATTTTTCAAATGTCGCTTGAATTTCTTCGATTTCATGTAGTGGAGCGACCGTTCGAAACGAAAATTCAGACGTTTCTGTATCAATGATCCAAACACCTTTAACCTGATTTTTTTCCGATAAAGAATATTTTAAAGGTGAACCGCTATAACGGGCATTTTCCATTTTCAACGCATCTTTTCCATGTAAATGGCCTAGAGCCACGTAGTCAAAATTAACTAATAGCTGACCATTGATCCCATCTAAACCACCGACTTCTATTTTAGTCTCTGAATCGGTTTTGCTGCTGCCTGCTACAAAGAAATGACTGACCAACACGTGTTTTTTATTTTTATCAAAACTAGCTTCAAGCTTTTCGATCACCTTAGGTATTGCCGCTTGAATCGTTCGAATCTCAGGATCTGCAAAATAAATCCGTGCATCAACTGGTTCAAAATAAGGCAATAAGTAAAACTGTGTGTCGCCCATTTCGATAGGTTCAAATGCTTCTTCTAATCGTGTATGCAAATGAAAATTCGATTGATTGAACCATGGAGCACCAGTTGCCAAACGGGTCGCACTATCGTGATTGCCTGAGATTGCTAATAACGGAATATTTTCAGTTAGATTCCATTTCGCAATCGTTTGATTCAATAACCGGACACTATCCTCAGAAGGAATCGAGCGATCATATAGATCCCCGGCGATTATGATTGCATCGACGGACTCTGCTTGTGCGATTTTCAGTATTTGATCAAGAATATACGCTTGGTCTGATAGCAATTCATAGCCATGTAATTTCTTCCCGATATGCCAGTCAGCCGTATGTAAAACTTTCATTGATCCACCCTTTTCTCATTTTAGTCCTTCCTGAAATTATAACACGATTTAATGTATATTTCTGCTCAACAAGTAGATGTTCTCAGATATAGGCGCTTGATAAAAAAATTTTTCTTATTTTTAGCAAAAGAAAAAAAGATGCTAATTAGTCAGCATCTTTTTCTTTGGCAATATATTTATACGTAGGATCAATCTCGTAATCTAATTGGTCAAAAGCATTTTGAACACGAGATTCTACTTCAGCTAAACCAGCTTTATCCATCTTTTTGATATCAGAGATATCGATCGGATCACCAAAACGAATGATCACAGGGGTCCGTTTGAATAATTGCGAGAACTTTGTTGGACCTTGATAAACACAAGGGACGATCGGTTTCTTTGATAAACGGGCAATCAATGACATCCCACCTTTTAGCTCAGTCGAGTGACGGGTTCCGCTTGGAAACATGATCAAACTTTTATCAGAATCTTTCAACATTTTGACCGGACGTTTTACGACACTCGGCCCTGGTTTTTCACGATCGACTGGGAATGCGTTCAGATGAACTAAAATGTACCGTAACACAGGATTTTTGAATAATTCTTCTTTTGCCATGAAACAAAATTGTTTTGGTGATGCACCTAATGCCATATAGACTGGATCCCACCACGTACGGTGTGGCGCAACTAAAATATAATTTCCTTCAGGCAATTTCTCTTTATTTTGATATTTGGCATTGCCATTAACGACAGCTAAAATACTGCGGGCAATTACACGGATAAATTTAAAAAACATTTTTTCTTCCTTTCAGTTACCTAACTAAACGTAGTATAATACATCGGTATGATTTTTTTAAGGGGGCAAAAGAAATTGTTAAGAAAAGGTGAACGAATCGATCAGCTTTATGCTGAAGATATCCAAATCATCCAAAGCGCAGAAGTTTTTTCTTTTTCTATCGATGCGGTTCTTTTGGCTAATTTCGCTAGAGTCCCAAAACGTGGGAAAATTATTGACCTTTGTGCCGGCAATGGCGCAGTCGGTCTCTTTCTCAGCCGAAAAACCACTGCACAAATCGATCAAATCGAACTACAACCGCGACTCGCGGATATGGGGCAACGAAGCATCGAACTCAATCATTTAGAAAATCAAATGACCATGCATGAATTAGATTTAAAAAATACATTTGATATATTTAGAGGCGACTCTGCTGACCTTGTCGTTTGCAATCCACCATATTTTAAAGAACTACCTACTAGCATCAAAAATCCAAACCCTCATTTAGCGATTGCGCGTCATGAGATCCACGCGACACTAGAAGACGTCGTAAACGTTTCTGCCCGCTTATTAAAGATGAACGGCCGTTTTACGATGGTCCATCGACCAGACCGCTTTTTAGAAATTATCGATGCGTTAAGAGCCAATCGAATCGCGCCTAAAAGAATTCAATTCGTCTATCCCAAACAAGGTAAAGAAGCAAATACCTTATTGATTGAAGGAATCAAAGACGGGAAAAATGAAGGCTTACGTTTCCTCCCACCATTATATACATATGACCAGACTGGAAACTACTCCGAGGACTTACGAGGGATGCTTTATGGCAAATGACCATTATTTTTATGTTTTGTTGTGTAAAGATCAAACCTTTTATGGCGGTTATACGACTGATCCAAAAAGACGCCTAGTAGAACATAATTCTGGCACTGGAGCAAAATATACCCACCCTGCTAGTCGCAGACCACTGCAGATGATCCATGCTGAACGATTTGAAACAAGAAGTGAGGCCACAAAAGCTGAGGCTGCCTTTAAAAAATTATCTCGTAAAAAGAAAGAAATTTATTTATTAGAAAATAAACAAAAAAACGTTTTGTGATTGTTCACAAAACGTTTTTTTTTATTCACCTTTGACAATTTCTTTCGTGATCAAATGACAATAATAAATCGATCCAACTTCATTTGGATGGACCTGATCATCATAGAACCAGTCTGTATGAGCAGCGCTATAATTGTACCAATCAATCAAATGAACATTTTTGTATTGTTTTGCTATTGTTTCTAATGTGGCATTCACATCATTTTGCCAACGACGAGTCGGTACATGAGTATTGATGACAAAAACTCTCCGTTTCTCACCAACGATGCTCATGATTTGCGCAAATTCATCTTGCGTGATCGGTCCATTCGTTCCAAGACTTATCAAAATCGTATCATTCAATTCTTTTTTACCTTTTAGACTTTGGAAAATTGCGGGGCTATCTTTCATTTGCCGTCCAACTTCACCATCGATGACCATCTTAGGGAAAATCTCGGTCAATCCTTGTGAACCGGCCAATAAGACTGAATCTCCAACAGCCGTAACTTTTAAGTTTTTGGCTTTGGTTACTTCACGTTGACTCAGATCATATTTCTCAGCTAAAGTAACTGGTTTGTCCGAGCTAGTTGTTGATTGTTCAGTCTCACTAGAATCTGTTGCTGATTCAGTGGTACTTGTTTCAGTTTTCTCAGCTGCTTTTTTATTTTGTTCGATTTGTTTTTGCAGTGCTTGTTGATTAGCATCGACTTGACCACTAGGGGAAATAATGATACCAACTACAGCAATCAGCGTGACGATCCCAGTCAAAATAAATCCGATTTTACGACGACTTCTGATAGGTGCCAAAAACGATTGTTTCAAGGTCGCAAAAGTTTTTCCATAATCAAAGCGACGTAATGGTGCTTCCACAAAACGATAAGACAGCTCAGTCACAAATAAAATCAAAATGATTTCCATGATCGTATGAAGCAACGTGTGATTAGCAACATTGATCTTTGCTTCGTAAAAAATCATGACTGGAAATTGATACAAATAAATCCCATAACTGCGTTTACCGATCCAATCAAAGACCGGATTCGTCAACCAGCGATTCCAGCTAGCACCAGGATGAGCCGTAATAGCTACTAAGACCACGCTTAACAGACTGACTAGGAACATGCCGCCATAATAAACAAATGTCAAATCATCCCTCAAGAAGAACAAGGATAGAATTAATACTAGTAGTGAGAAAAATCCTATGCCATTTAAAATTCGTTTAGCTTGCGCAGGGATTTCTGCTTTCAATCGTGTACTTGGCCAAACAAAGGCTAAGCCACTGCCAAGTAAAATTGAAAACAAACGAGTGTCTGTTCCATAATAAACCCGCGTCGGATCTTGCCCGGGTGTGTAAAGGACTGCCATCAAAATCATCGAAACAAGTGCTGCTCCAATAATGCCCAGAAAAATCTTGCCTCTATTTTTAACTAATTTAATCAATAAAACAAAGACGATCGGCCAGATCAAATAATTCTGGGATTCTACTGCCAAGGACCAAATATGGGTAAATGGCGATTCACTTGAAAAGCGATCAAAATACGACATCCCATGATTGATTTGCCACCAGTTATTGACATACAATAAACTGCTGATAACATTGCCTTTTAAATCATTCAACAGGTTCCGCTGAAACAAGGTGATGTAAGCCGAAGAACCTATCAGCATCGCAACCAATGCTGGATATAGCCTTTTCATTCGCCGATAATAAAATTGTTTGATGTCGATCCGACCAGTCTGTTTCAATTCTTGAAACAACAAATCCGTAATCAAATACCCTGAGACTACGAAAAAGACTGGAACACCTAAGTATCCCCCACGCATCCGAGTCGGCATTAAATGATATAAAATGACGCCAATCACTGCTATGGAACGAATCCCATCAAAACCATTGATGTAACGACTGTGTTTTAGTCTTTTTTTCATATTTTTCTTTTCCAACTTCACTCCAACTTTACTATAGAATACCAAATTAACTATACGGATAAATCTGGGAAACTGCAACATTTTCTCATTAAAAAAAGTTTTTCCTAAAGATTTCGATTTTACTTTGCAAAAATAGAATGAGAAAAAAATGCAATAAAAAAGCTGGGACAAAATGTCCCAACTTTTAATCCATCGATTCTTCGTAAAAACGCCCCATGATTCGAACATTTTCAGAAATACTCACAAAGGCAGCCGGATCGCTTTCCTTCATGACTGATTCTAATAATGGTAATTCAAAATGCGTAACTACGGTAAACAATACTGTTTGCTTATCATGTTTGTAGGCACCTTCTGCCTCATTGATGATCGTGATCCCACGACGCATATGTTCTTGGATTCCCGTGATGACTTTCTCTGGACATTTAGTTACGATCATCACTTGCATCTTACGCTGTTTCGTAAAGAGCGCATCCGTCAATTTACCACTCATAAAAATAGCGAGTGCTGAATAAAACATATATTGCCAGCTAAACAACACACCGGCCATAAACATGATGATAACATTGAAAATAATAGAGATCGAACCGACTGATTTGCCTGTTCGTTTACGAATCGTGATACTTAAAATATCTAATCCCCCTGAAGAAAGTCCATTCTTCAAAGCAAAACCAATCCCAACACCCATGATCGCTCCACCAAAGATGGCACAAATGATCGGATCATCTGTTAATGTTGTCTCTGGAATTATATGGATAAAAAATGACGTCAAAAATACGGTAATAAAAGTAAAAATCGTAAATTTGTGACCGATCTTAAACCAAGATAATACAAATAGTGGCACGTTGATCAAAAATAATGTGATTGAAACAGGTACCGTATAGCCTAACGCATTTTTAGATAATGTCGTCAAGATTTGAGCAAACCCAGTGGCTCCACTAGAATAAATGTGTCCTGGTTGGTAAAAAAAGTTCACGGCAATCGCCGCTAAAAATGCATATACAACTGCGACAGATAAGCGAGTGGCATAATCGTGGTGTGGCCAATCCTCTATCTTCTTTTTCATCATGTAATTTCCGCCTCATTTCAAAAATTCACTCACATTATACGTATTTTCATGAAAAAAAGAAAGCACCTACCATAAAGGAAGGGGCTTCTCTTAGTATTTTCTTATTCTTCTACGTTCGTCACATCAATACTTAGTTCATAAAGTTGTAATGGTGAAACGGTACTTGGTGCATCTGACATTGGATCTGCTGCTTTACCATTTTTAGGGAAGGCAATGACTTCACGGATATTATCTTCTCCAGCAAGCAACATTGCAAAACGGTCTAATCCAAGAGCGATACCGCCGATTGGAGGGAAACCATAGTCTAATGCTTCTAATAAGAAACCAAATTGTTCATTCGCACTTTCACGTGTAAAGCCTAATGTTTCAAATACTTGTTCTTGTAATTCACGTGTATTGATACGTAGTGAACCACCACCAAGTTCATAACCGTTTAAAACAATATCGTAGGCTTGAGCATAGACTTTTTCAGGATGTTCTTTTAAGTTTGGAATATCTTTTTCCATTGGCATCGTAAATGGATGGTGAGCAGAAACATAACGACCTAATTCTTGATCGTATTCGAATTGAGGCCAGTCAACGATCCATAAGTAATCGAAACGATCTTCGTCGATCAAACCAAGTTCTTTTCCGACTTTCGAACGAACGGCACCTAAAGCTGTTACAGCCGTTAAGAATTGATCCGCTGCAAACATCAAGACATCTCCAGCTTCAGCATTCATTGCTTTTTTCAATTCATCACTGACGCCGCCCATAAATTTAGCGATTGGTCCAGTTAATTCCCCATTTTCATCCACTTTGATCCAAGCTAATCCTTTGGCACCAAATTGACCAACAAATTGGCCTAAGCGATCCAATTCTTTACGAGAATATTTATCCGCTGCACCTTTTGCATTCAACGCTTTGACCACGCCGCCGTTATCCGATGCCATGCGGAAAACTTTGAAATCTGTTGCTGCTGCAATCTCAGTTACATCGATCAATTCCATTTCAAAACGTGTATCTGGTTTGTCTGAACCATAACGTTCCATTGCATCGTCCCATGTCATTCGAGGGAATGGTAATGTCACTTCAACACCGCGAACATCTTTCATTACTTGTGCGATCATTTGTTCAGTGTAATCTTGGATTTCTTCCGCTGTTAAGAAACTTGTTTCGATATCGATTTGTGTGAATTCTGGTTGACGGTCGCCACGTAAATCTTCATCACGGAAACAACGAACGATTTGATAATAACGATCAAACCCAGCAGTCATCAATAATTGTTTTAAAATTTGTGGTGATTGTGGCAATGCATAAAAATGCCCTGCATGGACACGTGAAGGAACTAGATAGTCACGCGCACCTTCTGGCGTTGATTTTGCTAAGTAAGGTGTTTCGATATCCAAGAAGTCATTATCGTCTAAGAAACGACGAACAGATTGAGTCAAACGGTGACGCATGATCAAATTTTTCGCCATTTTAGGACGACGTAAATCCATGTAACGATATTTCAAACGTACTTCATCACTGATGTTTTGTTCATCTTCGATTGAGAATGGCGGTGTTTTAGCACTATTCAAAATAGTGATATCTTCGCCTTTGATTTCAAATTCACCAGTTGACATTTTTTTATTGACAGAACAAGCATCTCGACGAATCACTGTTCCGGTAATTTCGACAACATATTCACTACGGCATTGGTCTGCTACTTCCCAAGCTGTTTTTGATTCTTCGGGATTGAAGACCACTTGTACGATTCCTTCACGGTCACGTAAATCAATAAAAATTAATCCGCCTAGGTCACGACGTTTTTGCACCCATCCTTTTAATGTTACTTTTTGATCTAAATATTCTTCGGACACACATCCACAATAAATCGTACGTTTTGCCATTACTTCTATTCCTCCATTTTTATCTATCTAACAAATTCTTTAAAAGAAATTGATTTGTTTCATTATAAGCGCAATTTGATTAATCAATAACAGGCATTGTCATTTCATCATAAATGCTTGCAAAATCATTATAAATATCGGTCAAGGCAAATGTTTTTTCATTCCGTGTAGCAGAATCTTTCACATTGATCTGACCATTTGACAATTCGTCCTCGCCTAAAGTCAAGACTAATTTAGCCCCTTCTTTATCAGCTGTTTTGAATTGTGCTTTTGCTTTGCGGTTCATAAAGTCACGATCGGCAGAAAAACCAAAACCGCGAATAGCTTGAACAACTTTTAATACTTCCATATTTGTTGCATCACCTAAACCAACAACATAAGCATCAAGATTAGCAGCATCTGGAATCATCACTTCTTCTTGATCTAACGTTAATAAAATACGTTCGATTCCCATCGCAAAACCAATCCCCGGCGTTTCTGGCCCGCCAAGTTCTTCAACTAATCCATTATAACGACCGCCGCCGCAGATCGTTGATTGCGCGCCCATGCCAGCAGCATCACTCATAATTTCAAAAATCGTATGATTATAATAATCCAATCCACGGACCATTCGATGATCAACTTCGTAAGCAATTCCTAAATAATCCAATGTTTTAGTCACATTTTCGAAATACTCTTTCGCGTAATCACTCAAGTAATCTAAGATGCTTGGTGCTTTAGCTACGATTGGTTGGTCTTTACGATCTTTGCTGTCTAAAACACGCAAAGGATTTTCGTGCAATCGACGACGTGAATCTTCACTCAATTCTTCTTCATGCACTTCAAGATAACTGATCAGTGCTTCACGATAATTAGCCCGTGTTTCTTTATCGCCTAATGAATTAATAACTAATCGAATTTGATTGATTCCCAATTGTTTGAAGAAATCCATCGCCATTGCCATTACTTCGACGTCTAACGTTGGATTTTCACTACCAAAAGCTTCGACCCCAATTTGATGGAATTGACGTAAACGGCCTTTTTGAGGACGTTCATAACGAAACATCGGTCCTGTATAATACACTTTATATGGTTTTTTAAATTCCGGTCCAAACAATTTGTTCTCTACAAATGCACGAGCAATCGGCGCAGTGCCTTCTGGACGAAGCGTCACATGACGTTCTCCTTTATCATGAAAATCATACATTTCTTTTGAAACGATATCCGTTGTGTCTCCAACACTTCGAGCGATTACTTCATAATGCTCAAAAATCGGTGTCCGAATTTCTTGGTATTGATAGTCACTAAACACTAAACGGGCAGTTTCTTCGACAAATTGCCATTTGCTGCTTTCTCCCGGTAAAATATCATTAGTCCCTTTTGGTCTCTGATAATTCATGTTAGATCTCCTTTTCTTTGTTGGTGCGGATAAAATAAAAAGCCCTCGTTCAAATGAACAAGGACGAAAATTTCGTGGTACCACCTATTTTTAAAAAAGAGCATACTCTTTTTTCTCTAGCAATTAACGCTTGCGTAACGGAGCGGCTTTTCACGCGCTCATCTCCAGACTGTCTTTCGGTTACTTCCAACGAAATTGCTTTCAGCCAAGGCAATTTTTTCTGTACACTTCTTCGTAACTTACTCGTTCCTTCTCAGATGTTTTTTATCTTCTATTACGCTACTAAAATTTATCATGAAAGTCAAGCAAAATTGAATTATTCCACTAGGTTTTAACAAGGTTCTATCGCTTTTTATTTTTGTTTGTTATACACTTAAAATAAGCAAAACGTTTTCAACCAGTAGGACCATAAATTCTAATTCATCTCAGGAATCATAGTTGATCAATTATGAAATAAAAAAAATAGTCCATAAACATTTTTTAATTAACCACGTTTTTCGGTTTCCCATTCAAAAATTGGACTAAATTATCTGCCGCTATGGCCATTAAGCGTGCTCGTGTTTCTTTTGCCCCCCAAGCGATATGCGGCGTAATAAAACAGTTTTTGGCAGTGAGCAAAGGATTTTCTGAATTCATCGGTTCCTCAGCAACGACATCTACCCCGGCCGCATAGATTTTTCCTGTATTTAGAGCAGCTGCAACTGCTGACTCTTCCAACAATCCACCTCTCGCTGTATTGATCAAAATCACGCCGTCTTTCATTTTAGTGATTGCTGATTGATCGATCATATGTTGTGTTTCATTAGTTTGTGGAACATGCAAACTAATGATATCCGCTTGTTGATAAAGTTCATCTAGCGAAACTTGCTCAGCCCAATCCGGAGATTCTTTCGGATGATGATTCCAAAAAATGATTTGCATCTCAAAAGCATGCGCAATTTTAGCGACCGTTTGTGCAATAGCCCCATAACCGATCAAGCCAATCGTTTTTGCTTTTAATTCAATCAACGGTGCTTTTTGATACGTGAAATCAACACTCTTTTGCCAATCGCCTTGATGGACGGATTCATTGTGCAAACCGACTTGATTGACGATTTCTAATAATAAGGCAAACGTAAATTGTGCAACGGCCTCTGTGCCGTATGCAGGAATATTCGTCACTAGAATCCCTCTTTTTTTAGCAGCCTCGATATCAACCACATTATAGCCTGTCGCGATTACTCCAATATATTTTAGTTGTGGTACTTGAGCTAATATCGATTCATCAATAGGTGTTTTATTAGTCAATACAACTTCAGCATCACCGATCCGCTGAACGATTTCTTGCTGATCAGTAACGGATGTACGAGCATAAACAGTGATATCTCCTAATGATTCAAAAGCTGCCCAACTTAAATCTCCAGGATTTAATGCATACCCATCCAATACAACGATTTTCATCTATTTTCCTCCTAACATTTGTTTTCAGCTTATTTTACTACAGTCCCAAAGGTTCAAAAATTAAATTAAAAAAACAAGCCTGAAAGAATCACCATTGATTCTCTCAGGCTCTAAGAAATTATCCGTTCGAACTCACTTTTGGGAAAGTTAATTCCCGATCGTCCTGCATACTGGTGGCTGATTGATGAAACAGTAATAGCATAACTTTATCTACTAAGTGAGTTGATTCGGTTTTCTTCAATTAATAAGCGCGAGCGATCCAAACGGTATGCTTCGCAGGTTTTCCACTAACGATATCGACTGTTTTTTCAATCGGTGGATTAAATGGAATATTTCGAGTTGTGAAACCTGTTTCTTCTTTGATTTTGGCTTCTGTTTCTTCAGTACCGTCCCATCCAATCAAAACAAATCCGGGTACTTCGCCGGCCGCTTTTGATTTTTCAATATGGGCTTTCAATTCATCTAATGTATCGATATCTGTATGTTCATTGGCTTGGTAACGTTCCTTCGCACTTTCAAGCAAGCGTGTTTGCATCGTATCTAATTGATCGATGATGTATTCTTCGATACCATCTAATGAAACAGATTCTTTGTCTGCTAAATCACGCATTTTAATCACAGCTTGATTATTTTGTAAATCACGCGGACCAAATTCTACACGTAATGGAGCACCTTTAAGTTCCCATTCATTGAATTTATAGCCTGGTGTATTATCTGTTGTATCGATACGAACACGTAAACCTTTTTCTGCTAGTGATGCTTTTAATTCTTTCAAGCGATCTAAGATTTCAGGTTTCTTTTGCCAAGGACCCACTGGGACTAAAATAACTTGAGTCGGAGCAACTTTTGGTGGTAATACTAATCCTTGTTCATCTCCATGAACCATGATCAACGCACCGATCAAACGAGTTGAGATCCCCCATGAAGTTGTATAAGCAAATTCATGCTCGTTATTGCGGTTCAAGAATTTAATGTCAAATGCTTCTGCAAAGTTTTGGCCCATATAATGAGACGTTCCTGCTTGGACTGCTTTACCGTCACGCATCATTGCTTCAACTGAATAAGTATCGACTGCTCCAGCAAAACGCTCAGACGGTGTTTTTTGACCACGGTATACAGGGATTGCTAAAGTATCTTCGATCAATTTTCCATAGGCTTCTAAAATAGACATTGTCCGTTCGCGCGCACTTTCTTCTGATTCATGTGCTGTATGACCTTCTTGCCATAAAAATTCAGACGTACGTAAGAAAGGCATTGTTTTTTTCTCCCAACGGAAAACGTTCGCCCATTGATTGATTTCATATGGAAGATCACGATAAGAATTGATCCAATTAGAAAAGGCATCACCGATCAATGTTTCTGATGTTGGACGTAATGCATAAGGTTCTTCTAATTTTTCAGTACCTACTTCAGTTAGCCAAGGTAATTCTGGTGCAAATCCTTCAACGTGTTCTTTTTCTTTTTCTAAGAAATGTTTAGGGATCAGCATAGGGAAGTAGACGTTGCGAATATCTTGAGTCCGTAGGTATTTATTGAAATCTTCTTGAATGTGCTCCCATAATTCCCAGCCATCAGCCTTAAAGATGATACAGCCGCGAACAGGTGAATAGTCCATTAAATCAGCTTTCTGAATTGTTTGTAAATACCATTTTGAAAAATCTTCTTTTTGTAAATTTGTCATACATGCTTCCTCCTAAATTAAAATAAAAAAAACGTTCCATCCCTACAAATGTAAGGACGAAACGGATAATTTCGCGGTACCACCTTGCTTGGCCAAATATTTTTGACCCAACTTTCAGCTCTAATAACGCTAGAGACGCGTGTCGTTTTCACAACAATCTTGCTTGGTAGGTTCACAAATCTCAGCGGGCATGTTGATCTTTCAGCCGATGAATCAACTCTCTGAGGCCAATAAAAATTTGTTACTATTCCGAGTGCTTAACATCATCTTATAGACTTCTCATAAAAAAAGCAAGTCTTAAACTATTTATTTTTTTAACTTTCTGGAACATAACGTTCTTCTAGGCGGCTCATCCACCACCCCAAAGCTGCTCCTAATATACATAACACAGCACAACCAAGAAAGCCTAAAAGGCCGATACCACTATAATTTGTAGGAATAATCATGATGGTTGATGCAAAAACAATTCCTAAAATAAAATGGAACATTGGTGCATAAAAACGATTGAATACCCAGTCCATGACTTTCGATAAACTCAGTACAGTGATCAGCCCGCCAATGCCGATCGGAATAATAACGCTTAAATCAATCGTCTTAAATCCATCTGCCATTGCTTTATACATTCCCATATAAACTAAAAAGTTTGAGGGACTAAGTCCTGGAACGATCAAACCTAAACCAATTAATGCCCCTGCGATCATCCAAGTAAAGAAATTTTGCTCAACCGTACCAAATAAACTTGAGCCTTGCCACAAAAACCAAAAGCCCAGTACAAAACTGACTGCTAAGATAATCAGATCTTTTGTTGAACGGCCTTTTTTTCCGGCTTCTTTCCATAGCGCTGGAACTGTCCCAATAATGCAGCCAACAAAAAACCATAACATGATTGTTTCAAATTGGCCGAGTAAAAAACTAACTGCAAAAGAAAGGACAAATACTCCCGCAATTCCGCCCAGACCTACAGGGATAAAAAAGCGGACATTTTCTTTAAAATTTTTGCTGATGTGGGCTAAAAACGAAATAATTCGTTCATAGATGCCAAACACGGCAGCTAAAGCGCCTCCACTAACACCCGGTAAAATAAATCCTGATCCGATGAACATGCCTTTGATGAAGCGTAAAAACCAATCGCTCTTGTTGGGCGGTATAACTTTTTCGTTTTCCATAAAAAATAAGTTCCTCTTCTTTCTTTTATTCCTTTATTAGTGTAACCATAAAAAGACCGCGGTGCAATAGTCATCCTGATACTATTCTCAAATAATCACATTTCTTTTAGCCAATCTAATAATATCTGCTTAATGTTATTTATTTTATACATCTAACTAGTTAAAGTTTGCTATAAACAGTTTCTAAATAAGAGCTTCTCTCTTCATCATTTAGTTGTTTCACATTGCCTAAATGATGCCAAGAAATATTTTTCAATCCGATATCCTCTAACGTCGTGGTCAGTTGATGTTTGTAACTACGCGTACAATGCTGATCTAGACTTTCTGTTGTTTGATCTGATGTTGTAAAAACAACAACTGAATCAATTGACAACAATGGTTGAATCCCGTTTCCACCATCAAAAAAAGCGAATTCATTCAACAGAACTTTATCAAGAAAGCCTTTTAAACTTGCTGGCGAACCATACCACCAAATCGGAAAAATCAATACAAGCTGTGTCGTATCACGTAACAAATTCATATAATGTAAAACCAACGAATCTAAAACTAACCCATGTTGATACCCTACTAACTCAGCTTCGCACATCACTGGATTAAATCCATCTTTATTTAAATCGATCACTTGGTAGATTTTTTGATCAGCCTCTAATCCTTCAATCAAATGGGCCAACACACCATGATTGAAACTTTCTTTCCAAGGATGATCGATAATCATTGTTGTAGTCATAATTAACTCCTTTTACCCTTTTCTTAAAAATAACATAGAAACATTTCATTTAGGTATCATTTTCATTTCAAACTAACGAATAAAAGAAAAGAACTATTCATTTTTCCACTAAAAAAGGACTGGATCATTATTAGATCCAGTCCATAATTCTTATTATTTACTTAAACGCTCTACATCACGAGCAATCATAACTTCTTCGTCTGTTGGGATCACATAAATTTTTACACGCGAATTTTCAGTTGATAATTCTACTTCATTTCCATGTGTTGCTTCGTTGATTGTTTCATCGATTTCGATACCAAACCAAGTCATTTTTTCTAATACTAAATGACGAACTGGATCTGCATTTTCACCCACACCAGCTGTAAAGACGATCGCATCGACGCCATTCATAACAGAAATATATTGAGCAATGTATTTACGGATACGATCGCAATAGATATCCAATGCTAAAATCGCATCTTCATTTCCATCGTCTGCTCCTTGCTCGATATCGCGTAGATCACTAGAGATACCGGTTAAACCATAAACCCCAGATTTTTTATTTAAGATATCGATCATTTCATGGATATCTTCAATTCCATCTTTTTCCATCAAATAAGGTAATAGAGACGGATCGATATCGCCAGAACGAGTGCCCATCGTCACACCAGCTAATGGTGTAAAGCCCATCGACGTGTCAATTGATTTCCCACCTTCAACAGCCGTGATTGAAACACCATTACCGATATGAGCAGTAATGATTTTTGTTTCTTCAATTGGTTTGCCTAACAAGATAGCCGCACGTTCTGAAACGTAACGATGACTTGTTCCATGAGCGCCGTATTTACGCGCAGAATAATTATCATAATATTCTTTAGGGATACTGTACATATAACTTGTTGCCGGCATTGTTGTGTGGAAGGATGTATCAAACACAGCAACACTCTTGATATTTGGTAAGATATGACGGAAAGCTTTGATTCCCATCGCATTGGCTGGGTTATGAAGTGGCGCAAATTCACTCAATTCTTCAATTTTTGCTAAAACATCATCATCGATCACAATTGAATCTTTAAAGTATTCACCACCGGCAACAACACGGTGGCCAACGCCTGTAATCTCATCAAATGAAGCAATGATTTTTAAATCGATCAATTGATCTAATAACATTTGAACAGCAACTTCATGATCTTCAATATCAAGAACTTGTTCAAATTTTTGTCCTTCTCCGTACTTAATGGTAAAGATAGAATCTTTAAGACCGATTCGTTCAACGATTCCTTTTGCTATAACTGATTCTTTAGGCATTTGGTAAAGCTGCCATTTCAGACTTGAACTACCTGCATTGATTGCGATTGTTTTTGACATTTTAACTCTCCTTTATAATTGAATTACTTTGCTCTCCAGAGCCGTTTACAAATTAGAAGACTTCCAGTCCTCAAATTTTTTGAAAAATTCTGTTACATTGGTTGGATTCTTAAGCGATGGTAAATGGACAAGCAAGACTTTTTCCGCTTGTTCCGCTGTTTCTCCTTTTTTCTGTAACAATAAAATACTTTTACGTGAATGTTCTGACTTGAATAATTCATCTGGTAATTGAATGATCCCTTGTAAAAAGACTTCATCCTTCAGCCATTTTTGCAATAGTGGCCCTTGTTCCGTTTCTAGGAAATTGCTTGGCACTAAAAATAGGCCAAAGCCATCCGGTTTTACATAATTCATTGCTTGTTCAATCAATAAATGATGGGCATAACTATGTTCCTTCTCGGAATGAGTCATAAATTTTTCAGCTTGTTGATCATTCGGGTAATAGCCGACAGGCAGGTCACTAACTACATAATCTACAGGATCAACTAACAAATCTTGCAAACTATCTTGGTGGAACAATTTCACTTCTTCTCCCACTAACAAACTATCCGCAGCTGCAATTGCTAAAAGGGTCTCGTCATTATCAACACCGATACCTTTTACAGAATAGTTGGCTGCTTGCAGATTGATGATCGTTGTCAATAAAAGATTACCCATTCCGACAGTCACGTCTAGAACGCTTATCGGTTGTTCTTTTTTCAAGGTCAATTGTTCAATCAAAAAGACAAATAAAAAGCCAATACTATCTGGCGTCAATTGATGATTTGGCTGTAAATTTTCTGACATTGATCCTTTTAATAAAATCAATTGTGTTAATTTACGCCATTCTTCCTTTTCTAACCCTAGGGCTAAAATCTCTTGATATAACGCTTCTACTTTTTCGACAGTAGCTGCATTGGGTTGTTGATCAATCACACGTACTTTCGCATTATCAACTAAGTTCTCCGTATTTTCGATGTAAGCGTCAAAAAATGAAGTTCCTAGTGATTGTTGCAATGTGATGATCGCTTTTTCCATCAAAGAAAAAGCTGTTTCTATTTTTTCCGGGTTCATCTTGCACCTCACATACTATATAACACTCACGATACCTGTTCTATTTTAGCGAACATATCCAAATTAATCAATCGCTTTCTTTTTTTATTTTTGATTTCCTAATTTAGAACAATCGTCTCTTTTTCAGCCATTTAAGCTAGGACTTATTATTTTCGAGCTATATTACTCTGAAGAAATAGATGTGCTAATTTTTTCATAAAAATGATATTTTTTCTTTTTAATTTTCACTGTTACTTTCACTTCATTTGCTTCTGTTTGATACGTGATTTCGCCTTTATTAAAAGACCAATCATCCTCTTTTTCTTTTAGATTTGGGTAATCAGCTAAGAAAAGTTCTTTAGCTATCCTAGCTTCATACAAATTTTTAGTGCGAACGACTAAATCAGTCGTTTGATGATACGCCGTAAGAACATTCAGTAATAATAGACTACATAAAAAAACAGCCAATAAAACGGAAATTAGAATTCCGCCTTGGCTATTCATAGATCCAAGTACCTGTTTTTTGTTTTTCATCGGTAAAAGTAACAATGAATTCCACTCCTTGATTTTTTTCCTGACAATCAAACCGTTTTACGTTTGTTAGTAAGGGTTGATAGCCATTTGATTGACGTTTGATTATCTTTTGCTTGGAACGCTGAATCGATAGCGGAGCCGTTTCATCTTCTATTAATTTTTTTCCAATAATCTCATGTTGTGTCGTGGCTTCATAATCAAAGTCCATTAACTCATTGTCTAATTGCAGTAGGAATACTTCCCATTCCAATTGATGGTAACCACTTAATGCCTGCTCAACTTTATCAACATGTCGGATCACTCCAGATAGTAATAGCAGAATGCCACTTAACATTAATAACGCGACTAAACTTTCTAATAAAGTGAAACCCCTAGTCTTTGACAATCAAAATCCCTCCTTCATCGTTAGTGGCGCTGCCTTTTTCAAAAGAGATCTTAATTTGACCGTTCATTGGCTTGACTGAATGTATCCGGCATCGGCGGGTTTCATTGTATAGTTCACGATAGGCACTCAAGCTTGCTAGTAGTTCCTGACTTCTATATACGAGCTTGCTTGTTGTATTGACATAAGTTATGACTACAAGCATAAGAATGACTAAACTAATCAGACTTTCTAATAAGATATATCCCCTATTTTCTTTCAAATCGACCATTTCCTAACTGAAACTGATAAATGACTTGGTTAGGCTGTTGCTCTTGTTCATTAAAAATAATCTTTGGGATACTTCCATTGCCGGGTTGGGTAGTTGAAATATTTCCTTTCCCGGCACTAAAAGAAATGGAATACCCACTCACTAATTTGATTGATTCAGGAACGTTTAATATCTTCCAAGGGAATTCTGTCTGCGTAGTAAAGAACACCAGCATTTGTTGTTCGTCTTGAAATAGACGGATCTGAGTATTTTGATGATCTGTGATCGCTACTTGTTGTAAATGCAAGATCGATTTTTCCAGCTGATAATAAAAATAGCGTTTCTCTAATTGCTGTTGCCACCTTTGCAAAGCTAGGGTTGGTAACAAAACAAAACTACAAACCAAAAATAAAACAATCAACGTTTCGATTAAAGTAAAACCGCTATTGTTTGCTCGCTTTGTAACGTTCATAAGCTTCATATTGCTCCTTTTTAACATACTGTAGATCAATTAATTCCTTTTCTGTAGGTACCTTTTTATGTTCTAATTCAAAAACATCCATTTGGGTTTCTACAACTTTAGCGATGGCTTCGTCACTTTTTTTAGTCGCACTATCTTTTTGCTTAGCCAGCTGCGGAACAAATAGTAAAAGTAGTAAACTAATGATAAAAAGGACAACTAACATCTCAAGTAAAGTAAAACCGGACACTTTCTTTTTCATAATATTCCCTCCATATTGGTCAAAGGCAACAGCATCGTGACATATAAGCTCATGATCAATAGGGCGACAATCAAAAAAACAAAAGGTTGTAACCAAGAACAAAGGAATTCCAAATGATTAAAGAAGCGGCGCCACACTAATTGGCTGTATGTCAATAATTCTTTCGCTAGATTCCCTCGCGCTTCGCCTTGAAAAATAATTCGACTGAACTCTCGCGTCAAAAAGGGATATCGTTTTAATTCTTCCGCTAATGTTCCGCCTTTAGACAAACGATTCTTCAGGTCATTCGCCATTTCTTGCATCAGAGATTTCCCTTCGATCACTAATAGGCATTCAATAATTTGGTGCAGTTCTAATCCCTGAGCAAATAATTTTCCCCACTCCAAAGCAAAATAGGCAGAATAATAATTGCTAAATAGATTTCCAACTATCGGAATTTTGGCTAAATAACAAAAGCGGATCAGATAGCTATGACGCTTTCCTAGAAAATGCCATATAAAGACGATAAATAATAAAAAGAAAATCAAGCCTAAACCAACTATTGGAATTTTCGTGATCAATTGAACAGAAAAATCATCGGCTTGGATCATGCCACTGGCCAATAATTGGGGCAATAAAAAGAACCGCATCCCTAATAAAATCACAATCAAGAAAAGTAATAATAGCAATGGGTATGAGATTGCTTTAATAAAATTTTCTCGCTGCTTCTGTACTAGCCGCATTTGTTGTGCGATCCCTAATAATGTTTGGGCAAGTTCACCATGAGAATCTGCTAGTTTTATTTGGAGGATCTGATCATTTGAATAAGATAAGTAAGCAAAGCTATCCGCCAATGGATGACCTTGATAGCATTCTTGTTGAATAGTAGTAACCAATGATTTAGAAAACAGATTGGCACTAAGAAAAAAATCAAATGCTTGCTGCAAACTAAATCCATTCTCTAGAAGATCCCCTAATAAATGTGCAAAATCAATCCGTTGTTTTCGGTTTAATTTATTTTTTTGCCACACGATCCATTCCTTCCTCCCAAGTAAATAGCAGTTTTTCCTGATAAAATCGGTAACTCATTAACAAGCCCAACACGCCATCGACGGAAAATAATTCTTGATAAATAACGCCGCGCAAACATTCGTTCAACAACGATGCCTCGCCACCTAGTTCAAAAATTCGAGCATGGGCTGATTCTAAACTAGCCGCGTGTAATGTAGCGTAAACACAATGTCCTGTTAAAGCCGCACGAATCGCTCCCTGGATTGTTTTAGAATCACGGATTTCCCCGATAATCAAAACATCCGGATGGTGGCGCAAAGATAATTTGATCAATTCTTCATAAGTTTGCTGTATTTTTTCATTGACTTGAAGTTGAAGAAAATGAGGTTCTTCAATTTCAACAGGATCTTCGATCGTAATTACTTGCCCATTATTTTTTCGAGCCAATTTGTACATTAATGTTGTTTTTCCAGAACCAACTGGTCCACAAAACAAATACAATCCTCGTTGTTTGCAGTTTTGCTCCATTACAGCCAATTGCTTCGGCAAATGATAAACTTCTGAACTCTGACCAAATTGATGCAAAAAACGAACGACTAAGCTTTCCTTATGCTGATAGTCTCCCACTGTCGAAAGTCGTAAACGTTGAGTTTTCTTAGGCAATGAATAGGTGATCGCACCTAATTGGACTTTCCTACGTTCACTAACATCCATTTGGCCTAAATATTTAAAACGATTGATCAATTGCAGAGCATCATCCGCAGCTAGTTGACCTTGGTTATCATCCAATTGACCATCGAACTGTTTATAGATATTTCCTCGCCGAAAAAAATAGTGATAGTTCTCATTTTTAGGAAGTAAATACATGTCTTGCATCTGATGATCACAACCAAATTGGATCAATTGATTTGAAAATTCTTCAATCTCCATCTTTTCACCTCGAAAACAATATACGTAAATTTAAAATAATTCATTAAAAAAAGAGATTGAAACAAAAGTAATGATACTTTTGTTTCAATCTCTTTAAGTAGAAAATTCTATTTTTTAGTTTTATCTTGGAAGCGTGCTTCGACTCGATAGATACGTTGACCTTTGTTTGAAAATTTTTCTTCATACTCTGTCATGATATTTCCTTCGAATGTGCTTTCATGTAAGTCTAACCATACTTGTTCTAATATCATACCGTATTTTGAAAAACTACTTAATGAATATTCAAACAGCCCTTGATTATCGGTCTTAAAATGAATCTCTCCCGCTGGACGTAAAATCGTTTCATCAACTGCCAAGAAACTCGGAGAAGTTAAGCGACGTTTTTCATGTTTTGTCTTAGGCCATGGGTCTGAGAAGTTCAAATAGATTTGATCAACTTCGCTATCTGCAAAATAATTCGTTAAATCAGAACCATCGACATGCAATAATTGTAAATTCGGCAACTCTAATTCAACTAATTTATCTAATGCTAATGAAAGCACACTGACTTGCATCTCGATTCCGATATAATTGATTTCAGGATGAGCTGCTGCCATTCCTGTAATGAATTGACCTTTCCCCATTCCGATTTCAATGTGAATTGGATGTTCATTACCAAAACGTTCTGACCAACGTCCTTTAAAGGCTTCCGGATCTTGTACTACATATTCAGGACGCGCAGCTAACATTTCAGCTGCACCTGGACGATTTCTTACGCGCATATTTTTCCTCCAAAAATTTTTATTATTATTTTTATGTATTTGTTTTCAACTTATAAAAGTAAGAAAAAAAACTAACAAAAAGCTGAACAGAACGTTCAGCTTCCAGCGAAGATTCTTTTCAATTGTACAATTGATTGATTCATATGATGGAACTCTTTACGTTTATATTGACGAGAGATCTCTAACAATAAGCTCATCAGTCCATACCAGTAAATCCGTTCCATATTTTCATCGGTTGGCCGAATACCATAACGCACCAACCATTTGCTCCAACTTGATAAAGGAACATAATTTCCTAAAATCGTTCCGATATCTAGAGCAGGATCAGCAAACATGACCGAATCCCAATCGACTAAATAAAGATAGTTGGAACAAACCAACCAATTGCGATGATTCACATCGCCATGAACCACAGTATAATTTTTCTTAGCATACGTGGGAATATTTTTTTTCAAATAATTATAGACTAATTCAATAAAACCATTTTGTTCGATCATCGTAGGCAAATTGGCTTCATAATTGGCTAAAAGTTGTTGCGGCGTTACTTGGCGACCGCCCATTCTTTTCAACATCGTCTGCAAAGAAGGTGAATGATGCAAATGATACAAAACATCCACGACATCATTTCGTCGAGCGATTTCTTCTGGCTCTAAGATTCGGCCATCGAGCCACTCTTGTGCAGTTAACGTATCACCATTTCCAGTCCGCTTGATCCACACAAGTTTTGGTGCGATCCCTTCACGAGACAAAGCAGCCAACATCGGGGTGGTATTTCGTTTGATGAAAACGCGATCTTCATCACGATAACCGATATAGGTTTTTCCCGTATCACCCTTGATCGGTTGCACGCGCCAGTCACTATCCAACTGAAATTCCATTCCCAAGGCCCTCCCCTAGCATTTTAAACGTATTTCCTATTTTAGTCGGGGAAGGTCGCTTCGTCAAGAGCATGTATGTTCTTATTAGATTATTTTTCATTAAGATGCGACTGGACAGTTAATTGAATCGCTTCAATATAGGCGTTAAATAATTTTTTTGTCAACTTTCCAGGCATTCCGTCACCAATTTTTTGACTATCGATTTCTACAATCGGCATGATCTCTGCCACAGAACTGGTCTTAAAACATTCATCTGCAGCTAATAATACATCTTTTGTAAATGGTTCTTCGCATACTTCGATCCCGAATGTTTTAGCGATCTCGCGGATTTTTATTTTGGCTATGCCTGGCAATACAAGATTTCCATCAGGATGAGTGTACAATGTATCATTTTTTACCATCCATAAATTAGAAGCTGAAGCTTCTGTCACGATACCATCACGGACTAAAACAGCTTCCTCATACCCATTTTGTTTCGCTTCATCTAAGGCGAGCAAATTACCTAATAAACTGATCGATTTGATATCACAATGCAGCCAGCGTTTATCTTCAACGAAACCCGCACGAATACCAATATTTTGTTTGGCCGCTGGGCGAGAAACTGCTTGGACATCTGCTATCAGTACTGGTGTGACTGCTTTTGAATCAGGAAAATCATGCAAACGCGGTTTGGCAACTCCTCGTGTCACTTGAAAATAGATTCGCGCATTATCTAAGCCGACTTCTCTAACTAATCGATGCAAACGTTGACTTAATTCAACACGTGTAAAAGGCAGTGTCATCCGAATTTTTTCCGCGCTGACCCATAAACGATCCAAATGTTCGTTTTCCATATACAAACAGCCATCATAGATGCGAATCACTTCATAAATCCCATCACCAAATTGATAGCCGCGGTCTTCAAAATCAATCGCAACTTCTGAATCTTCGATTATTTGATCATTCCATAATACTTTCATCTATTAATCCTCCATTTTTTTTATACGTTTTGGGAGATATAGCCAGCTGAATAAACCAATCTCAACCAAGAGTACCACGAATAGAAGCAAACTTTGTTCAATCGATACTTGAACGAAACTGCACAATGTAAAAATAAATGCAGCTGCGAATAATAAAATCCCCATTAATTTTTGTAAAGCTGCGCGTTTATATTTTGCTGCTACCGGATAAAGTTGTGTCGCGCCGATATAATCAAATTGACCATATAATGGGATCATTTGGAATCCGATCAAGTAAATAAACAACAGGGCGACCCCAACAATAAAACGAAAATCATTCAACGAAACCAATAATACACCGCCAACAATTAATAAACGGAAAAATAAACTACCAAATTCTGCGCCGCGCAGAGCACCTCTTGCAAACAAATATAGATATGTATTTTCTTGTTTGAATGTGATGCGGGCTAAAAGTCCGTCGAGATATTTACGGCGGCGTACTTTCGATTCGATTTCTGGCACATCAGTAAACAAATTGATAAATTGATAAATGCGATGCAAACGAGCATTTTCTCGTTCGATCATCTTGCTCCAATCAAGCAAACGCCCCTTTTCTTTGGTCAACACATAGAAAATAACGGCACTTGCCAACCCTAAAATCGTTCCAAAAATTGCTCCTAAATATAGACTGATAAAAATGACCCCGCCGCTGAGTAAAAACCAGCCAAACATTAATTGAAGCGTTGAAGTTTTTGTATTTTGGTAACATGCCAGACGCTGGATACATAAATTAGCGAATTTCAAACTCCAAAGCATTGCTAAATAAATAAAAAAAGTTGAAAAGCCCACTTGATTAGTTAAAACGACTAAAGGTAATAAGGCTCCGCAAACTAGAAGTTCAATAAAAAAGGGAATCCCGATCGAATGACGCAATCCCTGAGAGAGATAGCTTCCCATTTCTTTTTCTTTCGGCAATAAGAACGTCATATCTGCTGGTTCGACCAAAGTAGCCAAACGTCCAAACGGTAAGATCGCCCACCAAATGACTCCGACGATTGGGAGCCCCCAGATAAAATCAACCGGTAATGCTTTCAACAAATTTGAATAATAAAAAGCCAGACCGCCTACTAAAAATAGACATACCAAAACAAAATGATCATTGAAAACATAACGCATATACTTCATCATTTTCTTTTGGTGACGTTGGCGTCGCAAGCGAAAAAAATCAAGCATGTTCTTTCTCCTTTGTTAAAGCAATATAGATTTCATCTAATGACGAGCCTGGCAAATCGAATTCTTGTTGTAATTCTGCTAATGTCCCCTGGGCTCGGACTTCACCTTCGTGCAAAACAACAAAACGATCACAATATTTTTCTGCTGTCGCCAAGATGTGTGTCGACATCAAAATAGCTGCGCCTTGTTCTTTCATCGTTACCATCAATTCTAGTAACGCATTGATCGCTAATGGATCTAACCCTAAGAAAGGTTCATCAATAATATAAAGACTTGGTTGGATCAAAAATGCACACAAAACCATAACTTTTTGTTTCATTCCTTTAGAAAAATTGACCGGAAACCATTCCAAACGATTTTCTAAACGAAATGTTTTTAATAATGATTCTGCACGCTTCATCGCTTCATCTTTTGGAATGCCGTAAGCCATCGCGGTTACTTCGATATGCTCACGCAATGTCAATTCTTCATATAATGAGGGTGTTTCTGGAATATACCCAATTTTTTTGCGGTAATTTTCTGGATCTTGTTGCAAGGTCACTCCATCGACCGTGATCGTTCCCTTTTGAGGCGTTAATAAGCCAATAATATTTTTTATCGTGGTTGATTTTCCGGCTCCATTCAAACCAATCAAACCGATCATTTCATTATTTTCGACAGTAAAGTTGATATCTTTTAAAACAGGCAAATGGCCATAACCGCCTGTAACATGCTGAATTTGTAAGCTCATCTTTTCCCCTCCGTTTTCTTAGTTAATATTATAGCAGAATCTTCAATTATTTTAATCTTCTACTGACCTTTTCGACGCACAAGTCTTGGAAGTTATGGTAAAGTTAAAGAAGAAATTTTGGTCGCAAAGGATGTTGTATCCTACGGCGATATAAAAAAATAACCCTCGATCTAAGAAAGGATGTTTAGCATGGAAGACTGCATTTTTTGCAAGATTATCAACCAAGAAATCCCTAGTTACAAAATTTATGAGGATGAAAAAGTATATGCCTTTTTAGATATCTCTCAAACAACAAAAGGACATACACTTGTTGTCCCTAAAACACATGTGACCGATATTTTTGAATACGACGAAGAGCTGGCCGCTGATGTTTTTGCACGTATCCCTAAAATTGCTCGCGCATTAGAAAAAGCTTTTCCTGAAATGGATGGATTGAACATCTTAAACAATAATAAAGAGTTGGCTTATCAATCGGTCTTCCACTCACATGTTCATCTAGTTCCGCGTTACGATAAAAAAGATGATTTTTCGATCCACTTTGGCAATCATGCAGAACAATATACTGCTGAAGAAATGCAAACGATCACGGATAAAATCAAAGAGCAGGTGAAATAAATGGGCTTTTTCAAAGGAATTTTAGTTGGTGCCGGTATTGGAACCTTGAGCGGCCTGTTATTAGCTCCGCGCAAAGGTGAAGATACCCGTGACAAATTAATCAGCAATACACGAGAATTGGTTGAGTTAACCGATGCTTTGAATGATAATCTGACAGATTTTCGTCGATCATTAGTCACATTGAAAGGAACCTTTGATACTTTAGTTCCTGCTTTCAAATCTGGTGTTGAAAAAGATGTTGAAGATTTTCGCTTTCAAGCCGAACCACGGATTCAACAAATCCAAGAACAATTAGAAAAAATCAATCAAACCCTTCCCCAAATGGAAGAACATACAACAATCAAAAATGGTCGTTTTTCTTTGAATCGTCCAAATGATCCAAAATAATTTTATTTAGTTCTGCTTAAGGAATTGTGCCTTTAGTGTGAATTTTCTCGGAAACTATTTTTAATCACTTTCTTTTGCATTTTTAGGTATGGTATAGTTGAACAGGAATAACGAACGTATGAAAATTTAATTTAGGAGTTGTAACACAGACATGAAGAAAAAAATATTATTAGCTGCTGCTGGATTATTCAGCGTAGTAGTCCTAGGTGCTTGTTCAGGAAGTTCAAGCCAAGAAATCGCAACAATGAAAGGCGGTAAAATCACCGTCGAAGACTTCTATAATGAAGCCAAGAAAGAATCAACCAATCAAAGTTTGGTTCGTAATATGATCATCTATAAAGTGTTTGAAAATGCTTATGGCGATAAAGTAACCGACAAACAAATCGATAAGGCTTATGACGAACAAAAAGAATCATTAGGCGACAGCTTTGACTCTCAATTAAAATCTGCCGGTTATACAACTAAAACATTCAAAGCTTACTTAAAACAATCATTGGCTTTCCAAGAAGGCCTAAAAGCCCATGTTAAGATCACGGACAAAGACTTAAAAACGGCTTGGGAATCATTCCATCCAGAAGTAACTGCTCGTATTATTCAAGCAAGCAGCGAAGATGATGCAAAAGCAATCAAAAAACAATTAGATGATAAAGGTGATTTCGCAAAAATCGCAAAAGAAAAATCACAAGATTCTGCTACTAAAGCAGATGGTGGGAAAATCAAGTTTGATTCTCAAACATCAAGTGTTCCTTCTGAAGTCAAAGAAGCAGCATTCAAATTGAAAAATGGAGAAGTATCTGACGTTATCTCAACAACAGACTCTTCTACTTACCAAACAAGCTATTACATTGTCAAAATGGAGAAAACTTCTTCTAAGGGCAATGACATGGATAAATACAAAAAAGAATTGAAAAAAATTGCCGAAGATACTCAAATGGCTGACCAAACATTCACTTCTGAAGTTATTGGTAAAGAATTGAAAAAAGCCAACGTTAAGATCAAAGACGATTCATTCGAAAATATTCTATCAGATTTCTTAACGACAAATAGTTCTTCAAGCAAAAAAGCAACAAGTACTTCTTCAAGTAAAAAAGCAGAAAGTACTTCTTCAACTGAATCAAGCACTGAAGCTACCGATTCAAGTACTGCTTCAACTGATTCTTCAAACTAAGCATGAAAAACGAAGGGGAATTCCAAGCGGAGTTCCCCTTTTTTTGTTATTCATGCTACAATAAGTCGAGAATACTTTATAGGAGAATAGGTGAAAAAATGAAATCATTTGCCTCTAAAGAAGCAGAAAAAGATTATTATGAACACGAAGCCGACGAAGCAGAATTTGTCGCTTGGTATAAAGAACAAGAGCACCCTGAATATGATAAACCTTCAGTGACTGTTGATATCGTCATCATGGGGTATAACAAAGAAGAAGATCAACTAAAGATCTTATTGATTCAACGTCGGGGAAGTCCTTACCGTAATTCATGGGCCCTACCTGGTGGTTTTGTCGAAAGAGACGAATCGACCAATGATAGTGTCCGTCGAGAAACTGCTGAAGAAACTGGACTTACGATCGAACGAAAAAATGTCGAACAACTTCATACATTCAGTTCCCCAAATCGTGACCCTCGTGGCTGGGTCATCACAGTCAGTTATTTAGCTTTTATCGGACAAGTACCGCCAACTGCTGGCGATGACACGCAAGATGCGCGTTGGTTCAATATGGAACGTCATGGAGAAACGCTCTATCTTACTAGTGACGATGATATCTCGATTGAGATCGACTTAGTCACTGGTAAATCGATTGGTAAAGATACATTGGCATTTGACCATAATGAAATTATCCGTAAAGCTTTCAACCGTGTCGTTAACAAAATGGATCATGAACCGTTGATCTTACAAGTTTTGGGTGAAGAATTCACTATTACAGAAGCTCGAAAAGTCTTCGCAAAATTTTTAGGCGTTGATTTTAAAACCGTTGACCATTCAAATTTCAAAAAAGCAATGCTTCAGTATTTTGATGAGCTTGGTGAACGACCTGTCGGGATCGGACGTCCCTCTAAAATTTACCGATTAAAAGATGAGCTTGGTGAAAAGAAATAAATTTATTAAAAAAATGAAATTTTCACTTACAGCAAAATAAAAAATATACTTACAATAGAATGAATAAAAAAGGACTCACATAATAATATGTGAGCCCTTTTTTATTTTATTTTGCAGCTTCTTTTTTCATTTGTTTGCTACGAAGTTGTCCGCAGGCAGCATCGATATCTGTCCCATGTTCTTTACGAACGACACAATTAATTCCGTTCTTTTTCAAGACATCATAAAAACGTAGAACATCTGCTTTTGAACTACGAGAATATTGATCGTGTTCACTTACAGGATTATACGGAATCAAATTAACGTAGACTAATTTTTTCTTGTCTTTCATCAAATCCGCTAGTTCTTGTGCATGTTCAGGACGATCATTTACTCCTGACAGCATAATATATTCAAACGTTACTCGACGATTGGTTTGTTCGATATAAAAATCAACAGCAGCCATCAATTTTTCAATTGGGAAACTACGATTAATTCGCATAATAGATGAACGCACTTCATTATTTGGGGCATGCAATGAAATCGCTAAGTTTACTTGTAAACCATTCTCAGCAAATTTTCTGATTTTTGGTACCAAACCACTAGTAGAAACAGTGATATGACGAGCACCGATAGCCATCCCCTTATCATCATTGATGACATGAAGGAAGTTCATAACATTATCATAATTGTCAAATGGTTCACCGATTCCCATTACTACTACATGTGAAACACGTTCATCTTCTGCACGTTCATCAAAATAATGTTGAACTAGCATGATTTGAGCAACGATTTCCCCTGCAGTCAAATCCCGTTGTTTTTTTAATAACCCTGAAGCACAGAATGTACAACCGATATTACAACCGACTTGTGTAGTAACACAAACAGACAAACCATATTCTTGGCGCATCAAAACGGTTTCGATCATCAAATGATCTGGTAATTCAAACAAATATTTTACTGTTCCATCGCTTGCTTCTTGTACAACAAGTTGTTTTAATGGATTGATGATAAAATTTTCTTCCAATAAAGTAATTGTTTGTTTTGAAATATTACTCATCTCTGAAAATTCAGAAATGCGTTGACGATACAGCCATTCCCAAACTTGTGTTGCGCGAAATTTTTTCTCTCCGTGTTCAATAAACCACTCGACTAATTCTTCTCTTCTCAAACCATAAATTGAGGGTCTTTCCAAGGTGATTCCTCCTAATTCATTTCAACGTACTTAATTTATAGGACTTTTCTAATTAAAATACATCACCGAAAAAATGATGCTCCTATCTCGTACCCATGAACCGTCTTTCGTGAAAAACGTTCAAGATATTCGTTACATACTATAACCGATTCAAAAAGATAAAACAATCAACTTTGAAAAAAAGAAAAAAATAGCCTAGATTTCTCTAGACTATCTTAACTATTCATCCAATGGATTCTCAATTTCTTCTTCAGCTTTTTGTAGTAAAACTTCTCGTGGTTTGCTTCCTGTCGATGGTCCGATCACGCCATGTTCTTCCAACTCATCTACGATCCGAGCAGCTCGATTATAACCAATTCGGAAACGACGTTGTAAGAGTGAAATACTTGCTGTCTGCATTTCAATCACTAGTGATTTTGCATCTTCATAAAGTTCATCCTGCGGTGTTTCTGATGGTGAAGAAGTAGTTTCTTCTGTCGGCATCATTTTTTCTTCATAATGAGCCTCTTGTTGGTCAGAAACAAAGGTTACTAGTTCTTCTACTTCATGATCTGAGATAAAGGCTCCTTGAACACGAATTGGTTTGTTTTCGCCCATCGGTAAGAAAAGCATATCTCCTCGACCTAATAGTTTCTCAGCCCCGTTGCCATCAATGATCGTCCGGGAATCTGTTCCGCTTGAAACGGCAAAGGCGATGCGTGAAGGTACATTGGCTTTGATGATCCCTGTGATGACATCGACACTTGGTCTTTGCGTAGCCAAAATCATATGAATTCCGGCCGCCCGAGCCATTTGTGCTAAACGAATGATTGCATCCTCAACTTCGTTACTTGCTACCATCATCAAATCAGCTAATTCATCTACGATCACCACAATGAATGGTAAAATAGGACGGTTTTGTCCATCTTCTAAATTCTTTTGAATTACTAATTCATTAAACCCTGTAATATTCCGAACACCGGTAGCAGCAAATTTTTCGTATCGTTCTTCCATTTCTTGAACAACCTTTTGCAATGCTTGGGCAGCTTTTCTTGGATTAGTAACTACAGGAGTCAATAAATGGGGAATCCCGTTATAAACATTTAGTTCAACCATTTTGGGATCGATCATCATTAATTTCACTTCATTTGGTTTCGCACGCATCAAAATACTCGCAATAATTCCATTGATCGCTACAGATTTCCCACTACCAGTTGATCCAGCAATCAATAAATGCGGCATTTTAGTTAAGTCAGCAGTTCGTACTAACCCAGAAATATCTCTTCCTAATGGAACTTCTAAAATTTTATCTGGGTGATTTGGTTGTGCCTCGATAATATCCCGGAAAGAAACCGTGCTGACTGTACTATTAGGTACTTCAATCCCAATCAATGATTTTCCGGGGATTGGTGCTTCCATTCGGACATCTTTTGCCGCTAAAGCCAGAGCAATATCATCCGTCAAATTGACAATTTTACTAACTTTGACTCCGACAGCTGGCTGGACCTCAAATTTTGTAACCGATGGTCCTAAGCTAGCTTTGACTACTTTAGCATCGACACCAAAACTATTGAATGTTTTTTCCAATACTTTGATATTTTGTTCGATTTTTTTATATTCATCACTTTGATCTGCCGCCGGAATTGAATCTAACAAAGTTGAAGGCGGTAATTGATAATCATGATCTTCTGGTTCCGCACTAATTTCAAATTCTAAATCGCCAGGGTCATCGATATCTTCTTCGTCAAATTTTGGTTCCAGTGTTTTTTTTGGTGTGGCTAACGGTTCTAGGTTTTCCTGAAATCCTTCAATGGGAACCAAGGTCATTTGTTCCGGTGTTTTTGCAATTGGTTCTCGCTCCACAGGAACTTCTTGACTTTCCTGTGCTAATTGTTCCCCCACACTCATCGAATGTGCTTGATTTTTTTCTCGTTCAGCCGCTCTTGCATCCATTTTCGCTTGTTCCATCGCTTGTTTTTCTGCCTTAGCTTGAGCTTTTTGAACTTGCTGCGCTTGACGCGCTTCTTTTTTAGCTATGCGTTCAGCTTTTTTCTCATCAGATTCCGAGAATTTTTCTTGGACCATTTCAGAAAAATCAGCCAGATAATCAACTACTTGATTAAATTCTAATAGACTAAACAAGAAAATGCCTAACATTAAAAGCAAGACTGCAATCAGATAACTCCCAACTTGTGAAACTAAAAAGTGTGTCAAGCCATATAAAGTGCCGCCCAGCATCCCGCCGCCAACGTTTTGCGTGATGCGATTCCCTAAGAAATCCGTCATCAATAAATCCCAAGTCGTTTTTAATATATTCGGGTCTTTATTTTGAACATTAGCAAATAAGTGCGCATGCATCAGTAATAAAATTCCTAAATAAAAGACGCACACACCCGCTAAACGACGTGGTTTCGACAAACGAAAACTTGTATTTTTTATTACTAATAACACGCCATATATAGCTAACACTATCGCTAAGAACTGATAAGTATTTCCACCGATCATTCGTAAAACATTTGCAATCAAATTTCCTAAAAAACCTAAGTTAAACAAGGAGAAAAATGCAAACAGAATAAATAAAAGTCCCATGCCGATAATCAAGCGCTGTTCTTGTAGTTGTTTTTGTTTTTTTGTTTTTCTTTTTTTCTTTGTACGCTTTTTCTGCGCCATGCTATCCCTCTTTCCATTCTGTCTTATTATACAAAAAAAAGAAGGCGAACAAAAGTTTTGTTCGCCTTTTCTTGATTAATCTTTCGGTAATGTTAACTCTTCACCAAACCATTTTTTGGAAATCTCAGCATATTGGCCATCCTCTTGAAGTTTTTTGAAGGCACTATTGATTTTTGAAATCAATTCCTTATCACCCTTGCGTGCACCAACTGCAAAATCTTCATTCGTAAAACCGACATTGAAAATATTAAAATTATCCATTTTATTGGCTTGTTTCAAGTAATAATCTGCATAAACTTTATCGATCAGCAGTCCATCGATCCGGTTGTTTTCTAGGTCGATCATTGCTTCATTGAAACTTGCATATAGCGTCGCATCATTGTCTTTCACATTATCTTTCAAGACATCTGCTTGGTTGTTGAAAGCTTCGTAACCTGAAGAACCTTCTTGAGCTCCTAATACTTTGCCTTTCATACCTTTAGCATCAGTAATGCCGCTATCTTTTTTCGTTACTAAAACTTGTTCGTTTTGAGCATATGGATCACTGAAAAGTACTTTCTTTTCACGCGATTTTGTTACAGTATAACCATTCCAAATTAAGTCGATCGTGCCGTTATCTAATTCATTTTCTTTCATTGACCAATCGATGGGTTGGAATTTCGCTTCAATGCCATATTCTTTAAAAACAGCTTTAGCTAAGTCAACATCGAAACCAACGATCTTACCATCTTCATCTTTGAAGCCCATTGGTACGAAAGTATCATCCAAACCGATCGTTACTTTTTTATCTTTTTCGATCGTTTTCCAGCTATTTGTGTCGCTGGCTTCTTTTTTGCTACCGCAAGCCGCCAAAGTTACTATTGCTGCGACTGCTACCATTCCCAAAACAAATTTTTTCATTTTCATACGAAATTCCTCCTATTGAATTGATTGGTTTATTTAATTGGTTCCACTTTTAATAATTTGTCGCCGATTTCTTCTGCAAAGACCAAATCATGGGTAACCACGATTTGAGTCACACCATCTGCTTTCAATTCTAAAATCAAGCTGGCCACTTGCTGACGTAAAGCTGGATCTAATGCACTTGTTGGTTCATCATACGCTAAGACTTTAGGATTCATTGCCATTGCCCGTGCAATAGCTAAACGCTGCTTTTGCCCACCTGAAAGTTGGTACGGATAATTGTTCAAGAGTTCTTCGATCCCTAAAAGTTCAGCAAGATGATTGGCTTTTGCCAGATATGTTTCTTTATCTTGTTTCAAAACCAAACGTGGTCCGATCGTAATATTGTCTAAAACACTTAAATGTGGAAACAATTGGAAATCTTGGAAGACTACCCCAACAACTTGTTCCTGTTCTTTTGTCGAAGTTGGATCAAAAGGTTTTCCATCTAATAAAAAGGTTCCGCTATCTGCTGATTCTAGTCCGGCTAAAGTTCTTAATAGCGTTGTTTTTCCTCCACCAGAAGGTCCGACAATCGCTAAAATTTGTCCATCTGGAATCACTAAATCTAAATTATTGATTACTTTTTTGTCACCAAAAGATTTGTTTACTTGTTTTAATTCGATCATTTTCTTCACCAACCTAACGATAATAGTTCAAACGATTTTCTAATTGTTTCAAGATTACTGATGTCACACCAGTCAAAACTAAATAAATAATGGCGACACCAAAAAGTGGTAATAATGTGGTGTCTCTTTCCATCGCAATTTTACCCGCACGCATAACATCTGATAAACCAAGGATGTAAACTAAAGAAGTATCTTTAACTAAATTAATTACTTCATTTCCTACAGAGGGTAAAACAATTTTAGTTACTTGCGGAATAATAATTCGAGTGATCGTTTGGATCGGTGTTAAACCGATAACTCGAGAAGCTTCATATTGTCCCACTGGAATCGATTGAATTCCACCACGAAATATTTCAGCATAATAAGCAGCGTAATTTAATACAAAAGCAAAAAGCGCGGCATCGAAACGATCAAAGATGATCCCAACTAATGGCAATCCGTAAAAAACAAAAATCAATTGCAACAGCAAGGGAGTTCCTCGCATGATCCAAACATACAATTGCAAGATCCATTTTAAAGGCTTAAAGCGGCTTGCTAATCCAAAGGATAGTAAAATTCCTAAAGGTAACGAGCCTAAAATCGTATAAGCAAATAATTTCAGTGTGGTCGATGCCCCTTGTAGTAATTGTGGCATAACATTGGTCAAATAATCCATTCTAACATCCTCCTACATTCTATGAACCAATTTCAGTTCGATCATTTTTACTCAATCTAGTATTTGTTGTGTTTCCTTATCCTTTTAAAATAAACGAAGATATAAAAAAAGTCCTCTGGTATCACTTACCAGAGGACGTCAAATACGTGGTTCCACCTCATCTTTGTTCTCTTCTCGCAAAAAGAACCTCAATGGGTCAGTGATCCAATCGAAGGTATAAAAAAATCCTTTAGTCGCTAGGACTAAAGGACGTAATTACGTGGTTCCACCTTTTTTTATCGTCGTCTCACAACGAACGATCTCAACTGGTCAATCTGACCTCTGCGCTAACGGGCTCTACCGGACCAGCCTACTCGCTTCAGCTGATCGACTCAAAGATGTGGTTCACAATTAACTGTTGCCTCTTCTCACCGTCCAGAGACTCTCTGAAACAAATCAATCATTACTCTTCTTTTCATTGTCGTTTGATTAAGTTGTTTCATACTTTACACGCGTCAACCGATTTTGTCAACTAATACTTTCATCTTTTTTTCATTTAAATCAAATTTAATTTTTAGGAACAAATTGGAACTTCGTCCATGGTTTCAAAAAGTCTAACATAATCAATTCTTCTTGCGGAATTTTCCCAACTAGATTCTTACGTGGATCACGATGTGGTTCTAAGACGATCTGCAATTCATTTTTATACTTGCCAAATTCATCGTTTCCTACGACTACATCGCCGATTTGAAATTCTTCGGTATTATCATGGACTGGGTTTTCGATGTCTTTATATTTTACTCGAACCATAGTCGAACGAACAGCCATCGATGTAATATCTCCCCGGCGAAAATGTTTTTTATCTGCTACGATCTTATGTTCAATCTCCGTTGCAGCTGGAGTAAATTCGATTCCTAAGCTTACTTTATAGCGATCGACTGCTGATACTCTTTCAAGCTCTTCATCCGAAGCATAGGCATTACCAATAATCACCGTATCGATCAATCCGGTTGCAAAAAGATGTCTTGTTTGTAAATCGATTGGCAAATGACGATGCATCTCTAATGTTGGCAGACCATCATTGACATCCCAAGGTCCATATTGTGCTTCATGACTTGTGACGAAAGCAGCTGTTTTGATCCCATGACCTTTGAAACGTTCACTACAACTGATAAAGAAATCATAAGGTAACGCTGAACCTTCTTGCGGATAAAAATTGTGGCAGCCGTAAATGAATGGCTCATTAGCTTCATAGGATAAAATATTGTCTAAGTAAGCAACATTATTACTCATGTTCAATTCAATCGCCAAACCTTCTGGATTGTAGCTTAGCATTGCTTCTTTGTTTCCATCAAACCCTTCATCCAAACGAATTCCTTCTGCCCCTAATTCGGCAAAAAAACTTAAATCATCATAAGAGATTCCTAAATCATCAAAAATTGAAGGCGCGATATCCAAAATCGTTTCAAAGCCTAAATTTTTGGCATAATGAATAATGTCACCAAATTTTTCGCTAACTTTTTCTTTGCCTTCTGTCACTTCCAACATACTCATAAAAATTCTTGAATAGCCTAACTTGGCCGCTTTTTCGATATACGTACGATCGGCTTGCGGGTCGCTATGATCTGGATAAATAGAAATGCCTAATTCACGCTTCATTAATTTATTTCCTCCTCATTTAGCTACATTATTTTATTGATCTGACAATCCATTTTGTTCAGACACTTCTTTGAACCAGTGACCAGATTTTTTGATAGTCTTGATTTGAGTATGGATATTATTTGAAATAAACCCATAACGATTTTTATAAGAATTTAACCATGACCAGCAATCGATCGGAGTCCACATATGATAGCCAAAACAATTTGATCCTTCTTCGATTCCCTTATGCAACCATTCCAAATGTTCTTGAACGAAATCGATTCGATAATCATCTTCGATCATTCCCTCAGCATTTTTGAAACGTTCTTCATGCGAGACACCCATCCCATTTTCAGAGACATACCACGGAATATTTTTATAATTTTCTTTGATATTTACTGCAATATCATACAGAGCTTTCGGATAGATTTCCCAACCACGATCTAGGTTTACCCGACGACCAGGCATATCATACGCATCGTAATAACGATCTGGCATCCATTCGCCCACAGAATTCGGTGCAACATCAGGTGCTTTGACTCTATTTGGATGATAGAAGTTCACGCCTAGAAAATCGACTGTGTTTGCTTTTAAAATGGCTTTTTCTTCATCGGATGTCTCCCACAATACTTTATCTTTCGTTAGCAACTCTTCTAATTCAATTGGAAAATGGCCATAAATAGCTGGTTCTAAAAACATTTTATTGTTCCATAATTCAGCAATACGAGCTGCCTCTTGATCTTCTGGCGCTTCGGAAGCCGCATAAGTCGGAGTTAAATTTAAAATCGTTCCGATTTGAGCATCTTTAAGATCTAATTTCCGAAAAGTTTCGATTGCTTTAGCTGAAGCTAGATTTAAATTGTACGCCACTTGGACAGCTTTTTTTCCATCGACGATATTTGGATAATGAAATTGGAATAAATACTCTCCCTCAACTACTACCATTGGTTCATTATGAGTTGCCCAATATTTTACTCGGTCACCAAATAACTCAAAACACTTTTTGGCAAACCCAACATAAAGGTCAACTACTTTTTTTGACTCCCAACCACCATATTTATCATACAGTTCCACGGGTAAATCAAAGTGATGCAAATTCATTACAGGTGTCATACCTTCTGCTAACATTGCATCGATGACGTTGTTATAAAAATCGACGGCTTCTTGATTGACACTATTCGTTTCTAGGTCATCGATCAACCGGCTCCATTGGATACTTGTTCGTAAACTATTCATTCCAATCGAATGCATCATTTGAATGTCTTCTTTATAGCTGTTATAAAAGTTCGAGGCAACATCTGGACCTACTTGATTATGAAATTTTTCAGGTTCGATCTCGAAGTGGTAATCAAATACATTAGAATGCTTTTTATTGAAACGTCCTTCACTTTGAGGACCTGAAGTGGCGGCACCCCACCAAAAATTCATTGGAAATTTTTTCATTACTGATTCTCCTAATCTGTGTGATAAATTTTGATAAAAATAGAAAGGGGTTAGGGATCGTATGATCCTTAACCCCTCAGTCACTCCTTAAATTTCAGTTCCTTTTTTCAATTCTTGTCTAGTAGACAAGATAACAAATGGAACATACATAACAATTGAAATCACTAAGTTAACAGCGGCTAAAATAGCTCCTGATACGCTTTGAGTTGCTAAGAACCCACCAATGATTGGAGGTGTTACCCATGGCGGCATAACAGTCGCAGCCGGTACCCAACCAAAACTTGTTGCAAAGTAAGCAGTCGTTACACAGACCATTGGAGTTAAGATAAATGGAATAAACATGATCGGATTCAATACCAGTGGTAATCCAAACATCAACGGTTCATTGATATTGAAGATACCTGGTGCTGCAGCTAAGTTGTTTACAACCATGAATGGTTTGTTTCGACGGCCAACTAAATAAATCGCAATGATCAAACCGATTGTTACCCCTGTACCACCCATATTTACAAATGAATCGATAAATGGTTTGTTGACGATATACGGTGCTGATTGACCAGCTGAAAGTGCTGCATTGTTTGCTTCAATTGCTGGAGCATTGATCGCTTGCATGAATGGATCGATCATGTTGGCACCATGTAAACCGAAGAACCATAAGAATGGTGTGATGAATGCGATCAATAAGGCAGACCAATAAGAATTAGCTAAACTCATAAATGGCTCTTGAACTGCTCCATAGAAGGCTGCAAACATATCTTCTACACCAAAACCAGCAATAATTGCTGCAATCAAACCAAAAATTGAGATCGTGATCATCGCTGGGAATAATGATGCGAATGAACGTGCAACTGCTGGCGGAACGCCATCAGGCATTTTAACAACTAATTTTTCATTGCCAACTAAGCGAGTGAAGATTTCAGCAACAAGGATACCAACGATTAAAGCTACGAATAAACCAGATGAATTCATTCCGCTAAGCGCTGCACCCAAAGTAAAGAATGAAGCAACTGATACAACACCAGTTCCAACAGGATCTTTACCATAACCGCGAGCTAAATTGTAAGCCACCAAGAAAGCGATAAAGACTGAAAGGACACCGAATGTTCCGTTCCAAACAGCTCCACCGAAGCCTTTCCAAGCCTCACCGCCAAAAATACCATTCATTAAGTTTTGGAAAGCTGGAATCGGCAAGTTATTTAACATTACCGCTAACGCCCCTAAAATCATCAACGGCATCGTTACTGTAAATGAATCACGGATGGCTACTAAGTGACGCTGGTTCCCAATTTTTGATGCATGTGGGATAAAGTGTTTTTCCATAAAATTGACAAATCTATCCATTTTTTAAATTCCTCCTAAAGTTTTCTCAAAAATAATCATAAAAATTTTGTTTTCCGTTTGGAATCAAAGGCGAAGTAATTTCTTTCGTCGTCGTTACTTTCCCTAGAAAAATTCCTTCTGACAATGTCAGATCACCTAATAGTAATTCGCTCCAACCATGAATCGATGCTTTGATTGCTCCTGCTTGTTGTACTTTTTTACAAGTCCCTTGGCTGATAAGCCAGCTTCCAACATTCCACGGACATTCTCTATCTTCAGCTACCTCTAAAATAATTTCATTTTGGATAATTGGCATTTTAGAAAATAATTGCTCAATATCAATAATTCGACTCATCATATAAGGTTTAATAGTAATTGAAATAGCTGATTGTTCAGAAAAACACTGCTCAATGCATTCGTGCATCGGTGCATGATAAAGAAAATCTTTAAATGATGACACATGGGCTTTTAAATAAGTCAATAACTTGCGTAAGCCAAAAGCCTCTTCATAAGCGAGCTCGTCTACTAATAAAGTTTGTCCTTGCATTCGGTAAATAAGATAACCGCATTCTTGATCTTGTTCATCGTATGCCACGGCGTAAAAACGCTGTGCGTAATAGCTATCTAAACGATCCCACCACCAATCTTCACGAATCACTGTACCAACTTGCTGTTGTTTTAGTAATCGTTGGTAAATCGATTGAATAACCGGTTTCATTTGATGCCAAGATCCACGTACGATTCGGCCTTTTTTCTCACTTGATAAATACGTAAAGGCTGCTGCTGGTATCTCGTAGATTTTTTGTTTACTGGTTACTTCATAGCCAAATTGTCGATAGAATGCTTCGGAAAAAGGCGCTAATTGTGAAACTGCAACTTCTTGTTGATGCAAATCAGCTAAAAGTTCTGACATGATCGTACTGATTCCGCCTTTTCCGCGATATTCAGGATAACTTGCTACATAACCAATACCAGCCATTTTTGCTGTTTGATCAAATACTTGAATCTCAAAATGATTAGCCATTACTAAATTTGTCAGTTGTTTATCTTGATAAACGCCATAGCAATCCGCGTGGGCATAACGAGACAAAAAAAGTGAATCGTCAATAATCGGCTGGTGCTTTTGAAATGCGTATTCAATCAAATTCGTGATATTTTCTAATGTTTCATGATCGCGAACTAACTTCACGAAATCACTTCCTATTCATTCCCCAAGCGTTCATAAATTTCTACCACTTCAGTTGCTAAATCTTTAAATGTAATACTAGTCATTAAATGATCTTGGCTGTGAACTGCTAGCAATGTGACATTCATTGGATTACCACTTGCTTCTTCAGTTAATAGGCCAGTTTGTGAATGGTGGGCTTCAACTAATGCTTGATCAGCAGCTTCCAGCTTTTCTTTTGCTAATACAAAGTCTCCTGCTTTAGCCGCTTGAATCGCTTCCATTGCATCGCTTTTGGCATTTCCAGCATTGATGATCAACCCCATCACTGCTTCTAGTTGTTCTTGCGTCATCGTATCACTCATTTGTCGATCTCCTTATCCGTTTATTTCATTAGATTAAGAGCTGTATTCAAAACAGCTTCGCCGTTCATCATGCCATAATCTTTCATATCGATTACATCTACTGGAATACCTTTTGGTTCTAATTTAGTTTCAAATTGATTTTTCATGAAACGAACTTGAGGACCTAATAATAGAACATCCACTGGTTTATCCGTATCTTCTAATTTAGTATCTGCTTCTGAAGCTGATACTGCAAAAATATCTGATTCTAATCCTTGTGCTTCCGCAGCTTTTTCCATTTTAGTTACTAATAAACTTGTACTCATACCTGCTGCACAAACTAACATAATTCTTTTCATAACGAACACTCCTTAATATTTTATTGTTCACTTTATATAAAGCAATTGCCGTGCCAACTTTAACCTTGCACAGAAAGCGTTATGATAAGGTTTTCAAAATACACACAAAAAAACTTGGATTACACACTGTGTAATCCAAGTTTTACGCGATTGTCCACTAACGTTTTAACAATATAAGCAATATCGTCTTCTGTAAAGCGTACACCAAATTGATTTTCGATCAACGTCAATTTAGACGCGACTTGATTGAAAAAGAGAATATTTTCTTGATGGAAACATTTTACATCATCAAAGAGTGGCCGATCTTCTTCTTTTTTTATTTTATCGACTAAAAAAGCGATGTGGATACTCAATGCTTGCATCGCAGTATTTTCTATAATCAATTCATTGTCTCGCCGAATAAATTTTAGGACATCCTCGATCATTAAAAACAATGTTTTGACGTCTATCTCAGGAGTAAAATTCTTTGTCAATGAATCGACCATTTCTGGCAGCGTGATCGTACTGCCAATCAAATCTTGAAATTCTAAAATCTTATCACGTTTAAATAGATCCATCGCAGGAATAAAAGGAATCTTTTGATAATGGATTTCCATCGTCCCGATGATCGCTACGATATCTTTATGTGTCACTAACTGGTCGATCCGATGTTTGAAGCTTTCTCGTTCTAACGACTGCATTTGAATCACTTCATATTCATCCAAATTAACGATTTGCGAAACAACTTCATTCAATCGTTTAGAAACTCCCTCACCAGTAAAACAAGCAACGATGATCACTTTTTTCTCATCTTTCTTAACTGGCTCCTCGAGTCGGACCATTGTTTGGAACATCGTCATCACACTAGTATAAATTTCTTCTAATGATCGACCTAACGTAGCCAGTCGCAAACTTTCCAAGACTAACATCGTACTAGCCATCGAGATCACGCGTGTTCGAATCCCCATTTCATGAAAAATCAAGTTCCCAAAATTATTAGGTGAACCCATATCCGTCATCAAAATAATTCCCTCACCGAATTCTTCTCGTTGTTGTTGGATATAATTTTTAATTTGGCTATACATAGTCTCCGTTCCGACCGTCAAGGGCATATTAAAAGCAAAACCTTTAGTTGTTCCTAATAATTCTTGAACGGTTTCCAACATACTTGAAGCGGTTGATTTACCATGCATCACTACTAGAACAGCCACTTGCCGTTCATCGATTTTTTGTTTCTCATGGTTATCCATTGTTAAAAACATCGTAATAAAGCCAATCTCATCCAATGGAATCATAATATTATAGGCCTCTTCGATCCGATTTGAAAATTCGATCGCGATTTGAAATTCTTTTGAATAATTACGGCGGATATCATTTAGATTTGGATGTGAAATAAATTGATTCCCCCGGATACGTTCGATTGTCGAATTGATATGCAAGGCAAAAGCAAAACGAACTTTTTCATCATACTCGCGTTTCATTCGCTTCGCCGCAAAATCATAAAGTTCATTGACTAGCTTCCAAAGATCATCTGAAATGATCTCGCGATAGGCATTCGTATGCGACAATTCTTCCACATAATTTTCAAAATATTGGTCCACGTCATCAGAGATCAATTCTTCTAGATCGATTTCTGATAAGTTTTCCCGTCCTAATTTTTCAAGTTTATACGTGATTGAATGATAAACTTCCATATCTTTATTTGGATCTTGACCCCAAACCACTTCCTCCGTCCCTGGCTTTAAGGTCAAATAAAGGTTTCGTTTATCCATAAAAGGCAGCATCGCATCTTGTACATCGTTCATTCGCAAAAGACCCTTTTGAACCACTAATGGCAAGTCTTCCTCAATGATCATCAGCTTTTCTGAATCATTGCTCGTTTGATGGTGCAGAAAAGCTTTGGCACAGACCAGCTTTAAATCACGTTTTAGTTGACCAATATTTCCTTCAGCTTGATACAGTAAAAAAGCTAAGAGACTACGTTTGTCGATCGCGATTTCTTGCATCAACCGATTGGCTTCTTGTTGTAAAAACTCCTTGATGATCGCTAATCGTTCATCCAATGAACGCTCTGCCAAGGATGGCAATTCTATTTGCATCGGAATCCTCCGATTGAATGTCGACAAGAATGTCGAACTCGTTTCGGTGGTCGCTCCGATGATTTGGACCGAGGCCTGTTTTTCTTTTCCATCACCTAAAGAACGAAAAGTACCCTTATCAATAAAAGTAAATAACATTTCTTGACCTTCAGGCGGTAAACGATGGATCTCATCTAGAAACAAAATACCACCATCAGCTTTTTCCATCAGTCCTTCGCGGTTTTCTTCTGCACCAGTAAAGGCACCACGCTTTACACCAAATATATGACCATAAAGTAATTGAGGGTTTTGCGCATAATCTGCACAGTTAAAGGTGATAAAAGGTGCGGTCTCAGCTAAAACGTTTGCTGAAACAGCAAAACGATACATGCATTCTGCAAACATTGTTTTTCCGGTTCCCGTTTCACCAAAAATAATGGTGTGTAATCCCCGCGGCGGGTATAAAATTGCTGCTTTTGATTTTTGAATTTGACTTTTCAGTGATTCTTCACGTCCGATCAAATTATCAAAATTAATATGTGTTTCAGCTGTTACACTGGCAATTTGGAATTTAACTGGACGGCCATCGATTTTTTTTACGCGACCTTCTTTCGTTAATTCATTCAGGTAACGGCTAATGTTCGTACGGTCAACATTCATCTGATCTGCTAATGTTTGTGCTGTTTGTTCGTTCGGATTTGACTTTAAAATTTCTAGCACTTCATCTTTTCTTGACTTCACTACAATCCCTCCCGAAAGATACATAAACCGTTTTCATTGTACCTTTTTTTAATTTACATTTCTATAGCTTAGTTACTTGGCGAAAAGGCTATAGTAATATTTTCTAATATTTCCGCAATTTCTTTTTTAGAGACATCACAAGTTAGGTAGTGTTCCAATAGCCCCATTAAGCCGTGCGTAAAAAAGATAGCCGTCAATTCTGGTACATCAACTAATTGCTGGCTTAAATACTCCAATTGTACATGCGCAAAAAAACCTTGTTTATCCGCCTTGAACAATTTACTTAATCGTTCTCTATGGTGATCCACATACTCAAAGGTTCGCTCAATCTTTTGTTGATTATTGTTTCCTCCATTTGCTTCACAATAATGGATTAATTCATCCATTTCATGTCGAATACTTTTTTCCAACAAATCGTCTTTATCAATAAAATGCAGGTAGAACGTTCCTCTATTAATATCTGTTAATTGGCAAATTTGACTAACTGAAATCTCCTCATATGCTTTTTTTTGTAGCAACTGATAAAAAGTATCAGTAATACCTTGTTGTGTTTTTCTTTTACGCCGATCCATAATGAAACTCCATTCAATTTTTAACTTCTGTCTATTTATCAACACTTTTGTTTTTCTGTTGATTGAATAGCATACTATATTATTTTAGTATAGTGTACACAAGTTGATTAATCAACAGCTGTTGATTAATTATAAGGAGTGAAAGAATGAAGGTTTTAATTTATGGTGCTGGTATCCAAGGAAGCTTTTTGGCACATTCGCTCAATAAAGGAGCGAATCACGTCACACTTTTAGCGAGAGGAAAGAGAAAAGATACACTGATCGATAACGGACTAGTATTGAATCATAGCTTGCAACGAAAACAGACCAATGATCAGTTAGAAGTTATTGATACACTTAAAGCCGCTGATCGTTACGACATTATTTTTGTGACGATGAAGTATAGTGACTTCCCACAAGTTATCGACTCTTTGGCGAATAATAATAGTCCGCTGATCGTATTCGTCGGGAATCAATTGGATGCAGCCGCTCTAGAAAAAATAGTGCAAGAAAAAAGTCGCGTCAAAAAAACAATCCTCTTTGGCTTTCAAATGACTGGCGGAACGAATAACTCTAATGGCACTACTGTGTTGCGCTTTGGAAAAGGAAAAATGAAGATTGGGTCAATCAAAACACGGTTCACGGTGCAACCATTATTGGATCAACTTTTTAAACATACAAATTACGCTTGGGAGTATGAAGTACAGATGGATGATTGGCTAAAAAGTCATGCCGTGATGATCATGATCCAAAATTCTTTTGACTATGTCTACGATTCTTCAAATAAAACAAAAAATCCAAGACGCTTGGAGCTTTTAGCTCAAGCTTTAAAAGATGGGAACGATGTATTAGAAACGGCTAACATCGACATTCTGCCTAAGAAACAAAAGATATTGTTCTCTCATCCAAAATTCACTAGAGGTCTATTCACCATTTACTACGGTCTTCCTATTAGTCAAATGGTCCAAGGAGATTTTAAAGAGGTCTATCATTTGATTGATACATTTATGCACTATTCATTGGAAAAGCAGCCTGTACTTAAAGCCTTGTTAAATCAGACAAAAGAAAAATATGAAGCTTCTGTATAATATTTCATTATTATATAGAAGCAAACAACCCCTCCAAACAGACATGTTTGGAGGGGTTTAAGATTATTGCTGATTTTCCATTGCAGCTTTTAAGGCCGCTGCCAATGGACTTTCTTGTGGCTCTTCTTGGTCATTGACTTTTTTTAATAAGCGACGTTCTTCATGTTTTGACATTTTTTTCGAACGCTCTTTTTTATCTAACATTTTTTCTGTCGTTCCATCATATTTACAACGGAAATATGAGCCGTTTTTGCCATCAATGATTTCCATTTTACGGTGACATTGAGGACAACGGTGATTTGAAACTTTCGGATCTTTACGACGACGATAACTACATTCAGGATTCGTACAAATATAGATTTTTCCATCGCGTGTATTTTTTTCTCTTAATGGCTCGCCGCATTCAGGACATTTTTTCGCTGTGATCGAGAAATCTTGATACTTCTTATCGCTATGTTTCACTTCGCTGACTAATTTTTTCGTATCCGCTTCGATCTCTTGTAAAAATTGTTTGCTGCTATACTTACCAGCCGCAATTGCTTCTAGTTGTTTTTCCCATTTTTCCGTTAACTCAGGTGTTACTAATGAGGGATTGACCAATTCTAATAACTGCTTGCCCTTTGGTGAAACGAGTAATCCTGTCGTTGTTCGTTCCATCAACTCTGATTTGATTAGTTTTTCAATGATTTCAGCGCGCGTAGCAGGCGTACCTAAACTATGTTTTTCCATCTGAGCCAAAAGAGTTCCTTCATTCAACGGTTTTGGCGGAGTCGTTAACGCTTTTTCAATTGTAAAAGCTGGTACGATTTTCATACCTTCTGTCCATTGAGTAGATTTTTTAGCTTCTTCAACCATTTTCCAACCAGCCACTAAAACTTTATTTTGACGGAAAGTAAATGTTTCTTTTTGGAACGTGACAGTTACTTTTTGTTGGCTTTCTTTATGCGCGTCTGCAAATAATCCTAGGAAACGAGTCACGATCATATTATAGATACGTTGTTCGTCAGAGGATAATTTTTCAAATCTTGGACGTTGTTCTGTGGGGATCAACGCATGATGGTCCGTTACTTTATTGTCTTGGAAGACACGTGTCTGTTTGACTTGTCCGCCATTTTTGATATAGGTTTTTACTTCTGGTGCAAAATCACTGATTGCTTGCAACCGTTCCTTCATCGTAGCTTTCATATCATTTGTTAAATATTTACTGTCCGTTCGAGGATACGTCACGATTTTATGTGTTTCGTAAAGACTTTGGACAAGCGACAATGTTTTTTTGGCAGAAAATTGATACCGTGCATTCGCTTCACGTTGAATCTCTGTTAGATCATACGGTAACGGTGCTGGCTCTGTTTTTTCTTTTGTCACTATTTCTGTGACAGTCCCTTTTTGTTGCGATAACGCTTGAACAAGTTTTTCGGCAGCTTCTCTTTCAGCAATACTATACGGATTTTTTTGATTTAGTTTCGCTTTTTGGCCTTCCGCTTCAAGCGAGATCACAAAATAGCTTTGTGGACGGAATGATTCGATTTTCTTTTCTTGCTGACGAACCATAGCTAACGTCGGTGTTTGGACGCGTCCCGCTGATAGACTATCTTCATATTTAACTGTTAATGCCCGTGTGACATTCAATCCGACCAACCAGTCGGCTTTTGCCCGAGCCAAAGCCGAATAATAAAGATTGTCATATTCTTTAGCTGGTTTCAATTTTTTAAATCCATCATTGATTGCTTTAGTTGTTTGAGAAGAAATCCATAAGCGTTTGACCGGTTTATTAAAGCGCACGTATTCTAAGATCCAGCGCGCGACCAATTCGCCTTCACGTCCGGCATCAGTAGCAATGACTGCTTCTGAAATATCGTTTCGTTTGGCAAGTTGTTGGATCGATTTTAATTGTCCTCTAGTTTTTGGTAAAGGTTTGATCCCAATCGTTTTAGGAATCATCGGCAATGTCTCCATCTGCCAACTTTGCCATTCTTTGTTAAGGTCTTCGGGCATTTTTAAACCCAATAAATGACCAAGGGCCCAAGTCACGACAACATTGGGTCCTTCAAAATAATTTTTATTTTTTTGCGTAGCGTTAAGCACCTTGCTCAAGTCTCTTGCAACACTTGGCTTTTCCGCTATAATTAGCTGTTTCATAAAATTCCTTTCTGCTTTCAACCGGAAGTGGTTGACCATTCTTTAATAATGCGATACCCCAATATTGTTGTAAATAGTCATCACACTCTTCACACCAGCGTTCATCTTCTTCAGTCCAAAACGCGCTTAAGTAATTGTGTTTCGCATTACTGTATGTATTTTTGTTTTTTAGTTCGTTCCATTGATATTCATAATAAGCAACAGCTGCTTCTAAATCATCGAAAGTCGCAGTCGTTTGGATGTCTCGTTGCCAGTCTTCGAAAAACCACCATGGTTCATTATCGCCGTACATCATAATTACTTGATACATTCTGCTACCCTTCTTTCCATCTCAATCATAGGGACGATGAAATAAAAATTCAAGGAAAATGTTTCAAAATTGCATGATTTCAAGGAAAAAAATAATTTTCTTCAAATTTTCTGAAAAAGTTGCTTTTTTCTTAATTATATCTTATCACAACGGTTGCTGATTTTACATACTGGAAAATAGCGTTATAATGTACAACGGTTTTTAAAATTGAATATTAGTGAAAGAAGGCCTTTATTATTTTGAGTAAAATCAAAAATGCATTATTTCAACCTCGTCAGACTTGGCAAAAAAATCTGATTGTTTTATGGTTTGGTACATTCATGGCGGGGATTGGTTTTAGTTTAGTGATGCCGTTCATGTCTTTATACATTGATTCGTTGGGTAATTATTCTAACCAGCAATTGAATTTTTGGAGTGGGATCACATTTTCTTCTACTTTTCTGATCACTGCCATCGTTTCACCTCTCTGGGGGCGCTTAGCTGACCAAAAAGGTCGGAAATTAATGTTGTTGCGAGCTTCTTTAGGAATGGCGATTGTGATCAGTCTGATGGGGCTTGTAACTAATGTTTATCAATTGATTGGTTTACGTTTACTGCAAGGTGTTTTTTCTGGTTATATCAGCAACGCAACTGCTTTAGTCGCTACTGGCACGCCTCGTGAAAAAAGCGGACAAGTTTTAGGTACATTGGCAACTGGTGCTGTGACCGGAAACTTATTAGGACCCTTAGTAGGTGGCGTGATCGCTTCAATCGTTGGTTACCGCCCAACATTTTTTATCACTGGTAGTATCCTGTTTTTAGTCTTCTTACTTAGTCTATTGTTTGTCCACGAAGAATTTACTCCTGTTGAAAAGAAAGATATGCTTCCTGCAAAAGAAATTTTCCAAAATTTAAAATATCCACATGTCGTTATTGGTATGTTTGTCACTACATTGATTATTCAGGCCTCTAACAATTCAATCAGCCCGATCATTAGTTTATACATTCGCCAGTTAATGCATAATCATGGAAATATCACTTTAATCAGTGGAATCATTGCTTCGATTCCTGGTATCGCTACTTTGATCGCTGCACCGCGCTTTGGTCGTCTAGGGGATCGGATCGGTAGTGAAAAAATCTTAGGGATTGGTTTGATTTTTGCGATGCTCGTCTTTTTACCGATGTCAATCGTTACTAATGTGTGGCAACTAGCTGCATTACGCTTTTTAGTCGGAATCTCAGACGCTTGTCTTTTACCAGCTGTCCAAACGCTGATTACAAAATACTCACCACAAAATGCTGCTGGTAGATTTTTCAGTTATAATCAATCGTTCCAAGCTGCCGGAAATGTCGTCGGACCGATGATTGGTTCAAGTGTTTCTTCTATTTTTGGTTATCGCGGGGTCTTTATTTCGACCTCAGCATTGGTGTTAGTAAATTATTTACTCGTACATCGTAATACAAAAGAAATTGTCGAAAAGAAAAAACAACAAAAAATACAACAAATTCATTAATCGCAAGTCGTATCAATGGCATCTTTTCAGACAAACTCTTATACTAGTGGATGATTCTAATGAAAGAAGTGAACAATATGTTAGACGGACAATTAAAATTTTTAGACTTTTTCCTTAACAATACGATTGAAGGAAAAGAAAATGAGGCAAAAGAAATTTTGGTCAAAAGTTTTGCTGACCAAGAAACAGATGCTTTAAGTCTTGGTGATTTCAAAAAGCTCCAAGAAAGTCTATTTCCATTAATCAAACCTGAAAAATTAAACGAAGTAAAAGTCGCAATGGCTCATTTTGCTCAAAGCCTTGCATAAGAAAAAAGCCAGTCATTCTTGACTGGCTTTTTTAAATAAAAATGAGACTTCCTAAATCAGGGAGTCTCATTTTTATTTAGATATATTGTAATTCTTTTGTTTCTTGGTAAGCATGGTCGATCAACCCGCCACCTAAACATTCCATACCATCATAAAAGACAACAGCTTGACCTGGTGTAATCGCACGAACAGGTTCATCAAAAATGACCTCGGCACGATCACCGTCTAATAGACGAACCGTTACAGGCAAGTCTTGTTGGCGATAACGGAATTTTGCGATACATTTAAATTCTTTTGGTTTTGTTTCATTGGTAGTGAAGTGGATTTCACTAGCATCTAAACTTGTAGCATACAATGCTTCGTGATGGAATCCTTGGCCTACGTATAATGTATTCGTTGATAGATCTTTACCAACAACAAACCATGGTTCTTGTGTTTTACCGCCGCCGCCAATACCTAATCCTTGACGTTGACCAATTGTATAATACATCAAACCATCATGGTCGCCCTTTTCTTCCCCATCTAAAGTAACCATTTTACCTTTTTTAGCTGGTAGGTAGTTACTCAAAAATTGTTTGAAATTCTTTTCACCGATAAAACATACACCAGTAGAATCTTTTTTCTTTGCCGTAGCTAAACCAGCACGTTCAGCAATTGCTCGAACTTCAGGTTTTTGCATCCCGCCAAGTGGGAACATTGTTTTTGCTAATTGTTCTTGTGACAATTGGCTTAAGAAATACGTTTGGTCTTTATTATTATCGACACCGCGCAGCATATGCACGACACCATTCGCATCTTTTTCAACTTGGGCATAGTGACCAGTCGCTACATAATCTGCTCCTAATTCCATGGCATAGTCTAAGAAAGCTTTGAATTTGATTTCTTTGTTACACATTACGTCAGGATTTGGTGTCCGTCCTGCCCGATATTCGGCTAAGAAATATTCAAATACACGATCCCAATATTCCTTTTCGAAGTTGACAGAATAATAAGGAATTCCGATTTGCGCAGCGACTTTCGCTACGTCCTTATAATCTTCTGTTGCGGTACAAACACCGTTTTCGTCAGTGTCGTCCCAATTTTTCATAAAAATGCCGACCACATCATAACCTTGTTCCTTTAATAACAATGCAGTTACAGATGAATCGACGCCGCCGCTCATTCCTACGACGACTCGTGTGTTGCTGTTAGACACAGTATCACCATCATTTCAAAATAGATTCCGAAAATTCTACGATTTGAAGGTCGCAACTTTTCAGTAAAACGAATTATACAACATAAATCTTAAATTTTCGATAGATAATTCTTCATAATTATTTTTATTTGCTCTTTTGTATTATTTGTATTAATATAAGCAATACAAAGTAGGCGATTAAATGATTCTAGAAATTGATCCACATTCTGAAGAACCAATCTATTTGCAATTGAGGAATCAAATCATTATCGGCATTGCACGCGGTGAACTGAAACCGGATGAGCAGCTCCCCACTGTTCGACAATTCGCCGACGAATTAGGTGTCAATACGATGACTGTCTCAAAAGGTTATCAGCAATTACGCGAAGAAGGTTATTTGATTACCGATCGTAGAAGAGGAACTTTAGTTGCTCCATTACCGGTAAAACTTAAAAAGAATTATGAAAAGAATCTGACTTTATTATTGGCAGAACTTTCTTTGACGGATTTAGATGAACACATGATTCAGGAAAAAATCAAAACGATTTTAACTAGCTTTAGAGAGGAGGATATTTGATGTTTTCAACTATGATTTTAGTCATTTTAATTTTTTGTAATTTAGTTATCGCGTTTACCACATCCTTGGCCGCTAAGCCGCATAAACAAGTAATCATAGAAAATACTTTTCCAACCGATCGTTTGAATGATCCCCAAGTTGTTCTTTTTCGTAAAAGTTATCGAAAAAGACAATTTCAGTTAGCTGGTATCCTATCACTCTTAGATCTTATTTTACTGATACCCATGAAAGAATCCATTTTTATGTTGCTCTTTTTCATCCTATTATATTTTTCGATCGGTGCTAGTTACTTATTACAGCTTCGCTATATTCGCAAAGGTCATCAATTGATCGTTGACAATCATTGGCAGCTGGCAGAACAACCTATTCGAGTAGATACAAAATTAGTTGTTGAGAAAAACCGTAAATTAGTTCCAATTTGGTATTTTGTCCCTGCTTTTGGCTGCCTATTTATTTTTACTTTTATTCTCCAAGCAAGTAGTTTACAGAGTATGGCGTGGCTTTTATTGGTGATTGGATTACTTTTACTTTGTTTATTTGTATTGATTTGGCGCTCGATTAGTCACTTACCTGTTCGTGCGTTGACTGATGATTCACACGTCAATCGTCTATACAATGATCTGACTAAATTTTATTGGTCTGCTTATATGATCCTCTCAAGTTTGGCGATCGTATTGATTATTTATCTTCCTTTGCTGACTATGACTACGAATACTAACTTTTTCGTATTCCTTACAATACTAGAGTTTTTATTGATTTTATTATTTTGTGCCCTAACGTTATGGTGGCTATTGCGCTTACGCAAGAAACAAGATCAAGTCTTAGCCCAGTCGAATAGTTTTCGTTATGCTGGTGATGACTACTATTGGCGTTATGGTATGTATTTGAATCCCGAAGATTCTCGCCTAATGATACCTGATCGAATCGGCATGAATATCACAATCAATTTAGGAAAACCGCTGGGTAAAATTTTTCTTGCACTGCTTCCGATTCTGCTGATTGGTGCGATGTTAGTCACAGTGATTCCCTTATACACATTGGATTATCACCCCGATCCGTTAACCTATGAAATGTCCAAAAAACAATTGATTTTAGATGGGCCTTTGACTCAACAACAAAAAATTACTTATGATCAAATCAAAGAGGTGCAATTAATCGATCAGATCCCGCAAAATATTATCAAAATAAATGGTTTGGAAACAGCTGATTACGCACTGGGTAATTTTAAACTTAATGGAAAATCGACTTCATTATTGGTCGACTATCAATCAAAACCCATCTTAAAAATCGTAACCGAAGACCGTGATTATTATTATACAAATAAAGATTCTGCTGAAACTAAGATACTATTCAAGAATCTTCAAGCTCAATAATAAAAAGCGTCAGCAAATTTTGCTGGCGCTTTTTATTATGCTTATTTTAGTCTTTGAATTTCAGTTTCTTTATACGCTGCGATCTCATCAATCAAATTTTCAGAAATTGGCGTTCCAAATGGTAACGGCGTTTTTAAAAATTTTCTTTCTGGCGCATCTACCCCAACATTAATATCTTCGGCAATCGGCATACTATAATTATGAATATGTCCATGTAGATTACGGATATTTACCGTTTTCCCTAATAACATTGGATAATGGGTCAAATAATATTGATGATGGTTAAACTTTACGATCACGCCAACATCATTGAATTCAAACTTAGATTCTCCATTCACTAATTTCGGGTCATGAGCAGCTAAATATTTAAAAAAGGCACGCGAATCATGATTGCCTTTGATAAAAATAATTTTTCCATTTAATTGGAGCAATTGTGCTAAGACTTCCGCAGAGCCACGATCGTATTTAGGATGCATCGCAATATCTCCCAAATGATAAACTGTATCTTTATCGCTGACAACATCATTCCAAGCAGTAATCATCTGTTGATTCATCTCTTCCACCGTATCGAATAAACGTGGAGCAAATTCATTTTCGCCTAAAAGATTCTCATGGAAAAAATGTGTATCAGATATAAAATATTTCATCAAGATCACCTGCCATTTATTTTGATTGTTGGTTTTATTCTACCATCGTTCACCAAAAAAAGCCCCCAATGGTAATCAAAAAGGCTACCAATCAGACTTGGTAACCTTGTTTTAATAAAATAGCTTGGTATTTCATTTTAATGATCGAAATAACGGCTTCCAATTGAGTCAGATCCTCAACTTTAGTTGCATCAAATTCACGAGTTTGTTTAAATGAACGACCCGTATCAATCAAATGAGAGGCTTGATTCCATTTTTCGAATTCAGATAAATTATTCAAATTAGCAATCGGAAAGGCGGCACCATCACAGATTTCCCATAAACGAAATGTTAGAAATGCTGTATCGATCACCTTAAATTTATCCTTCGTCGTTTCAATAATGACTTTTTCTGGCGAATACTTTAAATACCAATCTAATAAGACAAAAAAAGCATGCCAACGATAATCATCTTGAAACATTTTTTGAGTATCTGGCGTATCACGAAAAATTAAAGGCACAAGATATTTTCTTTTATACGTCCAGCAAGGAATTGAATCGATAAAATAATCGACATAACGTGTTAAATAGCTATTTCCTTGATAGTCACTAATATAATAATCATCGACTCCGTAATTTTGGAATTGCTTTGTTAAATAGGCACAATCTTCAATTGAGATCGTCAGTCCTGACAAGACCCGGAAATTAGAAATAATTTTATTGTGCGTTATTGTTTGAATCTTGCGAACCAACTTCTCACCTTCATTTCTAACAATTTTCTTATTATTAGTTTACCACATTCTCTGACACATGGAATTGTAAAGGGTTAAAAATATTTAAAAAAAATGAGCAGATTAGTAAAAATAAGATCAAAAACTATACCTTGCCTATAAACTCGATTCGTCAGTGATTTTTTAACCAATTAAAACGGGCCTTACCGATGAAAACCATCTATCGATAAGACCCGTAGCTGCTTAAATTTCTTCTTTAACAAATAATCCGCGATCAATCATACCATCCATTAAATAGTAGAATTTTTCTTGAATCATTTCTTGTTGACTATCTTTAAAAATATCGACTGTTTTCAAACCATTTGCTGTTGTAACAGACATTTTAAATGTACCTAGATCTTTTGCAACGGTAATTTTTAATTTGAAACCTTCTTTACTTTGGGGTGTTGATTGTAATGGACGAACCAATTGAAAATTGCCTGAACTGGTCTCAGTAAAGCCATTATCACGTAAAGTGTATCTTTTAGCCGTTGGTGCTAATACATAATTGTATTTTGCCCCTTTAATTGTTGCTTGCTTCGTAAATGCCATCTACTCACCTCATCAATTATTCTTTCATTCTTAATTATAGTGGGTACGATCGTGCATTTCAATCTACTTTGTTAGTTCTTTCAAACTCGTGATTAACTGCTCGATAAAATAATCGACTTGCTCAATAGTATTTCCATACCCAAAACTTACTCGAACGGATTCTTTAACTTCCTTTGCGTCTTTTCCATATAAAGCTTCCAATACATGCGAAGGATCGATCGTTCCAGCAGTACAAGCAGATCCTGTAGAAACAGCAATACCGCGCAGATCTAATTTCATTAATAATAGGTCATTGATGATCCCAGTAAATCGCAGATTCAAAACATGCGGTAATTTATTAGCTAAATCACCATTCACATGATAGTCGATTGCTTCAGTATCTAATGCTGATAAAACCTTTGTCGTAAATTGATCATAAAGCTGATTGCGTTTCTCACGTTCTTCTTCTGTCAATAACTCAACGGCCTTAGCCAATCCGCAGATTCCAGCCAAGTTTTCAGTCCCTGCACGACGTTTTTCTTCTTGTTCTCCGCCACGTAATAATGAATCAATATGGACTGCGTCGCTCTTAAACAAAAAGCCTACACCTTTAGGTCCATTGATTTTATGCGCAGAAATACTTAAAAGATCCACTCCTAGTTCATGAGGACGAATAAATTGATTACCATAGGCTTGAACGGCATCTGTATGGAAGTAGGCTGGATGATTTTTTAAGCATTCGCCGATTTCTTTGATTGGCATCAGATTACCAATTTCATTGTTTCCATACATAATAGAAACTAAAATCGTATCTGGACGCAAACTAGCCTCAAAATCAACCATTGAAAGATTTCCTTGATTATCAACAGGCAAATACGTTACTTCAAATCCTTGTGTTTCTAGATACTTCATCGTATTGAGTACCGCAGGATGTTCGATTTGTGTTGTAATCAAATGACGTCCTTCATTTTTTCGTGCCAAAGCTGTTCCTATAATCGCAGTGTTATCGCCTTCGGTTCCTCCACTGTTGAAAATAATTTCATGATATTTCACGCCTAGACTTTTTCCAATAACTTCTCGTGCCATTTCTAACTTTCCAGCTGCTTGTCGACCAAAAGAGTGAACACTTGATGGATTACCAAAGGTTTCATTCATCACGTCGGTCATCGCTTTAATCACTTCTGGATGCATCGGTGTTGTCGCTGCATGATCTAAATAAATATTTTCCACAAATTCTCGAACCTTTCTGTACGCTGAGCTCTCAAAATTTTCTGCTTTTTCATCAATAAAGCTAAATGGTAGAGTTTAGCAAGAATAATTTTTTTACTAATGATTAATTTTTTAGTAGCAAAAAGGGCATTGCTGCCCTTTTATTTATAATCTTTTCGTTCCATTGTAAATAATGGACTCACTGATTTTTCAGAATGTATACGTTTGACCGCTTCACCCATTAATTCGGCACAACTGATAATCGATAGATTTTCAGGATGACGTTCAGGAGCTGTAGATACTGAATCTGTGATACAGATATCTTTAATGTCTGCGGCATCTAAATTGGCTTTAGCCGGTGGAGACAATAAACCGTGTGAAGCACAAGCAACGATTTCTTTTGCTCCAGCTTTCTTCAATGTCTTCGCTGCATTTGAGAATACTTCACCAGTATTCAAGATATCATCGACCATGATACAGCAACGGCCTTCTACGTCACCAATGACATACCCTGATTCAGGATCTGTTTCATCTGCAACATCAATGATTGCGATTGCTGCATCTAAATATTCCGCTAAGCTGCGAGCACGTTGGACGCCACTGTTTTTAGGAGAAACGACAACATAATCATCTCCAACCATTCCGCGGCGACGGTAATAATGTGCGAACAATGGCATTGTAAATAAATTATCCACTGGAATATCAAAGAATCCTTGAACTTGGACAGTGTGTAGATCAAGTGTCAATACTCGTGTTGCGCCTGCATTTGAAAGTAGATTAGCAATCAATTTAGCAGTGATCGGTTCATGTGGTTTAGCCGTACGATCTTGTCTTGCATACGCATAATATGGTAAGACCACATTGATTGATTTCGCACTTGCACGTTTCAATGCATCAATCATGATCATCAACTCTAAATAAGCATCATTGACTGGCTCGTTTGTTGATTGGACTAAATAAACATCAAATCCTCGAACAGTTTCTTCTAAATTGATCGAAATTTCTCCATCACTAAATTGTTTGACTGTACTTTTTCCTAACGATACGCCGCAAACATCGGCGATTTTTTCAGCTAACGGACGATTGCCGTTAAGACTAAAAATTTTAAACTTTGCATTACTTTCTTCAGACATGGTGACCCTCCATCTTTTGGTAATATCATTTTAACATATTTTTTGCTATTTATTATGAATTTTACTTTTCATTAATAAAGATGCGGAAAAGTCTAATTAAGTCTTTATTTAGTAAGCTGTTTCATTTTGAAACACCAAAGAAATCGTACCATTTCCCCATTTAGCGGGAATGATCGCCTCATTATTCCCCCAGTTATCATGCACCTTATAAAATCTTTCGCCATTAGCTGTTTCCATGAACCCATGCACCACGAACCAATGATTTTTGTAGGTACTGCCGCGTAGATACATCAATCCGATCATCACCGGTTCACCATTTAAGATTCGTTTGGTTACTCGTTGCCAACTGCCAACTAATGTCTGTCTTGCACGATAAGGAATTTTATAATAGCGGAAAAAATGATTCAACCCGAGCGTGAGTTGTAAGGAAACCGTCGGCAGATCAATCGGTTGTACCCAACGTTGTAGTTGTTCAACTATTTGCTCCGACTTTGGATCATCTTTTTTCCGACTATTTTGCGGTAAGCAACGCGGATCGATCTTATCGTACCAATAAGCTAAAAGCACACTGCTGGCATATGTCCCATACAGAAAACCTCTTGGCGTTTTCCAATTACGATAGTTCTCAAATGAATCTAGTTCTATCCATTGATCAAATGCATACGTCATTTATTTTTTCACCCCATCATTTTATATAGTTATACCATATTTTAGAATTATTTCATGCTCTATGCTTCAGGATGTGTTAACAATTTTAACTGAAAAAATTGGTGCAAAGTGTCTTTTCTAGGAGTCGTTGAATAAATGATTTATGATATTATAGAAAGAATAAGAAAGTATAAGGAGTTGTCACTTTATGAACAAAGCATTAATCAAAAAAGATTTATACGAAGCCGTCAACGGCGAGTGGATCGAACAAGCTGAGATTCCGGCTGATAAACCGGCTACCGGCGGATTTCAAGATTTAGTCGATGACATCGATGATCTATTGATCACAGAGACTAAAAAAATGAGTGACTATCCGTCTACGATTCCCAATCATTTAATGCGTGAGTACATTGCTTATTTCAACTTAGCTAATGATTATGAAAAACGTGATCAAGATGGTGCAGCACCGCTTCTTCCTTTATTAGAAAAAGTAGCTTCATTAGCCAATCTAACCGATTTGAACGATCAATTAGCTGATTGGCTACTCGCAGGCTTGCCATTACCGTTTGGAATCGATGTTGATGCAGATATGAAAAATACAAAAATCAATGCACTATTTGCTGCTGCGCCTGGACTGATTTTACCGGATAAAACTTACTATCAAAAAGATCATCCCCAAGCTCCGCAGTTATTAGCGATTTTCAAAGAAATGACGATCAAATTATTTACTTTAGCAGGCTACGATTCAACACAAGCAGAAAAAATTACAGATGAGGCTTTAGAATACGATCAGCTTTTAGCCCCTCATGTCAAAAGTGCGGAAGAAAATGCGGACTACAGTAAAATGTATAACCCTGAAAGTGGTGAAGCGTTTGCCCAACACAGTACACAACTTGACTTAAAACAGTTGCTCATCGAAATCATCGGTGAATTACCTGAAAAAATTATTGTTACTGAACCAGAATTTTTTACACAGCTTGATGAGTTAGTAAACCCCGAAGTCTTTCCGAAATTAAAAAGCTGGATGCTCGTTATGACGGCCAACGCACTGACGGGTTACCTTAGTGAAGAGTTCCGCCAAACTGGTGGCATATACAGTCGAGCCCTATCTGGAGCACCTGAAGCACGCCCTAAAGAAAAAGCTGCCTACTACTTAGCGGCTGGTCGTTTTGATCAAATCGTCGGCGATTACTATGGAAAAAAATATTTCGGCGAAAAAGCGAAAAATGATGTAGAACAAATGGTCCAACAAATGATCGCCGTTTATCAAGACCGTTTGAGCAATAATAATTGGCTCAGCCAAGCAACGCGCGAAAAAGCGATTTTAAAATTAAGCACACTTGGGGTCCACGTTGGTTACCCAGAAAAAATCCCAACAATCTATACACAATTCAAAGTAACACCTGCTGAAGCTGGCGGCACACTACTTAGCAATGCTTTACAATTCAGCCAATTGAAACGTAAAGATAATTTTTCAAAATGGAATCAACCAGTCGAACGAGACGAATGGGAGATGAGTGCCGATACCGTAAATGCTTATTACCACCCATTCAGAAATATCATTGTTTTTCCAGCTGCTATTTTGCAAGCACCTTTTTACAGTTTGGACCAATCAAGTAGCCAAAACTTCGGTGGAATTGGTGCAGTGATCGCACATGAAATTTCTCATGCTTTTGACAACAATGGTGCTCTTTTTGATGAATACGGCAATCTAAATAATTGGTGGACAGAAGCCGACCAAAATCATTTTCAAACACTAGCAGATCAAATGATTGCTGAATTCGATGGTTTAGAAATTGCTGGCGGAAAAGTAAATGGGAAATTAACAGTTTCTGAAAACATCGCCGATGCTGGTGGTTTAAGCTGTGCTTTAGAAGCTGCAAAAAAAGATTCTGAAGTTGACTTAGCCGGTTTCTTTATCAATTGGGCAACGATTTGGCGTATGAAAGCCCGCCAAGAATATACTCAATTATTACTATCGGTTGATGTTCATGCTCCAAATAAATTACGCGCAAATGTTCAAGTTAAAAATTTAGCAGATTTTTATCAAACCTTTGACATACAACCAGAAGATCCCATGTTTTTAGCACCAGAAAAACGTGTTCAAATTTGGTAAAAAAAAAGCTTCCTAATCAGGAAGCTTTTTTAATGTCCTTTTTGATAAGACATGAAATATGGAAAGGCCACGAAACCAACTCCACCAACAATATTGCCTAAGTAAACAGGGATAATATTTGCAAAAAATGCTCCCATACCTAAATGCCCCTCAATCATCGCATCTGATAAAACAAACATATTAGCAACGCTATGCTGAAATCCTAATAAAACAAATATCATGATTGGAAACCAGATACCTGCAATTTTACCCATGGAATCTTTACAGCCGTAACTTAACCACACACCTAATCCAACGAACCAATTACAGCCGATCCCAGAAACAAATGCTTCAATTGGAGTAGCTGCTGTTTTTGCATCACTGACTACTAGCATTTCGTGTAAAAAAACACCCTTTGAAGTCAGTCCAACGATATGTCCAAAGAAAAATGCAACGAATAGTGCTCCTACAAAATTAGCTAGTGTAATTACCAACCAGTTTTCTAATACATCTTTCAACCTAATTTTTTTATTTAACCACGCTAAAGAAACCGCCACCATATTTCCGGTAACTAATTCTCCTCCAGCTAACAAAATAACAATCAACCCAATCGGAAAAACAGATGCTCCTAGAAGTGTTCCTAAGAAACTTAATTCTTCTGGTGTGGTTGCTACGATTTTCATATAAGCGATGTAGCCTAGTGAGATCATTGCACCACCGATAAAACCTAATAATAACTTAGCAACTAGATTTTTTTTAACTTTTTCGATTCCTTTTTGCTCACAAATAACTGCTGTTTCACTTGGCGTATACATCAAACTCCCACTTTCTTAAATCGTTTTCTTTTTGTTGTTTTATCTTACTATTTTTTTCACAAACAAGAAAGAACTTTTTTAAAGAAACGTTTGTTTTTATTCAGTAAAATCAAAAGATTGTTTACTATTTGATTCTGTGCTACTATTTTTGCGGGGCTTTCCCTTAAAATAAATCAGAGTAGGAAATAAAGCGTTAAGTGCTGAAGGGATGGGATGTTGCCCTTTGGACGAAAGACTTGGTTTGGTCTGCGGTTTTATTTTCGCATTCGCTGCATGCAGATGTAGCAGCTCTATAAGGAGATGCTAGAAATGAAAAATCAGAAACACCTCGATGCTAGAAGCATCACAACAATGGCGTTATTGATCGCCATGATGGTCACATTGTCTCGTTTATTAGGAATTGAGACCCAATTTTTAAAAGTCAGTTTTACATTCATTCCAGAAATTATCATGGGGATGCTCTTTGGGCCTTTATGGACAGGAATTGGTTCTGTAATTGCTGATTTTATTGGTATGGCACTTTTTTCAAAAGCGGCCTTCTTTATTGGTTTTACTATCAATGCTTTTCTGGAAGGGGCTATCTATGGTTATTTCTTCTATAAAAAAGAAATCACTTGGAAAAATTCGATTCAATCTGTTTTAGCAACCACGATTTTGATCAACTTGATTTTGACACCGTTGTGGTTGGCGATGATGTATCATGTTCCTTTGAATAGTTGGTTGATTTGGGCACCGCGTCTGATCAAAACAGTTATTTGGATTCCTATCCAAATCGTCATTACTTATTTCTTAGGCGGCGTACTCCCGTATAAACAATGGATCGCACGTTTTAACCGTGCTCATTAAAATAAATAATCAAACCTTTAAGCTGAGTATTTTCAGCTGCATAATAAAAAATCCCATTAGAAGTCAGTATTAGCGCTGACTTCTTTTTTTGTACCTTTCTTCTCAAGCGGATTGATCGCTAATGATTGAGGAACGCGCTATGATTAGACAAATCTATTTAGAAAGCTGGGAGAAATATGAATAATTCTGATGTGTTGTTAGTTGCTAAAGATTCATCGCTGTACTTTTTCCCTGCCTTAAAAAATATCAGTGTTTGTTCAGGGAAAGATTTGCTTAATGCCAAAAAAGATTTTTCAGCGTCTTATCTAAAAAATTTTCATTTGATTATTTTTTTAGACTATGGTTTCGAAGTCGAGATGGCAGCTAAGATTCGCCCTTTTACAAAAGCAAAAATTATTTTATTTTTCTGGAACCATTTCAAACTGGAACATTACCGAAAACTAAATGCCGCACAAAAAGAACCAGCCATCGACAGTATTTATCATTTTGATCCATTGGAAGCTCGCGATCTAGGTTTATTGCATAATAGTTCCTTTTATACCCAGGCGATCGCGTCACCTGCTCAACATTTTGACTATGATATTTTTTTTGGTGCTAATGACAATGGAAGAAAACAACAAGCTTTAGCATTGAAAAAGCAATTTGAGCGATTAGGACTTAAACCGCTCTATCATATTCTTTCTGGCCATGGAAACGAACATGCGGATTATTTACCTTACAGCGAGTACCTAAAATTAGTCAATAATAGCCAAGCTATTTTAGAGATTTTACGAGCTGGACAATACGGTGTCACATTGCGGACCTTTGAATCGATCTTTCTCCAAAAAAAATTGATTACAGCAAATGAAATGCTGCCTTATTATCGACTTTATGATGCTAGAAATATATTTATGCTTGAAACCGATCTAAGTAAATTGACTGCTTTCTTGAATATTCCTTATCAACCGGTTGATCCAATGATTTTGTCCTTTTTCGAAGCAGAAAATTGGGCCAAACGCTTTATCGATCATGATGCTCAAATTTTTGCTGAATTTGAATATTACCCAGAGCTGATGGCTCATCAAAGTGCGCTATAAATAAAAAAACAGCCAAAACTTTCAAAAAGTTTTGGCTGTTTTTTTTTAATTATTTGTTTGCACGTTTTTGGTACGTACCTTCTTGAGTATTGATTTCTAGCATTTCGCCGGCTTCAATAAAGTCAGGGACGTTTACGACTAATCCTGTTTCCATTGTCGCTGGTTTACCTGAACCAGTAACAGTTGCACCTTTGATTGATGGTTGTGTTTCAACCACTTTTAAGACAACTGAAGTTGGTAAAGTTACGCCAATAACTTCGTCGCCGAAGAATTGAATTTTAACTTCCATGTTTTCAAGAATATATTTCATTTCTTCTTCAACTGTAGTAACTGGGATTTCATATTGTTCGTATGTTTCTAAATCCATGAAAATTGCCATATCATCTTGGCTGTACAAATATTGTACTGCTTTTGTTTCGATCATTGCTTTTTCAAATTTTTCTTCTGGACGGAACGTTGTATCATACGTAGAACCTGAGCGTACGTCACGTAATTTCATACGCATAACTGTATTCCCTTTACCTGGTTTGTGGTGGCTAGCATCTAATACTTTGATTAATTTTCCGTCTTGTACGAAAGTCATGCCTGCTCGTAAATCACTTGCTGAAATCATTAATAAACACTCCTCATTTGTATATCATTTTCTATGAAATGAACCTTATTCATTGTAGCAAATAACGTTTATACTTACTAGGAAAAATTATTGAAGCTATTTTGCTTCTTGAATCCGGAAAAATTTTAGTTTAGGTAATTGATTCAAGGTTACTTCTAATGAAGGTCCCATCAATAGTAAGACAATTAATGTTCCCCATCCGATATGGCCGCCCAATAAAAAACCAGTCAAAAAGATCAACGCATCTAATATGATTCTAGCCGTTTTGACCGAGCTTTTGATCAGACGTTTAAGTAAGATCATCAATGATTCATACGCCGCAGAACCCGCATCTGCTAATAAATAGATTCCGGTTCCGATACCAAAAATAATCGATCCTGTAATAATTGATAGATAAGCTGTTCCACTCGGGATCGTGTGTAAAATCCCTAACCAATCTAAAATATTTAAACAAAAGCCTAAGCCAAAACTATTGATGATACTGCCTATTCCGATCATCTTTCGATCATAAAAGAAAACTACAATCAAAATGATCCCATTAAACAGCATACTGACTGTTCCAAATTGAACAGATACATGTTGCAGAATCCCTAATACTAATGTACTGATGGCATCCGCGCCTAAGCCGCTGACAACGATCAGACGAACACCTACTGCAGCGATGAAAGTCCCCACAATTGTGAATATAATTTGTTTCGTTATATTTGGTTTGATAATCTTACGCCTCACTTTCTCTTAAAATGCTATTTTAACGCATAAATTAGGCATCAAACAAGTCTTTGTTTGATGCCTCATCATTTTTTATTTAAAAATTAGTTCCATTCTTTCTTTAAACGCAATTTATAACGATTGATTTTTTCTAACCAAGGTTCCGCTGCTTCTTTGACTGCACAGTATTTGTCTACCATCGTCACGATGTAACTTTCTTTGTACTTTGGCGGAGTAATCGTTGCTCCCCACATATGTTTGATGATGATGTCGCGTTCAAGCTCAGATAATTCTGTGATCTTTTCCGCATTTTTGACTGCAATTCGCGGATGCATATAAGCATGCGAGCCTTCATCAAATTTTGTCGTTCTCCAGTCGTAATAGAACAAATCATGAAGTAATCCTGCACGAGCTGTTGCTTTTGCATCTCCATGGAATTGTTTGGCTAATTTGTAACTATTATATGAAACACTAATAGAGTGTTCTAAGCGAGTCGAATTCATATGTTGAGTATAATTTGCTAACTTTTGTACTTCTTCAGTGGCTAGTAAATCTTCAATATAGGAAACGTATTCCTCGTCTTCACGCCAGTTTTCCGCCATAGATTAAATGCCCCTTTTCTTGTTTCTGACAATAATTATAGCACGGTTAGAAAAAGTTGGATAGGCTTCCATCTAGCTAAGTACGAAGTTTAACAGTTCCTTAATAACAGTTACAAAATTGTAAAGACTTATTTTATCAATTGGAACATTACAATACCTGCAGCAATCGCTACGTTTAAAGACTCTGCTTTTCCCTTGATCGGAATATATAAATTCTGGTCGGTCATCGCTAAAAGTTCCTCAGACATCCCTTGACCTTCGTTGCCCATAACCAAGGCAAAGTCTTCTAACTGTTCTACACTTGCATAAGATTTGGCATTTTTATCTAATGCTGTTCCATAAACAGTTGAGTCAGCTTGTTTGAATCGTGGAATCAATTCACTCAATTCTTCACTGATCACTGCTAAATGGAATAAGCTGCCTTGAGTACTGCGTAATGTTTTAGGATTGTATAAATCAGCACTTCCTTGTCCCAAAACGACCCCAGAAAATCCAGCTGCATCTGCAGTTCGAATCATCGTCCCAACATTTCCCGGATCTTGGACATTGTCTAATAAAAGCCAAGCACCAGAAAGTTCCATTTCATTTTTGATTTCTGGAATCTCAGCGATCGCAATGATTCCTTGTGGTGTTGGCTGGCTAGCTAATACTTTTAAAACCTCATCTGACACAATATAATATTCTGTTAGATTGTTTTCGATCCACTCAGACCATTCGGTTAATCCTCGCTGATTGATAAAGATTTCTTTTAAAGGAATATTTGCGGCTACTGCCTCTTGGATTAAATGAAAACCTTCCAATAAATAGCTCTTTGTTTGTTGACGATATTTTTTTTGTTGCAATTTTTTAGTTTCTTTGATTAGTGCATTTTTACTTGATTGGATTTCTTTCAAGTATTTCACCCCGCTTGATAATTGATTGTTCTATTTAAATATTCTTTACTTTGTTGCTCCGCATGCCATTATAGCACGTGAATTCTTGTAACAACTAATAAAAATCGCTATCATAGAAGATAAGAAAATAAATAAGGAGGTTTTTTTATGAAAATACATTTGAATGTGACTGGACGTGTCCAAGGTGTCGGTTTTCGTTATACCACTCAGCAAATTGCTACTGAAATCGGCGTAACAGGAACTGTTAAAAATGAAAGCGATGGCAGTGTAACGATTGAAGCTGTTGGCACCAATGAACAGATCCAGCAATTTTTAGAGAAACTGAAACAACCGCAAAATCCTTTCGCCAAAGTTGCACATATCGAACAGCAAGAAGACGCTACAATCAAAGATTATGACCAATTTAAAGTCGTCTATTAAAAAATTAACAAGGTTCCCTGATTTTTTCAAATTAGATTGAAAAGGCTTGTATTATCTAGTATAGTAATTCCTGTATAAATTTTTATTAGCAGAGGAAGAATTTAATGACTAAATTTAAAAATTGGCTTTTAGGCTCCGGTTTGCTAGGTGTCCTTTTACTCCTTTCGGGTTGTGTTCGATCGGATAAAAATGGGAACCCTGACACATCCGGTCTCGTGTATCGGACGTTGGTAGTTCCTTTAGAAAATTTCCTTAACTGGATGGTTCACAACTTCAATTGGTCATACGGTCTGGCGATCATCGTGTTGACGATTATTGTCCGCTTGATCATCTTACCTTTAGGAATCCACCAATCCAAAAAATCATTGATTCAAACAGAGAAAATGCAAGCGATCAAACCACAAATCGATGCGGCTCAAGCAAAAGTAAAACAAGCATCCACTCAAGAAGAACAAATGGCAGCCCAACGTGAAGTTCAAGCTGTCTATAAAGAAAACAATATGAGTATGATGGGCGGAATCGGATGCTTACCTTTATTGATTCAAATGCCGATTTTCTCAGCATTGTACTATACAGCTCGTTTTTCTGAAGGGATGCAACACTCTACTTTCTTAGGGATCGATTTATCTAAATCAAGTATGATCTTAGTAGTAGTTGTCGGAATCGCTTATTTATTACAAGGCTATATTTCATTGATCGGTGTTCCAGAAGAACAAAAGAAAACGATGCGCAGTATGATGATCGCATCTCCATTGATGATCGTTTTCATGTCCTTCACTTCTCCAGCCGGAGTTGCTTTGTATTGGGTAGTCGGCGGGGTCTTTAGTTGTTTGCAAACATTTATTACAAATGTCTTGATGCGTCCTCGTATCAAAGCAAAAGTTCAAGAAGACTTAAAGAAAAATCCACCAAAACAAGTTGTTACGCCAACAATCAAAAAAGCTGAACCTGTGAAAACAAAACCAGCAAATCTAAATCAACCTAAAAACAAAAAAAATACGAACAACGGATGTAACGCCGGAAAGCAACAACATAAATAATAAATAACCACCAGCGCTAAATAGTGCTGGTGGTTTTCTTTAAATAAAAAAAGACGACTCCTAAGAGCCGTCTTTTTTTTTACAATGATAACCTGTACGGGATTTGAACCCGTGCCTCCGCGCTGAGAACGCGGCGTCTTGACCCCTTGACTAACAGGTTATGTCCAACAAAAAATAGTATACTGCTAAATTTAATTTTTAGAAAGGATTTACCCTTTTTTCTCACTCATTAAATATGTGCTTATTAATCTATTTACGTTGTTTATATGCTTTTAACGTGTATAATAGGTTGTGTATTCATCATTCGAATAGATTGCTTCGAATGTAGGTGTAAAAATAATTTAGTAATATGAATAGTAACTACGATCATTCATTATTATTCAGGAGGACTTATGAATCTATCATCAAGACAAGAACAAATCATCGAGATTGTAAAACGCGATCAACCATTAAGTGGTGAAAAGATTGCCGAACATTTAGGAATCTCTCACGCTACTTTGCGGACAGACCTTTCTTTCTTAACGATGGCCGGTATATTAGAAGCCAGCCCCAAAGTTGGCTATACCTATACTGGTGCAGGGATCGAACAATTTTTATTTGATAAGATCTTCTCTGTCAAAGTCGAAGAAATCATGCTGTCGCCCCTTTTGACTCCACAAGATACATCGATTCATGATGCGATCACAAATATGTTTATGTATGATGTCGGATCAATCTATGTGACTGATAATGACCAGCATTTAGTAGGGCTACTATCACGAAAAGATTTGTTGCGTGCGTCGCTGAATAGCAATCTTCAAAATACACCGGTTGCTGTTGTTATGACTCGTGCCCCACACCTTCGGACATGTACCAAAAATTATACCGTTTTAGAAGCTGGTGCTGTTTTATTAGATTATCAAGTCGATTCTTTGCCCGTTGTCAATGAGGAAGATCCTAAAAAAGTGATCGGAAAAATCACTAAATCACGGATTTTTAATTATATTATGCAACAAGCAAAACAAACTGAAACCAATCGATAGGAGTAAAAAGAATGAAAAAAAGTGTTCCTTTATACATGATTTCTGATTCAGTCGGCGAAACATCACTCAAACTAGTTAATGCTGTAACAGCACAATTTCCAACTGTCGAATTTGACTTGTCTTATCGCTTTCCTTTCACCAAAGATGAAAAGGAGCTTCACAATATTCTCAGCGATGCATTAAAAGATGGTGCAGTCGTCGTTACTACTTTAGTGAGCGAAAACCTAACTAAGATCGTCGAAGATTTTGGTGAGCGGACAGGATTGCAATACATCAATCTAATGAGTTCATTTATGGACATCATTTACCAAAAATCTGGTGTTGCACCAATGCGTAAAGCTGGTGTCGTTCATAAATTAAATCAAGAATATTTCGATCGTGTCGCTGCAATTGAATTTGCGGTCAAATATGATGATGGTAAAGATGCAAAAGGCTTTTTAGAAGCTGACTTAGTTCTTTTAGGAATTTCTCGGACTTCTAAAACACCCTTAAGCATGTATTTAGCAAATCAACGTTTAAAAGTTGCGAACTTACCGTTGATCCCTGAAGTTCCTTTACCAGAACAAATCAAACATGTTCCAAAAGAAAAAATCATTGGTTTAGTCATTGAACCTGATGTGCAGAAAAAAATTCGCATGAGCCGCCTGCATTCATTAGGCCTAGCTGAAAATTCTCGTTATTCTGATATCAATCGGATCAAAGAAGAAGTTGATTATGCTTTAAGCGTTTATGATGAATTAGGTGCCTTCACTTTAGACGTCACGAACAAATCGATTGAAGAATCTGCTACTTTGATTTGCGAACATCTAGACAATAACTGGCACGATTAGGAGGAGCTTATGCTATCGACCCGTGAAAAATATTATCAAATGTTAGAAAAAGAATTTAGTAACCCTGAAGCAATCATGACCGAATTAATCAACTTAGAAGCGATCATGCATCTGCCAAAAGGAACCGAACTTTACATCAGTGATATTCATGGGGAGTTCACTGCTTTTGATCATATTCTGCGAACGGGAGCTGGAAATACTAAAGAAAAAATCAGCTTATTATTCGGTGATCGTTTGACTGAACACGAGAAAAATAAATTGGCGATCCTGGTTGCTTATCCGAAAGAAGCACTAAAAGATGCGCACTTTTTTTCTCACAAAGACCGTTCATGGTACCGCAAAAAAATCCGTCAATTACTAGAGCTATTAGCTTTTTGTTCCACTAAATATACACGTTCTAAGGTGCGCAAAGCATTGCCGAAACAATATGCATATATCATTGAAGAATTGATGTACACGGATACGAGTTACCATGATCAGGCAGCCTATTTTGATCAAATATTGTCCCACTTATTAGATTTAAATCAAGGTGGAGTATTTATTACCGCTCTTTGTCAAAGTATCCAACGCTTAGTGGTAGATCATTTACATGTCGTTGGTGATATCTATGACCGTGGGCCAGAAGCAGATAAAATTCTCGATAAGCTAGCCAAACGTCCTTCTTTAGACATCCAGTGGGGCAACCACGACATTTTATGGATTGGAGCATATGCGGGTTCGAGAGCATGCTTGCTGACATTGCTTAGAATTGCGGCACGCTATAATTATCTATATGAAATCGAACAAGCCTATGCATTGAATCTACGACCTTTATTTATGTATGCTGAAGAACACTATCAAAAAAATCCAAGCTTCAAACCTAAAGGCAGCAGTGATCAATACTTGATTGAAAGTAGTGATAGTTTAGAAAAAGTCCACCAAGCCTTGGCTATTCTTCAATTTAAATTAGAAGGCCAATTGATCAAACGGCAACCAGAATTTGAAATGGATGATCGTTTACTATTAGAGAAAATTGATTTCAAAGCTGAGACGATTGAACTAAATGGTAAAGAATATCCGCTACAAGGTGGTTGTTTCCAAACGATCCAAGCAGACGTCCATGCCTTGACTGAACAAGAAGAATATGTGGTCGATATGTTATTGTCATCTTTTCAACAATCGATCAAGATGCAAGAACACATCCAATTATTATTAGATAAAGGGTCGATGTATCTAGTTTATAATCAACACCTATTATTCCATGGCTGTTTACCTTTGAAAAAAAATGGTACTTTTCTTCCTTTAAATGTTGCTGACCATGCCTATACCGGAAAAGAATTATTGATTTTTTTCGAAGAAAAAATTCGTTTAGGCTGTCAAAAACAGCACACGGATAGTTCAGAAGCGGACTGGATCTGGTATTGTTGGTCTGGAAAAATCTCACCACAATTTGGTAAAAGTGCCATGACTACTTTTGAACGTTACTTTATCGCTGATCAAGCAACGCACAAAGAAGTCAAAAATCCTTATTATCAATACCGAGACACACAAGAGACTTGTAAAATGATTTTAGAAGAATTTGCGTTGTATTCGCCAAACTCTCGCATCATCAATGGACATACACCGATCAAAGTAAAAAGCGGCGAATCACCAATCAAAGGTGATGGAATACTTTTTGTTATTGATGGTGGTTTGTCAAAAGCTTATCAAAAAACGACCGGCATCGCAGGTTACTCTTTGCTGAACAATTCCTATGGCTTTCAACTAGTGACCCATGATCCGTTTGAATCGAAAACTTATTGCACAAACAAACCGATGAGACCTCTTTGAAACGAGTGATCGATCGTGAGCTTACACGAAACATGATCAAAGACACGACAGTTGGTGAAGGACTGCAAGAACAAATTGATAATCTAAATGGTTTATTAGCCTATCAAACAAAGAAAACAGATTTCATCTAGGATTGATGGAATCTGTTTTTTTCGGTATATTGAACGCGAGGTGAAAAAATGATTGCAGCTTATATCAATATTCTATTTATTTTTATTTTAATGTTTATCGGCTATTTTTTAACCTATAAACAGTGGTTTTCCAATCAAATCGGTGATGCTTTTTCCAAACTCGTTTTACAGATTGCCTTGCCGTGTAATATGTTTTTAACGATCACGAAAAATTTTTCACGTGCTGAATTTTTACAATTAGTGAGTGGAATGATCATCCCACTGTTGTCCATGTTACTGACGTTTGTGATCAGCTTTCTTTATCAGCGGGTCTTCAATATCTCTCCACATCGCCGAGGAACTTTTTCTACAATGTTTACTTGTTCAAATACGATTTTTATCGGATTACCGATCAACTTAGCGATTTTTGGTGAACGAGCAGTCCCTTATGTATTGCTTTATTATATTGTCAATACGACGATTTTTTGGACTTTAGGTATTTATTTTATTGCTCGCGATAATCCTCAAATCGAACAAGCAACTGTTAATTTTCATTTGCTGCCTATCTTAAAAAAAGTCTTCTCACCTGCACTAATGGGATTTTTATTAGGCCTTTGTCTTGTTTTATTAAATCTTTCGGTTCCCGACTCTTTCGCTACTTTTTTAAGTTATCTAGCTAATTTGACTACACCACTATCGATGTTCATCATTGGGATCATCGTTTACAATGTTGGAATCAAAAATTTAACACTCAATAAAGATATCATTGGTGTATTACTCGGTCGGTATGTGCTTTCACCTTTGATCGTATGGCTATTAGGTCAATGGATCTCAATTTCACCTTTGATGCTTTCTGTATTTATAATCCAATCAGCCATGCCAGTCCAAAATTCAGTCCCGATTTTAGCCCGCTCGTATCAAGCCGATCAACCTTTTGCGGCTTCTGCTTTAGGCTATTCGGTTTTACTCTACTTGGCGTATATTCCTCTGTTGCTTAAATTGATTTTATAAAAAATGCCTTCGAGTAATAACACTCGAAGGCATTTTTTTATTTAGTCATAATTTTATCGATGCTAGCTAAAGCATTAGCCATGTGCGCGATAATCGCTAATTGATTTAAACGATTGTCACGAATCTTTTCATCTTCGACCATGATCATCGTATCATTGAAATAACGTTCGATTACTGGACGTAAATTAGTCAATGTTTGATAATTTTCAGCCATACTTTGATTGGCAAATTCATCTTTGGCTTCTTTGACAGCGGCATATAATTCTTTCTCGCTATCATTTTCAAAGAGTGCTGGGTCTACTTGATAAGTAATCGTAGTCGGTTCCATTTTCTTTGTTAAATTAATGACACGCGTCAAAGCTTCCATCGTTTCTTTGAAATTATCATCACTGATATGTTTCTCAAAAATTTGTGCAGATTGGAAAATTTGGACCATATCATCTTGCTCTGATTCTACTACTGCATCGATGATATCATGGCGCACATGATGCATTTGTAGACGTTGGCGTAAGCGACCTTTGAAGAATTCAATAAATTCTTTTTGATCACGATTGAAATGGATTCCATAATTCAATTCATCTTCATTAATAGCATCAACTACAGCTCCTTGAAGATCTGTGAATGGGAATGTCCATCCTTGAGCTTCAATGATCCGAACAATTCCATATGTTTGACGACGTAACGCATAAGGATCGTTTGAACCGTTTGGAATCATATCAACCGCAAAGAATCCTAAAACACTATCTAATTTATCTGCAATAGCTAGAACAGCTCCAATTGCTGTTTGCGGCAATTCACCTTCGGCAGAGATTGGTTGGTAATGTTCACGAATAGCTGTCGCAACGGCTGTTTTTTCGCCTTTTAACAATGCGTATTTTTCACCCATGATCCCTTGTAATTCTGGGAATTCACCAACCATATTTGTTACTAAATCAAATTTATAGATTTCAGCTGCACGTTTTAAATCGGTTAGTTCTTCGGTGCTTAGGCCGATCCGTTTCCCGATGATTTGGCTGATCAATCCGACCCGTTTCATCTTTTCATACATGCTACCGATTTTTTCATGGAACGTTACATTTTTTAATTTTTCCACTAAATCTTCGATCGATGATTTTTTGTCTTCTTCATAGAAGAATTCACCATCTTCTAAACGGGCTGCCAATACTTTTTGATTGCCTTTCACGACATTGTCTAATTTGACACTGTTCCCATTACGGACAGAAATAAAGTGCGGCAATAACATCCCTGCTTGATTGCGAACTTCAAAATAACGTTGATGTTCTTTCATTGAAGTTACCAATACTTCTTCGGGGATCGACAAGAAGCGTTCTTCAAAGTCGCCGACAAAAGCCGTTGGATACTCCACTAAGTTAGTTACTTCTTCTAATAATTCTGGATCTAAATCAATGACCCATTTATTTTTTTCAGCGATAGCTTCGATTTGTTCTCGGATCATTCGTTGACGCTTTTGTGCATCCGCGATCACGAATTGTTCAGTTAATTTCACATCATATTCGCTTGGATCAGCTAATTCTACTTGGTCACCTAAGAAACGGTGGCCTTCAGTTGTACGACCAGTTTGAACGTCTAGAACTTCAAATGGAATCACTTCTTCATCTAGTAAAGCGACGATCCAGTGGATTGGACGAATGTATTCAAACATCGTTTCGCCCCAGTGCATCATTGTTGGGAAATTCAATCCTTTAACGACATCCACAAGCCCAGTCAATACTTCTTTGCTTTCTTTACCATGGATATATTTCGTTACATAAACATATTCCACACCATTCAATTCACGAAAAGTGATTGCTTCTGTTGTTAGTCCTTGGCCGCGAACAAATCCTTGGGCCGCTTTGCTCCAATTGCCTTCAGCATCTAAAGCAATTTTCTTAGCTGGACCTTTTACTTCTTCTTGGACGTCTTCTTGACGTTCTGGAATATTCGTTACACGAATTGCCAAGCGACGAGGAGTAGAAAAACTTTCGATCGATTCAAAAGTTAGACTATTGTCAGTCAGAAATTTCGTTACTTTTTCTTCTAATTGTTTGCTACTTGGCCAAACCACATGGGCTGGCATTTCTTCTAAACCGATTTCTAATAATAGATTTTTCGCCATCTTATTTGCCCTCCTGATTCAATAATGGGAAGCCTAATTTTTCACGTTCTGCGACAAATATTTTTGCTACTGCACGAGCCATATTACGGATGCGAGCTAAGTAACCCGCACGTTCTGTAACAGAAACAGCTCCGCGAGCATCTAATAAATTAAATGCATGGCTGCATTTTAAAATGTAATCATACGCTGGATGTACTAAGTTTTCATCGATACAACGTTTCGCTTCAGTTTCAAATTTATCAAAATTTTCTAGCAACATTTCTTGATTGCTTTCTTCAAATGAATATTTTGAATGTTCATATTCTGGTTGTTTGAAGATTTCACCATATTTAACACCTGAACTCCATTCTAGATCGTAGACACTTTCAACTTCTTGGATATATGAAGCTAAACGTTCTAAGCCATACGTGATCTCAGAAGTGACCGGGTGGCATTGTAAGCCGCCGACTTGTTGGAAATAAGTGAATTGCGTGATTTCCATTCCATCTAACCAAACTTCCCAACCAACACCAGCACAACCCATGGAAGGATTTTCCCAGTTATCTTCCACAAAACGAATGTCATGTTCTAAAGGATCGATGCCCAATAAACGTAAACTTTCTAAATACAATTCTTGGACATTCTTTGGTGAAGGTTTCATCACGACTTGGAATTGATGATGTTGATACAAACGGTTTGGGTTTTCACCATAGCGACCATCTGCCGGACGACGAGAAGGTTCGACATAAGCGGCACGCCATGGTTCAGGACCGATCGCACGTAAAAAAGTATACGGGCTCATTGTTCCCGCTCCTTTTTCTGTGTCGTAAGCCTGCATCAGCATACAGCCATTATCTGACCAAAATTTTTGTAACGTCAAAATCATTTCTTGCACCGTTAATTTGCTCATTTTGTTTCCTCCTATAAATTTTCTATGTACGTGATCGTTCCAGTTGTTTGAATGAATGGACGGTTAGATAAAAACAAAAAGTCCCTATGCCGAAAAATCGACATAGGGACGTATTATCAACGCGGTTCCACCCTACTTCCAAGCAAGTAATACCTGGCAGCTTTATTCATGTGTGCTCACAAACGCCAATACAAATCTGTTTCCATGTTAGGCTCTCACTATCCCTGACTCGCTATGATTTCCACAAATTTTAAATTTGATCTTCGCACCTATTCAACTTGTTACTATAATAGCGACACCAGACCCCTTTTGTCAAATCATTCATCAAATAAAATGGACTAGTTGAAAAATTGAACCGATTTACTATTATTTTTTTTGCTATACTAAACGTACTATTTTAATTATCTGCCATTCTAAATCAACGAAAGGTGTCTATGGAATATTTTCAAAAAAGAAACGTTGGTTGACTTATTATATCATTCTTTTTTTCGGAAGCTTCATCATTCAGTGGCTCTTTGAATTATTTACTAATGATTGGTCGAGCAAAATCTTTTTCAAGCTGATCAGTATGCTAGCTTTTCTAGTACTTACTTATTTACTTGAGTTCAACTTTTTTATGTCCATTTATCTACGCATCACTGCGTACATCTTTTATTTGTTTATTGTTGGAACGTTTGCTTCACTTGTTTTATATCAGAATCCTGTTTCTGACTTATCAATTTTCGTTTATTTCTTTTTATCTTTTATCGGTGGTATACTTTGGAGCATTATTTTTGCACTATTTAAAGAAAGAAACATAAGCTTAGAAGCCTCAATAGACTTTAAGCTTATGTTTCTTCTTTTGGTTTTAAAACATCTTGCCACTCACTCATTTGATCAATAAATTTTTTACTCTTCAAATGCAGACCGATAGATTCATCATATAATTGATCTAATGTTTGGCGGATCGCTTTTTTGGTTTCAGGTTTTAAATTGATCGTATTGATAGCATCATAATTGATACTATTAAACATGCGAATAAAATATACTGCTCGTGGATCTGCATGATAACGATGTGGATCCATTGACCAATGTTCCTGGCATAATACCCCACTATATTTTGATGAATAGTCAAAAGCACCGGTCGTTTTTCCACATACTCCGCAGCGCTGCCAATTCAAAGCGACACCAAAACGTTGCATGATCTGAACTTCAAAAATATTCATGATCGTTTCGCCATCAGCTCCATCATTCATTCGTTGGAGCGCATCTTTTGTAAATCCATACAATGCTGGATCATAAATATGGTCTTCAATAGCTGCATCTGCTAACCCTAAAATATAAGAACCGTACGCATTTAAAAAGATATCTTCTTGCAATTTACGCAACGGCTGTATTTCTTTGGCACTATTCAAAAATGACAATCCATCTGTTTTTAAATTTCCAATAAAAACAGCTTCAGTAAATGGTTGGATCGCTGTTTGCAATGGATTATTCGCCCGATGAGCACCTTTAGCAAAAAACATGACTTTGCCCACGGATTCTGTAAATATCTTGATCAATTTGTCCTTTTCCTTATAATCTCGACTAAACAAAATCATTCCTCTTGTTTCACCGATTTGAGCCATGTCAGTTCACCTTCCTCAAGTAAGAAAAAAGGCTGTGACACTACGCCACATCCTTTCCTCCGATCAAATCATTTTTTAGCGACTTAATAATCGTCTTTTCGATAACCATAATCTTGTAGGTAAGTTTGTTTATCGCGCCAATCCTTTTGGACTTTAACCCAAAGCTCTAAATAAACTTTATCCGCAAGCAATGTTTCAATATCTTTTCGGGCTTGGATACCGATATTTTTCAGCATCTTACCACCTTTACCGATAATGATTCCCTTTTGACTTGTTCGTTCAACAATGATCGTTACTTGAATATGAACTTTATCATTCTCATCACGTTTCATTGAATCAGTAACAACTGCCACTGAATGAGGAACTTCGTCTCTTGTTAATGTTAAAACTTTTTCACGAATCAATTCAGAAACAATAAAGTATTCTGGGTGGTCGGTAATTTGATCATCTGGGAAATATTGTGGACCTTCATCCATTTGGTCTACTAATGCATCTAAAAGATGTTCAACATTGTTTCCTTCGGTCGCTGAGATTGGAATAATTTCTTTGAAATCCATGATTGTCCGATAATCATCAATAATGGCTAACAGAGCATCTGGATGAACCGTATCGATTTTATTGATGACTAGATAAACCGGGACTTCCTGTTTGCTTAAACGTTCCAAGATGAAATCATCTCCGCGTCCACGTTTTTGATCTGCGCTGATCATGAACATGATCGCATCTACTTCCCGCAACGCACTGTAAGCCATCTCTACCATATAATCGCCTAAACGATGTTTTGGTTTATGGATTCCGGGAGTATCGATAAAAACGATTTGTGCTTCAGGAATCGTATAGACTCCCTGAATTTTGTTTCTAGTTGTTTGAGCTTTATCACTCATGATCGCGATTTTTTGACCTACGATGCGATTCAATAATGTTGATTTACCGACATTTGGACGACCAACGATGGCTACGAAGCCAGATTTATGTTCTGTCATAAATAAATTCCTTTCGTTTAAGAAAGACTTTACGATTTACGCACGTACGCTTTCGTAAAGCCTAATACTGCAAATTCATGTGGGCTAAAAAAATTTAAAGAAAAAGCTTGATGATTTTAGGCAGAAAAATGATCGCACCTACGATTGCTGAGAAAGCCGAGGTTACTAATACTGCTCCAGCAGCCATATCTTTGATTTTTTTTCCGATTGGATGAAAATGAAAATCCGTGACCATATCAACAACATTTTCAAAGATCGTATTGATGATTTCCACTATCCAAACAAGAAAAACCGCTAAAAAGATCCATAACCATTCTAATACAGAAACGCGAAGTAAGAAAGCGACCAAAATCGCCATTAGACCAAACACAACATGCGCACGCATATTTCGTTCTTCCTGAAAAACCGTTCGAATACCTTGTAACGCAAATTCTAAAGAAGTGATAAAATGCTTATTTTTCTCTGTTTTATCTTTTAAGTCCATAGGCATCTAATATCTCTTTCTGTAGACCAAACATCTCTTTCTCATCTTCAGGCGTCATATGATCATAGCCATTGATATGCAGGAATCCATGAACGGCAAGAAAACCTAATTCGCGATCGAAGCTATGGCCATAATCTTCGGCTTGTTCTTTGGCACGTTCAATCGAAATCATGATGTCTCCAAGGTTCCGGGGCATTGGATTTTCTTCATCCATGATAATCGGAACTTCACCTTCACCTTCTTCTTCTAAGGCAAAGCTGATCACATCTGTTGGTGCGTCCTTTCCACGATAATCACGATTGATCACTTGGATCGCCGCATTATCCATAAAAGTCACCGACATTTCTGTATCCTTCGGCAACGCTAAATGATCCGCCGAAAATTGTAAAATACTATCGATTTCTTGGATTTTTTCCTCAGAGACTTGCTCTGTTTCATCAATAAAAGTTATATCCATTATGCTTCTCCTTTATTCTCTTGCTCTTCTTTCATTTTTTCAGCTTCTGATTTCATTCTTGGGTATTTGATCCTTGAATGGAATGTAGAACTCAAGCCGCTGATCAATGATTTTTCAATGATTCGAATCTCTTTTAAGGTCAAACCCGACTCATCTAGTTGGCCATCGCTGATTCGTTCTTCAATCAAGTTATGCACAAACTCTCTGATCTTTTCGATGGATGGATGATCCATTGCTCGGACAGCTGCTTCACAACTATCCGCAATATTAACCACACCAGCTTCTCGTGTCTGTGGTTTAGGCCCCGGATAACGAAACTCTGCCTCAGTTATCTCTGGGTTTCGTTCCTTTGCTTTGAAATAGAAGAATTTCATTAACGTTGTTCCATGGTGTTGACAACAAATATCGATCACCATTTGAGGCATATTATATTCTTTTAAAATTTTTGCCCCTTCGATCACATGTCCAAAAATAATCTGTTTGCTATCTTCTGGTAATAAGAAATTATGTGGATTCTCTGCTCCAGTCGGCAAGTTTTCGACGAAAAAGTTCGCATGACGAATTTTTCCAATATCATGATAATAACAAGCAACTCGTGTCAGCAGTGAGCGACCGCCAATTTCAGCAACCGCATTGGCACTCAGATTGGCTACCATCATAGAATGATGGTAGGTTCCAGGTGCCTCTTCTAACAATTGTTTCAACAGCGGATGGTTCGGATTACTTAATTCATTCAACGTAATCACTCCACTGTCTGTTACTAATAATTCGATATATGGCTGTAACCCCATCCCCATGGTGAAAGATAAAATGCTGGCAGCTACTGCACTTAACAATAGCCCCCACGTTTTACTATCCGCAAAAGATAATCCTTGATAAACACTCAAAACAACGGACCAAACAATCGGAAAAGCCACGATCCATAAAAGCGCTTGTTTGATTTGATCAGATAATCGTTGTTGTTTGACCATAATAGCTAGGATTCCAGAAAAAATATATGTCATCAAAATGACTGGCAACATATTGGTTCCCACAGCGCTATAGTAGATCAATAGTGCGAAAGCCGATTGGAATACAGCTGATAATGCTCCTGCCCTGCGATTAACAAACACCGTTAAAATCAGCGGCATAAATGCAGCCGGGAAAAATAATGCCAAATTATTCGCATTGCTATTTTGAAGGACTTGCAAGATTTTCATAATCGAAATACCGATAATCATCGTGGCACTATAAAACAAGACAAAGCGGACACGCTGAAATTCTACATCGAATTGACGACTATAGAACCACAGTAAAACGCTTTGTAATAAGACAGCTAATACCATAGCAATCATCGGAAAAACGGAGGTACTCGAACTTGTTAGTCCTAGTAATTTCAATTTATTGATCGCGTTCGAATCAATCTGACTTCCTTCACGGACGATCACTTCACCTTGGTAGATCATCACTGGCTGAACTGAATCACTCGCTTGTTCTTTTAATTCATCCGTTCGTTTTTGATTCAACGTATCGTTGATCACGATACCCAGATCGATCAAATAACGCATGACTTGATTTGATTGATCGGACAAAGACAATGCTTGAATACTCTCTGACGCTTGCTGCTTATAGCCAGAAAGATCGCTTTGACGAATCCGTTTAGCCATTTGTTCATCAATCAGTTTCAAACTTTCAGTTTCAACTTTTTCTAAATCTGCTGTGCTCAACTGTACAGCGACTTGATAGAATTCATCCGGAAACTGCTGATAGAAAGTAACAGTATCCTGATCTAAACCTTCAAACTTCTTTTTCACTGCCGCTACTCGCTCATCTGTCGTAGGCAGAGGAATCTTTTCCCCATCTTTGGCTTGCGAAACTTTTGTTTGATAATTTTTATCCAACTCGCTATTTGATTTTTCTATCAATGTGATCAATTGACTGATACGATCATGTTGCGTTTGAGCCAAATCAGATTGATAGGTGTATTCTGGTGTCACTGCTTCTTCTGCTAATTGCCGTTTTTGCTCTGTTTCAGCTTTGTTTTCAATCGTTTTGTTGGCACGGATACTTTCCGTAGCTACTTGTCCCTCTTTGTAGTCAACACTTTTTTGGATGACACTTGTCATCATGATCAAGATTAAAATAAGCGAAAAAATCCCCAAAATGATCGAAATAAACTTTGAACCCAACTTTTTCAGCAAGTTGTTGATTGGTCGATTTAACATCCCATTCCTCCTAACTAGCCTTTGTTGTTCTTCAAGTTTTCATGCTCATACGCTTCAATGATTTCTGCGACAACGGGATGACGAACGACATCTCCAGCTTCAAAACTTACAAAACGAATTTTTTTGATTCCTCGTAATGTTCGTTCTGCATGGATTAAGCCGCTTAGTTGCCCTTTCGGTAGATCGACTTGTGATGTGTCACCATTCACGATCATCTTAGAATTGAAGCCTAAACGAGTCAAGAACATTTTCATTTGTGAGATCGTCGTATTTTGCGCTTCATCCAAAATGACGAATGCATCATCTAAAGTACGGCCACGCATATAAGCAAGTGGCGCAATTTCGATTACTCCACGTTCTAATAAACGATTCGTATGTTCCATCCCAAAAATTTGATGTAGTGCATCATACATTGGACGTAAATACGGATCGACTTTCTCCTTTAAATCTCCTGGTAAAAAGCCCAAACTTTCTCCCGCTTCCACTGCCGGTCGAGTCAAAATAATTCTTTGGACTTCTCCTTTTTTCAAAGCTGCAATTGCCATGACGATGGCCAAATATGTCTTACCCGTCCCAGCTGGTCCGACACCGAAAACAACATCGGATTTTCGAATTGCTGCAATGTAACGACTTTGTCCAATATTTTTAGGCCGAATTGGTTTACCATTACGATCTTTTAACAATTCTTCTTCATACATCATTACAAATTCGTCTAAATGATTGTCACGCCCTAAACGTAGTGCCGTCATTACATCGGGTGTGGCTACTTTAATCCCGCGATCGATCAAAATTTGTAACGCACGAATGATCTCCACTACCAACTTAACTTCCTCTTTAGGTCCGATAATCTGAATGGTCTCACCGCGTGTATTGATCGTTGTCTCGGTATTGTCTTCTAAAAATTTTACATGTTTATCATGGGTTCCCAAAAGCATACTGATGTCGTCTTTGCCATCAAGCTTTATTTCTAACGACTCAAAATCGTTGTTATTCAACAAGCGTTCTCCCCTTCGTTTCATCACTTCCTTCCTATAATACCACACTCTAAATAAAAGAAAAATTGTCTAAACTTTTACTAAAAAAATCATAAACTCTTTAGTTATTTAAGTATGAGATTATTCAAAGTTTTATAGTTTTTTACACCGACAAAAAAAAGCCGAGAGAAAATTCTCTCGGCTCATGATTGCTGCTATTGTAGAAGCTCTTTAACGATTGCATTAACTTGATTGCCATCGGCTTTGCCTTTGACTTTCGGCATCACTGCACCCATCACTTTACCAAATTCTTTTGATGAAGTCGCTCCTGTTTTTGTAATTGCTTCTTGAACAATTGCACGAATCTCAGCTTCTGAAAGTTGAGCCGGCAGATATTTTTCAACAATTACGATTTCCTTTTTGACTTTATCAGCCAAATCGGTGCGATCAGCTTTTTCAAACTCAGTCAAAGAATCACGACGTTGTTTCATCTCACGAGATAAAACGGTCAATTCTTCTTCATCATCTAATTCCTGACCTTTTTTGATCTGCTCATTTTGAATCGAAGCTTTAAGCATCCGGATCACTTGCAAAGACTCTTTATCCTTTGCTCGCATCGCTTGCTTCATGTCTTCATTCAAGGTAGTAAGTAGTGACATCGAATCACTCCAATCACAAACTAGAATTTCTTACGTTTTCTAGCTGCTTCTGATTTTTTCTTACGTTTCACGCTTGGTTTTTCATAAAATTCACGTTTGCGAGATTCTTGTAGAGTCCCTGCTTTTGAAACGGAACGTTTGAAGCGACGAAGAGCATCGTCAAGAGATTCATTTTTACGAACCACTGTTTTTGACATATAAATTCCCTCCCTCCGGGCTTGAAATGTAACCGTTTTTGTTATTGAAATGTACTTTCAAAAAACAAGACCGTCCATAACTCATTATATCTAATGGGCTATTTTGAGTCAAGGTGCCCGATGATTTTAATTTTTAATTTATTCATTAAGTTTTTGACAATTTTCACAGCGTCCAAACAATTCAAAACGGTGTCCTTCGATCTCACATCCGCTTAATTGCTCTTCAAAGAAGTTCATTGGGCACATGTGGATCTCTTTAGTCTTACCACAAACCGTGCAAATAAAATGATGATGATGATCAAAATTCCCGCTGCAGCTAAAACGGAATTTCATTTCTCCCTGCAGTTCAGTGTCTTCAATCAAACCAATCTCACAAAATTCTCTCAAGTTACGATAAACTGTATCATAGCTTAAACCCGGAAATTGTTCATTCAAGTAATCATAAACTTCACGAGCAGATACATATCGATTACGTTTGATCAAATAGTCTAATAATGTCTCACGTTTTTTTGTATATTTAAAACCATTTTCTTTTACCTTTACTAAGGCTTTTTCCAACAACGTCGTCTGTTCCATAATATCCCTCATTTCAAGTGTAATGATTCCGAACAACCTGTATGGTATAATAGATTATTATCGATTGCAAGGGGGAGTACTTTATGGACAGTGAAAAACAAAATGACTTAGTCACTATTTTTATCATCTCCGATTCTGCTGGAGAGACTGCTTCTAAATTAGCACAAGCTTCGATGGCACAATATCCGACCGTTGAATTTTGTTTGTTTCGACGAACCTTTATCCACAGCGAAGAATTACTTATGAAAGCATTAAACGATGCTAAAGCAGAAAATGGCATGATCATTTATACATTGATCGATCCAAAACTTTCAAAAATCGCGCAAGAATTTTGTGCTCATGAAGATTTATTCACGATGGATCTACTAAATCCTGTAGTCAATGAAATCGGAAAACGTGCTCAACTCGATCCTTCTGGTGAACGCGGTGCCTTACACCATTTAAATGATAATTATTTCAAGCGAATCAAAGCGATGGAGTTCGCTGTAAAATACGACGACGGAAAAGATCCGCGTGGTTTTCTAGAAGCAGATGTCGTGTTACTAGGCGTTTCACGGACTTCAAAAACACCTTTAAGTTTATATTTAGCTAATAAAAATTTAAAAGTAGCGAATCTGCCCTTGATTCCTCAAGCACACATTCCAAAACAATTATTTGAAATCGATCCGAAAAAAATTGTTGGCTTGACCAATGATCCTGAAGTGTTGATCGGTATCCGTAAAGAACGCATGCGTGCTTACGGCCTGAATCCTGAAACAGCCTATTCCGATCGTGAAAAAATCCAAGCTGAATTAAAATTTGCTCATGACCTTTACCATAAATTAGGCTGTGAGATTATCAATGTAGCAACACTTTCAATCGAAGAAACAGCTGCCATGATCATGAATGCTTTAAATCTTGACGATCACAGCTATTACTTTATGGAAGAAGATGCAGAAAGCTGAGCCTATTATGCTCTCAGCTTTCTCTTTTTTTGTCTTTGACGAATCTCCGCTAATTTATACGGCGTTAATTGATAAACATCATTCAACCAATTATGATAAAACAAATGCGCATGTGCCCGCCAATAATTATTGATTTTCCCGTCTTCATAATAATTTTCTGGTGGATCCGTAGGGATTCCTCGTTCATGATCCCGAAGATATTCTTTAGCTAAAGTATCTGTTCCATACTCAAAATGTCCCAACATAAAAATGTCATGTTCGTCTTCTGATATTAAAATTGCCGACTGTTCCCACTGATCTTTTGCCACGACTTTGATGGGGCTTTGTTGGACTTGAGCTTCATTGATACCAGTATAACGTGATTGCGGCATCCAAAAGCGATCATCAAATCCACGGAACAGCCGATGATCAGATTGTAGTTCTTGTTGGAAGATTCCAAATAATTTTTGTTTAAAAGGGACTTTTTCAATTCCAAAATGATGATACAACCCTGCTTGAGCGCCCCAACAAATATGGATCACCGAAGTAACCGCTTCTTGGCTCCACTCCATGATTTCTACTAATTCTGGCCAATAATCCACTTCTTCGAAAGCTAATTGTTCGATTGGCGCACCAGTGATGATCATTCCATCGTAACAAGTCGCTTTGATTTGCTCAAATTCCAGATAATATTTCGCTAGATGTGTTTTATCTGTATGTTTGTGCTGATGCGATTGAATTTTTAAAAAATCAACTTCGATCTGTAATGGGCTTTGACTAATCAAGCGTAATAAATCGATCTCCGTATTGATTTTTTGCGGCATCAAATTTAAAACCAATAATTTAAGCGGACGGATATCTTGTTTCTCCGCACGTGAATTATTGATAGCAAAAATATCTTCTGTTTCTAATATTTTTTTAGCTGGAAAATCTGTTTCCAAACGAATTGGCATGTTCTATTCCTCCATTACTAACGATTAATAAAAAAATCCGTCCTTTCAATATATGAAAGGACGGATTTTTCCGTGGTACCACCTTGGTTCAATGCACTTTTAAGAACATTCTCTTGTCGTATTGCTACGTACAGCTATATCGGGCTTTCCCGTGTCTTTAGCTAGACAAATACTCCCAGACCATCTTCCAATTGACTGCTGCTGCTTTTTCTCAGCGTACCAAAGCTCTCTGTCGAGTCCAATCAACTGTACTCTTCTTTTCTACGTATTTTAAAATATTTGAACGCCCTCTTTTTCAATTGAAAGGACTTCGATCGTTGCTTTTCCATCGACGCCTTTCAAAGCACGTACAAGTTTTTTAGTTTTTTCGGGTGCTGATAAAACTAACACGGTTGGACCTGCACCGCTTAAAAAGCTGCCATAACCCCCATAGACTTTACAGATTTTACGGATATCAGCTAAATGAGGAACCAAACGCAAGCGATATTTTTCATGCAAAATATCGCGTTCCATCATTTTTCCAGCTAATGGCAGATTGCCATTTAAAATTGCCGCGATCATGACATTTCCGATTGAGCTAGCCTTGACCGCATCACGATAACTCATTTCCGTTGGTAAAACAGCACGACTGTTAGCCGTCAATAGTTCATGATCAGGAATGTAGGCAATCACATCGCATTCAGGAAAATAATGTTTTACAAAATTGACTCTGCCTTCGTTATAACTTGCAACTACAAAATCCCCGCAAATAGCTGGTGCAACATTGTCTGGATGGCCTTCGATTTTTGTCGCATAAGCAACTTTTCGCTCGGTCGTCATACCTAAATTTCCTAAACGATTGGCTAACTCAATCCCCGCAACGACAACTGAAGAACTACTGCCCAATCCACGAGCGATTGGAATATCTGAAGTCATCGTCAAATAATGTGGTTTTAAATGCGGAGCTAACTCTAATGCAGTTTTGATCAATAGATTATTTTGATCAGAAGGAATTGATGCCCCTAATTGATGTTCGATCTGCCATTGGTTTGTTTCATGACCGATTTCAATCGTTAGATATTGTGACAAGGCAATCCCACAAGAATCAAAACCTGGACCTAGATTAGCACTCGTTGCAGGGACTCTGATTTTCATAGCGCCGCCACTCCTTCACGCAGATGTCGACGCATATCCTCAAGGTCACTCATTTTGTTAATTTTGATTGTTGTTTGATTAATCGCAGTATCGGGATCTTTTAAGCCATTTCCGGTAAAAACAGTAACGACGGTTTCTCCAGGTTTGATCCGACCGTTTTTCACATGTTGGATGACTCCTGCTAAAGAGGCTGCCGAACCCGGTTCAACAAAAACGCCTTCTTGTGAGGCAACTTTTCGATAGGCATTTAGTATTTCGTCATCTGTAACTGAATCAATATACCCGTTTGATTCGTCACGAGCATTCTCTGCGAGTGTCCAACTAGCAGGATTACCGATCCGGATTGCCGTCGCCACTGTTTCCGGGTTTTTAATAGTTTTTTTCTGAACGATGGCTGCAGCGCCTTCTGCTTCAAAACCATGCATCCGTGGTAGATCAGTTCCTTTTTTTGTATGCCATTCTTTGAAACCTTTCCAATATGCTGAAATATTTCCAGCATTCCCCACTGGAATCGCCAAAACATCTGGAGCCATTTCTAATTGTTCACATATCTCGAAAGCCGCAGTTTTCTGCCCTTCTAAACGATAAGGATTTACTGAGTTGACTAAAGCAACAGCCTCAGTTTCTGCGATATCACGAACTGCTTCTAAAGCTTCATCAAAATTTCCAGGGATCGAAATGATATCTGCTCCATAAGCAATTGCTTGAGCTAATTTTCCTAACGCAATTTTTCCATCAGGAATCACTACATATGCTTTGATCCCTGCGCGTGTCGCATAAGCTGCTGCCGCCGCACTGGTATTTCCCGTTGAAGCACAAATGATAGCTTTTGCACCCTCTTCTACTGCTTTGGCTACTGCCATGACCATGCCACGATCTTTGAATGAGCCGGTAGGGTTGAGACCTTCATATTTCCCATACAGTTCGATCCCTAATTCTTTTGATAGATTCTTCAATGGAATCAATGGAGTATTTCCTTCAGCTAATGCTAGTTGAGGCGTATTTTCAGTAATCGGTAAATAGTCTTGATATTTTTTTAATAATCCTTCATACATAATTATTCCCCCATAACTTTCATTGATGATAACAAAGTAAAACCTTTTTCCTCATTAATTGCTTTTTTGATCGCTTCAATGTTTGTTTCCGACGTTTCATGGGTCACTAAAACAACTCGAGCATTTTTACTTTGACTTTTTTCTTGCACTACTTGTTCAAAACCGACTTTTAATCGTGTCAGGATCTCAGCTAATTTTAAAAATTGTCCTGGTTCATCCGGCATTTCTAACGATAAAAAATATTTGCTCATAATTTTATTTGCCGGAATCAACTTAGTTGGTTGCGTGTACTCAGTAAAACGATGGCCAATCGTATCGAGTTGGATTTTGTTTACGATCGTCATTAAGTCAGCTACGATGCTTGTTGCTGTAGGTCGAGCGCCTGCTCCAGGGCCATAATACATCGATTCACCAATACCCGAGCTTTTAATAAAGACAGCATTCATTTCATTATGGATCGATGCTAATGGATGTGTGCTAGGAACTAAAACGGGACTTACTTCTACAGCAATGCCGTCTGTTCTTTTGATGGTTGAGCCGATCAATTTTACTGTATAGCCTAATTGTTCTGCTGTCACCACATCGGCTGCTGCCAAACCGCGAATCCCTTTGATCGTTACTTGATCCATTTGAACAGTCATTCCAAATGCAAATTTACTTAGTATGATCATTTTATACGCAGCATCGATACCATCTACATCATTGGTCGGGTCGCTTTCAGCAAAACCTAAACGCTGGGCTTCTGCTAAAGTTTCTTCATAAGTCTGATGTTCTTGCACCATTTTAGTTAACATATAATTAGTCGTTCCATTAACGATCCCTAAAACTTCAGTGATCTCATCAGCGGCTAAACTATTTGCGATCGTCCGTAAAATGGGAATACCGCCAGCTACACTAGCTTCATAATAAAGATTGCGATGTTGTTCTTGCGCTAACGCAGCCAATTCACTACCATACTGGGCAATCAAATCTTTATTCGCTGTCACAACATGTTTTCCAGCTAGAAGAGCTTGTTTGATATAACTTTTAGCCGGTTCAATTCGTCCCATGACTTCCACAACTATCGTGATTTCCGGATCATTCAAGATGGATTCTAATTCAGTCACTAATTCTAATTGATATTTTTTTGCTAACTTTTTTTTGTTTTCATCTGGGCGAACCAAGGCTTTGGTTACGGTTAGCGGACCACTGATGCTGTTTCTGATTTTTTCTTGATGATCGGATAAAATTTCTAAAACACCAGTCCCTACGACACCTAAACCTAGTAAGCCTACATTGACCGCTTTTTCCATAATCCGCCTCCAATTAGATTGCATTATCATTAAATCTATCATTTATTTTTAATATTTAGCTATCAGTATAACAAAAAAAGACTAAAAAAAAAGAGCTTTTCCGAAAAAATCGGAAAAGCTCTTTTTTATTGATGTAAAACGTGACGAAATGTTTGTTCTAATACATCTAGAACATGCTGGTCATCAAGACTGTAAAGCATCGCTTTGCCATCTCGACGGGCTTTCACTAATCGATTGTCGCGTAATAGTTTTAACTGATGGGAAACGGCAGACTGTTCCATCATTAATGTTTCACTGATAGAAGAAACATTTCGTTCCCCTTCTTTTAAAAACATCAAAATTTTTAATCGTGTTGGATCACCCAAAATTTTAAAAAATTGACTGACCGCTTGAAATTCCTCGTGTTCCTTCATTTATAGCCCTCATTTACTCAGTGAGTTTGCGAATAGCGGCTTCATAAGCAGCAATTTTTTCAGTTGCAGCTTCATGTGAATCCCCTTTTACTCCGATATAAAATTTGATTTTTGGTTCGGTTCCAGAAGGCCGAATCGCTAACCACGTTTCGTCAGCCAATGTATATTTCAATACATCTGAAGCTGGCATATCGATCGCTGATTCATTTCCTTTGGCATCGATCGTTTTGGATGCTTGGAAATCTTCTGTCATGACGACAGCTACATCAGCAAAAGATGTTGGTGCATCTTTGCGTAAATTCCCCATGATCGTTTTGATTTCTTCGGCACCTTTTTCACCACTTAATGTCACTGAAATTGTTTTTTCAGCGTAATAGCCGTATTCTTCAAAAATTTCTTGTAAGCCATCATAAAGTGTTTTTCCTTGTTTCTTATAATAAGCAGCTACTTCTGCTAAGAGAACTAATGCTTGGATCGCATCTTTATCACGAACAAAAGATTTAATCAAATAGCCATAGCTTTCTTCAAAGCCAAACATGAAAGTTTGTGAATGATCATCTTCGTATTGTTGGATTTTTTCAGCAATAAATTTAAACCCAGTCAACACATTGACCATTTTTACTTTATAAGCATCAGCAATCGTCGTTGCTAACTCACTAGAAACGATTGATTTTAGTACCACAGCATTTTCTGGTAATGTTCCCGCTTGCTTATGTGCTTCTAAAATATAGCGAATCATGATGGCTCCAATTTGGTTTCCAGTCAAGACTTCATAACGTCCATCAGGTAAGCGAACGGCTGCGCCTAAACGGTCAGCATCAGGGTCAGTCGCGATCAATAGATCCGCATCTTCTTTTTCACCTAACTTGATGGCATATTCAAAGGCAGAATGTTCTTCTGGATTCGGTGACTTCACAGTTGAAAAATCAGGATCAGCAATTGCTTGTTCTGGGACTAAGACGAATTTTTCAAATCCTGCTTGTTTTAATGCTTTTTCACCTAACATTTTCCCGGTTCCATGCAATGGTGTATAAACTAATTTAAGTTCTTTACCCATTCCATCGATCAGCGCTTGATTGATCGTTACTGATTTGATTTCTTTCAAATATTCTTGATCGACTTCTTCACCAATAATATTGATCAAACCGCTGTGTTTCACTTCTTCGTCTGATAGTACTTCTACTTCTAGAGGGTTTTCTACCTCACGAACGAATTTAGTCAATGCATCTGCATCTTCTGGGGGCATTTGCCCGCCGTCTTCACCATAAACTTTATAGCCATTGTATTCAGCCGGATTATGCGAAGCCGTGATCATAATACCTGTGAAGGCATTTTCATAACGAACCGCAAAAGATAGTTCAGGAGTAGGTCGTAGACTTTCGAATACGAATGACGGAATATCATGTTTTGCTAATGTTTTTGCTGCTTCCATTGCAAATTCTGGTGACATATGACGTGAGTCATACGCAATCGCTACACCGCGACGTTTTGTCTCAGGATCTTGTGTATCCATGAAACGAGCCAATCCTTCTGTCGCTTGACGAATAGTGAAAATATTCATTCGGTTGACACCAGGACCTAATATTCCACGCATCCCTGCCGTTCCAAATTCAAGTTGTTTATAAAACGCATCTTTCTTTAATTCTGGGTCGCTGTCTAAATCTTGTAATTCTTTACGCATTTTTTCATCTAATTTATCTGAGTCAATCCATTGTTCATAAACTTGTTCCCAAGACATGAAACACACCTCTTTCAAAATATTCTTACCTGTAAATTATACCATTACTGTTATATTCAGCAAAGAAAACATCTACAAATTAGATATTTTAAATTATTCTGCCGCTATTTTACTCAACTGCTTTGTTTTTTCAATAATTAAAAAGTGATTGATCAAAAAATATAGAAGCTAAGCCAAAAGTCTGTTTTGCTTTTGGTTTAGCTTCTAAAAATTAATTTTGTTCTTCGATGTATTTATATACTTGTTGTCCAGCGATTCCGCCTTCACCAACTGCGGTTGTGATTTGACGTAAATCTTTTTCACGCGCGTCACCGATCGCAAAAACACCTGGAATTTTAGTTTTCATTTCGTTGTCTGTTTCAATCCAGCCAGCTTCGTTTGTGATGCCGCTGTTTTTGAAAGGCTCTGTCAATGGTTCTAGGCCAACATAGATAAACGCACCGTCAGCAGGTTCAGTATGCACTTCATCTGTTTTTACATTACGGATTTGAGCACCAGTCACGACCATTTCATTACCAACGATCTCTTCAACTACGCTGTCCCAAATAAATGAAATTTTTTCATTGGCAAAAGCACGATCTTGAATGATTTTTTGAGCCCGTAATTCGTCACGACGGTGAACGATCACGACTTCAGAAGCAAAGCGTGTTAAATAAATCGCTTCTTCAACTGCTGAATCGCCTCCGCCAACAACAATCAATCGCTTGTTGCGGAAAAAGGCGCCATCACAGACTGCACAGTAGGAAACACCGCGACCCGCAAATGATTCTTCCCCTGGAACACCTAGCTTGCGGTGCACACAACCGGTTGCAATGATGATCGTTTTTGCTTGGTAGCTTTTATCTTCTGTGATCACTTCTTTATAATCTCCGTGATCTTTTATATCTTGAACGATACCATATGCATTTTCAGTACCAAATTTGGTTACTCCATCATACATTTTCATCGCTAGTTCTGGACCCATGATTGATTCGAATCCCGGATAATTTTCTACTTCTGCGGTATTATTCATTTGACCACCAGGAGCACCTCGTTCAATTAAAAGGACTTTTAAATTCGAGCGTGAAGCATATAAGGCCGCGGTCATTCCTGCAGGACCTGCGCCGATAATTATTACATCATACATTTAGTCATTCCTCCGTTCCGCTTTACTTTACAACCAAGAATTTGTTCTGTCGACAAATCTGCTTACTAATTGTCAGTTATTGTTTTTCTGCTTATTTAATAGAAAAACAATTTGTTTTAATGAAAAATAGTTTTTTTATCTTACTCTCTGCGATAAAAAAGAAGGGCAATCATCTAGACGATAATTGTCCTCTTGAGAATTATTTCTGGTTTTTCATTTGTTGCATCATTTGACGAACTTTTTTCTCAGAAGGTTTTTGACCCATAGACATCATCATTTGACGTAACATATCCTCGTTGATTGGAGGATTCTTTTTGAAATAGTCTTGCATATATTTACGTGCTAAGAAGAAACCACCAACAGCACCTAATAATACAGCGATAACTGCGATTAATACTACGATTCCAGTTGATACCATTTTCACCGCTCCTTTCCTGACACATTCTCATTCATTTTACTAAAAGATAACATAAAAGAAAAGTGCTTTTGAGAAACTTCAAGACTAGTTTAATGTTTTAACTTTTGCTTATTTTCCATTCAATTATTCCTTATATCTTTCTACATTCATTCAATAAATAAACATAATAATAAAATTACTTCAATTTATTTTAAATAATTGATGAAATAAGGATTAGAATATGCTAAAATACTAACCAATATCTTCCTCACTGGTGGCTAAGTGGAGAGGTGTAAGAAATGAGAGATTTTTTGAGATCCGCTAATCGGATCGTGGTGAAAATCGGGACTAGTTCCTTGATTCACCCAAATGGCAAAATAAATTTTTCTGGTATCGATCAACTCGCCTTTGTATTGACAGACTTATCCAATCAAGGCAAAGAAATTATTTTAGTCTCTTCTGGCGCAATCGGTGTTGGAATGGACAAACTAAGAATCACTGAGCGTCCTAACCAAATCCCAGCACAGCAAGCTGTGGCTGCCGTTGGACAATCTGAATTAATGAATATCTATAATCAGCGTTTTTCAATATATAATCAACAAACTGCTCAAATTTTATTGACTCGTGACATCGTAGAATTTCCAGAGAGTCGCAAAAATGTAATCAACACATTGGAACAACTCTTAACAATGGGGGTGCTCCCTATTGTTAATGAAAACGATACTGTCGCTGTGGATGAGATGGATCACACGACCAAATTTGGTGATAATGATGAGTTATCCGCCATCGTAACACAGCTTTTAGAGGCCGATCTTTTGATCATGTTAACTGATATCGACGGCTTTTATTCTGAAAATCCCCAAAAAAATAAAAATGCGGTGCTTTACTCTACAATTACTGCGATCGATCAAACACTGATGACGCAAGCTGGCGGCAAGGGCAGTCGCTTTGGGACAGGTGGAATGGCTAGTAAACTAAAAGCCGCCCAAAGAATTTTAGATGCAAAAAGTGTGATGGTGCTAGCTAGTAGCAAACCTCCAAAAATCATATTTGATATTTTAGCTGGCGCTGAAGTTGGAACCTTGTTTAAGGAGGATCATCATGGATAATTTAATGCAAATATTAGGTAAAAAAGCGAAGCGTGCGGCTCAACAACTTTCCCAATTAGAAACAAAGCGAAAAAATCAGTATCTATTAGCTTTAGCAGTAGAATTAGAGCAGCAAACTGCTTCGATTTTATCTGCAAACCAAATTGATATCAAAGAAGCAAAAAATTATGGGATTGCCGATACGATGATTGATCGACTGCGCTTATCTGCTGAGCGAATCGCTGAAATGGCTGAAGGCGTTCGACAAGTAGCAGCCCTGCCTGATCCAATCGGTGTGGTTGAAAAAATGTGGCGAACGGACGACCAATTAATGATTGGTCAACAAAGGGTACCATTGGGAGTGATCGGAATTATTTTTGAATCACGGCCAAATGTCACAACCGATGCTGCTAGTCTCTGTTTTAAAGCTGGGAATGCGGTCATTTTACGCGGTGGTAAAGAAGCGTTTCATTCAAATCAAGCATTGGTGCATGTGATGCAAGAAACTTTGAGTAAATTCAAGCTCGATCCAGCGATGATTCAATTCGTTAACGACACTACTCATGAAGTTGCTAACGAAATGATGCGGGCATCCGATTATTTAGATGTTTTGATTCCTCGCGGCGGTGCGGGTCTGATTCAACGCGTAAAAAATACCGCGACAGTTCCTGTCATCGAGACTGGCACTGGCAATAATCATATCTATGTTGATGCTGAAGCTGATATAACTATGGCCATCAATATTGTCGTCAACGCTAAAACACAACGTCCCTCCGTTTGTAATGCCATCGAAACAGTCTTAGTTCATGAAGCGGTCGCCCCAACTTTTTTGCCCCATTTAGAACAGGCACTCGTTTCTAAAGTAGAACTCCGCGGTGATCCAAAAGCATTGGCTATTCTGACTAATGGCAGCTCAGCGGTTGAAGCAGACTGGTCGACTGAATTTTTAGATTATATCTTAGCGGTCAAAGTCGTCAATTCGATCGATGAAGCGATCCAACATATCAATCAGTATAACTCTAAACATTCTGAATCGATCATTACAGATAGCTATTCCAATGGACAAAAATTTTTGAATGAAGTTGATGCAGCAGCAGTTTACATCAATGCCTCTACCCGTTTTACCGATGGCTTTAAATTTGGTTTTGGGGCAGAAATCGGGATTTCGACTCAAAAATTACATGCGCGCGGACCAATGGGCTTGGAACAGCTGACTTCCAGTAAATACATTATTTATGGAGCTGGTCAAATCCGTGAATAATAAAAAACAGCACACATCCTTTCGGAAGTTGTGCTGTTTTTTTATTGTGCTTCAATTTTTGATAGCAATTCTGGATCAAATCTTTTTTCTTTCAGCATCGCAATTTCAAAACCATATGGAGGTTTTTGATTTTTCTTATCTTCACCAACATAAGGCGTTTCTAGAATTTTAGGCAGTTCGATTAATTTTTCGTGATGAGCAATCGCGCTCAATGCTTCAAAGCCGATTGTGCCAAAACCGATATTGGCATGCCGATCTTTGTGTGAACCCATTGGATTTTTTGAATCATTCAAATGAACGACTTTTAAACGTTCTAAACCAATCACTCGATCAAACTCAGCTAAGACACCATCAAAATCATCTTTTACATTATAGCCGGCATCGTTAGTATGGCAAGTGTCAAAAGTTACTGAAAGTTTGTCATTCAAAGTTACGCCATCAATGATGTAGGCTAATTCATCAAAGGTTTTCCCTAGCTCAGTTCCTTTACCGGCCATTGTTTCTAAAGCAATCTGCGCCCGTTGATCTGTAGTCAAAACTTCATTCAAACCTTTGATGATTTGATCCAACCCAGCTTTTTCTCCAGCTCCGACATGCGCACCTGGATGCAACGTGATCTGCATCGCACCTAATGCTTCAGCACGCATGATCTCATCTCGTAAAAATTGAACTGCGAAAGGAAACATTTCTGGTTTCTTTGTATTTCCTAGATTAATGATATAAGGTGCATGCATCACAATATTTGAAAGTCCCTGTTCAGCCATGAATTGTTCACCCGCCGGGATATTCATTTCTTCGACCTTTTTACGTCGCGTATTTTGTGGGGCACCGCTATAAATCATAAATGTTGATGCATGATAACTCGCTGCTTCTTGCGCAGCTCCTAACAACATTTCTTTTCCTTTCATACTTACATGAGAACCAATTAACATATAGACCTCCTAATAAATTTTATAAAAATAATAATAAGACTGTCATCAACGGCAAACTGATCAAAAAGCTCAACGAAGAAGTAAAACCTACAACTTCCTCCCGCATGCCAGCAGCAACGCTATTGATCACTCCAAAAGTTGGAATCGGGCCAACTGAAACCAAACATAAAACAACTTTGATCATTGCTGGAAGTGGCAACACCATAAATAAAATAGCCATGATAATCCCAGCACCATATTTGATGCCTAAAATTCTTAGCACTAATGACAAGTCTTTTCTTGGTAAACGCAGTTCTAAAAATAAACCAATCATAAACATGGATAAAAAGGTATTGGCATTAGCAATCGGCTGCGTAAGTAAAAAAACAGCCGCAGGCAATTCAACATCAAACATTCGCAAACTCAACATGATCAAATAGCAAAGAAACGGCACTGATCGGATCAAGCGATCAAACACTTTTTTAGGGCTAGGCTTGCCCGCTTGGTTGCCACTGATTCCTTCAGCGACGACATTCGATCCACCCGCCAACATAATACTATTTCCAATATCTAAAAACGATAAGATGGGAATGGCTAGCGGCATGAAACTTTGAACAAAAGGTATCCCAAAATTTCCGATATTATAGCCTGACACGCTATACATCACAAATTCTCGTTCCACTTGATCTTGCTTTTTGGATAAAAAAGAACCTAAGAGGATCATAAATAAATTCAATCCTATTCCCGCGACAATCAATAAAAGCAGTTGATTCTTAACAATCAAGGCTTGTAAATTTACGATGATCGCAGCTGGTAAAGTCACATTCACTACGATTTTGGAGATCATTGAGCCGTCTGCTTTAGACAAAACGTTCATCCGTTTCGTGAGATAACCTATCAGTATAATAACAAATAACCCTAACGAATTTAATAAAACTGCTCCCATACTTCTCCTCCCATCTTTAAATCGCTTTCTTCTCATAACATAGAAAAGGCTAAATCATTCGATTTAGCCTTTCTTACTAGAATTGTAAAACAAAATATTTTTTCTTACCGCGACGAACAACGATATATTCATCAGCTAGTTTATCTTGATCACTTAATGTATACGCAACATCTTGGATTCGATCACCATTGATATAGATCGCTCCATTCGTGATATCTTCTCGTGCTTGACGTTTTGATTTTTCAATTCCAGCTGTTAGTAAGATTTCAACAAGATTCAAATCATCTTCAGCACCAACTTGATAGTTCGGCACATTTTTGAAGCCTTGTTTGATTTCTTCAGCATTCAATTTTTTTACTTCTCCACTGAATAATGCCGCAGAAATATTTACCGCTTGATCATAAGCTTCAGCACCATGTACAAGCGTTGTAACTTCTTTAGCCAACGCTTTTTGAGCTGCGCGTTGTTCAGGAGCTGCTGCAAATTCTGCTTCAATAGCTTGGATTTCTTCTAAACTCAAGAAAGTAAAGTATTTCAAGAATTTGATAGCATCACGGTCATCAGTATTGATCCAGAATTGATAAAATTCATAAGGAGATGTTTTTTCAGGATCTAACCAGACAGCATTTCCTTCGGTCTTACCAAATTTAGTACCATCCGCTTTTGTGATCAACGGCATCGTCAATCCAAAGGCTTGTTTGCCTTCTTCGCGACGGATCAATTCGATTCCTGAAGTAATATTTCCCCATTGATCGCTTCCGCCTAATTGTAAAAGACAGCCATAGCGACGATTCAATTCATAAAAATCATATGCTTGTAATAATTGGTAAGCAAATTCCGTGTAAGAAATACCTGATTCGATTCGACGTTTGACACTTTCTTTACTCATCATATAGTTGATCGTAAAGTTTTTACCGACATCACGTAAGAAATCGATCATTTTCAATTCGCCCAGCCATTCATAGTTGTTTGCAACGATAGCTGGATTTTCTTGTTCTCAAAATCAATAATACCTGAAAGTTGGTTCTTGATGCTTTGTGACCAGCTTTGAACCGTGTCCAATGTATTTAATTGACGCTCGGCATCTTTGAATGATGGATCACCGATCATTCCAGTACCGCCACCAACTAAAGCAATCGGCACATGTCCGTTTTGTTGGAAACGACGTAAAGTCAAAATTGGTAATAAATGACCAATATGCAAGCTGTCCGCTGTTGGGTCAAAGCCAATATATAGTTTTACAGACTCTTCATTTAATTGTTTTTCTAGGGCTGCTTCGTCTGTTACTTGAAAAATCAAACCACGGTCTTTTAGTTCTTGGAAAAAGTCTGAACTCATTTTTTATCCTCCTAAATAATTGTAAGTCTAGCTTTTAAAACTAGTCTATGCTCATTACGCATAAGTTTTCTGCGATGATTCATACTTTCTCATATTAACCGAAAAAACGATGAAATAAAAGCTATTCGCTGGAAATATTATAAGTTCTCCTAGAAGAATTTATGATTGTTCTAAAAATATTTACGCTCTTTTACGCACTTCTTTTTATTTTAGTTAACATTTATTTGAAGTTTTGATTACAAAGACGTCACGACCTTGTTAATAGAAGTAAATATTTGCTATAATTCAACAGATAATTAAAATGAATAGAATTTAATGAGGTGGACTTTTTGGCTCACAAAAAGAAAATAAAGAAACAAGGAAAAAAGCGTAACAAGAACAAATCAAGAGCAGGTCTCGGTGGTCCTTTCGCTTTAAACGTTTCCTTACGAGTGATTCAGACAATGTTGATCGGTTTTATCGTCGTGCTTTTCTTGGGCGGTATGTTGGCCTTAGGTATTGGTGCAGGTTACTTTGCTCATTTAGTAGAAGGAACAAGTGTTTTAACTAAGACCGAGATTCAGCAAAAAGTTGGTGATGTAACAGAATCCTCTAAATTGCTTTATGCTGACAGTCAGGAATTAGCAACGATCCAATCTGACCCAATCAGAGAAAAAGTAGATTCGAATGAGATTTCACCTTGGGTCAAAAAAGCATTAGTTGCAACAGAGGATGAAAATTTTTATAAACATCACGGTGTCGTACCAAAAGCAGTTGTGCGTGCCTTGTTAGCTGAAATCGTTGGTTTTGGCGCAGGTTCTGGTGGTTCAACACTGACGCAACAGCTGATCAAACAACAAGTATTGACCAATGAAACATCGTTTAAACGAAAAGCCAATGAAATCGTCCTCGCCTTAGATTTAGAAAAATATCTCAGCAAAGATGAAATCTTAACTGCGTATTTGAACATCTCTCCTTTTGGCCGAAACAATAAAGGTCAAAATATTGCCGGTGTTGAAGAAGCCGCTGTCGGAATCTTTGGTGTTCATGCTAAAGATTTGAATTTAGCACAATCAGCTTTCATCGCAGGATTGCCACAAAGTCCGATCGTCTACAGTCCTTATACAAATACTGGAGATTTGAAACAAGATTACTCATATGGGATGGCTCGTAAAGATGATGTGCTTTTCAATATGTATCGCGAACAAGTAATCACAAAAAAAGAATATGAAGACGCTAAGAAATATGATTTAGCAAAAGATTTCCAAGGACGTCAAGATGTTGAAGTTCAAAAACACGGCTTCCTTTACTATACCGTTTATAATGAAGCAATCAATATCATCGCGAAACAACAAGCTAAAGATGATGGTATCAGCGATGCTGAGTATAAAAAAGATGGTGTAAGTACACGCTACGTCGAACAAGCAAAAGTAAAAATGCAAAATCAAGGGTTGACTGTGAAATCAACGATCGACAAAAATATTTACGATGCTATGCAACTTGGAGTTGCTGAGTATGGTCAATATCTAGATGATGGTTCTGGCGAAACAGTCGAGACAGGTTCCGTCTTAATGGATAACAGCACCGGACGAATTTATGGTTTCGTTGGTAGTCGTGATTATACGACCAACCAAAATAACCACGCCTTTGATACGTCTCGTCAAGCTGGTTCTTCAATCAAACCTGTTTTAGTTTATGGACCTGCGATTGATCAAGGGTTATTAGGTAGCGAATCCCGCATCGCCGATTTTCCGATGAAGTATCAGCACGGTGAACATGCTGGTAAAGCTTTAGAAAATGCTGAAAATAAAGGTTCTAAAACTTTCCAAACAGCACGTGAAGCGTTAACCGAATCAACAAATATCACGGCGTACCATGTTTATCAAGATATGCTTTCTAAAAAAGGTTCTGATCAATATGCTTATGAAAATTATTTGAAGAAAATGAACTACCCTTCATCTGATACTTGGGGCGTTGAATCTGCACCATTAGGAACGACAAATGTTTCAACAATGACCGAAGTCAACGGCTTCCAAACTCTAGCAAATGGTGGAACTTATGAACAAGGTTATTTGATCGATTCAATCACTGACAGCACGGGTAAAGAAATCTATAAACATAAAGATAATCCTGTCCAAGTTTATTCAAAAGCTACTGCATCAATCATGAATGATATGATGCGCAGCGTAATCACAGAACAAAAAACAACGCCGTTCAAATCTATTTTAAGTGGTGTTAATTATCAATTGAGCACCGCTGATTGGGTCGGTAAAACTGGGACGACGGATAACTATGCCGATAACTGGTTGATCGTTTCTACACCAACGATTACCTTAGGTTCTTGGACTGGTCGCGATGATAACCAACCAATGGCTGATGGCGCTGGAACACGTACAGCAAATTACATGGCTTACCTTGCCGGAAGAATTTATCAAGTCAATCCAAGTATTTTTGGAACAAGCGAGAAATTCGAATTATCCAATGATGTGAAACAAGTCAAAGTAGCTGACTTTACTGGATTGAAAGCTGGAAAAGTTACTCATAATGGTACAACGTATCAAGTACCAAGTGGTGAGACAACTTCTCTATGGGCAAAAGACGGTCCAGCAGATAATACCTACGAATTTGGGATTGGTGGTACAGATGCTGATTACAAAACTTATTGGAATACTAGAAATAAAAGTAGTTCTAAAGTCAAAACAACTGACAATGAAGATCAAGACGACGATGATTAATCATTACAAAAGATCTCTCAATATTGAGAGGTCTTTTTTTATCTTCTTGTGATCCATTCTTTTTTTTGCTATCCTTGCGAAAGATAATTAGATCGTTAAACTATGAGGAGGAAAATTAAATGTCATTTGAAGAAATATTACCTAAACTAAAGCAAGGTGCCAAAATTATTCGTGCAGGTTGGAGCGGTTTTGAATTGTATGTAACATTGGTTGAGGACGAAGTTTTTGATGGTTCACCAGTGACTCCTTATTTTTTGATCAAAACAGCAGATGAAGGTTTTTCAAGTTTCGCCCCAACTGTGTGTGATATTTTAGCAAATGACTGGAAAATTGTTGAATGATCACGGCAGACTTTACCAATAAAATAGTTTTCATCACTGGAGCTGCTTCAGGTATTGGCGCAGCTCAAGCAAAAAAATTTCTAACAGCTAATGCCTTTGTTTTTGCCTTTGATATCCAGTCGATCGATTCTTCAGCTTTTTCAACGGAATTTCCAGGACACTTTGCCTGTTTTACAGGTGATATCAAAAATGAAACCCACTTAAAAGTAGCCATTGATCACTGCCATCAAACCTTCGGCACGATTGATATCCTATTGAATACAGCAGGTATTTTAGACGATTATCTCACCTTGGCTGAAACAGATGAAGCCTTATGGGAACGAGTTTTGAACACCAATCTTAAAGGGATGTTTTTACTCACAAAGTTATTATTACCCGAACTGTTAGCCAATAAAGGAACCGTGATCAATATGGCTTCGATTGCCGGTCTCGTTGCAGGCGGCGGTGGGATTGCTTATACAACTAGTAAGCATGCTATTATTGGTTTTACAAAACAACTAGCGCTGGATTATGCTGAGCAAGGATTGCATGTTAATGCCCTGGCTCCCGGAGCCATCAATACACCAATGAACCAAGCTAATTTTGCTGGTGATGGAGCAATGGCAAAATGGGTCGCAAATGAGACTCCTGTCAAACGCTGGGCTACACCAAATGAAGTCGCTCAAGCCACTTTATTTTTAGCAAGTGATGAAACCCGGTACATGCAAGGAATTGTTTTACCGATCGATGGCGGTTGGCTTTTGAAATAAAACCATTGCTCATTTCGCTTCAGCAATCAAAAAAAGCTGGGACAAAAGTATTTCTACTTTAGTCTCAGCTTTTTCTAGCAATAAATTGCTAGTGATTGATACGGTTTTAATATGACCTGCTCTGCTATCTTTTGTTCATCATAATTACTGATCAAAATTTTTCCAGCCAAAAATTCTTTTGGTATTTCAATCGTGGTTTCTGTTGGGAAGAAATTATTTAGGACCAGTAAACGATGATCTTCAAAACGTCGGATATAGCCATAAACTTGTTGATCTGTTGAAGCAAATGCTTCATAACTTCCTTTAGCAACCACAGGATATTCTTTTCTTAGTTGAATCAACTTTTGATAGTAGCTAAAGATCGATCCTTCATTGAGTTCTTTTTCGACATTGATTTCAGGAACTGATTTCCCTACACTGATCCACGGCTCTACTTCAGAAAAACCACCATATTGCTCAGCTGTCCATTGAACCGGAATCCTAGAGTTATCACGCGATTTGCTTTTAACAATTTCAAACGCTTCTTGTGGTTTTTTCCCTGCATTCAAAAGTTCTTGATACGCGTTTAAGCTTTCGATATCGATGTATTGATCCATCGAATCAAAATCTGGATCGATCATACCGATTTCTTCCCCCATGTAAATATAGGGAGTTCCTCGATTAAGATGGATCATGCTGGCTAGCATTTTAGCCCCTACAACTCGATGTTCTTTACCCTCAATAAAACGATTAATCGCACGTGGTTGATCATGATTGTTCCAGAACAAAGCATTCCACCCTTGCTCCTCACTCATTTGTGTTCCCCATGTATGGAAAAGCTCTTTTAATTTTTCAAAATCAAATGGCGCTTGCGTCCATTTTTTTCCATCTTCATAATCCACTTTTAAATGATGGAAATTGAATGTCATCGTTAATTCTTCACGCTCTTCATTTGTGTAAAACACACAATTTTCAATCGTAGTAGAACTCATCTCCCCCACCGTAACGATCTCGGGGTCTTTGCCAAAAGTCGAACGATTCATCATCTGGATGTATTCATGATTGATCGGACGATCTGTATAGGCCGGTTTTCCATCGTCTTGTGGACAATCTTCCAAGACTTCATCTTTTCCGATTACATTGATCACATCAAATCGGAAACCTTTGATTCCCTTGTCCATCCAAAAGTGTAATACATCAAACAGCTCTTCACGTACTTCTGGATTTCGCCAATCCAAATCGGCTTGAGTCACATCATAAAGATGCAAATAATATTTCCCTGTGTCTCCAAACGGTGCCCAGGCATTCCCGCCAAATTTTGAGACCCAATCCGTAACTTCATCTCTTAAGATAAAGTAATCTTGATATTTCTTATCGCCCGCTAAAGCTTTTTGGAACCATTCGTGTTCGATTGAGACATGATTGAAAACCATGTCTAACATGATCTCGATTCCATGAGCTTTAGCGGTTTTAATCAACGTATCGAAATCCTCCATCGTACCAAACATTGGATTGATTGCTGTGTAGTCTGCAACATCATACCCGTTGTCTTTTTGCGGACTTTTATAGATTGGACTTAACCAAATCATATCGATTCCTAATTTTTCTAAATATGGAATTTTTTGTGTGATCCCTTGAAGATCCCCCATCCCATCTCGATTAGTGTCCATGAATGATTTTGGATAGATCTGATAGATTACTCGCTCTTTAAAACTCATTATGTCCTCCAACTTCTCTCTATAACTCAGTAGCTACTAAGATTTTTTCTGCATTTGTGACCGGTGCTTCTTCAATCAATGAATCCACTTGATAATCTGTAGAATTTGTCACGATGATCGGTGTTTGAACATCATATCCGGCAGCTTTAATCGCGTCGATATCAAATTCCATTAACAACTGACCCTTTTTCACTGTATCGCCTTGCTTAATATGGCTCGTGAAATATTGCCCGTCTAATTTTACAGTATCGATTCCAATATGAATTAATACTTCTGTTCCTTCATTACTAACCAATCCAATCGCATGTTTGGTTGGGAAAAGCAAACTAATATGACCATCAAACGGTGCAACTAGTTTTCCTTCACTAGGCTCGATGACTGCCCCTTGACCCATCATGCCTTCTGCAAAAACTGGATCTTTCGCTTTGCTTAACGGCTGAAGTAATCCTGTGATCGGTGCAAATAATTCTACAATAGCTCCTGTTTTTTTAGTTGTTTCATTATCTAATGACGGAACATTGTCTTCTTCAATACGATCGATTTTATTAAATAATCCAATTCTTCGGAATGTCAATGTTAAGAAGAATGGAACAACGATCGCAATCAACATACCGATTCCAAAAATCAAATAGTCTTGTGGACGAATCGCTAAGATTCCAGGTAGGCCTCCAACACCGATTGATAACGCACGAACTTTGAATAAAGTAACGAATAGACCTGCAATCCCACTACCGATCATTGCAGCAATAAATGGATAGGTATATTTTAAATTGATCCCGAACATCGCCGGCTCAGTTACACCTAACCATGCTGAAATAACAGATGGGATCGAAACTTGTTCTTCTTTTTTATTTCCACGGTGAGCAAAGACGATTGCAAGAACTGCGGCACCTTGAGCAATATTTGATAAACAAATCATTGGCCATAAATTAGTTGAACCAAAATCAGCTACTAATTGTGTATCAATTGCTAAAGTTGTATGGTGTAGGCCTGTAATTACTAATGGTGAGTACAGAGCTCCAAAGATACCGCCGAACAACCAGCTAAAGCTTGAAGTCAAGCCAGCATTTACAACTGCCGAAATAGCTGTTCCGATTTTCCAACCAATTGGTCCTAAAATAAGATGTGCGGCAATAATTGTTGGAATCAATGAGAAAAATGGAACAAAAATCATTGATACAGCTTCAGGAATACGTTTGCGGAAGAACCGTTCTAGATATACTAATAAGAATCCAGCCAACATCGCAGGAATAACTTGAGCTTGATAACCAATTTTATCGACAGTAAAAAAGCCAAAATTCCATGTCCAGTCTTTTGCGATTTCTGCTGCTGTCGTTCCGTTTACTGCATACGCATTCAATAATTGTGGAGAAACTAAAGTAATTCCGAGAACAATTCCGAGAATCTCAGTTGCTCCCATTTTACGAGCGATGCTCCAAGTGATCCCTACTGGTAAGAAGTGGAAAATCGCTTCACCTGGCAACCATAAGAAACTATTCACTCCGTCCCAAAATTGTGATGCTTGAACGATCGTTTGACCATCTAACCAACCCATTGGCACAGCTTCTAAAATATTACGAAACCCTAAAATCAAACCACCGACAATGATTGCTGGTAACAATGGTGTAAAAATCTCAGCTAATAGCGTAATTGCTCGTTGAACTGGATTTTGATTTTGTTTCGCAGCCGATTTGGCCGCTTCTTTAGAGACGCCTTTTACACCAGAAACATCTGCAAATTCATTATAAAAAGTAGCAACATCGTTCCCAATGATTACTTGGAACTGACCTGCATTGGTAAACATACCTTTTACACTTGGGATATCTTCAATTTGTTTTTCGTCTGCTTTTTTTGGATCATTCAAAACAAACCGCATCCGTGTAGCACAATGTGTAACGGCTGAAATATTTTCTTTGCCACCGATGGCTGCTAGCAGATCTTTTGAATCCTTTTCATATTTTCCCATCTTTTTTCCCTCCGAATAAATTAACTTGTATGGATAAGTTCAATTAATATGTTTACTATAAAGTTTTTTCGAACCTTTGTAAATCGCTTACATTTAAACGTTTTCTATTTTTATCATTTTTTTTTAATCTTGATGAAGAATAACGAACTTTATAAACTAAAAGGTAGTCTTGTTATAACGAACAGGTTGGTACATTACCCAACAAGTTGTGTTTAAAATAAAAGTTTTCTCATTTATTTTTTCAGATAAATCAATTCTATATTTTACTTGCTGATTTTTTCTTTGTATAATTGAACTACTTATACGGACAAGTTTGGAGGATTGAATCAATGAAGAATTATGAAGTGATTTATCAAACGATTGAACGCGGGATCTTAAAAGGGATCTATGAGCCAGATACTTTTTTACCTAGTGAAAATAAATTACGGCAAACTTACAATGTTTCAAGAGATACTATTCGTAAAGCACTATCGCTTTTAATGGCTAATGGTTATATTCAAAAAATCCAAGGCAAGGGATCATTAGTATTAAGACGGGAACAATTGCGCTTTCCTGTTTCAGGTCTAACCAGCTATAAAGAATTACAAAATTCCTATGGTTATGAGAGCAGTACAGATGTGGTCAGCTTAAAAAAAATCATTATCGATGACCAACTCTCCAACATCACTGGTTTTGAAGCAGGTGTAAGTTGTTGGCGCTTGATTCGTACACGAGCCATCGATCAAAAAAAAGTCATATTGGATAAAGATCTGTTATTGACTTCAGTCGTCCCAGAGTTAGATACCGAAATTGCGAAAGATTCTATTTATCGTTACTTTGAGAACCAATTGGGATTGACGATCGCTTTTGCTGAAAAAGAGATCATCATCGATGCTTTAACAGCTGAAGATCGTGAGCTTCTTGATTTAAATCAACATGACATTAATATTGTATCGGTAAAAAGTCGTGTCTTTACCAATGACGCCCGCCAATTCCAATATACGGAAAGCCGTCATCAAGTTGATAAATTTCGCTTTTTCGATTTTGCTCGCCGCCATCCTTCTATGATGTAAAATGCACAAATTACAAAAAAAAGACGTGAAAGAAAACTTTCGCGTCTTTTACTGATTAATTTTTAGTAGATCCTTTTTCGATGATACCATGTGGTAATTCAATCGTTTTTTGTTCTACATCTTCTTTGTTCATCATTTTTGTTAACAAACGCATTGAAACCGCGCCGATATCATATAAAGGTTGTGTTACCGTACTTACGCGAGGACGAGCCACTTCAGTTAACAATGAATCATTACTTGTGATGATTTCGAAATCTTCCGGAACTTTGATTCCTTTATCAAGCAAACCATCTAATAAACCAATAGCTAATTCATCATCTGTTACGTAAGCAGCAGTAGCTCCGCTGTTTAAGACACGGTCCGTCAAAGCTAAACCTTCTTTAAAATTATAAAGCGCTTCAAAAATCAAGCCTTCATTGTACTCTAAATTATTTTCAGCTAATGCTTGTTTGTATCCACCTAAACGTGCTTGTCCATTGATTGGATCGATCAATGCTCCGCTAATAAACGCAATTTTTTCATTGCCATGTTTTGCTAATAAATCAATTGATTCTTTGGTAGCTGCTGCATAATTAATGTTTACACTGCCTACTTGTTCGTCAGGATCAATTGAACCAGCTAAAACAATCGGTGTTTTTGAACGTGAAAATTCTGCACGGATTTCGTCTGTAATACGATGTCCCATGAAGATCACACCATCAACTTGTTTTGCTAATAAATTGTTCAAAACGTTTACTTCTTTTTGTGCTTCCCCGTCAGAGTTAGCCAAAATAATATTGTATTTGTACATTGTTGCGATATCATCGATTCCGCGAGCTAATGATGCAAAAAACATATTGCTGACATCAGGAATGATGACGCCGACAGTCGTTGTTTTCTTACTTGCTAAACCACGTGCAACAGCATTGGGACGGTAGTCTAAACGTTCGATGACTTCTAAGACCTTTTTGCGAGTTGTTGGTTTTACATTTGGGTTGCCGTTAACCACACGAGAAACGGTTGCCATTGAAACATTTGCTTCACGAGCAACATCATATATCGTAATTGTTTGCTTTTCCATGGATATACTCCTTTTAATAATGTTTTCAGAAAATGTCATTTACATTTCTAAAAGATAATAGCACGTTGTTTCACTGATTGCAACCGTTTTACACATTTTTCTCCAAAACAATGTAAACGTTTTACATACAGCATTTTCCAATATTTTTTATTAGTGTTACAATGATTATGATACTAAAAGGAAGAAGGAAGTATGATGAACCAAGAAAAACTTAACGAATTACGAAGTTGGATGCAAACGAACGGAGTTGATTTAGCGTATATCTCGGATGCTAGTCATATCGGTTACTTCTCTGGCTTTGAAAGCAATCCAATGGAACGTGTGCTAGCTTTATTTATTCCATTAGAAAAAGATCCTTTCTTATTTGCCCCTGGATTAGAAGTTGAAGATGCCAAATCGAGTAGCTTCGAATACGATGTCGTTGGTTACCTAGATAGTCAAGATCCCTTTTCATTGATCATCGATGAAATCAAACAACGTTATGGTGCGCCAAAAAAAATGGCACTAGAAAAAAATCAACTGGTTTTAGACCGCTATGCTCGCTTAAGTGATGCCTTTACTAATACTGATTTTTCAGCTGATCTAACTCCATTGATCCAAGAACTGCAATTATATAAAACTGAAGCAGAATGCCAACGTTTGATAACCGCCGGATCAACAGCCGACTTAGCTTTTGAAATTGGGTTTAGACATGTTCGTCCCGGCGTTACAGAAGAAGAAATCGTGGCAGAGATCGAATACGAATTAAAAAAGAAAGGCATTAAAGAAATGTCGTTTCCAACTGAAGTATTGGCTGGCCCAAATGCCGCCAGTCCTCATGGAACACCTGGTAAAAATACGTGTAAAGAAAACGAATTGGTTTTATTCGATCTGGGAACGATCGTTGATGGCTATTGCAGCGATGCTACTCGTACGATTGCTTGCGGCAAACCAACAGATCATCAAAAAGACATCTATAACATTGTTTTAGAAGCTCAACTAAAAGCTCAAGCAGCAGTAAAACCTGGGATCACTTGCGGCGAATTAGACAAAATTGCTCGTGATGTCATTGCTGGTCATGGCTATGGCGAATACTTTAATCACCGTCTAGGACATGGGATTGGTACAACGATCCATGAATTCCCGCAAATTGTTGGCGGAAATGATCTTGTAGTGAAAGAAGGTATGTGCTTCTCGATTGAACCAGGAATCTATCTTCCTAACGATGTCGGTGTTCGAATTGAAGATTGTATCTATGTAACGAAAGATGGATGTATTCCATTTACTAAAACAACGAAAGAATTACAAATTTTATAAAAAAAAGCCGCTATTCTTAAAGAATAGCGGCTTTTTACTTTTGATTATTCAAGATTGTTTTTTTCAACTTCATCCTTTAATTCTTCTTTGATTTCAGATAAATCAGGCGTTTCTTTTTTTAAATCTTTTGCTTTCTCATCAACTTCTTCTGACGCTTTCGAAACTGTATCTTTTGCTTCTTCTTGTGTATTTTTTACATCGATCACAATATCATCTGAAGTATCTTCAACTACGTCTTGCACGTCTTTTGATGCTTTACGGAAACGATCAGACAAATCTGAACTTTGACGTTTCAAATCTGCTAGCGTGTCTGAAGTGATATCATCCATTTCATCCATTGAATCGTCGACCGTTCCTTTAACGTTAGCAGCTAACCCGCTCGCTTGATCACTTAGATCTGATGCGCGGTCTTTTACGATCGAACTCATTTCACTTGTCTTATTCACAAAATCATCGGTATAATCCGAAGCCATATCTAAAAAGTCGTCTGTTTTTTTAGCTAAATCTTCACGCATCTGTTTACCAGATTTAGGTGTTAGTAAAATTGCTATTGCTGCTGCAGCTGCGCCTCCAATAAGTGCACCTGCTAAAAATCCTCCACGTTTCGCCATACTTATCCCTCCGTTTTCGTTGTAGCTTTACGATGTTTGAAAAACTTCATGGTTGTTGTTCCGACTTTACCTGCTGCACTGACCTTGGCTGCATTTTTTCCAACACCGCCAACTTTCACTGCTAAGTTTCGACTTGAATTATTCAATGCAGAAACACTTTCGCTCAAGTCAGCAACTGCTGTAAATAATGGATCGATCGTTTCGACCTTTCCATTTATATCATTTAATAAATGATTGCCTTTGACTAATAAGCCTTCTACTTGCTGCATCAGCAAATCAACGTCTTTTGTTAGAACATCGATTGTCGTATTTGCTTCGGTCACTGTTATTTCAGCTTTTTCCACTGTTTTTGATACTTGGAGCAACACACGGACTAAAAAAATAACTAAAACTACAAAAGCGAGTGCTGCAATAATTGCTGCAATGCCCCCTAAACTCATTCAATCGCCTTCTCTCTTCTTCTGTTATCTTAAATTATACCATTCACACGTAATTTAATGAAAGAGAAAGAGCTAAAACCAAAAGAGAAAAAAGTATCTCAGTTATACCACCTGAGATACTCCCTTCAAACTTTTAGTCAAACCTTTGTAGATAATCTCTAAATCACTGATTAAGTCTATTTCAGCTAAACAATAATCATCAAAATTTTCAGTATATCCACGGAAATAATTTGTCACTACTCGCTCAACTTGTTTGATCCCTTTTTCATCAAGTTCAAAATCAAAAAATATCCGTTTGAATGCCGATGTTAAAAATTCGGAAATTGTTTCTTGATATAACAATTGATAGTCTGATTGATAAAATACTGTATAAAAAACTCGATGACTTTTAGCATAGTTAGCCCATGTTTTTCCTAGCTCAATAAACGCATGAAGTTGCGAGCGACCCATCAAAGAATCTACTAATTGTTCCCGAAATTGATTCATTGCCTGGCAGACGACTGTACTTCGAAGTTCTGTCACACTTCCCGTATGTGTATACAAAGATGGTGATTTCACTTGTAAACGATCAGCAATCTTATTTAATCGTAGCCCTTCAATACCGGATTCGGCTACTAAGTCCATTGCACATTTAATCACTATTTCTTTATTCAATCGATATGTTTTCATCGTTCCTCCTATTCTATTATCCTTCTTTAAAATATTATATAACAAATAAAACAATAATTTCTAGTTTTTATCAGTATAACAATCAGACAATTTTTGCATTTACCTGTCTTTTTAAATAACCAACAATATAAAAAAGCACAGAATTAAATTCTGTGCTTTCGGTTTATTTTTTGGGTTTAGCTTCGTTACTTAATTCTTTACCCAATGCAATGATATAATCTTTTAATTTTATTTTTATTTCCGGATGCGTTAAGCCATATTCGATACTGGTTGTCATAAATCCAAATTTATCGCCGACATCATAACGTTTGCCGTTGAATTCATGGGCAAAAACACGTTGTGTACGATTTAATGTATCGATGGCATCAGTTAGTTGGATTTCTCCACCTGCACCTGGTTTTTGTTTTGCTAAGACTTCGAAAATCTCAGGTGTCAATAAGTAACGACCAATGATTGCTAAATTACTTGGCGCTTCTTCTGGTTTTGGTTTTTCAACAAAGTTCTTAACGTTGAACAATCCTTTCGATACTTCCTCACCTGGATCGATGATGCCATATTTGGATGTATCTTCTTCTGGAACACGCATCACAGCAATGGTTGATGCATGTGTTTTTTCAAAGTCATTCATCAATTGTTTCGTCAATGGTACGCGGTCTTCCATCAAATCATCACCCAGCATGACGACAAAAGGTTCGTTTCCTACAAACGCGCGAGCTTGAAGTACCGCATCGCCTAACCCTTTAGGATGTGATTGACGAATGAAATGCAGATTGACATTGGTTGTCTCTTCAACCAATTTTAAAAGGTCTGTTTTACCTTTTTCTTTCAAATTCATTTCTAGTTCGACATTTGAATCAAAGTGATCTTCGATTGGGCGTTTTGCTTTTCCAGTCACGATCAAGATATCTTCGATTCCAGAATTCAATGCTTCTTCAACAATAAATTGAATCGTTGGTTTATCAACGATCGGCAACATTTCTTTTGCCATCGCTTTTGTTGCTGGTAAAAATCTTGTACCCAGTCCAGCTGCTGGAATGACTGCTTTTTTCACTCGCATATCTACTATCCCACTCTTTCTATTAAAATTCATTTTCAAATGTTCCTTCACGCGTCATCAGTTCACGACACGCTTCTCGAACGTCTTTATCATTGTAAAGTACATCGTAGATCGTTTCAGTGATCGGCATACTTACATCTAGGCGATCTGCCAATTCTTTTGCCGCTTTTGTTGTTGAAACACCTTCTACGATCATACCCATATTTTCTAATACTTCATCTAATTTATGGCCTTTGCCTAATAAATTACCAGCGCGCCAGTTTCGTGAATGAACAGATGTACAAGTTACGATCAAATCACCTACACCACTTAAGCCGATAAACGTTAATGGGTTGGCACCCATTGCAACACCTAAACGGCTGATTTCTGCCAAACCACGAGTCATAATAGCTGCTTTAGCATCATCGCCGTAAGAAAGACCATGTAATGCACCTGCACCTAAAGCAATAATATTTTTTAATGCCGCACCAGTTTCTACCCCGATCACATCAGGATTGGTATAAATTCGAAAATAATCATTCATGAATAATTTTTGAACATACTCTGCTAATTTTTTATCTCCACAAGCAGCAGTGATCGTTGTAATATCATGAACTGCAACTTCTTCTGCATGGCTTGGTCCAGAAAGAACGACTACACCTTTGCGATGTTCTTCAGCAATTTCTTCGGTTAAAACCTCAGAAATACGTTTGTGAGAACCTTGCTCTAATCCTTTACTAGCATGGATGATCACTGGTTGATTTTCTGCCACACGAGAAAACTCTTGTGCAACTGAACGAATCGCTTTTGTTGGTACTACGAATAGTACCGCATCAACATCTTTCACAGCAGCTTTTAGTTCTGTTTCACCTTTGATCGTGGCTGGGATTTTTAAATCTGGCAGATAATGACGATTCGTATGATATGTGTTGATTTCATTGATTTGCGCTACGTTATTTCCCCAGAGTCTTACTTCATGACCATTTTCAGCAAGAACTTGCGCTAACGCGGTTCCCCAAGATCCTGGTCCTAAAACTGCAACTTTTTGTTTCACAGAGACTTCCTCCTAGTTTCTATTAAGGGATGTGTCCATTAAAAATGAGACGAGCATAATGATTCCCTGTGTTGATTTTCTTTTCTAATATCATAGCATAAATAACATTATATTTGTCTTAAATTAAAGCCTGATTAGTTCCTTTATCCCGCTCATAAGGCTTGATATTCACTAACTTTTTGCGGCGATAGACCAATAAGATGATGGCGCCTACAAAAAGGATCAATGATAACATTTGCGACACACGGATACCGCCAAATAAATATAGGCTATCTGTCCGCATTCCTTCAATAAAGAAACGACCGAAACTATACCACGTGACATAGGTCAAAAAGATTTCGCCGCGTTTCAATGACATTTTTTTTCGTAATACAATAATGACGATGAATCCCAATAAGCTCCACAGTGATTCATATAAGAATGTCGGTTGGCGATAAGCACCATCGATATACATATTATTGATGATGAATTGTGGCAAATGAAGACTTTCTAAAAATTGTCGAGTAGTAGCCCCGCCATGAGCTTCATGATTCATAAAATTCCCCCAACGGCCGATTGCCTGAGCGATAATCACGCTAGGAGCTACAACATCAAGAAAGAGCCATGGATCAATAAAATGATGGCGAGTATAAATGATCAGCACAATGATTGCGGCGATCAAACCGCCATAAATCGCTAAGCCGCCACTTCGAATATTGAATATTTGAATCGGATCAGCAAGATACGGACCTAGATCAAATAAAATATAATATAGGCGGGCACCAATGATCGCGATCGGTAATCCCCATAAAATAAAATTCGTAATATCGTCTTCTTTCAATCCGACTCTGACTGCTTCACGGCTTGCTAGCCACAAGGCTAAGGCAATACCTGAAACAATAATGATCGCGTACCAATAGATTTGAAGACCAAACAATTCAAATGCTACGCGATTTACTTGCCCAGCCATTTTACTGCCCTGAGTTTTCTTCGATTAATTGGGTCAAACGGTTTTCAAAGGTCTTAGTTGCGTCATATCCCATCGTACGTGCTCGGAAGTTCATTGCAGCTACTTCAATAATGATCGCCACATTTCGCCCAGTTTTTACTGGGATTTTAACTTGTGGGACTTTGACTTCAGCAATTTCTACTTCAGTATTTCCACTACCTAGACGGTCATACTTTTTATCTTTCGACCAATTTTCTAAGTACACGACTAGTTGGACCGGCATTGATCCGCGAACGGCACTCGCACCGAATAAGTTCATAACATCGATGATTCCGATTCCTCGAATCTCGATCAGATGTTGTAAAATTCTTGGTGGTTCACCCACAAGCGTCAATTCATCTTGTTGATAAACGTCCACTCGATCATCGGCAATCAGACGATGGCCTCGTTTCACTAATTCTAAAGCTGTTTCACTTTTCCCGATGCCGCTATCCCCTTGGATCAAAACTCCTAAGCCATAAACATCGACCAACACACCGTGGACACTTGTCCGTGGTGCCAAGCCGCCATTTAAGAAACTTGAGATTTCACCGAGTAGACGCGATGTTGAAATCGGTGAACTTAAGACTGGAATATTTCTTTCACTCGCTGCTTGGATCATTTCTTTAGGTGGTGTCAACCCACGAGAAATGATAAAAGCAGGTGTATCATCACTACACATCCGACGCAATACCATTAATCGCTCTTCAGGAATCATTCGCTCGGCAAATGTGATTTCTTTATTTCCAAAAAGTTGTAAACGATCGTGGGAATAATAATTGAAATAACCAGTCAATTCTAGTCCGGGACGTGAGATATCACCCGTGGTGATCACTCGTTCCAAGCTTTCTTCATCACCAGTTACTACTTCCAACGAAAGTTTTTCAACAAGTTCTTTTACTTTTACTGTTTCAGCCATATTATCCCTCTTTTCTACACTACCGCTCTATTTTATCATTTTATCAAGAGAGTGACTAGGTGGATGGCACCATCTGAGACAATAAAAAAAGCGCTCTATAAATTGGACGCCGACAATCACTAAAATAAAAAACGGACAGACTTAATGTCCATCCGTATATTTATCCATATTATGTTCAGAGACGATTCCATTGATGATCGCCATAACGATCGAAACTAAAATCGAGACACCAAAACTTGAGAAACCAAAACGATAATTTCCTAATAAGTGGGAAGTCAATTGCAACATACCAGCGCTGATCACAAAGCTGAACAATCCAAACGTTAAAATATTCAACGGTAGCGAAAGCAATGTTAAAATTGGCTTGACTAGCGTATTTAGTAAGGATAGAACAAAGCTTGCGGCAATAACTATTGTTAAACTCTCTACAAAAACTTGTTGTGGAAAGAGTACGGACAGTGATATAAAAATCAATGTATTAGCTATTAAGCGCTGTAGGTAAGTCATTAAAAGTCGCTCCAGTCATCATCGTCGATTTTCTCCGCTTTCTTGCGTTGAGTAGACGATTTTTTTTCAAACTTATTGTAATTATTGTTCCCATAATAGGGATTATTGTGTCCATAAGAATCACTTTTTCTTGAGCCTGCTGGAATCAAAAGTGCCAACAAGATATATAAGATGACCGGTGCGCCGATCAAACCAAAACTCAAGAAAACATAAATCACTCGCACGATAGTAGGATCAATTCCGAAGAATTCAGCGATACCAGCTAGAGTCCCAGTTAATACCACATTTGATCGTGACTTTTGTAATCTTTTTTGCATATGAATCTTCCTTCCTTATTATTTCTTATTTATCGAAATCTTTCAAGAATATACTACCTGTTGTTGTTGAGAGATCCAACTTAGCCATTTCATCAGCTACTCGACGAAATTGCAATAAACGATTGGTTTTTTCCTTTTTCTCACGTACAACTTCGTAATCTGATAAGCGATCATTGATGCTGCCTAGACTTGTCTTGGCTACACCTTCTAAGCCGATCTCTTTATTCACAGATACTTTTACATTTCCATTGACCGAACTTGCTTTGATTTTTTGCACGCTCGAATGTCCTGCTGTTACTTTGATATCGCCATTAACCAATGAAATCCCATAATTTTGAATAGCAGCTTTTGTTGAGATCGTTCCATTTACGGTTTCAATGATCGAGTCTAAAATCTCACCTTTATCAATCTCGATATTTCCATTCACACCTTGGATTTCTACCATCGTTGCATTGACTTTTTCAAAATCGATATGGCCATTCGTCGATTTAGCATATACATCTTTAGCCTCTAATTCTTCAACAATCAAATCACCATTCAATAACTTAACTGCTACGTGATCATAAGTGCGTTTTGGTAAATAGAAAACTAGATCTGCTTGGACACGTTTATTAGGGATTTGGAATGAAATATGTTCATCGTTCACTTCAATCTGACTACGTTCCATCAATGATTGTAAAGGACTTGCTTCACTCATTTTACCATAAAGTTTTACTTTGGCATCGACTTTGATAGCTTCATCGTCCCAAGATTTCAAAGTTACTTTTCCGTTTGCTAACTTGATATCCAACAATGTTGGTTCGACATCCGTATATAAAAATTGATGTTCAAACTTAGACGTAACTAAACCGGGAACTTTTAGATTGAAATCTTTCCAGTCAACATTTTCTTCGACAGTCTCAGAAACAGTCTTGAATGTTTTTTTCATCAAACGACCTAATTGAATTCCAGCTTCGCCCAATTTTTCACTCATTTGATTGAATGTTTCACTAGCTTGATCTTTTAAGTCATCTGGAATATCAAAACGGGCACGAGCTCGTTCCTTGCGAGTATTACTTTGGTTGTCTTGAACATTTTTCAATTGTTCTTCTTGATCATCCGCATTTGCTTCTAATTCAGCGATTTGTGCTTTTAATTCATTCACTTCTTCAGCTACGCTTTTGCGGATACTTTCATCTTCTTCAGATAAGGTATCAAGTTCTTCTTTAGTATCTAATTCCATCAATACTTCTTCTTTTTCATGAAGTGCTGCTTGTAATTCTTTCTTTTGTTGATTGATTTCATCAAGATGAGCGGACAATTGATTGGCTTCTGTTGCTAAATCATCAAAGTAAGCTTCTAAATCTTCCAAGTCCTGTTCGTCAGAACGAGAAGCTGATTGCTGTTCTTCTTCTGTTTCATTGCTCGTTTGGTCACGGTGATAAGAATCCACTTTGTCCGCGGCTTGTTTGATCTGCGCTTCATCCTTTGCCTTGGCCATACTTTCTAATAAATCTAAACCTTCTTCAGTCGATAAGATTCCTTTTTTAACTAATTCTAAAATTCGTTGTCTTTCATTCATAGAAATTGCCTCCTTCAAAAAGCAAATACATTACTGTTGTTTACATTACATATTATGCCTTCTTTTTAGTTGTTTGTCATAGGACTAAAGACCCATCTTTTTATCCGACTTCCTAAATAGCTAAATAAGTATAAAAAAAAAGATAGGGAATTTCCCTATCTTTTTAAACTTAAAAATTCTCGTTATGATTACTGTTTAATTCAGTGATTTTTCCTGTTGCTAGATAAACGATCCATTCACAGATATTGGTCACATAATCCCCTACACGCTCTAAATAACCTGCTACATGTAGATAATCAGTCCCACTGATGATCGTATCCGATTCTTTTTCCATCGTATTTGTAGTCATGTCATAGATTTTTTGGAAATAATCGTTCACTCGTTCGTCCATTTGGGCGATCATTCGAGCATCTTTTTGATCAGTTTTAACATAAGCGACTAAAACATTATCGACCATTTTCTTCACATAGTTAGACATCTCGTTGATTTCTTTTTCAACTTCTAAAATACGTGGCAAACCTTTTAACCGAATCGTTGATTTAGCGACTGAAACGGCATGATCTCCCATACGTTCCAAATCAGAGCTGGCTTTCATGATTGTAATGATCGTTCGTAAATCCGTCGTTACGGGTTGTTGTAATGCGATCATCTCAAAGCTTTTTTTCTCTAATTTAACTTCCATGTTGTTGATTTCAATATCGTGATCGATGACCTCTTGTGCTAATTTCTTATCATGATCGATATATGAACGAACAGATTTATGCACAGCGCTAGAAACCATCATACCCATTTCGTAGAACTGATTGTGAAGATTCAATAAATCTTCTTCAAATTGTGTACGTAACATCGTTGACCTCCTTCAGTATATTGTTAAACGAATTATTTTCACCTGTCTAAGGTTCTATCTAAAAATAAATACTAGCCAAATTTGCCTGAAATATAATCTTCTGTTTCTTGTTTTGCCGGGTCTAAGAAAATTTTCTTCGTTTTATCGAACTCAATCAACTCTCCTTGTAAAAAGAAAGCCGTACGATCAGAAATACGAGAAGCCTGCGACATATTATGTGTTACGATGATGATCGTATAATTTTCTTTCAATTCTAGTAACATATTTTCGATTTTACCAGTTGAAACAGGATCCAACGCACTCGTTGGCTCATCCATTAAAATCACTTCTGGATTGACGGCTAGTACCCGTGCGATACACACCCGTTGTTGTTGTCCGCCAGATAATGATAATGCACTTTCATGTAATTTATCCTTCACATCATTCCACACAGAAGCGGCTTTCAGACTCTCTTCGACTACTTGATCCAATTTATTTTTGTCTTTTTCGCCTTTTAATTTTAACCCATAGATAACATTCTCGTAAATAGAAAATGGAAATGGATTGGGTTGTTGAAAGACCATCCCAATTTCTTTGCGTAGTTCTACTGTATCTGTTTTGGGGCTATAGATATCTTTTCCCTTATACATCACGCTGCCAGTGATGGTCACACCAGGAATCAAATCATTCATTCGATTCAAGGAACGTAAGTAAGTAGACTTACCACAACCGGAAGGTCCGATCATTGCAGTGATTTCACCTTTTTCGATTTCCATATCGATGCCTTTTAACGCTTCTTTTTTACCATAGTATAAATGAAGGTCTTTTGAAGTAATAATCTTCGACATTCAATTTCCTCCGTCTCTTAACCAAAATGTCCTGATACATAATCTTCTGTCGCTTGAATCTTAGGTCGAGTGAAGATTTTTGCTGTTTCATCATACTCGATTACATTTCCTAAATAGAAAAAGGCTGTGTAATCACTGATCCGTGCTGCTTGTTGCATGTTATGAGTCACGATGATGATCGTATAGTCTTCTTTTAATTTGATCAATGTTTCTTCCACTGTCCCAGTAGAAATCGGATCTAAGGCACTTGCAGGCTCATCTAATAATAAAATATCTGGTTTCATGGCTATCGCACGAGCAATGCATAAACGTTGTTGTTGTCCACCAGAAAGCGCCAAAGCACTTTTATCTAAATTATCTTTTACTTGATCCCATAAAGCGGCTTGCTTCAAACTTGTTTCTACGATTTCGTCTAATTGCTTTTTATCTTTTAAGCCATGCTGCTTCAAAGCAAACGTAATATTTTCACGAATCGATTTACTAAATGGATTTGGCCGTTGGAAAACCATTCCGATACGTTTACGCATTTCATAAACATCAACGTTTGATGCATTGACATCGACATCTTTGTAGACGATTTTTCCGGTCACACTTGCGCTAGCAATACCATCGTTCATTCGATTTAACGAACGTAAATACGTCGATTTCCCACAACCTGAAGGTCCGATCAAGGCAGTGATTTTATTTTTTTCAAATTCTAGATCAACACCTTTGATGGCTTCGTTGCTGCCATAATAAACGTGTAAATCTTCTGTATGCAACGCAATTTCACCAGGCATTCTAATGATGTTGCGTTCCTCCCAATTATATTCTTTCATCGAATTTCTCCTTGCTCAGAGTAATCATTCTATTCTTTGACTTTCAAATAGCTCATTAGCTACTATAAATTTTATTATATCTTACTTTCAGCCAATAATTTTTCAACGTGAATTATTTGAAAAATCAAGCAGATGTCATTCTTCTGTGGAGACGTTTGCCGATAGCACGTGCGCCGAAGTTAAAGAGTAAGACTGCTAAAATCAAGACAGCAGAAGCACCTGCAGAGACGGCATTTCCATCTGGCATCGTTCCTTCTGTATTGATTTTCCAAATATGAACTGCTAATGTTTCCGCCTGACGGAAAATACTCAACGGACTTGAAACACTTAAAGGATTTAAGTTAGTAAAATCTAAAGCTGGTGCACTTTGTCCAGCTGTATAGATCAAGGCAGCAGCTTCACCAAAGATACGCCCTGAGCTTAAAATGACACCCGTCAAAATTCCCGGTAACGCGTCAGGTACAACAATTTTGGTAACTGTTTCCCAACGTGAAAGTCCTAAAGCTAAACCAGCTTCCCGCTGTGTATAATGAATCGCTTTTAACGATTCTTCAATATTTCTAGTTAAAAGCGGCAAATTAAAGAGTGTCAGTGCTAATGCCCCTGAAAGAATCGAGAAACCATAACCAAACTGGATAACAAAAATCAAGAAACCGAACAAACCAACTACTACTGATGGCAATGAACTTAAGATTTCGATCGACGTACGGATTAAACCAGTGACCCAATTTTTCTTTGCATATTCCGATAAGTAAATCCCCGCACCTAGTGAAATTGGCAGACTGATCAGCATCGTAATAAACAATAGATAAATCGAGTTGAATAATTGAATCCCGATTCCGCCGCCTTCTTGATATGCTTTAGACGGTGATGTCAAAAACTTCCATGAAACATGAGGCAAGCCGCGAATCAAAATATACAATAATAGGAAAGCTAAGATCGCTACGATCAAACCAGAGACAGCATATAGGACAGCCGTAGCGATTTTGTCTGCGCGTTTTGCTTTATCCATGTGTTATCTCCCCTTTCTTTCCAATGTAACGAATCACGATATTGAATACTAAAGACATAAATAATAGAATCAATGCTAATGACCATAAAACATTATTTTCAACTGTTCCCATGATCGTATTCCCGATACCCATCGTTAAAATCGACGTCAATGTCGATGCTGGTGTGGTTAAGCCCGTCGGCATCAATGCAGCATTTCCGATCACCATTTGAATTGCTAATGCTTCTCCAAAAGCACGAGCCATCCCAAAGACTACTGCTGTCAAAATTCCCGGTACAGCTGCTCGCAATACTACTTTGTAAATCGTTTGCCAGCGCGTCCCCCCTAATGCAAGAGAAGCTTCACGATAATGACGCGGTACTGACTTTAATGTATCGACAGTCATCGTCGTCACTGTAGGTAAAATCATAACAAACAATACGAACGTTCCTGATAAAATACCAAATCCTGTTCCGCCAAAAACTGAGCGAATAAATGGCACGATAACAGACAGACCAATAAAACCATATACCACCGAAGGAATCCCAACAAGTAGTTCAATGACTGGTTGTAAAAATTTTTGTCCTTTAGTTGGCGAGATCTCTGTCATAAAGACTGCTGCTCCAATCGCAAATGGTGTAGCTACGATTGCTGACAAAAAAGTCACCATGAATGATCCTAAAATCATCGGCAGCGCACCGACCATAGGTTTTCCATCTGGTCCGGTCGCACTTGGATTCCAAACTGTACCAAATAAAAAGTCGAATACATTGATTTTATCTACAAAAAAGGTCGATAACCCTTTACTAGCTACAAAATAGAAAATCGCTCCTACCACAAGTACGATCAGTGCGATACAAATAAAACTGATAAAACGGCCACGTTGTTCGATTCGGGCGCGCTTTGATTTTGTTGTCAGTGCTTTTTTTACATCTTCATTATTCAAGGCCTAATCCTCCTGATTCTTTCAAACTTGTCTACTCGGTTTTTACAAACCAACAAAACCATTTTACCTGTTGAAAGTCAATTTCTCTTTAACCTACTGTAACGCTTCCATGACAATTGTAAAGAAAGTGTAAACCACAGAGAAGGCTCTCTGCAACTGAACTGCTTACTTGGGAAAAATAAGCAGAAATATATATCTATCAATTATTGAAAAAAAATAAAAAGCACAGAAAAAAATCTGTGCTTTTTATTCGTTTATTTCATTTCCTTGCCAATCGCGTTCAACTTTCATATCTGAGATCGGAATATATCCTAATTGAGGGACTACTTTTCCTTGGACTTCTGTTGAAAGCATGTAATCAAGAAAATCTTTGACTAATTCAGTCGGTTGACCTTTTGTATACATATGTTCATATGCCCAAATCTTCCATTTGTTAGTCGTAACATTTTCATCCGTAGGTTCAATATTATCAATACTTAATGTTTGAACGTCTTTTGTAACATAAGAGAACGCTGTATAACTGATTGCTCCTGGCGTATCAGAAACAATTTGGCGAACCATCCCACTAGAATCTTGTTCTTGTGCACGGACGGCTGTTTTACCATCTAAAACCCATTGTTCAAAAGTTGAACGCGTTCCACTACCAGTAGCACGATTCAAAATAACGATGTCTTGATCTTTACCACCAAGCTCTTTCCAGTTTTTTATTTCACCTAAAAAAACTTTGCGTAGATTTTCTAAGGAAATATTAGTAATGCCTACACCTTTGTTAACAATTGGAGTGATTCCAACAACGGCTACTTTATGATCGACTAGTTTGTTAGCATCGATCCCATTTTTTTCCTCAGCAAATAAATCTGAATTACCAATATCTACCGCACCAGACTGTACTTGACTCAAACCAGTCCCGCTTCCGCCCCCTTGAACATTAATAAAACGGCCAGGGTTTTTGTTTTGATATTCTTCTGCTACCGTTTCAACTAAAGGTTGCAATGCCGAAGAACCTACTGCTGTGATTGATTCGCCTCGATCGATCCATTTTGAACAACCAGACAAAAGTAAAAGTATTCCAAATAGGGGAATTAACCATTTCTTCATGAGAAATCTCCTTAATTATAGTTATCTTTTTAAACAAGCTAGTCCATTTTATCCTATCAAACCATGAAAGCGCAAATAATTTTTATAAGAGCGGCGAAACCAAACGGGCAATTCCCTCTTTAAACTTGATAACAAGGCCTCGCTGATCATATTTTTCTTGAGTCAAAATTTCTGATTTGAGAGAGTCGCCATAGAAATCTGTCCTTAGTTCGGTGGCAAAGACTTCATCGTAAATCAGCGTATTGACTTCAAAATCAAGTTTAAAAGAGCGGACATCGATATTTGCCGAGCCAACAGATGCGATTCCAGAATCAATGATCATCGTTTTAGCGTGAATAAAACCATTTTCATACGTTTCTATAATAGCTCCATACTCCAGTAATTCTGCTGAAAATGAATACGTCGCCCAATAAACCAGCGGGTGATCCGGTTTGTTCGGAATCTGGATCCGGACATCTACGCCAGACAATAAAGCTAATTTTAATGCTTCATGAATCGAAGCGTCAGGAATGTAGTAAGGCGTTTGGATCAAAATTTCTTTTTTAGCTAAATTGATCATTTTTAAATAGGTCAATTTAATTTGTTCATGTTCGCTATCTGGCCCACTGCTAACGATCTGTAAGGCTAATTTACCATCTGAAGAGAAATCAGGAAAATAATCGGATTGAAAAGCTATATCATTCTTTTGTTGAGAATTCCAATCCATCAAAAAACGATTTTGTAATGTATAAACGGCATGCCCTCTGATTCGTAGATGATTGTCCCGCCAATAGCCAAATTTTTCGACCAATCCTAAATATTCATCTCCAACATTAAAGCCACCAGTGTAGCCGATCTCACCGTCGATAACTACGATTTTCCGATGATTACGATAGTTCATTCGTGGATTTATGTAAGGTAAAAATAGCGGAAAGAAGAATTCTACTTCGCCACCAACTGCCGTCAATGGTGCAAAAAAGTGTCGATTGGCTTGTGTGGAACCCCATGCATCCAAAAGCAGACGGACCTTTACTCCGCGCTTCGCTGCTGCGATCAATGCATCACGTACTTCATGACCTAAATTATCCGCTCGATAAATATAATATTCCATATGAATATGGTACTGTGCTTCACGAATATCGGTTAATAATGCATCAAATTTTTCACGCCCATCAGAATATAATTTTACTTCATTATTGGTTGTGTATAGTGAACTTTCAAACATCGTCAACATATAAATCAGCTGACGGGGATCGACCTGATTGGTCGGTGGTTTTGGGAAAAGTCTTCGTGCGAGTGCGCGTTGCTGCTGTTGGACCTCTACGTTCATCCCGATCTTTGTTTGCATCTTTAAATCAAAAATTCGTTCTTTAGAAATCCCGCGTCCTAAAAAGATGTACAGAATAAAACCTAATACTGGGATAAACGTCAAAACTAGTAACCATGCCCACGTATTGATCGTATCTTTTCGTTCTCGAAAGACAATAATAACTGATAAAAATGTATTGATAATGACAAAAACTAACCCTAAGTGTTCTGCCAAAAAAGACATACCCCACAACTCCTTCAACTAAAGAATAGCTGAGAAAAAGTCGATTGTAAACAAACGACTTCTGCTTTATTTTTGTAAGCGCATATCTACATGAGGAATATCATCCTCTAAATAGACATCTGAAATAGTTACAAAACCAAATGCCCCATAAAATTTAGTTAAGTGGGCTTGAGCCGAGATAATGATTGGACGTTTTGGATACCTGCGTTCGATCTCAGCCAGTGTCTCAGAAACAATTTTTTTGCCTAGTTGTTTTCCTCGAAACTCTTTCAAAACTAAAACACGTCCAAAATGAATGGCATCTGGCTCTGCCAATATGCGTGCATAGGCAGCTAGTTTTCCTTTTTCTTCTAAGCAAACATGGATCGCTTCACGATCAGCCTCATCGACTTCTTGGTAAGGACATTCTTGTTCGACCACAAATACAGCCGTCCGCGCTTGAAAAATCGTAATTAATTCTTGCGGAGTTAATTCATTCGTTGATTTGATCATTTTTTTACTTCACACCTTTTCAAAATTATTCTTATGATTCATTGTAGCTTATTACTACCTTAATGTCCGCTCGTAAATTTGATTCCGATAATTCCAGTGATCAATAACATGACAAAAAAGATCGTTACTAACGATAATCGATCTTTAAATAGTAAGACACCAATCAAAATCGAACCTACTGCTCCAATACCTGTCCAAACCGGATAAGCCAAACTCATCGGTAACGAATGCAATGCTTTTGCTAAGAAATAAAAACTAGCGATCATTCCGACTACTGTCAGAAGCGAATAATTTAATTTACTGAAGCCTTCACTCAATTTCATTGTCGTTGCCCAAAACATTTCAAAAAATCCTGCTGCAATCAAAGATACCCATGCCATAATTCATTCTCCTTTTCGCCAAAGAACAAAAAAAGGGAGACCAATTTCTTCAAAGACCTACGAAATTGGCTCCCTTGCTCGGTAGCGTTTATATTTATTTGATTATTATCCTAATGCTTTTGATCAAAAAATACAAGTATAAGCAATAAAAAAACTTCTTCGAAAAAATCCGAAGAAGTTTTTTATTATATTTTTAAGAAACGACGCATTGAAATGACTGAGCCTAATGAACCAATCAAATAGCCGCCGACTGCCATGACAATATCTAAGATCCAAACAACTTGATTTGGGCGCAATAAAGCTAAATTAGATTGCAATAGATATGGTGCTGCAAGACCATACACTTGTTGGTACCCATAGGTTAAGATCAGAATTGGAACGATTGATCCAATCAAACCGATCCAACCACCTTCTAGGAAGAATGGCCAACGAATATAACCATTTTTTGCTCCCACAAGTCGCATGATTTGGATTTCTGTTTTTCTTGAAAGGATCGTGATTCGAATCGTATTTGAAATCAAGAAGATAGCGACGAATACTAACAAAGCAGCCGCAGCTAAGCCCCAGGTACGAACGAATTTAGCCATTTGAATGATACGGTCGGCAGAATTACCGCCATAATTCGCTCGAAAAACATTGTTCATTTGACTAGCTTCATTAGTGATTGAACGAATGTATTGAGCATCTGTGGATTCAACGACATACACATCGTAAAGCGGATTGCTGTCTCCTTCAAATAAATCCCAGGCATCGCCCATTTGTTCTTGTAATTTTTTCAATTGATCTGCTTTACTTGAAAAAGTTACTTTGTCCACATGGTTGATATCTTGTAATTCTGTTTTTAATGTTTTCAGTTCTTTTTCTTTTGTACCAATATCAACAAAAACAGTCACTTCAACATTGCCTTCAACATCTTGGGCTAATTTTGTTGCATTCATGATCACTGCTAAGAAGATCCCAGCGAGTGTCAATGTGATTGTTACCGCACTGACGGAAGCCAACGTCATCCAGCCATTACGTTTCACACTCTTGATACTTTCCAACAAGTGCCGGAAGAAATTTCTAATCATCAAACTCGTATTCTCCTTCCGCTTCATCTCGTACGATCAACCCATTTTCAATCGCGATCAAGCGATGACGCATCGTATCAACGATCGTTTTATTATGAGTGGCCATTACGATAGTTGTTCCTTGGTTATTAATGCGTTCTAACAAATGCATGATTTCCCAAGAAGTTTCCGGATCCAAGTTACCTGTAGGTTCATCTGCGATCAGAACTTTGGGTGTATTTACGATGGCACGAGCAATCGATACACGTTGTTGTTCCCCACCAGATAATTCACTTGGAAAGACACGAACTTTATGTTTCAGACCAACAAGGTCCAAAACTTCCATGACTCGTTTTTTGATTTCACGTGGTTTACGGCCGATTACTTGCATCGCATAGGCAATGTTTTCATAAACGGTTTTTCGTGGTAATAATTTGAAATCTTGGAATACAACACCAACGTCACGGCGTAAATAAGGAACATCCTTATTTTTGATTTTCAATAAATCATGACGTGCAACTTCAAGCTTTTGACCAGAAGTCGCTTTTTCTTCGCGATACATTAATTTAATGAAAGTAGATTTACCACTTCCAGAGGGACCAACAACATAGACAAATTCGCCTTGGCTTATGTGGACAGAAATCCCACGAACCGCAGTTGTCTTGTTAGGATATTTTTTTGTTACATCCTGCATTTCAATCATGCTTTATCTCTCCAAATCCTTTAAATTCTTTGTTATTATAGCACGTCAACATTGCAACTGGCTTTCACAACTTTACAATTTGATTTCAATTTAGTTTAGGCTTGCTGACCCAAACGCCATTTTAAGTACGCATCGATAAACGGATCCAAATCTCCATCCATTACAGCTTGGACGTTCCCCGTCTCGTAATCCGTCCGATGATCTTTTACCATTGAATATGGGTGGAAAACATAGGAACGAATTTGCGAACCCCAGCCAATTTCTTTTTGCTCACCACGAAGAGCGGCAGCCTCTTGCTCTTTTTTCTCGATTTCTAATTGATATAGTTTTGCTTTCAACATCTGCATCGCTGTTTCACGGTTATGAAATTGCGAACGCTGTGCTTGACTTGCGACAACGGTTCCTGTCGGTAAATGAGTGATCCTTACAGCAGAAGAAGTTTTGTTGATATGCTGTCCACCAGCACCACTTGCCCGATAAACATCGACTTTTAAATCATCTGGATTTATATCCACCTCAATCGTATCATCTAGTTCTGGCATAACATCCACGGAACAAAATGACGTATGGCGACGGCTCGCTGAATCAAAAGGAGAAATTCGGACTAAACGATGAACACCTTTTTCAGATTTTAAATAGCCATAAGCATTAAGTCCTTTGATCATCAAGGTCACGCTTTTGATTCCCGCTTCGTCACCAGATTGATAATCAAGTGTCTCAACCGAAAAACCATGTTGCTCTGACCAACGTGTATACATTCGTAACAGCATCGAGCCCCAGTCTTGTGATTCCGTTCCGCCTGCACCTGGATGCAATTCAATGATTGCATTATTTTTGTCATACGGTCCGTCTAATAATAAAGACAATTCAAAAGCGGAAACTTTTTCTTGCAGCTTCTTCAAGCGTTCTTCGAGTTCAACTTGCAATTCTTCATCAAAATCTTCCTGCTGCATTTCCCACATTACATTTAATTCATCGGTCTCATTAGCGATAGCTTGAAATTGATCATAAGTGTCTTTCGCTACATTATTTTGGTTGATCAAAGCTTGGGCTTTTTCAGTGTCGTCCCAAAAATCAGGCGCACTCATTTGATTTTCAGCTTCTGCGATATCTTCTTCTAGCTGTTCAAGGTCAAAGAGACCCCCTGAAACTAGTGACTTGCTCTTGCATCTTATCTAATAAATTTCGTATTTCTGCATTTTCCAAATTTATTCCTTCTTTCTACCGACTGATCACTCATTCGGATAACTCAACATTACTTTATTAACTGATTTTATCTGCTAAACTTTCGACTAATTGCCTTTTTTATTATACTATCCCAGAAAATTATTACTACTGATAGTCAGTAAACTGTTCCAAGTTTAAGAAATTATTGTAGTTTAATTCATCTCTCTGATAAATAATCGGCAAAAGACGAGACATAGCAACTATGTCCCGTCTTAAATAATCATCGATTGATTGGCCGATTACAAGCCTTTACCATGACAATTTTTATATTTTTTACCGCTTCCGCATGGACATGGATCATTACGCCCAACTTTTTCTACATGAACCGGTTTTGATTTTGTTTCAGTCAAATTTTTAGGATCGCCATCTGTTTCGACTGGATGTTCTTCTTGTGTTTGAGCAACTTGTTCTCTTTGAACATTTTGGCGGATCTCAGCCTTCATAAAGAGACGTGTTACTTCAAATTCGATGCTGCCAACCATATCTTCAAACATCTTGTAACCTTCTGTTTGATATTCAACTAATGGATTGTTTTGTCCATATGCACGCAAACCAACCGATTGACGTAATTGATCCATCGCATCGATGTGATCCGTCCACTTCATATCTACCACACGTAAGATAACAACTTTTTCAAATTCCAATAATTGTTCTGGACTTTGTAATTGGGCCACTTTTGCATCGAATACTTCTTTCGCACGGTCATACAAGTATTCTTTCATTTCTGCTGGTGTCTTACCTTCAAAATCAGCTTTAGAAATACTTTCTTCATGAACCAATGTTGAACCGGTAAAATCAACCAAGGCATCTAAGTTCCAATTATCTTTATCTAACTGAGTATGACTATCGACCACACGTGAAATCGTACGACGAACCATATTCAATAGTTGCGGTGATAAATCTTTTTCACCCATGATGACATCTTGACGTTGTTTATAGATGACCTCGCGTTGTTCACGCATTACATCATCATATTGCAAGACATTTTTACGCGTATCGTAGTTATTACCTTCTACTCGTTTTTGGGCAGACTCTACTTGACGACTCAACATCTTACTTTGGATCACTGCATCTTCATCTTCCACTTTCATTCGATCTAAGAAAGCTTTGATCCGTTCTGAACCAAAACGTTTCATCAAATCATCTTCCAATGATAGGTAGAATTGAGAAACCCCTGGATCGCCTTGACGACCGGCACGCCCACGTAACTGATTGTCGATCCGGCGCGATTCGTGACGTTCAGTACCAATAACAGCTAATCCGCCAACTTCGACAACTCCAAGACCTAATTTGATATCCGTTCCTCGACCAGCCATGTTGGTAGCGATCGTAACCGCGCCTTTTTGACCGGCGTTCATAATGATCTCTGCTTCTTTGAAGTGATTTTTTGCATTTAAGACTTCATGCGGCACTTTTTCTTGATTCAATAAGTTTGAAAGTAATTCTGAAGTTTCTACCGCAACCGTACCAACTAAGATTGGTTGACCTTTACGATGACGTTCTTTGATATCTTGAACTACCGCTTTAAATTTACTTTCTAGAGTTGGATACAATAGATCCGCATGATCTTCACGCAAAATCGGACGGTTCGTTGGAATTTGAACAACTTCGATATTATAGATTTCGCGGAATTCTTCTTCTTCAGTTTTCGCTGTACCAGTCATCCCAGATAATTTTTTATACATCCGGAAATAGTTTTGGAATGTAATAGTAGCCATTGTTTTTGATTCGTCTTCGATTTCGACGCCTTCTTTGGCTTCGATCGCTTGGTGCAGTCCATCCGAATATCGACGGCCATCCATGATACGTCCCGTAAACTGGTCAACAATCAAGACTTTGCCTTCTTGAACAACGTAATCAAAGTCGCGAATCATAATAAAGTTCGCACGTAAGGCTTGATCCAAATGATGTGTCAACGCTGTGTTTTCTAAATCGTATAAATTCTCTAAACCAAAGTTTTCTTCAGCTTTTTCAATCCCTTGCTCTGTCAAACCGATCGTTTTTGATTGGATATCGATTTTGAAATCTTCTTCCTCTTTCAAACGTTTTACAAAATTATCTGTTCTGGTGTATAGCGCTGTTGATTTTTCAGCTGCACCAGAAATAATCAATGGTGTCCGAGCTTCATCGATCAGAATTGAATCCACTTCATCGACGATGGCATAGTTCAATGGTCGTTGAACCATTTGGCTTTGATAAACTACCATGTTATCACGTAAGTAATCAAATCCTAATTCATTGTTCGTGCTATAAGTGATGTCGCAATTATAAGCTTCACGTTTTTCATCCGCTGTTTTAGAGTTGATATTTAAACCTACGCTCAAGCCTAAGAAATTATACAGTTCGCCCATTTCGGTTGAGTCACGTGTAGATAAGTATTCATTCACTGTAACAACGTGGACACCTTCGCCTGATAAAGCATTTAAATAAACTGGCATCGTTGCTGTTAAGGTTTTACCTTCACCAGTTTTCATTTCAGGAATATTTCCATCATGTAAAACGATCCCGCCCATTAATTGTACATGGTAGGGGTATAAACCTAAGACACGTCGTGCAGCTTCACGAACTACTGCGAACGCTTCAGGTAGAAGTTCATCTAACGTTTCTCCATCTTTATAGCGACCTCTGAACTCATCAGTTTTACCTCGTAACTGTTCATCGGTTAGCTTTTCCATATCACCAGAGAATTCTTCAACTTTATCAGCAATGCTGCTCAATCGTTTCAATTCTTTTTTATCATTCTCAATCATTTTTCTTAGAAAGTTCGCCATTCGTTTTTCTTACTCCTTTGTGTCTATTCATTTTCTATTTTATGATAGAAACCCGCTATTCTATTTTATCATTAGTCTTTAAGAAAAGAAACTTCTGGTAACGAATAAACTACGACTTATAGAATGATTAAGTTTTCTTGTCTTTCCTTTATTCCTCTAACTCTATTTTATCGTTTTTTTATTTCTGTAAATGAAATATTCTAAAACTTTATTTCGACTGAAAATAAAAACTTCTATTTTTGTATGTATTTATCAAAAGACAAAAAAGGAATGACTGATATCATTCAGTCATTCCTTTTCAATAGATGCCTTAAGTTTAAGGCGTTACATTTTTAATCAGTTTCAATCAATCCGTATTTTCCATCTTTACGACGATATACAATACTTGTGCCATTTGTTTCTGCATCTTCAAAGATGAAGAAATTATGGCCTAGCATATTCATCTGTAAAACAGCTTCTTCGCTGCCCATTGGTTTCAATGACAAACGTTTTGTACGAACGATTTCTAATTCAGACTCTTCAGTGTCTTCTACTTCTGCGTTCACTAATACTTCAACGTCACGCTCAGGTACACCTGTTTCGCGCGCTTTGCGATTAATTTTAGTCTTGAACTTGCGGATCTGACGTTCTAATTTATCCACAACCAAATCAATACTTGCATACAAATCTGGTGAAGTTTCTTCCGCACGTAGAACTAAGTAAGGTAATGGAATCGTTACTTCTACTTTAGCTGTTTTTTCTGTATAAACTTTTAAATTAACATAAGCAGTTGCGTCCGGAACATCAGTGAAGTAGCGTTCTAACTTTCCTACTTTCTTTTCAACGTAATTGCGGATAGCCTCTGTAACTTCGATGTTTTCTCCACGAACATTATATCTAAACATACGTATTGCCCCTTTCGTCTTACCAACTGAAGATGGGAGGAAGGACCACTCTTACCTCTTCTTCTTAACACCATTATATCGAATTCTAATCCGTTTGCAAAGTAAATCACTATCAATTTCATAATTTAAAAAACGCACTTTAACGCGCAAAAGTCAAGCTATTCACCACTTTAGCTCCATTTTTATAAAGTAATTCCGCTCCATGGAGCAATGTTCTTCCAGTCGTGTAAACATCGTCGACTAATAAAACTTTCTGATTTCTAATCTTTTCAGCTGGTTGAATTAAATAAAAAACTTGTGGCATATTTAAACGCGCCACTCGTGTTTTTTCTGATTGAGGTGGCGTTTCTTGACGACCTAACAATAGTTGATGCGAACAGCTCGTTATAGCTAAGCAGCCGCTGACTTGATTGAACCCCCTGGAAGAAAAGCGCTCAGCAGAAAGGGGCATCGGGCAAATAATGTATTGTCGATAAGCTTTTAAGCTTTGTTGAAGTTCTGTAGCAAATGCTCCCCGCAAGCGATAATCCCCCTTAAATTTATAAGCAGTAATCCACTCTTTAAAGCCTTCAGTATAAGAAAACAAGGCTTTGTTATTCAATACAAATCCAACTTCTTTTTCCCATTGTTGACAATCATGGCAAAGTCCACTAATATCGGGCCGCCCACACCCTGCGCATGCTGAAGCTGGATCGATTTTAGAGAAATATTTTTCACAGTGAAAACAACGAAAACTGCCGGTAATAAAAATTTCTCGCAAGGTATAATTACGTATAAGTATCGTTTGGCAACAACTACAACGCATCGATCAGCCCCTCCGCTAGTGCACGCTGGTTATTCTGCTTGATTTCTTTGATCGCTTGTTTGATAGAATATGTCATTTCACTAGTAACGAATACCACTTCTCCACAACTCGTTTCCCCTTTACGATCCACGCGCCCGGCAATTTGAACCAGTGCGGCTTTGGTAAAAATCCGATGTGAGGCTTGCAATACCACAACCGAAATGTTTTCAAAAGTCACTCCTCTTTCTAAAATCGTGGTCGTTAATAACAATTGATACTTTCCATTACGCATATTCTCTACTTTAACTAAACGTTCTTGATCTTGTGAAAAGACAGTTGTCAAAGAAACCTCCGACATGAGTGTTTTTAAATAATTGCCAAGTTGTTCGATCAAAAAAATATTTGGACAAAACAATAATAGATTGGTTTCTTCTAGCAATGAAAAGAGTCTATCCAAAATTTTTTTAGGCAATTTATTTACCTTCAGCTGACGTTCTAAATTCCAAGAAAAAAGCAATCTCGGCACTGGCAATCGACGACGATGGTAACGTGCCGGCAAATGGTAGCAATGTTCAACTACTTGTTTGATTTCTTTAGAGGGTGTTGCGCTCAAGTAAACTAAACGTCCATCAACTGCCAATGCTCGCTTGACTGCTTGCGACAAGAAAGGATCGCCCGCATACGGAAAGGCATCGACTTCATCGATGATGATCACATCAAAATAAGCAAAATAACGAAATAATTGATGGATCGTACAAACACTAAATGAATCTCCTTGATCTTTTCTTGCTTGACCATGAAATAAATTGATGGCTTCTTTAGGAAAAGCTTGGCAAAACCGTAAATAAATTTCATTGCAGACATCCACACGGGGTGAAGCAACTGCGATTCGTTCACCATTTTCCAACGTATTTTTTATCAAAGCAAATAAAAGTTCTGTTTTCCCAGCACCGGTCACAGCCCAAAGTAAAAAACGCTTGGCAGGTTGCTGATCAACTACTAATTTTTTTGAGATCTCGGCCTGAGCCGGAGATAGTTTCCCTGACCACTCCAACGTCACTTCACGCGAATTTTGTTTATTGGGCAAAAAATAATATAGAAACTCTTGACTGCTGATACGACCAAGATCGATGCAATAAGGACAGTAGTAAAAATCAGCAGGTAATTTTTCTACTGACAAACTTCCACAACGTTGGCAAAACCATTGGTCATCCCTTTCAATCATCGCCGGTACTCTTTTAGCTGCTTTCAAATCGATCTGAGGATAAAACAATCGCCATTCATTCAGTAATAAGCGCTGACCTAAAATATTCATCATCTTCTTTCGGACTTTTTTTTAAAGGTACGCAGAAGGTATAAGGATGAAATTTGCAATCGAGATAAAAAAATAGCTAAGCTTCTCTAAGCTTAGCTATAGAACCAATTAGATTTCACTAATTTATTAAATACGATATATTCTTTGGCTAAATTGACCTGAACTACTTCATAGTTTGCATTGAGCCAACCGTAAGCGCCTTTTTCTGGATGACGATAATCATTGGCCCACCAATCTAAATCTTGTCGTGCTGTTTGCGGCAATCCACTGCGTGGAAAAAGTAATTCATCAAACTGAGTGAATGTTAATGTCACTTGAGAACCATTGTTCATTTTCAAGTAGTGAGTGATGCCATCGTATTTTTTTGCCCGGGTCATCTCTGCACCTCTCCTTTCAAGACACAAGCAGTCTTTAGTTGAAACCTCACCTACTTTTCTCCTATACTATCATTAAGAGACACAAACAAAGCGAGGCAAAAATATGTTGCAAACTTATCGAACCATCAAAGAAGATTATCAACACGAGATCGAAATCAAAAAATCACGATTTATCTGTTTTTTAAAGCGCATCTCTTCTGAAGAAGAAGCCAAAGAATTCATCCAGCAAATCAAAAAGGAACATTGGAAAGCCAACCATAACTGTAGTGCTTTTGTGCTAGGTGAGCGCAATGAAATCCAACGCTCTTCTGATGATGGTGAACCTAGCGGAACTGCCGGAGTTCCTATCTTAGAAGTTTTGAAAAAAAATGACTTGATCAATGTCTGCGCTGTCGTCACTCGGTATTTCGGCGGGACGAAATTAGGCGCTGGCGGTTTGATCCGTGCTTATTCCGGAGCTACAGCTCAAGTAATTTCGACTATTGGGATTGTTGAAGGACGATTACAACAAGAAATCATCGTTCAAATCGACTATCAAAACTGGGGGAAATTAGAGAATTTTCTTACGCAGGAAAAAATTGCGGTCAAAGAGACTCAATTTACTGAACAAGTAATGCCTACTTGTATGGTAGATGAGTCTTCAGTCGCAAACTTTGAATCCCAAGTGACTGATTTATTGAATGGACAAGCTCAATTTACGACTGGAGCCGTTACCTACTTTGAACAATTGATCCAAGAAGACTAACTTCTTGGATTATTTTTCTAAATAAAATTCAAATCGACTGCCAACATATTGCGTCCGTACATATTCGAATGGACGTCCATCCGCTAAATAAGAAATTTGGCGCAAACGTAAAATGGCATCACCGCGTTTGACAGCTAAATAATCAGCGATTTGTTCCGAAGCTAAAATAGCAGTCACGGTTTGGTTTGCTTGCCCGATTTCTAATCCTTTTTCTTTTAAAGTATGATAGAAAGATTCCGTGATTTCTTCTTTACTGAATCCCTCGACTAATTCAGCCGGAATACTCGCTTCTTCAAAACAAATTGGTATATCATCCGCATAACGAATCCGTTCCATCCGTAAAACTTGGTCTCCTTTTTCTAAACCCAGTTTTTCAGCTTCACTTGAACTAGCGCGTGAATGAAAGAAAGAGATGGTTTTACTAGATGGCACCTTATTCAAGGACTCCATAATATCGGTAAAACTTGTCGTTCCGCTCATTTTTTCTTGAACTTTTTCACTTGCAACGTACGTTCCAGAGCCGATTTTCCGTTCTAATATTCCTTCATCAGATAACGTTTGGACCGCTTGACGCAATGTCATCCGGCTCACACCAAATTTCACTGATAAATCACGTTCAGAAGGTAAGCGATCGCCCACTTTCCATAGACCATTTTCAATTTCATGTTTCAATTGATCATGTATTTGAATATAAACAGGCACTTGATTCGCCATGTCCCATCACCTCATTAATTTATTAGTTTCATTATAACTGGTATATACCTAATTCACAACAATAACCGTGTTGTCTGTAATTATTCATAATAATTAAAAAGAGTAGACCTATTTGACAGGTCTACTCTTTTACTTAATTTTTAACTTCTTCTTTTAGTTGTTTATTGGCTGTTGCCATCATCAAACGGATTCGATTCAATTGGTTAACGATAGAAACACCTGGATCGTAATCGATTGCTGCAATATTGGACTTAGGGTATTGGTGACGTAATTCTTTAATGACCCCTTTACCGACAACGTGGTTTGGTAGACACCCAAATGGCTGCATGCAGACGATATTATTGACACCGGTCTTCAAAAGATCGATCATTTCACCGGTTAAGAACCAGCCTTCACCCGTATGATTTCCGATAGAAAGAATCTTACTAGCATCTTCAGCCAATTGATAAATCGAGTGGATTCCAGTAAAACGTTCTGAAGCACGTAAGGCTTTATCCATTGGTTTTTCGACAACTTCAATTAACTTGATAGCCATTTCAGCAAGATTTTTACTCTTCTTAGGCATCCCCATATTATCATATTTCCAAATCTGATTATACAGCGAGTAATTCATAAAACCGATCAAATCAGGTACAACTGCTTCAGCACCTTCTTCTTCTAATAAACGAACAATATCATTATTGGCTGTCGGTGAATATTTGACTAAGATTTCTCCCACCACACCGACTTTCGGCTTGATCTCATTTGAAATCGGTACAGTATCAAATGCTTTAACAATTTTTTTCATATTACGATTAAAGATCGTCAAAGAACCATTGCGGACGTTACTCTCGACTTTTTTCAACCATTCTTCATGTAAAGCATCGATTTGGCCTTTTTCTAATTCATATGGACGTGTCCGATAAACCACTCGCTCAAATAGATCTCCATAAAGAATCGCTACAACAATCCGTTTTAACATCGGTAACGTAAATTTGAATCCTGGGTTGCTTTCCACCCCTTTATTACCTAATGAAACTGAAACAACGGGGACTTGAGGGAAGCCGGCATCATTCAGAGCTTTTCTCAATAATGGGATGTAGTTCGTCGCACGACAGCCTCCGCCAGTTTGACTCATCATGACACTTGTATTGTTTAAATCATATTTTCCACTTTCCAAAGCCTCTACTAATTGGCCAATGGAAATGATTGCTGGATAACACGAATCATTATTGACATATTTCAAACCGACATTAACAGCTTCACGATCCATTGCTGGCAAACAAACCACATTATAGCCCGAAGCTTCCAAAGCGATATCAAACAAGCCTGATTGATGGATTGGACTAAGCATTGGCAACAACAAGGTATGCTTTTTACGCATTTCTTTTGTAAAGACGATTTTTTCAGGTTCTTCAAATCGTTTGACTGGTTCATAATTAGATTTATCTCGTTCATTGACCGCTGCTTTTAACGAACGTAAACGAATTCGAATAGCACCTAGATTAGATCCTTCATCGATTTTCAAAACTGTGTAGATCTTTCCATATTGATCCATGATTTCTTCGACTTGGTCCGTTGTTACAGCATCTAAACCACAACCGAATGAATTCAATTGCACCAACTCGAGATTTTTTGTTTTAGCGACTACTCGTGCTGCTGCGTACAAACGAGAATGGTAGACCCATTGATTGACTACACGTAAATTACCTACGTCACTTAAATGAGAGATACTGTCTTCAGTCAAAACATGGAAGCCTTCTTGCGTAATCACTTCTGCGATACCGTGATTGATCTCTGGATCCAAATGATAAGGACGGCCTGAGAGAACGATTCCTCGTTCATTTTTTTGATTTAGCATCAACAACGTTTCTTCACCCTTTTGGCGAATATCTTGTTTGAATGCTTCTAACTCTTCATAAGCGTGATGCAATGCGTCATCAATTTCATTTTGTGTGATTCCTAGATCTTGGAAGCAACGGCCTAATACTTTCGCTACAGAGGCTTCATTTCCAAGATTTAGATAAGGATTGCGATAATCCACTTTTCCATCGCGAATGTCATCAACATTGTTTCGAATAACATCTGGATAACTTTGGACGATTGGACAATTGAAATGGTTATCAGCTTCTTTTGATTCTTCCCGTTCAAATACAACACCAGGATAGAAAATCATTGGTACACCACTATCAATCAACGCTTGGATATGCCCGTGAGCGATTTTGGCTGGATAACAAGCAGTATCACTAGGAATTGTTTCCATACCTTGTTCATACAGTTCTTTGTTTGAACGAGGAGACAATTTCACTCTAAAGCCTAGATCGCTAAAAAAGGTATGCCATAATGGATAATTTTCATACATGTTCAAGACCCGCGGAATTCCGATTTCTCCACGGATAGCCTCTTTTTTACGCAATGGGCGATACTTGAACAAACGACGATATTTATAATCAACCAAGTTGACCTTTTTATCTTCACGTTTCACTTTGATCCGCGCACCACGTTCACAGCGATTGCCTGTAATAAATTGACGGCCATCAGAGAACAATGTCACAGTCAGCATACAATTATTTTCACACAACCCACAATGCGTAAATTCTTTTTCTGCTGTAAATGAATCGATTTCCGCTAGTGATAACGTTTCAGTCGTTTCGCCGACTTCATAATTTTCTAACGCAATCAATGCAGCCCCAAAAGCTCCCATTAATCCAGCAATCGATGGACGGACAACTTCACGACCCGTAACCATTTCAAATGCTCTTAAAACAGCTTCATTATAAAATGTTCCACCTTGACAGACGATTTTTTCTCCAAGCTCTTCCGGACGACGAACCTTGATTACTTTATAAATTGCATTTTTTATAACTGAATAAGATAATCCAGCAGAAATATCGCCTACAGAAGCACCTTCTTTTTGTACTTGCTTCACTTTAGAGTTCATAAAGACGGTACAACGAGATCCCAAATCGACAGGACCTTTTGAGTGCAAAGCAGCTTCAGCAAAGTCTTCTACTTTGTAATTCAATGATTTCGCAAATGTTTCAATAAAAGATCCACAGCCAGATGAGCATGCTTCATTCAACTGGATCGAAGATAATGCGCCATCTTTGATCGTCATGGCTTTCATATCTTGGCCACCGATATCTAAAATAAAATCGACACCTGGTTGGAAGTGATTAGCTGCTTTGTAATGAGCCATTGTTTCAACTTCACCAATATCAACCTTCAAAGCGTTTTTGATCAATTGTTCACCATAACCCGTTACAGCTGCTTTGCCGATAAAGACATTTGCTGGTAGTTGTTGATACAGGTCTTTTAACACGCTCATTGTTGTTTCCAATGGCTGCCCCTGATTATTTCCATAAAAAGAAAATAGTAAGTTACCATCAGAATCAATTAAGGCAACTTTAGTTGTTGTTGAGCCCGCATCGATCCCTAAAAAAGCCACACCTTCATGTTGTGCCAAGTCTTTTGTTTTCGCTTGTGCTTGATTGTGGCGTTCACGAAATACTGCTAGATCTTCATCATCTTTAAATAATGGTTCCAACGTATCAGAGGGTGATAAGTGACCTTCTTCAGCTGTTGCTAAGCGATGTAATAATTCAGTTAACGAAGAAACTGGTGCTTCTTCCGAATAAAAAGCTGCTCCCATGGCCACAAATAATTGTGGATTTTCTGGAAAAATCACATCTTCAGGAGCAATGTCCAATGTCTCGATAAAACGTTGACGTAATTCAGACATAAAGAACAATGGTCCGCCAAGAAAAGCGATCTTACCTTTGATTTTACGACCAGCTGCTAAGCCAGCAATGGTTTGATTGACAACCGCTTGGAATATACTCGCTGCGATATCTTCTTTTGGAGCGCCTTCATTGATCAAAGGCTGCACGTCTGTTTTAGCAAAAACTCCACAACGTGATGCGATTGGATAAATTGTTTTATAATTTTTAGCTAATTCGTTAACGCCGTTTGCATCTGTCTTTAGTAAGACAGCCATTTGATCGATAAAGGCTCCGGTACCACCAGCACAACTACCATTCATCCGTTGTTCTAATGAACCCTCGAAAAAGGTGATTTTAGCATCTTCTCCTCCTAGTTCAATGGCTACATCTGTTTCTGGAATTACTTCTTCAACTGTGCGTGTACACGCGATAACCTCTTGGACAAAAGGAATCTCTAAGACATCTGCTAATCCCATACCACCAGAACCAGTGATACTCATCGTCATCGCTTGATCTCCAAGAATGTTTTCTGCTTCTTTGAGCACTCGTTCTGTGGCAGCTTTCACATCTGAGAAATGACGTTCATATTTTGCAAAGAGAGTTGTATTTTGTTCATCTAAAATGACTAGCTTTACGGTCGTAGAGCCAACGTCGATTCCCGCTCGTAATGTCATAATTATTCCTACCTTCCATTTTTAACAACACCTGTTGATTAAAATACATAGTGTTTGTTATACTACTCACGTATATTCTAAAAAGATTTTAACCTTTATGCAATACGCAAATGCACTTCATCCGTGTGATAAACAACAATCAATAAAGATTTGTTGTTAAATGAAAGGGAAAATTTATGAAAAAGAAAATTGATCTTCGAGTAAAACGAACACGCAAAATGATCGTAGAAGCTTTTATTCATTTAGTAGAAGAAAAGGGATATGATAACATCACGATTCAAGAAATCGCTGATGAAGCAATGATCAATCGTGCAACTTTTTATTCGCATTTTAAAGACAAACAAGATTTATATGATGCGATTTTCAAGCAAGCTATCGATGCATTCGCAGCTGTATTAGATCCTGATCAGATCGTCCAAGGAAATCGGTTAAAAGTTCGACAAATCGAAATGGTACTTAAAATTATTTATGAACGTATCCAAGAAAACCGAAAATTTTTCTTAACTATCATGGATGCCTCAGGTAATGAAATTCTCCGAAAAAAAATTGCTGAGATTTTAGATATTAAGTATGCGCATATTTTTAATCAACTTAAGATCACCGAGAATGACATTGAAGTTCCTTTAGATTTCATTATCGAATATATGACTTCGATTTTTGTTGGTACACTTCATTGGTGGATCACCAGTGATACCGATATGGATGCTGATGATTTATCAAAACTTGTAGTCAAGCTAGTCGGTAATGGCCATTTGACGATTTTAGGCATTGAAATCGATCATTAAAAAAAAACCGTTCAATTAATGAACGGTTTTTTTTTAATGATTTTTTGCTTTCCATTTAATGGTATGACGCGTTGGTCGTAATGTCCGAATTCGTGGCGCTAATTTTTTTTCTTCTTTGGTGATCTCGATTGAATTATCTTTAACTGTATTATAAATTTTGGTTACAGTATCTGTTACCATTTCTTTCATATCATCGATTTTACTCATCTTATTCCCCCCCTCTTTCCAATTGCATAAGTCATTTCTTTTACTGTAGCTCAATTCTGGTTCAGCTTCAAGTTAGAAACATTTTTGAACAAAAAAATAAGACGTCTTCACGTCTTATCTTTTTTATATTACTGGGGTAGCTGGATTCGAACCAACGCATGAGGGAGTCAAAGTCCCTTGCCTTACCGCTTGGCTATACCCCAATGGTGGAGGAGAGTGGATTCGAACCACTGAACCCTAAGGAACGGATTTACAGTCCGTCGCGTTTAGCCACTTCGCTACTCCTCCAAGAGGTTTTTATTATTTAAAAACCCGACTCAGTTATAATACCGAATATTTCAAAAAAATGCAAGTACTTTTTTGAAAAAATTATTCATGTAAATTCCAATTGCGAATCAATGCTTCAATTCCATCATCCAATGTCTTAAAACCGCCTAGCAAATGGTCGTCTGCATACGTTTGAAAAACTTTATTTTCAGGAATAATCTCACCAATTAATTTTTTCCCAATCACTAATTGAGTCACTGTTTCTTTATTTCCATTGATTGAACGTTCTTCTTCTTTGATCTGAACTTGAATATCTTTGTTTTTTTTAGACATAACTTTCACACCACCTGCAGATAGTTTATCATATTCCAAAAGAAAAGGACAACTGCTTTACGCGCGTTGTCCTTAGATCATCATTAAGGATTTGTGACTGCTGCACGACGCACATCATAGCCATTGTCTGTCAATAGCTGTTTGATTTTATCGGCTTCTTTACTTTGCAAATGAATTTCTAAAATCGTGGCATTCTCCTGATGATCGACTACAACATTTAAAATACTATACTCATTGTCAGCTAAAAGCTTGGCCACCGATGCTAAGACACCTTTTTTATCCTCTAAAATCTTCAATTGAAGACGCGTGCCACCTTCGTGATAACCCGTTAATTTTAGAAATGCATCGAAGATATCATTATTAGTAATAATTCCGACCAATTGCTCGCCCTCTAACACTGGTAGCACGTTGATTTTATTGTGACGCATTAAATAGATCGCATCCTCTAATTCTGCATCAGGTTCAACCGTTTTAACATCTTTGATCATCACATCTGCTACAACTGTTTTATTCAATAGATAATTCACTTCATGGACACTTAAGCTCGTTGCTTTTGACGGTAGTGCTTCTTGAATTATTCCTTCCGTGATCAACCCAACTAATTGATCCTTATCCACTACAGGTAATCTGTGAATATCATACTTTTTCATTAAATCAATAGCATCAAAAATTTTAGTATCTGATGGTACTGTGACTAATTCTGCGGTCATAAAATCTTTTACACTCATTTTTTTATCCTCCTAGATAAGCTTTCTTCACTTCTTCACTTTCTAGCAATTCTTTTCCCGTTCCCGATAACACGACTTTACCCGTTTCTAAAACATATCCGCGGTCCGCAATCGACAGTGCCATCTTAGCATTCTGTTCAATCAATAAGACAGTCGTCCCTTGCTTTTGGATTTCTTGGATAATATTAAAAATTTCTTTAATGAAGATTGGTGCAAGTCCCATTGATGGTTCATCTAATAATAATAAGCGTGGTTTAGACATCAACGCTCGGCCCATTGCTAGCATTTGCTGTTCACCACCAGATAATGTGGAAGCATCCTGACTCAAGCGTTCTTTCAGAATCGGAAATTTTTCATAAATATGGTCATAATCTTTTTGCGTATCTCCGTCTTTTCGTAAATAAGCTCCCATTTCTAAGTTTTCTAAGACCGTTAAACCAGAAAAGACATGGCGCCCTTCTGGAACTTGAGAAATTCCTTGTGCAACAATTTTTCTAGGAGCTTTCTTTTGAATCGGCTGTCCCTCGAAGGTGATTGTTCCATTCGATGGTTGATTTAAGCCAGAGATCGTTCTTAAGATCGTCGTTTTACCCGCACCATTGGCTCCAATCAATGAAACGATCTCGCCTTGATTGACTTCAAAACTAACATCTCTTACCGCTTGGATCATGCCGTAATGCACCGAAAGATTTTCAATTTTCAACATTATAGCTCACCTCCAAGATAGGCTTTGATTACTTCGGGATTATTTTTGATTTCTTCAGGTACCCCTTCTGCTAAGATGCGACCATACTCTAATACATAGATTCGTTCACAAACATCCATGACTAGACTCATATCATGCTCAATCAACAAAATCGTAATTTTGAATTCTTCTTGGATTTTACGAATCAAGATCGTCAGTTCCGCGGTTTCTTGAGGATTCATACCAGCGGCTGGTTCATCTAAAAATAAAATCTTTGGTTTCGTCGCTAATGCTCGAACGATTTCTAGTCGACGTTGTTCTCCATATGGAAGATTTTTTGCTAAATTTTCAGCCTTATCTTGAAGATCAAAAATTTTCAGTAAGGCCAAGGCTTCTTCTCGTAAAGTCTCTTCCTGATTGTAAAAGGCTGGCAATCTAAGAACACTAGAAAGAAAGCCTTCTTTATTTTTACTATTCATCGCAATCAAGACATTGTCTAAGACCGTTAAATCTTTGAATAAACGAATATTTTGAAACGTTCGGCTTAGACCTAGATCAGCGATTACATAGGGTTTTTGACCATTCAATCGGTGCTCTTTCCCCTCTGATTTTAACAACACATCTCCCTCACTTGGTTCATAAACACCTGTGATTAAGTTAAACAATGTCGTTTTACCCGCACCATTGGGACCGATCAATCCGACTAATTGGTTTTCTTCTAATGCGATATTAACATTGGAGACAGCTGCCAAGCCGCCAAAGTTTTTAGTAAAGTCTTTAATTTCTAACAGAGGCATCTCGGTCATCTCCTTTTTTGAACTTAGTAAAGATTTTTTTCACTGATAATTCTTTCGTGCCTAATAAACCACCTGGTTTGAAAATCATCAAAATAATCAATGCCAATGCGTAAATGATCATACGTAAAGTTCCAAAATCTTGAAGGTACATATTGATGATTCCTAAAAGAATCGCTGCAATCACTGTACCAGTAATACTGCCGATTCCACCTAATACTACAAGGATCAAAATATCTACAGATTTAGTGAACGCAAAGTCTTTAGGGGCAATCGATTGTAAATAACCGGCATAAAGAGATCCCGCAATACTAGCAGTCATTGCTCCAAAGGCGAAAGCCATCACTTTATATTTAGTCGTATTGACACCCATTGCTTCTGCAGCAATCTCATCCTCACGAATCGCCATTGTTGCTCGGCCAGCGCCAGAACGAATGTAATTGACAATAAATAGCGTAGTAATAGCCACAAATCCATAGACCATCTGCCAATCAACGAACGGTTGAATCCCAAACAATCCTGAAGGTCCATTGGTAATATCTTTAAAATTGATCAATAAAATACGGATAATTTCTGCTACACCAAGTGTTGCGATTGCTAAATAATCACCGCTTAGACGCAATGTTGGAATCCCAACGGCTACTGCAACGATTCCCGCAATAATCACACCAACGGCCATTCCTAAGAAAAAGCCTGCATAAGTTGGCATACTCATTGAGACTAAAGCTGCGCCATAAGCACCGATTGCCATAAAGCCCGCATGACCTAAAGAAAATTGTCCTGAAAAACCAATAATCAGATTTAATCCAACTGCTAAAATAATATTGATTCCGATCTGAACCAATACATTATCTAAAAATAGATTGACCATGCCTGCAGAATACGCAATATAAAGCGCAGCATATCCTAGCACGATTAAAGCCAGCCAAATCAAATTGTATTTTAAATTCTTTTTCATTTGACTCACCTACACTTTCTCTTTCACATGTTTTCCTAGAATACCCGCCGGACGGATCAATAAAATCAAAATCAGTACAGCATATACTACAGCATCTTTAAAGTCAGAGAAGCCCAGGGCTGTTGTGATCGTTTCGATCAAGCCAATCACAAATCCTCCAATTGCTGCACCAGGTATAATACCGATTCCACCAAGTACCGCTGCGATAAATGATTTCAATCCGGGCATATATCCCATCATCGGATCGATCGAGTTGTAATACAAACCGATCATCATTCCGCCAGCTGCCGCTAAGGCTGAACCTAAAGCGAAAGTAAATGAAATCGTACGATTCACATCGATCCCCATTAATTGTGCTGCATCTGTATCGACACTTACTGCACGCATCGCTTTTCCCATTTTTGTTTTTTGTACAATCAGATTTAAAGCAATCATCAAGAATAATGACAAACCTAAAATCAATAATTGAATATTTGAAACACTCAAAAAGCCGATTTTATACACATGCATCTCGATGACTTGCGGAAACGGTCTAGTTGATGAACTAAAAAAGTAAATCATCGTATTTTGTAAAAGATACGAAACACCAATTGCTGTAATCAAAGCTGCGATCCTTGTTGAATTCCTCAATGGTCGATAAGCTAGAAACTCAATAACAACACCTAATATCGCACTGCCGATCATTGACAGAATCAAGGCTGGAAAAAAGCCCATATTGAATTGATTAATCAAAAAGTAGCCAATAAATGAACCAATCATATAAATTTCACCATGAGCAAAGTTAATCAATTTGATAATTCCATAAACCATAGTGTAACCTAAGGCCATCAGTGCGTAGACACTTCCGAGAAAAAGGCCGTTGACGATTTGCTGAATAAATACTTCCATCTTTATCACATCACTTTTCTAAAAAATAGAGTGGTCAAAGGACCTTGATTTTTAAAAAGGAGCATGCCAACAAGTATTGGCACACCCCCTTGTCTGCTTTTTCTGAGTAATTATGGATTTACAGTTTCAGCAGAAGATTCTTTTCCATCTGTTAGACCAAGTACAACCGCTGATTTCACTGGGTTATGCTCATCGTCCATTGTGATCTTACCAGTAACACCTTCAAAATCTTTTAGTTCTGCCAAGCCTTTGTTGATCGCTGCAGGTGTTGCTTTTCCTTGATCTTCAATTGCTTGTTTGATCATGTAGACTGCATCGTATGCCAAAGCATTGAATGAAGACGGCTGTGTTCCGTATTTTTCTTCAAAAGCTTTTACAAACGGTTCAACTTTATCTGTTGCTGGTGCTTGTGTTGAAAAGTGTCCAGTGTAATAAACATTGTTTACATTGCTAGCACCGGCTGTTTCAACTAATTTTTCATCTCCAAAACCATCTGCACCAATAATCGGTTGTTCAATCCCCATTTCACGTGCCTGTTTGATGATTAAACCAGCTTCTGTGTAATAACCTGGGATATAGATGACATCGAAATCTTTACCTTTGATTTTTGTTAACATCGCTTGGAAATCTTTATCACCAGCCGTAAAGTTTTCTTCTGCAACAATTTTACCTTTATATGTTTTTTTGAAGGCCTTAGTCAATCCAATTGCATAATCACTAGAATTATCACCCAAGATTACAGCCTTTTCAGCTTTCAAATTTTCTTCCGCATATTTCGCTAATACAATACCTTGGAAACTATCTTGGAAACATGCCCGATAGATGTAATCTTGAACTTTTCCATTTTGGACAGTGATTGCATCATCAGTTCCAGAAGGCGTTACTGCTGGAACTTTTGCTTTAGACAAGTTTGGTAAGGTTGCTTTCGTTGCTCCGGACGTTGCCGGTCCAACAATAGCTACTACATTATCTTTTGTCGTTAAATTAGCAGCAACAGAAGCTGCTTCATTATTATCTGATTTATTATCTTTTGAAACATATTCGATTTTTTTACCATCGATTCCACCATCTTTATTGATTTGCTCGACGGCTAATTTAGCTCCTTCATTTTCAGCCTCGCCGTACGCAGCGATGGCACCTGATAATTCAAAGTTCCCGCCGATTTTAATCGTTTTTGCATCCTCACTACTACTATTATCGCTGGCTTTAGGAGCCCCACAAGCACCAAATAAGAACAATCCTGCTGCTAGCGCAGCCAATGTCCGTTTCTTCATTCCTTTTCCTCCCTAATAAATCAATGATAGTTTGTTAAGATAATAAAGAATATATATGAAAAAACTCTCACTGTCAATTAAATTTTCTGAATATTTTAACTATTGCCAATAATCAAATAACTATTAGCGCTTACATTGGAATATTAGTTGGTGGAAATAAAAAAAGCTTTAGCTATTATTAGCTAAAGCAATAATTAGTTGTTCATTTGAGGATACTTAGGTTCTTCCTGATCTATCTTATTTTTACGTAAAGAAAAAGTTGTAGGAACATAATCCAAACCACCTTTTGCAAATGGCTGGCAGCGCAAGATCCGAGATATTCCCATTAAAAATCCTTTAGGTGCTCCATGGACTTGAACGGCTTTGATCATATAACTAGAACAACTTGGATAATAACGACAAGATGGTGGAAATAAAGGCGAGATGAAACGCTGATATCCTCGCACTAAAAATATAATACTTCTTCCTATTAGATTCATGGACTTCCCTCTTATTCTCTTTCGTACAGCAATCAAAATTGGATAAATTATCGATATAAAAAAGAATGCACCTAAAAGGCACACTCTTTGATTGTATTATTATTTAATGAACAAAGTCTAAAATATGACGCCAGACATCAGGCAATAAAACTTTAAATGGATTGCCTCCGCCCATTACGCCGTAACCGATCATGCTACCAATAATAAACAGCACGACACCAGCCAGTAAAATAGCTACGATTCGGATAAGGTTTCGTAAAATATGTTCACTTGAACTCATAGATACACTCCTTAAGCTAAAACAGTTGTTTTATCAGCTACTTTTTTACCATCCGTATCAACACGTTCAACATCTGCACCTAATAATTGCAATTTTTTATGGAATTGATAATAACCCCGGTCTAAATATTTTAAATTGCGAACACGTGTGATTTCCTTTGCACGCAAGCCAGCCAAGATTAAGGCAGCTGCAGCACGTAAATCTGTTGCATAAACTTCTGCTCCTTGTAAATCGGCAGATCCTTGAATCAAAGCAACATTATTATCGATTTTAACTTGAACATTCATACGACGCATTTCTTCTAAATGTTGGAAACGATTTTCAAAGACTGTTTCTGTCGTTGTACTGATTCCTTCAGCAACTGCTTGGATAGCGGTCATCTGTGCTTGCATATCTGTTGGAAAGCCTGGGTGTGGCATTGTCTTCACATCTGTTGCTTTGATCGTTTTTGGTCCGATTACTCGTAGACCTTCGTTTTCTTCACTGATCGTTACACCCATTTCGATCAATTTAGAAATAAGTGGACGATTGTGTTCAGGAATAGCTCCATCAATCAATACGTTACCTTCTGTCATCGCTGCAGCCACCATGAATGTTCCAGCTTCGATCCGGTCTTGAACGATTGGATGAGCTACCGCATGTAATCGTTCTACCCCTTCGATACGCATTGTTTCTGTACCAGCACCGTAAATGTTTGCGCCCATTTTGTTTAAGAAATTGGCTAAGTCAACGATTTCAGGTTCGCGAGCAACGTTTTCAATGATTGTTGTTCCTTTAGCTTTTACAGCTGCCATCATAATATTTTGTGTTGCTCCAACACTTGGGAAATCTAAATAAATCGTATCACCGATCAATTCGTCTGCAATAGCTTCAATATAGCCATTTTTTTGAATAATTTTTGCACCTAACGCTTGGAATCCTTTTAAATGTAGATCGATTGGACGTTTACCAATTGCGCAACCACCAGGCATCGCAACTTTTGCATGACCATTCCGAGCTAACAATGGACCCATCACAACGATTGATGCACGCATTTGACTGACATATTCATAGGGTGCTTCCACATTCAATTGACGAGTCGCATTTACTGTAATTTCTTTCTTCTCTTCATCGAACTCTACATCTGTATTAAGATAACGAATAACTTGATTCATAGTAAAAACATCTGATAAAACAGGAACATTGCTTAATGTAGTAGTTCCTTCTTCTGCTAATAATGTAGCTGCTAAAATAGGTAAGACGGCATTTTTTGCGCCTTCAATATGTACGGTTCCTTTTAATTGCTTACCACCACGAACGATGATTTCTTCCATTTGTATTCCCTCCAAAAAAACTAGTCGACTTCACGTATATGTACCTTAGTTAAATGTCAAAAAAATATTTTTACATAGCATGATGATTTCTAAAAAGAACGTACTGCAGGTAAAGCCAATTGCGATCGCCAACATAGTGATTGCAATACGGATTTGCGTCTCTTTAAGTGGTCGAAACAGCGTATCTACTCGTAAGGACCTTAACGCCCAAAAAGCTAAATAAATAAACGAAAAATGTGAAACAATTCTAACGATAGCATCAATTCCATATACTTGCATCATTCTTTTCCTTTCAAGAAAATCAACAGTTGGATTATATCACAGTTTTACATAAAGAAGAATAGTTTGTCTCGCTATCAGACTTCATAAAAACTTTTAAAAAACTTAAACAATTAAAAAAGATAATTATTGATGCTTAAATAGCCGGTTTGTCAACTATACAAAAAAAAGATTGTTTCAACAATTGAAACAATCTATATTTACCATTTAATTGACCGTGTTTTCAATGGTGATCTTATTTTTAATGACGCCTTCTTCATAGAATAAGTCAGCAATCGCTTGTTGTTCATCTAAAATCGCTTGATTGATTGTTGTTAACCCATAGGTACGACGTTCTACCATTTTCTTAACGATTTGATCAGACAAATTTAGCGCTTTGCTCAACATCGAAATAAGTTTCGTATGATTTTGATTGGCCCATTCCATATCATTGCTCATATATTCGACTAGATATTTAGAAATATCTGTATGGTTTTCGGCATACTCACTAGTTGCAACGATATATTCGCGATTATTACTGATGCCATTATTTCCATTTATTAGTAATGTAGCGTCTTGTTTGACCTCAGCAGTAGCAGTCATTGGATCCCAAGTCGCCCAAGCAGCCACTTTCCCTTTTGAAAAAGCCGCACTTGCATCAGAAGCGTCTAAATTCACCAAATCGACTTCATCACTTGAGATTCCTGCTTTTTTTAACGCATTTCGAACAAAATATTCTGAACTTGTTCCTTTTGTGTAAGCAATTTTTTTACCTTTTAAATCATTTAAAGAAGTAATCCCAGAATCTTTAGCCACTAAAATACCAGACCCGTTTGACCGAGTTGAACCGGCTGCGATATAGCTTAGCTTTGTGCCATTTGCCTGCGCAACGACTGGCGGCGTATCTCCCAAACGAGCATAATCTACTTTCCCCGCTTTAACAGCCTGCATCAAAGAAGAACCATCTTGGAATTCTTTCCAAATAATTTTATACCCTTTGGCTTTCATCTTTTTTTCAAAGACACCACGTTCTTTTGAAATATCCATCATATCTGCCTTTTGATAACCTAAAGTTACTTTAGTCAATGAGGTCGCTTCGTCAGAGACCTGTCGAAATCCCATATAAGCTATGCCGATCCAAAAAAGAACTAAAATACTTAATCCCCATTTACGCACTTGCTGTTTCATTTTCCACCCTCTCACTGATTTTTGCTTGAATAATTTCTTTCAGCTTTGCTCGGATAACTTTTCCCGTTGGATTTGTAGGAAATTCTTTCACAAATTCTACCCGTGTCGGACGTTCATAACGTGCCAGCTTACGTTCGGAATAATCAAAAATTGCTTGTCGCTGCTTAGCTTCACTGATACCATTTGCTCGACTGATAACAACCGCAGTTACTTCTTCACCATATAAAGGATCATCTAGTCCTACCACGGCTATCTGTGCAATAAAAGAAAGTTTATTTAATACACCTTCGACTTGCACTGGCGCGATTTTTTCTCCTCCTCGATTGATCATTTCTTTTTTACGACCTTTGATGTATAAATACCCCTCTTCATCAAAATAACCAAGATCACCAGTCAAAAACCATTCTCCAAAGAAAGAAGTCGGATTAGGATCTAAATAATCTGTGATCACATGATCACCTCTTACAGCTATCTCACCCAGTTGTTGACTGTCTTCAACTAATTCTGTACCGTCAAAAATCTTGATTTCTGTTCCGTAAGGTTTCCCCACAGAACCTGCTTTCGGTGCATCATGAGGATTGATCGCAACTTGACTAGCTCCTTCTGTCAAACCATAGCCTTCAATTACTGGAACATCAAAGACCGTTTGAAATTCTTCTAATTTGTTTTTTGGTAAAGAAAAAGATGCACTTCTGATAAAGCGTAGTTGCAATTTTTTTTGATATTTTTGATATTCTTTTTGCGCAGGAAGATTCATTAAAAGAATGCTGATAATAGTAGGTACAACTGAGGCCCATGTCACTTGATTGTCTGCGACTTGCTGCCAAAATTGGTGTGCACTGAATTTTTTTGCTACCAATAATCGGCCATTAGTTAAACGTGTAGCCAAAATCGAAATCACTTGAGCATTAATATGGAACATTGGCATCGTTACAAGCGTCGTGTCCCTGTCAGTCAATCGATGCCCGTTAGCAATATGTTTAGCGCCGTTAAATAACTGTTCATGTGTTAATCCGACTCGTTTTGGTTTTCCCGTTGTGCCTGAAGTATTCATCACCAAAGCTAAATTAGCTTCGCTCAGTTTCCCCACTGGCGAAGTAGTTCTGAGCGCCAATTTTTCTTTATCACCATAGATAGTTAATTGCTTTCTTGAAAGTTGGCTCGTAGTCGATACGAATACTGTTTGTTTCAAGTTGATTTGCTCACCAATGATTACTCCGACACAGTGGTGAATTTGATATTCATCCAACAATTGATCAACTGGTGTCGATTCTGATACTGGATGAACGATGACACCTTGTTGCCATAACGCTTGTAGAATGGCTGGATAAACACTGCTGTTTTCTAAACTAACTAAAACCATATCCTGATAACCAATTTTTAATTCTGTTAATTGTTTTGTGATCCTTTTTACATCTTCAGCAAATTCTTGTTTACTGATCCACGTCTTGTCAGTTACTTCTTTAATGAAATCATCCATCGGTTGATTTTTTAATTGTTTATTGAGTTTATTGGTTAACTTTGTCATGTACGAACACTTCCTTAACTAAATATCGACGTTTTTGAGGACGGCCGATTAAACGTCCAAATGGTGGTACTTTATAACAGAAATAGGCGATTCCAAATGAAATGAGCCATACAAATAGATAGCCGATTGGTACTAGTAAGATAAAGCCCCAAGCTGGCAAGAAGGTTAAACGACTAAGAATCATTTTTAAAATTGTTAATGGGATTGTTTGAGCCAAATACAGTCCAAACGAAACTTTAGCGATCAAATTGATTTTAGCTGTTACTTGTTCGGCCATTTTATTTCTTACCTTTGCATAATGTAAACCGATCAAAAAGACTGCTGCTACCATTGAAATGGCATAGAAAAGCATATATGGTTGATGGATACTCATTGTTTTAGTAGCACTTAGTTTTAAAATATCACGATTGAAATAATATAGTCCGACAGTTCCAATTGCTAGGAGTACAGCTAATGAGCCGATCCACTTTTGATATTTTTTTATTCTGCTAGTTACTTGTTGATAGTGGATGGCTGTATAAGCTCCCATAATAAAATAAATTTGATAAACAAAGAAATTCATTCCATAAGAACGGAAGAAAAACCACCAGTTGCTAGTATCTACCACAGGCAATTCATATTTGATCAAAAAAAGCAGGCTTAACTGAAGCATGAAACTGATCAATAAAATGGTATTGTGCTCTTTGGGGAACCGTTTGAATAATTTTACTAACAGCGGGAAAAGTAAATATAGCTGAAACGTTACATACACATAATAGAGATAAAAATGATTGCCATGAATCAATGCATCCACTAATTCATTGAAAAAATTTCCTTTTGAAAAGAGAGTTCCTGCTACCCCTTCAGTAAACAGTAACAATAAGATATTCCAAGCTATATAAGAAAAACCAACACTAGAATAACGTTTTTTCCAGAAAGCCAACCAACTATTTTCTTTGTCGTAATAATTCAAAAACAATACTAACCCTGTCATAAACATGAAACCCATTCTAGTAAAATGAAGTGACAAATGTGTCGCCTGTAAAACAGTTTTACTAGTTGAAGCTGGCATAGCATTGGAAAAAGCCGTTGTCACATGATTTAAGAGTACTCCTGAAATAAAAATGATTCTCATCAAATCAACTTCATACAGATATGGCCGCTTTTTATTCGTGCGTTTTGCTGTATCCATATTAAAGAGCCTCCATCAGCTCGTTGTAGATTTGCTGAGTGACTTTGACTTCTGTTTTTACATCACCGCTAAAATCTGCTGCTTCATAATGATTCTGACCATTTTTCATAATAACAACTCGTTGGCCCATTTTTACAGCCTCATTCACATCATGCGTTACGATCACTAAAGTCACTTGTTGCTCATTACAAATATCTAAAATCAATTCTTGCATTTGACTTCGAGTAAGTGCATCCAAAGCACCTAGTGGTTCATCTAACAATAATAAATCGGGTTTAGCCATCAATGCACGAGCCAAGGCAACTCTTTGACGTTGTCCACCGGAAAGCTGGTCCGGATATTTCTCTGCAAAATCACTTAGTCCAACTTGTTGTAATAGTTTTCTTGCTAAAGCATAGTGATCTTTTTCTCTAAAACAAACATTGTCAATAACTGTCATCCAAGGCAGTAAACGGTCGTTTTGAAACATCACCCGGATAACTGGAGCAGCCGGATATTCGATTAAGCCACCATCATTTTTTTCCAAACCAGCAATCAAGCGTAACAGTGTACTTTTTCCACCCCCGCTTTTTCCAACTAAACTAACAAATTCACCTCGTTGGATTTTTAAATTTACATCGGTCAGTACTTCTTTTTCTTCATATTTTTTTCCAATATGTTTTAATGCTACTAACTCATTAGACATGTTCATCCATCCTTTCTTGATCTTGCCACGCTAGAAAAACTTTTTCTAAATTTTTAGCGATGATATCGTAAGCTTTACCTAACAATGCGTAGATCAAAATACATAAGATAATCGTCTTCATATCTAAAAAGTCTTGAGCTGTTACCGCAAGATAGCCAATTCCAGAATCTGAAGCAATCGTTTCAGCAACGATCAATGTTGTCCACATTACACCTAGTGCATAGCGAACACCCATCAAAATCGTCGGCAAAGCGGCTGGAAAGATCACTTTTTTGAATAATTCCCAATTATGTAATCCATAAGATTTTCCCATTTCTAAAAGTTCTGAATCAACTGACCGGATACCGTGATACGTATTGATATAGATTGGAAACATGACACCGACAGCTACAAGAAAAATCTTAGCTGGTTCACCAATTCCTAAAACTAAAATCACTAATGGCGTCAACGCGACATGAGGAATATTTCCAAACATTTGAATCGTTGTATCAAAAAGTTGGCAACTTAATTTTGAAACGCCATTGATGACACCTAAAATAAATCCGATGCTTCCCCCAATAATCAATCCGACGGTAGCACGATATAAGCTGATACTGATATGTTTGAATAATTCTCCACTTTGAAATAATTGGATACCGTTCTCTATGATCGATAGTGGAGACGGCATTGTTTCACTAGCCAACCAGCCTAACTGGCTACTGACTTGCCAAGCTAAAATCAAACTAATAGGAATAATCCATGGAATTATTTTTTTTATGTACGGTTTAATCGAAAGTTGTGCTGTATTTTTACGATAGCTTTTTATTTTAGTAATTTTTGTAGATTGGGCACTTTCCATATTCTCATCTCCAATGACTGATATTTATTTTCTATAGTCTTAATTTAATTGAATAGTTCGAATATTTTAGCTAGTAAAAAAGAAGAAAATACAAAAATATTTGATAACAAATGTATTATTATGATTTTTTTGTTAAATGAGCTTAATATTTATAGCTTTTTTTGAATAAATACCCTTATATTAAAATTAAAAAAAGGAGAGCTAAATCCTAAGATTTAGCTCTCCTTTTATAAGTAAGTTTGAAATTCAAACTAACTATGTTTTGAAACTTTAATCCGGTTCATAGCACGGTGTAAAGCAACTTCGGCACGACTCAATTGGTCTGTGTCTTGTTTTTCACGTGCTTCTTGGATTCGTGCTTCCGCACGTTGTTTTGCTCTTTCGGCACGTGAGACGTCAATATCACGTTCACGTTCTGCTGTATCAGCAATAATCGTCAAAACATTGTCCCGAACTTCCATGATTCCACCGTTGACTGCAATCCAATCCACGTGTGTATCCGAATCCGTACGACGAATACGAACTTCATCGATTACAAGAGGCGCAATAATTGGCGCGTGATTTGGTAAGATCCCAATTTCACCAGCAACCGTTCTTGCAATAACGATGGCTGCATTGTGTTCATAGACGTTACCATCTGGAGTAACAACGTTCACTTGCAGAACCTTGCTTTTTTCTTGTTCCATCGGGCACCTCTTTCTAGTAGCCTAAAGTTTTCGCTTTTTCTATTACGTCTTCGATTGGACCTACACTACGGAATGCTTCTTCTGGAAGATCATCGTATTTACCATCTAGAATTTCTTTAAATCCTTCGACAGTTTTTTCTACGGGTACGTAAGAACCTGGTAGACCAGTGAATTGTTCCGCTACGTTAAAGTTTTGTGATAAGAAGAATTGAATTCGACGAGCACGAGAAACAATAACTTTTTCTTGATCTGATAATTCATCCATCCCTAAGATAGCAATGATATCTTGCAATTCACGATAACGTTGTAAAACACGTTGAACTTCAGTTGCTACGCGGTAATGTTCTTCACCAACGATTTCAGGTGCTAACGCACTTGAAGATGAAGCTAATGGATCCACGGCAGGATAAATACCTTGTTCTGTCAATTTACGTTCCAAGTTAGTTGTTGCATCTAAATGGGCGAATGCTGTAGCTGGCGCTGGGTCAGTATAGTCATCGGCTGGCACATAGATAGCTTGGATAGATGTAATTGATCCTTTTTTCGTTGAAGTGATACGTTCTTGTAATTGACCCATTTCAGTTGCTAACGTTGGTTGATAACCAACGGCTGATGGCATACGTCCAAGTAACGCAGAAACTTCTGATCCGGCTTGAGTAAAGCGGAAGATGTTGTCGATAAATAGCAACACATCTTGTCCTTCTTCATCACGGAAGTATTCAGCTAATGTTAAACCAGTCAAGGCAACACGCATACGTGCACCTGGTGGCTCATTCATTTGTCCAAACACCATGGCTGTTTTTTCAATAACGCCAGAATCTTTCATTTCATAATAAAGGTCGTTCCCTTCACGAGTACGTTCACCAACACCGGTAAATACAGAAATACCACCGTGTTCTTGTGCAATATTATGAATCAATTCTTGAATCAATACGGTTTTACCAACACCGGCACCACCGAATAGTCCGACTTTACCACCTTTTAAATAAGGAGCTAATAAGTCGATAACTTTGATCCCTGTTTCTAAGATTTCATTACTTGTACTTAAGTCTTCAAAAGCAGGAGCTTTTTTATGGATCCCACTTCTTTCAGCATCCTCTGGGAAAGGTGCTTCTTTATCGATCGTTTCACCTAATACGTTAAACACACGACCTAAAGTTTCTTTACCCACAGGAACAGAAATAGATTTGCCTGTATCGACAACTTCCATTCCACGTTGTAATCCGTCTGTTGATTCCATGGCGATCGTGCGGATAACACCATCACCTAGTTCCAAAGCGGCTTCAAGCACAACTTTTGTTTTATCATTTTTATAAACAATCAACGCATTGTTGATGTCTGGTAAGGATTGATCTAAAGAAAATTCCACGTCGACAACGGGACCAATAACTTGAACAATCTTGCCTGAACTCATGTTTTTTCCTCCAATCTCGAAATTATTCTAATGCGGAAGCCCCGCCGACAATTTCAGTAATCTCTTGGGTAATCGCTGCTTGACGCGCGCGGTTGAATGAGATAGTTAAGTCATCGATGATCGCGCCAGCATTATCTGTTGCGGTCTTCATCGCAGTCATTCCGGCTGCATGTTCTGCTGTTTTGGCATCAACGATCGCACCATAAATCAAACTTTCTGCATATTGAGGAAGTAATTGATCTAAGATTGCTTCTTTTGATGGTTCGAAAAGGTATTCCTCGCGATATGTTTGTGCTTCGCTTGGATCCAAATCTGAAATTGGCAGCATTTTTTCTACACGGAATTGACTAGACAATGAATTAACATGGTGGTTATAACAAACGTATAACTCATCAAATACTTCATTCTCATACATACTTGTCGTCATTGAAACGATTTTTCGTACTTCATCAAAGCTTGGTTGATCCGATAAATTGCGTAATTCATACGCTAATTTAACTCCGCGAGCTTTGAAAAAGTCCGCTCCGGTTCCACCAATGGCCAGTAAAACATACTCATCGGCAGAATCATGATCATCTTCAAGCATCGTCATGGTCTGTTTTAAGATCGAACTATTATAGCCGCCTACCAAGCCACCATCTGAAGTAATAACAATATAACCTGTTTTTTTGACTGGACGATTCAACAACATACTGTGATAGTTGATCCCGCCTAACGAACCACCAGAACTAGCTAATTCCGTTAATTGACTTGCTGTCAAATGCGTTAAGACTTCACGCACTTTTGAAGCATAGATTTGGAATCTAGCTGAATACATTTCTGATTTCGTTAATTTAGAGGCTGATACCATTTGCATAGCTTTGGTGATTTGGCTAGTTTTCTTCGTCGATGCAATCCGTGTTTTGATTTCATTTAAGGATGCCATGATTTTCTCTCACCTCGATTATGCTTTTTCTTGGTTAGCGTTTGAAGCATCAAAGATTTCTTTGAATTCTTGGATCGCACTGTCTAATTTATCAGTATCAGGAAGATCTTTTGTATCGCGGATAGTTGCGAATAGATCTGAATGATTTGTTTCCAAGTATTCAAATAATTGAGCTTCGAAATCTAAAATACTATTGACTGGAATACTATCAAGTACGCCATGAGTCAAGGCATAAAGAATCACGACTTGTTTTTCAACAGGAAGTGGTTCATGAAGTTTTTGTTTCAATACTTCTACAGTACGGCGTCCACGATTTAATTTTGCTTGTGTTGCAGCATCTAAATCAGAACCGAATTGTGTGAAGGCTTCTAGTTCACGATAGCTGGCAAGGTCTAAACGCAAAGTTCCGGCAACTTTTTTCATTGCTTTGATTTGTGCAGAACCACCAACACGTGATACAGATAAACCAGCATCAACAGATGGACGGATACCTGCATAGAACAAATCACTTTCTAAGAAAATTTGTCCATCAGTAATAGAGATAACGTTCGTTGGGATATACGCAGAGATATCTCCGGCTTGTGTTTCAACGAATGGTAAGGCCGTCAATGAACCGCCACCTAGTTCGTCTGAAAGTTTCGCAGCACGTTCTAATAAACGTGAATGCAAGTAGAAAACATCCCCTGGGTAAGCTTCACGACCTGGCGGACGACGTAATAGTAATGACAGTTCACGATAAGCGACCGCTTGTTTAGATAAATCATCAAACACAACTAATACGTGTTTACCGTTATACATGAATTCTTCACCCATAGCTGTACCAGCATAAGGAGCAATAAATAATAATGGCGCTGGTTGAGAAGCTCCGGCTGTAACAACGATGGTGTAATCCATTGCACCGTATTTACGTAATGTTTCAACTTGTGAACGAACAGTTGATTCTTTTTGTCCGATCGCAACATAGATACAGATCATATCTAATCCTTTTTGATTGATGATCGTATCGATAGCGATAGATGTTTTACCCGTTTTGCGGTCACCGATAACTAATTCACGTTGGCCGCGGCCGATTGGAACAAGTGCATCGATAGCTTTCAAACCAGTTTGCATTGGTTCTGATACTGATTTACGTTGCATAACGCCTGGCGCCATAGCTTCAACTGGACGTGTTTTTGATGTTTCGATTGGACCCATTCCATCGATTGGTTGACCTAATGGGTTCACAACGCGACCGATCATGTTTTCCCCAACAGGGACTTCCATGATTTTACCAGTACGTTTTACTTTGTCTCCTTCACGAATGGACTCAAATTCACCTAGAACGATGATACCAACATCATTACTTTCTAAATTTTGTGCCATACCGTAAGAGCCATTAGAAAACTCTAAAAGTTCTCCACTCATTGCATTTTCTAAACCGTGAGCACGAGCAATTCCGTCCCCAACGTAAGTGACTGTTCCGATTTCTTCAACAGACAACTTGTTATCATAATTTTGAATTTGTTCTTTAATTAAAGCACTGATTTCTTCTGCTTTGATGGCCATTCATTTCACCTCTTCTTCTCTACTTTTTACTAAGTGCTGCTCGTAGACCATTTAATTGGCTGGCGAGGCTGCCGTCGATCACTTGATGATCGGCTTCAACAATGACACCGCCGAGAATCGATTCATCAATAATCGGGGTTAAAGTGGCCTTCTGGTAGCCAAAAACATCAGCGACTTTTGCTTCAAGTTCGTGTTTCTTTTCTTCAGAGAGCGGTACAGCAGTAGTAACTGTCCCGTGAGCGATTTTATTCATCGCATCATAACGTTGTTCAAATTCTTCGATCATAAATGGTAGATCGTCGCTACGATTGTATTCAAAAACAACTAGTAAAAAGTGTTTGACGATGCCGTCAAAACCACCGGTAAAAGCATCCATAATCGCTTTTTTCTCAGCGCCTTGTAAACGGACATCCGTCAAGATATCGCCTAGATCCGGAATTTCTTTACAGATTTCTCGAATCGTCAATAACTCTTGATAAACGCTATCGGCAACTTTATTTTCGATCGCCAATTCAAACAAAGCTTTTCCATAACGCTTACCAACAGTGTATTTATCAAGCTTCATGTTTTGTGTTACCTAGCTTAGTCATATATTCGTTGATCAAATCTTGATGAGCATCTTGTGAAAGCTCTTTGCTCAAGATTTTTTCCGCGATTTGTAGGGAAAGTGTCGCAACATCATCTTTAACAGAAGTCAACGCATTGTCACGTTCGTCTTTGATTTCGGCTTGTGCACGATCTTTTAGACGAGAAACTTCTTCTTTTGTATCTTTAATGATGTTTTGACGGCTTAATTCGCCGCTTTCCTTCGCGTTTTTAATGATATCTGCCGCATCACTACGAGAGCTCGCTAATTGTGTTTCACGTTCTTTTTCTAATTCAGCTGCTTTTTTACGTGATTGTTCGGCAGAATCTAGATCGTTGGCGATCTTGTCTTCACGTTTTTTCAGAATGTCTTGAACGGCACCCCACGCGAATTTTTTTAGTAACGCCATTAAGATCACGAATGATGCAGTAACGGCGATTAAATTACCGAGCGTTGTATTGACGGTCTCAGCAATAACTAGATTCAGCATACTCGGTCTTCCTTTCTGTGCGTCTTCCTCATTAAAAAACTGTTAAACAGTTCTTTCGCTCATTCTTTGAAATGAGACTAAACAAAAAAGCATTAAATTTTATTGGAAAACCATTAACATACCTAAAACTACACCCAAGATTGGCACAGCTTCGATCAAACCAACACCGATAAACATTGTTGAACGAATTTGTCCTGACATTTCTGGTTGGCGAGCCATAGATTCAATTGCTTTTGAGATTACTTGTCCGTTACCATAACCAGCCCCGATTGCGGCCCCCATAATTGCGATTCCTGCACCGATAAAGTTCATAATAATTTTCCTCCTAAAAGTGTATTAATTTTTTTATTCTACCTCGATTTTATGACTGATATAAACCATAGATAGAGTTGTGAAAACAAATGCTTGGATACTACCGATAAATAGTGAGAATGCGATCCATATCATTTCTAGTGGGATAACTAATGGCAAGGTGATCCACCCTGTACTTGTTACAACACTTGCAATCAATGAAAGCAAGACTTCACCAGCAAAGATATTCCCGTAAAGACGTAAACCTAACGTGATAACATTCGTAAATTCTTCCATCAGTTTAATAGGAAATAATCCTGCAGGTGTAAAGAAAGAATTTTTGATGTATCCACCTAGACCCATTTTTTCGGTACCTAGGTAATGTGATAAAGTCAAAACGAGTAGTGCCAATCCCATTGTTACAAAAGGATTAGCTGTAGGACTCTTCCAATAGGTCACGTCGTTTCCAGTGACGATCTTTGTGACAAGTCCGATTTGGTTCGCTACAAAAATAAATAAGAACAACGTAAATGAGAACAAACTAAAATTTCTGACTTCATTGCGAGGCATGTTGTCACCAACAATATTCGTAGTGAAATCTATAACCCACTCAATTGCGTTTTGCTTTCCTTTGGGTTTCAATGTTAGGTTGCGGGTAAATGCAAAGACAAGGAAAAAGACGATCACACACGTCACGATGATCATTGTCGTCACCGTCCCATCAAACCATACCGGCCCAACATGGAAAAACCAAGATTTTTCATCCAATCCAGTTCACCTCTCTTCCCAGCGACTAGCGTCAACTCGTGCTGCTTTGCGCTGCTCCTCAAAATACTCTCGTATGTTACCACCAGAGCAAGAAAATTTCAAAGAATTTTCCTAAAATTTTTCGAATAAGTTAAAAAGATTTTCTGATTCGTTATTTTATATTCTATGAAATCGCTCTGATAGTTATCTTAGCCCGAAAAACGGCTAGTATAGATTGTAGTTAATCGTATCAAAATACAAGGGTAAGTAAAGAAAGTCTAACTAAATATGCGAAAAAGAATATTTTGTTAGCGCGAATAATTTTTTAGCGTTCGACTGATTTGGCGATCCACATCTTTACGTTTCAAACTTTCCCGTTTGTCATATTGATGCTTCCCTTTTGCTACCCCAATCAAGACCTTGGCATAGCCGTCTTTTAAATAAACTTTTAATGGGACTAATGTGATTCCCGTATTCTTAAGCTCTTCCGCTAAACGCGCAATTTGTTTTTTATGCAGTAATAATTTGCGGGTTCTAACCGGATCATGATTAAAAATATTTCCTTGTTCGTACGGACTGATATGAACATTGTATAAAAACGCCTCGCCGTTACGAATTCTTGCAAATCCATCTTTTAAATTGATCCGGCTATTACGAATCGATTTGATTTCGGTTCCTTGTAAAACGATTCCCGCTTCGATCGTATCAGTGATCGTATAGTCATGACGTGCTTTCTTATTTTGTGCGACTAGTTTTCCTTCACCTTTTGGCATATTACCCCTTCTTTCTACCCGGCTTGTTCTTTTTAGCGACTGATTTATAAAAAGGTTTCTTCCCTTTTTTCTTTTTCTTGTCTTTTTTTCCTTCATTTGGACGATCTGATGAATATTTTGAAGTATTTTTCGACGTCTTATTAGACATTTTCTTCGATTTGTCGTAATTATTTTGACGCCCACCAGTTGGTTTGCGGCGTTTATTTTGCTGATTATTCTTTGGAACATCTAATGCCGGGATTTCTTCTGCTTCTAATAACTCAAAATCGATTTCTCGAGTCACCGGATCAGCTTTCGTCACTTTGATTCGTACTTTTTGACCGATTTTAAAGGTTTGACGCGTACGTTCGCCCACTAAAGCCAATTGGTTTTCAATAAAGTGATAATAATCCTGTTTCATTTCATTTAGATGGATCAAACCTTCTACGGTATTTGGCAATTCGATAAAGATCCCAAATTTGGTCACTGAACTAATGATTCCATCAAATTCTTCACCAACTTTATCTGACATGTATTCGGCTTTCTTCATGCTGTCTACTTCGCGCTCTGCCTCTACTGAACGGCGTTCCATTTTAGAACTGTGATCAGCGATTTCAGGTAATGCTTCTGCCCATTTTTCTTTCGTTGCTTCACTTTGATCTTGACTATACGTACGGATCAAACGATGAACGATCAAGTCAGGGTAACGACGGATCGGTGAAGTAAAGTGCGTATAGTATTCAGCAGCTAATCCATAATGACCATAGTTGTCCTCAGAGTAACGCGCTTGCTGCATACTCCGTAATAGCATTGTGTTGATTACCGCAGCTTCTGGTTTTTCTTCTACTTCATGAATGACTTGCTGTAAATCTTTGGGTGTAATCGAATCTTTGGTACCTTTCACTAAAATCCCCAAAGCCGCAGCAAAATCAAAGAAGCGTTGCATTTTTTCTTCTTTCGGTTGTTCATGAATTCGATAAATAAACGGCAATTTCAACTTGTTAAAATGCTCTGCCACTGTTTCATTGGCTGCTAACATGAGGGATTCAATCAAGCGTTCTCCGACTCCACGTTCTCGTAATTCGATATCTACCGGACGGCCTTCAGGATCGACTAAAATTTTGGCTTCACGATCTTCAAAATTGATAGCACCGCGGCTATTACGACGAGCTTCAAGAATCTCATGTAATTCCTTCATCAATCGGAACATCGGTACTAATGATTGGTAACGTTCCATTATTTCTGGCGTTTCAGTTTCTAAAATCTCATTAACAGCAGAATACGTCATTCGTTCCGTCGTTTGGATAACACTTTGGAAAATTTCATGATGGACAACCGTTCCATTCGTATCGATTTCCATCTCACAACTCATCGTTAAACGAGGAACTTTTGGATTCAGTGAGCAAATCCCATTGGACAAACGTTGCGGAATCATTGGAATTACCCGATCTGTCAAATACACGCTTGTCCCACGCTCGAAGGCTTCTTTATCTAAAACACTACCTTCAGTCACATAGTTAGAAACATCGGCGATATGTACGCCTAAGAAATAATTACCATTGGCTAACTTTCTCACAGTCACGGCATCATCTAAATCTTTCGCATCTGCACCATCGATTGTGACAATCTGTTGATCACGTAAATCACGACGACCGATTAGATCAGCTTCAGAGATAGTATCTGGGACTTCTTCAGAAGCTGTTTGAACTTCTTCAGGAAATTGGGTCGGGATTCCTTGGGCAATCACGATCGATAAAATATCCATACCGGGATCATTTTTATGTCCGATAACTTTCGTTACAAGTCCTTCTAAACTTTCTGCATAACCTCTTTCTGGATAATGCGTGATCTCTACGATAACGACACTTCCATCAACCGGTTGGACACCTTCTGCTGTAATAAATACTTTGAATTGTGCGCTTTTTTTATCTTTTGGTGTCACATAACCATATAAATCTGATTCGGCGATTTCTGCTACATCAAAAGCCGTAAATTCACCAACAAGTTGCTGAATTTTTCGCTCTTTAATAGAAACAACGCGTCCTTCTGCTCCGCGATCTGAAAATAAATCGGCTGTTTTTTGGATATCGATCATTACGATATCGCCATCCATCGCATAATTCGTTGCATCTTTGGGAATAAATACATCCGGCTCTTCAGGATCGATCGTCACAAAGCCGAATCCTCGTTCATTCCGACGGAAAATCCCTTCTACTTCTACGGGTTTAAACGGTAATTTGATTTTGCCCTTTTTATTAAACTCCAATGTCTTTTCTCGTTCCATCTGTGCAACTGTTTTGACTAATAATTTATAGTCATCGCTTTTACGCATCTCTAAAAGCTCAGCTAATTCTTCCATTGAAAGACTTTTTTTGTTTGCAGCTTTTAAACTTGCTAATATTTCTTCTTTAATTGTTTTTCTCTCCATTTTCTTCTCTCCAGCCAAGTGCAGCTAAAAAATCAGCCACATCTTGTTCAAATTGTCTTCTTTCTGGTCCCACAGTGATCACATGACCACTCGCAGGATACCATTTCAATGTAAAAGCAGTCTGTTTTAGGCGTGTGGCAGTCTCAAAAACACCTGAAGCTTCAATCATTTGATCTTGTCCAGCTTGCGCCATAAAAAAAGGCACAGTAATTTTTCCAACTTTTTCATACGCATATTCGGCTTGTTCTTCAATTGAGCTCAATTGTCGGTCGACTAACGGGCGATAACTTTCTAATTTCTCCTCAGCCACTTGTTCACCGTTACGTTCTAGAACTTTTTTTGTATATAGTAAAAAATTTTCCGTCACTTTTGTTTTGACCGGTGCGATTGGAGAACAGAAAAAACCGCCACCAATAATTTTTTCAAACTTTTCACCTAATAATCGAGTCGCATAGATGCCACCCATCGACAAACCTAATACAGCAATCTCATAATACCCTTTTTCTTGTAAAAAGCGTACTGCTTGTTTGCTGTCTTGCCACCATGTCTCTGCGGTTTCATTTAAAATATCTAACGGATCTGCAGTGCCATGACCTGTGTATAATGGTGCGTAGACTGTATAATTCAAATTTTCTAAAAAACGTGCCAACATTCGTACATCATTGGGACTTCCTGAATAAGCATGCAGCAATAATACCGCACGTTTTCCTCTAGGCAAAAATAAGGATTCTGGTGCTTGAGCCATTGACTTCACTCCTCAATTTTAAATTAGACTGTCGTATTTCTGTCCTTAGTAGAATGACATTTTCTTGATTTTAATGCTTTATCTTTAAGTGTACTTGATTTATCAGAAATACAAAATAAAAAAGACCTCTCAGTTGAGAGGTCGATTTATTTGCTAGATAAAAACATTAATACGAAGAGCAAAATCATCCAAACCGCTCCTAAAACTGCGGTTGATCGTTGCATCACAGCTTCAAAGCCACGTGCTTTTTGCTTTCCGAACAATTGATCTGCACCGCCAGTAAAAGCACTCGCAGCACTATTTTGTTTGCTAGGTTGCATCATAATCGTGATAACAATGATCACAGATATAACCAAGATAACACCTAAAATAAAATTGTACAAAGAATGACCCTCCTTATTTCCAAACTGCCTCAATTTCACTCTAGCACAATTGAAGCGTTTTGGCTAGAGAAGATCTACAACTTATTTCCTTAAAACATCAGCGTATTCTGATTTTTGATCAAATTCTTTTTTGGCAAAAGGACACAATGGAATGATTTTCTTCTGCTCATTTCGCGCTTTTTCAACTCCGGCAGCCACTAGCTTTTCTGCTAGCCCTTGACCACGATAGGTTGGATCCACAAATGTGTGATCGATGATCATGATTTCAGAACCTGCATTAGACCAAGTCATTTCTCCAGCTTCTGCTCCTTCATCATTCAATAGGACAAAACGATCTTTTTCTTCTTTGATTGTCATAGGAACACTCCTCTACTTTTTAATGGATTGATTATTTTTTGATCACGTACTTTAAAGCCCCACTAGGACAAGTATCTACAACATAACTGGCATTTTCTACACTGCCATTATCTGGGATGATCCACGGGCGACGTCCAACTTCAAAAATCTCTGGATTTCCGCGAACGCAATTTCCAATATGGGCACAGATATTTTTATTGTAATAAATATCGATTCCGTCCCCATGATATTTGCGGTACCCTTTCGCAATTAATTCTTCTTCATTAACTGGTTCTTGATTCATTTTACTTCCATCCATGTTATCCACTTCCTTTAAGTAAGATTATATAGGTATTCCCAAATAATTCACAATAAAACCTCTCCAAACATGCAAAGAAACGGATCGAATGTTTAACCTCGATCCGTTGTGTAATCACCATTTAATCTTTTTGCTGATATTTTAGGATTTCTTCATTTAAATACGCATTTCCTAATTGATAATAATGCTCTGCATTTGCATGGTTTTTTTCGATTTCTGCTGGTGTCAATGAACGGATCACACGAGCAGGCGCGCCGAAAGCTAGTGAATTCGCCGGAATGATTGTTCCTTCAGTCACTAAAGAACCCGCTCCAATCAAACTATTTTCTCCGATTATTGCATGATTCAAAATCGTTGCGCCCATCCCGACTAAAGCACCTGACTTGATCATGCAACCATGGATAATCGCTGCATGGCCAATCGTTACATGATCTCCGATCAATGTTGGGGCATCTTGATCGACATGCACGATCGTACCGTCTTGAATATTGCTTTTTTCTCCAATTGAGATGGTATTGTTATCACCTCTCAGGACACTTTGAAACCAAATAGTCGAACCTTCTCCGATTATTACATCACCATATACATCTGCACTCTTTGCAATAAAATTTGTCATACTACTCACCTCAAAATCAGTATAGCATCTCACTTCTGCCTTCTCCTATTTTATCAACTAAAAGATCCATTCTATCCTTTAAAATAAAAAAGGTATGAGCTTTGCTCATACCTTCTCTATTTATTCTGTTTCTTCCATAAATTGGCTATTATACAATTGTTCGTAGAAACCATCTTGCGCTAACAATTCATTATGTGTCCCATGTTCGATGATATCGCCATCTCGCATGACCAAAATTAAATCAGCATCACGGATCGTGGATAAACGATGCGCAATCACGAAACTTGTACGGCCCTCCATTACTCGATCCATCGCTTTTTGGATCAAACCTTCTAAACGCGTATCCACAGAACTGGTTGCTTCATCTAAAATCAAAATTTTAGGATCTGAAATGATCGCCCTAGCAATCGTTAATAATTGTTTTTGACCTAATGAGACGTTGTCCCCTTCTGAATTGATTTCCATTTCGTACCCACCTGGCATCGTACGAATAAAATGATCAACGTTCGCAGTTTTGGCAGCATCTACTACTTCATAGTCAGTTGCATCTAAACGACCAAAACGGATATTGTCAGCAATCGTCCCTTCATATAACCAAGCATCTTGTAAAACCATCCCAAACTGCGAACGAACATCCGAACGATCCATTTCTTGGGTATTAACACCATCGATTAAAATTCTTCCACTATCAATATCATAAAAACGCATCAACAAATTGATTAACGTAGTTTTTCCAGCACCCGTGGGACCAACGATTGCTACCGTCTCACCAGCCTTAACTTCAAAGTTCAAATCGTTGATCAATGTTTTTTTCGAATCATAACCGAAGCGGACATGATCAAAAACAACATTTCCTTGAACAGGTTCTGGAAGTGGAACATCTTGTTCGTTTAATGTTTCTTCCGGCTCATCCAAAATCTCAAATACTCGTTTTGCCGAAGCAGACGCGCTTTGGATCATTGAAGAAAGCTGTGTGATTTCCCCCATCGGTTGGCTGACCTGCCAAATGTATTGGATAAACGCTTGTAATTGCCCAACTAAAATTACACCGTGAATCACATTCCAACTACCTAAAATTGCCATAGCAATATAAGTAGCATACGCCGTCAACTGCACCAACGGCTGCATCATACTAGAAACAAATGCTGCGCGGAAGCCGTAATGGCGTAATTGATGATTGACTTCACTGAATCCCTCAAGCGTTTCTTGTTCCCGTCCGTAAAGTTTCAACACACTAAAACCAGTCATATTTTCTTGAACAAAACCATTCAGTTCACCTAAAGAGTTCTGCATGCCTTGAAAATCTTTTTGCGAAACTTGGACGATTTTCCGTGAAATAATGATTGATAATGGAATCATGATGATCGAAAAAAGCGCCATTGTTGGATTGATGTAAAACATCATTCCAACGGCTAATAAAATTCCTAAGACCGCATTGATCGATTTGATGATAGCTTGTTGCATCGCATTGCTGACAGCATCCACATCATTAGTCACTCGAGATAAAATATTTCCTTGTTGATTGCGATCAAAATAAGAAACCGGTAGACGATTGATCTTGGCTTCGATGTCTTCACGCAGGTCACGCATCGCTGATTGAACAACGTTAGCCATCAACCAACCTGTTCCCAATTGTGTAATGCAATATAAAATCCCAACGATCACAATCACGACCAACCATTTGAAGACATAATCAAAATTGACAGCTTCACCTTGAGAGATATTTCTGCTGACTTCGGTCGTCGGCAGACCGGTCAAGTACGGCAGCCAAGTCCCTAACAACAACGTGCCGATTGCTAAAATCAAAACCAGAATAAACGTTTTTTTGTAAGGATTGATATAATGCATCAACCGTTTTAAAGAAGAAGTGTATTTTCTCATGCTAATTCCTCCTTCGATAATTGTGAAGCGGCAATATCATAATAGATCGGACAATTTTCCAATAATTCTCGATGTGTCCCGATGCCGACAACGTCACCTTCATTCAAGACGATGATTTTATCCGCATGCATGATCGTTCCCACCCGTTGAGCGACGATCAACACAGCTGCGTCTGTCGTTTCTTTTTTTAGCCGTGCCCGTAATCTAGCATCCGTTTGATAATCCAATGCTGAAAAACTATCATCAAAAATATAGATTTCTGGTTGACGAATCACTGCACGAGCGATCGCTAACCGTTGTTTTTGTCCGCCAGAAAAATTACTTCCGCCTTCAGCTAATTTTTCTTCATAGCCATCTGGCTTTTGAGCAATAAAATCAGTAGCCTGAGCGATTTCGACTGCTCGCTCCATCTCTGCTTGGGTCGCATCTTTTTTCCCGTAACGTAAATTATCTGCGATCGTCCCAGTAAATAGTTGTGCTTTTTGTGGGATATACCCGATTTTTTCACGTAGATCTTTTAATTGATAATCACGGACATCTTTCCCATCAACCAATACTTGACCTTCCGTTACATCATAAAAACGAGGAATCAATTGAATCAATGTCGATTTTCCTGATCCAGTACTTCCGATAAAAGCAACCGTCTCACCTGGTCCTGCAGTAAAACTAACGTTTCGAATCACTGGACTTTCTGCATGTCCTGGATAAGCAAAGGTCACATCACGAAATTCTAGTGAACTAGTTTCTTGTGGCACAATCGCTTGTCCTGGTGCATTTTTTATCAATGGTTCCATATCAAAAACTTCTTGGATCCGTTCAGCAGAAACATTCGCGCGCGGATACATCATAAAGACCGTAGCAAAGAGCATAAACGAATACAAAGCATGAAAAATATATTCAATGAAAGCAATCAGTGTTCCAACTGCTAAGTTTCCATCACTAATTTGAAGCGTCCCATTCCAAATAATCAAGGCCATCACGATATTAAACAGAAAGAAGAAGCCCGGTTGTGCGACCGCCATTAAATGAAACAAACTCTTCGAACTATTCGTATACGCATCGTTGACTAACCGAAAACGCAGCTCTTCAAACTTTTCATTGACGAAGGCTCGAATTACGCGTAAACCTGAGAGGTTCTCACGCAAGATACCATTGATATTGTCTAAGTTTTTTTGCTGCTTCGTGGATAATGGCTCTGAATATTTTGCCAATAGCAAAACAGCTAATAATAATATCGGTAGCGCCAACAAAACATAAATACCTAAACCTGGACTTGTTCGCATGATCAAATATAAACTCATCCCAAACATCATTGGAGTCATAAAACCCGTAGTTAGGATATTTTGCATAAACAACATGATTTGATACGCATCATTTGTTGTTCGTGTAATCAATGAGGATACGCCGATCTGTTCATACTCTGAATGAGAGAAACCTTGAATTTTTTCAAACAGATCGTCACGGATCGCTGCAACCATTCTAGAAGTGATCTGAGAACTAAAATAGCGCAATGAGATACTCATCACTACTCCGACGATCGTAATCGCAATCATCACAATCCCCATTTTTTGGATATAAGAAAAATCATTGTTGCCGATTCCTTTATCGATCATCATCGCCAATATCGTCGGCAATCCCAACTCGATCAAAATAAATCCAAACACACTGATGAAATCAAATAGCAATAACTTTTTATAGCGCCATGTATAGCGCAACATCAACTTCATTCTTTCTCGCCTCTTTCCATAACGTAATGATTTCAATATAGCACAGATGAAATACTAATGCCTGTTCATAGATTGATTTTTTTATTCCGATTTTTAGTCTTTCTGAAAATTTCTAAGGAATCCTCATTTCACTTCCTAGTTTCTATACTTCTTATTTATTCTGTGATAAACTACAAGTAATTGTTGTAAGAACAACCCAAAGAACGGTGAAATTGTTTTTTCAAGCAAGAAGCAAAGACGAGGCTTCTTCTCAATGAATTAGTCACTGCTAACCCATTGAGCATAAAAAAAAGGTGGCAGCCGCCCCTCATTTTGTCGTGGAAAAAATTGCTATTATGCAAATAAAGGAGATAGATTCATGATTTACAAAGTTTATTATCAAGAAACCAAAGAACGTAACCCAAAACGCGAGCAAACACAATCTTTATATGTGGAAGCTGAAAACGAAGAAATGGTACACAACTTATTGCGCGATAATACCCCATATAACGTGGAATATATCCAACTTTTAGAAGGCAATCATTTAGAATACGAAAAAGAAAATGCCGACTTCAAGTTAACGGAGTTCTAGTATGAAACTTTCGCTAAAAAACAATGAAACTGGTGTCTTTGCCATTGGTGGATTGGGCGAAATCGGAAAAAATATGTATGGGGTTCAATTCCAAGATGAGATTATCATCATCGATGCCGGAATAAAATTTCCCGAAGATGATTTACTAGGAATTGATTATGTCATTCCCGATTTTAGTTATGTTGTCCAAAACATCAATAAAGTCAAAGCCCTTGTGATCACTCATGGTCACGAAGATCATATCGGTGGTGTGCCTTATTTATTGAAGCAAGCCAATATCCCGATTTATGCTGGAGCTTTAGCTTTAGCTTTGATCAAAAATAAATTGGATGAACACGGATTATTACGTGATGCCGAATTACATGAAATCGATGAAGATTCAGTGATCCGCTTCCGTAAAACATCTGTCAGTTTCTTCCGCACCACTCACAGTATTCCTGATCCTTTAGGTGTCGTTGTTAAAACACCTTCTGGTAATATTGTAGAAACTGGAGACTTCAAGTTTGATTTCACCCCTGTTGGTCAACCTGCTAATTTACATCGGATGGCAAAACTTGGTGAAGAAGGCGTCCTATGTTTGCTTTCGGATAGTACCAATGCAGAAGTTCCGACTTTTACTAAGTCTGAACAAACTATCGGACAATCGATTTTGCGAATTATGGAAAAAATTGAAGGTCGAATCATTTTTGCTACCTTCGCTTCTAATATTTCTCGTTTGCAACAAGCAGCAACTGCTGCAGTTGCTACCGGTCGAAAAATCGCTGTTTTCGGACGCAGTATGGAAAATGCGATCGTCAATGGTCAAAAATTAGGTTATATCACTGTGCCGGATGGTACTTTTGTTGATGCACACGAAATCAATAATTTACCGGCCAATGAATTGATGATCTTATGTACAGGTTCTCAAGGGGAACCAATGGCGGCTCTTTCACGAATCGCAAATGGTACCCACCGTCAAATCCAAATTCAACCAGATGACACGGTGATCTTCTCAAGTTCTCCGATTCCTGGTAATACAACAAGTGTCAATCATTTGATCAACTTGCTATCTGAAGCGGGTGCGGAAGTCATTCATGGTAAAGTGAACAATATCCATACTTCTGGTCACGGTAGTCAACAAGAACAAAAATTGATGTTGCGACTAATGAAGCCTAAATACTTTGTACCGATCCATGGGGAATTTCGGATGTTAAAAATCCATGCCGGTTTGGCCCAGGATACAGGTGTCCCTGAAGATAATTGCTTTATTATGGAAAATGGAGATATCTTGGCATTAACTGCTGACACTGCTCGCCGCGCTGGACATTTCAATGCAACAGATGTCTATGTTGATGGTAGTGGTATCGGAGATATCGGGAACGTTGTTTTACGTGACCGTCGAATTCTTTCTGAAGAAGGTTTAGTCTTAACTGTAGCCACAGTAGATATCGAGAAGAAAGAAATCTTGGCTGGCCCAGATATTTTATCTCGTGGTTTCGTCTATATGCGAGAATCTGGTGATATGATCAACGAAGGCCAACGAATTTTATTCCATGCTTTACGTGAAGCCCTTAATGAAGCGGGCTGTACTGAAGCCAAATTAAAAAATGCAATGGTTGCCGCCTTGCAACCTTACTTATTTGATCAAACAGAACGTCATCCAATGATCTTACCAATGATCATGACACTCGATGATTAAACGAAACAGCTATCTATAATCTAGATAGCTGTTTTTTTATTTTTATTTTTATAACATGTATTATTTTTATGTCCCCAAACGTTTTTAGCTTTTTCTCAATATAAATCAGAATTTTTAGTTGAATTAGTAAAATTATAATTGACAAACCCTCAATTTATTTGCACAATAAAACATAGCAAAGATGGCTGATAACAATTATCAGTTATTTTAAAAAATCCAAATTTAGATAAAGGAAGATTAATTATGGTAAGAACACAACGCGTGCAAAGAAGCCACATCATTGATGGTGCCTATCAACTGATCATTGATGAAGGGTTCAAAAAATTCCATGCTCGTAACATCGCTCAACACATTGCTTGCTCCACTCAACCGATATATCGTGAATTCGCCAATCTAGCCGAACTGAAGTCTGTTTTGATCAACCGTATTTTAATAAAGTACACTGACTTTTTAGAAGACCAGGAGCCGCAATCTTTAAGAGCTTTGTCAAAAACGATCATGAATTACGCTTTGGATTATCCCGATGAGTTTTACCGTTTCTTCCTACAAGATTCAGAAACGATTCAAGCTGTAAAACAAGTGACTCGTGAAATGTTTGCTGAAATCTGTCCAGAAAAAAGTCAAACCTTTGCCTATGATCTATTTTGGCAATATTGCATTGGCAAAGCGACCTTAGCCATCAATCATGCCAATCACAGTGAGGACCATTCAGAAGAAGATCTTTTCTTCAAAGCCGTTACCGAAACAAATTAATTTACTAATAAACAAAAAAAAGCCTTAGAGAAATTCTCTAAGGCTTTGTCGTTTTTTATTGTTTAACAACGTTTGTTGCTTGAGGCCCGCGGTCGCTTTCTTCAACGTCGAAAGTTACTGCTTGTCCTTCTTCTACAGTTTTGAAGCCGTCGCCTTGGATAGCTGAGAAATGTACGAATACATCGCTACCGTCTTCGCGAGTGATGAAGCCAAAACCTTTTTCTGCGTTAAACCATTTTACTGTTCCGTTTTCCATGAATAAAATCCTCCTCGTGCGTAAGCACTTATTGATAGTTGTAACATTGCTAGCCTACGAAAAAGGAAACATCTGTATACCAACTCGTAACTCAAACAAAATTACATTTATAGTTTACCACCGAACCGATTATTCGCGCAAGGGTTTTCAACTACTACTTTAAGTACTTTTCTTCACGCAAACTGAAATATTTGGTTTCTCCAACAATGATGTGGTCTAACAATTCAATTCCCATCATTTCACCACACATACGTACCCTTTCAGTAAAATCTAAATCATTTTGTGAAGGCGTTGGATTTCCAGAAGGATGATTATGCCCAAGCGCTACTCTTGCAGCACTGATTCTAACTGCTTCACGAAAAATTTCACGCGGATGAGCAACCGATTGATTCAATGAGCCGATAAAAATTGTTTTTTGTAAAATAATTTCATTTTTTGTATTCAAAAAAAATGCCACTAAATGCTCTTGTGGGCGGTCTTTTAATTCATTGATTAATAATTGTCCTAAGGTAAAACTAGACTGAATTTTTCCTAACTTTGGCTGCAGCGAACGATTGATCCGATAGCCGAACTCCATCATGGCTTTTAACTCGATTGCTTTAGTTATCCCAATTCCTTTAAATTGCTGGAGCTCTTGCAACGTCGTGTGTTTCAAATCATAGAGCGTTGGATAAGTTCTCAAAATAGTTGCTGCTAAGTCCATTACATTTTGTTGGCGAGAACCATTTCGCAAAATAATTGCTAGTAATTCCTGATCCGATAGATGACGTTCTCCTTCTCGTACTAAACGTTCTCGTGGTCATGAACTCTCAGGCAGTTCTTGTAACAGTGAATTTTTTTCCATAAAAAACTCCTTTGCCTACTTTTCAGTAAAATACGCAAAGGAGTAAGGTGATTACTTTATGCTTCTAAAAAATCGATTACTTCATGAAGTGAAGGCAGGACTTTGATTGTTTTGGCTTCCAATTCTTCTGTAGGCGGTAAAATATCGGGAACCATAATAACTGGAACTCCGGCACCCTCTGCAGCGAGGATACCATTTTTAGAATCTTCTAAGACCAACCCATCTGCTGGCTGGATTGCTAAACGTTCTGCTGCGATCTTAAAAATTTCTGGATCAGGTTTCGCAAACTGCACATCTTCAGCAGAAATGATAGCCGAAAATTTATCTCTGATTCCAGCATGTTCTAAGAGTACTTCAATGACTGGGCGAACATTACTTGAAGCAACTACTCGTGGAATTTTTTGTGCTTCTAGATAAGCTAGCAACTCATGAACGCCTGGTTTTAAAGCAACCTTTCCAGACTTAAACTGCTCATGAGCCATCCCCCAACTCTTATCGATAAATGCTTGAACCGTTGCTTGACCATGGTCAGCATACATTTTATGAAATTCTTGCCAAACTTCTTCATCAGATACCCCAATAAAGCGGCTGTAGATTTCTTTATCAAAAGGCAAGCCGTATTCATCTGCGACTACTTGATTGGCTTCGTAATAAATCGACTCCGTATCAAACAACAAACCATCCATGTCAAAAATAATTCCTTTAATTTTTTCCATTTGCGCCTCCTAAGTTTAATAATAATTGACGTACTTCAGATACAAAGTACAACGAACCCGTAATCAACAGTAAATCTTCTTGTCCCATATCTTCCAATAGTTCGCCTAATCCAAACTGCCATAAGGAAACTACATCAAAACGGCTATCTACCGTATCAAAACGACTTAAGTCTAAGGCATTTGGGTACTCAAATGTCGTTAGATAAATTTTTGAATTAGGAATGTCTGATAATAAATCTAACATTTGATCAATATCTTTTGTTTCCAACGCTGAAAACAAAATTTTGACTCGATAATTTCTAAATTCGCGTTTAACATTCTCCACTAACCGTTTGACTGCATGACCATTATGAGCCCCATCCATAACGATCAATGGTTCTTCACTGATTTTTTCCATTCGTGCAGGCCAAACGGCGTTACTCAACCCTTTTTGAACGGTTTTTTCTTCAAATGGTAATCCAATCAACTCACAATATAGATGGAATAATTCGATCGCTACTCCAGCGTTCTCTACTTGGTGACGACCTAATAAAGAAACTTTCAATGGTGATAGTTTTCCACCATTATCAGTAAAACTAAAGAGTTCGCCCCAAGTCGGATCAGGATGAAGATAATCCACTTGGTATTCTTCACCATAACGATACATCTTAGCTGTCTCTAACGCAGCCTTTTCAATAATTTCAATTAATGGACCAGTAGTGATTTTCCCTGTTACCACTGGAATATTTTTTTTGATGATCCCAGCTTTTTGCTGAGCGATCTCATTCAATGTGTCTCCTAAGATCTCCATGTGGTCATAACCAATCGTCGTAATAGCTGTCAACAAAGGTTTGACCACATTCGTTGAATCTAATAATCCACCCAGACCTACTTCTACTACTGCAACATCAACTTTTTCTGCTGCAAAATAATCCAACATGATCACGGTTAAAATTTCAAATTCTGTGATTCCGCCGACTTTTGGATCTAAATCTAATTCAGCTACGATCGGTTGATATTTTTTGACATAATGAATCAATGCCTGATCTGTGATTGGTTTGGCATCGATAGCGATCCGCTCATTGAACTCTTCAATATAAGGTGATGTAAAACTCCCGACCGTTACACCGGCTTCCATCAACATACTACGTAAGTAGGCTACGGTTGAACCTTTCCCATTAGTTCCCGCGATATGGATCGTGGGAACAATATCTTCTGGATTTCCTACTTTAGCTAATAACGCTTGGATCCGATCAAGACCTGGTCGTGAACCAAATTTTTTTCGACTATGAATCCAATCAATTGCCTCTTCTATCGTCAAAGCGATTCACCTCTTTGATTCTCTATCATTTTTATCTATCTCTAGTATAGCAAAGTTTAGAAGAGAAAGTCCGACTGAAGGAAGCAATTGATCAAAAAGAAAAAGTAACAGCTAAAAAAGGTCGGAACAAAAGGAATAATCCTATTGTTCCGGCCTCCGTTTTTTTAAGAAATAGTACGTAAGCTTTCGATTCGTTCTTGAACCGCTGCTTGTTTTTCTAAATAATCTTTTTCTTTTGCACGTTCTTCTGCTACAACATTTTCCGGCGCATTTGCAACAAAACGTTCATTCGCTAATTTACCTTGAACACGTTTCACTTCGCCAGTCCATTTTGCTAATTCTTTTTCCAAACGTTTGATTTCTTCTTCGATATTGATCAAACCAGCTAAAGGTAGATAAATTTCGGCACCAGTTAATACCGCGGACATCGCTAAATCAGGTGCTGTGATATCACTTGCAATCACCAACTCCTCTGGGTTGCAGAAACGTTCGATATAACTAGTATTTTCAATCAAGAATTCATCTACTTTAGGGTCACTTGTTTTGATCAATAAAGTAATTGGTTTTGAAAGTGGTGTATTCACTTCTGCTCGAATATTACGAACTGAACGAATCAATTCTTTCAAAACTTCCATTCCTTTAGCGGCTGTTTCATCATTGTTTTCTGGTTGGACAACTGGATAATCAGCTACAACTAATGATTCACCCATGTGTGGAATCTTAGCCCAGATTTCTTCGGTAACGAATGGCATGATTGGATGTAATAAACGCAACGTTTGATCTAATACATAAACTAAAATACTTTTCGTTGTTTGTTTAGCTATTTCGTCTTCACCATAAAGAATTTCTTTACTCATTTCGATATACCAGTCACAGAAATCATCCCACATGAAGTTATACAATTGGCGACCTGCTTCACCAAATTCAAATTGATCAAATAGGTTGGTTACTTTTTCAATCGTTTCATTCAAGCGAGTCAAGATCCAACGATCAGCAACTGTTTTTTCACCAGAAAAATCAATATCTTCTGCGGTGAAATCTTCAACATTCATAATCACGAAGCGAGAAGCATTCCAAATTTTATTGATAAAATTCCAAGCAGCATCCATTTTTTCATAACTAAAACGAACGTCTTGTCCTGGTGCAGAACCAGTTGATAAGAACCAACGTAAAGCATCGGCACCATATTTTTCAATTACGTCCATTGGATCAATTCCGTTACCTAATGATTTACTCATCTTCCGACCTTGTTCGTCACGGATCAATCCGTGGATCAACACGTTTTTAAATGGACGTTCATCTGTGAATTCCAAACTTTGGAAAATCATTCGGCTTACCCAGAAGAAAATAATGTCATACCCAGTTACTAATGTGCTCGTTGGAAAATAGCGTTTGTAATCTTCACTATTTTCATCTGGCCAACCCATCGTTGAAAATGGCCATAGAGCTGAACTGAACCATGTATCTAGAACATCAGGATCTTGTTCCCAATTTTCAGGATCTTTTGGTGCTTCCATTCCTACATACATTTCTCCCGTTTCTTTATGGTACCAAGCTGGGATACGATGTCCCCACCATAATTGACGTGAGATCACCCAGTCATGGACATTTTCCATCCAAGTCATAAATGTATTGTTGAAACGTGGTGGGAAAAATTCCACCGCATTGTCTGTCCCTTGGTTTTCGATCGCTTGTTCAGCTAACGGCGCCATTTTAACAAACCATTGTGTTGACAAACGGGGTTCAACAACGACTCCTGTACGTTCAGAGTGACCAACACTGTGAACCATTTTTTCAACTTTAATCAAACGACCGATTTCTTTCAAGTCAGCAACGATTGCTTTACGTGCTTCAAAACGATCCATTCCAGCATATTTACCCGCACGCTCATTCATGCTGCCATCAGGATTCATCACATTTACCCGTGGCAAGTCATGACGATTACCGACCTCAAAGTCATTCGGGTCATGAGCTGGCGTGATCTTAACGGCCCCTGTTCCAAATTCACGATCAACATAACTATCCGCAATAATAGGGATTTCTTTATCTACTAACGGTAAAATCGCCATTTTACCAACTAAATCTTTATAACGATCGTCTTCTGGGTGAACTGCGATCGCTGTATCACCTAACATTGTTTCCGGACGAGTTGTCGCGATTTCTAAAACGCCGCTGCCATCAGCTAAAGGATATGAAATATGATAGAATGCGCCTTCCAAATCTTTATGGATCACTTCGATATCAGATAAAGCTGTTTTAGCTTGCGGATCCCAGTTGATGATATATTCACCACGATAAATCAAGTCTTTTTCATACAGTGAAACGAATACTTTACGAACAGCATCAGATAAGCCATCATCTAATGTAAAACGTTCACGACTATAATCTAATGACAGGCCTAGTTTTGACCATTGTTCACGGATATGTCCAGCATATTCATCTTTCCATTCCCACACTTGGTCAACAAATTTTTCGCGTCCAAGATCATAACGAGAAATCCCTTGTTCACGTAATTTTTCTTCAACTTTTGCTTGAGTCGCAATTCCAGCATGGTCCATTCCAGGCAACCACAACGTATCAAATCCTTGCATCCGTTTTTGGCGGATGATCATATCTTGTAATGTCGTATCCCATGCATGACCTAAATGCAATTTCCCCGTAACATTTGGTGGCGGGATAACAATTGAATAAGGTTTAGCCTTTTTATCTTCTGATGGTTTGAACAAATCTTGATCTAACCATTTTTGATAACGACCAGCTTCGACTTCTTGTGGATTAAACTTTGTTGGTAAATTTTCAGTCATAGTGATTCCTCCTAAAAAATTTGATTATCTAATAAATCAACTGAATGATACTCATAAAAAAAGTCCTAGAACACAGTTGTGTTCTAGGACGTAAAATACGCGGTACCACCTAAATTGCAGAAACAGTTTTCTGCCGCTCAATCATGGGTTAACGGTCATGTGCCGTGTATTCTTACTAGCATTCAGAATACAAAACTCCCAAGCTACCTTCCATGAGTCAAAGTGAAAATGTTCCAGCCTTGCATTTTCTCTCTAAAACTTTTGTTCTCATGTACTCCTCTTGATCATCGTCTGAATCATTCTACAATGAACAGTAAAACTTGTAAAGACCTACTGACCATCAAAATAAATCAATGTTTGTAATTCCGAGGTCAAATCAATGTAATGGACATGAACATTTTCTGGTACGACCAATGGATCCGGCGCAAAATTCAAAATTGCTGTGATACCATTCTCTACTACTTGGTCAATGGCTTGTTGGGCATTTTGACTTGGAACGGTAGAAATCGCAACGGTGATTTTTTCTTGTTTCAAGACTTTATTCATCTCATCAATTGAATAGATTCGATAGCCACAAAGTTCTTGGCCGATCTTTGTCGGATCATTATCGAAAGCACAAACGATTTTCAAATTTTCATTTCGCCGAAAATTATTATGCAAAAGTGCTTGTCCTAAATTTCCACAGCCAATTAAAGCGATCCGTTTTTCTTCCTTTGTATCCAGCATGTCACTAAACACTTTAATTAAATCGCTTACATTATAACCATAACCACTACGTCCTAATTCCCCAAAATTAGAGAAATCTCTACGGATCGTTGCTGAACCAACTTGAGTCATTTTACTTAACTCAGAAGATTTTATTCGAGTGATTCCATTTTTTTCTAGTCCTTTTAAGCATCTTAAATATAATGACAAGCGCTTAGTCGTCGCTTTGGATAATTTTGGTTTTTCAATGAGTTGTTCCATCGTCTTTCCCCTTTCATTTATAAAATGTGCGTTACCATTTTGCTTAACCGACCGACTAGTCAATTAAAAAACAGTTTTTGTTAATTTATTCACATAATTAATTTTAACATGCCCTTTTTTTATTCGCAATCCTTCTACAAAAAAAGAAGTTGAAACCAAAGTATTTCTACTTTGGTCTCAACTTTTTTATAGTAAATCAGCAAATTCTTCTGCTTTTTCTGATTGAGCTGGCATAATCTCTTCTTGTTTTAAACCTGCTAAACAGCGAGCCATCAATCCCTCAATATCTAACCGCTCTTCCAATTCTAAAACTTTTTCTAGTTTTGGACGGGTTTTAGGTTGAGGCGGCGCAAAAATAGTACAGCAATCTTCAAATGGTTGGATTGCTAATTCAAATGTGTCGATTTTTTCAGCTAATTCGATGATTTCTGTTTTATCCATCGTTACTACTGGACGAACGATCGGAGTCGTCGTTACTTCATTGATCGCAACCATACTATGCAACGTTTGAGAAGCGACTTGCCCAAGTGATTCACCATTAACGATGACCAATCCTTGACGCATTTCGCGGATAGCATCTGTCAAACGTAACATCATACGACGGGTCAAAGTCATCCAATAACCTTGTGGACTATGTTGTTTGATTTCTTCTTGAATCTCAGTAAAAGGCACTTCTATAAATTGAATACCGCCAACATAAGGTGTCAATTTTTCAGTCAGATCTTTTGCTTTTTGTAATGCTTGTTCGCTTGTATACGGTGGGCTAGCAAAATGGACCGCTTCGATTTCAACTCCACGCTTCATCGCTAAGTAACCCGCGACTGGCGAATCAATTCCACCAGAAAGCATCAACATACCACGACCACTAGTACCGACTGGTAACCCACCAGCACCTTTGATTGTTTCATAAGAAAGATAAGCATGTTCACGACGGATCTCTACACGTAAATTGATATCGGGACGTTTCATTTGAGCCTTGATACCCGGTAAAACATCGATTACAGCGTCCCCAAGAAATTGTTGTAATCCATGGCTGTCTAATTCAAAAGCATGATCACTTCGTTTAGCCGTAATTTTGAACGTTTCTGTTCCAGTATAGATTTCTTGCATGATTTTTTGGGTCATAGCTTTTAATGCATCTAAATCTTTTTCAACTTGGATGCTAGGTGAAAAAGTTTGAATCCCAAAAACTTTTTCTAATTTAGGTAATACTAACTGACTATCTTCACCATTTAATAAAATATGCATCCGATCACGATCAGCATGGATCTTCAAGTTAGGGAATTCTGCTAAAGCCCCTCGGACATTCCTAGCTAATCGCATGATAAAGCTTCGGCGATTTTTACCTTTGGTCGATAACTCACCATAACGTACCATTATTTCTGTGTATTGCACGTTCATTCTCCTTAATTATAGAACTTATTTTTGGGTTAATTGATTTTCGAAAATTTGTCATACAAATGATTGAAGACAACCATGAATTGTTCAGCCTCAGCCATTGTATTAGCCTCATCTAGACTGATCCGAATAGCCGTCGTTGCGATTTCATGCGGGATTTTCATCGCATGCAAGGTTGAACTGTCGACTTTTTTACGGCTTGAACAAGCACTGGTCGTCGAGACAAAAATTTGTTTTTCTTCTAAAGCATGGACCAACACTTCGCCTCGGATTCCTTTGATACCAAACGTTAAAATATGCGGTGCGAAGTCCTCGTCACCAGAAAAAATTGTTACTTTTTCGTAACCGGCTAAGGCTTCTTTCAAATAGTGACGAATCAATCCAGTATGATTTGGGCGTTCGTTTTTCTTCTCTAAATGGATACGTAATGCCCGACTCATCGCAACGATTGCTGGCGTATTTTCTGTCGTTGCCCGTTGCCCACTTTCTTGTCCACCGCCATTTAATAATGGTGCCAACTTGCGGCCAGCTTTCCAGTAAATAAAACCAACACCGCGTGCTCCGTGAAACTTATGTGCTGAAAATGTAGCAAAATCTACCCGTGGGGTTAACCATTTTGCTTGATCGACTTTACCGATTGCTTGAACAGCATCGACATGAAAATGGATCGTTGGGTAAGCTTCAAGCAACTCGCTGATGGCTTCGATTGGTTGGATCGAACCAATCTCATTGTTAACGCCCATGATCGAAACTAAAATCGTTTCTGGTCGTATTAATTCAGCCAATTTATCGACTTGAACAAATCCAGCTTTATCAACAGGGGCTAGGCTGACTTCAAAGCCTAACTCTTTTAGTTGTTCAGCAGTTCGACTAACCGCTGGATGTTCGATACTTGATATGATCAAATGATTTCCATATTCACGTTTTTCGATTGCTGTACCTTTTAAGACCCAATTGTCTCCTTCAGTTCCACCACTCGTAAAATAAATCTCGTTTTCTTTTGTCGCTAATAACTCAGCAATCTGTTTACGAGCTTGCTGAAGCAAACGATTCGCTTGTGTTCCTAAGCCATGAAGACTTGAAGGGTTTCCCATCACACGCTGACTCGTTTTTAAATATGTATCAAGTGCTAACGGGTAAATAGCTGTCGTTGCACTATTATCAAAATAAATCATGTTTAAACCTTCCTTCAAAAATTCTTTCCTATTATAGCGAGAAAGCTTGAACTCTTCAAGTATTCCCGAAAAATAATACTTATAACAACGGGAACGTATCTTTTTCTTTACAAAAAAAAGCTGAGCGACTGCTCAGCTTAAACTAAATCACGATTATTGAAATAAAAATCTTCGATCCGTTTGAACGCACCTGGTTCCACTCGTTCCAAAGCTGTTCCGATTTCATCAAGAGCATCTTGGTAACGGTATTCTTTATTAAACAGTTCTAAACTATTTTCGATCGCTGTTTTGATTTCCGGATGTGTATGACGATAACGGTTAGCGTATTGCATCATTTGTTCTGTTAATGCAGCAGCATCAACTAAGTCATACGTTTTTTGATCTAATAATTCGATGTCCTCATCACAAAGACTAACCAATTTATTGATGTCTTGCATGTTGATACGAATCTTATTCAATGAGTTACTTAACTCTTCCACTCGATCTGTTGCAACAAAGAAAAATTCTAAGTAGTCGCCTGGTAAACCTGGCAAACGTTGTTGTTCGACATAGCGTTTCAATGCACGTAAACGGAACTCATATTTTTCAATTTTTTCAGCTGCTTCTTTTTCACCTTTACGCAATTCATGTAGATCATCATCGATTTCAACTTGTTTCGTTTCGATATCATCTAACACTTTGAATGCATCTCGGTAAAAGACTTGAACTTCTGAATAAGGCAATTCATGTTTATCAATTTGAGGATTCATATTACGATTGCGGCGTTCTAATTCTTCGATCTCTGTCTGGAAGCCGCGAGCACGGCCTAACTCATTATTATTCAATGCATAACTTTGAGAAGTATGATCAAGCTCTACCATTAATTGATGGTTATTACGAGAAGCATGTGAGATGTATTCCTCGATCGTCTTACGATTCGTCGTTACGTATTTCTTCGCTTCAAATTCTTTTTCTAATGTTGTATATAAGTCATCGATTAATTCAGCCGTTTCTTTATTTTCAGCTTCAACTGTGCTTAATTCGATTTTTTCTAAATCTTCTAATGAACGTTCTACATGATGTTTGACTTTATCTAAGCGCTCTTCAAAATCATCTTCCGGCAACACAAAGTGGTCAGCCATCATTTTATCGTAGGTCTTTTCTAATTCATCAATCTGACTCGGGAATGTTTTCTCAAGATCTTCATAGATGACTGGAACTTTCTGCATCGTTGCTTGAACTTCATAAGTATGCTTCTCTGCATCATCCAATACTTCACGTGCCTCGATTGGATCGCCAGAAGTGTTTAGCGTAACGAATTGCGTAAATTCGATTTCGACATTTTTAACTTGTTTCTGAATCTCAGGTAAAGCTGGGCCAAAACTTTCTTTCTTTTCCTTTAGGTCTTTTTTTAATTCTTCAAACACATCTAATGCTTGTTGAACAGCTAATGAATTACGTTCTTCTGTTTCACGTAATTCTTTTAGACCCGCCCGGATACCCTCTACTTCTTCTTCCATTTCAGTCATCGTCCGTTCAGCACTTTCAATTGCTGATTTACCTTGCATAAAACGGAAAGTTTCATTTTGACTTTCAACTTCAAAGATTTGACTTTCTAACTCCGCGAAAGACTTCGTTGAAACATCTGTCCATTTTTGGTTCCATTCACGGAAAGTATTTTGACTTTGGCCTACAAGATGCATTTTTTTGACTTCGTCGACTTCTTCTACGACCGGAAGATCGAACAATGCTTCTTTCCTTCTATCTAGCTCTTTTAAGCGTTCTTGATTCTTTTTCTTCATCAGATAACCGACCAAGTATAGTGCGGCCGCTAAAATAACTAGACCGATTACGATCCCTATGATTGCATTACTTCCCATGTATGATTTTCCTTTCGCTTGTCAAGATTCAGTTTTATTTAATGGTTCGCTTGTATCAGTTTTTTGGCAAAAACATCTAACGTAGATTATAACACAAAAGCCTTTATGCTTCACTAGCTAGTTTTGAATTCCTTCGAAAAGTCCTTGCACAGCCACTCTTCATGTTAGCATTTTTTAAATTGACCTTCAATTCCAAATGGTTTAAGAAAAATGTAATTTTATGAAACTTTCTTTTAAAATAAGGCGAAAATCCTCTTGAAATTACAGGACTTTTCAGATAGTATTAAATCCACATTAAAATAAGAGGTGATTAAAGTGAAAGTGATCAAATTTGGCGGAAGCTCTGTTGCTTCAGCTGAACAAGTAAAAAAAGTCTTAGACATCGTCACTAGCGACTCAAGTCGTCGGTTCGTTGTCGTTTCTGCTCCAGGAAAGCGAAACAATAAAGACAAGAAGGTCACCGACTTATTGATTAGTTTTTATCATGCCGTTGCCTATAAAAAAAAGACTGAAGAAATTATCCGTGAAATCGTAGCAAGATATACCGAAATCGCTGCAGCTTTTCACATAGATGAAGATATCGAAAATACCTTTACCTCAGAGTTAAAACTGCTTCAAACTAGTTATGATGAAGCAGATCCTTACACATTGGATCGCTTTTTAGCCAGCGGAGAAAATTTGAATGCGCAATTGATCGCGGCCTGTTTCAAAAAACAAGGGGTCAATGCTCGTTACATCAATCCCAAAGAACTAGGGATCTTAGTTACTAATGAACCTCAGAATGCCTTGATCTTGGAAGAATCCTACGAAAAAATCGTTCAATGGCGAGACTCAGAAGAAATTTTGATTATTCCAGGCTTTTTTGGTTACACCAAAGATGGCCAATTATGTACTTTCTCACGTGGCGGTTCTGATATTACCGGCTCGATCGTTGCTGCTGGACTAAATGTCGACTTATATGAAAACTTTACTGATGTGGATGGTATTTATTCTGCCAGTCCCAAATTAGTCCATGAGCCTAAATTGATTGAATATGCAACGTATCGTGAAATTCGTGAATTGACCTATGCGGGTTTTACCGTTTTTCATGATGAAGCATTGATGCCAGCCTTTAAAGCTCAGATTCCCGTGATCATTAAGAACACCAATAATCCTGATTGCCAAGGGACATTGATCAAGAAAAACTTTACCGATGAAGTTCGTAGTGACGTTGTTGGTGTCGCAAGCGATACGGGTTTTTGTGTTATCACGATTGCTAAATATTTATTGAACCGTGAAGTTGGAATCGTTCGTCGCATCTTGCAGATTTTAGAAGACTTTAATCTTCGTTTTGAACATATGCCTTCTGGGATCGATGATATTTCAATTATTTTACGCGAATATCAGTTGACGCGGGAAACGGAAACAAATTTATTGAAACAAATCGAAGAACAGATCAAACCAGATGATCTCTCGATCGAACATGGTCTTTCTGTCGTGGCTTTAGTTGGTGAAGGGATGCGGGAACGTCCAGGAATCACTGCAGATAGTACTGCTGCCTTCGCTCGAAAAGATGTTAACTTACGCATGATCTCTCAAGGAGCCGATGAACGCTGTATTATCTTTGCTATTCGCAGTGAGCAAGAGCGGCTTGCCGTTCGCTCCCTGTACTATACGTTCTTTGACTAATCAAAAAGGAAACGCCTTATTCGGCGTTTCCTTTTTGTCGTTCTAATTCTTTTTGGATCAAAGGTTCGGGGGCAAATCTTTGGGCCCAGTCTTCAGGCTTTAATACCTTATTAGTAATTGGATGGTAACGTGGCTTGCCATCGGGAAATAATTTCCCCATGTTCGCTCGATGAACAATTTCAAAAATCGGCTGCGGATCAACACCGATCAAAGCAAAAGAACCATAAGTAAAATACAAAAGATCCGTCAATGCATCAACTTCAGCAGTTAAGGGATCTACCACCGGCTCACCTTTACTCAAGACTTTTAATTTTGCTTGGTCCACACTCTGGTGCAGTTCTGCAACATATTCAGCAAAAAGTTTTTCATCACCTTCAGCTACAGCATATAAAAATTCGACAATTTCTTCGGCTTTAAAACCGGCTCGAAATTTCCCTCGATCTGGGGTGAAAGCCGTTGGCGTATTTGGTGGTGTTGGCGCAAATGTCTCATGAAACTCACGAGCCATCTGATAAGGATCTTTCATTGATCTATTCCCTCTTTTCAATAAAACAATCTATTTTTAGCTACATTAAATAATTTTAAAATGTTTCAATGCTTGAGAAATACCATCTTTTTCATTGGTATTCGTTACATAATCAGCCTGTTCTTTGACTTCGGCTAAGCCATTGCCCATCGCCACACCAATACCAAAATGTTTGATCATTTCGATATCATTGTAATGATCGCCAAAGACCATCACTTCTTCCGGTTTAATATCAAAAGCTTTGATGCATTCAATGATGCCATGATATTTTGATCCATCTTTAGGAACGATATCTACGGAGTAAGGATTGGAACGCTGGAAAGAGCAATCCGGTAATAATTCTTGTAAGCGCGGTGTTTCTTCTTCAGCGCTGAACAGCACACATTGATAAATCGGTTCTTTCAAGATCGATAATTTCCGATAGCGTTCTTTTTTACGTCTAGGACTAAATGACTGCAGCAAACGCTTTGTAGACCTGACTGGAAACCATTTAGGCATCCAACCAGCGATCTGTTTTAATAAAGCTTTTTGGGACCATTTCATCAATTGGCTGCCATCCATTCGAGTACGGCTACCAAAAATAATTTGTCGATGTTCTTCATCAGCAAAATCAACGATTTGATCTAAATTAACCTTTGTAAATGGTCGACAATAAATGTCTTGATCATGGGTATACACCAATTGGCCATTATACATCACAAAAAGATCCAATTCTAAATGATCGATCCGTTCTTCTATTTTTACGGGACCACGCCCTGTAGCGACCCCGCATAAAATCCCTTGAGCTTGAGCTGCCTTGACGGCTGCGCGTGTACTATCCAATACTTCTGAATCATTCGTCGTCAAGGTCCCATCGATATCAAAAAAAATAGCTTTTATCATAAAACTCCCTCGTTTAAAATAAATCAATTTGGCTCGGATTCAATCCTTCATAATTTAATTGAAGGATTTTTTTTAATTGGAGTGCATTATCTGCCGCATCTCCGCCCGAATTATTATTAAATATGATACCAACTTCTATTGAATTTTCTGCGACTTTTTCGATTTTCTCAGCTAAAATTTCTAATTCTGCTTGATTATAACGATAAAGTGTTCGTTTTTTTCGCCAGTCGCCGGTTCGATCATTCCAATATGTTTGATTGCGTCCATGAAAACGAAATAAACTAAACTGTTGATTCGTGATCGTTGTGTCTAACGGTACTGTATCTGGCAGTTGTGGTTCATCCACCATCACAAGACTAAAATTTAATTTTTTCATCAGCTGATGCGTTTTTACATTGAATTCTTTGGCATACCAGCTATGATCACGTAATTCGATCGCTACCGGTAATTCATTGAACAATTCAGCGAGCATTTCTAAATAAGCGACGCTCGCTTTTGTACATTTAAATTGTGCGGGAAATTGCGCTAAAAAGCAAAATAATTTTTTGCTTTTGATCATAGGATCCATCACTTCTAAAAAATGGTCTCTCATTGCAGTGATAGAAGGATAATTTTCTTCCCATTTTGTTTGACCGGTGAACCCAGCATAAAGCTTAACTACAAATTTAAAACTTGAGGGCACTTGACTCAACCAATTTTCGACTGAATGCGTATTAGTGATTGCATAATAATTGGTATCCAATTCTACTAATGGCAAGTATCCTGCGTAGTCATAGAGAGACGAGTTTTTCTTTCCGGTCAAACTGACATGTTCATTAAAAGAAGTTAATCCAATTCGAATCATAGTTTGCTAGCCCCCTTTAGTTTCATAGTATACAATAAAGATAGAAGAAAATTAGCTATGATGCGCTAATAATGAATGGAGTAATACAAATGAAACGAATCTTGATTTTACATACTGGCGGAACAATCTCTATGAGCCAAGACGCTGATGGCGCTGTTCGCCCTGACAAAAAAAAATCCGTTATTAGCCGCTGGCCAAGAATTACGCTTACCTGCTGATATTGAATTGATCGTAGAGGATTTTTCAAATTTACCCTCTCCTCACATTACGGTGGAAACGATGTTTGAAATAAAAGAACGAATCAAACAAGCAAAAAAAGAAAACATCGATAGCGTCGTAATCACTCATGGAACCGATACGTTGGAAGAAACCGCTTATTTTCTTGATATCACGATTGGTGATCTTCTACCGATTATTTTAACGGGTGCTATGCGCTCAATCAATGAATTAGGTAGTGACGGATTATATAATTTTGAATGTGCGATTCGTGTAGCCGCTTCTGAAAGCGCAATCGATAAAGGTGTATTGGTCGTAATGAATGATGAAGTCCACAGTGCTCGCTACGTTACCAAGACCCATACCACTAATGTTGCTACGTTTAGAACCCCAACATTAGGACCAATCGGACTTGTCACAAAATCAAAAATCCTCTTTAAGCAAGAATTGCCAAAAACCACGCGTTACGACGTTGAAAGTTTTGCTGCTTTGATTCCGATCATCAAAGTTTTTGCCGGGATGCAAGGTGATTTTTTCCGCTTATTAGATCAAGGAATCTCCGTCGATGGGATAGTCGTTGAAGCATTAGGTGCTGGGAACCTGCCACCTCAAACATTGCCCGCTTTTTACCATTTACTAGATAAAGGCTTACCGATCGTTTTAGTTTCTCGTTGCTTCAATGGTATTGCTGAACCGGTTTATGATTATCATGGCGGGGGTGTCGAATTAGCTCAACATGGTGTGATTTTTTGTAACGGGATCAATAGCCAAAAAGCACGCATCAAATTATTGATCGCTTTAAATGCAAATTTATCAAAAACAGAACTAAAACGCTTTTTAGAAGAATAAGTTCTGAACAGCAAAAAAAGCTAAATCCATTTTTAGGATTTAGCTTTTTTACTTCCATGAAATATTTGCTTCACAAGCTAATTGATCACCTAAACGAATTTCATGGTGCGTAATCGTTTGATCGGTTTCTTTAATTTCATAGAAACTTTGGATATCGTTGCCGTATAAAACTTCTTTATCAAATTTAACATTGACATACGTCGGCTCATGTTGCGTCATAAAGTCATAACCTAAAACATCGATCATCCAATTGAAATACATGGCATTGTTGACATGATGGTTACTGTCAAGATCATAATAACGGACATGATACAATTGGTGATCTTCCCCAGAAACCTTCTCTATTTTTGGCCAACGTTTGATTTTCTTCACTTGTGAAGATTCAAATGGAGCCATCAACTCAGCATCAACACTGCTCATTTTACGATTCTCGATATCCATCAGGACAAAGGCCATCGTGATCTTTACTAATTCTTCACCCGCTTCCGTATAAACAATATAATCGCGGTAACAGAAAAAACGATTGAATTCTGTTGGATTTGTTGTAACTTTTATTGTTTCCCCAACTTGCGGTAAACGATTGATCGTAACTTCGGTTTGCGTGATCACCCACGTAACACCTAAAGTATTGATATAATCCGTTCCACGATTCAACTCATCGCTTTGATCTGAAGATGCTTTGATTGCCACACTCAATAATGCCGGAAAGGTCATATTTTGATTGATGTCGCATTGATAATAAGTTACTTCATGTTCAATTGTATATCTCTTTCCCAATTACTTTCCTCCTAAAGCTAAAACCCGATCTACTGATTCACCATAACTTTCACCAAAAATATTCAGGTGAACGAGCAGATAATATAATTGATAAATCGCGATTCGATCTTGCCACCCTTCACGCATCGGCATAATTTCTTGATAACTTGCGATAAATTCTTGACGAAACCCGCCAAACAGCTGCGACATCGCTAGATCCATTTCCCGATGCCCAAAGGAAACTGCTGGATCGACAAATACTGGTTGCCCTTGCTTATCAAAAAAAGTATTGCCGCTCCAAAAATCACCGTGCAGTAAAGTTGGCACTACTGACATTGTACCCCATTTTTGATAAATCCACTCTTTAAATAACTGATAATTTCTTTCGCGTTCTTCAGTCCAATGATTGCGCTCATTAGCGATTCGAATCTGGACCTCTAAACGATGGATGAAATAGAAATCCCACCAGTTCTTTTCTCGTGTATTGATCTGCGGCAGTAGTCCCATAAAATTATTTTTCTTGTACCCAAATTTAATAGCATTGATTTGATGGATCTTACTTAATTCCTTGGCTAGATCCTTTTGATTCCCTTCCCCAGGTTCGATCCATTCTAATAGTAAAAAAGCACTCTCTTTAAAACTACCATGTTGATAAACTTTGGGAACACGCACAGCATTGCTCAATTCATTTAAGCCATCTACTTCGGCTGTAAAAAAGTCGCCAGATACTTGTGGATGATATTTTAAAAAATAATTTTGCTGACCATCAGTGACACGATAGGTTTGATTAATATCGCCACCGGCAATTGGGATGATTTTGGTTTGTAGTTGTAAAAAATCTAACAAATCATTCATTTCGCCAGCTCCTTAAACTAAATAAATTTTTTGCAAATCTTTGATCTCTTGTGGAGAGACACCAATTCCTTCATTGATAAATTGATCGATCGTTCCATAATGCTTTTTGATTTCATCGAAACTTGTTTGCATGTACTCTTCTTTCGCCAACATCATATCTTCGATTCCATGTAAAGCATTCGCTGGAACACCCGCTTGTTCCGCCTTTTGATACATTTCTTGGACTACTTTTTTCAAATAGCGGTTGGTTGCTAAATAGTCTTGCATAATCATTTCTTGTGGCACATTCAGTGAGCTCAGCAATAGCATCGCTCCAAATCCGGTTCGATCTTTTCCGGCTGTACAATGAAACAACAAGCTTTGTTCAGGCGCTTGATTGTCTAAAACTAAATCAAAAAATTTGCGGTATTGTCCTCGTACATGAGCATCGGTCACAAAATGCGTATATACTTCAATCATTTGTTGAGTTGCTTGAATCCCTTCTTGCATCCGTTCCAACATTTTTTTAGGTGAAGCCGAAGCGGTGTCTGTTTCTTCGATTGGAAAAATCGGCAAGAAAATATTCTCCGCCGTCGGAATCATTTTATCTGGCTGACTTTCGCGTTCTTCTAGTGAACGAAAATCGACTACTCGCTTGATTCCATAGTCTTGCAAATATAATTGGTCTTTTTCATCAATATGATTGATACTAGCTGAGCGAATCAATTTTCGCGTTGCGATTTTGCGACCATCCTTGGTTTCATACCCACCTAATTCACGCATATTTTCTGCGTGTTGAACTGCTAATCGTTTCGACATTCAAACAACCTCCTTTTTTTAAAAGTATAGCACAGCCTTTCAGAAAACGCTTTTCTCACTACAGCGGATAGTCGAGAAAAAAGAACCTAAAACAATGGCTGTTTTAGGTTCTTTTCGATATTATGCAAGTGCCCCCATTGGATCCCAAGGTGCTAAAACTGTTGGTGCTGCTTCAAAGGCCGCTAATTGTTCTGGTGAAAGAAATTCTTTACGGACCACGATTTGGTATGTGTATTCGTCCATCCATTCATCACTCATAACGAAGAAGCCTTTTTCACCGACTTTTTCTCCCCAACTATTTTCGACTTTCCATTTTTTCGCTTGATCATCGATTATATCAACACCCGTCAAAACCATCGCATGCGTCATTAAACTTTCGCCGTAATCAAGACGTTCAGCTTTAGTCATCGTTAAATCGATATCGAATAAATCTTCAATATCATACGCATACAATGCCATGATACCACTATCCCGTGTTGATGATTGACCAACATCACAACCAAACCAGACAGATTCTCCCTGTTCTAATTGTTTAACTGCTAAAGCTTTGAAATCATTCATTTCAAGATTTAAATATTTCACTGGTTTGCCGTCAACAACATTTCCTAACATGTCGACTGTATAAGACTTCATAAAAGGTTTATCTTCCGTTGGAGCATTGATGATACTTACATAATCATCTAGATTTACCCCAACATATTTATCATAAAATGATTGCGGTGTTAAAGCTTGATCGAGATGATAGTTCTTTTCATCATCGCGGTATTCAAAATCAAACACTTCCGGCGGTGTGCCTAATGAAATGGCTAATAAATTATAGACCTCTTGCAACATGGCTTCTCGATTCGCTTGGATTTCTTCATCAGAAGCTTTTTCAGCAACCATTTGACGTAATAGTGTCGCATGTTTGCGCAACAATTTATTCAAGTAATTATTTAAATCACGTGAATTAGAACTGTTGCTACTTTCAGGCATTACACTTTTTGGTACGACACCGTATTTTTGAAATAAAGAAACGATCATATCCCATTGACCGCCATCTTGTTGCGGTGTTTGTAATAAGAAAGCAACATCACGACTCGTTGTTGGTTGTTCAGCTGTATTTAAAATATTTTCATAGAAATAATTCGCTTTTTCGTATTTATCCCAAAAGAAGGTGTAATTTTGAGAAAGTTCGAAATCTTTTAATTGAAACGACGTCAATAATTTATGACGGAAGGTATTCAATGCTGCAAACATCCAGCAACGGCCGGATTGTTTTTGGTTCGCTACTTTTCCAGTTGCTAAATCGATCGAAAAGACCGGTGTATTTTCAATTTGTGCTTGGATATTTTCTGCAGAGGTGCGGATACCATTTTTCACAACGCCTCGTTGCAATGCGACTTGTTTTGAATTTTTTTCGAAAGCCTCGCGAAAAGCTTTTGTTCGTTCATTTTTGATTTTTGACATTAAAAAACGCCTCCTTGTTCCACATTCTACGCTTAAACGAGTAAAGAGACAATTGATTTACAACTTTAGCTATTTCGGATCTATTTAGCCTGGATTTGTGTCTTGAATATTTGATAAGAAATCGAATAATCTAGCCAAAACAAAAATAACTTGTTTTGTTTTTAGAATTTCTTATATCCATCCATTTTTTTCATTAAAAATTCACATTTTAAGTGTAAAAAAAAGATGTGATCAATTGATCACATCTTTCAAACTCCGGCAGTAGGACTCGAACCTACGACATCATGATTAACAGTCATGCGCTACTACCAACTGAGCTATGCCGGAAGAATACTTTATAATAATAGCAATTTTTTATTTAAGTTGCAATCCTAAATTCAAAAAAATCAGGAGAATTTTTTATGTCTAAAAATCGGTACCGTCATCACAAAACCAATCGCCATAAAAAGTACTATTTATTGGCTAGTTTCACGCTATTACTGTTTGGTGGAGCTATTATTTTTTATTTCCATGAAGCTCATAAAACAACTGAAACAGCGGCAGCTGATGAAACGCGTCAATCGACTGATTTGATCACAGCGATCGAGCCCAGAGATCAAGTATCATCAACGATTGAACAAACTTTAGTTGAGAAAAATTTTAGTGGTACAGCATTAGTATTTAAAAATGGCAAAATTATTTTGAATAAAGCCTACGGTTGGCAAAACCAAAGTAAAAAAATCAAAAACAGTATTTCCACCCAATACTGTATCGGCTCTGTCCAAAAAGGCCAAACAGCTTATTTAATCATGCAAGCAATCAAAGCAGGTAAATTATCTTTTGATCAAAAACTTAGTGATTTTTATCCAGAAATTCCAAACAGTACCCAAATTTCAATCAAAGACATGCTAAACATGAGTTCTGGTCTAAGGATCAACGAAAAGAAAATCGAAGCGTTAAATACGACCGACACTCAAAAAATATTAGCTGAAACGGTTCGTTTAGCCACATTTGCCTCTAACACTAGTTATTCTTATCAACCCGTCAATTATGTTCTGCTAGCTGGTGTACTAGAACAACTCTATCAAACCAGTTATCAAAAACTTTATCAAAAGTATATCATCGACGCTTTAAATCTAAAGGAAACTAGTTTTTATTCTACTAAAAGCAGCCAACAAGCCCTTTCATATAATCAATCGCTAGCTGGCTTGGTCTATGCTCCAGCTAGTACCTCTTCTTATGCTGATGAACTAGGAACAGGAAATATTTTTATGTCAGCAGAAGATTTATATCATTATTACCAATCGTTCTTTGACGAAACACACATAACAGCCAATGAACGGACAGAGCTTTGGTCCCCTTATGCAGGAGAAACTTATGCTAGTGGTATTTATAATCAAAAAAATAAATATTATGGTCATGGCATAAAGGCGCGTTTTGAGACCTTTGTTAATTTTTCAAAAGATGGTAAAAATGGCGTGATCTTACTTTCAAATGTTTGGACTCAAAAAAATGGTTACGGTAGTCTTTCAGACCAACTCTATAAGAAAGTCGTTGCTCAATGAGCGGCGGCTTTTTTATCCATTATTTAAATTTATGAATACTTATTTCTTTGTAAGCAGTTGACAAATACAAGACACTTCGCTATTCTATAAATTGTATTAAATAACTATGCCGCCTTAGCTCAGCTGGTAGAGCACCACCATGGTAAGGTGGGGGTCGTCGGTTCAAATCCGACAGGTGGCTTATTTTTTTGTTGATAATCCTATTGTTTCAAGCTCTTACTGAGAGCAACTGAAACTAATAGACGTGAACTCTTTCATGGCTTCCTTATAAATGAAGGAACATGGGAGAGTTATTTTTATATCATCAAATCGCTTTTTTTATTGTCAAAAGTTAAAAACTCAGCCTCATTTATAGGCTGAGTTTATTTTTATTTAATTTCACACGACTGCTGACCGAATAGCGCTATATTTTGTATAAATGTTTTGCTGCATGATATCCGCCAATATTTCGACTACTTGATAGATTTCTTCATATGAAGTATATAGCGCGATCGGTGCTAAACGAATAACATTCGGTTCTCTGAAATCAGGAATGACTCCTAAGTCTCGTAGTGCTGCTGCAATCCGATAAGCCTCTTGGTGTTGGAGACAAACATGCCCCCCACGTACACTGTCTTCTCGCTTATTGCCATAGCTATAACCGTAAGATGTTAATTTTTCATCGATCAAATACATTAAGTAAGCTGTCTTTTCTAATGAAACAGCCCGAATTTTTTCCATTCCAACTTCTTCGAATAATTTCAACGATCCTTCTAAAGTTACCATTGAAAAAATTGCCGGCGATCCACTTTGCCAGCCGCTAGCATCTTCCTGATGTTCAAATGTTTGCTTCAATTGAAATTGTGTTGCATTCCGATTGCCAAACCAGCCAGCCAAACCTGGCGTATTCCCAAAATGTTTCTTATTTATATATAAACCTGCAGTGGATCCTAGACCGCCATTTAAATATTTATACGTACACCAAACTGCAAAATCTGGTTGAATCGCTTGAAAATCTATTTCCACTGCACCGATAGCATGACATAAATCAAATCCGATGATGATTCCTCGTTCATGAGCCGCTTTAGCCAAACGTTTCATATCAATAAGTTGGGCACTTCGATAAAGGACTGCAGGTAATAAAACTAGTGCAACATCTTCTGTCATCGCTTCAATCATCGCTTGTTCATCAATGAATTCACCATCAGGACTTTTCACGACTTTTACAGCATCAGATACTTGATAATCTTTCAAACTTACGATGCTGTCTACTGCATATCGGTCTGTTGGAAAGTTTAAATCATCCACTAAAATCTTATACCGTTCTTTAGTAGGGTGATAAAACGTCGCCAAGGCTGAATGGATATTAGAAGTTGTACTTCCTGTAACCACGACCTCCTCAGGCAACGCATTAATTAGCGGAGCCATCATTTCCCCAAGCTTTTCCCCATAAAGATATAGATCATTCCATGCCCGCACACCCTCTTTTTTCCAACGCTCAATCATTGCTTCTAATTCTTTTACAGCGGACTTTGAAGCTAAACCCAGAGAATTACCATCCATATAGATTTCTCCTGGCTGAAGATAGAAGGCTTCACGATATTTATGTAATTCATCTTGTTGATCCAATTTTTTCGCAAACGCTATATCATTTTCAAAAATCCTCGTCATGCTAAATTCCTCCACTTCTTTGATTGCTATTATTATAGAAGAAACACGTCTAACTAAAATATAGCGAAAATAAGTTTCTTTCCCACGATTTTTCGATTAAACTAGTTTTATCATCTATTTTTTTTACAAAACGAAAGGAGCTTTTTTATGATTGATCAAACAGACTTAGCCATTCTCAAAGCACTAAGTAATGATAGCCGCATCAAAATAAAGGCACTTTCCAAAGAAGTCGCCCTTTCAGAACCTAGTGTGAAGACTCGAATCGAGAAAATGATCGATAATGGTATCATCACTTCTTTTTCGATTGAGATAGATTATAGTAAATTAGGTTATACGATTCCCTTGTATATTCAAATCAGTGACTTAACAATTACCAATAGACATTTTTTAAAAATAGTTGAGAAACTACCTGAAATCACCGCCATATCTTCTGTAACTGGAGAAACAAACTATCTCCTCAAAGCACAAGTTCAAACAGTTAAGGATATGGAAACTTTACTTTCCATTCTAATTCAGTATGGTAAAGTCGCAACTTCAATTGTATTAGAAGAGAAAAATGCTGGTAAATTAATAGATACTCTATAAAAGCCTCCCATCTAAGAACGGATTGGAGGCTTTTTTTATTCTATTTATATAGACATAGATCCCTCCTATTTACCTTTTCTTAATAAATAATGTTGGAATCTATTATTAACTTAGCTTTAAAATTAGCAAAAATATTACATTCAGATTGCAACATTGCAAATATGCAAATCGCTTTCATTAATTTTACTATATAATTTTCTGCTACCAACCTTAATATAACTTGCTTTTAAGGAAGTCACAATAGAGTTTAAGTATTTCAAAAGGCCTGATCTGACGTAGTTTTGTTACATTCTTACATTACACTGTAACGTCTTGTTACTGGTTTATAACCCATGACATGTAAATCGATGGTAAAGTATATCTCGTAGTCGAAATGACTGATTTAAATTTTAAAACTTTTGGAGGAATTTACATAATGAAATTTGGAAAAACTCTTGTACTTACAGCGTTACTTACAGCCGGTGCTGCTTTTGGATTAGGAACAAACGATGCACACGCAGCTGAAAACTACACCGTTAAATCTGGTGACACATTATCAAAAATCTCAATCAAATTTACTGGTGATAACAGCTTAGTTAATTCGATTGCTAAAGACAACAATATCTCAAATGTTAACATGATTTTTGAAGGCGAAAACTTAACAATCAATACAGATGCTAAAGGAAATACTACGGTAGCACCTGTACAAACTACACAAGCTACTACACAACAAACAGCTCCCGCAGCTACAACTCAAACAACTGCTACACAAGAAACAGCACAAACTGAACAAGCTGCTACAACTGCAACAGCTACAGCCGCAACTACTTCTACAACAAATAGCACAAATTCTGCAAAAGAATGGATTGCACAAAAAGAATCTAGCGGTTCTTATACAGCTACAAACGGTCAATACATCGGACGTTACCAATTATCTGCTTCATATTTAAATGGTGACTACTCTGCAGAAAACCAAGAACGTGTTGCTGATCAATATGTAACTTCTCGTTATGGTTCATGGGAAGGCGCTCAAGCTTTCTGGCAAGCAAACGGCTGGTATTAAGTCGAAGATCTTTAAAAAACCCTCAACTGAGGGTTTTTTTATTTAATTAATTTTCTAACCGCATCAGTCAATTCACTCACTGAGTCGACAACAATATCTGCTTGAGCATCCACTAACTCATCTCGACTACCAAAACCATAAAGAACACCTATACTTGATAAATTGTTAGCTTTAGCTCCTAAAATATCAAATTTTCGATCGCCGATCATTACTGCTTCCTGTGTATCAAGTTTATTTAATGCATAAGCAATCACATCTGCCTTTTTGGCTCGTTGTCCATCTAAATCTGCTCCAAATATATCGAAAAAATACTCAGTTAAGCCAATTTCCGCTACTATTTGTTTAGCATAAATCTCCGGTTTTGAAGTTGCAACAGCCAAAAGATAGTCAGAAGATAATTCATTCAGCATTTTTTCAATATCTGGATAAACGCATAAACGATGAATTCCTTTTTCAGCAAAATACTCACGATAAATCGTTTCAGCTATTTTTGCTTCTTCATTTTCTAGTCCATAAACAGTCAATAATGAGTCTCTTAGTGGTGGACCGATAAAACTAGCTAAGATAGTCTCATTAGGGATTCGTAAAGATAACTTATTCATCATATATTTTAAACTTTCTAGGATTCCTTCACTTGAATCAGTTAATGTTCCATCTAAATCAAAGAAAACAAGTTTTTTCAATTTTATCCCTCCTGATTCCATCCTACTGACTTTTAGATCATTTTTCAATAAGACGATATCATTGCTAAATAATCAAATTTCAAATATACTTACTTTTAGTAAGAATATTTATTGGGGGAATTTATAATGAATACACAAATCCTTGGTTTACACCATGTTACGGCTATGACTTCTAGTGCTGAAAAAAATTATCGCTTCTTTACTGATATCCTAGGCCTACGCATGATTAAAAAGACCGTTAATCAGGATGATATCGAGACATATCACTTATATTTTACAGATGATACGGGTGCACCCGGTACAGATATGACTTTTTTTGATTTTCCAAATAATCCCAAAGGAACAAAAGGAACCAATAGTATCTCCAGAACAGGCTTTAGAGTTCCAACTGATAAGTCCCTTGAATATTGGCAACAACGGTT